>CAVUNL010000014.1:0-34605 GCA_963742795.1 uncultured Actinomycetes bacterium
GCTACCGCGAGCACGGACTGACCGAAGGGCGGGCGCCACCGCCGCTCCAGCCGCTTGAGCTTCGGAACGAAGTACCTGTCGAAGATCTTGACCGGAGTGCCGTGCGTGGGTGTGCGGCGCAGGCAGCGGGCCAGCACGCAGCCACGCCACCGCGCCAACGGCGTTGACGTACCTGACGTCCAGTACCTCGTATCCGGCGTCCGTGAGCTGTTTGCGTAGTCCGGGCCTGCGATAGCGCCGGTAATGACCGATCCTCCGGTCGAACCCACTGTAGAGAAGCGAGAATGCGGGTACCATCAGAACGACGCGCCCTCCGGGTCGCAGGAGCTGGCCGCCGAGTTCCCGCAGAGCGCCGTCGTCGTCCTCGATGTGCTCCAGGACGTTGATCAGTATCACGCTGTCGAAGGGACCATGCGCGGCAGCCGAGTCGACAGATCCGTGCAGAATCTTCACCAACTCCGCGCCCCAGAACCTTTCGCGCAGCTTGCTGACGCACCGCTCCGATAGGTCGGAGGCGACGACCCGCTTGGCCTTCCTGTCCAGCATCGGCCGGTAAAAGTTCCGTGACCTGCGCCAATCTCGAGCACTTCGTTGCCTAGGTACGGCTCGATGAGCTCGAAGATCCATCCCGCGTAGTTGCTCGGTGCTGTCGAGCGTGTCCGCCAGCTCCGCATCCGCCGCCGAGAAGTCTGCGCGAACTCTCGTGCGCTTGCCCGTCCGAGTCCCTGCCACCCGGACGACTCTACCGGAGCAATCGCCCCGCCCCGGCGCGTTCGGTGCTGGGCCCACCAGGCTGCCCCTAATGATCGAGGGGCAGACCGCTAGCAAGCCGGGACGAGCGGCCCGCATGCCGGGGCGAGTGCGGGCGGCCGCCGCGCGCCCCTGGGCGCGGGAGGCGGCGGCTGGCCGGGCTTCCCGGCTGCCGGGGTCGCGGTGACCTGGCCGCTCGCGTCCTACCTCGCCGGCAGGCTGCCGGTCAGCAGGGACGTATCCATCTATGTATGGGACATGTGGTGGGTGGCGCACCAGATTGTCCACCTGCACAATCCGTGGTCCACCACCTACCTGGCCGCGCCCGTCGGACTCCAGCTGGGCTACCAGACGCTGGTGCCGCTGCTCGGCGCGGTGATGACCCCCTTCACGCTGGTCTTCGGCCCGTCGGCCTCCTACAACCTGCTGAACATCCTCGCGCCCGGCCTGGCCTGCTATGCGATGTACCGGCCCGCCCGGCTGTGGCTGCCCACCAGGGTCGGCGCGATCGCGGCCGGCGCGTTCTTCGGCCTGTCGGCGATGCTGACGTACCAGGCCTGGTACCACATCAATATCGTGTACGGCACGGTGTTCCTGCCGCTGACCCTCGAGGCCGCCGTCAGGCTGCGCCGTGACCCCACGATCGGCCGGGGATTGATCCTGGGCGTGGTCCTGGGCGCCTCAGCGCTGGTCAATCAGGAATCAGCGGTGATGGCCGTGATCCTGGCCGTTCTCGCGCTGATCCCGTGGCTGCTGGCGGCGCGTACCCAGTCCACGGCCCTGACCCGGCTCAGGGTGGTAGCCGTCGGTGCCGTGACGGCCGCCGTGGTGGCCAGTCCGCAACTGGTGGCCATGGTCCAGCAGGCACGCGCGGGCGGGACCGCCGCTCCGGCGACGTCCTACGGGTACACCACCTGGGTCGCCAACCTGTCCAGCCTGTTCGCGCCCTCGCCCCGGCTCGTCAACGACGGACTGACCGGCCTGGGCCACATCTACACCTCCCGAACCCACCTTGAGACGCTTAATACCTTCGGCGTGGTGCTCAGCCTGCTCGCGGTCCTTGGCGTGCTCGCGAGCTGGCGCCGGCGCAGCGCTTGGCTGCTCGCGCTGCTCTGGCTGGGCGGCGCCGCGCTTGCGCTCGGGCCGGTGCTGGATGTCGGCACCCACGTATACGTGCCGCTGGCCCAGACCTGGGACGGCCTGCGGGTGTCGGCATTGATGCCGGACACCTGGTTCCTCCGGACACCTGGGCTGTCCATCTTCCGCGAGGCCGACCGGCTCGCCCTGCTCGGGCTGGTCGGCGCGGCCCTGCTCGCCGGAGCAGCGGTGGACTGGCTGGTGCGGCACCGGGCCTGGCCGGTGATCCTGGCGGTGGCGGCACTCGGCGTCCTGGAGGCGGGCTGGTCGGGCAGCCCGGGAGGTGTTCCGGTCATGCCCACCACGCTGCCCGCACTGGACCGCCCGATTGCCGCCGACCACTCCGGCTCGATCGTCGTGGACGTACCGTTCGGCCTGTACAACCTCCCCTTCTACGGCGAGCCGCCCACCACCCAGGCCATTCTGATCGCCACCGCTGACGGGCATCCCCGGGCGGCCTGCTACACGTCCTGGGTGCCCACGCGGACCGTCGCAGGAATCGCGGGGCATCCGTTTTACGCCCAGCTCAACGAGGCCCAACAGGGCCGGAAGAGAACGCCAGCGCAGGTCGCGGCGGCCCGGGCGGACCTGCGGACCCTGCACGTCGGCTGGGTGCTGGTCTGGCTGCCGAAGCCCGGCCCGGCCCTGTCGCAGTATCTGTCCGCTACCGGCTTCAGGTTCAGCTACCGGGCCGACGGGGCGTCGGTCTACCGGCCGGGTTCCGCCAGCGCCACGAGGACATCGCACTGAACCTGCCGATCCCCTCTGAGTTGTTCCTTTACGTCATTTAGGTTGTCTCGTCACGCGGATCCGGGCCAGGATCCACATCGCCTGCACCCCGTCTCGCCAGGTGATCTTCTTGCCTGCTTCGCGGCTGCGGGCCCGGTACGTGATCGGTACCTCGAACGGGCGGATGCGGCGAGCCAGTAGCTTGCCGGTGATCTCGGCCTCCATGCCGAATCCGTCGGCGGTGATGTTCAGGCTGCGCAGCAGGTCGAGCGGCATGAGCTTGAAACAGGTCTCCAGATCCGCGATATAGGCGTTGAACAGGACGTTCGCGAACGTCGTCAGGGCCTTGTTGCCCTGGACGTACCAGAACGAATACGCCGAATGGCTGCCGAAGGTCCGGCTGCCGTAGACGACGTCGGCGTCACCGCTCAGGACCGGTTCGAGCAGTTTGGGGATCTCTTCCGGCTGGTACTCCAGGTCCGCGTCCAGCGGCACCATGAAATCACCGGTGGCCGCCGCGGTCGCGGTGCGGATCGCGGCTCCCTTGCCGCGGTTCGCCGGGTGCCGGAGTTTGATCAGCCTCTCGTCGTGAACCTGTTCGATGATCTCGGCTGTTCCGTCGGTGCTCGCGTCATCGACGATCACCACCTCCACCTGGCAGGGGAAGCTGACGTCGAGCACCCGCTTGATGACGGTCTGCACGGTCTTGGCCTCGTTGTACACGGGCATCAGGATGGAGAGTTTCACGGCGGCGCTCATCCCGCACGCTCCCGGAACCACTCGATCGTACGGCCCAGGCCTTCCTCCAGGCCGACCGCGGGCTTCCAGCCGAGGACCTCGCCGGCCAGGTCAATTCGCGGCTGCCGCACCATCGGATCGTCCTGCGGACGCGGGATGAAGGTGATAGGCGACTGCGACCCGGTCATGCGCCGGATCATCTTCGCCAGTTCGAGCACCGTCAGCTCGCCGGGATTCCCGATGTTCATGGGGCCGGGATGCGATGATCGCAGCAACCTCAGGATGCCCTCGACAAGGTCGCCGACGTAGCAGACCGACCGGGTCTGGCTGCCGTCGCCGGACACGGTGATCGGCTCACCGCGCAGCGCCTGGCTGATGAACGTGGGAATGGCCCGGCCGTCGTCCGGCCGCATCCGCGGACCGTAGGTGTTGAAGATACGGACGATCTTCGTATCCACCTTGTGGTTCTTGCCGTAGGCCACGGTCAGCGCCTCGGCGAAGCGTTTCGCCTCGTCGTAAACGCCGCGCGGGCCGACCGGGTTCACATTGCCCCAGTAGTTCTCGCCCTGCGGATGGACCAGCGGATCGCCGTAGACCTCCGAGGTGGAGGCGAGCAGGAACCGTGCGCTCTTCTCCCTCGCCAGCCCCAGCGCGTGGATGGTCCCGATCGAGCCGACCTTCAGCGTCTCTATCGGCAGTTCGAGGTAGTCGACCGGGCTCGCCGGGGAAGCGAAGTGGAGCACCGCATCCACCGGGCCGCCCACGTAGAGATACTCGGTCACGTCGTAGCGCATCAGCCGGAACGCGGGGTTCTCGAGCAGGTGCGCCACGTTAGCCGGGGTACCGGTGCAGAAGTTATCCAGGCATATCACCGAGCAGCCGTCGGCCAGCAGCCGTTCGCAAAGGTGCGAGCCAAGGAAGCCAGCTCCGCCGGTGATGACGATCGTGTCCAGGCCAGACATGCGTCCCTTCCCTCCGTAAAGGAGCTAACCTACCGCGCGAAGCTTGCAGCACGGGGTGCTGCCACGCAAGCATGTCGCCGACCCCGATCGTCGGCGGGCCGAACTCGGCGGTCAGATAGCGGGCGAGCCGCGTGTTCGCGGTGGTGACGGCGACAATGGCGGCCAGATGCCAGTACGCGAGATCGGCGCGCACCTGTGCCCGCGTGGGCGCGCGGCCGCCCGGCAGCCCGGCGTAGAGCGCCCCGAGGTACTCCACGGTCGGGCGCCGGTTGTAGATGTAACTCGTAGCCTGCCCGCTCCGGTTGGGCTCGATGAGCGCGCCGCCGCCGACCATGGAGCCGGGCACGCCGGTCTCCGCCTGCCAGCCCATGCCGCGCCTAAGGTCAGGGATGACCAGGACCTCGGCGCCGGAGGCCAGCCCTAGCCTGGCGAAGGCCTGCTGCCAGCCAGCCGGGGCTTGGCTGACGCTGGCGGCACGTAGCGGCAAAGGCACCAGGGGGAGGATGGCCAGGACCACGGCCGCGGCGGCGACGTACCCCGCCGGTCCCCAGGCTCGCCCGCGATCCGTGACGCCGGACGGGGAGGTGATTCGGGCCGGGCCCCGCGCCCGGTCCAGGGCGAACGCGAGCAAGGCCGCTACCGCACCGTCCGCGAGAATGGAGAACCTGTCCGGCAGAGCGTCGGTCAGCACCGGCAGGCCCTGCAACCAGTGCCACGGCAGAAGCGCGGCCGGGTACCGGATCCCGTAGAAGGTCACTCTGGCGGCACCGAGCGAGAACAGTTCCAGCAGCGCAAAGGTCACCGCCGTCAGCCGGACCTTCGGGTCCCGCCAGAAACGGACCGTGGCCACGATCGCGACGACGAGCAGTGGCCAGCCCAGGTAGGCGAGGTATTCGGGCTGGGGCGCAGGGTAGCTGGCGGCAGCGGCAGCGCTGGAACTGGTATGGAATAGCAACGCGCCGGACGGGGTCACGAAGGCGTACAGGTAGTTGTGAAACTCGCTGACCTGCCACGGGCTGCCGTGCGAGGCGAGCGGGCCGCGGAACTGTACCCACAGCGGGTACCCGCAGGTCAGTACCAGGACCGCGACCGCGGTGCCGAGAGCGGCCAGGGTCGTACAGGCCCGGCTCCGGAGCGCCTCAACGGCTGCGCGCGGCTGACCGAGGGCGAGCACCGCAACCACGATCACAGCGGCCACGGCGGTGTCGACCAGCAGTTCTTCGCCGGTGAACAGCTGGGCGGCCGTCAGCAGGCCGAGCCGGACGCCGGCCCACAGGGCACTGCCGCGGCCGGTGGCAATCCGCAGCAGCGCATGGATGATCAGCGGCGGGAGCACGGCGAACTGCAGCTGGAAGTGACCCATGCTGGCGACGACCAGCGCCGGAGAGAACCCGTATACGGCGCCACCCACCGCCGCTGCGGTGATACTGGCTCCCCACCACCTGAGCACCCAGAACAAGCTGGCCGCGGAACCGGCGAAACCCAAGGTCAGTAGCAGGTTCAGGCTGGCCACCGGGCCTGCCAGCAGCGTCACCGGAGCCAGCAGGATCCCGGGAAGGAGCATCGACGCGTTCCACATCAGGTTGATGCCCTGCGGCGCGTTCAGCCCGGTCGTCACCAGCGCCGGGAGCCGGCCGTGCGAGACCGCGGTCGCGCTGTACCGCATGAACCACGCCACCAGGTTGACGTCTCCGGGGTTGCCGCTCACCATCCGCGCCCCGGGGTCGACCCAAAGCCGCCAGGTCAGCACGTAGGCGGCCAGGAGATACCCGCCCATGACCAGCCACGGAGCCCAACCGGAGGTGCGGATCCCGGGCAGCGAACCTGGCCGGCCCGACTCACCGGCGGGGGAGTGGCCGTGCTCGCTCGTTACGCTGCTCACTCCGCCCTAGCCTAGGGCGGGCGTCCGGTGCAATGTGCCGCAGACTCGTAAGGCCGACGCGGGATTTGTTTCGACCTCAAATGGTTTGACATGGAAATAGCTGCGGTGGAGACTTGGCGCCGTGCACGAGAGCGAAGTGGCCGGGGTGCCGCCGCCAGAGGAAATGGGACCGGAGGCGGGATCGCGGAGCGCAGCGGACGGCGAGCACAGGCCCGCCGGATGCGGTCCGGGACCGGCTGTCGGCCATGGCGCGGGATGGATCTGGGGCGATCCGGCGGACGGGATTCCCGCTGACGCGCCGCTGCATACGCTGCTGTTGGCCGCTTCCCGGATCATGGGCGCCTACTACGCCAGCACGCTGGTCCAGGCGGGCCTGCGAATCAGCCCGGCGGGGCTGGGCGTGCTCCGGGTCCTGCTGGCCGGGGACGGGCTCAAGTCGAGTGACGTGGCCGCCCGGGGCTGGTCGTCGCCTGGCACCCTCACCTCCGTGGTCAACACGCTGGTCCGCGAGGGCTACGTGGAGCGGCGCCGGGATCCCGGGGACCGGCGGGTGGTCAGGCTGTACGTGACCAGCAAGGGCCGCCAGATCTGCGAGGACTACCTGACTCTGGCCGGACCTCACTGGCGGTCCGCCTTCGACTTCGTGAGGCCGGCCGACGAGCCGGTCATCCGCAAGTTCTTCATCGACACGATCAGTCAGTTCAGCGAGCTGACCAGGAAGGAGCGCGGCCGGTGACACGGGGCAGGAAGCGCACGTGTCAACTCAAGTTGACAGTGTGTGCTCGTCAACATAGGTTGACATCATGACGGCCAAATCGGGGAATGGCACACCAGGAAACGGCACATCGGGGAGTGGCATATCGGGGACGGGCGCATCGGGGTACGCGATTCGCACCGAGGACCTGCGCAAGACCTACAAGTCGTCCCGCGGGGACGTGCCCGCCGTGCGCGGTATCGACCTGTCGGTCGAATCCGGGCAGTTCTTCGGCCTGCTCGGGCCGAACGGCGCCGGCAAGTCCACCACGATCGGCATGCTGACCACGCTGATCCTGCCCACCGGCGGCCGGGCCTGGGTGTCCGGCCTGGACGTGGTGGCCGATCCGGTCGGGGTCAAGCGCCGGATCGGCGTGGTGACCCAGAACAACACGCTCGACATGCAGCTGACCGTGGCCGAGAACCTGGAGTTCCGCAGCCGGTTCTTCGGCCTGAGCCTGCGCGAGGCCTCACGGCGCGCCGAGCAGTTGCTCGAGGTGTTCGGGCTGGCCGACCGGCGCAAGGCGATGTCCACCGACCTGTCCGGCGGGCAGGCGCGGCGGCTGCTCATCGCCCGGGCCCTGGTGCACCGGCCCGACGTGCTGTTCCTTGACGAGCCGACCGCCGGCCTGGACCCGCAGACCCGGGTGAATCTGTGGGACATTCTGCAGGTGCTGCACGCCGAGGGGCAGACCATCCTGCTGACCACGCACTACATGGAGGAAGCCGAAGCGCTGTGTGAGCAGGTCGCCGTCGTGGACCACGGCGAGGTGCTCGCGTCGGGCACCGTGTCCGAGCTGAAGGACGGCGCGGGCGCGGAGACGGTGATCACGGTCCGGTACGAGGACGCCGTCCCCGAGGACCTGGCCGCCAGGACCGGGCTGGCCGAACGCCCTGGCGTCAGCAAGGTAGAGGCCGACGGCGACTCCGTCCGGGTCTTCACCCGTGAACCCGAGGGCGTGCTCGGCGAGCTCATCACCGCCGGATCCGCCGCCGGACTGACCGTACGTGACGCGACCCAGCTCAAGCCCAGCCTGGAGACCGTATTCCTCACCCTGACCGGACGGGAGTACCGGGAGTGACCACAACCACGCGCAGAGCCCCCATCGAGGTCGCCGAGCCCGGCGGGGCGCCCTCGTCGGCGGCCATCGCTGATCTGATCACCAATGCGCCGGTGCCGCGGCCGACCCTGGTCAAGACGTTCAACGCCATGATGGCCCGGGAGTTCCGGGTGCTGCGGCGCAACGCCGTCGCCACCTTCACCCGGGCGGTCATGCAGCCGCTGTTGTTCGTCTTCGTCTTCGCCTACGTGTTTCCCAAGATCGGCGGCGGCTTCAACCTGGGCGGCGGCGCCGCCGCGGCGGGCGCGTCCGTCAAGGGCGGTATCAACTTCGCCACCATCCTGGTACCCGGCCTGATGGCCTCCATGCTGCTCATGCAGGGCATCATGGCGGTGACGTTCCCGCTGGTGATGGAGTTCTCCTGGCAGCGCACGATCGAGGACCGGGCGCTCGCCCCGGTGCCGATCCGAGTCCTGGCCATCCAGAAGATCGTGGCCGGCGCGGTCCAGTCCTTCATCGGCGCGCTCATCGTGTTCCCGATCGTGCTGTTCGTGCACGCGGCCGGGCAGGCTCCGCACGTCCACGTGACCAACTGGGCGCTGTTCATCGTGATCCTGGCCTTCGCGTCGCTGCTGACCTCCTCGCTCGGGCTGCTGCTCGGCACGATCATGGATCCGCGCAAGATGCAGATGCTGTTCGCCGTGATCCTGCTGCCCGCCACGATGCTGGGCTGCGTCTACTACCCTTGGTCGGCGCTGCACCACATTCGCTGGCTGCAGATCGCGGTCCTGATCAACCCGATGGTGTACATGTCCGAGGGCCTGCGCGCAGTGCTCACCCCGGTACTCCCGCACATGCCCATGTGGGCCGTGCTGGTCGCCCTCATCGGCGGCACCGCGGTCTTCAGCTACCTAGGCACCCGCACCTTCACCAACCGCGTCCTCAACTAGCCGCCGCCCGACCTGGATCGTAGACCGTTACTGGTGTCAGAGCGCCCGTAACGGTCCACCACGATCATGCAGAAGGCTGGAAAGCTGCGATCGGCGAGACTGATGGGGCCTGCGTTGCCAGACGGCTAGTTGCCCCTGCCCGGCGGGAATACCGCTTCGCGTCCCGGTGCTGTTAGGGTTAGTTGTTACAGCTCGGCGTCTAGGCGCCGGGCGCGCGAAGCGGAGGACCACCTCCCACCCGGTCGGCCCGGTTACTACCGAGGCAGGCGGGTCTGGCCAGAAGTCCCAGCGGCGATACGTGCGAAACGCGCGTACGCTGCCGGTACTGGTTGGCACGGCGTATTCCCGTGAGGGGACGGCGCCGTTGTTGTGGTTGCCCCGCGAAGCGCAGCGCTCGCGGGGCTTTCTCGTGTGCGGCATCCGCCTTTCGAGGCGGTCGCGGCGCCGGGAACCCCGGGGGCGAGCACATACCGCCGCCGGAGGCGCCGACGGCGGGATACAGGCTCAAGGAGGTCACATCAGCGCCGAAGCACGTATCAACGAGCGCATCCGTTCTCCCGAAGTCCGGCTGGTCGGGCCGAAGGGGGAGCAGATCGGGATCGTCTCGATCAATGACGCGCTCAAGCTAGCTCAGGAAGCCGATCTCGACCTGGTCGAGGTTGCCCCGACTGCCCGGCCCCCGGTGGCCAAGCTCATGGACTACGGCAAGTTCAAGTACGAGGCCGCGGTCAAGGCCAGGGAGTCACGCAAGAACCAGACCCAGACGATCGTCAAGGAGATCAAGCTCCGGCCGAAGATCGACCCGCACGACTACGGCACCAAGAAGGGCCACGTCGAGCGGTTCCTCAAGGCGGGGGACAAGGTCAAGGTGACGATCATGTTCCGGGGACGTGAGCAGTCACGCCCGGAACTCGGCTTCCGCTTGCTGCAGCGTCTCGCTGGAGACGTTGAAGAGCTTGGCTTTGTGGAGTCGCAGCCCAAGCAGGACGGGCGGAACATGATCATGGTGATCGGTCCGCACAAGAAGAAGAGCGAGGCCAAGGCACACGCCGGGCAGTCGCACAGCAAGTCCGTGCCCAGCCCGCGCCCCGCGGCGCCAGCCGCTCAGGGCAGCCCCGCGGCGCCAGCCGATCAGGGCAGCCCCGCGGCGCCAGCCGCTCAGGGCAGCCCCGCGGCGCCAGCCGCTCAGGGCAGCCCCGCGGCGCCAGCCGCTCAGGGCAGCAGGGTCGCGACAGAGGCGCCCGAGCCTGCGGCGAGCGAGGCCGCCGCCGAGGGCGCCACGGTACCGGGTCCGGCCTAGCCGGTAGTAGCACCGGGCCGGACTGATTCCCGGTAGCCCTGCCCAAAGGGCCAGCGCCGGGAACGGTGACTGCTGCATGTCATGGCCGACCGCGGTAAACGCCGCGGCAGAGATTGAGAAACGGAGACGACGGCGACCATGCCGAAGATGAAGACCCACAGCGGTGCCAGAAAGCGATTCCGACTGACTGGTACCGGCAAGGTGATGCGCCGCCGCGCCAACCGTGGCCACCTGTTCGAACACAAGTCGTCCCGCCTGACGCGACGGCTTTACGACGAAGTGACGCTCGCGCCGAGCGACGTCAAGGAGATCAAGAGGCTGCTGGGCAAGTAGCCCGGCCCGCGCGAGGGAGATAGAACAACAATGGCACGCGTGAAGCGGGCGACCAACGCCCACAAGAAGCGCAAGGTTGTCCTCGAACGGGCCAGCGGCTACCGGGGGCAGCGGTCACGGCTGTACCGCAAGGCCAAGGAGCAGGTCCTCCACTCGATGACCTACGCCTACCGCGACCGCAAGGACCGCAAGGGCAACTTCCGGCGGCTGTGGATCCAGCGGATCAACGCCGCGGCCCGGGCCAACGGCATGACCTATAACCGGTTCATCCAGGGCCTGCGGGTCGCCGGCGTCGAGGTCGACCGGCGGATGCTGGCCGAGCTGGCCGTCGCGGACGAGTCGGCCTTCGCGGCCCTGGTCGAGGTGGCCAAGAAGGCTCTCCCTGACGCGTCAGGGTCCGCGGCCGCGTAGGGGTCGTGTCGGCTGACATCGCGTACGCAGGCATCCACTCGCCCCGGCTGAAGGCAGCGAGGCGGCTGACTAAGCGGGCCTTCCGCCAGCGTGAGCGGGCCTTCCTCGCCGAGGGCCCGCAAGCCGTGGGGGAGGCGCTCAGCTGCGGAGCCAAGGTCAGCGACCTGTTCGTGACCGTGCCCGCGCGGAGCAGGTACTCCGATCTCGTCACCGCCGCCGAAGGCGCGGGCGTGCCCGTGCACCTGGTCAGCGGTGAGGTGATGGAAGACCTGGCCCAGACGGTCACACCGCAAGGTCTGCTGGCGGTCTGCGGCTTCGTCGACGTCCCGCTCGCCGCGGTGACCCGGCCCGCACCCGCCCTGGCGGCCCTGCTGGCCAACGTCCGTGACCCCGGCAACGCCGGCACCGTGCTGCGCACCGCCGACGCGGCGGGCGCGCAGGCCGTGGTGTTCGCCGACGCCTCCGTCGACCCGTACAACGGCAAGTGCGTACGGGCCTCGGCCGGCAGCCTGTTCCACCTGCCCGTGGTGGCGGGCGCGCGGCTCGAGGAGGCCGTCGTCGCCATGCGCCAGGCCGGGCTGCGTATCGTCGCCGCGGACGGGCGGGCCGGGCGTCCTCTGGACGACCCCGACGTCCAGGCCCGGCTGAGCGAGCCGACCGCGTGGATGTTCGGTAATGAGGCGTGGGGGTTGCCGCCCGACCTGGTCGCGCTAGCCGATGAGCCGGTCGCGGTGCCCATCTACGGGAAGGCGGAAAGCCTCAACCTGGCGGCCGCTGCGGCAGTGTGCCTCTACGCGTCCGCCCGTGCGCAGCGAGTACACCGCGTAACGGGACAAGCTGGTACGTAAGTAGCATCTGATGGCGTAGGGTACTTGCGCTACAACATAGAGAATTCACGTCTCAGGACTGTCACAAAGACGGTTTAAGCGCTAGAGTCTGATCACAATCCGTCACCCAAACCGTAACCACATCCGGCCGCCGGACGATTGTCGTGCGGTCTCGCCGGACGGAGGCTTCGCTGAAGTGGACGAGCTCATAGCGAGCGGTGGGGCATCGCCCACACCGGACCGCGAGACCACCGATGGTCATGACGCTCCCAGCAGCGCAGTCTCGGAAGGGCCCGTCCCGGAAGGACCCGTCCCGATCGGGAGCCTGATCTTCGCCGATGAGTTGCCGGACGGGGTGGTGGTCGCCGACGAGGTCGGCCGCATCATCGTGTTCAACCGGGTTGCGGGCCGCCTGACCGGGCTGGACCCGGCCGAAGTGACCGGTAAGTTCGTGTTCGACGTACTGCCGCTGTGCGACGACGACGGCCGGGACTGGTGGGTCTACGCCGACCCGTACCACGGCCTGCCGACCCGTACCCGCCACCCTGAGCGCTCGCTCTACCTGGCGGACGGCACCGAGGTCCTCGTCTCGATCGGCTACGTCCGTGAGCGCGACCTGAACCAGAGGGCGAGCCGGTCGTGCACGGTGCGGCGGCTGGTCATCAGCCTGCGCGGCGCCGAGCAGCGCGAGCGGCTGGACCGCAGCCGCGCCGAACTCGTGTCGACCGTCGCGCACGAGCTGCGCTCGCCGCTGACCAGCGTCAAGGGCTTCACGGCCACGCTGCTCAACAAGTGGGGCCGGTTCACCGACGACCAGAAGCGCGTAATGCTGGAGACGGTGAACGCCGACGCGGACCGGGTGACCAGGCTCATCACCGAGCTGCTCGACGTGTCCCGGATCGAGTCCGGCCGGATGGAGGTCCACCGGCAGCTGGTGGATCTGCCGGACCGGGCCCGGAAGATCATCGCGGGCCGGGTCGCGGCTGGCGACGCCGAAGACCGCTTCCGGCTCGAGGTGCACGGCGGCCTGCCCGAGACCTGGCTCGACGCCGACAAGATCGACCAGATCCTCGGCAACCTGGTAGAAAACGCCGTCCGGCACGGCGCTGGTATCGTGACGATCGTGGTGGAACCAGCACGGATGGACGGCGAGGCGGCGCACCGGCAGCCGTCGGCCTCGGCGTGCCCGACGCGGCCTCCGTCTCCGTGCGGGACCAGGGCGAGGGGATCTCGCCGGAGGTCGCGCCGCGGGTGTTCCGCCGGTTCTGGCGCGGCAAGCGCCGGGGCGGCACCGGTCTCGGCCTCTACATCGTCAAGGGCCTCGTCGAGGCGCACGGCGGCACGATCGGCGTGCGGTGCGCCCCCGGTGGCGGTGCCGAGTTCCGATTTATCGTGCCCGCGGGGACAGCCGCGGGCTGACCGCGTCGCCCGGCGGCTACGCACCAGGGCCCGGTACGGTAATGTCCCTTCGGGCTATCCACACCGCGATGGCGGGCGTTAACGCCCCTCGCAGGGCGAACTCCGCGGCGCAGCCTCGGGGTACGCCCTCCCCGGCACTCCGCGGTTGACGTGGGCTGCCACCACCGTTCGTTCGGTACAAGATCCGCCGGAACCCCAGCAGAGCAAGAGTTTAGGTACGGCCCGCAGGAAGCAGGACCTCCATGTCCGCAGAGAACGAGAATGACCAGCCGGTCCCCTCGGGCCCCGAGCAGGTAGCCCGGGCCCTCGACGAGGCCCTCGCGGCGGTCGCCGCCGCCCGGACCCTGGACGAACTGAAGGCGGCGCGGATCGCGCACGACGGCGACCGCTCGCCGCTCGCCCTGGCCAGCGCAGGCATCGGCGCGCTGCCGCCGCAGGACCGCGCCGAGGCCGGACGGCGGGTGGGCGCGGCCCGCGGCCAGGTGCGCGAGGCGATCAAGCAGCGCCAGGCCCAGCTCGAGACCGAACGTGACCAGCAGGTGCTGATCACCGAGGCAGTCGACGTGACCCTGCCCGGCGGCCGGGTCCCGCCCGGGGCTCGGCATCCCGTCACCATGCTCGCCGACCGGCTGTCCGACGTGTTCGTGGCCATGGGCTACGAGGTCGCGGAGGGACCCGAGGTCGAGGCCGAGTGGTACAACTTCGACGCGCTCAACATGCTGCCGGACCACCCGGCCCGGGATGCGCAGGACACGATCTTCATCCCGAGCCCGCAGAGCCCCGAGCGCAAGTCCGGCATGGTGCTGCGCACGCAGACCTCGCCGGTCCAGATCAGGTCCATGCTGACCCGCCCGCTGCCGCTGTACGTGGTCAGCCCGGGCCGCACCTACCGGCACGACGCGCTCGACGCCACGCACAGCCCGGTGTTCCACCAGATCGAAGGGCTCGCGGTCGACGAGGGGCTGACCATGGCCGACCTGCGCGGGGCGATCCAGGCGTTCGTGGACGCGATGTTCGGCGTCGGGCTGCGCACGCGCTTCCGGCCCGACTACTTCCCGTTCACCGAGCCGTCCGGCGACGTATCGATGGAATGCCACGTCTGCCGCGGCGCTTCGGCCAAGCCGGGCGGCGATCCGTGCCGGGTGTGCCGCTCGCAGGGCTGGATCGAGATCGCCGGCTGCGGCATGGTCAACCCCCGGGTGCTGGTGGCCTGCGGGATCGACCCCGACCGGTACAGCGGGTTCGCGTTCGGGCTCGGCATCGAGCGCAGCCTGATGATCGCGCACGGGCTGACCGAGATCAGGGACGCGGTGGACGGCGATGTCCGGTTCAGCCGGGCGTTCGGGATGGAGATCTGAGATGCGAGTGCCGCTTTCCTGGCTGCGCGAGTACGCGCGGCTGCCCGAGCCGGTCGACGCGAACGAGGTGGCCCGGCGGCTGACCGCCGCGGGCCTGGAGGTCGAGTCGCTGGAGTCGGTCGGGCACGACATCCGCGGCGTGGTGATCGCCCAGGTGCTCTCGATCGAGGAGCTGACCGGGCTGAAGAAGCCGATCAGGTACTGCCGGGTCGCCGTCTCCGAGGCGCAACTCGACGCTCCGCCCGACGAGGCGTCCGGGGTGATCTGCGGCGCGACCAACTTCGCCGTCGGCGACCGGGTCGCGCTCGCCCTGCCCGGGGCGATGCTGCCCGGCGGGTTCGAGATCGGCGCGCGCCAGACGTACGGCCACATCTCGGAGGGGATGATCTGCTCGGCCAGCGAGCTGGCCATCGGCGACGACCACACCGGCATCATGGTGCTGCCGCCGGACGCGCCGCTGGGCGCGGACTTCGTGGCCTACGCGCACCTGCGCGACGAGGTGCTCGAGATCGCGGTGACGCCCGACCGCGGCTACGCGGTGTCCGTGCGCGGGCTGGCCCGCGAGCTGGCCAGCGCGTACGGCGTGCCCTTCACCGATCCGGCCTCGACCGCGCTGCCCGACGCGACGCTGCTGGGCGGATCGCTGGACTTCATCGGGCCGGACGTCTACCCGGCCCGGATCGACGACCCGACCGCCTGCGACCGGTTCGTGCTGCGCGAGGTACGGGGTTTCTCGCCGGAGGCCAGCACCCCGCTGTGGATGCGGGTCCGGCTGGCCCGGTGCGGCATGCGGCCGGTATCGCTCGCCGTGGACGTGACCAACTACCTGATGCTGGAGCTCGGCCAGCCGCTGCACGCGTTCGACCGGTCCAAGCTGACCGGCGAGATCGTAGTGCGGCGGGCCCAGCCGGGGGAGCGGCTGGAGACCCTGGATCACGTGGTCAGGTCCCTGGACCCGCAGGACATCCTGATCACCGATTCCTCCGGGCCGATCTCCATGGCCGGCACCATGGGCGGCCTGAACACCGAGATCGACGAGACCTCGACCGACCTGGTGATCGAAGCCGCTCATTTCGATGCCCGCGGCACGGCCAAGATGAGCCGTCGGCACAAGCTGCACAGCGAGGCGTCCTACCGGTTCGAGCGCGGCGTGGACCGCGAGCTCCCGCTGCGCGCCAGCGCCAAGGCGGTGGCCCTGCTGGCCGGGCTGGGCGGCGGTCGCGTGGTGCCAGGCTGCACGCACGCGCAAGCCGACGTGGCGCCGGTGGTGATCTCGATGGCGGTGGACTACCCGGACCGGGTGGCGGGCGTGGTGTACGGCCGGGACACCGTCGTCCGGCGGCTGCGCGAGGTGGGATGCACGGTGGTCCAGACCCGCGCACCCTCGCCCACGATCGCGCCGTGGCGGTCCGGTCCGAGCCGGACGAGGCCGCCCCGGAATCGTCGCCGGCCGCTTCGGTGTCTGTCCTGGATGTGACGCCGCCGTCCTGGCGGCCCGATCTGACCGACCCGGCCGACCTGGCCGAGGAGGTGATCCGGCTGGAGGGCTACGAGAGCGTCCCGAGCCGGATGCCCCGGGTGCTGGCCGGCCGGGGGCTGACCCAGCGGCAGCGGCTGCGCCGGTCGGTGGGCCGGACGCTGGCCGAGTCCGGGTACGTCGAGGTGCTGTCCTCGCCGTTCGCGTCGCGGTCGGACGCGGACCGGCTCGGGCTGCCGCCCGAGGACCTGCGCCGCCCGGCGGTGGTGGTGGCGAACCCGCTCAGCGAGGACGAACCGCTGCTGCGGACTACGCTGCTGCCCGGGTTGTTCCGGGTCCTGGCCCGGAACATCGGCCGGGGTTTCGCCGACACGGCGCTGTTCGAGATCGGCCTGGTCTTCCGGCCGCGGCCTGGCGCCGCCCCCGCCGCCCCGATCCTGGCCGTGGACCGCGGCCCCACGGTGGCCGAGCTGGCCACCCTGGAGGCCGCGCTGCCGGACCAGCCGCAGCGGATCGCGGCGGTCCTGACCGGCGCCCGTGAGCTGCACGGATGGTGGGGACCTGGCCGCGCGTCGTCGTGGGCCGACGTGATCGAGGCGGCGCGCCAGTCGGGCGGATCTGCCGGGTGCCACTCGACATCCGGGCCGACCAGTATGCGCCCTGGCACCCAGGGCGCTGCGCGGCGATTTACGCCCGGGTGGACGGGCAGCCGGGGAACGAGCCCGGGAATGAACAGGGCAGCAGGCAGCCGAGGGAGTGGCTGGCCGGACACGCCGGCGAGCTGCATCCCCGGGTGATCGAGGCCTTCGGGCTGCCCGACCGGACCTGCGCCATGGAACTCGACCTGTCGGTCTTGTTCGCGGCGGCCGAGACCGTCGGCGCCGTCCAGGCCCCCCAGCTGTCGGCCTACCCGCTGGCCATCCAGGACGTGGCGCTGATCGTGGACGCGGCGGTGCCCGCCGCCGACGTGCAGGCGGCGCTGGTGGCGGGCGCGCCCGCGGAGCTGCTGGAGAGCGTGCGGCTGTTCGACGTCTACACCGGAGCCCAGATCGGCGAGGACCGCAAGTCGCTGGCCTATACCCTGCGTTTCCGCGCCCCGGACCGTACGCTTACGGCCGCGGAGACCGCCGATGCCCGCGACGCGGCCGTGGCCGAGGCGCGGCGCCGGGTCGGCGCGGTCCTGCGCAGCGGCTGACCGGCCTCGAACAGGCGTCATGACCGAGCCACCGCGTCGCCCGGCCGGGCAGTGGACCCCGGCCGAGCTGGGCGTGCACCCGGTCATCGGCGTCACCCACCTGAGCGCGCTGGCCGAACCGGCCGACCTCGCCCGCGCCGCCCGCTGGGCCGTCGGCCGGGCCAGCCTGGACGACCCCTGGGATGTCGCCCGGCTGCTGGTGGCGCTGCGTACGGCCGGGGCCGATGAAGCCGTCCAGGTCCTGCTGGACCGCGACCCGGCCGGTCAGGTCAGCCTCGAGCATCGCTGGGACGTCGCCTGGCTGCTGCGGGAGCTGCGCGCCACCGGGGCGGCCGAGGCCCTCGGGGCGGCCAAGGCCGGCCGCGCGGCCGAGGCCGCGCGCGCCCTGATCGTCCGGGTCGCCCCGCGAGCCAGCCTGGGCGACCCCCGATACCTCACCTGGCTGCTGCGGGCGCTGCAGGCGACGGGCGCCGCCGAGGCGCTGCACGCGCTGGCCTCCCGGGCGGTCGACGGCGCCGACCTGGAGAACATGTGGGAGGTCACCCAGCTCTTGGCCGGCCTGCAAGAGGTCGGAGCCGCCGGCCCGATCCGGATCCTGGCCGCCCGGGCCGCCCGCGGTGCCAGCCTGGATGATCCGCAGGGCGTCGCCCGGCTGCTGGAAGAGCATGTTCGGCCTGTTCCTCGAGGTCCATCCGGACCAGGCCGCTCGCTTCCGGTTCGGGCGCGAGCCAGACGGCACTGGATCGCCCCCCTGGCACCGGTCAGAACCGGCCCCGGCCTGAGGTCGTCCGGCGGGCCGGGTGCGGGCTAGGCCGCGATCCTGGCTAGCCGTGCGTGACCTGGTCTGTTGCAAAAGATGGCAACTGTCGGTCAGGATGTGATTACCGAAGACCGCAGCGCACGCTGAGCCGGAGGACGATATAACAAGGCACGCGGTGGCCCGGGGGGGTGCGACAGAGCAGGCCGCGAGGACCTCGTTCCGCGACGTATTCGCGATAGCGGAGTTCCGTGCCTTGTGGATGGCCCAGCTGTTGTCCGTGGTCGGCGACCAGCTGGCGCGGGTCGCGCTGACCGTGCTCGTCTACGACCGGACCCGTTCGGCGTTGCTGGCGGCGGTCACGTTCGTGGTCAGCATCGTGCCCACCTTCATCGGCGGCGTGACCCTGGCCTGGCTGGCGGACCGGTACCCACGCCGGGGCGTGATGATCGCCTGCGACCTGATCCGGGTTGTGCTCGTCCTGGTCATGGCCATCCCAGGCCTGCCGCTGGCCGCCATGGTGGTGCTGCTCTTCGTGGTCACCCTCACCGAGATCGCCGTTCAGCTCGGCCCGCGCGGCGATCTTCCCCGACGTGCTCACCGGCGACCGGTACGTCATGGGAACCGCGGTGACGCTGACCACGTATCAGTTCGCGCAGGTCATCGGCTTCGCCGTGGGCGGCGCCGTGGTCGGCTTCTTCGGCACCCGGACATCGCTGCTCATCGACGCCGTAACCTTCGCCGGTTCGGCGCTCATCGTCCGCGTCTGGGTCCGGCCGCGGCCCGCGCCGGCGGCCGGCCCGCGCCGCGAGTCGATCCCGGCCGTCCGACATCTTCGCCGGAGCCCGGCTCGTCCTGGCCCGTCCGGCCCTGCGCACGCCGATTGCTGTTCGGCCTGCTGGCCGCGTTCTACAACGCCCCCGAGGGCGTGGCGGCCCCGCTCGCGTCCGCTCTCGGCGGCGGCGCCGCCGCCGTGGGCGTGATCTTGGCCGCCAACTCCCTGGGGCAAACGGTCGGGGCCATCGCGTTCAGCCGCTTCGTTGCTCCTGCGACGCGGCTGCGCTTCATGGGCCCGCTGGCCATCTGCGCGTGTGCGGTGCTTATCTTGTTCTTCGCGAAGCCGGACCTCGCCGTCTCGCTGCTGATCCTGGTCGCGTCGGGCCTGTGCGCCGTCCTATCAGCTGGCCGCCAACGCCGCCTTCGTGCGCGCGGCGCCGCAAGAACAGCGCAGCCAAGCCTTCGGCCTGGCCCAGGGCGCGATGAGCCTGGGTCAGGGCGTGGTGATGATCCTGGCGGGGGCCGCGGCGGAACATCACGCTCCGGCACGGGCCATCGCGGTGTGCGGCGCCGTCGGCGCCGTCGTAGCGCTGGCGGTCGCCGTCAGCGCGGCCCGCGGCCGGCTGAATGAGCGAAAGCCCGCACTGAGGGTCAGTGCCACTTGTCGTCGCGCATGCCAGCCTCCTGTTCGGTGCTCATGGGAGATCGGGGGTCAGAGCGGGCATGAGATCAGCCCGGGCGGCGTGTGCGCGCGCCCGATCATCTCTCTATGTGCTCATCTGAATCCTCTGAGTGACTAAAGAGTAAAACGTCCGGTCTGCGACAGCGGTTCAGCAGTCGTCGGCTCGGGTGGTGCTCCCTTTTCCGGCCAGCCGCGCGCCCTCGGTCAGGGCCTCGCGGCTACCCATTGTGCCGCGCAATTTCGAACCGGAGGCTGTTTGTACCTAATGTCGGAATAAATGAGTATCCGGCGTGACTGACCGCAACTCCGGTGCTGTTGAAGGCTTGTGGGGAACAAGACCAGCAGAGAGAGTATTGTTCTGCCAGTGAGTAGCCACGTTTTCACGGTTTGCGCTCTCCGGCGCCGATAATGCGGAACAATGGTCATCGGGGTTCGAGACAGGTGGCGAGACGGCAAGCCGTATGAGTGAGGCGCTGATGCGTATGACTCGCCCCCTCGCGGAGCGGGTGAAGGCCATCGGTGACTGGTCGATCTGGTCGCTGCCCCGCTGGCTCACCGCCTATGTGATCGCGATCGTGGTCGCGGACGTGGCCGCCATCGGCGTCGCGGCCCGGTTTGCCACCTACTCCCTTCATGATCTGGCGCTGTTCGGCCTGCTCCTGGGCTGCACGGCAGCCGCGGTCGAGATGGCCAGGAAGGCGGGAGAACGAGGCGGCCTGCTGATAAAGGACGTCCAGGGCGTCTGGGAGTTGCCGGTCGCCATCCTGCTGCCGCCGTTTTACGCGCTGATCATCCCGATCGTTCACACCGCGCTGACCCAGTGGCGGGTGCGGCACGGCCTTCTGCACCGGCGGGTGTTCACCGCCGCGGCGGTCAGCCTGTCCTACGGCGCCGCGTCGGTCACCTTCCACAGCCTGTCCGGCCTGATTCCGCGCCATCCCGGCGGCGCGCTCAGCCACGGCACCGTATGGACCGCGCTGGTGTTGTTCAGCGCGGTGGTCAAGTGGGCGCTGAACAAGGCCATGGTCATCACGGCCGTGAAGGGAGCCAACCGGTCGGTGAATGTCCGCACGGCGTACTTCGGCGGGGAGGCGCTGTACAACGACGCGGCCGAGATCTGCATCGGCATCCTGGTGACCTTCGGCGTGGCCGGGGACCCGCTGCTCGCCCTGGCCGCGCTGCCCGTCGTCACCTTGCTTCAGCGGTCACTCAGCCACGTGCAGCTCGTCAGCGACTCGCGTAACGATGCCAAGACCGGGCTGCTGAACGCGGCCACCTGGGAGCGCGAGTCGGCGGTGGAGGTCGCCCGCGCGGTGCGCACCAGATCCCCGCTCGCGGTCGCCATGGTGGACCTCGACAAGTTCAAGGCCATCAACGACACCTACGGTCACCTGGCCGGTGACCAGGTGCTCAAGGAGATCGCCAACACCCTCAGCACCATGCTCCGTGACTATGACCTGGCCGGCGGTTCGGCGGAGAGGAGTTCTCGCTGTTGCTGCCCCAGACGCGAGCCGTGGACGCGTTCCGTATCGCCGAACGGGTACGCGCCAACATCGCGGGCCTGAGCATCATCGCCCCGGGGGCCGCGGGCGGGGAACGGGTGCAGGTGACGGTCTCGATCGGGGTCGCGGCGCTGGACAGCGGCAGCAAGCGCGAGCTCTCCGAACTGGTGGCCGCGGCTGACGCCGCGCTGTACCGGGCCAAGGCCGGCGGCCGGGATCAGGTGCAGATGATCAGCACGACCAGGGGCCTGAGCGCGATCAGCGGCCCCGGAACGGGTGCCGCAGGTCGCGTCCCGAACGGCCGCCCGGAGACGCCGAGCGTATTCCGGCGCGCGCAGAACTCCTGATCACGCCGGTCAATACTCAGGACCAGCTCGTGGTACGCATGATGGTAGTCCTCCCCGGCGTTACGTGGCTGTTGAGTCGCTTGTGAGCAGCAATAACCCTGGGATCAGCTCCAGCTCGTAGTGCGCATGACGGCCTCCTTTCAGGGGCGGTTACTCCAGGTCAAGTCGCGGAGCATACCGGATGACTGGGCACACAGAGTATGTAATTCCCAAATGTCGGGCATCTCGGACATCCGTCCATATGGTGTACTTAGAGTCGTTGAGCATGTGCGAAGCGTAACCCGTGGAGTGAAGGATCAACCTCGGTGAGTAGTGGAATTTTGACGTTCGGCAGCCGGCGTCGCGGCAATCCGCAACACTAAGTGGTACGTGTCGCCCACCACACAGGTTCAAGGTGCTCTTGGCTGCCACACAGACACCCGTTCGCTCGATCCACGGGCGAAGCATCGCGGTCAGGGCCTGGCCGATCTGGGACCTCCCCAGCTGGCTGATCGCCTTCGTCAGCGCCGTCGTGCTGGCCGACGTGGCCGTCTTCGGCGGGGCCGCCAGTGCGACCAGCCTGCGCGGCCATGATCTCGGGCTGTTCGCGGCGCTGCTGGCCTGCGATGCGCTGACCGTCGAGCTGACCCGGCGCGCCGGCGAGAACACCGGCATGGTCAAGGACGTGTACGCGACCTGGGAACTGCCCGCGGCGATGTTGCTGCCGCTGGCCTACGTACCACTGCTGCCCATCGTCCGTTTCGCGCTGACCCAGTGGCGGATCCTCCGGGTCCCCGTGTACCGGCGGGCGTTCAGCGCCGCCGCGATCGGGCTCAGCTACGTGGCCGCCGCCCTCACCTTCCACGGCCTGATCCCCCTGGCCCCGGGCGCGGCCGCCGATCCGGCCAGCCACGCCCTGGCCTGGATGCTGTGCGCGGCGGCCTGCGCGGTCGCGCAGTGGACGGTCAACCAGATCCTGGTCTGGACGGCCATCAAGGGCTCGAATCCGGAGCGTGCGAATCCGCGACGAGCAGTTCGCCCGCGAGCCCATGTACAACGACGTGGCCGAACTATGCGTGGCGGTGATCGTCAGCTTCTGCGTGGCCAGCAGCATGATCGCGCTGGTCTTCGCGTTTCCCTTCATCACCTTGTTGCAGCGGTCCCTGCGCCACGCCCGGCTGGTCCAGGACTCGCGGGTGGACGCCAAGACCGGCTTGCTGAACGCCGCGACCTGGGAGCGGCAGGCGATGACCGAAGTCGTCCGCGCCGTCCGGACCAAGACGGCCCTCGCCATCGCCGTGCTGGACATCGACCGGTTCAAGGTGGTCAACGACACCTACGGCCATCTCGTCGGTGACCAGGTGCTCAAGGAGATCGCCCGCACGCTGACCAGCCAGCTGCGCGACTATGACCTGGCTGGCCGGTTCGGCGGGGAGGAGTTCACGCTGCTGCTGCCGCAGACCCGCGCCGTGGACGCCATCCGCATCGCAGAGCGGATCAGGTCCACCATCGCCGGGCTGTCCATCATCGCGCCCGGCGCGGTGGGCGGGGAACGGGTGCAGGTAACGGTGTCGATCGGTGTCGCCGCGCTGGACAGCGGGACCGACCGCACGTTCACCCAGTTGATGGCCGCGGCCGATGCCGCGCTGTACCGGGCGAAGAGCAGCGGCCGGGACCAAGTGCAGATGATCAGTACGACCCGCGGCCTGAGCGCGGTCAGCGGGGTGTCCCGCGGCATCAACGGCGCGGCCCGCGACGGCCAGGCCGGAGATGGCCAGGCCGCGGAAGAGCCGAGCGTCTTCCGCCGGGCCCTGACCTCCTGACGGGCCAGGCGTCCTCAGCCGGTGGTCGTCGTGCCGCCGGGCGTGCGGGCGGCGAGCACGGCCACGATCGCGGCGCGGCTGGTGTGGCACTGCGAGGCCGTGCCCGTGCTCAGCACCTCGGGGGTAGGGTAACCCTGGCAGGTCCAGCCGCTCACCGCGACCGGCGCGCCGCCGCCGTTGCCCTGGACCTGGCCGGCCCTGATCTTGGCCGCGTACTCGTTCTCGACCCGCAGCGCCGTGCTGCAGTCCACGGTGCCCTTGGCCACCTTGATGATGACCGCCACGTTCGCCGCGGTGCGGGTGGTGCCGCAGCTGGCCCCCGGCCCGGCGCCCGCGGCCGGCGGGGACCCGCAGCCCGCCAGCAGCCCGGCGCCTCCCGCCAGCAAAGCCAGCCAGCCGGCCGCCCGGGCCGTCCGGCCTCTCGCCAGCAGGGCCAGCCACGGCCATCCGGGCCGTCCGGCGTCCCGCCAGCCGCTCCATCTTGTCCACCCTATGCCCGGCACCGATTGATGCCCGGCACCGATTGCATAGTCATGCGTTATAGTGAATAATATTCCAAAGAGGGGCGGCACATGGGCGCGAGGGTTGCGGTCGCGGGAGCCAGCGGCTACGCGGGCGGTGAGCTGCTCCGACTGCTGGCCGGCCACCCCGATCTGGAGATCGGCCCGCTGGCCGCGCACGGCAGCGCCGGGACCAGCGTGACCGCGCTGCACCCGCAGCTGACCGGCCACCCCGGCCTGCGGGACACGCGTCTTCGTCCCGGCCGACCCCGCGCTGCTCGCCGACGCCGACCTGCTCTTCACCGCCCTCCCGCACGGGGAATCCGCGCGGCTGGCCGCCGGCCTCCCGGCTCAGCTCAAGATCATCGACCTGGCCGCCGACTTCCGGCTGGCCGACCCGCAGGCCTGGGCGCGGTACTACCCGACGCCGTACGCCGGCCGCTGGGCCTACGGGCTGCCCGAGCTGCCCGGCGCCCGGGACGCGATCAAGGCGTCCGCCAGAGTGGCCGCGCCCGGCTGCTACGCCACCGCGGCCATCCTCGCCCTGGCCCCGCTGCTGGCGGCCGGCCTGGTCGAGCCGTCCGACATCGTGATCGTCGCCGCCTCCGGTACGTCGGGCGCGGGCCGCTCGCTCCGGCCGGACCTGCTGGCCACCGAGGTCATGGGGTCGATGTCCGCGTATCAGGCGGGCGGCCTGCACCGGCACATCCCCGAAATAGAACAAACCCTTTCTTCGAACGGGCCGTGCGTTCCCGCGTCCCCCCGGTGACACTGTCTTTCACCCCGACGCTCGCCCCGATGCCACGTGGCATCCTGGCCACCTGCACCGCGCGGCTGGCCTCGCCGGAGTTGAGTGCCGCCGCCGGTCCGCGCTGCGGGACGCGCTCACCGCCGCCTACGACGGGGAGCCCTTCGTGCACGTGCTGGCCGAAGGGACGCTGGCCCAGCACCGGCCCCACCCGCGGATCCAACGCCGCCCACCTGCAGGTGGCGGCGGATGCGCACGCCGGCCGCGCCATCGCCGTCTGCGCCCTGGACAACCTGGTCAAGGGCGCGGCCGGCCAGGCCATCCAGATCGCCAACCTCATGCTCGGCCTGCCGGAGACCGCCGGCCTGACCGCACACGGAGTCTCCCCTTGAGCGTTACCGCCCCGCTCGGATTCCGGGCCGCCGGAGTAGCGGCCGGGCTGAAGGAGTCCGGCCAGCCCGATGTGGCCGTGGTCCTGAACGACGGGCCGTCCCGCGCGGCGGCCGCGGTGTTCACCTCGCAACCGGGTCCAGGCCGCGCCGGTGACGTGGACCCGCCAGGTGGTCAGCGGCGGGCGGGTGCGCGCCGTGGTGCTCAACTCCGGCGGGGCCAACGCCTGCACCGGAGCGCCCGGCTTCCAGGACACGCACGCCACAGCCGAACACCTGGCCCGGCCATCGACGACTCCGCCGGGCGAGATCGCCGTCTGCTCGACCGGGCTGATCGGCGAGCGGCTGCCCATGGACAAGCTGCTGCCTGGCGTCGACGCCGCGGTCGCCGCGGTGTCCCGGGCGGGCGGCCTGTTCGCCGCCGACGCGATCCGGACCACCGACACCGTGGTCAAGATCGCCTTCCGTGTTGTCTCGGGGGAGCCATCCCCCCAAACCCCCCCTGCTCCTGGGGGGAAGCCTTTCCCCCAGACCCCCTCGGCCCCCCAGACCCCCTCCGCCGCCTGGACCATCGGGGGCATGGCCAAGGGCGCGGGCATGATCGCGCCGGCGCTGGCCACCATGCTGTGCGTGCTGACCACCGACGCGGATCTGGCCGCCGGCGGAACTCGACGCCGCGCTGCGGTCGGCGGTGGCCGGGACCTTCGACCGGCTGGACACCGACGGCTGCATGTCCACCAACGACACGGTGCTGCTGCTGGCCAGCGGCGCGACCGGGGTGCGCCCCGACGTCGGCGAGTTCACCGTGACGCTGACCGAGGTGTGCGCGGACCTGGCCCGCCAGCTCCAGCTGGACGCCGAGGGCGCGCAGAAGATGATCACCATCGAGGTCATCGGCGCGGCCAGCGAGAACGACGCGGTCACGGTGGGCCGGGCCGTGGCCCGGAGCAACCTGGTCAAGTGCGCCATCGGCGGCGAGGACCCCAACTGGGGCCGGATCCTGGCCGCGGTCGGGACCACCGACGCGGTCTTCGAGCCGGACCGGCTGAACGTGGCGGTCAACGGCGTGTGGGTCTGCCGCCACGGCGCCGCCGGCGACGAGCGCGGCAAGGTGGACCTGACCCCGAAGGACGTCACGATCACCGTGGACCTGTCCGCCGGCCCGCAGTCCGCGGTCATCTTGACCACCGACCTGACCACCGCCTACGTCCACGAGAACAGGCTATCAACTGAGGGCGTATTCCACATGACGGTGATGCAGGGGCGGGTGGCGGACGCGTCAGCCAAGGCGGCGACGCTGATCGAGGCGCTGCCCTGGCTGAACCGGTTCCACGGCCAGACCGTGGTGATCAAGTACGGCGGCCACGCCATGGCCGACGAGGCGCTGCGCCTGGCCTTCGCGCAGGACCTGGTGTTCCTGCGCTACGCCGGGCTGCGCCCGGTCGTGGTCCACGGCGGCGGCCCGCAGATCACCGAGCAGCTGGACCGGCTCGGCGTGGAGTCAGCGTTCACCGCCGGGCTACGGGTGACCACGCCGGAGGCTGATGGAGGTGGTCCGGATGGTCCTGTCCGGCAAGGTCAACAAGGACATCGTCGGCCTGATCAACCGGCACGGACCGTTCGCCGTGGGCATCTCCGGGCAGGACGCGAGCACGTTCACCGCGATCCGCAAGGCGGCCATGGTGGACGGCGAGCCGGTGGATATCGGCCTGGTCGGCGAGATCGTCGCGACCAGCCCGGGGGTCATCGAGGCACTGCTGGCCGACGGCCGGATCCCGGTCGTCTCCAGCGTGGCGGGCGGCGAGAACGGCGAGGTCTACAACGTGAACGCGGACACCGCGGCGGCCGCGCTCGCCGTGGCGCTGGGCGCGGTCAAGCTCGTCGTGCTCACCGACGTGGCCGGCCTGTACCGGGACTGGCCGTCTTCGGCCGAGGTGATCAGCGAGCTGTCCGCCGGCGAGCTGGAGCGGCTGCTGCCCGGGCTGTCGGCCGGGATGATCCCCAAGATGGAGGCCTGCCTGACCGCGGTGCGCGGCGGCGTCCCGCAGGCCCACGTCCTGGACGGCCGCCTCAGCCATGCCATCTTGCTCGAGATCTTCACCGACGCCGGCATCGGCACCATGGTCCTGCCCGAAGGAGATCAGCGGTGAGCGAGACGAAGCCCCCGAGCGAAGCGAGACAGCGATACTGCAGAAGAGGTTCGCGGCGGCCCTGATGCCGAACTACGGCGTGCCGCCGGTCGCGATCAGCCGGGGGTCGGGCTGCCGGGTATGGGACCCGGACGGGCGTGAGTACCTGGACCTGATCGCCGGGATCGCGGTGAGCTCCCTCGGGCACGCCCATCCGGCCCTCATCGAGGCGGTCACCCGCCAGGTCGCCCAGGTGGCGCACACGTCCAACCTGTTCCTGCACGAGCGCGAGATCGAGCTCGCCGAGAAGCTGCTCTATCTCCTCGGGGGAACGATCCCCCCCAGACCCCCCCTGCTCCTGGGGGGACCCATCCCCCCAGACCCCCCTGGGGGGGCTGCCCGCCCCCCATACCCCGGGCCCACGGGCCCCGTCACCGACGCCGACGGCCGGGTGTTTTTCGCCAACTCGGGCACCGAGGCCAACGAGGCGGCGATCAAGCTGGTGCGGCGCTGCCAGGGTCCGGACCGGCCGGTGATCGTCGCCGCCGAGCACGGCTTCCACGGCCGGACCATGGGCTCGCTCGCGCTGACCGGCAAGGCGTCCATCCGCGAGCCGTTCGGCCCGTTCGGCCTGACCGTGCGGTTCGTCCCGTTCGGCGACGCCGCCGCGCTGCGCGCGGCCCTCGGGCCCGACTGCGCCGCCGCCTTCCTCGAGCCCGCCCTGGGCGAGGGCGGCGTGGTGCCCGCGCCCGAGGGCTACCTGCGCGCGGCCCGCGAGGCCTGCGACGAGGCCGGCGCGCTGCTGGTCATCGACGAGATCCAGAGCGCCATCGGCCGGACCGGAGCCTGGTTCGCCCACCAGGCCGAAGGCGTCCGCCCCGACGTGCTGACCCTGGCCAAGGGCCTGGGCGGCGGGCTACCCATCGGCGCGTGCGTCGGCTTCGGCCGGTGCGGCACCGGCTTCGCCAAGGGCGATCACGGCTCGACCTTCGGCGGCAACCCGGTCGCCTGCGCCGCCGCCCTCGCGGTGCTCGACACGATCGAGCGCGACGGGCTGCTGGCCCAGGTCACGGCGGTGGGGGAGCGCCTGACGGCGGGCCTGGAGGCGATCCGGCACCCGCTGGTGGCGGGCGTGCGCGGCCGCGGGCTGTGGCTGGCCATCGCGCTGACCGCCGCCCGGGCCGCGGACCTGGAGGCGGCCGCCCGGCGCGCCGGATTCCTCGTCAACGCGGTTCAGCCGGACGCGATCCGGCTGGCCCCGCCGCTGATCCTCAGCCCCGCCGAGGCGGACGAGTTCCTCGCCGCCTGGCCCGCCATCCTCGATCAGGAGACCGCGTGATGCCCAGGCACTTCCTGCGCGACGACGACCTCACCCCCGCCGAGCAGAGCCGGGGTCCTCGACCTGGCCGACGCGATGCGCAAGGACAGGTTCGGCTACCAGACGCTGGCCGGGCCGCGGGCCGTGGCCGTGCTGTTCGACAAGCCGTCGCTGCGGACCAGGGTCTCCTTCTCGGTCGGCATCGCCGAACTGGGCGGCTACCCGCTCGTCATCGACACCCAGACCACCCACTTCGGCCGGGGCGAGACCATCGAGGACGCGGCCCGGGTGCTGGCCCGGCAGGTGGCCGCCGTCGCATGGCGGACCTTCGAGCAGGATCGCCTCGAGGCCCTGGCCGCGGCCTCGGCCGTGCCGGTGATCAACGCGCTCACCGACCAGTTCCACCCCTGCCAGGTCCTGGCCGACCTGCAGACCGTCCGGGCGCACTACGGCTCGCTGGCCGGCCGCAAGCTGACCTTCCTCGGCGACGGCTCGAGCAACATGGCGCACTCCTACCTGCTCGGCGGGGCGACCGCCGGGCTGCGGGTGTGCATCGGCGCCCCCGAGTCCCTGCACCCGAGCCGCTCGGTGCTGGACGCGGCGCAGCAGATCGCCGCCCAGACCGGCGGCGGGGCCGAGGTCTGCACCGACCCCGCAGCGGCCTGCCAGGGCGCCGACGTCATCGCCACCGACGTGTGGGCCTCGATGGGCCAGGAAGCGATGCACGCCGAACGCCAGGTCGTGCTCGAGCCGTACCGCCTGGACCAGGCCAAGCTCTCCGTGGCCAACCCCGGCTGCCTGGTCCTGCACTGCCTGCCCGCGCACCGCGGCGAGGAGATCAGCGCCGACGTAATCGACGGGCCGAACAGCGTGGTCTGGGAGCAGGCGGAGAACCGGCTGCACGCGCAGAAGGCGCTGATCGCCTGGCTGCTGGAGCAACCGTGACCCCGATGACCAAGACCGCGCGGCAGGCGCGCATCGCGGCCATCCTGGCCCGCGAGCAGGTCCGCTCCCAGGAGGAACTCGCCGATCTGCTCGAGCGGTACGCCAGCGTGCACGTGACCCAGGCCACCCTGTCCCGCGACCTCGACGAGCTCGGCGTGGTCCGGCTGCGCGCGGCGGGCGGCGCGCTGGTCTACGCGCTGCCCGAGGAGCCCGGCGGACCCGGCTCGCGTCCCGGCGGCGCCCTATTCCTCCCGCACACCAACCGCGGCCTGACCGAGCCCGAGCCGGACCGCGCCGAACGGCCGGGCGAGTCCGCGCCGCCCGCCCGGCTGGCCCGGTACCTGGGGGAGCTGCTGACCTCGGCCGAGGCGAGCGCCAACCTGGTCGTGCTCAGGACGCCGGCCGGGGCGGCGCAGTTCCTGGCCTCGGTCATCGACCACGCGGCCCTGCCGTCGATCCTGGGCACCGTGGCCGGCGACGACACGGTGCTGATCATCGCGCGCGATCCGGCGGGCGGCGACGCCCTGGCGGCCGAGTTCGGTCGGCTCGCCCAGCGCCGGCTTCCACACCCACCAGTAAGTAAGGGATAAATCCATGGCAGCGGAAAAGGTGGTGCTCGCCTACTCGGGCGGCCTGGACACCTCGGTGGCGATCGGCTGGATCGCCGAGCGGACCGGCGCGGACGTGATCGCGGTCGCGGTCGACGTCGGCCAGGGCGGCGAGGACCTGGAGACGATCCGCAAGCGGGCGCTGGCCTGCGGCGCGGTCGAGGCCGAGGTGGTCGACGCGCGCGCGGAGTTCGCCGAGATCTACTGCGTCGGGGCCCTGCACGCCAACGCGCTCTACATGAACAAGTACCCGCTGGTCTCCGCGCTGTCCCGGCCGCTGATCGTGACCCACCTGGCCCGGGTGGCGGCCGAGAAGGGCGCCACCGTGGTCGCGCACGGCTGCACCGGCAAGGGCAACGACCAGGTGCGGTTCGAGGTCGGGCTGGCTGCCCTGGCGCCCGAGCTCAAGGTCAACGCGCCGGTCCGCGACTCGGGCATGACCCGGGATAGGGCCATCGAGTTCGCCGCGGCCAAGGGCCTGCCGATCGACGTGACGGCCCGCTCGCCCTACTCGATCGACCAGAACCTGTGGGGCCGCTCGTGCGAGACTGGGCACCTGGAAGACATCTGGGAAGCGCCGCACGACGACGTGTGGGCCTACACCGCCGACCCGTCGCTGCCGCCGCGAGCCGGACGAGCTGGTGCTGACGTTCGCCGGCGGGGTGCCGGTCGCCATCGACGGGCGGCAGCTCACCCCGCTGCAGATCATCACCGAGCTGAACGAGCGGGCCGGGGCGCAGGGCATCGGCCGCATCGACATGGTGGAGGACCGGCTCGTCGGGATCAAGAGCCGGGAGATCTACGAGGCGCCCGCGGCGATCACCCTGATCACCGCGCACTCCGAGCTCGAGAGCGTGTGCGTCGAGCTGGACCTGGCCCGGTTCAAGCGCGGGGTGGAGCAGCGCTGGACCGAGCTGATCTACGACGGCCTGTGGTTCTCCCCGCTCAAGCGGGCGCTGGACGTCTTCATCGCCGAGGCGCTCGGCGCACGTATCCGGGGACGTGCGGATGCGGCTGCACGGCGGCCAGGCGGTGGTCACCGGCCGGCGCAGCGACGCCTCGCTGTACGACTACGCCCTGGCCACCTACGACACCGGCGACACGTTCGACCAGTCGCTGTCCAAGGGCTTCATCGACCTGTGGGGCCTGCCCAGCAAGATCGCCGCCATCCGCGACCGCCGCGTCGGGTCACTAGCGCACGGCGGCTGCGGGAGAAAGGGAGACTGTGGAAGCAGAGGAGCAGGCCGCGGCGGAAATTCCGGGCCAGGGACGCGGCTGTGGGGCGGGCGCTTCTCAGCCGGGCCGGCCGACGCGCTGGCCCGGCTGTCGGTCGAGCGTCCAGTTCGACTGGCGGCTGGCCCGTTACGACCTGCGCGCCTCCCGGGCGCACGCCCGGGTGCTGCACCGGGCGGGCCTGCTCACCGACGGCGAGCTGGCCGCCATGCTCAAGGCGCTCGACGAGCTCGACCGCGCCTGTGCGGACGGCTCGTTCCGGCCGACGGTCGCCGACGAGGACGTGCATACCGCCTTGGAGCGCGGGCTGCTGGAACGGCTCGGCGCGCTGGGCGGCAAGCTGCGGGCCGGCCGCAGCCGCAACGACCAGGTCGCGACCGACCTGCGGCTGTACCTACGCGACCATGCCCGGTTCATCGCGAGCAGGCTGGCCGAGCTGGAGAGCGCGCTGATCGACCAGGCCGCCGCCAGCGGCGACCTGCCCGCACCCGGGATGACCCACCTGCAGCACGCGCAGCCGGTGCTGTTCGGCCAGCAGCTGCTCGCGCACGTCCAGGCCTTCGCCCGCGACGTGAGCCGGCTGCGCGACTGGGACCGGCGCGCCGCGATCAGCCCGCTCGGGTCCGGCGCGCTGGCCGGGTCGTCCCTGCCGGTCGACCCGCAGCTGCTCGCGGCCGAGCTGGGCTTTGACGCGGCCGCGCCGAACTCCATGGACGCGGTCAGCGACCGGGACTTCGCCGCCGAGTTCTGCTTCGCCGCGGCGCTGATCGGCGTGCACCTGTCCCGGCTGGGTGAGGAGATCGTGCTGTGGTCCTCGCAGGAGTTCGGCTGGGTCGAGATCGATGACGCCTACGCCACCGGATCCTCGATCATGCCGCAGAAGAAGAACCCGGACGTGGCCGAGCTGGCCCGCGGCAAGGCGGGCCGTCTGATCGGCGGGCTGACCGGCCTGCTCACCACGCTGAAGGGCCTGCCGCTGACCTACAACCGGGACCTGCAGGAGGACAAGGAACCCGTCTTCGACGCGGTGGACACCCTGCTGCTCGTGCTGCCCGCGATGGCCGGCCTGATCGCCACGCTGCGGGTCAACCCCGAACGGCTGCGCCGCGGCGCCTCGGTCGGGTTCACCCTGGCCACCGACCTGGCCGAGTACCTGGTCCGCCGGGGCGTCCCGTTCCGCGAGGCGCACGAGGTGGTCGGCCACCTGGTGGTCTGGTGCCAGGTGAACGACTGCGACCTGCCCGACGTGAGCGACGCGGACCTGGCCAAGGTCTCCGAGCACCTGACGCCCGACGTCCGCCAGGTGCTGACCGTGGAGGGTGCCCTGGCCGCGCGCCAGGGCTACGGCGGGACGGCGCCGGAGCGCGTCGCCGAGCAGATCGCCGCGCTGCGCGCCACGGTTGACGAGCACGCCGCCTGGGCGGCCGGGACCACCAGGTAGCGGGTTCGGCCCATGACCTTGATGCCCCGCGAGTTCTTCGCCCGGCTGTCCGTTCCGGTCGCTCCGGATCTGCTCGGCTGCGTGCTCGAGCACCAGACCGAGGCCGGCCTGGTCGCGGTCGAGCTCACCGAGGTCGAGGCGTACGCGGGGGCCAGCGATCCCGCCTCGCACGCATACCGCGGCAAGACGGCGCGGAACGCGGTGATGTTCGGCCCGCCCGGGCACGCCTACGTGTACTTCACCTACGGCATGCACTTCTGCGTCAACCTGGTCTGCCTGGGCAACGGCAGCGCGTCCGCGGTCCTGCTGCGGGCGGGCCGGATCATCGAGGGGGAGGAGCTGGCCCGCGCCCGGCGGACCCGGGGGACGACAATAGTCCCCTTCCGGGACCTGGCCCGCGGCCCGGCCCGGTTGTGCCAGGCGCTCGACATCGACCGGTCGCTGGACGGCGCGGACGTCTGCGTCCCGGAGTCGCCGCTGCGCATGCGCTGGCCGGAGGCGAGCGCCACGGGCCGTTCGGCAGATAGAAAGGTCCTCAGCGGCCCGCGGGTCGGGATCTCGGCCGCGGCCGAGGTGCCGTGGCGGTTCTGGGTTGAGGGCGAGCCGACCGTCTCGGCGTACCGGCCGGCCGTGCGCGAGACGCAAACTGGTTACCCCCTAGCGACTCATCGATGGCACCATGCAGGCGTGGACGACATCATCGACGAACTCTCCTGGCGCGGCCTGCTCGCCGACACGACTGATCTTGGCGAGTTGCGCTCGGCGCTGAATTCGGGCCGGGTCACCTTCTACGCCGGCTTCGACCCGACCGCTCCTGGCCTGCACATCGGCAACCTGGCCCTGCTGCTGACCATGCGCCGGCTTCAGCTGGCCGGGCACCGGCCGATCGGGCTGGTCGGCGGGGCCACCGGGCTGATCGGCGATCCGAGCGGCAAGTCGGCCGAGCGGGTACTGAACCCGCGCGAGGTGGTCGCGCAGTGGGTGGAGAGGATCCGCGGCGAGGAGTCCCGGTTCCTCGACTTCGACGCCGGTGAGTCCAGCGCGCTGATCGTTAGCAACCTGGAATGGACCGGGCCAATGCTCGTGCTCGACTTCCTGCGCGACATCGGCAAGCACTTCTCGGTCAACCGGATGCTGGACCGAGAGTCGGTGAAGGCCAGGCTCGAGGGTGGCGGGCTCAGCTTCACCGAGTTCAGCTACCAGCTGCTTCAGGCCATGGATTACCTTGAGCTGCATCGGCGGTACGGCTGCACCTTGCAGCTGGGCGGCAGCGACCAGTGGGGCAACCTGGTCGGCGGGGTGGAGCTGATCAGGCGGGCCGACGGCGCGTCCGCGCACGCCTTGGCCATCCCGCTGATCACCAAGGCGGACGGCACCAAATACGGCAAGACCGAAGGCGGCGCGATCTGGCTCAGCGCCGACCTGATGTCCCCGTACGCGTTCTACCAGTTCTGGCTCAACGTGGCCGACGTCGAGGTGCCTGGTTTGCTCCGGGTCTACAGCTTCAAGTCCCGGGCGGAGATCGAGGCTCTGATCGCTGAAAGCGTAGAGCGACCTGCCGCCCGGGCGGCTCAGCGTGCCCTGGCCGAGGAGGTCACCACCCTGGTACACGGCGCCGAGGAGTGCCACCGCGCCATCGCCGCTAGCCAGGCCCTGTTCGGCCGTAGCGACCTGGCCGAAGTCGACGAGCGGACTCTGGAGTCGGCCGTCGCCGAGGTGCCTTCGGTCCAGATCTTCGCCAGCAGCGACAGCCTGCCGACCGTGGTCGACCTGATGGCCGAGGCCAAGATCGTGTCCAGCAAGTCCGAGGCCCGTCGGGCCATCGCCGGAGGCGGCGCCTACCTTAACAACCGCAAGGTGACCTCGGAGCACGCGGTTCCCGGCCCGCGTGACCTGCTGCATGGCCGTTTCCTCATCCTGCGCGTCGGCAAGCGCAACGTAGGGGCCATCGAAGTCGTCCGCTAAAGCCAGCCCCCAGCCCCCAGCCCCCAGCGCCTCGCACCCCCCCGGTGGCCGCAGGCCCCCTACATACGAAATGAAACTGGGCTTTCACTGCGCTCTATCGTGGTGAAAGCCCAGTTTCACTACGCTTGCTCGCGTTCGCGCGGAAAGGCGTTCTGGCCATTGTCTGAGCCGGTTGGCGCG
>CAVUNL010000015.1:0-176155 GCA_963742795.1 uncultured Actinomycetes bacterium
CGGATGCGGGCGTTGTGGTGCACGGTCCGCCAGATCAGCCCGACCGGCAAAGGCGGCAGGTCGCGGATTGGGACCTGCACGAGGTCTGGGCGGGTGGTCAGCGGTATGCCCGCGAATCCGGGGTGCGCCGATCCGTCCCCGGGCTACCGCCGTGAGCACGTCCTCGTCATCGTTCCAGGGGTAGGTGCGCCGGATCGGCAGGCCGGACGGGGTGAACGGTGGCACGATCGCGTCGATCCTTTACCTTTCCGCCGGAAAGCCCGGCGCGTTCTCGTGGGCTTCCTCGTCACCGAGGTCCTCCACCGACACTGACCGGGCACCCGCGAGCCGGTGCCCGCACCCCCACCAGCAGCGCCCGGTCCCGGTGCTCGATCACCGGCCCGGCAGTCAGATCCGGCTGGTTCACCACGAGGTAGCTGACCAAGACGTCGATGTCTCCGCGGCGCAGTGCCGCATACGGATTCCTGGTCTCGACCACGTGCAAACTGACCTGGCAGTCCGGGCAGCGGACGGTGAACTCGTCGATCAGCCGGGTCAGCGCCGGGCCGGCGAGTGTGACCAGGAGCCCGATGCGCAACAGCCCGGCCGCCTCCCGGGCCGCGTGGCGGGCGCGGGCCAGCGCGGTCTGCATCTGCGCGTATCCGGGCAGCAGCAGGGCATGAAACTGCTCGCCGAGCGGGGTGAGTGCGACGCGACGGCTGGTCCGCTCGAACAGCTTCCCTCCGACCTCGCGCTCCAGGGCGGCAATCAGCCGGCTGACACGCGGCTGGGACACGCGCAGCTTGTTCGCGGCCCGGCCGAAGTGCAGTTCCTCGGCGAGCGCGAGGAATGCCTCTGCCTCCGCCATGTCCACCGCCGGCCTCCATTCCAGGTTCGCTGCAGCCCGGTTGCCCTCGGCGGTGATGCGCTCAGGTTATGAATCGTTGCGCAATCCGGCGTTGATCGCCATTTGCGGGGCGTGCAGGCTAGAGCATGTGCATCCGCCGCGGCGGGGAATCAGGCAAGTGGAGGAGACGAGATGACGACGCCGCCAGCAAGCAAGAACCAGGCGCGGCTGCTGACCTGCCCGTTCCGGGATGGCCTGACATGACGCTGACTCCGCACCTGGTGACCAGGGGACCCTGCGCAGGCGGCTTCCTGGTACGGCTCGGTGCTCGGCGCGGTGGAACAGGGCCGGGTCACCTTGCCGGGCGGCCGGGTGCTGACCGTCGATCTGCGGTTCGGGACCAGCAGGCTGGCGATCGGGGATGAGTTCCCGGACCTGGGCATCGTCTCCCCGCTGACGCTGGGCGGCACCTACGGGGCTCTGCACCTGGCCGTCGGGGACGCCGGGGCGGTCTGGCAGCGGGCCCTGGATGCGGGCGCGAAAGTGTTCGAGCCGCTGCATGAGGCGTTCTGGGGCGACCGGACCGGCCAGTTCATCGACCCGTTCGGGCGCCGCTGGGCCATCGACCAGCACATCCGGGATGTGCCGCCCGGCGAGGTGGCCCGGCTTGCCGCCGAGGCCTTCGGCCAGGGTCAGAGCTGATGCGGTACACGCTGCTCGGCGGCACCGGGCTCCGGGTCTCCGAGCTGTTCCTGGGCGCGATGACGTTCGGCGAGCAGGGCGGGGTCGGCGCCTCGCCACCGGAGTGCGCCCGCATCCTGGGCGCGTACGCCGACGCGGGCGGCAACGTCATCGATACCGCGAGCAACTACCGCGGCGGGGCGAGCGAGGAGATCCTCGGCGAGCTGCTGCAGGACCGCCGGGACCGGTTCGTGCTGTCCACCAAGTACACCGTCACCCGCGACGCCGGTGATCCCAACGCGGCCGGCAACCACCGCAAGAACCTGCGGCTGTCGCTGGAAACCAGCCTGCGGCGGCTGCGCACCGACTACATCGACATCTACTGGGTGCACATGGGGAGCACCAGCACCCGGGCCGAGGAGACCATGCGCGCCCTGGACGACCAGGTCCGCGCCGGGAAGATCCTTTACTACACAGGCATCTCCGACGCGCCCGCCTGGGTGATCTCCCGGGCCAATACGCTGGCCGCCTGGCACGGCTCGACGGCGTTTGCCGGCGTGCAGGCGCCCTACAGCCTGCTGCGCCGCGACATCGAACGGGAACTGCTGCCCATGGCCGAGACCCTCGGGCTCACCCTGGCGGCCTGGAGCCCGCTGGCCGACCGGGATCCTGTCCGGCAAGTACGCCCGCCAGGGCGCCGCCGGGCAGCCCAGCCGGATGGACCCCGCCAACCTCACCGATCACCAGCATGAGGTCGCGGCACTGGTCGCGGAAAATAGCCGCCGAGCTGGGCGCCACCCGAGCTCAGGTCGCTATTGCCTGGACCCGGGCCCGGTCACCCGTTATTCACCCGATCATCGGCGCGAGCCGCCACGGGCAGCTACTCGACAACCTCGGTGCCGTCGGCTTGGACCTGCCCGCCGACGCGCTCACCCGGCTGGATGCCGCCACGCAGATCGACCTTGGCTTCCCTGCCACCTTCATCCGCGACACCAGTCACTGGGTCTTCGGCGCCGCCGATTCCGGGGACGCCCGAACACTTCGATGATCTCGAGGTCCGCGTTCCCCCGGAGGTGAACCGTGAATGGCACGCCCGAAGTCACCCAGCTCCGGCTGGTGGTCACCGCGTCCGACTACGACCAGGCGCTGGCGTTCTACCGTGACGTGCTGGGCCTGCCCGAGCCCGCGGCCTATGCCTCTCCCGGCGGGAGGGTGACCATCCTGATGCAGGCCGGGCGACGCTCGAACTCGCCGACCCCCCGCACGCTGCCTACGTCGACGCCATCGAGGTCGGACGGCGCGTCGCCGGGCACGTCCGTATCGCCTTCGAGGTCGACGACACCGCTGCGACCACCGCCAAGCTGGCCGCCACCGGAGCCACCATCATCGCTGAGCCATCGGCGACCCGTGGCGATCCCTCAACTCAAGGCTGCAAGCCCCGGCCGGGCTGCAGCTCACCCTGTTCTCTGCCCTCCACCCAGTACCACGGCCTAGCCGTTGACGCCAAGGGACGGCCGCCAGCCTAACGCCGGAAAGCGCTTCGCAGGCGGGCGGCCCACGAGATCAATCGCTACCACGACACCACACCAGGGGGGCTGGGCGCCCCCGCAGCGGGCGGCGCCCGCTGACCCGCCGGCGACCAGAACTGCGTCTACATACGAAAGGAGGCGGGGCTATGAAGGCCATCCGCATCCACGAACCAGCCGGCATCAGCGGGCTTGTCTTCGAAGAGGCGCCCGATGCCAAGCCCTTTTTCTGCGCGTGCTGGTCAAGGTCGCCGCGTGCGGCATCACCCACAACGAGCTGGACTATCCCGTCGGGACCTGCCGGGCCGGTCACCAGCGGACCTTGATCATCCCCGGCGCCGAGATGTCGGGGGTCGTGGCCGCGCTGGGATTGGGACGGCCGGGATCGCCGTGGGCGAGGAGGTGTTCGGGCTGACCGACCAGTGGCGTGACGGGACGGCCGCCGAGTACGTCGCCGTGGAGGCCCGTAACGTGGCCAGAAGCCGGCGACCGTCGACCACATCCACGCGGCGGCGGTCCCGCGGGCCGGCCTGACGGCGTGGCAGGCCCTGTTCGACCACGGACAGCTGGCCAAGGGACAGACGGTGATCATCCACGGCGCGGGCGGCGCGGTCGGGTCGACGGCGGTCCAGCTGGCCCGCTGGGCCGGCGCGCAGGTGATCGGGACCGGGCGCAGCCATTCCCGGTCGCTGGTCACCGAGCTGGGCGCCGACCGCTTCGTCGCGCTGGACGACGACCGCCTCGAGGACGCGGCCGGGCAGGCCGACCTGGTATTCGACACGATCGGCGGCGAGGTGCTCGCCCGCTCGCCCATCCTGCTGCGGCCCGGGGGAACGCTGGTCTCGGTGGCCGCGCCGCCGCCCGCCACCCGGGACGACATCAAGACGGCCGCCTTCATCCAGGAGTCGAACCGCGCTCAGCTGATCGAACTCGCCCGCCTGGTCGACGAGGGGCACCTGCGCCCCCAGGTCGGGGCGGTCTATCCGCTCGCGCGGGCAGCCGAGGCGTTCAGCGCGAAGGCCGCCGGCGGCATCCCCGGCAGGATCGTCCTCCAGCCCTGACCCAGGGCCTGCCCGGCCCCCGCCTCGACCGACGTCCCGGGACCGCCACGGCGGCACGGCGTCGGAGTGGCCTCCTCCGACTTGAGGCCAGCCGCGGGGGTGCCAGGGGATCCGGGCCGGTAACTAACCATCCAGCGGCATCGACAGGGTGCCACGCCCATCCTGCCTCTCCTCGCCCGAGGGGTTGTCGTGCACCAGCAGGCGCTAGACCCGCGACCGTCCCCAGCCTTGACCAGAACGGCCATTCCGGTACACCTCGACCGCCCCACACCCGAACACCATTCCGGATGCAGATCGGATCTCGTGTGGTCAGGTGCCGTCCCTGACGAGCGCTTCGAGCATCTTCCGCATCGGTTCGGGATCGCCGCGCATGATCGCGACGGAGGCCTCGACGTTGCGGGCCGCATCAAGGTGCTGCCAGGCGAGCGTGAACCCGGCGTCGCGGGCAAGCTGCCGCGAAGAAGGCCCGCTGCGCCCGCCCGTTACCCTCGCGGAACGGATGCAGTGCGTTGACCTCGCCCAGGTAATAGGCCAGCCTCCCGACGAACATGTCGTGACGCAGGCCCCGCAGGCAGTCCTCATCGTGCAGCTCACGGAAGACAACGGCCGCAGAGGACTCTACGTACTGCGGCAGGCAGAACATGGCGCCCTTGGCGATGGCCACCGTCCGGATCTGCCCGGCCCACTCGTAGATATCGCCGAAAATCCGCCTGTGGATCTCCCGCAGATGGGGCAGATCATAACTGGGCGAGACGGGCGATTCATCCAGCAGTATCAGCGCCGCATGAGTGATCTCCCGTTCCGCTGCCTCAAGCGCGGCGGCGGAACGGAACCCGAGCCTGTTGTACAGGACCCCGGTGACCGGGTCACTGTACGGGTCCTCTGGCATTTACGGCTGCCGGTAGCGCGCGACCGTCCTGCGGTACAGTTCGGCCGCGCCGATCTCCCCGTCCACGTACGCCGCGACTTCCCTGTCGTGATCCAGGCTGAATGGGCCCGGCAGCTCCGCCTGTACCGACTGCGCCGAGGCGAGGGCGGAATCCAGCCGCGCCTGCTGCCGCGACAGCGCCTCGTACCGTTCATACACCTCGTACGGGAGGAGGATAGCCTCGGGCTTGCGGTGCGATCCGAACGCGACCGGCTCCGCTGCAGCGCCCTCCCGCCGGAACCGCGCGAGGATCCCGGAGAGCCGCTTCCGCACCTCCGAGAGCGGGTGCACCTGAAGGACCACCGGATCGGTCATACCCATAGTGTAATAAAACTTGTACAAAATCGGTCCCGGGTCGGAAGATCACTATCGACCGCTGCCCGCGACATGCACGCGTACCTGGCGCTTGTCCAGGCAATCCAGCAGTGGCCGACCGCGCTACTGCCTGGTGTCCGCGCCGGGGACGCGGCGGCAGGCACCTTTGCCGACGGGGACTACACCCGCCGCTATGCCACCCCCCTTCACCACCATCGGGTAAAGACACCCGCTGGTGCCGGAACCCATGCCGCGGCCCGGCATCGGGCAGCGGAGCGCGGTGTGCGGCGGTACAGTCGCTGCGGTTGAGGGTCCGGGCTGGAGGGTGTTCATGGGTCGCACCGCACGGGAACGGCTAGCCAGGCTGCTTGATGACGCCGAGCCGCCGGGGTCTTTCAGCGCGCAGATCTTGGCGCCCGCGGACGCGCTGCAGGTCGAGGTCGTCGGGCTTGGGGCCGTGCAGACTCCCGTGCGCGGGCCGCTGGCGAAGAAGCTGATCGCGGTGGGCAGGCCGGCGATGTTCGGGCGTGCGGAGCAGACGCTGACCGACACCAGCGTGCGTGACACGTGGGAGATCACACCGGACCTCGTCACGCTGGACGGCCCTGCCTGGGAGGCAACACTCGGCGCCGTGCTAGACGGCGTCCGGGACGAGCTGGGGCTGCCGTCCACGACACCGCTGCGGGCTGAGCTGCACGCGATGCTGATATACGGCAAGGGACAGTTCTTCCTGCCGCACCAGGACTCGGAGAAGGACGACGCGATGGTCGGCACGCTGGTCGTGTCGTTGCCGTCGGCACACACGGGCGGGGAACTGATCGTCGAGCACGGCGGCGAGAGCACCACGTACCGGGCGTCGAAGCAGGACCTGTCTTTCGTCGCGTTCTACGCCGACTGCCGCCATGAGGTCAAGCCCATGACGTCGGGGTACCGGGTGACACTGACGTTCAACCTGCTCACGGACGGCGAGGCCGATACGCAGGGGTCTGGGCCGGTCGCCGATCTGGCGCGCTGCCTGACCGAGCACCTCGCCGCGCCCGCCACGCCACGCTACGGCCGCACCGACCTCGATCCGCCGAACCGGCTCGTCTACCTGCTCGATCACGAGTACACCCAGCGGGGCCTGAACTGGAACCGGCTCAAAGGCGCTGACGCGGAGCGCGCCGCCTTGCTGCGCGCCGCCGCGGAGCGCGCCGGGTGTGAGGCGGTGCTGGCGCTGGCGGAGGTGAAGGAGACATGGGATGCCTGGCCGTCGGATGAGGATCCGTGGGACGACTACGACTACGAGGAGGAGAGCGAAGACGACGAGGAGGACTATGACGACGCCTACCGTGACCGGGGCGGCAACCATGACGACTACCAGCTCAACGACCTGATCGACGACGAGATCACCCTGGGCTGGTGGACCAGCCCGGACGGTGCTGGCGGCGAGCCGATATCGCTGTACGTCCCCGACTCCCAGGTGTGTGCCAGCACCCCGAGCGCGAACCTGACGCCCTATCAGTCCGAGTACGAGGGCTACATGGGCAACTACGGCAACACGCTGGACCGGTGGTACCGCCGGGCGGCGGTCGTGGTGTGGCCGCGGGAGCGGGCGTTCGCGGCGCGTGCCGAAGCCGGGTCGCAGTGGGCGCTGTCGCAACTGCACACTCGAGTCGAGGCCGGAGATCTGGGAGGGGCGCGTGCCGCCGCAGAGTCGCTCGCGCCGTTCTGGAGAACAATCGGATCGCAGGCGGGACTGCTGGGTACCGCGCTGCAGGTGGCGGCAGACCTGGACGTTGCCGGGACGGCAGCGATGCTGCTGGAGCCGTTCCGGGTGGAGATGCTCGCGCCCGAGCACGCTGGCGGGCTCGCGGCGGCGGCCGGGCAGTACGGCGGGCAGTGGACCCGCGGCGTCATCAACGGGTGGTTCGGGCCGGGGCGTCATTTCGAACCGGACAGGTACCAGTGGGTGGGGAGCCTGCCGGGGCTGTGCGCGGCACTGCGTGCCGCCGGGGCTCCGCAGGTGGCGCGGCTGCTGGCCGCCGGGGCCTGGGGCTGGATGGGCGACCAGCTGCGGTTCTGGACAGCCACCGCGCGGGCCGGGATACGGGAGCCGCAGCTGGAGATGCTGAGCTCGCCACTGATGGGGCTCCTGGAGGCGGCCGACGGCGAGCTGCGGGACGAGATCGTGGCGGCGCTGCGCGGGTACGGCGACAACGTGCTGGGGTGCCTGATGCCTGCGCTGCGTTCGGCGGCCGCGCTGCGGGCGGCCACGCGGCGGGCTGCAGGGCTTGACGTGGTCGCGCGGGACTGCACGCAACGGCTCGGCGCGATCATCGCGCGGCCGCTGCGCGGTAAAGACGACTGGTCGATCGGATGGACCGGGTGCGGGTGCGACCTGTGCGGCACGCTGGGGACGTTTCTGGCTTCCCGGTCGCGGCGCACCTTCGACTGGCCGTTGGCGACAGACGGGCGGCGGCACGTACACACCCGGATCGACTCGGCCGGGCTGCCGGTGCGGCACCAGACCCGGCGGAGGGGACGGCCGTACACGCTGGTGCTGACGAAGACCGAGGAACTGTTCGCACGCGAGAAGGACGCGAGGCAACAGGCCGTTTCCGACCTGGCGTGGCTCACGTCGGCATGGGGTGATGGTTAGCGCCGCTTTACGCCTAGCTCGCGGTCAATGCGCACCGCCTACGCGTCGGGGAGACGGAGGTCGTCGTCGCCGATCTTGCGGACGTCATCCGCTCCAAAGAGTCAGCCGGGCGCCCCGAGGACCTGCGCGTTCTGCCGCTGCTCTACCGGCATCGAGCCACGCCTCGCAGCGGGACGACAGACTGAGCAATGTGTGTCGTTATCGTCTGCACAGCGGACTTTCGTCACACACACAATCAGGCTTGCCGGGCCTCGCCTGTCGGCCGTATGCCCGGAAAGCGGCAGGTTCGAGGCGGCAAGGATCGGGCCTGTCCATGTTGAGCGGGAGCAGCCGAGTGTCAGACGATGAAGAGGTGCAGGTAACGGCTGATCGCTGTCAGTGTGTGGCTGCTGACCTTGCCCAGATGGCGTCCGGCCCGCTGATCTGACATGGCACGAATTTGCTCGGTCATGGCGTACGAGACCTGCTTCAGCCCGGTGGCGTCATCTGCGGGAACCTCTATGTGATGGTCCAGGTCACGGTTCCGGCTGGTGAGCGGCACCGCGAGGAACAGCCCGGGGATCACTGAGTAACGATGATGCGACACCACGACGACCGGGCGTATGCCACCCTGCTCCCGGCCTGCCACCGGGTTAAGATCACAGAGCAGCACATCACCGCTGGTCAAGAGTTGTACTCCGGATACTCATCAGCTGCAGTGGCGGCTAGGTCGCCGAGGTCGGCCAATGTCCACTCAGCGGCCTCGGCCTGATACGCCGCCATGTCCTGCTGATGCGCCGCGAGCCTCCGGTACCCGTCCTCGATGCCCCGCCACATCATCTCGTCCAGCATTGCCTGCAGCTCCGCGCCGAGGCTCCGGCCATGCGCCACGGCCTGAGCGGCGAGTCGATCTCGCACCTCGGCTTCCACTCGTATTGTTGTCATAGCCATTAACGAAGTATACGTTAATGGCGCATACGTCGACTGGCTTACAGCCCACGTTCGGGTAGCCACCCACACCCGGTCGGCTACCCCTGGCTGACACCTACCACGATTCAGCTTGTCTAGCTCCCTGTGGCCAGGAGCCAGGCGGACAATGTGTGTCATTATCGTTTGCATTGTGGACTATTACCGCATTCGCAGATATAGGCGCTGAGCTGGTCAAACAGCATCGGGTTCCTATCTGGGCCCGAGGGGTTCTGCCGCGCGTCGGAAATGGCGGCGATATCGTTCGTGCTGGAGATGGGACCATCTATGGCAGAAATCTGCCGTGTCATCTATACTTCTTCCATGGCGCTGAGCATCAAGAGTGACGAGGCGGACCAGCTCGCCAGGGAGCTGGCTGCGGAGACAGGCGAGACGCTGACCGAGGCCGTCGTGATTGCGCTCAGGGAGCGGCTCGATCGTGAGCACGCCAGGCACGCGGCCAGCATGAGGGCGCGCCTGGCGCACTTGGCGGCCGATGTGGCGGCCCTGCCGGTTGCCGACAGCAGGGCGCCAGAGGAGATCATAGGTTACGACGACGTTGGCCTACCGCGTTGACGCAGTCGGCGCGCGGGAGCCTTGTCGTCGATACCTCGGCAGCCGTAGCGGTCATCCTCGGCGAACCGGGGTGCGATGAGCTCGCGGTCCACCTAGAGAACGCCCTTGCCCGGCTCATGCCGGCCGTCATCCGTGTCGAGCTGGGTATCGTCATCGAGGCCAGACTCTGGCCGGCCGGGCAAGACGTTATCGATCGATTCCTCCGTGACGCGAAGATCGACATCGTGCCCGTTGACGCAGACCTGGCCGCCCGGGCGATGAGCGGCTGGCGGCGATATGGCAAAGGGCATCATCCAGCCGGGCTTAATTTCGGTGACTGCTTCACATACGCGCTCGCCGAGCGAACCGGGCACCCAGTACTGTGCATCGGCGATGACTTCGCCGCGACCGATATTGCTGTGGTGCGCCCCCAGCCCAGACCTGATCTACCGTAGTCAGGTCAGTCCGCAGCAGGGTCTGTCCATGCGCCAACTGGCTGCACCGGGTTGCCTGGGAGCCATGCCGACGAAGTGTGTTGTTATGCCATGCACGGCGGGTCGCGCTCGCACCCATAGTTCCCATCGGCGAACTCACGGCACGGCGTCCCCCGCCCAGCTCGAACGTCGCCCACCCGCCGTGGATCGGTGACACGCCACCGCCATCCCGGGAGTCGGCCACCGGCACCGCCGCTCATTTACGTATAAGCAGAGCAGATCTGATAATATGTATTCATGATCGCGGTGACTGCTACTCAAGCGGCACGGAGCTTCGCCAACATCCTCGATGCCGTCGAGCACGGCGAGACTGTGATCATCACCCGCGACGGGGTGCCGGTCGGCCGGCTCGTCCCGGAACGCCGCACATCAGCAGACCGGCTCAAGGCCGCCCTGCGTGACAACCCTGCGGACGCCGGGTTCGCGGATGATCTTGAGCGCGTGCACGATGACCTGCGGTCCGCCTTCAGCGACGAGGTACACGGATGGCCAGGCGAGTAATCCTCGACACCGGCGTCCTCATCGCGATCGAGCGCGGCAGGCTCGACGTGGACACGGTCCTCGGCCTTGACGATGCCGCCATCGCGGCGATTACCGCGATGGAGCTCCTGGTCGGCGTCGAGCGCGCGGACACCGCGCACCGCCAGGCGCGCGCCGTCCGCGTGGAGGCAATCTTGTCCAGCCTTCCCGTCGAGCCATACAACGTGGGCATCGCCCGGGTGCATGCGCGTTTGGCGGTAGCAGCGATGGCGAAAGGACGGCCGAGATCCGCAAACGACATGATGATCGCAGCCACGGCCGCCGCAACCAGCCGGATCTTGCTGACCACTGACGCCAGCGCTGGCTTCGACCAGCTCACAGGCGTCCGAACCGAAGTACTTGAGCTTCCCTGACCAGCAGGGGACTCGCGCGGATCTCTGCATGGTACGGCCTCGACGTGTCATGGCCGATCTGCTCCTTGTGGCCTGCGTCGAGCGAGTGGCATCGCCCACTGCGGAAGATTCCATGTCGGAGGGGTTCCCTGGCCCCGGTCCCGTCGGTAGAGCCTGCTAGAGGCGGGCGCGGTGATTGGTGTTCCGCCATGCGGCGCCGGGTTATTCCTCAATGGCCCCGCCCACGGCTCGCAGGTGATCGCGGAAACTCAGGGAAGGTGTCCGCTGACGCTCGGCAAGGTAGCTGTCGAACTGCACTTGACTGCGCAGGGAGATACCTGCGTGGAGCTGTTCGGCTTGGCGCCGCTCGGTGTCGCGGATTGTCTCCGCAAGCGTGAAGACTTCCCCGGCGCGGCTGGCCGGCACGAACAGCACGCCATCGTCATCGCCCAGGACCAGGTCCTCACGATCCACGGCCCAATCTCCCACCGTGGCGGACGCCAGCGCATCGGGAGCCCGGGCATCGAGACGCTGCGGGCCGGCCGGGATCGTTCCCAGGCTGAAGACCGGCAACCCGATCGCCTGGATGTCGGCGGTGTCGCGATGCAGCCCCCAGATCACGATTCCGTCCAGCCCGGCAGCCTGAGCCTCCAGAACCACCAGGTCGCCGACGCAACTCTCATCGAGGCGCCCGTCGTTGCCGGCCACCAGCACCTCGCCAGGTGCGGCCCCTTCGAGCGCCTCGAGGAAGATATCGACGCTGCCGGCATGCCGGGCAGGACACACCCGCCCAGCCAGCCGGCTACCGGGCACGACCGCGTGCACACGCGCAGGCGCGCAGCGCACCGGGAGCTGAGCGCGGATGCATGCATCCGCCAGATGGGCAGTGGTCAGCGCCGCAAACCGCCGCCGAAGCTCTTGGTCATCCATCCTGCACCTTCCTGCTCTCATCTTCGCGGTAAGGGTTAACCTGACCATGCTCAGCGCGCTCGGGTGGCGATCCCAGAGCCAATGCGGCAGAATTGGTTTGCAGATGAAGCCAATCGAGCTGGGCGGGCGTCTGGGCCGCTGGTCATCCGGCCGCGGGCCGCTGCCTGTGCTTCTTGCCGCACGGCTACGGCGGCTGATCGACGAGGGGGAGCTACCGCCAGGTGAGCCGCTGCCACCTGACCGGGCTCTGGCTTCGGCGCTGGCGGTCGGGCGCAGCACCGTGGTGGCCGCCTATGACCTGCTGTGCCGTGACGGGCGGATCGTCCGGCGTCAGGGCAGCGGCACGCAGGTCGCCGGGACTGCGCGTGCCGCAGGACGGCCAACGACCGGCGCGCCGCTGTTCTTGCATCTGCTGGAGCCGCGGGATGGCGTGATCCAGCTCACCTGTGCGGCCCCCAGCACGCCGCCACCGGAAATGGCAGAGGCCTACACGAGCATCGTGCCAACGCTGGCCGGCATATGTGGTGATATCGGCTACCACCCGATGGGACACCCGGTGCTGCGCACCGCGATCGCCGAGCGCTACACCCGGCACGGGATCCGCACCGGCCCTGACCGCATTCTGGTTACCAACGGTGCCCAGCAAGCCCTGTCACTGCTCGCCCGCGCCTTTCTCACCCCCGGTGCCCCGGTACTGGTGGAGGCACCCACCTATCACGGCGCGCTGGAGGCTTTCCGCGACGCCGCGGCCGTGCCTCGCGCGCTGCCGGTCGGGCTCGCCGGGCTGGAGATGGCCGCCCGGCAGCACCGCCCTGCCCTCGCCTACGTGATCTCGACCTTCCACAACCCGACCGGCTCGGTGCTGTCCCCGCTGGCCCGGCGGACGCTGGCCGAGACCGCCGCAGCCACCGGTGTTCCGCTGATCGACGACGAGGTGCTGGCCGATCTTGGTTTTCCCGGCGAGCAGGCCCCGCCGCCGCTGGCCGCCTACGCAGACACCGTGATCTCGGTCGGCTCGCTGTCCAAGACCGTCTGGGCTGGGCTGCGCATCGGATGGGTGCGCGCCCCCGAGCCGGTGATCGCCCGGCTCGGGCGGCTGCTGGCCGTGCACGACCTCGGCGGGAACATCCCCGGTCAGCTGGCTGCCGCCGGCCTGCTGCCACGGCTGGAGCCGTTGTCGCAGCGCCGGGCAGCAGAGCTGAAAGCCCGCCATGACCACCTGCGCGCAGAACTGGGCCGCCATCTTCCCGACTGGCACGCGCCGCCGGTGCACGGCGGGCAAACCCTGTGGGTACGCCTGCCACACGGCGACGCGACCTCGTTCGCGCAGGCGGCACTGCGCGACCGCGTCGCGGTACTGCCAGGAAACGGGCTTGACGCATCGGGCCGAAGCGGGGAATATCTGCGCCTCCACTTCCTCGCCTCCCCCGGCGACCTGACCGAGGCCACCCGCCGCCTCGCCAAGGCATGGCACACCTACCACCCGCAGGCCCGCGTCACCTCACCAGCCGCACTGACGGTATGACGGTGCACGTAGATCTCTCGCCGCCGCCGCCACCCATTGCGGGTGTTGGCCGGGCTGAGGCCGGGACTATCGTCTGGCCTGTCAGCATCGACCTAGCACCCGAGCCGCTGTATGAGCAGGCGAAGGCCCGCCCGCTTCTTGCCGCCTGACACTCCGGCCGGAAACGCCCTGTCGGTGGGCTGTGAAAACGTGATTCACGGAAAACGTGTTACTGTGAAAATGTGAAGAATATTACGGTCTCCGTTCCCGATGACGTCTACCGCAACGCCCGGGTCACCGCCGCGCAGCGTGACACCTCGGTGAGCGCGCTGGTCGTCGCCTACCTTGAGCAACTGTCCGCACGGATGGACGAGTTCGCCAGGCTTGAGACGCTGCAGCACGAGGTCCAGGCCGGGATCCGCCAGTTCCGCGCCAGCGATCGGATGAGCCGCGACGAGGTGCACGATCGTGCGGTTCGTTGACACCGACATCCTGCTCTACGCGATCTCCCGCGATCCGGCTGAGCAGGACAAGGCCAAGCGCGCCAACGACATCCTGGCCGACCGCGACCTGGCGCTGTCAGTGCAGGTCCTCCAGGAGTTCTATGTCCAGGCGACACGCGCGAACCGCCCGGACGCCATCGGTCACCAGCAGGCGGTCCTGCTCATCGAATCGTTCCAGCGCTTCCCTGTGCAGGACATTACGAGCGGGATCATGATGGCGGCCCTGGACACCCGCCAGCGCTTCCAGCTCTCATACTGGGACGCCGCGATCATCGAGGCATCCCGCGCGATGGGCTGCACGCAAGTCCTGTCCGAAGACCTCAACGACGGCCAAGACTATGACGGCGTCCGAGTCGCCAGTCCGTTCCGCTGAGAAAACCGAACAACCTGTGTCGTTATCGTTTGCACGCCGTCGCAGAGCCGATCGAGCGGCCTTTTGAGCTTGCTGGGCGTTATCGGAGGTGGCTGACCCGGGCGATGAGCTTGAGCGTGAGCGAAGCCTGTGCAGGCTTGGGCGACGGGGCGTTCAGCAGCGTCGTGCTGATCATGTAGACATCGGTGCCGTCAATGGTCCACAGCACGTAGGTAAGCAAGGGCGGACCGGCAACCTTGGAAACCGACACGGATTCAACGAGCTGCTCGGCGTGGTGGCCGCCGACGCGCTGCTTTGACTGGGAGCGCACCGTTCGCCGTATTGAGTTGAGTGCGGGCGGGGGGATTTGAACCCCCACGGTGTCGCCACCAACAGGACCTAAACCTGCCGCGTATGCCATTTCGCCACGCCCGCTGACCGCCATTACCTGGCCTTTAGTAACGGTACCGCCTAGGTCCCGACCTCGGTCATCAGGCGGGCGACGTGGCCGGTCGCCTTGACGCCGTACAGGGCCTTTTCGACCTTCCCGCCGGCGTCGATCACGAACGTGGACCTGATCACGCCCACCGTGGTCTTGCCGTACAGCTTCTTCTCCCCGTAGGCGCCGTAGGCCTGCAGCACGGCGTGATCGGGGTCGGACAGCAGCGGGAAGGTCAGGCCCTCCTTGTCGCGGAATTTAGCCAGCTTGGCGGGCTGATCGGGAGAGATGCCGAGCACCGTGATGCCCTGGCCGTTGAGCTCAGCCAAGTTGTCGCGGAAGTCACAGGCTTCCTTCGTACAGCCGGGCGTCATCGCGGCCGGATAGAAGTACACGACCACCCGCTGGCCGCGGAACGAGGACAGCGACACCGGCTGGCCGTCCGCGTCTGGCAGGGTGAAGCCGGGCGCCGGATCACCGGGCGCGAGCCGCTTCTCGGTCAAGTGAGGCTCCCTTGGATATACGGGGCGAGCGCGCGGAAGGCGCGGCCGCGATGGCTGATCGCGTCCTTGGCCTCGGGGGTCATCTCGGCGGTGGTCAGGTCGAACCCGTCGGGTTGAAATATGGGGTCGTAACCGAACCCGCCGGTGCCGCGGGGCACCCGGATCAGCCGGCCCTCCACCTCGCCGGTCACCACCCATTCGCCCGCGTTGCCATCGGCTGGGACGACCAGCGCCGCGGCGGACACGAACCGCGCGCCGAGGCGGGCGTCGGGCACGTCGGCGACCTGGGCCAGGACCAGCTCCAAGTTGGCCTGGTCGTCACCGTGCCGGCCCGCCCAGCGGGCCGACAGCACGCCGGGCATGCCGTTCAGCGCGTCCACGCACAGGCCCGAATCGTCGGCTACGGCGGGCATTTCGGTGTAATTGGCGATGGCGCGGGCCTTGAGCAGCGCGTTGGCCTCGAACGTGGCGCCGGTCTCGGGTACGTCGGGCGCGTCCGGAAATGCGTCTAGCCCGACCAGCTTTATCTGGCTGCTGAGGATCCGGGCCAGCTCGCGTAGCTTGCCCTCGTTCCTGGTGGCCAGGACCAGGACGTCAGCGGGCACGGGCCAGGGCTTCGAGCTGGAACTGGGTCAGCTCGGCGCAGCCCTTGGTAGCGAGGTCGAGGAGCTGGCCGAGCACGTCGCGGCTGAACGGCTCACGCTCGGCGGTGCCCTGGATCTCCACGAAGTCCCCCGCCGCGGTGCAGACCACGTTCATGTCGGTGTCCGCCGCCACGTCCTCCTCGTAGCACAGGTCGAGGCGGGGCTCGCCGTCCACGACGCCCACGCTGACCGCGGCCACGGAGGTGAGCAGCGGGTCACCCTTGGTCCGCTTGCGCGCCTTGAGCCAGGCCACGGCGTCGGCCAGGGCGACGTAGCCGCCGGTCACCGCCGCGGTGCGGGTGCCGCCGTCGGCCTGCAGCACGTCGCAGTCGATCACGATGGTGTTCTCGCCCAGCGCCTTGTAGTCCACGCAGGCCCGCAGCGACCGCCCCACCAGCCGGGATATCTCCTGCGTGCGGCCGCCCAGGCGGCCCTTGACCGATTCGCGGTCACCGCGGGTGTTCGTCGCGCGGGGCAGCATGGCGTACTCGGCGGTGACCCAGCCGAGGCCGCCGCCGCGGCGCCAGCGCGGCACCTCCTCGGCCACGCTCGCGGCGCACAGCACCCGGGTCCGGCCGAATTCCACCAGCACCGAGCCTTCGGCGTGGTCGAGCCAGCCGCGGGTCAGCTTGACCGGCCGCAGTTCCGTTACGGATCGCCCATCGGGTCGAGACATGACGGACAGCCTATCGGGCGGCTCCGGGCCGCAGGACCAGCCCGGTGGTCGCCGCCGACAGCGGGCCGCAGTAGGTTTCGGCCGCCTCGGCCAGCGATCGGTCCCGGTCGTACCACGGCACCAGGTGGGTGAGCACCAGTTGCCCGGCCCCGGCCCGGGTGGCGTGCTCCCCCGCCTGCCGCGCGGTCAGGTGCAGGTCGGGAGGGTTGTTTTCGTTGTTCTGGAACGACGCCTCGCACAGCAGCACGTCCACGCCGTCGGCCAGCCGGACCAGCGCGTCGCTCTGGCCCGTGTCGGCCGAGTAGGCCACCGTCCAGCCCGCGTGCTCGACCCGGAACCCGAACGTCTCGACCGGGTGGTTCATGCGCTCGGTCGTGATGCGGAACGGCCCGATCTGAAGTGTTTGCGGTGACAGGTGGCGGACGTCGAACCGGGATGCGATATGGGCCACGTCCTCGCCGGCCAGGCCCGCGATCCGCTCCGCGGTCCCGCGCGGGCCGTAGACCGGGATCGGCGGGCGCGGGCCTTCGGGCGCGTACTGCCGCGCCACCCAGTAAGAGCTCAGGTCGATGCAGTGATCGGCGTGCAGGTGGGAGACGCAGATCGCGTCGATCCCGAACAGCTCCGCGTAGCGCTGCAGGACGCCGAGCGCGCCGTTGCCCATGTCGATGACCAGCCGGAACCCTTCGGCTTCCAGCAAATAACACGACGCGGGACTGTCCGGCCCGGGGAAGCTACCCGAGCATCCGATCACTGTCAGTTGCATGCCCGCCATTATGACCTGGGAGGAGGGGGGCTATGGCCTGAGTGACAGGAGGGGAGCGACAGAGCGGCGAGAGGCCGCCGGGGCCAGAGGGGCAACGGGATGGGATGGGATGGGATGGGATGGGATGGGATGGGATGGGATGGGATGGATGGGATGGAAGGGGTGGGGACGGTGGGTGGTGGGGTTGAAATGGGGTCCCCGCGAGCCAAAGGGCGCCGGCGCTGTCTGGACTGAGGAGCGACGAAGGAGCGACGAGGGAAGACAGCGCCTTAAAAGGCGCCCGGAGGCGAGTGGGGCAGTATTAGGCCCACAGCTGGCCTTCGAGACGGGCTTCGGCTTCGTCCAGGGTGCCGTCGTAGGCGCCGGTGGACAGGTACTTCCAGCCGCCGTCGGCGATCAGCACCACGATGTCGGCGGGCTCCTCGGCGTTGACCGCCTTGGCCGCCATGGCCAGGCCCGCGTGCAGGGCGGCGCCCGCGGAGATGCCGGCGAAGATGCCCTCGGCGGCGATCAGCTCCCGGGTCCGGCGCAGCGCGTCGGCCGAGGACACCGAGAACCGGGTGGTCAGGACCGAGGGATCGTAGAGCTCGGGGACGAAGCCCTCGTCCACGTTGCGCAGCCCGTAGACCAGCTCGCCGTAGCGCGGCTCGGCGGCCACGATCTTGACCCCCGGCTTGTGCTCGCGCAGGTAGCGGCCCGCGCCCATGAGCGTGCCGGTGGTGCCCAGGCCCGCCACGAAGTGGGTGATCTCCGGCAGGTCATTGAGTATTTCCGGCCCGGTCGTCTCGTAGTGCGCCCGGGCGTTCGCCTCGTTGCCGTACTGGTAGAGCATGACCCAGTCGGGGTGTTCGGCCGCGATCCGCTTGGCCACCCGGACCGCCTCGTTGGAGCCGCCCGCGGCCGGGGAGCCGATGATCTCGGCCCCGTACATCCGCAGCAGCTGGCGGCGCTCCTCGCTGGTGTTCTCCGGCATGACCACGATCAGCCGGTAGCCGCGCAGCTTGGCCACCATGGCCAGGGAGATGCCGGTGTTACCGCTGGTGGGCTCGATGATGGTCGCTCCCGGCGAGAGCAGGCCCTCCTTCTCCGCCTGCGCGACCATGAAGAACGCGGCGCGGTCCTTGACCGAGCCGGTCGGGTTGCGGTCCTCGAGCTTGGCCCACAGCCGCACGTCGTCTGATGGTGAGAGGCGCGGCAAGCCCACCAGCGGCGTATGGCCGAGGGAGTCGAGCAGGTTCTCGTAGCGCAAAGCCCCGGTCCGTTCGGAAAAAATATTTAAAAGCCACCGCCGGCCACGGCCGGCAGGACGGTCACTGTATCCCCGTCCTTGACCGGGGTGTCCAAGCCGGCCAGGAAACGGACGTCCTCGTCGTTGAGGTACACGTTGACGAACCGCCGCAGGCCGCCGTCGTCCACCAGGCGCTCGCGCAGCCCGCCGTGTTTGCGGTCGAGGTCGATCAGGAGCTCACCGAGCGTGGATCCGTCCCCCTCGACTTGCTTGGCACCGTCGGTGTAGGTGCGCAGGATCGTCGGGATGCGAACCTCGATGGCCATGGACACACTCCTTCGTTTGCCTTCGATGCCAACCCGGCACGGTCCGGGATCATTCCACCACGGTCACCGGCTCCTCGGTGATGTTGCCGTTTTGGATGTGATAGGAGCGGAACTCGGTCTCGTGCTCGTCGCGGGTCGAGACCAGCACGTAGTGCGCGCCGGGCTCGCTGGCGTAGGACACGTCGGTGCGCGAGGGGTAGGCCTCGGTGGCGGTGTGCGAGTGGTAGAGGATGACCGGTTCCTCGCCGTTGTCGTCCATCTCCTTCCACACCCGGAACTGCTCAGTGGAGTCGAATTCGTAGAACGTCGGAGAGCGCGCGGCGTTGGTCATCGGGATGAAACGTTCCGGGCGGTCGGAGCCGGCGGCTGGCGACGACGCCGCACGCCTCGTCGGGGTGGTCGGCGCGGGCGTGGGCCACGATCTTGTCGTACAGGTCCTTGGAAATTCTGAGCACGCGCTCAGGCTAGCGCCTGGACCAGGGATTCCTGCACGGCTCCAAGCCACGCGTAGACCTCGTACGCGGCCCACTGCGGGTCGTCGGCGGGCAGCCGTCCCCACTGCTCCTCGAACTCCTCGGTGACGCCCAGCCGGACGCCGAGCGCGAGGCGGACGTCGTTCAGGGCCTTGAGCCAGGCGTGGGCCTGGTCGTGGGTGAGCTGGAACTTGCCGCCCGCCTCGGGCAGCGTGTCCAGCAGCTCCTGAGCGGCCTCGTGCTTGGCGCTGCGCAAACCGGACTCGGTGTACTTGCGGAACTCTTGTGATGCCTCGGGATCGTCGCGGTACCCGTCGGGCAGCAGCCGGGCCAGGACCGGATCGTCCGGGGTTTCCGGTTGATCCGTGGGAGCATCCCAGTCCAGCAGGTCGTCGAGCTGGCGCTGGGGCGGGCCGTCCGGGGCGATCAGCGTGATGATCTGGCCGACCAGGCTCCGCAGCAGGGACGCCTCAGCCGGGGCCAGCGCGGCGCGCGCGCCGCCACCCCGGGTCGGCCGGAAGGGTTCCATCCGGGTGCGCTGTTCCTTGTTCTTCGGCTTTGCTAGTTGTCGTGCTGCACGGTGGCCCACAGGCCGTAGCCGTGCAGGATTTCGACGTTGTGCTCCATGGCTTCCCGGGCCCCGGCGGCGACCACCGCCTTGCCCTTGTGGTGCACGTCGAGCATCAGCTTGGTGGCCTTCTTCTTCGGGAAGCCGAAGACCTGCTGGAACACGTAGGTCACGTACGTCATCAGGTTGACCGGGTCGTTCCACACGATGGTGACCCAGGGCTTATCCGACACCGGATTGTCCGCGGACCGCGGAAGATCCACCTCAGCGGGCGCCACGCTCACAACTACCCACCTCCTAGTACGTAGTCTTCCACCTGTGACCAATTCGGTGAACCACCAGTCCCCTTCGCTTGGGACCGCACTGCTTACGGATCACTATGAGCTCACGATGTTGCAGGGATCGTTGCGCAGCGGCGCGGCCCATCGCCGAGCCATCTTCGAGGTGTTCGCCAGGCACCTGCCGCACGGGCGCCGGTACGGCGTCGTGGCGGGCACCGGACGCCTGCTCGACGCCATCGAACGGTTCCGCTTCAGCCCGGCCGACCTGGACTTCCTCGGCGACGCGGGCATCGTGGACTCGCCGACGCTGGCGTTCCTCGAATCGTACCGGTTCAGCGGCAACGTCTGGGGTTACTCCGAGGGTGACTGTTACTTCCCCGGCTCGCCTATTTTGGTCGTCGAGGGCACGTTCGCCGAGGCGGTGCTGCTGGAAACGGTGTCCCTGTCCATCCTCAACCACGACTGCGCGATCGCCTCGGCCGCGTCCCGGATGGTGACCGCGGCCGGGGACCGCCCGCTGATCGAGATGGGCTCGCGGCGGACCCACGAGTGGGCCGCGGTGGCCAGCGCGCGGGCCGCCTACATCGTCGGCTTTTCTTCGACGTCTAACCTGCAGGCGCGGTTTTCGTATGGCGTGCCAAGCGCCGGGACCAGCGCGCACGCGTTCACGCTGGTGCACGACAACGAGCGGCACGCGTTCGCCACCCAGATCGAGGCGCTGGGCAAGGCGACCACGCTGCTGGTGGACACGTACGACGTGCCGCGCGCGGTACGGACCGCGATTTCTGTGGCGGGTACTGAGCTGGGGGCGGTCCGGATTGACAGCGGCGACCTGCCGGTGCTGGCCCGGCAGGTGCGCGCAGAGCTCGACTCGCTGGGCGCTTCGGCCACACGGATCATCTTGACCGGGGACCTGGACGAGTACTCGATCGCGGCGCTGGGCGCGGTCCCCGTCGACGGGTACGGGGTCGGCACCTCGCTGGTCACCGGGTCCGGCGCGCCCACCGCGGCGCTGGTGTACAAGCTGGTGGCGCGTTCTGCTTCGGTTGATCCGGACAGCGCGCTGGTTCCGGTGGCCAAGCGGTCGGTGGGCAAGCCGGGGCGCGGCGGCCGCAAGTGGGCGGTGCGGCACCTTGCTGCGGACGGCACCGCGCTGAGCGAGCGGGTCAGCCTGAGCCCGCCCGAGCCCGGGCCGCGCGACCGGGAGCTGCTGGTGCCGCTGGTGGTGGCGGGCGAGGTCGTGAGCCGCTCCGATCTCTCGGCGGCGCGGGAGCAGCACCGGGCGGCGCTGGCCGAGCTGCCGTCGTACGCGCTGCAGCTGTCCCGGGGTTACCCGGCCATCCCGACCGTGTTCGAGCCCGCTGACGACGACGAGTAGTTCGTCGGTAGTTGTTAATGGGTTGGCCGGGCCGGGTCTGGCCCAGCTAACCTTGCTTTTCATGCCTGCTGACTTTGCGTCGTTCGCTGCTGTGCTCCGGGATCTCGGCGTGGCCGGGCAGGTCCGGGAGCTGCCCGAGCCCGCGCCGACGGCCGCGACGGCCGCGGCTCAGCTCAGCTGCGAGGTGGGCGCGATCGCGAACAGCCTGATCTTCAGGGCGGACGGGGCGCCGCTGCTGGTCATGACCAGCGGAGCGCACCGGGTTTCGGAGACGCGCGTGGCGGCGCTGGTCGGGGCGTCGACGGTGGCGCGGGCCGACGCGCGTTCGGTCCGGGAGTGGACCGGACAGGCCATCGGCGGGGTGGCCCCGGTCGGGCATCTCACGCCGATCCGGACGCTGGTCGACACGTGGCTGGACAAGTACGACGTGGTGTGGGCGGCGGCCGGCCACCCGCACACCGTGTTCCCGACCTCGTTCGCCGAGCTGATCCGGATCACCGGCGGCACGCCCGCCGACGTGGGCGACTAGTTTGACGCTGGGCGCATGGGCTGAACGACACCAATGTTCCATCGGTGCCGCTATTACGACACCAATGTTCCATCGGTGCTGTGACGCGGCTCTGACGAACCGGCGGGCCCGCGACAAGAGGGCGTTAGCTGGCCGCTCGGGGCGGCTTTCGCCAGAGCAGGGAGTAGCGCCACAGGAGGTGACGGCGGTAGCGGACGCCGGGCAATGTTTCTCTGGCGGCGGCGCGGACCTCGCGCCAGCTGTGGTCCGGATCCATGATCGGCGCTCCGGATTCGCCCTTGCGGTAGAGGGCCCGGTAGAACAGGTCGGCCGGGACGGCCGGGACGGCCGCGAGGAGGTCGGTGATCGACTTGTCGGCGGCCAGGCCGATGACGGCGAGGCGACCGCCGGGGCGGAGCAGCCGGACCATGGTGGTTAGCGCGGCGGTGAAGTCCATGTGGTGCAGCGAGGTGTTGGCGCAGACGAAGTCGAAGCTTTCTTTCGGGAATGGGTAGTCGAGGAAGTCGGCTTCGACGAAGGCGATGCGGGCTCGGGTTTGCTGGGTTCGGGCGGTGGCGATCATTCGGGGGTCGCGGTCAATGGCGGTTACGTTGGCGCAGCGGTCGGCGAGGCGGGCGGCGAGCAGGCCGTCGCCGCAGCCGACGTCCAGGGCGGTGCGGCAGCCGGGAGGGACCGCGTTGAGGATGACGGGCTGGTAGTGGACGTTGTGATTCCAGTAGCCGGACCGAGGCATCAGACCTCCCGGGTCCGCAGGATACCGTTGGCGCTATGCGTGCGCTGATCATCACTGATGTGCAGAATGACTTCTGCGAGGGCGGGTCGCTGGCCGTGGCCGGCGGGGCCGCGGTGGCCCGTGCGGTGAGCGAGTATCTCGCGGGCGGCGCTCAGGACTACGCGCACGTGGTGGCGACCAAGGACTTCCACATCGATCCGGGCAGCCACTTCTCCGACCACCCGGACTACGTGGCGTCCTGGCCGCCGCACTGCGTGGCGGGCACGCCGGGGTCCGACTTCTACCCCGACCTGGACACCTCGGCGGTGGAGGCGGTATTCCGCAAGGGGCAGCACGCCGCGGCGTACAGCGGATTCGAGGGCGTTGATGACGACGGGACGCCGCTGGGCGATTGGCTGCGCGTCCACGGCGTGGACGAGGTCGACGTGGTGGGCATCGCCACGGACTACTGCGTGCACGCGACCGCCGCGGACGCGGCGCGGGCCGGCTTTGCCACCCGAGTGCTGCTGGACCTGACCGCGGCCATCGGCGCCGACTCGACGGTGAGGGCCATGGAGGACCTGCGCGCCGCGGGCGTCGAGCTCACGGGGACGCCCAAGAGCGGTTCCTAGCGGGCGGAGAGGGCCCAGCGGCGGATGGTGGCGATGCGGGCCTGGATCTGGTCGGCGGTGGCTTGCGGGAGCGCGGGACCGCCGCAGGTCTGGCGGAGCTCGGCGTGGATGACGCCGTGGGGCTGGCCGGTGCGGTGGCTCCAGGCGCCGACCAGGCCGTTGAGTTCCTTGCGCAGGGCTGCGAGTTGCTGGCGGGTCACCGGCGGGGCGGCGGGCGCGGGCTGAGCGGCCTGGGCGGGCTGCGTGGCGGGGCCGGTGCGGGCGGCGGAACCTCGCTGGGCGCCGGCAGCGGTCCGGGCGGCGAGCTGGGATTGCTGGCGCTTGCTGAGCAGGGTCCGGACCTGGTCGGGTTCGAGCAGGCCGGGCAGGCCGAGGAAGTCTTCCTCCTCCGGCGACCCGGCCGCGGCGGCGGTGCCGAACTCGCCGCCGTCGTAGAGGACCCGGTCGAAGTGGACCGAGGCGTTGAGGGGCTGGAAGGCGGGCTCGTCGGAGACGTCCGGCGTGTCGCGCTGGCGCTGGGCCTCGGCTAGTTCGTCGGCCTCGGGCTCATCGCCAGTGCTGGATGCAAGCACGTGGTCCCGTTCGGCCTCCAATTCGGCGGCGAACCCGAGCAGGACCGGTACCGAGGGCAGGAACACCGAAGCCGTCTCCCCTCGCCTGCGCGCCCGGACGAAGCGGCCTACGGCCTGGGCGAAGTACAGCGGGGTGGACACGCTGGTGGCGTACACGCCGACGGCCAGGCGAGGGATGTCGACGCCCTCGGAGACCATCCGGACGGCGACCATCCAGCGCTCGCCGGAGGCGGCGAACGCGGCGATCTTCTTTGATGCTGCCGGGTCGTCGGACAGCACCACGACCGGGCGCTTGCCGGTCAGTCCGCGCAGCAGCGCGGCGTACGCGCGCGCGTCGGCGTGATCGCCCGCGATGACCAGGCCGGCCGCGTCGGGCATGCCGCGGCGCACCTCGGTCAGCCGCTTGTCGGCGGCTTCAAGCACCCGGCTGACCCACTCCCCCGCCGGGTCGAGGGCGGTCCGCCAGGCCTGCGCGATCTGGTCCTTGGTCATCGGGGTGCCCAGCGTGGCGGTGATCTCGTCCCCGGCCCGGGTGCGCCAGCGCATCTCGCCGGAGTAGGCCAGGAAGATCACCGGGCGCACCACGCCGTCCTCGAGCGCGGGCCCGTAGCCGTAGACGTAGTCCGAGGCGCTGCGCTGGCCGCCTGCTTGTTCGTCGAGGTAGGTGACGAACGGGATGGGGTTGGCGTCGCTGCGGAACGGCGTGCCGGTCAGCGCGAGCCGGCGCCGGGCCGGGTCGAAGGCCTCCTTGACCGCGTCGCCCCAGGACAGCGCGTCGCCCGCGTGGTGGATCTCGTCGAAGACGACCAGCGTGCGGCGGTTCTCGGTGCGCTGGCGGTGCAGCGCCGGGTGCGCCGCGACCTGCGCGTAGGTGACGGCCACCCCGGTGAAGTCGGCACCGGCCCGGCCTTGGGCATTGCTGTAGGCGGAGTCGATGGCGATGCCGAACCGGCTGGCCGCCTGCGCCCACTGATGCTTGAGGTGCTCAGTGGGCGTGACGACGGTGAGCGTGGCGACCTCGCGCCGGGCGAGCAGTTCGGCCGCGACGGTGAGGGCGTAGGCGGTCTTGCCGGCGCCGGGCGTGGCGACCAGGAGGAAGTCACGCCGGGGCAGCCTGAAGTACTCGTGATACGCGTCCTTCTGCCACCCACGGAGCTCACTGAGTTGAGGCGGGATGCTCACGAGGCCGAAACTCTACCGGCTGTCTCGGGGCGGCGTAGTCCGGCACACCGTTCGGCCAGTCGTCTTGCCCCAGTCGTCTCGCTCAGTCGTCGCCTTCGCCGCCCGGGGGCAGCATTCCGTAGATCTCCTTGCAGGTCGGGCAGACCGGATAGCGCTTGGGGTCACGGCTCGGCACCCATACCTTGCCGCAGAGCGCGGTAACCGGCGTGCCCGTCACCATGCTGTCGACGATCTTGCTCTTGTCGACGTAGTGCGCGAACCGCTCGTGATCGCCGTCACCATGCGACAGGTCGGGCTTTGTATCTTCGCGGACGCGCGTGTCCTGCTCCGGAAGAACCTCAGTCTCGCTCACGTGGGCGAGTCTAGTTCAGGCCGCGTCTAATTGAGACTGGGGTCGTCGGGATACGTGGCCACGTAGGCGAGTTCGCCGCCCTGGCGGCGCAGGATCGCGAACCACAGCCGGTCCGGCTCAGCGCTGAACGCGTCGGCCGGCTCGGCCGGCACCACGTACCACGCCCCCTCCTCGATCTCGGCCTCGAGCTGTCCGGAGCTCCAGCCGGCGTAGCCCGCGTAGACCCGCAGCGAGGCGACCGCGGGGGCGAGCAGGCCGGGCGGGGCGTCGAGGTCGACCAGGCCGAGCCTGGTCATGGCCGGGGCGCCGCCGTCCAGCGGGTGCCAGCCGACCGGCTCGTCGGTGCCGGGTACCAGGGCCAGAGCCAGGGCGCTGTTCGGCGAGACGGGGCCGCCGGTGAACACGACGGACGGGTCGGTGGCCAGTTCGGTCCACGGCTCGAGGACCTGGCCGACCGGGACCTGGGTGGGCCGGTTCAGCACCACGCCGAGGGTGCCCTGCTCCGGTTCGTGCTCCACGATCAGGACGACGGTGCGGCGGAAGTTCGGATCTCCCAGGAGCGGGGTGGCGACGAGCAGCCGACCCGTCAGAGCGTCCGATGCAATGTCGTCCATGTGTCTATCATCGGTCAAGTTCGGCTCTGCAAGCGTACGGTGAGCACCGCGTAGGCTGAAAAGGTGAGCACGGAACCGGTCATTGATGGTCGTGGGCTCGCGCTCGCGCAGGCGGGCCCGGAGATCGACGTCGCCCGGCTGCGAGTCGCCCTGGCCCGGCTGTCCCGCCGGCTGCGCCGGCACGAGCTGGCGGGCCTGACGCCCACCCAGCTCGCGGCGCTGGCCACAATCGAGAAGACCGGGCCGATGCGGCTGGGCGACCTGGCCGCCGCGGAGGGCATCGCCCCGTCGACGCTCACCCGGCTGGTCACCGCGCTGGAAGACAGCGGGTACGTGCAGCGGACCGCGGACCCGAGCGACGCGCGCGCGAGCACCCTGGCCATCACCGCGCACGGCCAGGAGGCGCTGGAGCGTATCCGCACCGAGGCCACCCTGATGCTGACGGCCAGCCTGGAGCTGCTCACCCCGGAGCAGCGGTCCGCGCTGGCCGCGGCGCTGCCCGTGCTGGAACAGCTCGCGGACGCCCAGGGCGCGGTCGGCCGGTTACTGCTCGGCTTTGCTGTAGCCGGCGAGGCGGCGGGCCAGTTCGTCGCGTTGCCTGGTCACCTCGGCGAGCTGCTGCTCCAGGTCGATGATGCGGCGGATGGCCTGCAGGGTGATGCCCTCGTCGGCCATGGAGACGACCTGCTGGATGATCCGGATCTCGTAGCGGGTGTAGCGGCGCTGGCCGCCCGCGGACCGCTGCGGGGAGACGACCCGCAGTTCGTCGACGCGGCGCAGGAACGCCTGCTTGACCGCGAGCATGTCGGCGACCTGCCCGACCGTGAACAACGGGGTGTGCTCGTCCTCGAACGGTGACGGTGCCACGGTGATCTGCCTCCTTTCCGGCCTCCCTTCTGGCCAGATAGTAAGCGGCCGGCGGGACGCATCCGCGCCCGCCGGCCGCTCGGGTATTACCGAGCTGCTGCTGACCTGGGTCAGGCAGCGAGCTCCTCCTGCTCGTCGCCCTGGCGGACCTCCACCTTGCGCGGCTTGGCCTGCTCCAGAACCGGGATCCGGACCTCGAGGACACCATTGTTGTAGGCGGCCTCGACGGCGTCGGCGTTCAGGTTCTTGGACAGGTGCAGGCGGCGCGTGAAGGTACCGAACGTGCGCTCGCGGACGAAGAACTTGTCGCTCTCGGCGTGCTCTTCCTCCCGCTTGACGCTGACCGACAGGACACCGCGGTCCACGGTGACCTCAATCGACTCAGGGTCGATGCCGGGCACGTCGAACCGCAGCAGCACGTCGCCATCGCGACGGATGCCGTCCAGCGGCATGACTGCGGCCCTGTTGACTGCGGCCCTGTTGATTACGGCCCTGTTGATTACGGCAGGGCCAAACGCGCGCCGGGTGGCCCGGGCGAACGGGTCATAAGTAGTCAGGTACATCCTTGCCTCACCTCCGATTGGTGTATTGGGGACTCGGCCGGAACGTCCGTCCTTTATCCTCCAAAGACAAGGAACTTACAACTACTCTTGCATATTCCCTTCGGTCAGAACAATAGAGCCGAGAGGGTGGACCGGGCCTTGGTGACCCGTGGGTCACGCGGCGGGAGGATGTCGAACAGGCCGACCAGGTGGACGCGGGCCCGGTCCCGGTCCTCGCCCGAGGTACGCCGGACCACGCCGAGCAGCCGGTCGAACGCCTCCTCGATCCGGCCCGAGGCCAGGTCGATGTCGGCCACGGCGATCTGGGCCTGCACGTCGCCAGGGCGTTCGGCCGCGTCCCGGCGCGAGCGAGCCTGATCGTAGGAGCTGACCCGGCGGATCAGGTTGACCTGAGCCAGGCCCGCCTTGGCGATCGGGTCGCCCGGCGACGCGGCCAGCTCCTGCTCGAAGGCGCTGGCGGCGGCGTCCAGGTCGCCGCGTTCCATGGCCGCGCGGGCCTCGGCGAAGGCGGGCGGAATCTGGTCGGCCACATCGTATTCGCTCTCATCGGCTTCGGTGTCGCCGCTGCCCGGCGGGACCAGGCCCGCCTTCTCCGCGACGCCCATCACCTGACCCAGCCACTGGCGGACCTGGGCTTCCGGCATGGCGCCGAGGAAGCCGTCGACCAGCTGGCCGCCGATGACCGCGACCACCATGGGGATGCTCTGCACCTGCAGGGCCGCGGCCAGCTGGGGGTTCGCGTCGACGTCGACCTTGGCCAGGATCCATTTCCCGTCGGCCTCGACGGCGAGCTTCTCCAGCACCGGGCTGAGCTGCTTGCACGGCCCGCACCACTCGGCCCACAGGTCGATGACGACCGGCGTCGTCCGGGACCGCTCGACGACGTCGGTATTAAAGGTCTGCTCACTGACCTCGATGACGGAGCCGTCACTGGGCGCGGCGGATCCGGCGGAGTCGGCCGCCTGCTGCCTGCGCTGCGCGGCCGACTGCCGCGCACCCAGATCGACGGCCCCATAGAGCGAAAAATCACGCGGCTGCATGACTCCATCCTGCCGCAATGCGTCCGGTGCTTTGATCCGGGCCTCCAACCGGGGCAGGCTGCGGGGCACGGCGCTCCTGCATGCTCTACCGTTGGTCGGATGAGGTTCGGCCTGGTCGGCACCGGGTACTGGGCGCGGATTACGCACGCGCCCGCCCTGGCCTGCACCGAAGGCGCCGAGTTCACCGCGGTCTGGGGGCGTGACCCGCGGGCCGCGGCCGACCTCGCGGCCGAGTACCAGGCCACTGCCTACCACGACGTCTCTGCGTTCCTGGCCGGGATTGATGCCGTCTCGTTCGCGGTCCCGCCGGACGTGCAGGCTCCCATCGCCACGCGGGCGGCCCGGGAGGGCAAGCACCTGCTGCTCGAGAAGCCGGTCGCGCTGAACGAGGAGGCGGGCGACGACCTGGTCGAGGCGGTCGAGCAGGCCGGAGTGGCCTCGGTAGTGTTCTTCATCCAGCGGTTCCAGCCGGAGGTGCGGGCCTGGCTGGCCGAGACGGAGACCCGCGGCGGGTGGGCCGGCGGTGTGTCGGCCTGGCTGGGCTCGGCGCTGCAGGAATCCAATCCGTTCAACACGCCGTGGCGCCAGGCCGAGGGCGGCCTGTGGGACGTCGGCCCGCACATGGTCTCGCTCCTGTGGGCCAGTCTTGGCCCGGTCACGTCGGTCACCGCCGATCCCGGGCCGGCCGACGTGACCCACCTGGTCCTGCACCACCAGGGCGGCGCGACCAGCACGACGACCGTCACGCTCAGCGCGACCGACGCCGCCGCGGGCTTCGAGGCGTACGTGTGGGGCGAGTCCGGCCGGCTGGCCGTGCCCATCGGAAGCCTAGACCGGGTCGCGGCCCTGAGCGTCGCGCTGGGCGAGCTCACGGCCAACGCCCGGGCGGGGCAGACCCGGCACCCGTGCGACGTGTGGTTCGGCCGGGACGTGGGACGCGTGCTGGCCGAGGCGCAGCGCCAGGTCGACGCCCGGCACGCGGCCCGCCCCTCTGGGTAGCATCTATTGTGCTACGGTGTCACGAATGAGTGACACCCCACGGGATGCCCGGCCGGTCAGCCGCCCGGCCCGGACGCGTGAACCCGGCCGTCCTGCCTCCCGGGCCGAGGCGACCACCCGGGCCGCCGGGAGCACGCGCATCGGGATCAGGGAACTGCGCCAGCACGCCAGCGTCTACGTCGACCTGGCGGAGAAGGGGTACACGGTGGACATCACGAACCGGGGACGCCTGGTGGCCCAGCTCGTGCCGGTCACCGAGCCGGGCAGTCCGCTGGAACGCCTGATCGCGGCCGGGATCATCGAGCCCGCCGAGGAACGCGGAGGTGTCGGCGACCTCGATCCGTACCCGGCGCCGCCGGCGGGCCAGCCGACCGCCAGCGAGATCCTCAGCGACATGCGGCAATGATCTACCTCGATTCGTCGGCCCTGGTCAAGCTGGCCTTGACCGAACCCGAGTCGGCCGCGCTGATCCGCTGGCTGGCCGAGCGGTCCGGCCAGCCGCTGGTTTCCAGCGCGCTGCACCGGGCCGAGGTGCCGCGCGCGGTGTGGCGCGCCGAGCCCGGCGCGCTGCCGCGCAGCTACCGCGTGCTCAAGCGCATCGCGCGGGTGTCGCTGACCGCCGACGTGCTCGACAACTCGGCCACGCTGCCGCCGCAGGCCCTCGGCGCGGCGCACGCCATCCACCTGGCCGCCGCCCTGACGCTCAAGCGGGACCTGACCGCGTTCGTCGCCTACGACGAGCGCCTCCTCGCCGCGGCGGCCGGGGCCGGGCTCCCGGTCGCCTCTCCCAGCTAGAAGCCGGCGGGCTCGGTGTAGGCGCCCCATTCGGTGCGGAGGGCAGCGCAGATCTCGCCGAGGGTGGCTTCGGCGCGGGCGGCGTCGAGCATCGGCGGAACCAGGTTAGCGTCGGTGCGGGCGGCGGCGACCAGGGCGGACAGGGACGCGTCGACGGCGTGCTGGTCGCGGCGGGCACGGCGGCGGGAGAGCAGGGCGACCTGCTCGCGCTCGACCTCGGGGCTGATGCGCATGATCTCCAGCGGGGCGGCGACGGTCTGGGTGTGGCAGTTCACCCCGACGATCTTCTTCTCGCCCTTCTCGAGCTTGCGCTGGTAGGCGAACGAGGCCTCGGCGATCTCGCCGGTGAACCAGCCGTTCTCGATACCCTGCAGGATCCCGCCGGTCATCGAGCCGTCCGGGCTCATCTCGCGGATGCGGGCGAAGATCGCCTCGGCTTCGGCTTCGAGCCGGTCGGTGAGCGCCTCCACGTACCAGGAGCCGCCGAGCGGGTCGGCGACGTTGACCACGCCGGTCTCTTCCATGAGGACCTGCTGGGTGCGCAGGGCGGTCTCGGCGGCCGCCTCGCCGGGCAGGGCGAGCACCTCGTCCAGGGCGTTGGTGTGCAGCGAGTTGGTCCCGCCGAGAACGGCCGCGAGGGCCTCGACCGCGGTGCGGACGATGTTGTTGTCCGGCTGCTGGGCGGTCAGCGAGACGCCCGCCGTCTGGGTGTGGAAGCGCAGCCACTGGGCCCTGGGCGACCTGGCGCCGTAGACGTCGCGCAGCCACCGGGCCCAGATCCGCCGGGCGGCGCGGAACTTGGCGATCTCCTCGAAGAAGTCGATGTGCGCGTCGAAGAAGAACGACAGGCCCGGCGCGAACTTCTCGATGTCGAGGCCGCGGGACAGGCCAAGCTCCACGTAGCCGAACCCGTCGGCCAGGGTGTAGGCGAGCTCCTGGGCGGCGGTCGAGCCCGCCTCCCGGATGTGGTAACCGGATACCGACAGCGGCTTGTACCGGGGGATGTTCGCGCCGCAGTACTGCATCAGGTCACCGATGAGCCGCAGGTGCGGGAGCGGCGGGAACAGCCACTCCTTCTGCGCGATGTACTCCTTGAAGATGTCGGTCTGCAGCGTGCCGTCCAGGCGCGAGAGGTCTGCTCCTTGTCTCTGCGCTGCGCACAGGTACATGCAGAAGACCGGGACGGCGGGGCCGCTGATCGTCATCGAGGTGGTGGTGTCGGCCAGGGCGATGCCCTCGAACAGGACGTCCATGTCGGCGGCCGAGTCGATCGCCACCCCGCAGTGCCCGACCTCGCCCAGCGAGCGCGGGTCATCGGAGTCGCGGCCCATCAGGGTCGGCATGTCGAAGGCCACCGACAGCCCGGCGCCCCCGGCGCGCAGCAGCATCTTGTACCGCTCGTTGGTCTGCCCGGCGTTGCCGAAGCCGGAGAACTGGCGGATCGTCCACGGCTTGCCCCGGTAGCCGCTGGCGTGGATGCCGCGGGTGAACGGGAACTCCCCCGGCCAGCCGATCCGCTCCAGGTCCGGGACGACCGCGCCGGGGGGCGGCCCGTAGACCGGGTCGACCTCGACCCCGGACAGCGTGGTGAAGTCCGGGTCCCGCCCTGCCCGCCCAGATAGGGCCGCCTGGTCAAACCGCTGCTGCCAGCGGCTGCGGCCCGCGTCCGGTTCCGGCATGCGACCCTCCAAGATAGTAGGACGTCCTACTATCTTCAGTGTATGGTCGGCCCGGCATGAGCGGGGCCGGCGGCAGAGACTACGGTCCGTTCGGAAAAAAGAGAATTTTCTGTGCAACCTATGAGACAGCTGCGTCGTCTCTTAAGAGCGCAAGGCAGTCATCTATGAGAGGCAGGGGACAGCCGTTGCGTGCTGCGGTGGCCCGGACGTCACGGGGGCGCGCCCGGGCCAGGCTCGTCAAGGCTCCGCGGGAAATGTGGTAGATGTTGCCGTATAACACGGGCGTTCTGGACGGCGCTCCGACCGGCCCCGACATGATTCTCATGCCGGGCGGGCGCGGCGCGGGGCCGCGCATCGAGGGAGATCCGGTGAGCACGGCTTCCGATGTCGATACCGACGCCGCGGAGGAGTTGTTCAAGAACACCTATCCCAAGCTGGCCGGATGGGTGCGCCGCCTGGTCGACGACGAGGACACCGCGCACGAGATCGCGGCCGAGGCGTTCGTCCGGCTGCTGTCCCGCTGGACTCGCGTCGAGAGCCCGCAGAGCTATCTTTATATGATCGCAACCAACCTGATACGCGACCACTGGCGCAAGGCCGAACGCGAGCGGCGGGCCATGCGCAGCGTCACCGCCGCCGCGGCCCTGGACGACGTGGCCTACCCGGTCCAGGACGTGGACGTGCGGAACCTCCTGCAGTCACTGCCGCCGCGGCTGCGCGACCCGTTCCTGCTGCACTACTACGGCGGGTTCCCGATCCGGGAGGTCGCGGCGCTGCTGCACCGGCCCGAGGGCACGATCAAGGCCGACCTGTTCGCGGCGCGGGCCAAGCTGAAGACCGCGCTGGGGGAACGCGATGCCTGACCGGCGTGACGACCTCGACTCCTGGCTGGACGGGCGGATCGACCCGCTGCCCCCGCCGCCGGGCACCTTCGAGCTGATCAAGAAGCGGGCCCGGCGGCGCAAGTACCGCCGGCTGGCCGTGGGCGCGGGCGCGGCGGCGGTGATCGTGGCCGCCGCGGTGACCGTGCCGCAGGTGGTCAACCTGCCCGTGCTGAACCCGACCACGGCCTCGGGCGTGGCCAACCCGCGTTCGTCCGCACCGGCGCCGTCGGCCAGCGCCGGGGCGAGCACCGCGTCGTCATCCGCCTCCGAGGCGTTGCCGCCGCCGGCTCCGGCGCCCGTGCCGGCCAACTTTCGGCCCAGTTCGGTCACGTTCATCGGCACGCAGACGGGCTGGGTGATCGGCCAGGCCGGGACGCCAGGGAACTGCGCCACGCAGTACTGCACCTCGGTGGCGCGCACCGACGACGCGGGGAAGACCTGGACCGGGGTCCCCGCGCCGCTGACCGGCCCGGCCGACGGGGCCACCGGGGTGAGCCAGGTCCGGTTCCTCAACGGCGCGGACGGCTGGGCGTTCGGGCCGCAGTTGTACGCGACGCACGACGGCGGGCACACCTGGGCCCAGGTGGCCACGAACGGGCTGCGGGTGACCGACCTGGAGACGGTGGACGGCCGCGCGTTCGCGCTGTTCGCCTCCTGCACCGGCACCGGCCCGGCGTTCGCCGACGACTGCGTCAGTTACACGCTGTACTCGAGTCCGGCGGCGGCCGACGACTGGACCCGGGTCGGCCCCGCGACCTCGGGGCTGAGCGGCGGGGCGGCCTCGATGGTGCTCACCGGGACCCGCGGCTACCTGCTGGCCCCGGACCGGATGCTCTACTCCGGGCCGGTGAACGGCCCGGTGAACGGCCGCGCGCCCTGGCAGCCGGTGGCGAGCATCCCGTGCCCGGTCGGGCAGCCGCTGGCGGACGGCCAGCCGACCGGGGCGCTGCTCGCCGCGGCGGACACGGCGAACCTGGTCCTGGCCTGCGCGTCGTCCAGCGCCCCGGGGACCCAGCAGGCCAAGCAGGTCTTCACGTCGGCTAACGGCGGGATGACCTGGCAGAACGCGGGCGCCGCACCGGGCCTGGGCCTGGCCACGTCGGTGGCCGCCACCCCGGACGGCACGTACGTCCTGGCCACCGGCCGGGGCATCGACGTGCAGCCGGCCGGGAGCGGGGCCTGGCGGGCGGCGACGCTGACCGGGCCGGCGCCGGCCGGGGGGTTCGGGTACGTGGGCATGACGACCGATGCGCAGGGCATCGCGCTGCCCGCTGACCCCGCGGCCGGCACGGTCTGGTTCACCTTCGACGGCGGGAAGACCTGGCGGCCGTTCGCCGTCAGCTAGAGCTGTTCACAGGCCCTCGGGGAGAAAGTCGCCGTTGCTCAGGCGCAGCCCGCGGAGCAGGTCGAAGATCTCCTTCAGCTGACCCGGTTCGTACCCGCCGAACCCGAACTCGGCCGCCATCAGGTCCCGGGTGGCGCGCTCGACCACGGCGCGGCCGTCGGGGGTGATCTCGGCCAGCCGGCCCCGGCCGTCGGCCGGGTTCGGGTGGCGGACCACCAGGTGCTGGCGTTCCAGGCGGCTGATGATGTTCGTGACGCTGGTCGGGTGCACCATCAGCCGCTCGCCGATCACGTTGAGCGGCAGCGCGCCGCGCCTGCTGAACGTGAGCAGGACCAGGGCCTCGTAGCGCGCGAAGGTCAGCTCGTAGGGTTTCAGGAGCGCGTCGAGCTCGGCCAGCAGGATCTGCTGGGCGCGCATGATCGAGGTGACGGCGGCCATCGACGGCGACGGCCCGAACCTCGCCTCCCAGATCCGGGCCGCCCGGTCGATCGGGTCGAACGGCAGCTCGAGCGGCTTACCCACGGTCCTACCGTATTTCAGTCGGTGCCGCGGGCGAGGATGTCTTCGGCGGCCTGGAAGGGATCCAGGGTGCCGTCCGCGACGCGGGCGGCCAGCTCGTCGACGCCGCTTGTGGTCACGCGGTCGCGGAGCGCGGCGAAGGCCAGCGCGGTGATCTCCGCACGGGCCCGGGCGTGCCGGCGCCGCGTCAGCTCCCCGCTCGCAGCTAGCCAGTCCCGGTGCGCGTCCAGCTGGGTAACCAGCTCGGCGAGGCCTTCGCCGGTGGTCGCCGTGGTGGTGATGATGGGCGGTTTCCAGCCGCCCGGCTCGGTGGTCCCGAGCGCGAGCATGCCGCGCAGGTCCCGCACGACCTGCTGGGCGTCGGGCTTGTCGGCCTTGTTGACGATAAACAGGTCGGCGACCTCCAGGATGCCGGCCTTGGCCGCCTGGACGGCGTCGCCCATGCCCGGGGCGAGCAGCACGGCGACGCTATCCGCGAGCGAGGCGATGGCGACCTCGGCTTGTCCGACGCCGACCGTTTCGATGATGATGAGCTCGAAGCCGGCCGCGTCCAGGACCCGGATGGCCTGCGGGGTAGCGGCGGCCAGCCCGCCGAGGTGACCGCGGCTGGCCATCGACCGGATGAACACCGCCTCATCGGTGGCGTGCTCCTGCATCCGGATCCGGTCACCGAGCAGTGCGCCGCCGGTGAACGGCGAGGTGGGGTCGACCGCGAGCACCGCGACGCGGCGGCCGGCGGCGCGGAATGCGCCCACCAGCGCGGCGGTCATGGTGGACTTCCCGACCCCCGGCGCGCCGGTCAGCCCGATGATCCGCGCGTTACCGGTCTTGGGCAGAAGATCCTTGATGACCTCCCGCACCCGCGGCGACCCGTCCTCGACCAGCGAGAGCAGCCGAGCCAGGGAGCGGGTGTCCCCGCTCAGCGCGAGGTCGAGTTCGCTGCGGGTTTTAACCACGTGTTTTAGCCACGTGTTTTCAGCCACGGACTCGCAGCAGCAGCGCCTCGCCCTGGCCGCCGCCGCCGCACAGCCCGGCGGCGCCGAGCCCGCCGCCGCGGCGCTGCAGTTCGTAACACAGGTGCAGCGCGATCCGAGCGCCCGAGGCGCCGAGCGGGTGGCCAAGCGCGATCGCGCCGCCGTTGACGTTGACGATGTCACTGGTCACGCCGAGGTCGCGCATCGACTGGACGGCGACGGCCGCGAACGCCTCGTTGATCTCGATCAGGTCCAGGTCACTCACGGTCCGCCCGGCCTTGCCCAGAGCCTGCTTGATGGCGTTGGAGGGCTGGGAGGGCAGCGAGTTGTCCGGGCCGGCCACGTTGCCGTGCGCGCCGATCTCGGCCAGCACGGTGCGGTCCGCGCGCTCCGCCGCCTCGGCTGACATCACCACGACGGCGGCGGCGCCGTCGGAGATCTGCGACGCGGTGCCGGCCGTGATCGTGCCGTCGGTGGCGAAACTGGGCTTGAGCTTGGCCAGCGCCTCCGTCGTGGTGCCGGGGCGGATGCCCTCGTCCTCGGTCACGGTCAGCTGCTCGCCCTTGTGCTGCACCGGCACCGGGACAATCTCCGCGGCGAACAGGCCGTTCTTGGCCGCGGCCGCCGCGCGCTGGTGGGAGGCGGCCGCGAACTCGTCCTGCTCCTGGCGAGTGAGGCCGAGCTTGCGCACGGCGCGCTCGGTGGACTCACCCATGGACAGGTGGTCGAACGCGTCGGTCAGGCCGTCCAGGGCCATCGAGTCCTCGGCGATGACCGGCCCGTACTTGTAGCCGGCCCGGGAGTTCTTGAGCAGATGGGGAGCCTGGGTCATCGACTCCATGCCGCCCGCCACGATCACGTCGTACTCGCCGAGCCGGATCAGCTGGGACGCCAGCGCGATGGCGTCCAGGCCGGACAGGCAGACCTTGTTCACGGTCAGCGCCGGGACGTCCATGGCGATGCCGGCCGCGACGGCGGCCTGCCGGGCGGTGATCTGCCCGGCGCCGGCCTGCAGCACATGGCCCATGATCACGTACTGCACCCGCTCCGGGCCGATCCCGGCCCGCTGCAGGGCCCCGGCGATCGCGACCCCGCCGAGGTCGCTGGCAGACTTGCTGGCGAGGGACCCCAGCAGGCGGCCTGCCGGTGTCCTCGCGCCACCGACAATGACGGGCTGACGTGGTTCGCTCATGTCTCTATCTTAGGAGCCAAGGATCGTGCTACCGCTGCTCACCCGCATCGATCACGTCGGTATCGCCTGCCGCGACCTGGACGCGGCGATCGGACGGTACGAGGCCACGTTCGGGCTCCAGGTAGTGAGCCTTGAGGTGAACGAGGAGCAGGGGGTGCGTGAGGCCATGCTCGCGGTGGGCCGTGCTCAACTGGCCGCTGTCGCGGCGGGGGCTCAACTGGCCGCTGTCGCGGCGGGGGACCCGCGGCCCGGTTACGTCCAGTTGCTAGAGCCGCTCGGGCCGGACACCCCGGTGGGCCGGTTCCTGGCCCGGCGCGGCGAGGGTCTGCATCACCTGGGGTACGGTGTGCAGGACATCGGCGAGGCGCTGGCCGCCATCGGCGCTCGCGGGGTGCGGCTGCTCGACGAGCGGCCCCGGCACGGGTCCATGGGGGCGTCGATCGCGTTCCTGCACCCCGCCGATCTGGGCGGCGTACTGACCGAGCTGGTCCAGGCGGCCGGCCCAGCGTAAGGCCCCTGCTGCCTGCCGCATGAACGCCCATCGGGGCATGTAGGGGATTTACCAGGATGGATAGGATAGAGAACTCTGAAGGACACGCCAACGCACCCGAGTAAGAGTAGTGTGCCTGTCACCGGCCGAGAGTCGCACCCGCATGCTGACACCCGCCGTGCAAATCCCCCCGTCGCTTTAACGTCTAGCCAGGATTAGGCCACATGCAATCGGACATTGACGCCCAGCTGACTAACTTCTTCGAAGAGGCCCCGCCGCGTGAGTTCGCGACGGTGATGCGGGGCTATGACCGTCACCAGGTCGACGAGCACATCCGGCAGATTGAAGCCGAAGTGCGCACGCACCGTGAGCAGACCACGGGTTTGAAGCGGGAGCTGTCCGAAGCCCACCGCCAGATCCAGGAGCAGGAGCGCCCGACCTATTCCGGCCTCGGGGCCCGGATCGAGCAGCTGCTCCGGCTCGCCGAGGAGCAGGCCACGGAGCTGGTTCAGGCGGCCAGGTCGGAAGCGAACGAGATCAAGGCCGCGGCCAAGGTCGACGCGGCCGAGCTGCGGGCGGGGGCCGAGAACGAGGCCGCCGAGCTGCGCGCCAACGCCAAGCGCGAGACCGACGACCTGCGCGGCGCGGCCGAGCGCGAGGCCGACTCGATCAGGACCACCGCCCGGCGTGAGGCCGACGAGCTGACCAACACCACCGAGCGCGAGGCGGCCAAGCTGCGCGCCACGGCCGACCACGAGGTGGCGGAGAAGCGTGCCGCGGCCGAGCGCGACATCGCCAAGCTGCGGACCAGCACCGAGCGCGAGGTCGCCCAGCTGAAGGCCACCGCCAAGCGCGAGCGCGACGAGATCCTCACCACCTCCAAGCGGCAGGCCGACGAGATGCGCAGCCAGGCGCAGCGCATCCTGGAGGAGAGCGAGGCTCAGCGGGCCCAGTCCGAGGCCGAGTTCGAGATCCAGCTCGCGGCGCGCCGGGAAGAGGCCGAGCGCCAGGAGGCCGAGCGCCTCGCCGCCGCCCAGTCCGCCACGCAGAAGCTGGTCTCCGAGGCCGAGCAGCGGGCGTCCACCGCCGAGCAGCGCGCGGCCAAGGCCAGCGCACAGGCCGACCAGACCCGCCGCGACGCCGACCAGCACGCCCGGCAGCTGGTCAGCAACGCCAAGAAGAATGCCGACCAGATCGTCAGCCAGGCCAAGACCCAGGCCGATCAGCTGCTCGCCGAGGTCAAGACCGACGCCGAACGCCGCCGTGCCGCCGCCCAGCGCGAGGTCGACGAGCTCACCCGCCAGAAGGACAGCATCGCCAGCCACCTGGCTCAGGTGCGCCAGCTGCTCGGCGGGCAGCTGCCCGGCGGCGCGGACCCGTCCATGGCCGCCGCGCAGGCCAAGCCGGCCATCGCCGCCGACCCGGCGCTGTCCACTCCCGGCGGCGCGCCCCGCAACGGGACCAGCCAGCCTGCGCCGACCACGGTGCAGCCTGCCCAGCAGGTCACCCAGGTGACGGCCGCGCCCACCCAGGTGCAGGCGCAGCGGCCGGCGCCGGCCAACGGCGGCGCTCCCCAAGCCAACGGCAAGCAGGGGGCCAACGGCAAGGAAGAAGAGGAAGACTGGTGGACCGAGTAGACGGTTAGCTAGTCTGTATTGGCTCGTTCGGGCCGGCCCCGTCTGCGGACGGGGCCGGCCGTTCTTGCGTCACCGGTTTATGTCACCGGGACGATGGTGGCTTCGGCCAGTGCGCCGGACTCGATGCGCAGCACGCCGAGCGTGCCGTGCGGCTGGCGCCGGCGGTCGGTCGGCGACCCGGGGTTGAAGATCCGCACGCCGTACCCGGACTGGTCGAGCGGGATGTGCGAATGCCCGAACACCACCAGGTCCGCGCGCGGGAACGCGCGGCGCATCCGGGCCAGCCGGCCCGTGGTCGGGCCGCTGTCGTGCAGCATGGCCACCCGGAGCCCGTCCAGGTCGAGCTCGGCGGTCGGCGCGGCGCCCCATTCGGCCACGTCCGGGCCGTCGTTGTTGCCGGCCACCGCGGTCACCGGCGCGTACTGGGCCAGTTCGACCAGGACGGTGGCGGTGCAGACGTCGCCCGCGTGCAGGATGAGGTCGGCGCCGCGCAGCACGGCCGCCACCCGCGGCGGGCAGGCCCGCCAGCGACGCGGCGCATGAGTATCGGACAGCACCACCACCCGCACGGGCGCTACTCCACGCGGCGGGGGTCGAGGTCGTGGATGGTGGGCATGACGGAGGTGAGCGCCCCGCTGGCTTGGGCCGCTGATCTTCGCTGCTGTTGTCGCGTTTCGGCCTGGGCCGCTGCGGCGATGAGCCGCCGGTTGGCCTCTCGGCGCCGCCGGACCCGCTTGATCGCCTTCACCGCGCGATCGGCGACGAGCAGCGAGCCGACGAACAGGACAATTACGACAATGAGCAGCACACGCACGGGCATCTTCCCTTGTGTCGTTCGGCGAATTGTCTGTGCTGCTAGTAAAGCCTTTACTCCCAGCATTTTCCAAACCTCGCGTATGCGGGTAAGTCGGGCGGACGCTGGTCGCAGGCTGCTACGATTTCGCTCCGGCGTCCGAGTGCGCCGGGTTGAGAGGGAGAGTGGGGCCGCCCGGTTGAACGGGCCGGGCGGCCCAAATTAATGCTCGCGCGCAAGGCCAATGAGCCAGCTCGGGCCGAACACCTCCGCCCCGGCCGCCTCGCATCTTCGCCGCAGCTCACGGTCGGCGGTGACCACGACGCGCCGGCCGGGCAGCTCCCGCACCAGGGCCACGATCGCGTCATCGCCGGACCCATCGGCCTGGACGACCCGCACGCCCGCACCCGCATTGTCCTGGGCGGCTTTGTCCTGGGCGGCTTTGATCTGGGGAGCCGCGGCCCGGGTGGCGCCCTCCAGGACCATGACGAACTCTTCGGGCTCGGTGTCATCGGGCAGGACGGGGCGGCCCCGGGCGGCCAGGGCGGCGAGTTCGGAGTGCAGCCGGACCGCCGCGCCGGGCCGGTCCCGCCACCAGCCGTCCGGGCGCGATCCCATGACGTTGGCGACGTCCACGATGATCGTGGCCTGGTGATGGCAGATCCCGTTCTCCTTCGCATCGTAAGCTGACCGCATGGCAGAGTCCATTTCAGGCGCGATCTCCAGGCTACGGCAGCGCCAGACGGCACCTTTGATCCTCGAGCTCGACCTCACCGAGGGCGTCCCCGAGGGCCCCGCCACCGACCCGCTGTCCGCGGTGATGTCCATCCGCAAGATCAGGCTGCCCGAGATCATCGAGGGCCTGCGCCGCGCTAGCCACGACGACCGGGTCCGCGCGCTGGTGACCAAGGTCGGCGGGGGCCGGATCGGGCTGGCCCGGCTGCAGGAGATCCGTGAGGCGATCGCGGAGTTCCGCGCGTCGGGCAAGCTCACCGTGGCCTGGGCCGAGACGTTCGGCGAGTTCACGCACGGGAACCTGCCCTACTACCTGGCCACCGCGTTCGACCGGATCTACCTGCAGCCGTCCGGCGCCCTGGGCCTGACCGGGGTCGCGGTCGAGCAGCTGTTCCTGCACGACGCGCTGGCCAAGGTCGGCATCGGGTTCCAGAGCGCCAAACGGTACGAGTACAAGACCGCGGCCGACAACCTGACCGAGCGCGGCTTCACCGGGCCCGCGCGCGAGGCCGCCGAACGCCTGGCCGTCTCCGTCGTGGAGCAGATCAGCGCGGCCATCGCCGAACGCCGCGGCAAGACCGTGCAGGACGCCCGCGCGCTGCTCGACCGCGGCCCGTTCCTGGCCGCCGACGCGCTGGCCGAGGGCCTGGTCGACGAGCTCGGCTACCGGGACGAGGTCTACAAGGCGGTCCGCAAGGAGGCGGGCAAGGGCGCGATCTTGCAGTACGTGGGTCGCTACCAGCGCCTGCACATGCTGGCCCAGCGGGCCCGCCGCCTGCCGAAACCGCGCGAGCGCTTCGTCGCGGTGGTCTACGCGTCCGGCCCGATCCGGCAGGGGCGCAGCAGCCGGGGCCCGGTGGGCGGGGGGGCCATGGGCTCGGACACGGTGGCGGCCGCGCTGCGGTCGGCGCGGTCCGACGAGCGGGTCCGGGCCGTGCTGCTGCGGGTCAACAGCCCGGGGGGTTCGGCCGTGGCGTCGGACACGATCTGGCGTGAGGTGGTCAGGATCCGCGCGGCGGGCAAGCCCGTGGTGGTGTCGATGAGCGACGTGGCCGCCTCCGGCGGGTACTACATCTCGATGGCGGCTGACGTCATCGTGGCCCAGCCCGGCACGCTCACCGGGTCGATCGGCGTGATCATGGGCAAGCCGGTGTTCGAGGAGGCCCTGGGGCGGCTCGGCATCACCACCGATTCGGTGGCCGAGGGCGCCCGGGCCCGCATGCTCGCGCCCACCCACCCGTTCACGCAGGACGAGTGGGACCGGGTCAACGCCTGGCTGGACGCGATCTACCACGAGTTCATCGAGAAGGCGGCCTCGGGCCGGCGGATGCCGGTCGAGCGGATGCACGAGCTGGCCCGCGGGCGGGTCTGGACCGGCGCCGACGCCGCCGCGAACGGGCTGGTCGACGAGCTGGGCGGGATGGCGGCCGCGGCCGAGATCGCCCGGCGCCGGGCGGGCCTGCCGGCCCGCGCGCCGCTCCACATCTGGCCCCGGCTCTCCCCGCTGGACCAGCTGCGCCCGCCCGAGTCCAGCGAGGCCCGCCCCGCGGCGGCCGCCGCCCTGGACTTCGGGTTCGCCGACGGCTCGGCGTATTCGGGCTGGGGACCGGCCTGGCGGCTGGCGGCCCGCGCGGGCCTGCCGCCGTACGGACCGCTAATGCTCCCGGGGTCCTGGAATATCAGTTGACCGAACGGTCCGTGGCTCGAGCGCCGCAGGAACGGAGTGAAACCCCAGGTTCACCACGCTCTAACGTGGTGAAACCCGGGTTTCATTCGCCCGTGACGGCGGCGGATGTTGCGGTTGCGGCTGACGTTTCGGCTGCTACTGACGCGTTGAACTCGTGGACAGCAGGAGTCACGCTGGTCACGGTGGCTGACGGGCGTGACGACGTCGGGGCGACGGTCAGCGCGTTCTGCCCGGTCTCTTCCGATCCCCCGATGGTCCTGGTGTCGCTGATGTCCGGGTCGTATCTGGCCGAGGTCTTCGGCCGGGCCGAGGAGCCGGTAACGGGCTTCGCGGTCGTGCTGCTCGCGGCCGGGCAGCGGGTGCTGGCCGGGCGGTTCGCGGCGGAGGGGCGGCCGGGGGCGCGGCTGATGGTGGAGGATGTTCCGCACCATCGGGGCGAGGTCTCGGGGGCGCTGATCGTGGCGGGCGGGCTGGCCGCGCTGGAGTGCGCGGCCGAGCAGGTCATCTCGGCCGGGGATCACCTGCTCGTCATCGCACGGGTCACAAACGTCCCGTACGTCACGGATGCAGTCGAGCCTCTCATCCGTTTCCGCCGTGGCTATCGGTAGGCTGGCCGGATGCCGGACTTTGACACCAGCGTGCCGCATATCGCCCGCGTGTACGACTACTGGCTGGGCGGCAAGGACAACTTCGCGGCGGACCGGGCACTCGGCGAGCGGACTTTGCAGGCCTACCCGAACCTGGTGTTCTCGGTGCGGGCCAACCGCGCGTTCCTGGCCCGGGCGGTGCGCTTCCTGGCCGCCGAGGCGGGGATCAGGCAGTTCCTCGACATCGGCACCGGGATCCCGACCGCGAACAACACCCACGAGGTCGCCCAGCGCGCCGCGCCGGACAGCCGGATCGTCTACGTCGACAACGACCCCATCGTGCTGTCCCACGCCAAGGCGCTGCTGAAGAGCAGCCCGGAGGGCGCCTGCGACTACCTCGACGCCGACCTGCGGGACCCGCAGAAGATCCTGGCCGACGCGGCCCGGACGCTGGACTTCGCCCAGCCGGTCGCGGTCATGCTGCTGACCGTGCTGCAGTTCGTCCCGGACGCCGAGGTCAGCGACGTCGTCGGTCAGCTGGTGGCGGCGTGCGCGCCGGGCAGCTTCGTGGCCATCTCCCATCCGGCCAGCGACATTGACACCGACCAGCACACCGAGATGGTCCGGCGGATGAACGAGTCCATGGCGCAGCACGTGACGCTGCGCGACCGGGAGGGCGTGACCCGCCTGTTCGAGGGGCTCGAGCTGGCCGCGCCCGGCGTGGTCCGGGCCCCGGAGTGGCGCCCGGACACCGAGCTCGAGGCGGCCAGCCCCGCGGTGCTCTGGGCGGGCGTCGCCCGCAAACCCCGTTTAGGAGACCGCGCCCTAAGCGCCAGGGGCCGCAGAGGCCGGGGCCGCGGAGGCCGGGGCCGCGGAGGCCGGGCCCGCGGAGGCCGGGCCCGCGGAGGCCGGGCCCGCGGCGAGGTGGCCGGACTGCCAGACGGCGGCTACTAGGGGGACGCCGGGGCGGTAGGCCAGGTAGGCGTGCGACGGGGCGTCGAGCAGGATCAGGTCGGCCCGGGCGCCGACGCCCAGGTGCCCGACATCGGTCCGGCGCAGGGCCTTGGCGCCGCCTGCGGTGGCGGCCCAGACCGCCTCCTGGGTGGTCATCCGCATGTCGCGGACGGCCAGCGCGATGCAGAACGCCATGCTGGAGGTGAACGAGGAGCCCGGGTTGCAGTCGGTGGCCAGCGCCACGGTGGCCCCCGCGTCCAGCAGCCGCCGGGCGTCCGGGTAGGGATGCCGGGTGCCGAACTCGGCTCCGGGCAGCAGCGTCGCGACCAGCGGGGCGGACACGATCGTGTCCAGGTCTTCGCCACTGACATAGGTGCAGTGGTCGGCGGCGGGCGCGCCGGACTGCGCGGCGACCCGGATGCCGGGTCCGGGCCCGAGCTGGTTGGCGTGGATGCGCGGCCCGAGCCCCCGGGCCCGGCCCGCGGCGAGCACGGCGGCCGCCTCGTCCGCGCCGAACGCCCCGTCCTCGCAGAACACGTCGATCCACCGGGCGTGCGGGGCGCACGCGTCCAGCATCGGGCCGCACACCAGGTCCACGTAGCCGGGCACGTCGCCGGCGAACTCGGGCGGCACGACGTGCGCGCCGAGGTAGGTGGCCTCGGGGGTGATCTCGGCGGCCAGCGCGACCGCGCGCGCCTCGTCGGCCACGGTCAGGCCGTAGCCGGACTTGCACTCGAACGTCGTCGTGCCCTGGCCCAGCATCTCGGCGGCCAGCCGGCGCAGGTTGGCCCGCAGCGCGATGTCGGAGGCGGCCCGGGTGGCGGCCACGGTGGTGAGGATCCCGCCCGCCTGGTACGGGCGGCCCGCCATCCGGGCCGCGAACTCGGCGCTGCGCTCCCCCGCGAAGACCAGGTGAGCGTGCGAGTCGACGAAGCCGGGCAGCACGGCCCGCCCGCCCGCGTCGACCACCGAATCGGCGGCGGGCGCATGGCCCGCCGGGCCGGTCCAGGCCACCGTCCCCTCCTCGATGACCAGCGCCGCGTCCGGGAGCGCAGTCCAGCCGCCGTCGTCGTTGGTGACCAGTTCACCGATCCGCGTGATCAGCGTGCTCGCCGCCATGGCGGTCAGCCCACCCGCGCGGCGAGGCCGATGCCGCGGACGATCCCCGGCAGCTTCCCGACCGCGCCCACCCCGAAGTGCGCGGCCGGCTTCGGCTCGATCACGAACCCGGACATGGCGGCTCCCTTCGGAAAGATCGTGGACAGTCAAGGGCGTCATAGCAACCCTAGGCTCAAAGGATTGTCGCAACGCCTGAGCTGACGGAGGGTGCTGTGGCTGGACGCAGGCGGCAGCCGGAGAGGGCGGCGGGTGAGGTCCTCGTAGCTTGATGGGGAGCATCTCGCCGCCGGAGTCACCGTACTGGGCGCGCGTGGCGGTAAATATGGTCGACCAGGGCGCTGAGCTCGGCGGGGACCCCAACCTGGCCGGCCAGGTCGACGGCCAGCCCAAGGTCCTTGCAGGTCAGGGCCAGCGCGAAGGACTCGTCATAGTCGCCGTTCCCGAGCACGGACAGCACGTCGCGCTCGAGCAAGTTACTGGTTGAGCCATGTGTCTACATTGACAGGAACGGCGTGAAGAGACGGACCTTGCCGTCTGCCATCTTCGCTCTGAGCTCTGCGCTCGGCTCACCAAGGAGTTCGCCGGAGACCCATCCCGTCGCAAGGATCGCCTCACTTAGGTTGCCAAGGTGCGCGGCGTGCTCGATGAGCGCCTCGGAGTCCCTGTACCGCTCGAGGACGATGCACTCGGACTGATCGTCGTTGAAGTAGATGTCGTACTGCAGCGTTCCGGTGTCCTTGATCCGCACGATCTCCATGCATTGAGCGGACAAGCGCTTGAACTCCTCGAGATTGCCCTCGTGAAACTTGAACCGAGCGATACCCTGAAGCTCACTCACTGCTCCGGCCTCCAGTTTTTTGCGATCGCGTGCCGTGTCGTTGTGTCCTCTCGGGCTTGCCCTGCGTCTCCCCGAGAGTCTTCCGTGCGGCGCGTGCGGCGGCCTGCCGGGCCCGGCGGATGGCCGGGTCGTGGTATTCCGCGCGCGGCGGTTCGTTGTCCGCGCGGCGCGGCGAGCGCCACTGGATCTGTATCTGCCTCACTGTGTCTCGTTCCTTCCGTGCTGGTTGCGCTGGTCAGCAGTCGTCTCCCTGGAATCTCGGGGCACGTCCCCTGGTGGCCGTGCGTGGCTTCGCGACAGGCCCAGGCTCGCCGCCATGCAGGTGAGAGGTCGTCACCAGATCCCGATGATTCGCGTGTCGTTGACAGTGGAGACGCTGGCCTGGCACCGAGGAGACTGTGGGCCTTCCCACGATCGTGGGCCGGAGTGGATCACCCCAGCTGGCCCTGGTGCGTGCAATAGCTGACGTTGTGCAGGAACGCGTGGACGAGGCGGCCGCCGAACCGAGGTTCGTGCGCCGTTGACAGTACGCGCGCCGGCTGGTACCGAGAGAAGGTGCCAGGACTGCGTGACCGACGTCAGGGGTGTCAGACATAGATATCAAGGAAGGCCTTTGACGGTGGCTCAAGCAGCTCCCCGGCTCATCGACCGGGGTGATCTTGTCGCTGCCCTGGATCGCGCGGCGACGCAGAAGGTGACGGTCATCTCGGCTCCGGCCGGCAGCGGGAAGACGTCGCTGCTGCGCGCCTGGGCCGGCCGTCCGGGGCAGCCGCGCCGGCTCGCCGTGCTGCAGGTACAACGCGACCAGCACGACGCCCAGCAGTTCTGGCTTGCCCTGCTCGACGCGGTCCGTCAGGCCACCGGTACCGACAGCGGCGCGGAACCGTCGGCAGCGACGCCTGACTTCAATGCACCGGCGATGGTCGACCGGGTGCTGTTGGAGCTCACCGACGCTCGTAGCAGCGTCACGCTGGTTATTGATGATCTCCACGAGCTGACCTCGCCAGAAGCACTCGCTCAGCTCACCCGGCTGCTGACGAACCTTCCCCCGCAGGTGCACGCGATCCTGACCACGCGTCATGATGTGCGGCTGGGCCTGCATCAGCTGCGCCTGGCCGGCGAGCTGGCCGAGATCCGCGCGGCGGATCTGCGCTTTTCCGAGCGCGAGACCCGCGAGCTGCTTGATACCTCGGGCATCATGCTGTCGGAGGCCGGGGTCGCGCTGCTGTACCAGCGGACCGAGGGGTGGGCGGCGGGCCTGCGGCTCGCGGCGCTCTCCCTGGCCGGTCACCCCGACCCGGAACGGTTCGTCACGGAGTTCTCCGGCAGCGAGCGCACGGTGGCCGAGTACCTGCTCGCCGAGATGCTGGACCGCCAGCCGCCCGACGTCCAGGATGTGCTCCTGCGTACCTCCATGCTCGATCGGGTCAACGGCGAGCTGGCCGATCTGCTGACCGGTCGGCCTGGCGCGGAACGGATCCTGCTGGACCTCGAGGACGCCAACGCGTTCGTCGAATCGCTGGACCCCGAGCGCGCGTGGTTCCGCTACCATCACCTGTTGGCGGATTTCCTGCGACTGGAGCTGCGCCGGACGCTGCCCGAAGAAGGACCCGAACTGCACCGGCGGGCCGCTGAGTGGTTTATCCGGCATGGCCAAGTGGTGGACGCCATCCGGCACACTCAGGCTGCGGGCGACTTGGCTGATGCGGCCCGGCTGCTGGCCGACCATTCGTTCAGCCTGACCCTCGACGGGCAGGCGCAGACCATGCAGGCGCTATTGCGGGCCTTCCCGCCGGGCGCGGATCACCCCGAGCTGGCCCTGGTGCGCGCAACCGTTGACCTCGCCCAGGGACGCCTGGACGAGGCGGCCGCGCACCTGGCGGTCGCCGAGACGCACGCCGGGACGGCGCCGCCGGATCGCCAGCGCCGCCTGCGGGTGGCGGTCGCGTCGCTGAAGCTGTCGCTGGCCAGGCGGCGCGGTGACCTGGCCGGCCTCATCGAGCAGGTCAGGTTCCTGGCTTCCCCGGTAACCGGGCCGTCCGACGAGGACATCGCCCTAGGCAGCGACCTGCGAGCGGTAGCGCTGATGAACCTGGGGACCGCCGAGGCGTGGGCGCTCGGGCTGCCAGACGCCGAACGCCACCTCGGGGAGGGCGCCGTCTTGGCCCGGGAGATCGGCCGCCCCTACCTGGAAGTCTCCTGCCTGGCGCAGCTCGGGTTTGCATCGCTGGGCCTCCACTCGGTTGCCACGATCCAAGGGCGCTGCCGCGAGGCGATCGCCCTCGCCGAGCGGCACGGCTGGGGTGCGGAACCGGTCATCGCACCCGCGCTGATAATGCTCGCCGGCATGATGGTATGGACGGGTGAGTTTGACGAGGCCGAGCGGTGGCTACGCCGCGCCGAACGGGCTCTGCAGACAGACACCGGGCCGGACCTCCGGCTGCATGTGCACATGGCGAGCGGCTTGCTGCACGGCGGCCGAGGCCGCCACCACGAGGCGCTCCAGGAGTTCGGTATGGCCGAACACCTGCGATCGCAGATGGAGGGATCGCACGCGCGTGCCAGCCGGATGACCGGCTGGCTGCTGGCCACCCAGGCCCGCCTCGGGATGACCGGCGAGGCCCGGGCCTTGCTCGCGGCGCTCGATGACGAGCGGGCCAGTTCCGGTGAGATACGTAATGCCCGCGCGGTGATCTGCCTCGCGGAAGGCGATCCGGCTGGAGCGCTGGCCGCGGTGGCCGGTGTGCTGGATGGCACGGCACCGGTCCTCGGGTCCACGGTCATGGAGGCTCACCTGCTGGCCGGGCTCGCCCATCGTGAGCTCGGTGACCAGCGCGCGGCGAACCAGGCGGCGGAACGGGCGCTGGCCCTGGCGGAGCCTGACCGGCTGGTTCTGCCGTTCGCGATGGCAGGCTCGGCCGGGCTGCTGGAGGCGCTGCCCCGGCACGAGACCGCTCACGCCGCGCTGCTCGCCGATATCCTCGACGTCCTGCACGGCTCATCCCCGGCGGCCAAAGAGCAGTCCTCATTGCCGCCGGCGGAGGAGCTCAGCCCGGGCGAGATCAGGGTGCTGCGATATCTGCCGACCAACTTGTCCCGGCCCGAGATCGCAGGCGAACTATCCGTCTCGCCGAACACCGTCAACGCTCACATCCGCAGCATCTACGCCAAGCTCCAGGTCCGTGACCGATCCTCGGCCGTGCGGCGCGCCCGGGAACTGCGGCTGCTGGCCGCCGTCCGGGCGCGGTAGCCCGGCGGTCACCGGATCCTGGTGATGCGGGCTCACTTGCCAGCCCGGGACCATGGCGGCATGGACCCGGCACCCGCCCTGTACATGATCCGGATCAACGGGCACCTCGGCGCCACCGTGCTGTCCGCGTTCCCGGCCCTGGCGCCGCACCACCACGGCGCGCAGACCGTGCTCACCGGCCTCCTGGACCAGTCCGCGCTGTACGGCATGCTGGCCGAGATCGAGGCGCTCGGCCTGGACCTGCTCGAGATCCGAAAGCTCACCCCGGACCGCGAATCACCAGGATCAGGTCACCGCCGCTCACCATGACGGCCACTACCGTCGGACGCATCCGGGACGCCAGGACCGGGCGCACCTGCGGCTCTGCCAGGAACGCGATCACGTCGGATGCTGTGAAAACTCTCCGGACAGGCACGCGACCGCGCACTTCCACGTGGCCGGGCATCCGGTTATCAGGTCGTACCGCCCGGGCGAGGACTGGTATTGGTATTGCCTCGACCAGTATCGGCCAGCTGGTACTGGCGGTATGCGGGCAGGGCGGCCAGCAGGGCGGGCGGGTCGTAGCCGCCGCGGTGGACGACGCCGTCGATGAACAGCGTCGGGGTGCCCACCACCTGGCCTGAGGCCAGGCCGCTGTCGACATCGCGGCGGATCCGGTCCGCCACCGCGATGCTGGCCCGGTCCCGGTCGAACGCCGCCACGTCCAGGCCGAGCTGGGCGGCGTAGTCGGGCTGGCCGCCGATCGCCTTCATCTGCTGCGCCTGGGTCGCGAAGTCCAGCGCGAACATCGCGTTCCGCGCCGACTCCCACCGGCCGCCGCCGCCGTTGACCGCCGCCGCGATCCCGGTCTGGTCCAGCGTCACCGAGGTGTTGGCCATCACCGAGGAGCCCTCCGGGATACGGGCCAGCACCACCTGCCGCGCGGCATCAAGATCACCGGCGACCTCGACACTGAACCCGTGCTCCTCCAGCGCCACGACCGTCGCCCGCAGCGCGTCCTCATCCGGCAGCGCGGTGAAACGGTCCGGGATGGCAGTCGTGCTCATCTGCTGGTCCTCCTTGATGCCGATCGCGCCCGGGAACCCGGGGTCCCCGGCAGCTAGCTGGATACTCGAATGCGCCCGAAGCTACCGGCCATCAAGGTGAGCGGCTGCTACCCGATTCCGGTGATTTTGCGAGCCAGCAGCCGCGGCCGCCAGGCAAGGGCTGGCGGCCACGGCGAGCTGCGCCGGGCCTACCGCGAAGGCCAGGACAAGACCAACTCGGCACGCTCGGCCTAGTGCTCAACGCCGTGGTGCTGTGGAACACCCGCTATATCGACGCCGCCGTCGCGGCGCTGCGGTCCTCCAGCTACTCGGTCAGCGACGAGGAGGCCGCCCGACTCTCCGCGTGGATGGCCGGGCGCACCAGGGCATACCCGGGGTAGCCGGCGCCGATGGTGGCCAGGTCGGCCGCCGCGGGCAGCCGCGGCCAGGTCATCCCGGCCCGGGGTGCCGGTGCCGGGACGGTCACCGGCCGGACGCCCGCCCGCGGTGCTTCCAGGCGGGCTGGGATCACCGGTCCTGCCTGCGGCCGCGGGTCCTGGCCCTCGCGGTGGACCCGTCCTTCACCCCGCCGCTCTCGCCGATGGCCGGGCCGGGACGGGGGCGCCGGGTGCGGCGCAGGGCGACGGCGATGATGAACGGCCAGCTGGTCTGGATCGATGTGGTCAGCCGTTCGGCCAGGCCCAGGACGCTGCCGTCGCGGGTTTCGGCGAGCAGCCAGCCGAGCAGGGCCACGAAGACGGCGGTGACGGCGGCGGAGCCGCAGGCGCCCAGGATCAGCGGCCGCGGTACGGCGCGCCGGGCGGCGAAGGCGGGCCACACGGCGATCGTGACCGCGCCGAGCACGGTCCAGGCGAGGTGCCGCGGGGTCGCGCCGCGGGCGGGTTCGGGGGATGCGGCGATGCCGATGCCGGCCAGGCCCGCCACGATCAGCAGGGCACGGGCGGATGCCCGGGCACCGGTCAGGCCCGCGGCGGTGATGAGGTAGCAGCCGCCGGTCAGGGCGATGCCGCCGGTCATGACCCACCGGTCGGTTCCGGCCTGGCCGGCCATCGCGCTGATGGTCTCGCGCACCGGGCTGTAGGACGCCGGCTGGAGGATGCCGGCCATGAGGTAGGTCCCGGTCAGCAGGATCGGCGCCAGGCCGGCCGAGATAATCGCCCACGGGCGGGCTGCCGGGCTGGAGCGTACCGGCCAGGCCGCCGGGATCGTCAGCCGGCGCGGCTGCCAGTGGGCGGTGCTCATCGCGGGCGGTCCGGCTCGGGCCGGCGATCCGGCTTCGGCGCATCAGGTGGTGAGGACACGTCCGTTACTCCCCGCGCGCTCAGTCGGCGGGCGCCGTCGTCTGGTCTGCGCCGGACAGGTCCTGGCGGTGACGCGGATCGCGGCCAGCGGGATGATCAGGGCCAGCAGGCCGACCGCCGCGGAGACCAGGAAGGCCTGCGAGAACCCGGTCGCCAGGGCGTGGTATTGGGTCTGCGTCGCGGCGGTCAGCGGGTGACCGGGGCATGACAATCTCCCTGGATTGAGGGCGTAGTGAGCTAGCGCCGTGACCAATCAGCCACGACGGTCACCCGCCGTACGGTGTTTTTAAAATCTTTTTCGGCCGAACGGGCCGTGGTTCCCGTTCCCCGTCACGTTTCTTCCCTCGCTACGCGGTGACGCGTTCCGCGCCGGCCAGATGCGCCGACAGGAGCTGCCCGGCCCTGTCCAGCGCGGCGGCCGCTTCGTCGAGGACCGGGTAGAAGGTCTGGAAGACGTGCGGCACCCCGGGGGTGACGTCGAGGGTGACCTGGACGTCGGCGATGGCGGCCTGGCGCGCGAGGCGGACGGCGTCGTCGAGGAGAACCTCGTGAGTTCCGGCCTGGATGATCAGCGGCGGCAGGCCGGACAGATCGGCGAATACCGGGCTGATCAGGCCCAGCGCGGCGTCGTGTCCCGCTGTGTAATCCGGGACCCGGGACTGCAGGTTTTCCCGGCTCATCAGCACGTCGACCGCGCCCTTGGTGTCCATGGTCGCCCCGGCCAGGGTGAGATCGGCGTACGGTGACATGACGAAGGCCGCGGCCGGCAGGGGCAGCCCGTGATCGCGGGCGTTGACCAAGGTGGCGACGGCGAGCCCGCCGCCGGCGGACTCTCCCGCGAAGGCGATGTCCGACGGGGCGGTGCCGCCCTCCAGGAGAGCGTCGTAGGCGGCCAGGGCGTCGTCGACCGCCGCCGGGTACGGATGCTCGGGGGCGAGCCGGTAGTCGACGGAGATGACCTTGGCGCGCGTCCGCCGGCCGACCTGCGAGGCCAGGCCGGCGGCTTGGAAGGCGTCCCCCAGCACGTACACGCCGCTGTGGAAGTACAAGACGACATGGCGAGGTTCGATCCCGTCGATGGTGATCTCGGCGGTCGGGACGCCGCCCAGCGCGGCCGCGGTCACGGTCACGCCGGCGGGCAGCGGCTGCGCCGAGATCAGCTCTTTGAGCAGCCGCCGTTGCTCGCTGACGCCGATGCCGGCGGGGAAGGCTGACTGCCGCAGGATCGCTTCGAGGTTCTCTCGCTGCTCGGTGCTCACCGAGGATCTCCCTTCGGCTGGGGCTGGCCTGGCAGCGCCCCCAGGCGAGCCCGCCATGTCAATCCACTGCTGAAATGGCCTGCCGGGAGGCGGGCCACTGCCAGGCTTGCCGCCAGGCAGGTTAGGAGGCGTCATCCGATCCTGGTGATTCGCGCGACCGGACCTGGGGCAGGCTGCTGCTGCACATGGGCACGGGATCGTTTCTCGGCAGTGCGGCGCGCACAAGAGATGCGGCTGCTCTCGGCTGGCCTACAGCTAGACCGCTAGCCAGACATCGCCAAGCGGCCAGCCCCGCAGAAGCACAATTACCGGAACTAGGTGATGGCCGCTCACCCGGCTGCTCCCTAGCGATGGCCGAAGCGATTCCTGCGACGAAGCCGATGACGCCAATAACGAGCGCTATCGCCTGGTGCCGGTAACGGTGTCAGGCATTGGCTTCGGCCCACGCGGCCCGGCGGGGAATCACCTGGATCCGACGAGGACCGTTCACCTGTGCGGTGGCAATCCTGGGGTACGGCAGCGGGGCCTGATCAGGATAAGGCTCTGCTACGACGAGTCACTCCACTCGCCTAGCTGAGTTCACCCCCGAGCAGAAGCAGCAGAGGACAACGATGACGAGGGACCTGGGTGTCTGGACCGCTCCGGACTGCGCTTTGGTGCTGATCGACTATCAGGAAGAGATGTTCGAGGTTCTCCCGTCGATCCCGTCCGAGCTTGACGGCGTCGAGCCGATCGACCGGTCGTCGAGATGAGGAGAGATCTCGTGGAGCTGGAACCTCGACGGGGCTGGCTTCAGCCACGACCGCGAGGTCGTCCTGCGTCGCACCGTCCATCACCCCGTCCCAGGGCATACCCCGGGACCGTGAACGACAGGAGTTCGACATGAGCGACACGCTCGACTGGAACGCGAAGACCATCGCGGAGTTCCGAGCGAATGAGGGCAGGGTTGGCGGGAACTTCGAGGGCGCTCCGCTGGTCCTGGTGCATCACCGCGGCCGCAAAAGTGGGCGGGAGTACGTCAATCCGATGATGTACCTGCCGCACGACACCGAGCCGGACATCATCTACGTCTTCGCAACCAGGGCAGGAGCACCCACCAACCCCGACTGGTACCACAACCTGACCGCCGCCGGTGACGGCAGTGTCGAACGCGGAACCGAGACATACAAGGTGACCGTCCGCGAATTGACCGGCGCTGAACGCGACCGCATCTACGCCGAGCAAGCGCGGCGCTACCCAGGCTTTGCCGAGTACGCACGCCAAACCGCTGGAGTCCGCACCATTCCTGTGCTCGAACTTACGCGGGCGTAGCCCACGTCCCTCTTAGCCTCGGGCATCCCGTTGCAAGAAGATCTCGATCCCTCGGCCACTGCCGGGAACCAGGGGCTGAAACAGCCCGCTGGGAAGGCCTTCGCGTACGTAGCCGAGCACGTTCTCCCACAATTCCGGCGGAGCGGTCCAAGTCGCGGCAGTCGATCACAGTCTTTATTTCATGCGCGGGTTCGCTCGCGTGCCGGCCTGGCTGCTGGCGGGGATGTCAGGCGGCCCACGGCGGGCTGAAGACACCGAGCTGGGCCATGATGGTCGCGATGTCGTCGGCCGCCCATTCCTCGCTGATCTTGGCGTCGGTGACCCGGTAGATGTCCACGGCGTTCCACCGGACCGGCTTGCCGTCAGCCGGCACGCCGAGCAGGCTGCCCTTGACCGTGGCGGTCACGACGAGCCGGACCATGACCAGGTCGTTCTCGGCGGTAATGTCCTGCTCGGCCGCGTACAGGTCCGGCAGCGCCCCGATGAACGACCCCAGCAGGCCGGCCAGGTTCTCCGCGCCGGCGATATCGCCGAGGCTGTTGCCGTGCCAGACTACGTCGCCGGTGACGAAGTCGGCCGCCTTGCCCGGGTTGTGCCGGTTGAACACCTGGTCGATGTAGTCGCGCGCCAGCTTCTTGTTGGCCTCGAGCTGCTCGGTGGTGGTGGTGGTCATTGCCCTCTCCTCGGAGTTTTTGCCTGATCGTGCCGGGCAAGGGAGGCGCCCGGCCGGTGGACCCAGGATTGCTACGAGCCGTGTGAGAGGTCATCACTGGATCTCGGTGATCTAGCACACCGGGGTCGATCGCATCGCTCCCGCCCGCGGCTGACCGAGGGCTCATTATGCCCGGGTCACGCCGGGTGTCGTCCGGGACCCGGCGGGGTCACCCCGGCACGGCGGGGCCGGCCTCGACCTCGGCCTGCGCCAGCGCCGCGCCGCGTGCTGGCGACGGCGTGCCCGGCTGAGCCAGCGGCCCGCTGCGGATCAGGGCGCCGCAGATGACCGCGCCGCCGGCGAATATCCCGGCGGTCCACCAGAACGCGGTGGTGTAGCCGTGCAGCAGCGCCTGCCCGGCCAGGGCCTGGCGGCCGATCAGCCGGGCCGAAGCGAGATGCGCCGCGAGGTAGGCGGTGACGGCGGCGGCAAAGATGCTGTTCAGCAGCGAGGTGCCGATCGAGGCGCCGAGCTGCTGGCCGACGTTGAGGGTCGCGGAGGCGACTCCCGCGTCCTGCGGGGCCACGCCGAACGTGCCGGCGTTGATCGCCGGGGCGAATACCATGCCCATGCCGATCCCGCTCACGATGGTCGGGCCGAGCACGCCTGCGGTATAGCCGGTGTGCGGGGCGAGCTGGGCCAGCCAGACCGCCCCCCCGGCGGCGGCCAGCAGCCCGAACGCGACCAGCGGCCTGGGCCCGAACCTAGGCATCAGCACGATCGTGGACAGGTTGGCCGCGACTATGATGGCGCCGCTGAGCGGCAGGAACGCAACGCCGGTGACCAGCGGCGAGTAGCCGAGCGTCTGCTGCAGGTAGTAGGTCAGGAACAAGAAGGTCCCGAACAGCCCGGCCGAGACGAACAGCATCGACAGGTAGGCGCCGCTCCGGTTGCGGTCGAGCACCACGCGGGGCGGCAGCAGCGGGTGGGCCGCCCGGGTCTGCCAGGCCGCGAAGGCCGCCAGCAGTACCACGCCGATGGCCAGGAACCCGTAGGTGGACGGCGTGGCCCAGCTGTGCGAGGCCGCGTTGGCGAACCCGTACACCAGGCAGAACATGCCGCCGGCCTCCAGCAGGACGCCCGGGATGTCCAGCCTCGGCCGGGCCGAGGACACCTGGCGGCCCAGCAGCAACGCCCCGCCGGCGAAGGCCACCCCCGCGAAGATCAGGTTCACGTACAGCGTCCACCGCCAGGACAGGTACTCGGTGAGCAAGCCGCCGAGCAGCAGGCCCACCGCGCCGCCGGCCCCGGCGATCGCGCCGAAGATCCCGAACGCCTTGTTGCGCTCCGTTGGGTCGGTGAAGGTGGTGGTCAGCAGCGACAGCGCCGAGGGCACCAGGATCGCGGCGAACGCGCCCTGGCAGGCCCGCGCGGTGATCAGCATGGTGAAGTTGACCGAGGCGCCGCCGATGGCCGAGACCCCGGCGAAGCCGGCCAGTCCGGTCAGGAACGTGACCTTCCGGCCCAGCAGGTCAGACAGCTTGCCGCCGAGCAGCAGCAGGCTGCCGAACGCCAGGGAGTAGGCGGTGACCACCCACTGCCGGTCGACGGTGGAAAAGTGCAGTGCCCGCTGGGCCGACGGCAGCGCGATGTTCATAATTGTGAGGTCCAGGACGACCATCAGCTGCGCGATGCCGATCACGCCCAGCAGCACCCAGCGCCGTCGGTCCAGGTCGCCACCGGCAGCCGTGGCTTCAGCCATGACGATCACACTCCGTTCCCTTGCTAGCACGCCTTACTTGGATTCCGCGTCGGCGTTTGACGCCGAGATCGCCTTTGCAGTCTTGTGACCAGGCAGGTGAGCGATCGTCGTCTGATCCAGGTGATTCGCCGGCGTGCCCCCGGGGACCCTGGCCCGGTCGCGCGGCAGGACCGGTCCTAAACGTGCCGGGACGTCCCGGCTAAGGTCAAGCCGTCCTTACACGTCCCGCGGGCGTGGCACCCGGCCGGCCATCGCCCGCCCGTTGAAGCCGGGTGTCACCGCGATCCCATCCCGTCCCGCGTTGTCCCGGTGTGGCGAATCACCACGATCCGGTGATGACCTCTTACCTGCCTCCTAGCAGGCCCCCGGCCCGTCGATCGCACTGGACGAGCTGCCCGAGGGCATCCGTCGTGAGGTGGGCTATCTCACGCAGACATGGCTCGCCGTCAGCACCGACGCAGCCGCAACCGTGAGCGGCGGCTACTGGTACCACCGCCAGCGACAGGCGCCTGCAGCACAAGCTCGTGACCCGGCTTTCCAGGACCAGCTGATGGACCAGCTGGCCGCGCTCACCGGCGTCGCGCTCTTTTAGCGTCGCGGGCCGCTGATTACATTCATTTCGTCCGAACGGACCGTGGTGCATGCCCGAACACCGGTGGCGTGATCAGCGGTCAGCGCGCCGCCATCCGGAGCCGTCTTTCGGGCCTCGCCGCCAGCGCGCCTGGGCGGACAGCACCCGGATCGCCAGGACGGCACTGATCACCAGGAGGTTGTAGCCGAAGACCGCGTACAGCCGTACACCTGGGGAGATGAGCGGACCCCCCTGGCTGGCGAGCAGGACGGCCGCCATGATGCCGGTGGTACCCTCACGGGGCCGTCTGGCTCAGGTCGTCGAGGCGACTGAGGGCGCATTCAAGCGCGTCGGTGAGCCGCTTGCGGTGACCGGTGGCCAGCAGGTCAAGCACCAGGCCGGTGAACGTCGCCTTGACCAGCGACGCCTCGCGTTCGGCGTCCTCGGGCTTGATGCCGTCAGCGATCAGGCCGTCGGCGATGTCCTCGCGCCAGAACGAGATCTGCTCCGCACGCACATCACCGGGCAGACCGCTGACCGTGGCGTCCAGCGTGGCGGCTTCGAGACCCAGGCGCACCAGCGCCAGGTGCTCCGGGCTGCGGTTGATCCACCGCCACCAGCGCCGCTGCAGCTCCGCCGTGGACAGGTGAGGTACCTGCCGCCGCCACCGCCCTTCGACTCCTCGCTGAATCTCAGCGGCCCGCCGCAACGCGGCGACCACCAGTTCGTCCTTGCTGCCGAAGTGATGCACCAGCGCGTTGACCGACACACCCAGTGCGCGGGCCACTGGCCGCAGTGACACTCCGGCGACTCCGTTCCGGCCGAGGTAGCCGACCACCTCGTCCAGCAGCTCGGCCCGTCGTTCGAGGTCAGGATGGCGTCCCATTAGGCGCGCATGCGCTGGCCCGCCGGGTCGAGCACCGGTTCGGGGAGCAATCTCGCCGGACGGCGCTGGCCGATGATCTCCACCTCGAACAGCGCGCCGGGCACCGCGAGCTCGCTCGGCACGTAGCCGAACGCCAGCGAGCGCCGGCTGTAATGCGCATACGCGCCGGACGTCACCCAGCCCACTACCGCCCCGCCGTGCCAGATCGGCTCGTCGCCGAGGACGTCGGCCGGTTCGGCCGGATCGGGGGTGATGTCGAAGTAGCCGAGCGTTCGAACCGGGCCGCGCGCCAGCTCCGCCTCCACCGCAGCGCGGCCGATGAAGTCGTGATCGAGCTTGAGCGACCGGTGCATCCGCGCCTGCACCGGCGTGTAGATCGGCCGGTACTCGCGCGCCCAGGTACCGAACGCCTTCTCCATGCGCAGCGACATCAGCGCCCGGAACCCGAACAGGCCGAGGCCGGATGGCTGCCCGGCCCGCCACAGCAGATCGAACAGTGCTCGCTGGTACTCCGGTGCGACCCAGATCTCGTAGCCAAGATCCCCGGTGTAGGTCATCCGGCCGACGTAGGCGGGGATCATCCCGACGTCGATCCGGCGGAACGTCATGAACGGGTAATTCTCGGTGGCCAGCGAAGCGTCGGTGACCGATTGCAGCACGTCGCGGGCGCCCGGGCCGGCCAGCGAGAGGCCGACCAGGGACAAGCCCAGCACGTCGAACCGCACCCCGTCGGCGAGGTGGCCACCGAACCAGCGCGAGTGATGCGCTTCGGCGATCTGCGAGCCGAACAGGAAAAAGTCATCGGTACCGACCCGCGCCACGGAAAACTCTCCGACGATGTGACCGTCGGGATCCAGGGCGGCGGTGAGGTTAATCCGGCCGACTCGCGGCAGCCGGTTGGTGAACAGCCGCTGCAGCCAGCCGGCGCTGCCGGCGCCGGTCACGCGGTACTTGGCGAAGTTGGAGCACTCGGTGAGCCCGACGCGTTCGCGCACCGTGGTGCATTCCTCGGCGACGACCGGGTGGGCGTTGGAGCGGCGGAACGTCACGTCCTCGCGCGGCTCCTCCCCCGCCCGCTGGAACCACAGGGGATGCTCGAGCCCGAAGCTCGCGCCCCAGACCGCGTTGCGGGCGGTGAGCCGGTCATAGACCGGCGTGGTGTGCAGCGGCCGGCCGGCCGGGAGCTCCTCGTTGGGGAAGGTGATCCGGAACCGCCGGCTGTAGTTCTCCCGCACCTTGGCATTGGTGTAGGCCAGGCTCGCCCAGGTGCCGAAGCGGGCCACGTCCATGGCCCAGATGTCTTCACCCGGATCGCCGTCGACCATCCAGCGCGCGAGGGTGAGGCCAACCCCGCCGCCTTGGGAGAAGCCGGCCATCACCGCGCAGGCCACCCAGCAGTTGCGCACGCCGGGCACCGGGCCGACCAGCGGATTGCCGTCCGGCGCGAAGGTGAACGGCCCGTTGATCACGTTCTTGATCCCCGCGCTGGCCAGCGCCGGATAGTGCTTGAACGCGATCTCCAGCGACGGGGCGATCCGGTCGAGATCGGGGGCCAGCAACTGCTGGTCGAAGGTCCACGGCGTCTCGCGCGGCGACCAGGGCACGCACGCCTGCTCGTACGTGCCGAGCAGCATCCCGCCGCCCTCCTGGCGGATGTAGAGCTCACCGTCGAAGTCCATGCCCATCGGCAGCTCGTGTCCGGTGGCCGCGTTGTACTCGGCCACCTCAGCCATGTCCTCGGTGATCAGGTACATGTGCTCCATCGCGAGCACGGGCAGTTCCAGGCCGATCATCCGGCCCACCTCACGGGCCCACAGGCCGCCGGCGTTGACGATGTGCTCGGCGTGGATCTCGCCCGCGTCGGTGCTCACGTCCCAGGTGCCGTCGGGGCGCTGACGCAGGTCGCTGACCCAGGTGTGCTGGTAGATCTCGGCGCCGGCCTGCCGCGCGCAGGCGGCATAGGCCCGGGTGACCCCGGTCGGGTCGACGTGACCCTCGGCCGCGTCGAAGAGTGCGCCGATGAAGTACTGCTCCTCCAGCAGCGGGAACATCCGCTTGGCCTCGGCCGCCGAGATGATCTCCATGTCCATGCCGAGGTAACGGCCGCGGGCCTGGGCCATCCGCAGCCAGTCCATCCGCTCCCGGTCGCTGGCCAGCGTCAGCCCGCCATTCATGTGGATGCCGCAGTTCTGGCCGGAGCGCTGCTCGATCTCGCGGTACAGCCCGACGGTGTACTGCTGCAGCTTCGCGACATTGGGGTCACCGTTGAGGGTGTGCATGCCGCCGGCGGCGTGCCAGGTCGAGCCGGCGGTGAGCTCCTTGCGCTCGACGAGCACGACATCGGTCCAGCCCAGCTCGGTGAGGTGGTACAGGACCGAGGCGCCCACCACACCACCGCCGATGACGACCACCTGCGCGGAAGATTTCATCGAGGCATCCCTGCGTCTAAATTTTCCCGGTACAGTCGTTCCGACTATAAGGCTCTGCTGACTATAAGACCTGGCCGACTTAAGACCTGGAGGTGTCGTGCAATGGGTAAGCTTCTCGATCGGCTCGCCGCCGGACCGGTGATCTGCGCCGAGGGGTATGTGTTCGAGTTCGAGCGGCGCGGCTACCTGCAGGCCGGGGCGTTCGTCCCGGAGGTGGTGCTCGAGGAGCCCGAGATGGTGGCCGGGCTGCACCGGGAATACGTGCATGCCGGCTCGGACGTGGTGGAGGCGTTCACCTACTACGCTCACCGTGAGAAGCTTTCGGTGATCGGGCGCGAGGGCGACCTCGAGCGGCTGAACCGGCAGGCGCTGCGGATCGCCAAGGAGGTCGGTGCCGAGCACGACTCCCTGGTGGCCGGCAATATCTCCAATACCAACGTCTACGACCCGGACGATCCCGCGACGCATGCGGTGGTCCGTGACATGTTCGCTGAGCAGGTCGGGTGGGCCGCCGAGGCGGGCGTCGACTTCGTGATCGCCGAGACCATCGACTATCCCGGCGAGGCGCTGCTCGCGCTGGAAGCGATCAAGGCGCACGGCCTCGACGCGGTGGTCACGCTCACCATTCATCGCCAGCCCGTCGTCCGCGGGGGCGACCCGATCGGCGAGGCATGCCGTCGGCTGCAGGACGCGGGGGCCGACGTGGTCGGGCTGAACTGCATCCGCGGGCTCGCCACCATGCTGCCGCTGCTCGGCGAAATCCGCGCCGCGTGCGACGGCTACATCGCCGCCTTGCCGGTGCCGTACCGCACGACCGAAGCCGAGCCGACGTTCCAGTCGCTCACCGACCCAGATCACGAACTGCCCCCGAACGGGCGGCCGTTCCCGACCGCGCTCGACCCGTTCCTAGCCACCCGCTACGAGGTGGGCGCGTTCACGACGGCGGCGGCTGCGCTCGGCGTCAACTACTTCGGCATCTGCTGCGGCTGCGCACCCCACCACGTCCGCGCGATGGCCGAGGCACTCGGCCGCACCCCGCCGGCCAGCCGGTTCAGTGCGGATATGAGCCGGCACGCCTACTACGGCACCAGCGAACGGATCAGCCGGCATTACCAGGAGTTCGCTAAGGAACTCTAACTAGGCTGGACGGGCGTAGCGGGCGACGGCGGCGTGGTTGATCTCGGCCCCGAGGCCGGGGGCGGCGGGGACGGTCAGGTAGCCGCCGGCGTCGATGCGGACCGGGTCGGCCAGGAAGAAGTCGCGGCGTTCGGGGGTCCAGCCGGGCGGGTCGTAGGGGAACTCGACGTACGGGCCGCCGCCCACCCCGGCCACCACGTGCAGGTTGGCCAGCAGACCGAGCCCGTTGGTCCAGGTGTGCGGGGTGAACCAGCGGTGCCGAAGCAGGGCCAGCTCGCCCAGGGTCCGGGCGCGCGCCATGCCGACCGCGAGGACCACGTCGGGCTGCAGCACGTCGAGCGCGTCGGCGTCCAGCGCGGCCAGGAGTTCGGCCGGGGTCCGGGCCATCTCGCCGCCGGCCACCCGGATCTGGCCGCGCAGCGCGCGCATCCCGGCCAGGTCGCCGGCGGGCAGCGGCTCCTCCAGCCAGAGGACGCCGAGGTCGGCGAGTTCGGCCGCGATCCGGCGCACGCTGTCGTGGTCGAGCGCGGGCGAGAGGTCGCCCGGCATCCGCCACCACTGGTTCAGGTCGGCGATGATGACGAAGTCCTCGCCCACGGCGGCCCGGGTGGCACGCACGGCCTGCAGGCTGATACCAGGCTCCGTTCGGCCAATTCGTATTTTTACCGCCCGAAAGCCGGCCGATCTTGCCGCCAGGGCGGCCTGGGCGCGGTCCTGAGGGCTGCGGGCCTCGCCGAACGAGGCGTAGGCGGGCAGGCGGCGGGTGGCGCCGCCGAACAGGACGCTGACCGGCTGCCCGGTGACCTGGCCGATGATGTCCCACAGCGCGGCCTCCAGCGGCCAGTAGCGGCCGGCGTGGAAGCCGATCGACTCGAGGGTCCGCACGTGGTCGGCGATGGCCAGCGGGTCACGCCCGGTGAACAGCGGCTCGAACGGCTCGAAGCCGTCCATGGTGTCGCCCGAGCCGTACCCGGTGACGCCCTCGTCGGTGTGCACGGTCACCAGGGTGGCGTCGAATCCCCGGCGCGGGACGGGGTCCCAGGCCGCGTGGAACGGGGGGTCCAGCGGGAGCCGCATGCGGTCGAGCCGGATCGCGCCAATCTTCAAGATAGGTCACCGCGGGAGACCAGCTCGACCAGCGGCTCCAGGTCGGCGGGCAGCGTGCCGTCGGCCTGGGTGAACGGGACCAGCTCGCGGGCCATCTGGTACGCCCGGCCGGTGCCGAGGCCGAGTTCGCTGTTGAGGGCCCGCAGGTCGATGGCCTGGGCGGCGACGACCAGCTCGATGGCCGCGACCCGGGCGCACAGGGCGACCATGTCGGCCAGGCGGCGGGCCGACAGCGGCGCCATCGTGGCCCGGTCTTCGATGCCCTCGCCCTTGACCGAGCTGGCCAGCTCGTAGGAGACCGGGTGGGCCAGCGTGCGGGCCTCCACAGTGATGGCCTGGCCGGAGGTGGCCAGCTCGGACAGCGCGTCGTCGGGCGTGGCGAACTGTGCGGCCAGGCCGGCCGACAGGCCCGAGAAGGGAGCCTGCAGCAGCTTGACCGCCCGCTCGTTCGCGCTGGTCACCACCGGGGCGAGCGCGATCCGGGCGAAGTCAAGGGCGGCGGCCAGCGGGCCGATGTCGAAGTTCCCGACCGACACGATCCGGCGCTCGGCTTTGACGACGACCGGGTTGGACTGGGAGGAGTTCAGCTCGAGCTGGAGGATGTGTCCCGCGTAGCCGAGCGCGTCGCGGGCCGCGCCGTGGATCTGCGGGATGCAGCGGAAGGTCAGGGGGTCTTGGAGGAACCGGGCCGCTTGGGGGTGCCAGAGGTAGCTGCCCGCGAGCAGGGTCCGCAGCGTGTGCAGGGTGGCGGCCAGGCCGGGGAACGGGCGGGTCTGCTCGATGACCGGGTGCAGGCTGGTCAGGTTGGCCCCGAACGCCTCCAGGTCCAGGGCGCCCGCGACGTCGAAGGTGTCCATCAGGGTCTGCGCGTCGGCCAGGGCCAGGCAGGCCCAGGCGGTGGTGAAGGCGTTGCTGCTGACCAGGGCCAGCCCCTCGTTCTCGGCCACCTCGAAGCCGCTGCGGGTGATGAGCCCGTGCGCCAGGTCGGCCATCGGGCCGAGGTCGCCCTGGCCGAGCGAGCCCAGCCGGCGGACCGGCGGCGCGAAGCCCTCGTTGAGCAGCGTGACGATCATCTCGGCCAGCTCGGGCCGGACCCCGGTCACGCCCTTGGCGTAGCTGTTGGCCAGGCACACCATCGCGCCGCGGACCACGTCGGCGGGGGCCGCGTCACCCTGGGCGATGCGGTGGTTGAGCACCAGGCGCTGGTTGAACTTTCGGCGCTCTGCAGGGTCGAGCAGGAACGACTTGCGCTCGCCGACGCCGGTGGTGAGGCCGTAGACCGGCTCGTCTTTGGCTAGGACCTCTTCCACGACGGCGCGGGCCTGCTCCATGGTTTCGACAGTCCCGGGGGCCAGCGCGACGGTTTCGCCGTGCCGGGCGGCCGCGACCACCTCCGTAACAGTCAGGTCACTTCCGTTGAGCATGATCGTCATTGATTGCTCACCCATCTATAACTGAGCTAGGCTCGGCTGCTCTGGAACGTTCCGCGCGAGCGGCCCGGCATCGAGGAGGCCAGCGATGGCAACGTTCCTTTTGAAGCGCCTCGGGCTGATGGTGCTGACGCTGTTCATCCTCAGCTTGATCGTATTCTTCGCCGGCGAGGTCCTCCCCGGTGATCCCGGGCGCGCCATCCTCGGCAATCTGGCGTCGCAGAGCTCCGTGCAGGCCCTCGACCACCAGCTCGGGGTAGACCGGCCGCTGATCACTCAGTACCTGGGCTGGATCGGCGGGCTGCTGCACGGCAACCTGGGCAAGTCGTACACCTACCAGTCGGCGGTCGAGCCCTTCGTCCGGGCCGCGCTGATCAATTCGCTGAAGCTGGCGGCGCTGGCGTTCGTCATCGTGGTGCCGCTCGGCATCCTCGGCGGCGTGATCGCCGCGCTTTACAGCGGCCGGGCGGCGGACCGGATCATCTCGGTGACCGGGCTCTCGCTGACTACGGTGCCCGAGTTCGTGTCCGGGATCGTGCTCATCGTGGTGTTCGGCGTCACGCTGAAGGTGCTGCCGGTCACGGCCGCGGCCGGGGTCGGCGCGAGCCCGGAGAGCCAGTTCCGGCACCTGATATTGCCGGCTATACCACTCGTCTTTATCCTGTTCGGGTACATTGCCCGTATGGCCAGGGCGGGGACCATCGAGGCGCTGAACTCCGACTACACGCGTACCGCGATCCTGAAGGGACTGCCGCGGGCCACAGTGATCCGTCGGCACGTGCTGCGGAACTCGCTGCTGCCCACGATCACGGTCATCGCGACCCAGACCGGGTACCTGATCGGCGGGCTGGTGGTGGTGGAGACGCTGTTCAACTACCAGGGCATCGGGAACCTCATCTACAAGGCCGCCCAGGCGCATGACTTCCCGATGCTGGAGGCCGGGATCCTGGTCATCGGCGTGGTCTACGTGGTGGCCACGCTGATCGCGGACCTGCTGCTGATCGCGCTCAACCCGCGGCTGCGGACCGAGGTCGGGCAATGACTGACATCACCGCCGCGCCGCTGGAGCCCTCTGGCCAGATGCTCGGGCCGACCTCCGCGGTCGCGGTCGCGGTGGCGGCCCGGGCCACGCCAGCCCCGTGGCGGCTGCTGCTGCGCAGGCCGACCTTCCTGATCGGCGCGGCCGTCATCGTGTTCTGGATCGTCTGCGCCATCTTCGGGCACGCGATCGCGCCCTACAACCCGCTAGCGCAGCAACTGCTGTCGGCCAACGCCGCGCCGTCCGGGGCGCACTGGTTCGGCACCGACCCGCTCGGCCGGGACGTGCTGTCCCGGATCATCGTCGGCGCCAGGGACATCTTGATCATTGCCCCGCTGGCCACCCTCCTCGGCACGATCCTGGGTACCGCCCTCGGGCTGGCCATGGGCTACTTCGGCGGCAGCTTCGACCTGCTCTCCTCGCGGCTCGTGGAGGCGGTGCTGGCCCTGCCGAGCTTCATCGTCGCCTTCCTCTTCCTGGTCGCGCTGGGCCCGACGACCGCCAACTTGATCATCATCATCGGCTTGGTGTTCACGCCGCTGATCGCGCGCACGGTCCGGGCCGCCGTGCTGGCCGAGCGGCACCTGGACTACCTGTCCGCGGCCCGGCTGCTGGGCGAGAACCCGGCCCGGGTCATGTTCGGCGAGATCCTGCCCAACGTCATGCCCGCCATCCTGGTCGAGTTCACCGTCCGGCTGGGCTACGCGGTGTTCACCGTGGCCACGCTGTCGTTCCTGGGCTTCGGCGTGCAGCCGCCCACCCCGGACTGGGGCGCGGACATCGCGGCGAACTACATCAACCTGACCGCGGGCTACTGGTGGCAGGTCCTGTTCCCCGCCCTGGCCATCGCCTCGCTGGTGATCGCGGTCAACCTGATCACGGACTCTATCGAGCAGGTGCTCGCCTCATGACCTCCGATTTGCCGGCCGCTCCCTCGTCGTCCGCCGCCGTGCCGGCCGCCGATGCCTCGCTGGCCCTGTCGGTGCAGCACATGGACGTCACCTACCGGGTGCGAGGGCAGGATCGGCTCGCGCTGCGGGACGTGTCGTTCAGCATCCAGCGCGGCGAGTCCTACGGGCTGGTCGGCGAGTCCGGGTCGGGCAAGTCCACGGCCGCGCTGGCCCTGGTCCGGTACCTGCCCAGCAACGGCCGGGTCAGCGGCGGGACGATCAGCATCAACGGGCTGGATCCGCTGTCGATGGGCAAGGGGGCGCTGCGGGACCTGCGGGCCCACACCGTCTCGATGGTGTACCAGGAACCGGGACGAGCGCTGAACCCGTCGCTGCGGGTCGGCCGGCAGATCGCCGAGGTGTTCCAGATCGCGGGCCAGTCGTCAGGCGACGCGGTGGCCTCGGCGGAGAACATGCTGCGCAAGGTGCAGATCTCCGATCCGGGCCGGGTCATGCGGCGGTACCCGTTCGAACTGTCCGGCGGGATGGCGCAGCGGGCGGTCATCGCCATGGCGCTAGCCGTCTCGCCCTCCCTGCTGATCCTGGACGAGCCGACCACCGCGCTGGACGCGACCGTCGAGGCCGAAGTGCTGGACCTGGTCGCGGCGCTGCGTTCTGAGTTCCGGACTTCTGTGTTGTTCATCAGCCACAACCTGGCGGTGATCGCCAAGATGTGCGACCGGGTCGGGGTGCTGTACGCAGGCGAGCTGGTCGAGCAGGGGCCCGCCCGGGAGGTGTTCGACAACCCGCGGCACCCGTACACGGTCGGGCTGCTGCGCTGCATCCCGCGGCGCGGGCAGCGCAAGGACACCGACCGGCTGGACACCATCCCCGGGTTCCAGCCGACGCCCGGGCAAGGCCTTACGGGCTGCATCTTCGCCCCGCGGTGCGCGCTGGTGCAGGATAAGTGCCGGACGGCGGAGCCGCCGTTCTTCGCGGTCAGCGACGTGCGGACCTCGCGGTGCTACTTCCACGAGCAGGCCCCGGACCTGCCCCGGGCCACGCCCGCCTCGATCCCGGCGTCGGGTGGTGGTGGTTCTGACGGGCCTGGTGGTTCCTTGGTGGTGGTTGAAGGGCTATCCAAGACGTTCGAGGGCAGCGTGAAGGCGCTGGCCGGGGTGGACCTGTCCATCCAGCGCGGCGAGACGCTGGGGCTGGTCGGCGAGTCGGGTAGCGGCAAGACCACGCTGGCCCGCGTCCTGCTCGGGCTCATCGCGCCGGACCAGGGTTCGGTGGTGACCCTGCACGGCACCCCGCTCAACCCCGATGCGCGGCGGCGGCCGCGGGCTACCCTGCGTGCGCTGCAGATCGTGTTCCAGAACCCGGACTCCGCGCTCAACCGGCGCCACACGGTGCGGGCCCTGATCAGCCGGCCGCTGTCCCGGCTGGCCGGGCTGTCCGGCCAGGCGCTTCGCGACCGGCTGGAAGAGCTGATCACCTCGGTGAGGCTGGAGGACCGGCACCTGCCGCTGCGGCCGAGCCAGCTATCCGGCGGGCTCAAGCAGCGGGTCGCGATCGCGCGCGCGTTCGCCGGCGGCCCCGAGATCGTGGTGTGCGACGAGCCGACCTCGGCACTCGACGTGTCGGTGCAGGCCGCCATCCTCAACCTGCTGGCCGACCTGCAGACCACCGAGCAGGTCACCTACCTGTTCATCTCGCACGACCTGGGCCTGGTCAGGTACCTGTCGGACCGCATCGTGGTGCTGTACCTCGGGCGGGTGATGGAGGTCGGGCCGTCCGAGACGGTGTTCGCCGGGCCGCACCACCCGTATACCGAGGCGCTGTTCTCGGCCGTGCCGTCGCTCGACGGCGAGCGTCCGTCCCGGATCCGGCTGACCGGCGACATCCCCTCCGCGGCGGATCCGCCAAGCGGATGCGTGTTCCACACCCGGTGCCCGCGCCGGCTGTCGACCGGCATCTGCGAGTCCACCGAACCCCCGCTCCTCGAAGAAGAACCGGGTCATCAGATCCGCTGTCATATCCCGATCGCCGAACTGCGAACCATCCAGCGAAATGAATCCGCCCCGTCTCAGGGAGGGACCTCGTGACACGAAATATCGATCACCGCCGGCTTGGGCGCCTGCGCCAGGATCAGGGCGAGATCGCGAACCACATTATCGACGAGTTTGCCGCGGGGCGGCTGTCCCGCCGTGACTTCATCCGCCGGGCCACGGTGGTCGGCATCTCCGTTCCGGCGCTCGGGTCGATCCTGGCCGCCTGCAGCAGCAGCTCGTCGTCGTCGTCGAGCTCGTCGTCGAGTTCTTCGTCGTCGGCGACGGGCGCACCGGGCGCGGTGATCAAGGCCGGCATCGTCACGCCGACCGCGGCGATCAACCCGGTGACCGTGGCCGACCAGGGCGGGCTGGACATGCTCGCGCAGACCGGCGAGTACCTGACCTTGTCCACGCAGACCCTGCTCCTGAAGCCGGTGCTCGCGACTAGCTGGTCGGCGAACTCCGCCGCCGACGTCTGGACATTCAAGATCCGCCAGGGGGTCAAGTTCCACAACGGCGCCGCGCTGACCGCCGACGACGTGGTGTACACCTACAAGTTGCAGACGAACCCGTCGGGCTCCTCGAACGCGCTGTCCGCGTTCGGCGGGGTGCTCAAGCCGGCCGGCGTGGTGAAGGTCGACGACTTCACGGTGGCCTTCCACCTGGAGGCCCCGAACGGGAACTTCCCGTACCTGACCTCCTCCGACAACTACAACATGATCATCATCCCGAACAACTACAGCCCCGCGAGCTGGCAGAGCTCGTTCGTCGGCACCGGCCCGTTCACGCTCGGCTCGTACACGCCGAAGGTGGGCGCCACGTTCACCCGCAACGAGTCGTACTGGGGCACCAAGGCGCTGCCCTCGCAGACCCAGTTCACCTTCTACGACACCCCGGCCGCGTCGGTCCTCGCGCTGACCGGCGGGAGCATCGACGTCCTCGGGCAGTTCGCGGTGACCGGCGGCGAGGCACTTCTGAACGGCAGCTACAACGTCATCAAGCTGAAGTCGAGCGCGCACCGCGAGCTGTCGATGCGCAACGACCAGGCCCCGTTCACCGACCCGCGGGTGCGCCAGGCCATCGCGCTCACCCTCAACCGCCCCGAGATCGTCACCGCGCTGTTCAAGGGCTACGCCGACATCGGCAACGACAGCCCGTTCGCGCCGGTCTTCCCGTCGACGAACACCAGCGTTCCGCAGCGCGTACAGAACATCAGCATGGCCAAGTCGCTGCTGGCGGCCGCGGGACACTCGTCGGGCTTCTCCACCAAGCTCATCACCGAGAATTTCCTGGAGATCCCCGAGTACGCCCAGATCATCGTGCAGGCCGCGGCGGCCATCGGGGTGAAGATCAACCTGACCGTGGAAAGCTCAACCCAGTACTACGGCAAGGCCACGTTCGGCAACTCCGACTGGCTGGACGCCACGATGAGCCTGGTCGACTACGGGCACCGCAGCGTGCCGAACGTCTTCCTGACCTCCCCGCTCCAGACGTACAACGCCACGTCGGGCACCGGCACGTGGAACGCCGCCCACTTCAACAACTCCCAGTACGACACCCTGGTCGCGCAGTACATCGCATCCTCGGACCTGTCCACCCAGCGCAGCATCGCCGGGCAGATCGAGACGCTGCTGCTGGCCCAGACGCCGGTCATCTTCGGCTACTTCTACAATTACCTGACCGCGACAGCCATGGGCATCACCGGTGTGTACCCGACCGCGATCGGGCATCTGTTCCTGTACAACGCGGCGAAGAGCTAACCGTTATCTGCCCTTGTACTGTGCGCCTTCCGCGGCGCACAGTACAAGGGCGTACGCTGCGCGGACGGGTGCGGCCCGCGGTACGGGCCCGCGCGGATCGTGCGGCGCGGTACGGGCCGGCGAGGACGGGGAAGGCGGTCCGGATGGCGACCGAGAACCGAGCGCGGGCCGACGCCCACGGGCATCCTGAGGGCGGGCATCATCACCGGGACGTGTCGGGCGGGTGGCTGCGCCCGGCGGTGTTCGGGGCCATGGACGGGCTGGTGACCAACGTGTCGCTGATCGCCGGGGTCGGCGGCGGCGGCGCCGACGCGCACACGATCGTGCTGACCGGCCTGGCCGGCCTGGCGGCGGGCGCGTGCTCCATGGCGGCCGGCGAGTTCGTCTCGGTCTCCTCCCAGAACGAGCTGATCCAGGCCGAGGTCGACAAGGAGCGGCTGGAACTCGAGCACAACGCCGCGGCCGAGCAGGCGGAGCTGGCCGCGATGCTCCGCGCCCGCGGCGTCAGCGCTCCCACCGCGCGGCTGGCGGCCGCGGAGATCTCGGCGCACCCGGAGAAGGCACTGGCGGTGCACGCGCTCGAGGAACTCGGCATCGACCCGGGCGAGCTGCCGTCACCGCTGGTGGCGGCGGGCGCGTCGCTGGCCTCGTTCGCGGTCGGGGCGCTGATCCCGCTTATCCCCTACCTGGCTGGCCTGGACGTGCTCGGGTTCGCGCTCGGGCTGGCCGCGGTCGCCTCGGTGGCGGGCGGGGGCATGGTCGCGCGGCTGACCGCACGGCCGTTCTGGCGCGGGGCGCTACGGCAGCTGGCCCTGGGCGCGGGTGCCGTCGGGATCACGTACCTGATCGGCATCTTCGTCGGTCGCGTGGCCTGACGTTCCGGTTCAGTCGCGCCGGTTCAGTCGCGCCGGTTCAGTCGCGCCGGCTAGTCGCGTCGGCTCAGTTGCGCCGCCTGGGCCCAGCCGTCCATGTCAGCTGGTTTGGGCCCCCTAGGCCGATCCGGCCACGTGAACTGGCCAGCGAGGGCCGGGTTATTCAGCAACTGGCCGCCTACCGGCACGCCCAGCTGCAGGACCAGCCAGATCCGTTCCGGGTCGCCTAGCAGGTGCGGCTCGGCCAGCGGATCGCCGTCGACGACGATCAGGTCGGCGAGCTTGCCTTCGGCGACGGTCCCGATGTGCTCGTCCAGGCCCAGCGCTTCGGCCGCGGTCCTGGTCGCGGCGACCAGGGCCTGCATGGATGTCAGGCCGTGATAGATCATGCGCTGGACCTCCAGGCCTACGGCCAGGCTGGTGTCGCTGCCGAGCGCGATCTTGACCCCGGCGCTGCGGGCGGCCCGCATGCTGGCCGCCCCCTCGCTCAGGTTGCGCTGGGCCAGTTCGACCAGCACCGGCGGCATGTCCGGCTGGGCCGGCGCGTCGGTGGGGTCGATGACCTCCTCGCCCAGGCCCGACATCCAGTAGTAGCCGGACAGCGTGGGCACCAGCACCTGGCCCGCGGCGGCCATGGCGTCCAGCAGATCCGGCCGCTGGTTCAGGTACATGCCGTGCTCGATCGTGTCGACGCCGTGCCTGATGGCCGCCGCGCAGCCGTCCAAGCCCTCGGCGTGGGCGGAGACGCGGTAGCCCAGCCGGTGCGCCTCGTCGGTGACGGCGGCCAGTTCCGGATCGGTGAACTGGAGCGGATCGGGATCCTCGAGCTCGTTGGACCGGGCGCCGGTGGTCATCACCTTGACGAAGTCCGCGCCCCACCGGATCTGCTCCCGGACCGCCCGCCGCACGTCGTCTTCGCCGTCGGCCTCGCGGTACATGTCACCGTAGAAGCGCCCGCCCGGCGCGGTGGCGGAGATGATCTTGCCGCAGGTCAGCAGGCGGGGGCCGCGGAACGCGCCGTAACGCATGGCCTGCCGGGCCTGTTGCGGCAGCAGTCCCTGGGAGCCGGTCACGCGGATGGTGGTCACCCCGAAGCGCAGGTAGTCGCGGAGTTCGGCCTGCATGAAATGCGCGACAACGCCGGGGAGCGCTTCCTCGGCACCCTTGGCGGGGTGCGGGACGGACCCCGAGGCGTGGGTGTGAGCATCGGTCAGGCCCGGCATCAGGACCCGCTGGCCCAGGTCCAGCGGGCGGGCGCCGTCGGGGCACGGCTCCGCGGCGTCGGCGACCCGGCGGATGATCCCGTCTTCGACCAGGACCGCCGCGTTCTCGCGCAACGCTGCCCCGGTTCCGTCGAACAAGCGTGCCCCCGTCAGCCAGAGCCGCCCCTGACCCGCGGGGGGCGCCGCGATCAAGCGCCGGGAACCTGTGCGCCACGTGCCTGCCACCTTCCTGCCCTGCTGCTGCCTTGCTGCGATGGGTGCGCCATGATCTTCTCATGGTGCGTGCGGGGCACCGCCTCATGGTTTTCCCACCGTGGGTACCGGTTTTCTTGACAATGCTTACGGGTTTCCCTCTGTGCGCTCATCGGTTTCCCGTACGGGCCTTAGTTGCTTCCCGCATTGCTGTGTAAGCATCGGTCGCGTGGCTGGTTATCACGTTCCCCGGCAGCTAACCGCTCTCATATGCGCGGGCCTGGCCGCCTGCGGGGTGCTCGCGGGTTGCTCAGGACCGTCCTCGCGCCCGGCCCCGTCCTCGTCCCCGGGGGCGGTTGAGGAGGTCAGCGGCGGGCCGTCGGGCTCGTACATCGTGCCGGCCGGTATCCACAAGATCAAGCACGTCATCGTCGTGATGCAGGAGAACCGGTCGTTCGATACCTACTTCGGGACCTATCCGGGGGCGGACGGGATCCCGATGAAGGACGGCACGCCGACCGTGTGTGTCCCGAACCCAGAGAAGGGGGCTGGGGAGGCGGGTGGGAGCTGCACACGGCCCTATCACGACATCGCCGACGTGAACGGGGGCGGCCCGCACGGTAAGGCGAACGCCGTCGCGGACGTGGACGGCGGCACGATGGACGGGTTCATCGCCCAGCGCGACCAGGCCAAGCCGAGCTGCACCAATCCGGATGATCCGGCGTGCAGTTCCGGCGGCCAACCGGACGTGATGGGTTACCACACGGGGGCCGAGATCCCCAACTACTGGACCTACGCCCAGGACTTCGTGCTCGACGACCACATGTTTGAGCCGGTCAAGTCATGGTCGCTGCCCGATCATCTGTACCTGGTCTCCGGCTGGTCGGCCAAGTGCAAGGACGCCTCGCCGATGAGCTGCGTCAACAACATCGTCGGGCCCTACGGAGCGGCCCAGTTCGACCGGGCTGTGGACACCGAACTGCGCACCGGGACCACCTCGATCGACCTGGCCTGGACCGACGTCACGTGGCTGCTGTTCGTCCACCACGTGAGCTGGGCCTACTACGTCCAGACGGGTACCCAGCCCGACTGCGACGACGACTCGGCCGAGACCTGCGCCCCGGTCGCGCAGAGCGCCATGACGCCGGGGATCTGGAACCCGCTCCCGTTGTTCGGCGACGTCCGGGCTGATCACCAGCTGAACAACGTGCAGAGCCTGGGCTCCTACTTCGCGGCGGCCAAGGCGGGCACGCTGCCCTCGGTCAGCTGGATCACGCCCTCGCAGCCCGACAGCGAGCACCCTCCGGCCAGCGTGCACCAGGGCCAGGCCTACGTCACCTCGATCATCAACGCGGCCATGAAGAGCCCGGACTGGGACTCGACCGCCATCTTCTTGGCCTGGGACGACTGGGGCGGCTTCTACGACCACGTGGTGCCGCCCGCAGTAGACCAGAACGGCTACGGGCTGCGCGTCCCCAGCTTGGTCATCTCGCCGTACGCCAAGCGCGGTTACATCGACCACCAGATCCTGTCCAGCGACGCCTACCTGAAGTTCATCGAGGACGACTTCCTCGACGGCGCACGCCTCAACCCGGCCACCGACGGCCGCGCCGACCCGCGGCCGGACGTCCGCGAGGACGAGGCGATCCTGGGCAACCTCGAGCAGGACTTCGACTTCAACCAGACGCCGCGGGCCCCGGTCCTGCTGGCCACCAACCCGCCGACCGACTCGCCGTCCATCCCGGCCTACTTCCGCGGGAAACCGGCCTGCGTCGGCTGCACCACCGTTCCCCCGGGCGGGCCGAAGGTGACCCGTAAGAGCGCGGCCGGAACCTAGGCGGCGACTACGCTCGCGGCCCGTGGTCGTTGACGCCGTAACGCAGGTAGACCACACCGTTGCCGAATCGCCGCTCGTCCAGCAGCTCGAGATCGACGCGGACGTCGTCTGGGAAGAACGGATTGCCCCCACCGACGATCGCCGGCCCGGCGAACAACTGGTACTCATCGACAAGGCCGGCCCGGATCGCCTGCGCCGCCAGGTGAGGACCGGCGACGCTGAGGGCGAGGTCGGAGCCGGCCTTCAGCTGCCGCACTGCCTCCGGGTCGAACGTACGCTCTATCCGGGTCCGCGCGCTGGCGACCTCGTTCAGCGTTGTGGAGTAGACAACCTTGTCCGCCGCCTGCCAGATCCGCGCGTACTCGAGGCTGAACGGCGGCTGGTCGGGCGCCGTGTGCGCGGTCTCCCAGAAGACCATCGTCTCGTACATTCGGCGGCCGTAGAGGTACGTGCCGATCGATCGGCTGAGCTGGTTGATGAACTCGTGTGACTCCTGCTCCGGAGCGCCCCAGCCGAAGTTGCCGCCTGGATCGCTCACGAAGCCGTCGAGTGACGTGATCATCGAGTAGATCAGCTTGCCCATGGGGACTCCTCGTTTTCCGTTGAGGCACGAGCGACGACCGATCCGCGACCAGGCCGTCTCCGGCACGAGACTGATGCCACCGCACCTCGAGACCGACGAGGTAACGATGCACGCCTGAAGGCGGGGGTGGTTACCCGGGGTGGGGTGGGGGGCTGTGGCTGCGGATGATCTTGCCGTCGGGGCTTTGGACTGGCTGGTGCCGTCGGGGTGGACGGTCAGGGTCCAGCCGAGTTCGTGCAGGACGACGTGGTGGTGCCACCAGCAATAATCTTTGAGGTTGGTGAGGCTGGTGTGGCCGCCGTCGGCGCGGTGGGTGACGTGGTGGGGTTCGCAGGACGCGGCGGGCTGGTCGCAGCCGCCTAGGTACCACAGAATGGCCTGATGGGCTCCCGCGGCGGGCGCGCAGGTCGGTGCGCGTTGATGCGAGTGGGCCTACGCTCGCCGACACCTTCGCTGGCCTCGCAAATGAGGCTTGGAGCAACGCGCGGGGCCCTGGTTACGGCATCGCATGCGGGGAGCGGGGGGTGTCCCCGTATGATTTCACGGTGTTCGGTGCCAGCATCGGGGCCAAGCCGTCCCGGAACAGCAGCCCGTGGTTACCCGGGATCGCCCGCTCCGGATCGCGCTGCTCTCCTATCGCAGCAAACCGCACTGCGGCGGCCAGGGTGTCTACGTCCGTCATCTGAGCCGGGAACTCGACGCGCTCGGGCATCAGGTCGAGGTGTTCTCCGGCCAGCCGTATCCCGAGCTCGACCCCGGCCCGCGGCTGACCCAGATCCCTAGCCTGGACCTGTACCGGGACCCCGACCCGTTCCGGACGCCGCACTGGGCTGAGTACCGAGACTGGGTCGACGTGCTCGAGACGGTCATGATGTGGGGCGGCGCGTTCCCTGAGCCGCTCACGTTCAGCATCAGGGCGCGGCGGGCGCTGGCCGCGCGCGCCGGGGACTTCGACGTCGTGCACGACAACCAAGGGCTCGGCTACGGGCTGCTCGGCCTCGGGCGGCTGGGCCCCGGTCGGCTGGGCCCCGGGCGGCTGGGCCCCGGGCGGCTGGGCCTCGGGCGGCTGGGCCCCGGTCGGCTGGGCCGCAGTCGGCCTGCACTGCCGCTAGTGGCCAGCATCCACCATCCGATCAGCGTGGACCGGCGTATCGACCTGGCCGCCCTGGGCCTACGCGACCGGCTGTCGCGGCGGCGCTGGTACGGATTCGTCCGGATGCAGGCCCGGGTGGCACGCCGCCTGGCCCGGTCGGGGCCGCTGATCACCGTGTCGGCCTCGTCCCAGCGCGACATCTGCCGCGACTTCAAGGTCCCGCCGGAGCGCGTGCGGGTCATCCCCCTGGGCGTCGACACCCGGGTGTTCCGGCCGCGAGAGGCCGCGCGGGTGCCGGGCCGGATCATCGCGGTAGCCAGCGCCGACTCGGCGATGAAGGGCACTTCCACCCTGCTGCAGGCGGTGGCCAAGCTGTCCACCGACCGGGACGCGCACCTGGTCATCGTCGGACGGCCCGCGCGCGCCACCGAGCGGCTGGCCGCCCAGTTGTCCCTGGCCGACCGGGTCACGTTCACCCACGGGCTGAACGACGAGGCGTTCTCCGCCCTGCTGGCCAGCGCGGAGATCGCCGTTGTGCCCTCGCTGTACGAGGGATTCTCGCTGCCCGCCGTCGAGCACATGGCGTCGGGCACCCCGCTGGTGGCCAGCCGGTCGGGCGCGCTGCCCGAGGTGACCGGGGACGCGGCCACCCTGGTCACGCCGGGCGACAGCGAGGAGCTCGCCGCCGTGCTGCGGCGGCTGCACGACTCCCCCGCCGAACGTGCGGCGCTGGCGGACCGGGCCGTGCGCCGGGTCGGCGAGCGGTTCGCCTGGCCAGCGGTGGCGCAGGCCACCGTGGCGCAGTACCGGGAGGCCATGCGATCCGGAGAAACACCGCGGTCGCGGGAGGCACCGGGGTCACGGGAGGCACCGGGGTCGCGGGAGGCGTGGGGGACGGGCGCGTGCTGACCGTCGACTTCGGCCGGTTCCCGGTCCGGCCTGGGCAGCGCGTCCTGGACCTGGGTTGCGGCGGCGGGCGGCACGCGTTCGAGGTGTACCGGCGCGGCGGGAACGTGGTCGCGTTCGACCTGGATCCCACCGAGCTCGGGCCGGTACGAGGCATGTTCGCCGCGATGCGGGAGGCGGGCGAGGCGGCCCCGCGGGCCGAAGCGACGGCGGTCTCGGGAGACGCGACCGGGATGCCGTTCGGCGATGGGGTGTTCGACCGGGTGATCGCGGCCGAGGTCCTCGAGCACGTGCTGGACGACCAGCGGGCGATCAACGAACTGGCGCGGGTGCTGCGGCCGGGCGGGCTGGCGGCGATCACGGTGCCGAGCTGGCTGCCGGAGCGGATCTGCTGGGCCCTGTCCACCGAGTACCACGAGGTCCCCGGGGGGCACGTGCGCATCTACACAAGGGTTGAGCTGGAGGCCAAGCTGGCCCGGGCCGGGCTGCACGTCAGGTGGCACCACTACGCACACGGCCTGCACTCCCCGTACTGGTGGCTGAAGTGCGCGGTGGGGGTGCACAACGACAAACACCCGCTGGTCAGCGCGTATCACCGGATGCTGGTCTGGGACATCATGCGCAAGCCGGCCGCCACCCGGCTGACCGAGCAAGCGCTGAACCCCGTAGTCGGGAAGAGCCTGGTGGTCTACGCGGTCAAGCAGGGGCAACCGTGACAGTTGAGGCGACTGAGACATTCAGCGAAGCCGAGGTGCTCGCGACGGGTGAGTCGATCGCGCGGGCGCAGGAGCCGTCGGGGGCGATTGCGTGGCCGGACGGGCACGTGGACGCCTGGGACCACATCGAGTGCGCGATGGCGCTGAGCGCCTGCGGGCTGCACGGGCCGGCCCGGCAGGCCTACGCGTGGCTGCGGGACGCGCAACGGGCCGACGGGTCGTGGCCGCGGTCGAGCCTGCGCGGCCGGGTGACCGACCCGGCGGCGGAAAGCCATCATGCCGCGTACGTCGCCGTCGGGGCCTGGCACGAATACCTGGTGACCGGGGACGAGAGCCACGCGCTAACCATGTGGCCGACGGTGCGCCGGGCGGTCGAATGGGCACTCGCGCTGCGCACCCCGCGCGGCGAGGTCGCGTGGGAGCGCGACGCCAGCGGAACGGCAGGGACGTACGCGCTGTTGTCCGGCTGCTCGAGCATCCACCAGAGCCTGCGCTGCGCGGTCGCGCTGGGCAAGCTGGCCGACGAACCCCAGCCGGACTGGGAGCTCGCGGCGGACCGGCTCGCGGACCTGGTCCGCGCGCACCCGGAGGCGTTCGCGGACAAGAGCCGGTTCGCGATGGACTGGTACTACCCGGTGCTGGGCGGGGCGGTCCGCGGCGCGGCCGCGGTCGCGCGCCTGAAGGCGGGCTGGGACACGTTCGTAGCGCCCGGCCTCGGCGTACGGTGCGTCAGCGACCAGCCGTGGGTGACGGGCGCGGAGACCTGCGAGCTGGTGCTGGCCCTGGACGCGTGCGGGCTGCGCGCGCAGGCGGCCGCGATGTTCGCCACCGCCGCGCACCTGCGCCACCAGGACGGCTCGTACTGGACCGGCTGGCAGTACGCCAACCGGGCGCACTTCCCGGCCGAGCGGTCGAGCTGGACCGCGGCCGCCGTGGTCCTGGCGGCCGACGCGCTGATGGGGTGGTCGGGTGGAGCGGGGGTATTCCGGGATGCCGTGGCGCGGTGCGAGTTAGATTCCGCAGGTGGTGCGCTCGAGGATGCGGAGGGAGCCTTCAGCGCGGACTTCGGTGAAGGCGCCGGAGGATAGGGCTCGCTGGTAGATCAGGTAGGGGGGGCGGCCGCCGTCGGCGGGGTCGGGGAAGACGTCGTGGATGGCCAGGGCGCCGCCGGGGGCGACCCAGGGGGCCCAGCCCTCGTAGTCGGTGACCGCGGCGGCTTCGGTGTGGCCGCCGTCGATGAAGACCAGGCCCAGCGGGGTGGCCCAGAGGCGGGCCACGTCGGCGGAGCGGCCGACGACCACGACCACGTTGTCCTCCAGGCCGGCGGCGGCCAGGGTGGCGCGCAGGCTCGGCAGGGTGTCCAGGCGCCTGGTGGCCGGGTCGACCAGGCGGGGGTCGTGGTACTCCCAGCCGGGCTGATGTTCCTCGGAGCCGCGGTGGTGGTCGACGGTGACGACTGGCTGGCCGGCGGCGAGGGCCGCGGCGGCGAGGTAGATGGTGGACTTGCCGCAGTAGGTGCCTATCTCGAGCACCGGGCCGCGGCGGGAGTACCGGGCGACGGCGTCGAACAGGGCCAGGCCTTCGGCGGCCGGCATGAACCCGGGGGCGGCTTCGGCGGCGCGCAGTAGGTCAGGGTCCATCCCCGTTATGATTCCAGGTAGGCGAGGACGGCGAGGACGCGGCGGTTGTCGTCGTCGGAGAGGGCCAGGTCCAGCTTGGCGAAGATGCCCGCGGCATGCTTGCTGACCGCCTTCTCGGTGATGAACAGGCGCTGGGCGATCGCGGCGTTGGACCGGCCCTCGGCCATCAGCGCGAGCACCTCGCGTTCCCGGGCGGTCAGGCGGGTCAGCGGCTCGGTGCGGGAGTGCCGGCCGATCAGCTTGCGGACCACCTCGGGATCCAGGACCGTGCCCCCGGCGGCCACGGTGCGGATCGCGCCGGTGAACTGGTCGTCGTTGAAGACCCGGTCCTTGAGCAGGTAGCCGACCCCGCCGGCCTGGTCGGCGAGCAGCTCGCGGGCGTACAGCTGCTCGACGTACTGGGACAGGACCAGGACCGGCAGGCCGGGGATCTGCTGGCGGGCGCGCAGGGCGGCGCGCAGGCCGTCGTCGGTGTGGGTCGGCGGCAGCCGGACGTCGACGATCCCTACGTCGGGATGTTCGCCGACCAGGGCGGCCAGCAGTTCCGGGGCGGTGGCCACCGCGGCGACGATCTCGAAGCCGTGCGCGGACAGCAGCTTGACCAGGCCCTCCCTCAGCAGGAAGAGGTCTTCGCCGATGACAACGCGCACGGTACCTCGATGGCGACGATGGTGGGCCCGCCGGGCGGGCTGCTCACGGCCAGGATGCCATCAAAGGTCGCGAGCCTGCGCTCCACCCCGGCCAGGCCGGTCCCGGCGGCGGGGTCGGCGCCGCCCGCGCCGTCGTCGGTGACCTGCGCCCGCAGCGTGCCGGCCGCGTGGCGCAGGTGGATCCGGACCGTGCGGGCACCGGAGTGCTGGACCGCGTTGGCCAGCACCTCGGCGACCGCGAAGTAGACGGCCGCGCCGACCGGCATCTCGACCGTGCCGACTTGGCCGCCTGCGGCGGCGGGGCCGGCTTGGCCGCCTGCGGCGGCGGGGCCGGCTTGGCCGCCTGCGGCGGCGGGGCCGGGCAGCTCGATGTCGAGCTCGGTGTGCAGCGGGGTGTCCAGGGCCAGGGCCCGGATCGCGTCGGCCAGGCCGCGGTCGGCCAGGACCGGCGGGTAGATGCCGCGGACCAGGTCGCGCAGGTCGGTCAGGGCCCGGGACGAGGTTTCCCTGGCCTCGGTGACCAGGGCCAGCGCCGCCTCGGGGTTGCTGCCGAACATCCGCTCGGCGGCACGCAGGGACATGCCCAGGGCGACCAGCCGGGCCTGCGCGCCATCGTGCAGGTCGCGCTCGATGCGGCGCAGTTCGGCGGTGGCGGTGTCTACCGCGTCGTGGCGGGTCTGGGTCAGCGTCTGCACTCGCTGGGTGAGGTGCCGGGCCCGGGCCGCGAGCTCGGGGTCGGGCGAATCGGCCAGGTGATGGCGCGTCACCCGCGGCGCCAGCCACAGACCCAGGCCGAGCAGGAGGGAGCCTTGCAGGGCGTCGGTCCAGAGCGGGGCGGGCACCGGGCTGTTGTGCAGGTCGGCGAAGCCGTACGCGAACCCGGGCACCGCGGGCCAGAACACCGCGATCAGCCAGCCGTAGGCACCCAGGACCAGCAGCCCCGCGGCGGCCAGCGTCGCGGCCCAGGCCCGAGACCGGAAGATCACCACCAGCGCGGCCGTGGCCACGGCCAGGTCGATGACGGCCGCGTCGAGCCCGTCGACCGCCTGGAAGCCGAACCACTTGCCGGGCCCGAGCAGCTGCATGGCCAGCGCCACGACCGGGATCAGGAGCAGGGCCTGGGCGGCTGGAGATCCCGCCGCGGCCGCTGGCCAGCCACCGGGCGGCCAGCGCCCTGACCAGCCCCGCGCCCGGCGCGTCCAGCCGCAGCAGCAGCCACAGGCCGACCACGAACAGGATGCCGGCCTCGGCCAGCACCGGCCAGGTACCCCAGGCGTCGGGCCCCGCCGGGACGAACAGGTACTGGACCTGGCTGGTGTTCCCGGCGTGGTACACGTGGTACATCCTGGCCAGATGGACCCCGAAGACGGCCAGCCCGAGCACGCCGTAGGGCACCAGCCTGGCGGCCAGCTTCGGGGCGAAGGCGATGGCCAGGACCGCGATACCGAGCTCGGCCGGGACGAGCCACTGAGCCCCGCCGGCCAGCGCGGCGGTCGCCATCGCGACGGGCAGCAGCAGCAGACTCCAGCCGCGGGCCCGGATGCGGCTCCGCAGGCCATCTGAGCGCAGGCCATCTGAGCGCAGGCCATCTGGGCGCAGGCCATCTGGACCCGGGACCCCCTGAGCCTCCCGCGCCAGGATGAAGGCGATGCACCCGATCGTCAGCAGCAGAACAAGGGTGAAAAGCATGCTTCCATGGTGGCCGCCGCCGGGGTGCGCCGCCATGGGCCTAGGCCTACCGTTTCGGGGGGCAGGCACCACGCTCCGTTCGGCCTAAAGATCTTTAAGACGGGCCAGAGCCTGGGTCAGGACCTCCGGGCGTTTGCAGAACGCGAACCGGACCTGGGTGCGGGCCGCGTCCTGGTGGTCGTAGAAGAGGGCGGAGGGGATGGCGACGACGCCGGCGCGTTCGGGCAGGGCGCGGCAGAACTCCAGGGCGTCCCGCTCGCCCAGGGGGCTGATGTCGGTGGTGACGAAGTACGTGCCCTGCGGCGGGTAGACCTCGAAGCCGAGGTCGGCCAGGCCGCGGGTGAGCAGGTCGCGCTGGGCTCTTAGGTCCTCGCGCAGCGTGTCGTAATAGAAGTCCGGCAGCGCCAGGGCCTGGGCGATCGCGTACTGGAAGGGGCCGCCGCTGACGAAGGTGAGGAACTGCTTGACCGTCTTGACCGCGGTAACCAGCTCGGGGGTGGCCGTGACCCAGCCGATCTTCCAGCCGGTGAAGGCGAACGTCTTGCCCGCCGAGCTGATGCGCACGGTCCGCTCGCGCATGCCGGGGAAGCTCACGATCGGGACGTGCTCGCCGTCGAAGACCAGGTGCTCGTAGACCTCGTCGGTGACCACGAGCAGGTCGTTTTTGATCGCCAGGGCGGCGATGGCGGCCAGTTCGTCGCGGGTGAACACCGAGCCGGTGGGGTTGTGCGGGCTGTTGAGCAGGATGAGGCGGGTGCGGGGGGTGATGGCCTCTTTTAGTTCGTCCAGGTCGGGGCGGAAGCCGGGCGGGCGCAAGGTGACCGGGACTCTGATCCCGCCGGCCATGGCGATGTTGGCGGCGTAGGAGTCGTAGTAGGGCTCGAACGCGATCACCTCGTCGCCCGGCTCGACCAGGGCCAGCAGGGTCGCGGCGACCGCCTCGGTGGCCCCGGCGGTGACCAGGACCTCGGTGTCCGGGTCGTAGGCCAGGTCGTAGAAGCGCCGCGCGTGGTTTGTGATCGCGTGGCGGAGCTCCGGGACGCCGGGGCCGGGCGGGTACTGGTTGCCGCGGCCTTGGAGTATGGCGTCGGCGGCGGCGCGGGCGATCTCGGGCGGGCCGTCCCGGTCGGGGAAGCCCTGGCCCAGGTTGATCGATCCGGTCGCGACCGCGCGGGCGGACATCTCGGCGAAGATCGTGGTGCCGAGGCCTTCGAGGCGGCGGTTGAGGAGCGGCCTTTTGTTCACGTTGTTTATGATGCCGTGCTAGCTACGCTGGCCGGTTAATGTGGCCGGTTAATGTAGGAAGCATGCGAGTCGCGTTGTGCCAGATTCCGGTCAGTTCCAGGCCTGCTGTTAACGCCGAGCGCGTGCGGGAGGCTTTGATCTCGGCCGCGGAGCAGGGGGCGGACCTGGCCGTGTTCCCCGAGGCGACACAGGTCAGGTTCGGGTCGGACTTGCGGGCGGCGGCCGAGCCGCTGGACGGGCCGTTCGGCTCGGGCCTTGCGGTAGCGGCCAAGGAGACGGGCGTGGCGCTGGTGGCCGGGGTGTTCGAGCCCGCGCCGGACGGGCGGGTCTACAACACCGCGGTGGCGTTTGACGGTCACGGGGAGCTGGTGGCCTCGTACCGGAAGCTGCACCTGTTCGACGCGTTCGGGCACCGCGAGTCGGAGGTCGTCGCGCCGGGGTCGGCGCCGGTGCTGTGTGTTCTGGCCGGCGTGCGGACCGGGCTGGAGATCTGTTACGACGTGCGGTTCGGGGAGCTGTCCCGGGCACTGGCGGTGGGCGGGGCGGTTCTGCTGGTGGTGCCGGCGGCGTGGGCGGCGGGGCCTTTCAAGGAAGAGCACTGGGTCACGCTGGTGCGGGCGCGGGCCATCGAGAACACCGTGTGGGTGGCCGCGGTCGGGCAGGTGCCCGACCCATGCCGAGCCGGCGACCCGGGCGGCGACGGGGATCGGGCGAAGCATGCTGGTCGACCCGCTCGGCGTGGTCCGGCTCGATCTGGGGCCGTCGGCGGGAGTGGCGGTGGGTTCGGTGGATGTCGGGCTGGTCGAGACCGTGCGGGCCGCGGTGCCGAGCCTGGCCAACCGGCGGGAGGACGTGTTCGGTCCTCCGGTTGTGGTTTAGCGGACCGGTGACTGCCAGAAGACGGGCTGCTCGCCGCCGGGCGTGGCGGTGAAGCCGACGCCGGTCACGGTGCGGTCGAAGACGTCCAGGCCGGTGATGGCCTGGATGCCGTTCCCGGTCAGGCCCTGCCCGGTCGGGGTGGCGGTCTGCCAGGCCGAGCCGCTGGCCGACGTCCACACCACCACGTCCTGATGGCCGGGCGTGCTGCCGAACGTGCCGGTGGCCAGGTACTGGCTGCCGGTCCCGGTCCCGGTCCCGGTCCCGGTCCCGGTCGCGGTCGCGGTGAGCGCGGTGACGAACGCGCGGCCCGATGGGACCGGCAGGGCCGACTCGGCCCAGGTCCAGCCGCCGTCGGCCGAACTCGCCGCGAACGGCAGCTGCTGGCCGGCGGTGGTGAGCGCGGTGCCGACCGCGACCACGGTGCGGCCATTGCTCGCCACGTACTGGAGCACGGCCCGGGTGGCGCCGACCGGTAGCGGGACGTTCTGCTGGGTCCAGGCCTGGCCGTTCGGTGAAGTCCAGGCGGCGGCCGCGTTGCCGTCCGCGCCGACCGCGACGAAGCCGTGCGGGCCCGCGGCGACGGCCCGCATCTGCTGGGCCCCGTTCTGCGCGCCTGGGGTGTGGCCTGGGGTGTCAACCGCCGCGCGCTGCCAGCCGGTCAGGCCCGTTGAATACCAGGCGGCCGCGATGGTGCGGCCGCCGGCGGACTGGTAGCCGACGATGACGTAACCGCCCGCTGATGCGCCGCCCGCTGATGCGCCGCCCGCTGATGCGCCGCCCGCTGATGCGCCGCCCGCTGATGCGCGGCGGACGGTGCGCCGGCCGACGGTGCGGCGGCCGCTTGCTCGGTGACCAGGCCGGGCTGGCTGAACGCCGGCTCGCGGTCGGCGGCGGTCCACGCGCTGCCGTTCCCCGAGGTCAGCACCACCGGGTGCTGCGGGGCGACGGCGATGACGCCGCCCACCGCCAGCCAGCCCTCGGCGCCGTAGGCCACGCTGGTCAGCTGCTGGACGCCGGGCCGGTCCAGCACGGCCGGGCTCTGGCCGGTGGCCCGGGTCCAGGTCGTGCCGCCGTTCGCGGAGGTCCAGGCGGCGGGATAACCGTTGGCGCTGCCCACCGCGACCTGCACGCCGTTCCCGGCCCCGACGTCGTTGACCGCGAGCTCGGGGTCGGCGGCGCCAGGGATCTTGCCGATGTCGACGCTTTGCGGCGAGCTGTGCCCCGGTATCACGGTGAGCAGCGGCTGGTGGCTGTCGGGGTCGTTGGTGGTGGTGCCCGCGGCGACCACGGTGCCGCCCTGGGCGATGGCCACGCCCGACACGTCCTGCGTCGCGGCGGTGCCGAACGCCGGGATCTGCCGCCACGAGGCGCCGTTGGCCGACACGAACGCGATCAGCCCCGGGCCGGACTGCCCGGTGATCACGGCGCCGGCCGGGGCGCCGTTCACCATGTCGGTGATGAAGCCGGCCTTGGCGGCCAGGGTGGCTTCGAAGGTCCAGGCCGTTCCGTTGGCCGAGCGATAGACGTCGACCGCGGGCCTGCGGGCCGCTGGCTGGCCGGCTGTGCGTGGCCGGCCGGAACAGGATCGAATCCGCCCGCGGTGACGGTCACGCCGCTGATCTGGGCCTGGGCGCCGTGCCCGGCCGGGGTGGGCGGGCCTGGCGGGACGGCCAGCGTCCAGGTCGTGCCGCCGTTGCCGCTCAGCCAGGCGGCGCTGGTCTTGATCGTCACCGGGTTCAGCGGTTTACCTGCGGTCTGCGTCCCCGTGTTTTTGTGACGGTGACGTCGCCCGCGATCAGGATCTGGCTGCCGTAGGCGGCGGCGGACCTGACGTCCAGGACGCGGCCGGTGCCCGCGCTCAGGCGGGGCTGGAGCCGCTGCCAGGTGGTCCCGCTGGCCGACAGGAAGACCAAGGGGGTGCTCCCGGCCGACCCGACGGCGATGAAGCCCGTCGCGGTGCGCTTGACCACGTTGATCTGGTCGCCCGGCCGCAGGGGCAGCCCGGCGGTGGAGGACAGGGTCCAGGTCCGGCCGTCGGAGCTGGTCCAGATCGACGACGGGCCGAGGGCCACCCAGGTGCCGTGCCCGCCCGCCACGAACCGCGCCGCGTACCCCGGAGGCGGCAGCCCGCCGTCGGGGGTGCGCACGTGGCCCATGGACCAGGTCCGCCCGCCGTCGGTGGACACGAAGAACTGGGCCCGCGCGATCCGCGCGCCCTGCTGTGAGCCGACGGCCACGATCTCCGCCCCGTCGCTGGCCACCCGGCCGAGCGTCTGGCTGATGCCGCGCCCGGTGGCCGACGCGCTGAACGCGTTCCCGGCCAGGGTGGCGGGCGGGAAGCCGAGCGCGGCGGGAGGCGGGGCCGAGCCGTTGGAGCTGCTGTTCGCGCCGGCGATGACCGCCACGGCGACGCCGAACACCATCATGGCCACGATCGGGATGATGACCCGCACCCCGGCCCCGCGGAAGTGCAGCGCGGAGCGGAACTCGGCGAACCAGTTGCGCTTGACCGGCTCGGGCAGGAACGAGCGGAGCAGCCGGACCCATTCGGCGCCGGAGTCCCGCGGGCCGGGGCGCGCCTGGCCAGCGCGCGCCTGGCCAGGGCGCGCCTGGCGAGGGTACGCCTGGCCTGGGTCGGCGGTCGGGGCCGCGGCGTCGAACTCAAAGCCGGGCGCGGGCTGGCCGTCCCAGGCGGGCTGGTCGTCCCAGGCGAGGGGGGCGGGCATCGGCTGGCTGATGGTCGGGGTGTACCGGAAGTGGCGCGGCCCAGTCTCAGAAGCGGGGGCCTCAGGAGCGAGGGCCTCGGGAGCGAGGGCCTCGGGAGGGGGCGGGCGCCGGGAGGCCCGGCGGCCCTCGAATTCGTAGCCGGGAACGCCGTCCCAGGCCGGGAAGGCGCGCTGGGGCCCGGTCAGCCCGGAGGACCAGGACTCGTCGCCGGCCCGCTCGCCGGAGGCGTGCTCGGCCGCAGTGGCATCGGGGTGCCGACGGTCCGCAGGCCGCCGAGGACCCCGTGTGCCGCCACCCCCCGGATTGCTTGCCGTATCCCTTGTCACCTGTGCCTTGCGTCCCGAGCCTGACAGATGGGCGGGGAAGGCCCGTAGGCCATTCCCCGCCGATGGTACCGGCCGGCACCCCGACGTGACCGGCACTTCCGCACGCCAGAGCCCGGGCCGCACGTGAGCGTGGCTAACTGATCTTCCGGCCTGGGCCTGGTGACGCGCGGGTAGGAGCGGCTCCCAGGCGATGATCCCGCCGAACGGCGTTCAGCCAAGCGACCCGGTCAGCCGGCCGTCCTGGAAGATCAGCGTGATCAGCCCGTAGGCGGCGCCGACCGACAGCAGGTTCAGCACGATGGAGACCAGCGGGATGACCAGCGACCCGAACGCGACCGCGAGCAGCACGAACGCCATCACGGCGACTATGGCGAACACCAGCGGCGTCTGGGAGTGGATCTGCTTGATGAAGTCGTAGTTGCTCGCGGTGTCGCCGGTAACCGCGTAGCTCAATCCCGGGACCGTGCCGACGGTGGACGGCAGGATCTGGTTCCGCAGTGTCACCAGCGCGTCGTCGGAGACGGCGCCGGCCCGGTGCCGACCAGCGGCTCTGAACTGGATGACGGTCCTGACAGCAGTGTGCGGAATGAGTTAAATCCTCGGTCGCCGCCGCCGCCATCCGCGGCGCCCGGTCGGCCGGGCACGAGGTTGACCTGATCGACCTGGCCGCCGACGGGTTCCAGCCCGACATGACCCGTCAGGACCTGGCCGCCTGGCGGCAGGGCCGCGCCGTCGACCCGCTGGTCCTGGACTACCAGCGGCGGCTGCTGGCCGCCGGGCACCTGGCGTTCGTGTTCCCCGTCTGGTGGGAGGCGATGCCCGCGGCCACCAAGGGCTTCCTCGACCGCGTGCTGACCAAGGGCGTGATGTACGAGGAGCTGCCCGGCGCCGGGGGCAACCCGTTCCGCAACCGCATGACGAACCTCGGCGGGGTCAGCGTCCTGTCGGTCATGACCACGCCGGACAAGGCATACCGCTGGTGGTACCACGACCCGCTCACCAAGATCCTGTTCAAGGGCACCTTCGCCAAGATCGGCGTGCCGAACCTCCGCTGGACCAACTACGCCAGCGTCACCGGCAAGACCCCCGAGCAGCGCGACCAGATGCTTCAGCAGGCCGAGCAGGCCTTCGCGGCGCTGTGACATCGCCCCGGACATGTCACAGCGTCCCCTGACGGGACTTTCCGTTCCGGTGTTCCCCGAGGGCCAGGCTTCGCCGCCCGGCCAGTCCGGCATAGCCGCGGTCGTTTCCCCTGCCGCTGGGGCCGCCCCCTCCGGGGAGGCTGCCGCCACCAGGCCACCGCCCGCGCCTGCCACTACCGGCGACAAGCCCGCACACTCCCATGATCACGAGGTGTCGCTGGATCGCTAGGCTATCGCCATGAGGCGCCGCCTCGCTTGCCTCGCCATATGCAGCTTGCTCGCCATCGCCAGCGCTGCCTGCACGGGCAGCACCAGCACCGGCAACCACCAGCGAGAGCACGCGGGGACGACAAGCGTCATCGGAAGACCGCAGGCGGCGAACCTGGCCATGTCAAGCGGCCGCTCCTCAGCCCACTACGCGATCACCGCGCCGGATCCCGCCCGGTACCCATTCGACGTCAGTGTCGCAGCCCCGGCTTCCATCGATGTGACCGTGAGCATATACACCTGGTACGGAGCGGTTCTCCCGAGCATCCTCAGCTCATCCCACCAGCCAGACGTGTGCAGGCTCAGGGGCTCGGAGGATACCTGCTACGAACTGTTTCCTTTTCTCCCCGCCCAACGCGCGGGCGCCTGGACTGTCGTTGCAGCCAAGCATTCAGGCCCCGCCACGACAGTTCGCATCGTAATCACATTCACAAAGCCATAGCGTCGCAGGCTCTTATGCAAGATCACGAAGTGTCGCTGGAGTATTAGGCTGGATTGGCAATATCGAGATACTCTCCCGGCTGGTCTACGTCGCGCCAGCCGGTTACGAGTCGCGCGTCGGGAATCTGAGAGCCAGGACGCTTGATTACATCAACCCTAATGCCCTTCCGGCGCATGTAACCGTTTCGTTCATTCCAGCTAGAGCGCGCCCAAAGCTGCGCCCAGGTCTCCCCTGTTTCGCGCGGGATTCTCCGCTCGGGGATGATATCGGTATCCAACCGATCTAGGTCCGCTTCAAGAACTTGCCTCTTTGCTTCGAGATCTGAAACGTCGCCGCCCATCTTGCGGGCAAGACGTATTTTAGTCTCAAGGTGACCGATCGCTTCGGCCAGCTCTAGCATTTGCATTGAGTTATCGTGTGCCGGGATGATGTCTTCTTCGGTCCACGGGTCATCCCCACGCTCGCCTATTAGCACCGCTTCGACCTGAGATTCTAGCCACTCAGCGCTTATCCTGCGAGCGTCGCAGCCACGCTTGCGCATTCCGTTAGGACAGATGTAGTAACGATAGCTTCCCTGTGACTTGTAGCCAGGAGATTTGCTGATGTGCATCGGTGAACCGCATCCGGCGCAGTAAGCGACGTACAGCAATGGCGACCGGTCTTTTCGCGAACCCATGCGCGCAGCATTATCCGCGAGTATCGTCTTGATCTGCTCCCACTTTTCGCGAGTGATCAGTGGTTCGGCGCGCTTGATGGTCATGCCGGTTTCGTCGCGTAGCGCTTGCGCTGTCCGAGGCTTGACGATTTCCCCAGTGTCCGGATCACGGCGTACTTCGGAGAAGACGGTGACCAGTCCGATGATGGCTGGTGACTTGAGGATCTTTGTAAGGCTGGTCTGGTTCCATTTCGCGTCCGCGTCTACGGGCTTCCTGCCCCCGTAAATGCGCACTACGTTGCGCGGAGTAGGGATACCGCCGCTGTCGAGCCAGCGGCATATCGAGCCGAGAGATTCCCCGGCAATGACCCTATCGCAGATTTCCTCTACAACATCCGCGTAAATCGGGTGCGGTTCGAGTATCCACCCCTTACCGGCCGGATTGTGGATCGGGATATATCCGAAGGGGAAAGAGTTGCCCGGATACTGCCCGTTGACAACCAGTGCGTCATGGGCGAGCTTGATGCGCTTCCTGATCATCTTACGTTCGTATTCCGCAAACATGACTATCTGCCGGGCCATCAGCATGCCGTGGTCCGTACCGAAGTCCATTTGCTCGCCCAGGCTCACTAGGCCCTTGCCTTCGGTTTCCAGCAGAGTCCAGATGTCCAGAAAGTCATCCAGGCTACGGGTAAGCCGATCGAGACTCGGAACGACTAGAACCTTCCAGGTGTCGAGTAGCGGCCTGCGGAGGTACGGGCCGAGTCCTGGCCGGTTGAAGGGGCTCATCGCTCCTGACGTGTCTGGATCTTCGGTAATCTTGACGATGTGATGCCGCTTCCCCGTGTAGTCAGTGCGTTCGGCCGCCCAGCGTTCAATGCTCTGGATCTGCCGGGGCATCGACGTGGATTCGTCCCCTACGACCGATTCTCGCGCAGCTCCAAGTACCGAGATCATGGCACTATTTTCGTACATACTTTCCATCGACTGCATACCTCCTGATAATGATGGTACCTGAAGATTTGCGTCAACCCGACTCTGGCTCATCGCAGGGTAACGCGGAGGTCCGCGAGCCCGAGGGGTCACACCAGTCTCGGTCAGCTCAGTCTGGATCAGCACAGCAGCCAGCCGACTTCGGCGCCAACGAATGGCTGGTGGAAGAGCTCTACCAGCGGTACCTGGCCGATCCGGGTTCGGTGGACCGGGCCTGGTGGAGTTTCTTCGCTGACTACCAGCCGGCGCTGGCCAACGGCACCGGGCCCCAGCCGGTCATCTCGGTGCCCAGCGCCGCCGCTCCCCCCGCTCCCCCTGCTCCTCCCCAGCCGCAGCCCGCGCCGCCCGCGCCGCCCGCGCCCGCGGCCGTCGCGCCGGTCGCGCCTGCGCCGCAGGCCGCTCCGGCTCCCGCTCCCGCTCCGGGGCCCGCCGCCCCGCCGGCGGTGCCCGGGGCCGAGGTGAGCAGGCTGCGCGGCGCCGCGGCGCGCACCGTCACCAACATGACGGCCAGCCTGTCGGTGCCCACGGCCACCAGCGTGCGTTCGGTCCCGGCCAAGCTCCTGGTCGACAACCGGATCGTGATCAACAACCACCTTAAGCGCGGGCGCGGCGGCAAGGTCTCGTTCACCCACCTGATCGGGTGGGCGGTGATCCAGGCGCTCAAGGCGCTGCCGGAGATGAACGACGCCTACACCGAGGAAGGCGGAAAGCCCGCCATCGCCCGGCCCGAGCACGTCAACCTGGGCGTGGCCATCGACGTGCATACCGCCGACGGTGCCCGCCAGCTCCTGGTGCCGAACATCAAGGCGGCCGAGGGCATGGACTTCCGGCTGTTCTGGACCAGCTACGAGGACATCGTGCGCCGGGCGCGGGTAGGCAAGCTCACGGTCGAGGACTTCGGTGGCACCACGGCCACCATCACCAACCCGGGCACCATCGGCACCGTGCATTCGGTGCCGCGGCTGATGCCCGGCCAGGGCTGCATTATCGGCGTGGGCGCGATGGAGTACCCAGCCGAGTACGCGGGCGCGTCCGAGGAGACGCTGGCCCGGCTGGCCATCAGCAAGGCGGTCACGCTCACCTCGACCTACGACCACCGGATCATCCAGGGCGCCCAGTCCGGCGAGTTCCTGCAGAAGATCCACCACCTGCTGCTGGGCGAGGACGCCTTCTACGACGGGATCTTCGCCGCGCTGCGCATCCCGTACGAGCCGGTCCGGTGGGTCAAGGACTTCCCGTACGGGCACGAGGACGACGTGGCCCGGTCGGCCCGGGTCCAGGAACTGATCCACGCCTACCGCGTGCGCGGCCACCTGATGGCCGACACCAACCCGCTCGAGGTGACTCAGCGTAAGCACCCCGACCTGGACATCAACCTGCACGGGCTGACCCTATGGGACCTGGAGCGCGAGTTCCCCACCGGCGGCTTCGGCGGCAAGGCGCGGATGAAGCTGCGGGACATCCTCGGCGTCCTGCGCGACTCGTACTGCCGCACCGTCGGCACCGAGTACATGCACATCCAGGACCCCGAAGAGCGCCGCTGGCTGCAGGCCCGGATCGAGGTCCCGCACCCGCGGGCCGACCACGACGAGCAGATCCGCATCCTGTCCCGGCTGAACGTGGCCGAGGCGTTCGAGATGTTCCTGCAGACCAAGTTCGTCGGGCAGCGCCGGTTCTCCCTGGAGGGCGCCGAGTCCCTCATCCCGCTGGTGGACGCGGTGCTGACCGAGGCGGCCGGCGCGGACCTGGAGGAGGCCGTCATCGGCATGGCGCACCGCGGCCGGCTGAACGTCCTGGCCAACATCGTCGGCAAGTCCTACGGGCAGATCTTCAAGGAGTTCGAGGGCAACCTGGACCCGCGCAGCGCGCAGGGCTCCGGTGACGTCAAGTATCACCTCGGGGCCGAGGGCACCTTCCGGGCGCCCGGCGGCCAGGAGATCAAGACCTCGCTGGTGGCCAACCCGAGCCACCTGGAGGCGGTCGACCCGGTGCTCGAGGGGGTCGTGCGGGCCAGGCAGGACGTGATCGACAAGGGCGAGCCCGGCTTCACCGTGCTGCCGGTGCTCATCCACGGCGACGCCGCGTTCGCCGGGCAGGGCGTGGTGGCCGAGACGCTCAACCTGTCGCTGCTGCGCGGGTACCGGACCGGCGGCACGGTGCACATCATCGTGAACAACCAGGTCGGCTTCACTACCGCGCCGCAGTACTCGCGGTCCAGCGTGTACGCCACCGACGTGGCCCGGATGATCCAGGCGCCGATCTTCCACGTCAACGGGGACGACCCCGAGGCCGTGGTCCGGGTGGCCCAGCTCGCCTTCTCCTACCGGCAGGCGTTCAAGAAGGACGTCGTCATCGACATGGTGTGCTACCGCAAGCGGGGGCACAACGAGACCGACAACCCGTCCTTCACCCAGCCGCTCATGTACGACCTGGTCGAGGCCAAGCGGTCGACCCGCAAGGTCTACACCGAGTCGCTGATCGCCCGCGGCGACATCACCATGGAGGAGGCCGAGGCGGCGCTGCGCGACTACCAGCAGCAGCTCGAGCGGGCCTTCACCGAGACCAGGGACGCCACCCAGCGCCCGGCCGAGCCGGGCACGGTGCTGCGCCGCGAGCCGGAGGACCGGCCGGTCAACCACGAGGAGATGCCCACCGCGGTGTCCGCCGAGGTGGTCAAGCGGATCATCGACACCCAGGTCAACCTGCCCGCCGACTTCACCGTGCACCCGCGGCTGAAGCCGCTGCTTGACCGGCGCGCGGCCATGGTCGCCGAGGAGGCCATCGACTGGGCGACCGGTGAGCTGCTGGCGTTCGGCGCGCTGGTCATCGACGGCCGTCCGGTGCGGCTGGTCGGCCAGGACAGCCGGCGCGGGACGTTCGGCCAGCGGCACGCGGTGCTGGTGGACCGGCACACCGGCCGTGAGTACACGCCGCTGAAGCAGCTCGACTCCGGGCCGGCCAAGCTCTTCGTGCACGACTCGCTGCTGTCGGAGTACGCGGCGATGGGCTTCGAGTACGGCTACTCCGTGGCCCGGCCCGAGGCCCTGGTGTGCTGGGAAGCCCAGTTCGGCGACTTCGCCAACGGCGCGCAGATCATCATCGATGAGTTCATCAGCTCCGGCGAGCAGAAGTGGGGTCAGCGCTCCGGCGTCGTGCTGCTGCTGCCGCACGGCTACGACGGCCAGGGCCCGGACCACTCCTCGGCCCGGATCGAGCGGTTCCTGACGCTGTGCGCGCAGGACAACATGACGTTGGCGATGCCGACCACCCCGGGCAACTACTTCCACCTGCTGCGCTGGCAGGGGCTGTCCGGCCGGCACAAGCCGCTGATCGTGTTCACGCCCAAGTCCTTGCTCCGGCTCAAGGCGGCCGCCTCCCCGGTCAGCGAGTTCACCTCAGGGTCGTTCAGGCCGCTGATCGGCTCGACGGCCGGGTCCGATGCCGATGTTTCTGATGCCAATGTGCGGCGGGTGCTGCTGTGCACCGGGAAGGTCTACTACGACCTGGCCGCCCGGCGGCAGCAGACCGGCGCGACCGAGGTCGCGATCGTGCGGGTCGAGCGGCTGTACCCGCTGCCCGTCTCCGAGCTGTGCGCCGAGCTGGCCCGCTACCCGGGGGTGGAGTCCGTCACCTGGGTGCAGGAGGAACCGGTCAACATGGGCGCCTGGCCGACCTTCGCGCTCAAGCTCCCGCTGCACCTGGGGCGCGAGGTGGGCGTGGTGTCACTGCCGCCCAGTTCCGCGCCCGCGGAGGGCTCGGCGGCCCGGCACGCCGCGTCGCACACCGCGCTGCTGGAGAAGGCCATCCCCTGATGTACTTCACCGACCGGGGCATCGAGGAGCTGGCCGACCGGCGGGGCGACGAGCAGGTCACCGTCGCCTGGCTGGCCGAGCGGCTGCGCGACTTCGTCGACCTCAACCCGGGCTTCGAGACCGCCGTGGACCGCCTGGCCAGCTGGCTCGCCCGCCTCGATGACGAGGAAGATCTTTAAGACCTTTTTCCGAACGGGCCGTGGTGGCAGCTGCCCGAACGTTGGCTCGCGTTGGCTGTTTCGTTACCTGCGGGTGGTGCCCGCGAGACCGGAATCTGGCAAGCTCTCCGTGCTAGGACGGTCTGATCTGAACAGACGTTGCCGCCGAACCGTCGAAGGGCCGAGGCTAGTAGATCGACGGCGGGCGGGCCGGCTCAGCGCCAGGGCGGGGGGAAATCGCGGTCCGGCCGCCGTAAGGGACTTCGTTAAACGGCCATCCCGGCAGCCGCGGGCCATCAACCCGGACCAGGCCGGTCAGGGCGCTCGGCGGCGGCCGGACAATCTCAATTTGTGGGAGGAAGATCATGAGACGGACAACTGCAATCGCCGCCTTGGCGGCGATCGCCTTGGCGGCCGCCGGCTGTAGTAGCAGCGGCAGTAGCAGCGGCAGCAGCGGTAGCAGCAGCAGCGCAGCCGCCGGCGGCAATACGGTCGACATCTACTCGAGCCTGCCGATGCAGGGCGCCTCGAGCGCGCAGACCATCCCGCTGGTCAACGGGATCAAGCTCGCGCTCGCTCAGGCCGGCGACAAGGCCGGTCAGTTGACGGTGAACTACCAGGTGCTCGACGACTCGACCGCCGCGGCCGGGAAGTGGGACCCGGGCCAGACCGCGGCGAACGCGCGCAAGGTGGCCTCGGATTCCAAGGCCGTCTTCTACATCGGCGAGTTCAACTCCGGGGCCAGCGAGGTGTCGATCCCGATCCTCAACGAGGCGGGCATACCGCAGGTGAGCCCGGCCAACACCTACGTCGGCCTGACCACCAACCTGCCGGGGAGCGCTCCCGGTGAGCCGCAGAAGTACTACCCGACCGGGAAGCGGACCTACCTGCGGATCGTGCCGATCGACTCGATCCAGGCCGCCGCGGACCTGATCGCGATGAAGAACGCGGGCTGCACCAAGGTCGCCGTGGCCAACGACAAGGAGGCCTACGGAGCCGGCCTGGCCACCCTGCTCGGGCTGGAGAAGGGCGACTACGGGATCACGATCACCAGCAACACCGGGATCGACCCGACCGCGCCCAACTTCCGCTCCTACGCCTCGACGATCGCGGGCCAGGGAGCCAACTGCTTCTACTTCGCCGGCATCGTCTCCAACGGCGCCGTCCAGATCACCAAGGACGTCCACTCGGCGATCCCCGCGGCCAAGATCTTCGGTGGTGACGGGATCTGCACGAGCTCCTACACCAGCGCGTCGAAGGGCGGCGTCCCGGCCGCGATCGACCCGCTGATCCAGTGCACGGTCGCGACGCAGAACCTGTCCGCGTATCCGGGCGGCCAGCAGTTCCTGGCCGCGTACCAGGCCAAGTACAACGTTTCCAGCCCCGACCCGTACGCGATCTACGGCTATGCGGAGATGCAGCTCGCGCTGAACACGATCAAGAACCTCGGCGCGCAGGGCAACAGCAAGACCGCCATCCTGGGGGCCCTGTTCGCTGACAAGTCGATCCAGTCGGTGCTGGGCACCTACGGATTCGACTCCAACGGTGACACGACGCTGAAGTCCTACGGCCTGTACAAGGTCGGATCCAGCGGCGACCCCGTCTTCTTCCAGACGGTCACGCCTACGAAGACGGTCAGCTAAAGGCCAGAATGGGGCGGTGGGGGGCTAACTGCTCCCCACCGCCTCTTCCAGGTGCCATCCGCACGCCGCTCGATACTCCGCACGGAGCCATGGAAACCACGACTATCACGCCCACCCTGCCTACGGTCCCGGCACGCTCGCTGGCGGCGGTTCGCCGCTACGCCGGGCAGTGGGGCCTGATCGCGGCGCTCGCGGCGCTGCCGGTCTACTACGGCGTCCACGATCTCGTGTACGGCTACCAGGTCAGCGTGGCGGGCCATCAGGTGCTCCATCACGATCTGTCGAACCTGGGCTACGACTTCGCCCAAGGCCTGTCCAACGGCGCGATCTGGGCCTTGATCGCGATCGGATACACGCTGGTCTACGGGATCATCGAGCTGATCAACTTCGCGCACGGCGACGTGTTCATGATCGGCTCCTTCACCGCCGTGGGCATGTGGTCGGTGTTCGGGCTGACCCCCGGCATGGGCAGCGCCGCTCTGACCGGCTTCCTGCTGCTGACGCTGGTCATCACGATGCTCGTGACGGGGTCCCTGAACGTCCTGATCGAGCGGGTCGCCTACCGGCCGCTGCGCAGCGCGCCCAAGCTCGCGGCGCTGATCACCGCGGTCGGCTTCTCGTTCATCCTGCAAAACGTCGGCCTGCTGTGGCGCGGGGGCTCCCCGCAGAGCGTGCCCGACCTGATCGGCGTGCAGCAGACCGTGTTCACCGTCGGGGGCGTGCCGATCCAGCGCGGTTACATCCTGGTGTTCGCGGTGATGATCCCGCTCGTGTTCGCGCTGAGCTGGTTCATCAACTCCACCCGCGCGGGACGGGCCATGCGGGCCACGGCCCAGGACCCGGAGGCCGCCCGGCTGATGGGCATCAACGTCAACGCCACGATCTCGCTGACGTTCCTGCTCGGCGGCATGCTGGCCGGCGCGGCCGGGCCTGGTGTACGCGCTGTACGAGACCAACGTGTGGTACTTCCAGGGCTTCAAGGCCGGCCTGATCGCGTTCACGGCCGCGGTGATGGGCGGCATCGGCAACGTCCGCGGCGCGGTGCTCGGCGGGCTCATCATCGGCGTCATCCAGGCCCTATCCGATGCACGGCTGGGCCCGCAATGGACCGAGGCGGTGGTGTTCGGCTACCTGATCGTGATCATGGTCCTCCGCCCGCGCGGGCTGCTCGGCGAGGAGACGAGGGAGGCCGGATGAGCGGCCAGGCGAGCGGCCTGTGGGGCCGGCTGGAGGGCTTGCGGGCAGCGGCGGTGGCGCGGCTCCCTCGCTGGTGGAACCGCGCGCTGGCCGGAGCGCTCATCGTGTTCGGGATCGTGCTGCCGTTCCTCTTCCCGCCGGACAGCGGCTTCATGAACGGGACGATCATCGCCGTGGCCTACGCGGTGATGTCGCTCGGCCTGAACATCGTGGTGGGATTTGCCGGGCTGCTCGATCTGGGGTACGTCGCCTTCTACGCGCTCGGCGCGTACTCACTGGGGTGGTTCGGTTCCGGGTTCTTCTTCAAGTTGCACATCCACGTACTGGTCTCGCCGCTCGAGAGCACGCTGCAGGGCATTCACCTCAATTTCGTGCTGATCCTGATCGCCGCCGCGCTCATCTGCGCGCTGGCGGGGATGCTGATCGGCCTGCCGACGCTGCGCCTGCGCGGCGACTACATCGCGATCGTCACGCTCGCGTTCGGTGAGATCATCGGCACGCTCGCCGTCAACGGCCAGAGCATCCCGGTCGGCGGCGGCATGACGCTGACGGCCGGCAACCTCGGCATCAGCGCCGTCGATTCGCCGTACTTCCCCGGTTCGGGGGCGTTCGGCCTGCTGGACCTGAGGCCGTGGTACTGGCTGATCTTCGGGATCCTGCTCCTGGTCCTGTTCGTCAACCTGCGGCTGCGCGACTCACGGCTCGGCCGGGCGTGGGTGGCGTTGCGCGAGGACGAGGTCGCGGCGGTGTCGATGGGAATCCCGCTGGTGAAAACGAAGCTGCTCGCCTACTCGGTGGGCGCCGCGTTCGGCGGCATGGCGGGCGCGTTCTTCGGCACCTACTACACGAGGTCAACGCCGGCCAGTTCGCGTTCGGGTTCTCGATCTTCATCCTCGCGATGGTGATCATCGGCGGGCTCGGCTCGATCTGGGGAGCGCTCGTCGGGGGCCTGGCCCTCGGTTACATCAACAACTACCTGATTCCCGACGTGCTGAACGACCTGCCCAGCAAGTTCGGGCTGCACTTTCAGCTGACCCAGGTGGAGTTCGGGATCTTCGGGTTCCTGCTGGTGATCATGATGCTGCTGCGACCGCAGGGCCTGATTCCGGAACGGCGACGCCGGCTCGAGCTCACGGCCCAGATCGCGGCGGACGACGCGCAGCTCGCGGAGGCACCGGCCGGCGAGGTCATCGTGATCTTGCCGCCCGGCGAGGGTGCGGCATGAGCGCGGCCGAGGGTCCCGCTCCGCCCGCTGGTCCCGATCCGGCCGCTGGCCCCGGTCCGGCTGGCCTGCTCGCTCCGGCCGTCCTGCGCGCGGAGCGCATTACGAAGGATTTCGGGGGGCTGCGTGCCGTCGACGACGTCTCGCTCGACCTTCCTGAGCACTCGATTGTCTCGCTGATCGGGCCGAACGGGGCCGGGAAGACGACCCTGTTCAACATGCTGACCGGGCTGTACCGGCCCACCCAGGGCCGGATTGTGCTCGGCGCCCGGGACATCACGCGGTCCCGGCCGGACGTGATCACCGGGTACGGGGTCGCGCGTACCTTCCAGAACATCCGGCTGTTCGGCGCGATGACGGCCGTCGAGAACGTGATGATCGGACATCACGCCCGGATGCGGGCGGGATTGTTCGGATCGATCTTCCGCCCGCCCTGGGTCCGCCGCGAGGAGCGGGAAACCCGGGCGCGGGGCCGCGAGTCTGCTGGCCTACGTCGGACTGCCCCAGACCGTATTCGACCGGGTCGCCGCGCAACTGTCGTACGGCGACCAGCGGCGGGTGGAACTCGCGCGGGCGCTGGCGGCCGAGCCGAGCGTGCTGCTGCTCGACGAGCCGACCGCGGGCATGAACCCTAGCGAATCGGCGGAGCTGACGGCCTTCATGCGCAAGCTGCGCGACGACAAGCAGCTGACCATCCTGCTGATCGAGCACGACATGAAGGTGGTGATGGGCGTCTCCGAGCGCGTCACGGTGCTCGACCACGGCAGGAAGATCGCCGAGGGCGCGCCGGCCGTGGTCCGGACGGACCCGCGGGTGATCGAGGCCTATCTCGGAAAGCAGGACTGATGGCCCTACTCGAGGTCCGCGACATCCGTACCCGGTACGGCGCGATCGAGGCGCTGAAAGGGATCTCGCTGACCGTAGACGACGGTGAGGTCGTGACGCTGATCGGCTCGAACGGGGCCGGGAAGACGACCACCCTGCGTTCGATCTCGGGCCTCACCCCGGCCAGCGCCGGGACGATCACGTTCGGCGGCGAGGAGATCACGCACGTGCCGGCGCACGAGATCGTCGGGCGCGGCATCGCCCTCGCCCCTGAGGGCCGGCACTGCTTCCCTCGGATGACCGCGCTGGAGAACCTGGAACTGGGCGCCTACCAGCGGCGCGGTCCCGGGGTGGCCGAGGACTTCAAACGGGTCTACGAACTGTTTCCCCTGCTCAAGGAGCGCGAAGGGCAGAAGGCCGGCACCATGTCCGGCGGCGAGCAGCAGATGCTCGCGATCGGGCGCGCCCTGATGGCCCGGCCCAAGCTCCTGATGCTCGACGAGCCGTCGCTGGGCATCGCCCCGCTGGTGGTGCAGCGGATCTACCAGACCATCGGCGAGATCAACCGCTCCGGGGTGGCGATCTTGCTCGTTGAGCAGAACGCCAACTACGCGCTCGACGCCGCCTCCCGCGGCTACGTGCTCGAGACCGGGCACGTAGCCCTGGCCAACGACTCGGCGAGCCTGCGCAACGACCCCGAGGTGCAGCGGGCGTATCTTGGCACCTGACTAATACGGAGAGTGATAGCCATCGGAACAATTGGCGCTAAGGCGCTGTACCTGCTGTTCGCGTGGCTCATCTCGGCGGCCGCCGCAGCGTGGCTGGCGGAGCGCAAGGGCTACGCCGAGCGGGTCGGGCTGACGCTGGGCTTGCTGCTGTCGGTCGTGGGTCTGCTGGTCATGGTGCTGCTTCCCGGGCGCCCCGGCTCGAAGTGGAAGGTCCAGGGGCGGCTGCCGCGGCGGCGGCGGCGCCCGGATTCTGCTATCGGTCCAGGGCTATGACGTGGTCGGCCTGGCCGATCACCGTGGGGTCGTGCGTGGCGCAGATCACGGTCTGGCCGTCGGTGTGAGCGGCGGCCGCGAGCAGGGCCGCGACGGCCCGGGCGTTGGTCTCGTCCTGCCGCGAGGTCGGCTCGTCGACAATCAGCAGGCCCCGCGCGCCGGCGAGCGCCCGGGCTAGCGCCAGGCGCTGGGCTTCCCCGGCCGAGAGCCGGTGCACGCGCTGGCGGGCCCGGTCGGCGAGCCCGGCTCGGGTCAGCGCCGTGACCGCGCGCTCGGCGGCGGCGTCCGCGTCCCAGCCGCGGATCCGCAGGATGAGTACGGTGTTCTCCTCGGCGCTCAGGAACTCGATCGGCGCGGGCTCCTGCGAGAGATATCCGATCCGCTGCCGGCGCAGGCTCGCGAGCTGCTCACCGGTGTGATCGCCCATCCGGTGCCCGTCGAGCATGACCTGGCCCGAACTCGGACGGTCGAGCCCGGCCACGAGCCTCAGCAGCGTCGTCTTCCCCGCTCCCGAGCGACCCGTGACGACGGTCATCTGGCCGGGCGCGAACTCGTGCGTCAGCCCGCTGAGTACCTGGCGCCGGGTTAGCCCGTTCCCGTAGGCGCGCGTGAGGACGCACAGCTCGACCCGGACCGGGACCCAGCGTTGCGGCGGCTGCGGCGGCTGCGGCGGGGCTTCGGGTGAGGGCGGCGCGGTCGGGCCGGAACCGCCGGCCGCCCGGGTCACGACCACGCCAGCCGCGGTTGGCTGCGCGCGGGCTCTCTGCCCTCTTCCGGGCCCGATGCCGGCCGCGGTGAGCAGATCGGGGGGAAGCCGCAGCCAGCCGCCGTCGACCACGAGGGCCTCCTCCCCCTGTCCCTCTCCGGCACGCCGGTCGCTGACGATCCGACCGTCCCGGATCCGCAGGGTCCGGTCCGCGACCCCAGCGGTCACCGGATCGTGGGTCACGAGCATGACGCTCGTGCCGTTGGTGCGGGCGAGCTCGACGATCAGCGCGCGGATGGCGTCGGCGCTAGCGTCGTCGAGCTCGCCGGTCGGCTCATCGGCGAGCAGCAGCGCCGGCCGGTGAGCGAGGGCCGCGCACAGCGCAAACCGCTGGCGCTCGCCACCGGACAGCTCCGCGGGCCGTGCGTCAGCCCGGTCCGCCAGGGCCGTGACCGCGAACAGTTCATCGACTCTCCTGCGACGCTCCCGCCTCGGCATTCCCCGCAGCGCGAGCGGCAGCGCCACAGCGTCACGCATACGAAGATCCGGACTCATCGCGGTGTCGGTGTACTGCCCGAGGAACCCCATCAGCTCGTGACGGAGCCGGGACACCGAGCGCGCCGGCATCCGGCTGATATCGCGGCCCAGCACGCGGACGACCCCGGCCGATGGCTGCTGGAGCCCGGCGACGACCCGCAGCAGCGTGCTCTTCCCGGCACCGCTCGGACCGAGCACGCACAGCACCTCGCCGCGGCCCAGCTCCAGGTTCGTCCCCGCCAGCGCCGCCGCGTCCCCCTCATTGGTGCGGTGAACGCAGAACACATCGCGCAGCTCGACGACGGCTTCGCTCATCGGACGACGCTTCCGACGGTGCTTCCAATCTGGGCGCGGGTCGCCAGAGCGCCCGCGAGGGCGAGCACGGCCAGCGCGCCAGCGCCCCAGGCGGCCAGCTCCGCCCACGGCACGACGGTCACCACCGGCGGGCTGGGATCGGCGACCGTCCCGGCGGCGCGGACGCTGGCCACCGCCAGCCGGGTCAGCAGCACCGCGATCCCCAGGCCGGCGATCACCCCCAGCACGCTCGCGAGCGCGAGCCGGACTCGCAGCTCGGCCCGCAGTCCACGCGGGCCGACGCCCTGCTCGGAGAGGTCGCGGGAGGCCCGCTCGTCGCGGGCTCCGCCGAGCAGCGCCGTCAGCAACCCGACGACCGCCAGCACCACGGACAGCGCCGTCGCGGCGATCAGCGTTCCGAGCACCCCGCGCGCCACCGGCGCGTCAAGCAGCTGATGATCGAGGTCGACGCGGAACGAGGAGTCAAGCTGGGCCAGCGTCCCGCTGTCGAGCGCGGCGCGCAGCCGCGCGGCGGGCCCGGTGCTGATCCACAGCTCGTCGGGCCGGCCTTGACCGGGCAGCTGCGCGTCCAGGGCCGCCGCGAGCGTCGCCTCGTCGGCGATGACGAAGCCGGCCGAGTCGCCCTCGATCGTCGGGAAGCGGCCGAGGACCCCGACTACGCGCGCGACCACCGGGAGACCGTCCACCGTGAGGGCGATACGCCCATCGGGTCCTGCGGACGCGGCCGTCTGCGGGTCGGTGAGCACCGGGACCGGGAGCGTGTCGGCTGGTTGCGCCGGCCGGAACACGCCGGGTGTTCCGGTGGCGGAGAAGCCGACTATCGCGACGGTCCCGCCGGTCGGCGGGCCCGTGGTGGCCGACTCCGTCGTGGCCGCCGCGCCGACCCCGCGCCAGGCGCCGAGCGGGACGGGCAGCGATGGCCCGCGGGCGGCCAGCACGGACAGCGGCCCGAGCGCGACGCGCGCGGAAGACTGAGTCGCGGCGCCCGGGTTTTCGCCGTTCTGATGACCGTTGGTGATGGCGAGTCCGGTTGGCTCGTCGAGCTCCAGAGCCTCGAGCTCCCACCGCCCGCGCGGCACGGGGACACGCAGGACCGCGGCGCTAGCGCCGGCCGTTCCGAACGCGACCTGCCGGATCGCTCCTTGGGGATCGCGCAGGTCCGCAATCACCGTTACCGCGAAACCCTGCGAGGAAACTCGCAGCGACAGCCACTGCGCATCCGCCGGAAGCGTCGGTCCAGCCATCCGGACCGGGCCGGCTGGCTCGAGGCGCCGGGCGAGCGTCGCCAGTGATGCCGAGCCGTCGCTCTGCCGCCAGCCGTGAATCCCGGTCAGTCCGTCGGCGGGAATGCCGAGCGCGGTAACCGTCACCGTCCCCCCGCCCGTGGTGTAGTTCGCGTCTGTCCGGCGGACGGGCAGCACGGCGCCGGAGGCGAGCGCCTGCCAGCGCTGAAGCGGAGCCACCTCGAGCGGGGTGTTGAAATCCGGCCCCGGCGAGACAAGTACGTCGAGCGGGACGCGGTCCGCCGCCTGATCAGCTGCGCTGCGGACCAGCGTCGACCGGTAGGCCAGGGCGAAGCCGCCGAGACCAGTGGCGACGGCGATGAACGCGATGGCCAGCGCCGCCAGCCCCGAGGAGCGGGCGAGGTTAACCAGCGCCAGGCGCGGGAGCACCGGGCCACCCCGGGCCACGCGCTCCGCCCCCCGCAGCACGACCCTCGCCGCGCGAAACGTCAGCACCCCGGCGGCCGCACAGCACAGCGGCGCGAGCAGTAGCGCCAGCGCCTGATCGCTGCCGGTACCCGCGGCCAGCGCCGCCACCAGGGCCGAGGCCGCCGCGACGGCCAGCATGTCGATCAGCCTGGCGCTGCGCACCAGGACCAACGAGCCAAGCAGCACGGTCGCCGCAAGCCACGCAGTCACCAGCGTGATCGCACCCGCACGGGTGATCACGCTGTGCATCAGGATCGCGCCGACCGGTTCCCCCTGAGTACTGGCCAGCAACGCCGCGGCCCCGATTCCCGCGACCGCCCCGACACTCAGCGCGGCTGCGCACAGCCACCCGGATTCGATCGCGACGAACAGCACGCACTGGTGCGTGCGGGCGCCCGCGTTGCGGAGCCGATCAAGCTCGGCCCGCTGATCGCGGCGCAGTCCACCGCCGGCCAGGACGATGAACATGGCCAGCGCCGCGATCGCGCCCCCGCCCGCGAGCAGCAGGCGCTGTGGCGCCAGGCTGGCCTCGGCGCGTGCTTCGTCCAGCGCGGTGAACGGCGCGCTCAGAGCGAACTGGCTCCCGCTCAGAAGCAGGCGGGCCTGTGAGCGCTCCAGCCGGTCCTCGACGCCGGCCAGCTGCCACCACCGCAACCGCGTAGTCGTGAGCGGGGCCAGCCAGCTATGCGTCCGGTACAGGCCGCTCAGTCCGGCCAGGGAATCCAGTCCGGCGACGTCCCAGGTCACGAGCACCGGCCCGGCGCCCGCGCTTGACGGCGCGAACCCGAGGGGGACCGCCGAGCGCAGCGGCGACGAGCCGACGACCTGGATACGGACGCCGATCGCGGTCAGGGTCGAAGGGACTCTTGGGGGCGGGCCGCCGCCGACGAGCAGCATCGGACAGCCTCCGGGGCGGCAGGGCCCCAGCCGGCCGGGCAACGGGCCGGGAAGCCACTGGCCCAACCCGGCAATCGCCGCCGGACGCACGACCACTCCGCCGAGCCGCACCGGGTTCATCAGCAGCACCTCGGTCGGCGACCCCAAGCCAAGCCCGTGCAGCAGGGTTTGCGCCTGGTCGCTCACGCCGGGGCTGACTGGTCCTTGCCAGGTGACGCGGACCTGGCTGTCGAGCGGCGATACCCCGGCGAGCACCGATCGGGCGCTCTGGTCGCCCGCGACCTGGGCCTGTGCCGCCACGCCCGCGACGAACGCCGCCGCCAGCGCGATGCCCAGCGCGGGCAGCAACCAGCGGGCTGGGCGCCGCCGCCCGCGCGCGGCGGCCAGCATCAGTGGCGCAAGCCAGGCCCGCACGACCCTATTGTCGCACCACATTGTCGCACCACGGCGGCACCCTCTGGGTGCATCGTCTCGCCCGGATTTGGGCTCGCGATATGTCTTGACTTCCGAAAGATGAGATATATCGTCTAAGATAGTCATTGGTGAGCGGATGGGAAGGACGGGCGGATGGCGCACTGGACCATCGAGGCTCCGACGAGCCTGGACTTTGAGGACGTGACGGGGCTTCGGGTCAGGCTTATCGCCGGGTCGGTGGCCGTGCTCGCCACCGACGGGACGCCCTCGCTGGACGTGGCCGACGTCAGCGGCGACCCGCTGGACGTGACGTACGAGGACGGGGTGCTCACCATCACCCACGAGAACCTTACCTGGGAAGGCCTGCTGAAGTGGCTGCGGCCGCAGCGGCCCTCGGCGGCGGTCACGGTGACCGTGCCGCGGAACTGCCCGGTACAGGTCGGGGTGGTCAGCGCGACGGCGGTGCTGAGCGCGACCAGCGCGCGGGCTTCGGTCAAGAGCGTGTCCGGCGAGATCACGCTGGACGGCCTGGCCGGTGACGTGGACGCGCACACGGTGTCGGGGGCGCTCGAGGCGCAGGGCATCAACGGCAAGCTGAACTTCAACACCGTGTCCGGTGACCTGGCGCTGGCCGACGGCTGGCTGGAGCGGCTGGACGTGAACGCGGTGAGCGGCGACGTGACCGCGGACGTCGACCTGGACCCGCTGGGCGGGATGCACGTGACCACGGTGTCCGGCGAGGTGACGCTGCGGCTGCCGGCCGAGACCGACGCCCAGGTTCACCTGCACTCCATGTCCGGCGGGGTGCGCAGCGAATTCGCCGAGCTGAGGTCGATGTCCGGGCCCGCGTCTCATACGGTAAGCGGTAGCCTGGGCGCCGGTTCCGGACACGTGTCGGTCAACACCATGTCCGGGCGGGTCATGCTGCTCCGGCGCGCCGAACGCCGAACTGCGGCACAAGGGGCCCGGACCGGTGCGCCGCAGCCTGATAATGAGAGTGAGATGGAAGGCGAGGCCAGTTGAGTCCGGTATTCCGCCACGGCAGCCTCCGGCTGTACCTGCTGCGGCTCCTCGATGAGGAGCCCAGGCACGGCTACGAGGTCATCCGGCTGCTGCGCGACCGGTTCATGGGCGTGTATTCACCCTCACCGGGCACGATCTACCCGCGGCTGGCCCGGCTGGAGGAAGAGGGCCTGGTCACCCACGACGAGGTAGACGGGCGCAAGGTCTACCGGATCACCGAGGCGGGGCGCGAGGAACTGCGCAGCCGCAGCGACGAGCTGGACGAGCTCGAGGAGGAGCTGTCCGCGTCGGTCAGCGACATCGTCCGCGAGGTCCGGGAGGACGTCCGGCAGACCGTGCGCAGCCTGCGCGAGGAGCTGACCTGGGCCGCCCGCGAGTCCCGCCGGATGGGCCAGGCCGCGGCCGCCGACGCTCGCGAGCAGGCCAAGCAGGCCCGCGACGAAGCCTTGACGCAGGCCCGGGAGGCGCGGGACGAGGCCAAGGAGCAGGCGCGGCAGGCGCGGGACGAGGCCAAGGAGCAGGCGCGGCAGGCGCGGGACCAGGCCCGGCAGCCAGGCGAGCAGGCCAAGCAGGCGGGCGAGCAGGCCAAGCAGGCGGGCGAGCAGGCCCGGCAGGCGGGCGAACAGGCCAAGCAGGCGGGCGAACAGGCCAAGCAGGCGGGCGAACAGGCCAAGGAGTCCTACCGGGAGGCCAAGGAGCAGGTCCGGCAGGGACGCGAGGATCCCTGGGAGCAGGCCACCGACGAGGCCGAGGCGGACCAGCCGGCCGCCGCGGAATCGGCGGCCCGCGACCGGGCTGACGCGGCCGGGCAGGACACGGCGCGGCGGGTGCGCGAGCACGCGCGCAGGCTGCGGGACGAAGCCCAGCGGGTCCGCGAGGAGGCGGGCGCGCGGTTCACCTCGGGCGAGGACTGGGATACTCCGCCGGGCTGGGCCGGACGGCCGAGCTGGACCGAGTGGCCCGGGCGGCGCGGCTGGGAGGAGTGGACCCGCGGGAGGCGCGGGTGGACCGGGGCGCTGGACTTCGGGACGCTGAAGGACCTGGAGCGGGTGGCGGTCCAGTTCACCTCCGACGTGCGGAAGCTGGCCATGCAGTCCAGCGTCGTGGGCGAGAACGTCATCACCGACCTGCGCACGATCCTGGAAGAGGCGCTGGAGCGCATCAAGACCGAGATCTTCGGCCCCGAGCAAGGCCCGGAGGGCGGCGAACCGGGCCCGGCCCGGAGGGCGGCCAGCAGGGCGCCCTTGCGGCCCCCGCGCCCCCGTCAGCCGAGGCGCCGGCCGAGGAGAGCAAGGACTCCTAGGCCTAGGGGACGAAGACGACCTTGCCGAACAGGTCGCCGGCGATCATGGCGGCGAAGCCGTCGCGGGCGTTCGCGAGGGGCAGGACCCGGTCGATGACCGGGCGGACCCCGGTCTGCTCGCAGAAGCGGGCCAGCCGGCCCAGCTGATCCCGGGTGCCCATGGTGGACCCGGCCACCGACAGCTGGGTGAAGAAGATCCGGGTCAGCTCGGCGGGCGGGGCGTCCCCGCTGGTCGCCCCGCAGATCACGATCCGGCCGCCGGGCTTGAGGGACCGCACCGAATGCGCCCAGGTCGCCTGGCCGACGGTTTCCATCACCACGTCGACCCGCTCGGGCAGCCGGGCCCCGGCCTCGAAGGCCTGGTCGGCGCCCAGCGCCAGGGCCTGCTCCCGCTTGGCCTCGGTGCGGCTGGTGGCCCAGACCCGGTACCCGGCCGCGCGGCCCAGCAGGATCAGCGCGGTGGCGACCCCGCCGCTGGCCCCCTGGACCAGGATCGTCGCGCCCGGCTCGGCGCCGGACCTGGCGAACAGCATCTTGTAGGCGGTCAGGTACGCGGTGGGCAGGCAGGCGGCTTCCTCGAAGGACAAGCGCCGGGGGTTTGGGCACCAGGTTGCGGCGGGGGACGGCGACCTGCTGGGCGAAGGTGCCGTCGTGGCGTTCGGACAGCAGGGAGCGGCGGGGGTCCAGGGTTTCGTCGCCGCCGCCGGCGTCGGGGTCGCCGATGACCGAGTGCACGATGACCGGGTTCCCGTCGGGGTCCAGGCCAGCGGCGTCGCAGCCCAGGATGATGGGCAGCCGGTCGCGTGAGATGCCGACGCCCGCGCAGGGTCCACACGTCGTGATGGTTCAGGGCGGCGGCCTTGACCGTGACCGTGACCCACCCGTCCGGAGGCACCGGGTCGGGCCGTTCGCCTAGGTCCAGCCCGGCCAGCGGGTCATCGGCATCGATACGCGCAGCAGTCACGGCAAGCACGGAGGCCAGCCTAGTTGAGGGGGTGACGCCAGCGCAGGCCGGGGAAGCGGCGGAAGTCGCTGTCGGTGGAGACGAACTCGCAGCCGTGCTCGATCGCGAGCGCGGCCAGGTAGGCGTCGGGAACGAGCTTGGCCCGAGCATTGACCTGCTGGCATAGGCGGGCGAAGATCTCCCAGAAACCGGGGCCCGGACTGATCACACGCGCGTGCGGCTGGTTCCTGACCTGCCCGGCGAAGGCCAGCGCCTCATTGATCGTGGCGGCATCGTGCGGGTAAATCCTTGGGTTGGTGACGACGCGGACCAGGCCGGTGAGCGCGAAGTCCGAGACCGCGTACGGCTCGGGACCGCTGACCATCGTCTGCATCCAGGCCTTGTATTCCTGATGCCGTTCGGCGTCACGCCGGTGGGCGTAGATCAGCACGTTCGTGTCCACGAGCACCATGGCCGGTTGCCTCCCCGTAGCGCTCGATGTCATCTTGCAAGAGGATCTCCTGGATTTCGGCCCAGGTCGGGTGGCGCGCGCCCGGGGTACCGGAGGTGGTCAGTTCGACGGGGGGGCGGGTGGCTAGTTCCTGGGCTACGGCGAGCCAGCGGCGGAGGGCTTCTTCCATCACGGAGTTGAGGCTGCGGTGCTGGCGGGCGGCCTGGGCCTTGGCCTCGGCCAGGAGCTCCTCGTCGAGGCGGAACGTGGTGCGGGAGGGCATGGCTTCAGGATAGCCGGGCGACATAAATATGTCACGCTAGTGGCAACTTGTTGCCAGCGGGTGGTGACGGACGGCATCGGCATGGACATGACGAACAGGCGGTCGAAGGGGTACCACGCTCCGTTCGGCCGAAAAAAGAACGTAACGGCGGGCCGCCGCGACGGCGCGGTCCGGGCGGCCGGCGCGCTGCTGGCGCGGGCCGGACGGATGGTGTAATACTCAATACCGGCAGCAGGCCATTACACCTCGATCTCTTCGCAGCTGGGGAACGCCAGATAACCCGGCCAGGGAACCTCAGTGGACCTCAATTCCTACGCTGAACTCGCGGTACGGCTCGTGAACACGGCCGGCGGCGGGGGCGAAGACGGCGACCGGCTGGTCAACCTGGACGGGTTGCGCGCCCTGGTCGCCGACCGTGAGCACCTCAACACCGGGGTGACCCGCAACGACCTCGATGCGCTGCGCGCGCTGCGGTCCGATTTCCGCGCCTTCTTCGTGGCGTGCGCGGCGGGCGACGGCGAGGACGCCGCGGCGCAGCTGAACGCGCTGCTCATCCAGCACCCGGTCCACCCGCAGCTGTCCGGGCACGACGGGCAGCAGTGGCACGTGCACTACACCGAGAGCGGGTCGGTCGCGGACAAGTACGCGGCCGGGGCGGTGATGGGGCTGGCGGTCCGGCTGACCGACCTGGGCCTCGACCGGTTCGGCGCCTGCCAGGCGCCCGGCTGCCGGGGGGTGTTCATCGACGTCAGCACGAGCAACACCCGGCGCTATTGTTCGGATCGCTGCATGAACCGGGCCAACGTGTCCGCGTTCCGGGCCCGCAAACGGGGCGAGGACGACGCGGACACCAAGGCGCCCGGCGCCACCGTGTAGAGCTAGCACCGTGTAGGGCTGATTATCAGCTAGGCCTTAGCATCTTAGTCTGGGATATTTCGGTCTACCATATTGTGTGCGGCGTGTCGTGAAGTGATTCACAAGCGTACCGTGAATCGGTAACGTCGAGTTATTCAAGGACATGTCCCCGTGATGACGGCGGATGGTCACGACCCTCTCCTTTGGCGCCACGACAAGGCCTTGACCTGCGTTATCAAAACGAATCCGGATGAACACTTCTCAGCCATCACGATGATCCCTACGATGATCTCACTCGACGCATACGAGACGCTTACCCGTGCGAGGCGGGGATCTCGCACCGCGGGGTGGCTAGCCCTCCGGGGCTCGATCGGGAAAGAGATCGATTATGTCATCTGAATCTGGGACTGTCTCCGAGAGCAGGCCGACTGATGTCGGCCTGCGGCGAGAAATCGGGCTGATCGGTGCCACCTGGGCATCGGAAACCTCGATTATCGGCTCGGGATGGTTGCTCACCGCGATGGGCGCCGTGGTCTTGGCCGGGCCGGCGGTCATCTTCGGCTGGCTCATCGGGGGGGTCTGCGTCATCGTCCTGGCGCTGCTGCACGCCGAACTGGGCGCGATGTATCCGATCGCGGGCGGGACGGCCAGGTTCCCGCACCTGGCGTACGGCAGCATCGCGGGCATCTCGTTCGGCTTCATCTCGTGGCTGCAGGCCGTCACGGTCGCGCCGATCGAATGCTTCGCGGTGATGCAGTACGCGTCGTACTACTGGCACGGCCTGTACGACCCGGTGAAGGGCGTCTCGACGACCAGCGGCTTCCTGTGGACGATCCTCCTGATGGCCACCTTCACCGCGATCAACTTCCTCGCGGTACGGCTGTTCGCCCAGGTCAACAACGTCATCACGTGGTGGAAGGTCGCGATCCCGGTCCTGACCATCATCATCTTGTTCACCAAGTTCCACGGCGGCAACTTCAGCCCCGGCGGCGGCGGGTTCAACCCGTTCGGCTGGAAGGCCATTTTCGCCGCCATCCCCACCGCGGGCATCGTGTTCTCCTACCTCGGCTTCGAGCAGGCCGATCAGCTCGCGGGCGAGATCAAGAACCCGGGCCGCAACCTGCCGCGCGCGATTATCATCGCGGTCCTGCTGGGCACGGTGATCTACTGCCTGTTGCAGGTCGTCATCATCGGCGCCACGCCGTCCAGCCTGCTGACCCACGGCTTCCAGGGCATCCCGTCGACCAACCCGGTACTCATCTACCCGTTCGCCGCCGTGACCGGGCTGGCCGGGTTCGGCTTCTGGGCGACGATCCTGCACATCGACGCGTTCGTCTCCCCGTTCGGCACCGGCCTGATCTACCAGACCTCCACCTCGCGGGTCGGCTACGGCCTGGCCAGGAACAGGTACTTCCCGCGGCCCTTCCAGTGGACCGACCGGAACGGCGTGCCGTGGTTCAGCCTGATCATGGCGTTCGTGTTCGGCCTGTTCTTCCTGCTGCCGTTCCCCAGCTGGAAGTCGCTGGTCGGCTTGGTCACCGGCGCGAGCGTGCTCATGTACGCGGGCGCGCCGCTGTCCCTGGGCGATTTCCGCAGGAAGCTTCCCGACGCGGTCAGGCCCTACCGGATGCCGGCCGGCGCTTTCCTGTCGCCGCTCGCCTTCATCATCGCCAACATGCTCATCTACTGGTCCGGCTTCGTCGTGGTATGGAAGCTCGGCGCCTGCCTGGTGATCGGCTACATCCTGATCGGCATCTCCATGGCCTTCGACCCGGAGCGGCCGCCGCTGCAGTGGAAGTCGGCGCAATGGCTGCCGGTGTACCTGATCGGCCTCGGCATCATCTCCTGGCTGGGCCAGTACCCGCTCAAAGGCACGGGCGGCGCGCCTCCGATCAATACCTTCCGCATTCCCTTCTGGTGGGACTTCCTGGTGGTGGCGGGCTTCAGCCTGATCATCTACTACTGGGCGCTGGCCACCTCCCTGACACGCGAGGAGACGCTGGAACTCATCAGCAGGCAAAGCGGAGTGGACGACCTGCCGGATACCGGGCTGCACCACTGAGCCCGGCTCACCCCTAGCGCGAGTGGCCCCGTCGGACTGACGGGGCCACTCGCGCTGGTGCGGTCCTCAGCCGGGGCGGGGGCGCCAGTAGCGGGCCAGGACCCGGCCCTCGATGAGGGCGGCCGGCACCGCCCCGAAGCGGCGGCTGTCCACGGCGCCGGCCTCGGGATTGTCCGACTCGAGCCACCAGCCGCCGTCGACGCGGCGGGCGGCGCGCTTGACGATGAGCATGTCTGGCCGACCCGGGTGGCGGGCCAGCACGATCTGGCCTGCGCGGACCCGGCGGGTGCGCCGGACCAGCAGCCAGTCGCCGGGGCGGAGGGCGGGCTCCATGGAGCGTTCGGCGACCTTGACCCTCAGGACCGGCCAGTGCACACGCATCCCTCCAGGTGTCGGAGCAGGCGGCAGGGGTAGTGTCGGCTCTGCAAGGAAACCAGTCGGAGAAAGGGGATCGATGAGGCTGTTCACACGCCTGTTCGAGCCGAAGACCGTGGCCTACGCCCACTGCGACCTGCCCTGCGGAGTCTATGACCCGGCGCAGGCCAGGATCGAGGCGGAATCGGTCAAGGCCATCGAGGAGAAGTACCAGCAGAACGCGGACCCGGAGTTCCGGACCCGCTGCCTGATCATCAAGGAGCAGCGCTCCGAGCTGGTCAAGCACCACCTGTGGGTGCTGTGGACCGACTACTTCAAGCCGCCGCACTTCGAGAAGTACCCGCAGCTGAACCAGCTGTTCAACGAGGCCACCAAGCTGGCCGGGGCCGCGGGCACCAAAGGCAGCTCGAACCCCGCCACGGGCGACCAGCTGCTGGCCAAGATCGACGAGATCAGCAAGATCTTCTGGGAGACCAAGCAGGCCTGAGCGAGGGCTGCGTGGGTGATGAAACCCGGGTTTCACCGTGCTCTGACGTGGTGAAGCCCGGGTTTCATCGCGTCTGCGGAGCGGCGGGGGGTCACCACGGGGCGGCGCGGCGTATTTCTCGGCACAGTCCGGTGGCGGTAGGTTGCTTGCAGGTGGGCGGCGACCCGATGACCCGCCCGGAGGAGAGACGTGACCGAAGACACCGCCGCGACGACGGCCGTGCCGGGCCAGCGGGAGCCGGGCCCGGGACGGGCGGAGCGCGAGACCAAAGATCACGTGAAGGTGTGCATGCCCGCCGAGGGCGCCTACCTTTCCGTGCTCCGAACGGCCACCGCGGGCCTCGCGGCGAGGCTTGACTTCACGCTGGACGAGATCGAGGACCTGCGCATCGCGGTGGACGAGGCCTGCGCGATGCTCCTCCCCCAGGCGATTCCCGGCACCAACCTGGAGTGCGGCTTCGACCTGGGCGCCGAGGAGATGACGATCACCGTCTCGGTGGTCGCCGCCGAGCCGAGCATGCCCGCCAGGGACACCTTCGCCTGGACCGTGCTGTCCGCGCTGGCCGGGGCGGTCGACTCCCGGATCGGACCCGATGACCAGGTATCCATCGTGCTACGCAAGCGCCGGGAAACCCTCTCGGGGTCGAGGCCGGCGTGAGCAGCGAATTCGAGGTCCAGGTGACCGAGGAGTTCGAGGTGGTTCCGGCCGAGGCGGCCCAGGCTGAGGCGGCCCAGGCTGAGGGGGCCCAGGTTGATGCGGCCCTGCGGATCGCGCACTCCTCACCGGACCGCGCCCGCGCCCGGGAGCTGTTCGAGCGGCTCGCGGAGCTGCCCGCCGGTGATCCCGAGCGGGCCCGGATCCGGGGTTACCTGGTCGAGCTGCACCTGCCGCTGGTGGAGTACCTGGCTCGCAGGTTTCGCAACCGCGGCGAGTGGCTCGACGACCTGACCCAGGTCGCGACGATCGGGCTGATCAAGTCGATTGACCGGTTCGACCTGGAGCGCGGGGTGGAGTTCTCCACCTACGCCACGCCCACCATCGTGGGGGAGATCAAGCGGCACTTCCGGGACAAGGGCTGGGCGGTGCGGGTCCCGCGCCGCCTGCAGGAGCTCAAGCTCTCGCTGACCAAGGCCATCGGTGAGCTGGCCCAGCGCGAGGGGCGCGCGCCCACAGTCAGCGAGCTCGCCAGCCACCTGCAGATGAGCGAGGAAGACGTCCTGGAGGGGCTCGAGTCGGCCAACGCCTACTCCACCGTGTCGCTCGACGCCCCCGATTCGGGCGACGAGGACGCGCCCGCCGTCTCGGACTCGCTCGGCATGGTCGACGACGCGCTCGAAGGCGTGGAGTACCGGGAGTCACTCAAGCCGCTGCTCGAGCAGCTGCCGCCACGGGAGAAGAAGATCCTGCTGCTCCGGTTCTTCGGCAACATGACCCAGTCGCAGATCGCGTCCGAGCTCGGCATTTCCCAGATGCATGTATCCCGGCTGCTGGCCCGGACGCTGGCCCAGCTCCGGGAGGGGCTGACCACCGAGGACTGAGCTACTGCCTGCGACGCTACTGGGTCTTGGCCGGGGGGCGGTTGAGCGCCCGCAGGCTGGCCGGGGTCAGCAGGCCGGCCAGGCAGGCCGTCGCGAGCAGCAGCGCGGGCACGCCCCACTCGGGCCGGTCCCCGTCCAGCAGGGCGATCCCCCCGATGATCACGAACAGCTGGATCATGGCCGTCGGCGTCCGGCTCCACGGCCTGGCCTTGTCCAGGGCCGCGGCGATGAGCGCGATCCCGACGGCCACGGCGACCGCGAACACGGTCAGCGCGACCCCGCTGGCGGCCTGGGAGGACTTCCCGTCCGCGGTCGAGATGGCGCCGAAGGCGGCCGCCACGCACAGGCCAGCGGCTTCGATCAGCTGGGCGGCCGCGGCCAGGCGCAGCGCGGCCGGCGTCTTGGGCTTGGCCGGGCTGCGGCGTCCCTCGGCTTGCCCCGTTCCCTTGGCCCGCGCTGCCATATCGCACACCACCCTCGGATCCCAGCTTAGGCGGAGGCTAGCCTGAGCGAGTGCGAGGCCTCCTGATCGTTAACCCGCAGGCGACCACCACGACGGGGGACTCCGCGGATCTGGTGATCCGTTCGCTCGCCGGGCTGGTCGACCTTGACGTAGAACATACCCGGTACCGCGGCCACGCTCGCGAGCTGGCCGCCGCGGCGCGCGGTGAGCTGGTCATCGTGCTCGGCGGCGACGGCGCCGTCAACGAGGCGGTCAACGGGATCATGGCCCGGCCGCCCGAGCCCTCCCGGAAGCCGCTGCTGGCCGTCATACCGGGCGGCGGCGGCAACGTCTTCGCCCAGGCACTCGGGCTGGCGGCCGACGCGTCGGCGGCGATCGCCAGGATCAGGGAGGTCATCAAGGAGGGCCAGTTCCGGACCATCGGGCTGGGCCTGGCCGGCGACCGGTACTTCACGTTCAGCGCGGGCCTGGGTATGGACGCCGAGGTGGTGCGGGAGGTCGAACGGCTGCGCGCCAGCGGGCACCGGGAGAGTCCGGCGCTGTTCCTGCGGACGATGGTGCGCCAGTACTGGTCGGGCACCGACCGGCGGACCCCGGCGCTGACCCTGGAGCGCGACGGACAGCCGTCCACCCCGGACCTGTTCATGACGGCCATCACCAACCGGTCGCCCTGGACCTATCTGCACGGCCGTGCGGTGCTGCCCGTTCCGAACCCGGACTTCAACTCCGGCCTGGACGTGTTCGCGCTGCGCAAGGTGCGGGCCACCACCATCGTGAGCGCGGTCGGCCAGATGCTGCTGTTCCGGCGCCGCTCGCCGCGCGGGCGGCACACGCTCACCGTGACCGGCCTGGAGTCGCTGACCATCCGCTCGGTACGCCCGATCGCCTTCCAGGTCGACGGGGACTACCTGGGCGAGACCGAAGCCGTAAAGTTCCAGTTTGTCCCGCACGCGCTGCGTGTGGTGGCGTGACCTGTGACACCGGCTGAAGATACGGCCCAGTGACACGCCCAGTGACAGGCCCAGTGATACGCCCAGTGATAGGCACTGCAGCGCCGCGAGCAAAATGTGATCGATCTGACATTAAATTAAGCCGACGGGTCGCTGCGCCCTCTTGCGCATGTCAACCGATGTTGAAAGGCTTTACGTGATGTCTGGCGCGGGGGCGCCTCGCACGTGTCATCAGCTCAGATGGCCTTGGGTTATGACGCAGCGTCGCCTTCGGGGCATGCTCAGGCCGCCTGGGGTTTGGGTGCGTTTCTGCTCGGCATCATAACGGTTCCGGGAAACTTGAACCGCATGTGATAGTACGGAATGGCTCGTGAAAAGCTTCACAAGCTGCATACATATGCTCTGCCGGCCGTACCCGCTGACGGCCGGACCCGTTCGGCTAGAAGGAGTGGACATCATGGACTGGCGCCACGAAGCCGCCTGCCGTGAGGTGGACCCTGAGCTGTTCTTCCCCATTGGGAACACCGGTCCCGCGCTCCTCCAGATCGATGAAGCCAAACAGGTCTGTCGCCGGTGCTCGGTGATGGACGAGTGCCTGCGGTGGGCGATCGACAGCGGTCAGGACGCGGGCGTCTGGGGCGGGATGAGCGAGGACGAGCGGCGAGCGCTCAAGCGGCGCACGATCCGGCTGCGCGCCCGGGCGCACGTGTTATCGGCCCCGTGTTATTAGCACCCGTGTTATTAGCACGGGCACCTACTCGTTCCGGACGGGGAGATCGACGACCGCCTCGGTGCCGCCGTCCGGCCGGGGCACGATCCGCAGCCGTCCGCCCAGCTCGCTGACCACCAGCGTGCGCACGATCTGCAGGCCGAGACTGGTGGTCGAATCCAGGTCGAAGCCCTCGGGCAGGCCCACCCCGTTGTCCGCGACGATCACGGTGAGCCGTTCGGCCTCGCGCACCGCGATCACCTCGAGCAGGCCCCCGTCGCTGGCGGTCCCGTCCCTGGCTACAGGGTCATTGACCGGGGCCGGGAAGCCGTGCTGCAGCGCGTTCTGCAGCAGCTCGGTCAGGACCATGGCCAGCGGCGTGGCCACCGCGGCGGACAGCGGCCCGAACGACCCGGTGATCTTCGGGATGACGCGGACCTCGGGGGCCGACACCTCACCCGCCATCATCGCGACCCGGTCCGCGATGTCGTCGAAGTCGACCACTTCGTCCGGCGCGTGGGACAGGGTCTCGTGCACGACCGCGATCGACCCGACCCGGCGCACCGCCTCGTCCAGCGCGTCGCGAGCCTCGGGCGCCCGGAGCCGCCGGGCCTGCAGCCGCAGCAGGGCGGCGACGGTCTGCAGGTTGTTCTTCACCCGGTGGTGGATCTCCCTGATCGTCGCGTCCTTGGTCATCAGCTCACGCTCACGGCGGCGCAGTTCGGTGACGTCCCGGATCAGGATCAGGGCGCCGGTCCGGCTCCCGCCGACGATGAGCGGGATCGCGCGCAGCTGCACCACCGAGCCGTTCCCGTCCACCTCGGCCGCGCGCGGCGCGCGGCCCGCGGCCACCACCATCAGCGACTCGTCCAGCGGCTCGTCCGACGCGCACAGCCCGGCGGTGATCACCGCCAGCTCGGCGCCGATGAGGTCGGCGGCCAGGCCCAGGCGGCGGTAGGCCGACTGCGCGTTCGGGCTGGCGTAGGTCACCCGTCCGGTCCGCCCGAGCCGGAGCAGCCCGTCGCCGACCCGCGGCGACCGGACCAGCATGGCCGCCTCGCCCGCGAACGGGAACGTGCCTTCGGCTACCATCCGGGCCAGGTCATCGGCGCCCTGCACGTAGGTGAGCTCGAGCCGGCTGGGAGTCCGGGCCGAGGCCAGGTTGGTGCACCGCTCGATGACGGCGATGACCCGGCCCGCCCGGGTCACCGGGATGGCCTCGGCCCGCACCGGGACGCCGGTCGTCCAGTCCGGGTCGCTCTCCCGCCAGATGCGCCGCTCGTCCCGCGCGACGTTCAGCAGCCGCTGGTCTTCCGGTCCGGCCACCGTCCCGACCACGTCGTCCTGGAGCGAGGTGGGACCGGTCGTCGGCCGCATCTGCGCCAGGGCTAGCCAGCCGCCGTCGTCCCGGACCGGGGCCCACAAGATCAGGTCGGCGAAGGAGAGGTCGGCCAGCAGCTGCCAGTCCGACACCAGCGCGTGCAGCCACTCGACGTCGGCGTCGCCGAGGTTGGTGCGGCTCGTAGCCAGGTCGGTCAGCGTGGGCACAGCATCATCATCGCATCCGGGACGGACCGGCCCGGCCGCCCGATCGTCTGGCCCGATTGTTTGACAGGGCCGCGTGGGCCGGGGCGTTACGTGCAGGTGCGGCGCAGAGCTATGTCAGAGTTGACGTTAACCCTTCATTAAGGCAAAGATTCCTGATGACCGCATTTGCGCTCCCGACCGACGAAGACGCCGCCGAGCCCGCGGCGGGCGCCTCGGCGAAGCTGCCCAAGTACTACCAGGTAAAGCGCGAGCTGCTGGCGTTCACCGCCACCCTGGACCCCGGCAGCCCCGTCCCGCCCGAGCGCGAGCTCGCGCGCTCCTACGGGACCTCGCGGACCACGGTCAGGCAGGCCCTCGCCGAGCTGGTCATCGAGGGCCGGCTGCTGCGCATGCAGGGCAAGGGCACGTTCGTGGCCAAGCCCAAGGTGGCGCAGCTGCTGGAGCTGGCCAGCTACACCGAAGGCATGCGTGCCCACGGCCTGCACCCGAAGACCAAGATCCTGGACATCGGGTACGTCACCGCCGACGAGCAGCTGGCCGCGCTGCTCGGCATCCGCGCGGGCGGCCGGGCGCTGCGCATCCACCGGCTGCGGCTGGCCGACGGCGAGCCGATGTCGATCGACACCTCACACCTGCCCGCGCGGCGGTTCCCGGGGCTGCGCAAGCAGCTGGAGCGGGAGCTGTCCCTGTACGAGACGCTGCGCCTGGCCTACGGCATCCAGCTCACTGAGGCCGAGGAGACGATCGAGACCGTACTCGCCGACCCGCACGACGCGCGGCTGCTCGGCGTGGACCCCGGCCTGCCCCTGCTGCTGCTGTCCCGGCACGCGTACGACGTCACCGGCGAGCCGGTCGAGTGGGCCCAGTCCTGGTACCGAGGCGACCGGTACAAGTTCGTCACCCGGCTCCGGCGGACCCCCGACCGGTGACGCCCCGGACGGCATCTGATTGCAACCTCATTAGATGATAACGACCATTCCTCATAAGGAATTCTTCAAGCCTGACGCCACCGGGCTCTGAGACGCAGGTGGCCCGGTGGGCCTCGCTGGTGGTCAAGCTGGGCGCGCTGGCGTTCGCGGTGGACCTGCCGCGCACGTTCTCCATCAACCTGCAGCTGCTGGGCGGCGCACCAGTACACCGCCGATCCGGCGCAGGCCCCGGCTCCGGCCCCGGCCGCGGTCGGCATCGGCACCGCCGGGGCCGCCGGCGACTTATCTGGCCGAACGGATCGTGGTGCACCGGCCCCGTCCCGTGGGGGCTACCGGCTGGTAGCGTCGCTGGCATGGTGCGGGTAACCGGTCATGGCGGCGTGCAGGCCCTCGCGGCGGCCCGCCGGTACGGCGTGACGACTTTGTTCACGCTGTCCGGCGGGCACATCTTCCCGCTCTACGACGCGGCGGCCAAGGGAGGTCAGCCGCTGCGGATGGTCGACGTGCGGCACGAGCAGAGCGCGGTGTTCGCGGCCGAGGCGACGGCGCGGCTGACCCGGACCCCGGGACTGGCCGCGGTGACCGCCGGGCCGGGAGTCACCAACGCGGTGAGCGCGGTGACCACCGCGTGGCTGAACGGGGCACCGGTGGTGGTGCTGGCCGGGCGCGCGCCGGACTACCGCTGGGGCCAGGGCAGCCTGCAGGAGATCGACCATCCGCCGCTGCTCGCGCCGGTGACCAAGCAGGCGTGGACCGAGCACGACGCAGCGCGGGTGGCCGGCTCCGTGGACGAGGCGTTTCAGCTCGCGCTGACGCCGCACCGCGGGCCGGTGTTCCTGGACCTCTCGCTCGAGGCCATCTACGGGCAGGCCGAGGCCGAACTGCCCGACGTGGATCTGCCGGCGGCTCCGCGGCCGGATCCGGGGGACGTCGGCCGGATCGCGGACCTGGTGCGGGCGGCCCGGCGGCCGGTCCTGATCCTGGGCTCGGACGTATGGCTGGGCGGGGCGGAGGACGCGGCGCGGCGCGCCGCCGAGGAACTGCGCCTGCCAGTGGTGGCCAACGGGCAGGCGCGCGGGATCCTGCCCCGCGGCCATGACCTTCTGGTCACGCGGGCCCGGTCGGTGGCGCTGCGGGAGGCGGACCTGGTCCTGGTGGCAGGCACGCCACTTGACTTCAGGCTTGCATATGGGTCGTTCGGCCCAAAAAATTCACCGGCGCAGGTCGTGCACGTGGCCGACGGACCTGGCGGGGTCGCGGCGCATGTGCCCCTGGCCGCCTCGGCCACCGGCGACCTGAGCGCGTTCTTCGATGCGCTGGCGGCTCTTGGCGGTGCGGGTGATAAGGACTGGGGAGTGCGGCTCACTGAGGCCGTACGCGCCGCGCAGGCGGCTGACGGCCCGCTGCTGGCCAGCGAGGCCGGGCCGGTGCACCCGGCCCGCGTGTACGGCGAACTGCTCCGGGTACTGGAGGACGACGCGGTGGTGATCGGGGACGGCGGCGACTTCGTCTCGTTCGCGGGCAAGTACATCGAGCCCGCCCGGCCCGGCGGGTGGCTGGACCCGGGACCGTTCGGCTGCCTGGGCACCGGGCTCGGCTACGCGATCGCGGCCCGGCTGGCCCGGCCGTCCGCGCAGGTCGTCCTGCTGCTGGGCGATGGCGCGGCCGGCTTCTCGCTGATGGACGCGGACACGCTGGTCCGGCACCGGCTGCCGGTGGTCATCGTGTGCGGCAACAACGGCGCGTGGGGCCTGGAGAAGCACCCCATGCGCGCCCTGTACGGCTACGACGTGCTGGCCGACCTGCAGCCTTCGTGCCGGTATGACGAAGTGGTGCGCGCGCTGGGCGGCGCCGGCGAGCTGGTCACCGCGCCTGGTGATATCGGGCCCGCGCTGCGCCGGGCGTTCGCCGCCAACGTGCCGTACCTGGTCAACGTGGTCACCGACCCCGAAATCGCCTACCCCCGCTCCACTACCGGGGTTTAACGGGGGGTGCGGGGGGTTCCCCCCCGCGAGCTAACACCGTCTAGCTGATTTCGGCGATGAGGTCGCCTTCCTGGACCACGTCGCCCTCGGCGACGTGCATGGTGGTGACCGTGCCCGCGCTCTCGGCCAGGACCGGGATCTCCATCTTCATCGATTCCAGGATGACCAGGGTGTCACCGTCATCGACGTGATCGCCCTGGGCCACGACCACCTTCCACACGTTCGCGACCATCTCCGCGCGGATCTCAGCCACGGCGGCTCCTGTCTGTCGGTTCCCTAACTGGGACGCAGCCTGCTTATCAGGGACGTATCGTAGTCGCCGCTGATGAACTGCGGGCTGGTGAGCAGCTCCGCGTGAAAGGCCAGGTTGGTTTTCGGGCCTTTTATGGTGAAGGCAGCCACGGCGTCTCGGGCCCGGTCCAGGGCCTGCTCACGGTCGGCTCCGTGCACGCACAGCTTGGCCAGCAGCGGGTCGTAGAACGGGGTCACGGTGTTGCCGGCCTGGTAGCCCGCGTCGACCCGGATGCCGTCCCCTTCGGGTTCGTCCCATTGCGTGATCGTGCCGGGGCCGGGCAGGAACCGGACCGGGTCCTCGGCGTAGATCCGCAGTTCGAGCGCGTGTCCCTTTGGGGTTACGGCGCCCGGGTCGAACGAGGGGGGCTGGGCCGCGGCGATGAGGAACTGCTGCTCGACCAGGTCGATGCCGGTGACGAGCTCGGTGACGGGATGCTCGACCTGCAGCCGGGTGTTCATCTCCAGGAACACGAACGAGCCGGCGTCGGTGTCCACCAGGCATTCGACCGTCCCGGCGCCTTTGTAGTTGACGGCCTCCCCGGCCCGGACGGCGGCGGCCAGCATCTGCTCGCGCAGGGCGTCGTCGACGCCTGGCGAGGGGGTTTCCTCGGCGACCTTCTGGTGCCGGCGCTGCACCGAGCAGTCCCGCTCGCCGAGCGCGAGCACCCGCCCGTCGGCCAGGCCGAGGATCTGGACCTCGACGTGCCGGGCCCGCTGGACGTAGCGCTCGAGCAGGATCTCCGGCGAGCCGAAGAAGCGCTCGGCGCGCGACCGGGCGGTGTCGAATGCGGCCTGGAGTTCGGCCGGGCCGGTGGCCACGCCCATGCCGATCCCGCCGCCGCCGGCCGCGGCCTTGACCATGACGGGATAGCCGATGCGCTCGCCTTCGGCCAGGGCCGCTTTGATGTCCGTGACCGGCTCGCGGCTGCCTGGGGAGACCGGTACGCCCGCGTGTTCCATCAGGTTGCGGGCGCGGATCTTGTCGCCCATCTGCTCGATCGCTTTGGGGTCGGGGCCCACCCAGGTCAGGTCGGCCGCCATCACCTGCCGGGCGAAGTCGGCGTTCTCGGCCAGGAAGCCGTACCCGGGATGGACTGCCTTTGCGCCGGTCTTGGCGGCTGCCTCGATGATGGCCGCGGCGTCCAGGTAGCTTTTGGCGGGCTGGGCGGGGCCGATGCGCACGGCCTGGTCCGCCTCGCGGACGTAGGGCAGGTCAGCGTCGGCGTCAGAGTACACCGCGACGGCCCTGATTCCCATCCGGCGGGCCGTACGGATCACCCGCCTCGCGATTTCGCCCCGGTTGGCGACAAGCACCGAATCAAGCATCAGGCCAGCCTAGTGGCCCGCGCCCGGTGCCGGGCGTCACCTGGACTTACGCGGGGGGTGCCTTGAGGCGCTCCGACGTGAGCGAGTCCGGAGCGGTGGAGCGGGCGGGGCATGAGCGGAGCGCGGGCGGACGGGATGCGTAACATTGTGCACGTAGGTCACGATAGTTACATTTCGTCACACGCTCGGCTGATTGTCTAACCTATGGATGTGGCACCCTAATGGCTCTATCCGTTAGAGTGTGGCATTCATCGGGTAGCTAACCCGGTTTATACGAAAACCTGAGCGATCAAAGGACACGTGAAACTCGCCCGCCGCGGCCGGAGGCTAGCTCAGAGCTGGATCACGGACCTGCGGTCGACGACCCGGCTCAGCGCCTCGACCGCTTCCGGATCGTACTCGCTGGCCGTGTCCAGGCGGAGCTGCTGGACGGCGGCGGCCGCGCGGCCGGGATCCAGCGAGCTGCCCACCAGATCGTCGAAGGCGTTGGCGGCCTTGATGATGCGGCTGCTCATCGGCGGCCGGGACGGCTCGGCGCCGAACCGGTCCAGGCGGCCCGGACGGCCCCGGCAGCCCTCGTGCGCGACCTCCACGCCACGGTAGGGCTCGTTCTGCCGGCGGACGATCTCCGCCACCGAGCCGAGGACCTGGGCCTGCTGGATCACGTCAGCGCCCAGCTCGGCGATGCGCTGCTGGTCCTGGCGGGAGACCAGGACCGTGGCCCCCCCGGGGATCGGGTCGGCCAGCGACAGCTGGCCGATGTCGTGCATGAGCGCGGCGTACTCGAGCTCGAGCAGCTGGGGCTCGTGAATGCCGAGCTCCCGGCCGATGGCGACGGCCAGCCGGCTCACCCGCTCGGAGTGGCCGGATTCCACGTACCCGCCGATCTCGGTGACCTTGGCCAGCGCCCGGACGGTCTGCAGGTAGGTGGCCCGGATCCCGGCGTAGCGGCGGAACGCCACCTGGGTGACCAGTAGCGGGGCGGTGAACACGGCCAGCGCCGCCAGGCCCATGACCTCGGCGGCGAACGCGATGAGCAGGCCGGAGGCCCCGACCGCCGCGCCCAGCGGCAGCTGGACACGCATCTCGTCGACCAGCGCGACCCGGAACCTGGCCCGCTGCTCGTCGACGCGCATCAGCGCGGTGAGTACCGCCTCGAGCAGCAGCGCGACCACGGCCAGGGCCGTCATCAGCGAGAAGGCCAGGCCCCAGTCCCTGGCCACGGCGGCGTTCCCGGCCAGCGGGCGGAAGATGAACGCCACGCAGGCCACGCAGAGCAGGCGGATGGACATCCCGCCGACCTTGGCCAGGCCCACGGCCAGGTGCGGCAGCGCGCCGACGATCATGCCGATCGTGGTGACGGTGACTACCTGTTCGGCGGTGTAATGAACCGTGTGATCGCCGACCCGGATGAGCAGGGCGTAGGCCAGCGCGCCGGCCATCCCGATGGGGGCCGTCTCCCGGTCGCCCGGCAGGTTGAGCCGCAGCACCTCGCCGAACGCGATCAGGACGCCGAACGCGACAGCGATGCGCGGGTCCCGCAGCCCCTCCACGGCGGTCTGGGCCACCGAGGCGACCAGCACCACGCCGGCGGCGGCGACCAGCAGCAGCAGACCGGAATCCCTCACCTGCCAGGGATAGTCATGTCGTCGTTCGGTCATGGGGTCTCAGAGGCTGTCGATCACCCGGAGCGGCGCAGCGGGGTCGTCGTGGTCCTGGGCGGCGACGGTAGTCAGGTCCTCGGTCGCGAGCACGGGCAGCTCGGGGCTCTGCCAGCCGTCGCGCTTGATCGCGGCCACGAACGCATCCACGAACGCCGGGTCGAACTGCGTGCCCGACCACTTCCTGAGCTCCGCGACCGCCTCCTGCACGGGGCGCGCTCCGCGGTAGGACCGGGTGGACGTCATGGAGTCGAACGCGTCGGCCACGGCCAGCACCCGGGCGAACTCTGGGATCTCGTCGCCGATCAATCCCGTCGGATAGCCCCGGCCGTCGATCCGCTCGTGATGGTGCATGATCCCGGCCAGGGCCTCGTCCAGGAACCCGATCTCGCGCACGATGTCCAGGCCGTGCATCGGGTGCAGCTGGATCGCCTCGTACTCCTCCTCGGTCAGCTTCCCGGTCTTCTGCAGGACCTTGGTCGGCACGCCGAGCTTGCCGACATCGTGCAACATGCCCGCGTACCTGATGGCCTCGACCCGCTCGCCGCGCATGCCGATCTCGCGCGCGATCATGACCGAGCCGCGGGATACCCGGTCGCTGTGCCCGCGGGTGTAGAAGTCCTTGGTCTCCACCGCCTGGCAGAGCGCGCCCACCGTGGCCTCGTAGGCCTGCTGCTGCTCGGCGAGCTGGGTCACGGCCCAGCGGGCCACGAACAGCGGGATCAAGATCAGCACCGGTGCGAACAGCCCGGTCACGCTCCACAGCGCCGCGATGAGCAGCCCGAACGCTCCGTAGCCGAGGTCCGAGGCGATTAGCTTGACGCTTATGCCCAGCGGAGCGCGCCGTCCGGCGAAGTCGCGGTCGCTGGTCAGCCAGAGCACGCCGGCGAGCAGCGTGTGGTTGGTCAGCGCGTGCACCACGGCCGCGACCGCGAACGGGCCGATTATCGTCCGGAACGGCGTGGCGTGCGGGGTGCCGACCTGCCCGCCCACGGCGACGAAGACGCTGCCCGCCAGGTACGCGGACAGGGCCATCATGCCCGTGTTGAACGCCCGCTGGGCCACCGAGGGACCGCGCCGCATCCCGAACACGGTGCAGGCGCCGACCAGCCCCGCGCCGACCGGCCCGAGCAGGACGGCGGCGGCCAGGGTGGCGGAGGAATTGGGGGACCAGGCGAGCTGCCGGGGGCGCAGCAAGGTGGCGGTCGACTCGAAGACCACGAGCAGCAGGCCGAGCACCGCGACATTCCGCCACCAGCGGAGATCGCCGAACGGACCACGAATGATCAAAACCGCGGCGACGAGGACGACCGCGCCGATATATAGCCGTGCGGCCCACGGGAGCCTAGCCAAACCCTCTCCCCCTCAAAGCCAGGAGCGTGGAACGCGGGCTATGCTCCAACCCCTTACCCCCACGTGCTCCCGGAGAGGGCGGTCAGACAGACCCGGCCCGCCGCCACCTCACCCGCAGCACGCGATATTCCGCCGCATGGACGCATGGAGCTGACCTCCCTAGCGTGCGACTACCTACAGCTCACCGGATATCGTCCAAGGTCAAGGATAACGTGGCCACAACGGATCTCGCAGGCCCAAATCTCATCGTGAACAAATCGTGAGCGCGATAGTCACAATGGGCAATCAAATGTGGCACATGCTGCGCAATTGCCCCACTCCTGGCAAATCGGACGGTTCGCGACTACTCCGCGAACTCGATCGTCGCCCGGACTTCACGGATACGGACGAGAATTTTCGCACGCAGGTCGGCGGGCGCCGGGTCGCAGCCGCAGTGCTTGGCCACGAGCCGCTTAACCGCCTCCTCGAGGCCGTACTCGCGCAGGCACGGGCCACATTCGTCCAGATGCTGGCGGATCTTCGCGCAGTCCACGTCGCCGAGCTCGCCGTCCAGATAGCCGTAGACCCGCTCCAGTACCTCGGTACACGGCGTCTCATGTGGCTTTCCGCAGCTCATCGCGCTTCCTCCCCGGGCCGGGAAGCGTCAGAACCGGTGCGCGCCAATCCGCGTTCCGACGCGTAATCCTGGAGCAGTTCCCGCAGCTGCCGCCGACCGCGGTGCAGGCGCGACATCACGGTCCCGATCGGCGTTTCCATGATGTCGGCGATCTCCTTGTACGCGAACCCCTCGACATCGGCCAGGTAGACCGCGATGCGGAATTCCTCCGGGAGCGCCTGGAGGGCTTCCTTAATGTCGGAATCGGGGAGCCGTTCCAGCGCTTCGGCTTCGGCCGACTTCAATCCCCCGGAGGTATGCTCGGCGGCCCGGGCCAGCTGCCAGTCCTCGACCTCCTCCGCGCCGGAGCGCTGCGGCTCGCGCTGCCGCTTGCGATAGGTGTTGATAAAGGTGTTGGTCAGGATCCGGAACAGCCACGCCTTGAGGTTCGTGCCCTGCTGGAACTGGTGGAAGGACGCGTACGCTTTGGCGAACGTCTCCTGTACCAGGTCCTCGGCGTCCGCCGGGTTGCGAGTCATCCGAAGCGCCGCGGAGTACAGCTGATCCAGGAAGGGCAGCACGTCCTGCTCGAAGCGCTCACCGCGCTCTTCGAGAGTCTCCGGAACGGGACTCACCCCCTCGGGGTCGGACGGACTAGGTCTGCTGGGGTGCAGAGCATATGAGGGGGAGGATACCGCGCCCGGATACGGAGCGAGTCTCAGCATGCCACGAGGTGGCGAGGCCACAGCCATGTCGCGTTCAACACGAGGGCGCGGCCCGTCATTCCGAGATCGGTCCGGGCAGGCAGGTGAGAAAGCCGCCCGGCCGGGAAGGTTAAGGACAAAGGGCATCCCCGCTGCGGGAATGCCGAGTCAGGAGCCGGGCCCGTGCACCATGCGGCCACCGCCATCACCGCGCCGGATACTGATCAGCTTCCGGCCTACTGGCAATTCCACGACGCCGTGGCGCAGGCTCAGCTGCTGGCCTGGCTGCCGCGCGGACGGCACATGATCGTGGACGTCTCGGGACCGCGATCCCCCGGCGGCGAACTCGCCGCCATGGCCGGCCACCACGTGCTGCGGGTCCTCGATGCCGGCGCTCCCGCGAGCCAAAGGGCCGCCGGCGCCGCCTGGACTGACGAGCGAGGAACGAGCGAGGAGGGCCCGCCGCCGAAGGCGGCCAGACCAGCAAGGCGGCGCCTTAAGGGCGGCCCGGAGGCGAGCGGGAAGATATTGAGTGACTCCTCGCGGCTGTCCTTCCTGCCCGACGAGTGCGCGGACGACGTGCTGGCCGAGGACCGCGCGCTGTCCACCCACCTGGGCGCCGAGGCCATGATCGCCGAGATCGCGCGCGTGCTGCGTCCGGCCGGGCGGGTGCTGGCCTGCGTCGACTCGCTCGTGCTGGGCATGGCGGTGCTCGCCGACCAGAACCACTGGGCGCACCTGGTCGACCTGCCGTACGCCGAGGTGGTGCTGGTGCCCTGGCCGGACGGCACCATCACCCGGTGCTACGGCCCCGACCAGGCACGCGAGCTGTTCACCGGGGCGGGCCTGACGGTGAACTGGATCCGGCCGCGCACCGTGTTCTCCGAGTCGATGGTCACGCACGTGCTGCGCCGCGACCCGGGCAGCCTGGCCAAGCTGGTCCGCGCCGAACTGGCCGCGCGATCCGATGAGTCACTGGGCGCGCAGCTGGTGATCTCGGCGGTCAAGAAGGGCTAGCGACGGCGGGCGCGCTTAGCCTGGCAGCCGACGCAGCGGGCCGCGTCGGGCCGCGCGTCGAGCCGGCCCTCGGGAATGTCGCCCCCGCAGTCGACGCATCGCCCGTAGGTGCTCTCCTCGATGCGCCCGAGCGCGGCAAGCACCTCGTCTCGCTGGCCGCGGGCCGAGTGCAGGATCGCTTCTGTACGATCGGCCTCGGACAAGGAGGATCCCGCGTCGGCCGAGTCCTGCGGATACCCCGATCCGGCCAGGGGCGCGGGACGCTCGCCCTGCAGGACGGATATCGACCGGTCCAGGTCGTCGCGCATCTCCTCAAGGCGCTTACGGGCGACGGTTATCTCCACTGGTGTCCTCGCCTCCCGTCCGCGTACGCTGCGCAGCCCAGGCTCGGGTGAGCCACGGCCGCCGGGCCGCGGACTCAGAACAACTTGCCGGGCGGCCGCTCCTGGTCGGCGGAAAGCGGCACGATGAGCTCGGGTCCGTTGTTCCGCACGGAGTTGACAGCCGTTGAAACGGAATGCGACGTCAGGCCGCCGGCCATCGCGGGCAGCATTGTCGCTTGAAGCTGGCCAGGCTCGGAGTTGTCCGGGTTAAGCCAGTCGGCCCAGTGATCGCGAGTGATCACCATGGGCATGCGGTCGTGGATCTGGCCGACATCGTCGGTTGCCTGGGTCGTGATAATCGCGGCCGTCCACAGCCAGGCGCGTTCGTGGTCATCGGGCAGGGCTTGATCGCGCCAGAGCTCGTAGAGCCCGGCGAAGGCCAGCGGCTCACCGTCCTTCCGGTAGATGTAGTAGGGCTGCTTGCGCTGTTTTCCGTCCTCGGTGACGGCCTGCCACTCGTAGTAGCCGTCGGCGGGAATGATGCAGCGGCGCTTGGTGAAGGCGCGCCGGAACGCGGGCTTGACCGCGACGGTCTCGGCACGCGCGTTGATGAGCTTGCCGCCGCCCGAGGCGTCCTTGGCCCAGAACGGGATCAGGCCCCAGCGCACCACGCGCAGCTCGCGGGCCTGCGGCCGCTCCGGCTCCTCGTCGCGCGGACGTGGTTCCATGACTGCGTACACCCGCCGGGTGGGCGCCACGTTGTAGTCCGGACCGGGCTCCGGGTCGGGTCCGTCGGCGACGCGGTCCCGCTCGATGCTGAACTCCTCGAGGAGCTCAAGGCGCTTACGCGCCGACACGAAGCGACCGCACATGCAAACTTCCCTCAGTGAATGGAATCCGGACACGTCCCGTTAAGCCTGGATTGGCATTTCATAACCAAAATCCCGCTCCGTCAAACTTGCGGGGCGGACACAGTGCCAGGCGCATGCTCCCGCGCCGGCGGACGGGCTAGCAAACGATAACCTCAGGGTTATGTATGCCGACGACCAGGACGGGACCTGGGCCGCGCCCGCCGCGGCCGGTCCGGTCAGCGCCCGGATCTGGCTGCCCGCCTCCAAGTCCATCACCAACCGGGCCCTGGTCCTGGCCGCCCTATCGGACCGGCCGGCCCGGATCGCGAACCCGCTGCGGGCCCGCGACACCCTGCTCGCGGCGGACGCGCTGCGGGCCCTGGGGACCGAGGTCGCGGACGACGCGGACGGATCCCCGGCGGTGTCCGCTTCGGGATCCATTTCCGGGTGGCGGGTCACGGCCGGGCAGCCGCCCGCGGGGTCGCGGGTCAGCGTCGACGTGGGCAACGCCGGCACGGTCATGCGCTTCCTGCCCGCGGTCGCCGCGCTGACCTCGGCGCAGGTGCACTTCGACGGCGACGAGCGGATCAGGCAGCGCCCGGTGGGCCCGATCCTGGCGGCGCTGCGCGACCTCGGTGCCCGCATCGAGGACGACGGCCGCGGCACGGCGCCGTTCACCGTGCTCGGGCAGGGCGGGGTTCGCGGCGGCACGGTGACCCTGGACGCGTCCGGCTCGTCGCAGCTGATCTCCGGGCTGCTGCTGGCGGCGCCGCGGTTCGGCCAGGGCATCGAGATCCGGCACGAGGGCCCGCCCATCCCCTCCGCGCCGCACATCGCCATGACCGTCCGCATGCTCCAGGCGGCGGGGGCCGAAGTCACCGAGTCACGGTCCGGAGCGGAACGCCCGGACGGCTGGCGGGTCCGGCCTGGACGGCTGGACCTGGGGTCGGTCACCGTGGAGCCGGACCTGTCCAACGCGGGGCCGTTCCTGGCCGCGGCGCTGGTGACCGGCGGGACGCTCAGCCTGCCCGGCTGGCCGCGGGCCGGAAATGGACACAGCCTGCAGGCGGCCGGGCCGATCCTGGACGTGCTGACCCGGATGGGGGCACGGTGCGAGGTGGGCGCGGACGGCTTGACCGTCTCGGGGCCGGGCACGGTCCGCGGCATCACCGCCGACCTGCGTGACGTCGCCGAGCTCGCGCCGGTGCTGACCGCGGCCGCGGCGCTGGCCGGCACGCCGTCGGTGTTCACCGGCCTGGCGCACACCCGGCGGCACGAGACCGACCGGCTGGCCGCGCTGGCCAAGGAGATCAACGCGCTCGGCGGGGACGTCACCGAACTGCCCGACGGCTTGCGGGTCCGGCCACGACCCCTGCGGGCGCAGGCGGCGGACGGACCGTTCGGCAGCTACGACGACCACCGGATGGTGATGGCGGCGGCCGTCCTGGGCCTGGCCGTGCCGGGCCTGCGGGTGGCCGGCGCGCAGACCGTAGCCAAGACGTTCCCCCAGTTCACCGACGTGTGGGCGGACATGCTAGGAGCGGGCCGCTGAGCTCGCGGTACGAGCGGCTCGACGAGGACGACGTCCGGGTCCGTCCCGGCCGCGGTTCCCGGCCGCGCACCAGGCGGCGGCCCGCGCACTCCGGCGCGGTGCCGGGCTTCGTGACCAGCGTGGACCGCGGCCGGTACGGCTGCATGACCGACGACGGGCTGGTCGTGGCCATGAAGGCCCGCGAGCTGGGCCGGGGCTCGGTGGTGGTCGGCGACCGGGTGGCGCTGATCGGCGACACGTCCGGCGGCGACGACTCGCTGGCCCGGATCGTCCGGGTCGAGCCGCGGACCAGCGCCCTGCGGCGTTCCCCGGACGACACCGATCCGACCGAACGGATCATCGTGGCCAACGCCGACCAGATGGTGATCGTCTGCGCGCTGGCCCAGCCGCCGCCCCGGCTGCGCTTCGTCGACCGCTGCCTGGTCGCCGCGTACGACGCCGGCCTCGACCCGCTGCTCCTGCTGACCAAGGCCGACCTGGCCTCACCGCGCAAGGTCCGCGCCTTTTACGCCCCGCTCGACCTGCCCATGCTGACCACCCGGCGGCCGCTGGCGCCGCGCACGCTGGCCCGGGTCAGGAACGTGCTGACCGGCCGGATCAGCGTGCTCATCGGGCAGTCCGGGGTAGGCAAGTCCACGCTGGTGAACACGCTGGTCCCGGCGGCGGCCCGGACCACGGGCGTGGTCAACCCGGTGACCGGCCGGGGCCGGCACACCTCGTCGTCCGTGGTGGCGCTGCCGCTGGGCGACGGCTGGCTGATCGACACGCCGGGCCTGCGCGGCTTCGGGCTGGGGAACGTGAGCCTGGACCGGGTGGTGGAGGCGTTCGGCGACCTGGCCGAGGGCACGGCCGGGTGCCCGCCGGGCTGCGACCACCTCTCCCCCGACTGCGGGCTGGAGGAGTGGGCCCGCGAGCACCACGCCGAGGCGCGCCTGGACTCGCTGCGCCGGCTGCTGGGCAGCAGGGAAGAAACCGACTAGTGTGCTGCGCTTTGGGCGGCCGGTTATGCCATCGGCCCGGCGCCGGCCCCGTCGGGCAGCGCCTGCTGGAGCTGCCGGCGGGAGCTGATCTCGAGCTTGGTGAAAACCTTGGCCAGGTGCCATTCGACCGTCCGCGCGGACAGGAACAGCTGGGCGGCGATCTCCTGGTTCGACAGGCCCGCCCGGGCCAGCCGCGCGATCTGGGCCTCTTGCGGGGTGAGCTGGTCGCGCGTGGCGGCAGTGCGCTTGCGGACGGTCTCCCCGGTGGCCAGCAGCTCGCGGCGGGCCCGCTCGGCGAACGCCAGCCGCCCCGGTGCTCGGGCACCCAGGCCAGGTGGTCGCGATACCGCTAGCCGGCCGTGCCGCCGGAGCGCCAGTAGATGCCGTCCGCGGTGCGGGACAGGAACGACTCGTCGACCAGGTACCGGCGCAGGGCGCAGTGGTCGTCGAAGACGGCCTTGAGGATCTCATCGACGACCGGCTCGGGGTAGCGGCGGCCGGGCTCGAAGGCCTGGGCCACCTGATCGAGCAGCAGCCGCCGGCGGGGGCGCTTGGCCGGCATCGCCGTGATCCGGCCGTCGCGGACGAACGCCCGCAACTGGACCGGCGGGTCGGCGAGAAGGCCGTCCGGGTTGTCGTTCATCGCATTCCAGTATGACGCGCCCGGGATGGGCCCGCTGGCGACGGAGATGTCCCAAGCGGTACCGTTTCGCGGGTGGTCCGCTACGACGACGACCTGCGCTTCGCGCATGTCCTCGCAGATGCCGCCGACGACATTACGACCAGGCGGTTCCGGGCGCTCGACCTGCGGGTCGAGACCAAGCCCGACCTGACGCCCGTGTCCGATGCCGACCAGGCGGCCGAAGAGTCGCTGCGGAACGTGCTGCGCCGGGCCCGGCCGCGCGACGCGGTGCTCGGCGAGGAGTTCGGCCGGACCGGCTTCGGGCCGCGCTGCTGGGTCCTGGATCCCATCGACGGGACGAAGAACTACGTGCGCGGCGTCCCGGTCTGGGCCACGCTGGTCGGGCTGATGGACGGCGCGGACGTGGTGGTGGGCGTGGTGTCGGCGCCCGCCCTCGGCCGCCGGTGGTGGGGCGCGCTGGGCGGCGGGGCGTGGACCGGGCGCAGCCTGACCAAGGCCTCGCCTTGCCGGGTGTCCGGGGTGACCAAGCTGGGCGACGCGTCCATGTCCTACTCGGGCCTGGGCGGGTGGGCCGAACGCGGGATGCTGGACAACTTCCTGGGGCTGACCCGGGCGGTGTGGCGGACCCGCGCGTTCGGGGACTTCTGGTCGCACATGCTGGTCGCCGAGGGTGCATGCGACATCTCCGCCGAGCCCGAGGTGTCCCTGTGGGACCTGTGCGCGCTGCAGATCATCGTCACCGAGGCGGGCGGGCGGTTCACCTCGCTGGAGGGCGAGACCAGGCCCGACGGCGGCAGCGCGGTCTGCACCAACGGCCACCTGCACGACGACGTGCTGGCTCAGCTGAGTAGCAAGGGTCTTGCTCTCTGAGGTGATATCACCGATGCTTGATGGACGTCACAAGTTCACAAGCGCCGGAACCAGGGGGTGCGATACCTCGTGAAGGTACGAGACGGCATGTCCCACCTTGTCCTTACCATCGGGCCTGCGCACACGCTGCGCCAGGCCGCGCGCTTGATGTCCAAGCGCCGGATCGGAGCCGCGGTGGTGATCGACGCGGAGCACGCGGGCATCGGCATCCTGACCGAACGCGACCTCCTCGACTCGATCGCCGCGGGCGAAGATCCCGACGCCGAACTGGTCGCGCAGCACCGCACCGAGCACCTGGTGTACGCGTCCCCCGACTGGACCCTGGAGGAAGCCGCCGCGGAGATGGTCCGGGGCGGGTTCCGGCACCTGGTCGTGGTCGAGGGCAACGACGTGGCCGGGCTGCTGTCCATGCGCGACATCGTCCGCTGCTGGACCCCGGCCGATGCGACCCCCCAGCCAGTCGCGACCCAGCCGGTCACGACAACGGCCTGACGCGCCCGGGCAAAAGGTCACCGCGGAATTAAGATAATTCCGGATTAGCGGTACTTTCCGGCCGCCGGTAAAGGCGTTCGCGTATTTTCATTATCGTTTTGTGATTCTGCCGTACCGCGTGGTTACGCCGGCCTGCCCTGGTGGGTCAGGCGGGGGACGGGACGGACCGCCCGGGCCCGGGTCGTGGTGACGGTCGGGACAGACCGGGAAATGCCGGACAATTAGAGCATGAACCGCGAGCGCGCGGAGACCTACCTGCGGCTGCTGGCCGAGGCCGAGCTGCGCGATCCCGCGCTGGCCTCGCCGCCGGCGCCGCGGTCGGCCGACGCTCCGTTCGTCACCGCGCCGATCACCTTGACCCGGGCGGCGTGGGCCCTGACCGCGGTCAGGGCGCTGGACCTGCAGACCGCCGAGGCCATCCTGGCCGACGCGGAGCTGGCCGTGGCCACGCGGCGCCTCCCCGAGGTGGCCGTGCGGAGCTCGGCGGGTCCGCGCCTGGGCCCGCGCCGGTTCGCCGGCGGCCGTCCGCTGGCTCGGATGGGCCATCTGATGCCGGCCGTGCCGGCCCCGGCGCCCGCCCCATCCCCGGCGGACACCGTACCGCCGGAGGGCCCGCCAGCCGGACCAGCTCCGCCGGACGGACCGGACCAGTACGTCCCGGTGGGGCAGATGATCTTGTTCCACGACGAGCTGATCAGCGGCGAGCTCGACCTCATGTCGTACGCGCACACCGCGGCCGGCGCCCGCTTCACCGCCACCTGGCGGACCCGGGACCCGCTGGGCTCGCGGCATCACGACCTGCCGCCGGTCGAGGCGATCACCGTGACCGACGACCGGGGTCGGCCCTACGACCTGGTGTTCGCCACCAAGGGACGGCCGGAATCGACCTGCGACCTGACCCTGCGCCCGGATCCGCCGCCCGACATCGGCTGGCTCGAGATCACCGCACCCGGCGAGCAGGCCGTCCGCGTCGACCTGCGCCGCCGGGCCGAACGACCCGAGCCCCAGATCACCGAGATCAACCTCAGCGTCGGCGAGCACCTGCTGAACCGGATCGCGGAGCGGCTGCTCGCGCTGGCCCCGGAGTACCAGGTGGACTGGCACTCCCGGCTGGCCACCACCTCGCCCGCCCCGCCCCACCGGGCCCCGCTAGCCGGGCTGGTCACCAACCTGGCCGGGGGCCTGGGCGCCACGATCGCCGCGCTCGAGGCGGCCGAGGTTCTGTCCCCGCGCAGCCCGGTGCCGGCCCGGCTGGCCGCGCTGTGCGCGAGCCTGCGCATCGGCGGGCACGGGATCACCGCGGCGCCCGCGCCGGACCTGCCCGAACCGTGGCTCAGCATGCTCACGCACTACCATCGCAGGAAACCCGAGACGGCCACGGCCGGGGACGGCTTCGCCGCCGTGGCCGCCGCCCTGCCCGAACTGGAGGGCATCCGGCTGGTCCTGCTCGGCCTGCACAACTACGACGGGGGCACCTGGATGGACGCGCTGGCGCTGGGCCAGCTGTCGGGCGTGCAGCAGGGGGCGCTGGGCCTGGACATGGCCTTCCCGCTGTCGATGTGGGTCCGGGACGGCGCCGGGCGCTGGCATGCTGCCCGTCCGGCGGGCTGGTACCACGAGGAGGGCGAGGCCACGCTCACGCTGCGGCTGACCCCGCCGCTGACCCGGTCCTGCGCGTGGATCGACGTGCTGGCCACCGGGCAGTCGGCTGAGGTCCGCGTCACGGTGCCGCTGTGCTGGGGGTATCCGCGGTGAGTTCATCGGGGGGTTCCGGGGGGTCGTCCCCCCGGGAGCCAACAGAGCCGAACGGAGCGTGGTTCACCTGCCTGCCCAGCTGCGAAACGCAGGTGCCGTGCGGGACGGGCCGGCACACCGTGCGCTGGGAAGCCGGATCGCTGGACCTGCCGTCGCATCCCGACCCCGAGGGCGAGCTGGTGCTCGCCGCCCTGGGCGGGGACAAGGCCCGGTGCGTCGAGGTGGCGCAGGCCTGGGCCCGGCACGCCGAGGACCTGTCGGTGCTGGCCATCGGGCCCCGCGGCCCGGCCGACCAGATCGCGATCGACTGGGACGACGTGCTCGCGGCCGAACAGGCGGACAGCGCGGTGACCGGCCCCGCGCGGCGCACGCCGATGCGGCTGGCCAGCCCGTCGAAGCCGACCCTGGCCCGGGCGGGCGCCCGGCAGCGGCAGATGCAGGAGGAACGGGTCAAGGCCCAGCGGCGCCGCAACGACGTCCTGTCGCTGCTCGCGCTGGGGTACGGCTTCCAGGTCCGGCTGAGCGGGCAGGTGGCCGCGGCGCATGCCGCACGGGGCGGCGGGGAGCAGGCCGGCTCGGGCCCCGCGCTGGTCGCGGCGATCACCGGGCGGCTGGCCCCGGTGGCCGAGGAGTGGCTCGGGATCGACCCCGACCAGGTCGTGGTCAGCCTGCACGCCGGGCGCAGCTGGGGATCGAGCGAGCTGACCGGGTACGGCGCGGACCGCCGGCTGCGGGTCAGCCTGCCCGCCGGGTGGCTGGCCCGCGTCTGGGCTTGCGGACTGGCCCGGGTCGGGCGGCACCTGATCGTCGCCGTGCAGGAGCCGGGCTGGCCGACGGCCCGGGTGCTCGGGCTGCGTGCGCCGGGCGCCGAGCCCGAGCCGCTGGTCGTGCACGGCAGTCCAGGCGATGTCCCACACTGGGAGATATGAGCAAGCCAAACGGGCCTCCCCCGCGAGCCAAAGGGGCGCGGCATTGCCTGGACTGAGGAGCGACGAAGGAGCGACGAGGGAAGGCAATGCCTAAAAGGCGCCCCGGAGGCGAGTGGGAAAACACAGCATATGAACGATAATCCGGCTGCGGAGGCGCTCGGGGTCGCGGTGGCGGCGCGGGTGCCGGTGCTGCTGTGGGGCGCCCCCGGGACCGGCAAGACGTCGGCCATCCGGGCCATGGCCCACGCCATGGACCTGCCCTGCGAGACGGTCATCGCCTCGATCAGGGAGCCCTCGGACTTCGCCGGGCTGCCGATCGTGGTCGGCGACGTGGTCCGGTTCGCTCCCCCGGCCTGGGCCCGGCGGCTGGCCGAGGCCGGGCACGGCCTGCTGTTCCTCGACGAGCTGTCCACCGCGCCGCCCGCGGTGCAGGCGGCGCTGCTCCGGGTGGTGCTGGAACGGGCCGTGGGTGACCTGACCCTGCCGGACGAGGTCGCGGTGGTGGCCGCGGCCAACCCGCCCGAGCAGGCCGCGGACGGCTGGGACCTGTCCGCGCCGCTGGCCAACCGGCTGTGCCACCTGTCCTGGCACGCCAGCCCGCGCGCGGTGGCCGACGGCCTGGCGGGCGGCTGGGCGGCACCGGAGGTCCCGCTGCTGCCCGACGGCTGGCAGGCCGAGGAGATCTTGTCCCGCGGCCTGGTCGCCGCGTTCCTGCACGTCCGGCCCGCGCTGGCGTGCGCCCCGCCGACCGACGCGGCCGCGGCCGGACGTGGCTGGCCGTCCCCGCGGACCTGGGAGATGGCGGGCCGCCTGATGGCGGCCGCGGGCGCGTCGGGCGCGTCGGACGAGGCGCGTTCGGCCCTGATCCGGGGCGCGGTGGGCGACGGCGCCGGGGTGGAGCTCCTGGCCTGGCTGGTGGAGATGGACCTGCCCGACCCGGAGCAGGTGCTGGCCGACCCGGCCTCGTTCCGCCTGCCCGAACGCGGCGACCGGGCCTACGCCGCACTGGCCTCGATCGCCTCGGCGGTCGCCTCGAACCCGACCCCGGAACGCTGGACGGCCGGCTGGCAGGTCCTGGGGCTGGCCGCGGACGCGGCGCTGGACATGGCGGCAGCCGCGGCGCGCGTGCTGGCCCGGTGCCGTCCGGACGGGGCGGCGCTGCCCGAGGAGGTCCGGCTGTTCGCCCCGGTGCTCCGGGCCGCCGGCTTGCTCAATGGCTGAGTCGCTGTGACTGAGCGCGGGATCCAGGGGCTGGCGGCGGCCCGGCTGTGGGCTACCGACCGGTTCCCGTACCTGGCCACCGGGCTGTTCGGCACCGAGGTGGTCGCGGCGCCCGGGAGCGGGACGGTATCGGTGGACGAGAGCTGGCGGATGCGGGCCGACCCGGACCTGACCGCGGCCTGGACCGCGGCCCAGCTGGGCAGCGTGCTCGTGCACCACGTCTGCCACCTGCTGCGCACCCACGCCGAGCGGGCCCAGGCGGCCGGAGTACGCTCGCACGACGCGCAGCGCTGGATAAAGGCGGCTGACGCGGAGATCAACGACGACCTGGTCCCGGCCGGGCTGGACCTGCCCGGACGGCCGGTGCTGCCGGCCGACCTGGGCGCCCCGGACGGGCTGCTGGCTGAGCAGTACTTCGAGGCGAGCACGACGGACCGTTCGGCCGAAAAAAAAATGAGCGCTGGCGAAAGACCGGCGGCGGCGGCGGCGACTGGCTTGACTGCGGAAGCGGCGCCGACGGGGTCCCGCGGCCGGACGACGGGCCGCCGGCGTTGCCCGCCTGGCAGGCCGACCTGCTGCGCCGGCAGGTGGCGCAGGACGTCATCGCGCACAGCAAGCAGGCCGGGAACGTGCCGGGCGGGCTGTTGCGCTGGGCCGAAGAGATCCTCAACCCGAAGGTCAACTGGCGCAAGGTGCTCGCGGCCGAACTGCGCCGGGCGGTGGCCGAGGTCTCGGGCGCCGTCGACTACTCCTACCGGCGGCCGTCGCGGCGGGCCGCCGTGGCCGGGAACGTCGTGCTCCCGGCGCTGCGCCGGCCGGTGCCCGACGTCGCGGTGGTCTGCGATACCTCGGGCAGCATGACCGAGGACCTGCTGGCCGCGGCGCTGGCCGAGGTCGAGGGGCTGATGCGGGCGCTGGGCATGGCCCGGCAGGTCCGCGTGCTGGCCTGCGACTACGCCGCCGGGCCGGCCCAGCGGGTCAGCTCGGCCCGCCAGGTCCAGCTGGTCGGCGGGGGCGGGACCGACATGGGTACCGGCATCGCGGCGGCGGTCGCGCTGCGGCCCCGGCCCGCCATCACGGTCGTGCTCACCGACGGGTACACGCCGTGGCCGACGGCGGCGCCGAAGGGGACGCGGGTCGTGATCGGGCTGCTCGGGCCGCGCGCACCGGACGCTCCGGCGTGGGCCCGGGCCGTCCGGGTGGACCCGGACTAACGTATCGGGCGATGGACACCAGGCCGAGACAGCAGATCCTGACCGTGATCGCGATCGCGCTGACCTTCGCGTCGGGCGCGGCCGACGTGGCCAGCTTCACCCGGCTGGGCGCCGTCTTTACCAGCGTCATGACCGGGAACATCGTGCTGTGGGGCCTGGCCGTGGCGCGCGGGTCGCTGACCCTGGCCAGCCACACCGCGGTCTCGATCGCGGGCTACATCGCCGGCGTGGCCGTGGGCACCTGGATCGCGAACGGCGTCAAGCACGCCCAGTCCGGCCCGGACACCAACCGGGCCGACGTGCTGCCGACCCACGTCATCTGGGTCCTGCTCGCGGAGCTGACCCTGCTGGCCGGGTTCACCGTGGGCTGGGAGGTCACCGGGGCCGACCCGGCCGGATGGGCGCAGTTCGGCCTGCTGGCCACGCTGGCCGCGGCGATGGGCATGCAGTCCTCCGCGGTCAAGGACATGGGCCTGACCGAGGTGTCGACCACCTACCTGACCGGGACGCTGACCGTACTGGTGTCCTCGCTGGCCAGCCCGGGGCAGGGCCCGCCGCACGGACTACGGCGGTTCGGGGTCCTGATCGGGCTGGTGGCCGGGGCGAGCCTGTGCGGGCTGTTGGTGGCGACCGCGGCCGACGGGGTGCCCGCCCTGCCGCTGGCCGCGCTGATCACGACCATCGTGGCGGCCACCGGGCCGGGCTGGCGGCTACCGCGCCTGCGGGACCGAATAAAGCGTTAATCGGCGCGGAATATTTGCTTGCCTGATAGCAATTTTAAGGTTTAGGGATGGGACAGAAGCGGCCTCAGAAACCAGGTTACACCAGTTTGGGGACAGATCTGACCCGGCAATGGCTTAGTTCCCGATCGCTAAGCCGCGCATTTATTCGTATATCTTGACATAGCACTTCAACGGAGTGTAAAGACCTTTATAAGAGCGGCGTATGCGGAGTGGGCTGTTCGTCATGGAGATCGACGGAGCCTGGGGGATGCATGACGTTCGAAGCCAGGACGCTAGTCCCGTTGCAGAAACGTCCAGACGCGATTGTACCGCTGGGCGGCTTTAGGCGACTGGAAGGCAGTTACGCGATCGCCGTCCCAGCGCAGCATATGCTGCTGCCTTGGCCCGGCCTGGAGCACATTGGCTGGGCATCTGTCGTGGTCCTGTCCGCGCCATGGGATTTCCTGATGCTGGGCACGCTGGCTGCGCTCTTGCGTCAGCGCTACGCGGATCTCATCTGGGTACGCCTGACGGCCCAGGATGACGATCCGGGGCAGCTGTTGCTCACCTTGCTGGGCGCTTTGACCAGGCTTCACACCGTACAGTCGGCTGAGGTCTGGAGGACGGCCACCCACTGGGCTCGCCGAGGTGAATGGCGACGGGCCTATCAACTGCTCGGCGAGGTGCTGAGCGCGGCAGCAGCACGGCCGGCGGCGCTGGTTCTAGAGGATACGGAACAACTGGACAGTAGTCGCAGCCCGCCTTTCAGCCTGCTCGTGCGTTCACTAAAATCCGCTGCACAGGACGGTCTTGACATCATCCTGGCCGGCTGCGCCCAGCAGCGCTCCTGGCACCTATTCGTCGATGGCGTAGTCCTCGGGCCTGAGCAGCTACGGCTAGATCAACACGCGGCGGAACACGGTGCCGCGGCTGCTGGCCTGGAATTGACCCCTGCGATACTCGATCGCATCGTCACCGTAACCGGCGGGGCCGGCGCAGCGCTGGAAGCAATGTTCTCGGTCGGCACCGCCCTCGGGTCTGCGGCTCTTGCCGAAGCGATCACCCGTGCCAGCAGCCGCCAGGAATTGCTCGCTGACCTATCCGGAAGGCTGCTTGATCATACCGACGATTACACCTGCACAGCCCTGGCCACGGCGTCCCGGCTGGGCCTGTGGCATCCAGCGATCGCGGCCTGCGCCGGGCGCGAGACAATTGAAGCACACGATCTACCGCAACCGGGTTCGCCATGGTGGCTGGACCTTGCCGATGGATGGCGGCAGTTGATCCACCCATGGCGTGGTCCTTTGCGATCCGCTAAAAGGCTCACGGGCCTCGATCCGGCGGAACTCACCGTGATCGGGGATCACCTAGCCCGCAAAGGAGCGGCAGGGCAGGCGATCTTCCTCTACCAGGAGGCTCATGCTGCCGATCGTGTCGCCGACACAGCCGTCCGAGTCGCGGAAGGCCTGGCGAGCGTGGGTTCCTGGGCGGCACTGGCGCAACTAGGCGAGCAGATAGCCCGTGCCTCACCGGCAACCATCTTGGATCCAGCCGGAGCAGAAGACCTGGATGCCCAGCCGTCCGGATGGCGGCGGCTGCCTCGCCGGATCTTGCGGACGAGCCCATGGCGCCGCCAGAAGCCGCCACCTCACCGGGAGAGGGCAGCGCGCGCGCCTACCAGGTCTGTCGCGGCCGACGCTCCTGAGCTGCAGCCCGCCGCCACCGTCCACCTGCTTGGCGAGTTGCGGGTGGCGTTCGGCGACCGGAGCGTCGAAACCTGGGCGTCGGGACGGGGGCGGGCTGTGTTCGAGTACCTCGTCGTCCACCGGCATAGCAGAGTGCGGCGAGACCGGCTGATGGCCGTGTTCTGGCCCGAGTCGTCCGCCGATGCCGCACGTAACAGCCTCAACGTCGCAATCCATGGACTCCGCCGGACGCTACGCACCGCAGCCGGGGACCACCCGATCGTGATCTGCAAGGACTGCTCCTACTTCATCGCACCGGATCTTGACATCTGGGTCGATGTCGAGGCGTTCGAGGAGAGGCTGAAATCCGCCGAGCAGCACCTTAACAATGACGAAGCCGCGCAGGCGCAATCCGACTTCGAAATGGCGGTCAGCCTCTACCAGGGCGACTTCCTGGCGGATGACCCAGACGAATCATGGGGCATCGTAACCCGGGAACACCTGCGGCTACGCTATCTCGACGCTCTCGACCAGCTCGCCCGCCTGCGATTCTCAGCCGGAGACTATGTCGGCTGCGCCGAAAGTTGCCTGAGGATCCTGAACTACGACACATGCCGCGAAGACGCCCACTGCCTGCTAATGCGCTGCCATAGCCGCCGAGGACAACCCCAGCTCGCCCTGCGCCAGTATCACTCGTGTGCTGCCGCGCTGCACCAGGAACTCCAGCTATTGCCAGCACCGTCCACCACGGAGTTGTTTTACCGTATACAGGGACGCGCGAGCGTCTGAAGCCCCGTCCAGAGGTTAGGCCACGGCCGGGGCGGAGCCCAGCGGGGCATCGGCGACCCGCATGAGATCCCCGGAGGCGCGCTTCTGATAGAGAGGGGGCTCGTCCGGGGAGTGATGAGCAGGGTAGATGTCCACGGTTGCCACCAGGCGGTATAGGTCAGCGGACACGGCCGGCCCGGTCACCTCGACCGAAACAAGATCGCCTCCGCGAACTGTCCCGTGAGTGGTCGCCAGGGGCAAGCGATCGTGACCTCCGAACCTACGGGCGGCGATCGTGGCAGAGAAGTCAAAGCTGTCTTGGATGGACGGGCCGGCTGAGTTGATGCGCATGGTGAGGCGCACCGAGCGCGGTTCGCCGGAAGGAAGGGTATGGCTGGGTTGACCATCACGGATGGGCGCGAGTTCCTCGATGATCAGGGACCAGGACGGCAACCAGCCGGGAGCGGGGCCGGCGACTGGCCCGCCGATGCGGGCTCGGCCTTTCCCGGCCCCTGATCTTCTGCCTGCGTCTCAGCCGGCGCACCTATCTGCGCCTGAACCGGCTCAGGGGCGGCGGGCGCATCGGCAGGAGTGGCCGGGCCAGGAGTTGCCGCGGCGGGTAGCGGTATCCGGTCGCGCAGGAAGGTGAGCAGTTTCTCCTCATCCCATCTCGCCCAGGACTCGCGAGCGTCCGTTTGGTGATGATGAACCCTGGTACCGCGGACGCTGTTGTCGGACTCGAGGAGGAATTCGACGTAGAAGGCGGCGTAGTGCTGGCGCGGGACGGATGCCTCGGGTGGATGCTCTGCGAGTTCGCGAGCCCGCCCGGTCCAGTCCTGGCTGGCGATGCGTTCGGCGGATATCCCGGCGGTGGACGGCAGGATCGCGGCGATTTCTTCCGGGGTGCGCTGCCCCAGATCGCTATACGTGAGAATCCCGGCGTCCCACAGGCGCCGCTCGAGTATGCGGCCTATGCCGTCGATCTTCCGGAAGTCGTCGCCGGACGGCCCTGTGCTGCTGGACTGGGGGTCACCACTCTGCGTCACCTGGTGCTCCTTGCTCGGGCAGTACGCCGCTGACCGGGACCCCGGAGGGCCTCATCCGGTGGTGGCACGTCACCCCCGGGTCCCGGTCACGGCCACGGTTAGCGCCGGACGGGCGGGCAGAACGGCGCGTCTTCGTCGAAGAAGACCAGAACGGGGATCTCCGCCCAGCCCACCATGTCCTGAACCAGGCGAGCCTTCTCGTCGTCACAGTCAGCGTTGGACAGGGTGATGAGGACGACGAGGTCGTAGACACCGGCCCCGACCGAGCCGGCCGGAAATTCAAAGGTGGTCGTGAAGCACCTCGTGGAGGTATCTTCTCCTTCGGCGGTCGTCCCGGTATCCACGGCCACCTTTCTGGAGCCGAGCGGCCCGTGAGTTGGCGCGACGCCATCGATGTCGTCGATGAAGACCTGCACGCACCAGCAGCCGCCTACCAGGTCGGCGAAGCGGCCGCAGATGCACCAGTCGACTTCGAGGTTCCAGGGGTCGCTAACCTCCACGGCCCGGACCCGCTCGTTGTTCTCGGTCGGGTCGAGCACGTGCACCGAGATGCTGCCATCCAGTGCCCCGGGACCGGTATCAGATCCTGGAGTGAGGAACCCGGTTATGACGCTGAAATTCTGGTCTTGCGGGCATCGCGGTCGTTCTGTCATCTTCTCCTCCTCGGTGAGGTGGCGCGGCCGTAACCTGATCTGTTCTCGGTTCCGGTCGTCCGGTGTCCCGGATACTCCGATCGTCGCGAGCGGCACTTAACCGACGTGGGGCTGAGCGCTTAATCTGCGCCTCGCTGAAATTAAGTGCTGACGATCGTTAACTGCCGGAGTGGGTAGGTATCCACAATCACGGGATGCGACGAGCGGAATGTCACTGGGAGGTGGCAGCATGTCGCCATGAGTGAGCGGGAAGGGCGCGCCCCCGGGAGCGGGAGGTAGCGCGTGCGACCGGCAATGAAGGCGGGACTGCTGCCGGTGTGGCGGGACCGGGACACGCTGCAGTTCGGTGTGGATCCGCGGCGGGCGGTCGCGCTGGGCGGGCTCGGGCCGGCCGCGGCCGTGATCAGCCTGCTTGACGGGAGCCGGGACCGGGACAGCCTGATCGCCACGGCGCAGGCGTACGGCATCCCCGCCGACGCGGTGAGCCGGGTCCTGGTGCTGCTGGGCGACGCGGGGGTGCTTGACGACTTCCCGCTGGGCCTGAATGGCTGGCTGCCATCCCGGGCTCGGCTGGCCCCGGAACTGGCTACCGCGGCGCTGGCCTACGCGGACGGGGACGGCGGGGCGCGCACCCTGGCCCGCCGGCGGGCCTGCTTCGTCCGGATCCACGGGGCGGGCCGGACCGGCGCGTGCCTGGCCAGCTTCCTGGCCGCCTCGGGCGTAGGGCACGTCGTGTGCGCCGACCCGGAACCCGCCGAGCCCGCGGACCTCGCGCCCGCCGGGCTGATCGAGGCCGACCTGGGTTCGCCGCGGCAAGAGGGCGCGGCCCGGGCCGTCGGGCGGGCCGCGCCCTGGTGCCGCACCAGCGACGACGGGACCGTCCCGGACCTGGTCGTGCTGACCCGGCCGGTGCTGCCCGACCTGACCGATGGCCTGCTGCGCGACCGCGTGCCCCACCTGGCCGTATCGGCCGACGAGGCGATCGGGGTGATCGGGCCGCTGGTGCGGCCGGGGCGTTCGGCCTGCCTGCGCTGCGTGGACCTGCGCAAGGCCGACGCCGACCCGGCCTGGCCGAAGATCGTGGCCCAGGCCACCTTCGCCCGGGTCAGGCCGCAGGCCTGCGACACCGGGCTGGCCGCCATGGCGGCCGCGCTGGCCTGTGCGCAGGCGCTCGCGCTCATCGACCGGCCGGTTTCGTCTGGCCCGGTTTCTTCTGGGCCGGCCACGGTGAACGGGACGCTGGAGGTGGTGCTGCCGGACTGGCAGTGGCGGCGCCGGACCTGGCCGCCGCACCCGGCGTGCTCGTGCGGCGCTGCTTATCGTGATGGCTCGTTTGGGGGCGGGCTGAGCCGTAACGATGCGGTAACGGATGCCTCCTAGCGTGTGTTGCAGAGAACAGGCGCTAGGGAGGCACGAGATGACAGAACTTGGGGCGGCGCCCGGCGGACGACGGTTCTATGCGCTGCGCGGCGTGCGGGACAATGCCTACGTGAACGACGTACCGCGCAGTCCGGTGACCCGGGCCGCCAAGCTGGCCGGGCTGCCGATCGGCCTGGCGGGGCGCACGGCGCTGGGGGTCGGGAAGCGGATCGGCGGGCGGCCCGCCGAGATGGTGGCCGAGGAGATCCAGCGGCGCACCGCGGACCAGATCTTCCGGGTCCTGGGCGAGCTCAAGGGCGGCGCCATGAAGCTGGGCCAGGCGCTGTCCATCTTCGAGGCCGCGCTGCCCCCGGAGATCGCCGGGCCGTACCGGGCCACGCTGACCCGGCTGCAGGAGTCCGCTCCCCCGCTGCCCGCCCGGACCGTGCACCAGGTCCTGGCCAGGGAGCTGGGCGAGGACTGGCGGTCGTCGTTTGTTTCCTTTTCGGACGTGCCGGCCGCCGCGGCGTCCATCGGGCAGGTGCACCAAGCCGTTTGGCACGACGGCCGGCGGGTGGCGGTGAAGATCCAGTATCCGGGCGCCGGACGCGCGCTGATCAGCGACTTCAACCAGCTCAGCCGGGCCGGGCGGCTGTTCGGGCTGCTGATGCCGGGGCTGGAGGTCAGGCCGCTGCTGGACGAGCTGCGGGACCGGGTGGCCGAGGAACTCGACTATTCCCTGGAGGCCTCGTCCCAGCAGGCGTTCGCTGACGCCTACCGCGACGACCCTGACATTTACATCCCGGACGTGGTCATGCACACCGGCCAGGTGCTGGTCACCGACTGGATGGACGGGACCCCGCTGTCCCGGATCATCAGCGACGGCAGCAAGGAAGACCGCGACCGGGCCGGCATCCTGCTCACCCGGTTCCTGTTCTCCGGTCCGGGGCGGGCCGGGCTGCTGCACGCGGACCCGCATCCGGGCAACTTCCGGCTGCTGGACGACGGCCGGCTGGGCGTGCTGGACTTCGGCGCGGTCGACCACCTGCCGGACGGGCTGCCGCCGTTCTTCGGCCGCCTGCTGCGCATCATGCACGACGATTCCGACGGGGTGAACATCTCCGCGGTCGAGCGAGAGCTGCGGGAGCACGGGTTCCTGCGGCCCGGGGTCCGGATCGACCTGGACGCGCTCTATACGTTCCTGGCGCCGCTGGCCGAGCCGTCCAGGGTGGACTCGTTCAAGTTCAACCGCGAGTGGCTGCGCGGCGAGGCGGCCCGCGTCACCGACATGCGCACCAGCAACATCGCGCGCCAGCTCAACCTGCCGCCGTCCTACGTTCTCATCCACCGCATGTCCACGGCGGGCATCGGCGTGCTGTGCCAGCTGGAGTGCGAAGGCAATTTCCGGGCCGAGGTGCTGCCGTGGATGCCGGGCTACTTCGACGCCGATCCGGACGCCGCGGCGGAGCTAGCCGACGGTTAGCCCTGCTTACTTCCCCTGCCAAACGGGAGGGCGCTTCTCGGCGAAGGCGCGGGCGCCCTCGCGGGCGTCTGCGGAGCCGAAGACGGGGGCCATGAGGGCGGCCATCTGGTCCCAGCGCTGGTCGGCGGGCCAGTCGGCGCCGCCGGCGGCGATCTGCTTGGTGGCGATCAGGGCCAGGGGCCCGTTGGCCGCGATCCGTTCGGCCAGCTCGATCGCCGTCGGCAGGGCCTGGCTATCGTCTGTGACGCGGTTGACCAGGCCGATCTCGGCGGCGCGGGCGGCATCGAACGGATCACCGGTGAGCAGCATCTCCAGGGCCAGAGCGCGCGGGATCCTCTGGGCCAAGAGCATGGCGCCGCCCGCCCCGGCGAGCAGCCCGCGCTTGACCTCGGGCACGCCGAACCGGGCTGACGCGCCGGCCACCACCAGGTCGCAGGCCAGCAGAAGCTCGAATCCGCCGGCCAGGGCCCAGCCCTCGGCCGCGCCGACCAGTGGCTTGCGCGGCGGGGTCTGAGTGATGCCGCACAGCCCGCGGCCGGGGAAGGCGGGCACCTCCCCCTGCAGGAACGCCTTGAGGTCCATGCCGGAGGAGAACGTGCCGCCCGCCCCGGTGAGCACGCCGGCTCGCAGGTCGGCCGTCGCGTCCAGTTCGTCGACCGCGTCGCGGATGCCGACCGCCACGGCCCCGTTCAGGGCGTTGCGGGCCTCCGGGCGGTTGATCGTGATGACCTGCACCGCGCCGTGCCGTTCGACCAGTACCTCGTCGCTCATTCCCTCTCCAGCTGCTCGAGCTTGTCTTGCAGGGTGGCGAGCTTGCGGAAGTCCCAGCTGACGATCTTCAGCGGGGTGATGCGCAGCCAGGCGTGCCGGCCGTCGTGGGTCATCTCGCCGCCGCCGAAGTACTTGGCCGCCATCCGGCGTTCGGGCTCGGCGAGCTCGGGCGCGTTCTCGTTTTCCTGGCCGGTTCGCGGCACGGGCCCGACGACGGTGGCCTGGCCCTCGATCTCGACGCCGTGCAGCTCGTGGTAGTGGTGGCCGTCGTCGACCACGACCGCGACCCGGGGGTCGCGGGACACGTTGGCCCACCGCTGGCTTCGGATGAGCGAGTAGACCCAGATTGCCTGCCCGTCCCAGACGAACCAGACCGGCGCGACGTGCGGGCCGTCCGGCCCGGTGGTGGCGAACCGGCAGGTGTGCTGCTCGCCCAGGAACGACGTCAGTTCCTCGGCGTTCATCGCGATCACCCGGCCGCGCCGCTGCTGTCGTTCCATGAGAAGACGATAATGACGCAATGGGCCAACCGCCACCGCCACTCGGACAGGCCGACGAGCTCAGTCCGCTGGATTACCTGATGTACCGGGGTGAAGCGCTCCCGGCCACCCGGTCGGCGTTCCTCGGCGTGGAGCTCCTGGACCAGCCCGCCGACTGGGCCGGCTGCGCGAGGCGATGGACCGGGCCAGCCGGGTGGTCATCAGGATGCGGCAGAAGGTCGTGGTCCCGCCGCTGCCGACCACCCCGCCGCGGTGGGTCGTCGATCCCGACTTCGACCTGGACTACCACCTGCGCCGGATCGCGCTGCCCGCGCCGGGCACGTTGCGCCAGCTGCTCGACCTGGCCGAGGTCACGCTGCAGTCGCCGCTGGATACCTCGCGCGCGCTGTGGGAGGCGGTGTACGTGGAGGGCCTGCAGGGCGGTTCTGGGGTCCGGGCGGCGCTGCTGAGCAAGTTCAGCCACGCGATCACCGACGGGCTGGGCGGGATCGCCCTGTTCGAGCAGGTCTACGACACCGAGCGGGACCCGGCCCCGCGGCCCATGCCGCCGGTGCCCATCCCCCGCGACGTCACCGGCGGCGACCTGCTGCGCGCCAGCCTGCGCCGGCTGCCCGAGACGACCCTGTCGACCGGGGTTCGACTGCTGGGTCGAGCGGCGGGTGAGGCCGGCCGACTGGTCAGGGCGCCGGGGTCCACGGTGACGCAGGCGGTCGGCTTCGCCGTCTCGGCCCGGCGGGTGCTCGGTCCGCCGCCGGTCGCGCCGTCGCCCCTGCTGCGCCGGCGCAGCCTGGTCAGCCGCACCCACGTGCTGGAAGTGCCGCTGGCTGACCTGCGCGCGGCGGGCAAGGCGGCGGGCGGTTCGGTCAACGACGCGTACCTGGCCGCGCTGAGCGGCGGTCTGGGCCGCTACCACGAGGCGCTGGGCGTGCCCGTGGGCGAGCTGCCGCTGGCCCTGCCGGTCAGCCTGCGCACCGCCGACGACCCGGCCGCGGGCAACCGGATCACCGGGATCACCATCGCCGCGCCGGTCGCCGAGCCCGACCCCGTCGAGCGGATCCGGCTGGTCCGCGAGCAGGTCATCGCCCGCCGCGGCGAGCCGGCCCTGGACGTGCTGGACCGGATCGCGCCGGTGCTGAGCCTGCTCCCGGACGCGGTGCTTGAGACGGTCACCGCGCGGCTCACCCCGCCGGACATCCAGGCCAGCAACGTGCCCGGCTACTGGCAGGAGACGTTCCTGGCGGGGGCCCGGGTCGACCGGCAGTACGGGATGGGGCCGCTGCCCCGGGTGGCCATGATGGCGGTGCTGATCTCCCGGGCGGGCACCTGCACGGTGACCTTCCGGTACGACACCGCCTCGTTCGTCGCCCCCGATGCGCTCGAGAAGTCCCTGCAGCTAGGCTTCGACGAGGTGATCGAGCTGGGGCGGCCACGTCCGGCGCGGCGGAGGACCTCATGACCGGCGGGCCGGCCCGGCAGCTGCGCTTGCCCGGGTCGGTGGCCGAGGTCGACGCCAGCCCGGAGGGCCCGGGCATCGGCGCGTTCTTCGACCTGGACGGGACGCTGGTGGCGGGGTTCACGGCCGCGGTGCACACCAGGGACCGGCTGCTGCGCCGGGAGGTGAGCCCGGGCGACTTCCTGCGCATGACCCAGCTCGCGGTGGAGTACAAGCTCGGCCGGCGGGAGATCGAGACCCTGATCGCGGGCGGGGCCAGCACGGCCCGCGGGCGGCAGGCCGAGGACGTCGAGGAGATGGGCGAGCGGATCTTCACCCAGTACGTGGCGGACCAGATCTACCCGGAGATGCGCGACCTGGTCCGGGCCCACCAGCGCCGCGGGCACACCGTGGTGCTCAGCTCGTCGGCGCTGAGCATGCAGGCCGAGCCGGTGGCCCGCTACCTCGGCATCGACCACGTGGTGTGCAACCGGTTCGTGGTCGACGAGCACGGCATCGTCACCGGCGCCATCGAGCAGCCGGTCATCTGGGGCCCGACCAAGGCCACCAGCGTGCAGAAGTTCGCCGCCTCCCGCGGCATCGACCTGCGGTCGAGCTACTTCTACGCGGACGGCGACGAGGACCTGGCCCTGATGTACCTGGTCGGGAACCCGCGGCCGACCAACCCCGGCCCGGCCCTGACCCGGGTGGCCGAACGCCGCGGCTGGCCCATCCTGCGGTTCCACAGCCGCGGCACCGGCGGCCCGCTGGGCCGGGCCCGGAACCTGGCCGCGCTCGGCTCGCTGGGGCCGGTGGCGGCGGGCGCGCTGGGCATCGGCATGCTGACCAGGAACAAGCGCGCCGGGGTCAACTTCCTGACCCGGTTCTGGCCCGAGACCGTGCTCGCCCTCAGCGGGGTGAAACTGAACGTGCTCGGGGCGGAGAACCTGACCGCGCAGCGGCCGGCGGTGTTCCTGTTCAACCACCGCAACAACTTCGACGTGTTCATGGTCGCCGCGCTGGTAAAGGACAACTGGACCGGCGTGGCCAAGAAGGAGCTGGCCAGCAACCCGCTGGTCGGCACGCTGGGCAGGCTGCTGGACGCCGCGTTCATCGACCGGGACGACCCCGCGGCGGCGGTGGCCGCGCTCAAGCCGGTCGAGGACGCGGCGCGCAAGGGGCTGTCGATCATCGTCGCGCCGGAGGGCACGCGGCTGGATATTGCGGGGGTCGGCCCGTTCAAGAAGGGGGCGTTCCGGATCGCCATGGCTACCGGCCTGCCGGTGGTCCCGATCGTGATCCGCAACTCCGATTCGGTGGCGGGGCGCAACGCCACCGAGCTCCACCCAGGCACGGTCGACATCGCGGTGCTGCCCCCGGTCAGCGTCGCGGACTGGACCGTGGCCAACCTGCAGGACAAGATCGAGCAGGTCCGGGGGAACTACCTGGAGCTGCTGGCCGACTGGCCCGCCACGCTGGACGGCCGGTACGGGACGGGATCATGAGCGAGGTTGGCGAGCTGGCCGCGGTGCTGGGCCCCGGGTCGGTGCTGCTGGTCCAGGCGAGCACGCCGACCGAGGTACGGCTGATCCGGGAGCGGGTCGCCGGCGCTCATCCGGCGGCGGACCAGCCGGTGGCGAGCCTCGGGCCGGTGGCCGCCGAGGTACCCGGCGAAGTCCTGGACCGCGGCGAGGACACCGTTCTGGTGCCGGTCCGGGTGGCCTGGCTGCCCGAGGAACACTCGGGCCGGCGGGCGGCCCGGCTGGCCGACATGCTGCCCGGCCGGGACCCGTACCGGCCCAGTGAACGGCAGCAGCAGCGGATCCTGGCCCGCCAGCCGAGCCGCGCCCGGGTCCTGGTCGGCGAGCCCGCCACGATCGGCTCGCTGCGCCGGCACTGGGCCGAGGCCACCGGCGAGGAGGACCCGGACGATTTCGGGGCGTACGTGGCCCGGCGGGCCACGCTCGCGCTGGACCGGGCCGAGTACCAGCTACGAGGTCCCCGATACAAGACGCCCAGCCTGGTGAAGGAGGAGATCCTGGCCTCGCGGCGGTTCCGGGAGGGCCTGGGCCGGGTTCGGCGGGGCGCGGACAAGGCCGGCGGCACGCCGCCGTCTTTGGAGGAAGCGGGCGAGATCCTCGACGAGCTCGCCGCGGGCTGGAGCCGGCGGCTCATCGACGTGCTGCCGACCGTCGGGCGGCTGATCTTCCAGCGCGGCTTCGACCCGCAGATCGACTACGACGAGACACAGGTCGAGCGGGTGCGCGCGGCGCTGGCGCGCCACCCGGGCATCATGTTGTGGTCGCACCGGTCGAACCTGGACAACCTGGTGCTCACCGCCGCGATGCAAGAGCAGGGGCTGCCGCCGGCGCACGTGTTCGCGGGCATCAACATGGCGTTCGGGCCGATGGGCGCTCTGCTGCGCCGGGCGGGAGTGATCTTCATCCGGCGCTCGACCGCTGACGACCCGCTGTACAAGTACGTGCTGCGCGAGTACGTCGGCTACGTGCTGGAGAAGCGGTTCAACCTGTCGTGGTCGATCGAGGGCACCCGGTCGCGGACCGGGAAGATGCTCCCGCCGCGGCTGGGCCTGCTGTCCTACGCCGCCGACGCGTACCTGCAGGGGCGGGTCGACGACATCTTGCTGCTGCCGGTCTCGATCACCTTCGACCAGCTGCACGAGATCGCCGAGTACGCCGACTACGCGCGGGGCGGGACCAAGAAGCCCGAGGGGTTCGGCTGGCTGTACCGCTTCGTCAAGGCGCAGGGCGCCCGCCACTACGGCAAGGTCTACGTGCGGTTCGGCGAGCCGGTCGCGCTGAGCTCGTTCCTCGGGCCGCCCGGGGGGCCGGTGGGTCTTGACCCGGCGGCGCGCCGGCTGGCGCTGCAGAAGACCGCGTTCGAGGTGGCCTGGCGGATCAACCAGGGCATGCCGGTCACGGCCACGGCCACGATCACCACCATCTTGCTAGCCATGCACGGGACCGGGCTGACCTTCGACGAAATCCGGCTGGCCCTGGCCGACGGGCTCTCGTACCTGTCCAGCCGTTCTGTGCCGCAGACGGCGAGCGCCGGCGCCCTAGCCGCAGCTGGGCCGGTGCGGGCCACGCTGGACGCGCTGGTGGCGGGCGGGCTGGTTACATTTGTCGGCGACGGGCGCGAGCCGGTCTGGCTGATCGGCCCGGGACACCAGCTCGCCGCCACGTTCTACCGGAACTCGGCGGTCCACTTCCTGCTGGACACCGCGCTGTGCGAGCTGGCCGTGCTGCGCGCCCGGGACGACACCACCGATCCGGTCGGGGCGTTCTGGGCCGAGATCGCCTGGCTCCGGGATCTGCTGAAGTTCGAGTTCTACTTCCGGGAACGCGAGGAGCACCGGCGTCAGGTGCAAGCCGAAATGGAGCGGCACGACCCGGCCTGGGAATCGCGCCTGCGGTCCGGGCCCGACGCGGCGGACGCGCTGCTGGCGGAGATGCGACCGCTGGTCTCGCAGGTCATCGTGCGGCCGTTCGTCGAGGCCTACCGGCTGGTCGCCGACGTGCTGGCCACCGAGGACGTTACTTCCGGTGTGGATACGCTCGCCGATGACGCGGAGGTGACCCGGCGCGCGTTGGGGCTCGGCCACCAGTACGTGGCCCAGCGCCGGCTGCCCAGCTCGGAGTCGGTCTCGGTGCTGCTCTTCCAGACCGCGCTGCAGCTGGCCCGCAACCGCGGGCTGTTCGACCCGGGTCCCGAGCTGGCCAAGAAGCGGGCGGCGTTCCTCACCGAACTGCGCGACCTGCTGCGCCGAATCGACCGGATCGAGGACCTGGCCATCCAGCGATACATTTCCGATGCCGTCAGCGCCCGGAGGTAATCACGGTGCACAGCCGCGCGCCGGCGTGGTACAGCCGGCGGACATCGCATTGGCGGGACTGGCCCGCCGAGGTACTGCTGGAGCGTAAGCGGCGCGCTGAGGCGCGGATCAGCGTGGTGATTCCCGCGCGCGACGAGGAGCGCACCGTGGCAGGCGTGGTCGGTTCGATCCGCGCGGCCCTGATGGAGCAGATCCCGCTGGTCGACGAGCTGGTGGTCATCGACTCGGATTCGGCCGACGGCACCGCGACGGTCGCCGCGAGAGCCGGCGCGACCGTGTACCGGGCCCGCGACGTCGTATCGGAGCTCGGTGCCTATCCCGGCAAGGGGGAGGCCCTCTGGAAGTCGCTGTTCGTCACCGAGGGTGACCTGCTGGTGTTCATCGATGCCGACCTTACGCACTGGGGACCGCATTTCGTCACCGGCCTGCTCGGGCCGCTGTTCGCCGATCCTGACGTGCTGCTGGTCAAGGGGTTCTACGCCAGGATCGCGGCGCGGACGGACGGCTTGGCCTCGACCGAGGGCGGCCGGGTGACGGAACTGGTGGCGCGTCCCCTGCTGAGCCTGTGGTGGCCTGAGCTGACGGGCGTGGTCCAGCCGCTGGCAGGAGAATGGGCGGCGCGGCGCGAGCTGATGGAGTCGCTGCCGATCCCGGTGGGGTACGGGGTGGAGCTGTCCACCCTGCTCGACACCGCCGCCAGGTTCGGGCTCGATGGCATCGCGCAGGTTGACCTGGGTTCGCGCGCCCACACCCACCAGACGGACCACGACCTAGCCCTGATGGCCGCGGAGTTGCTCATCGTGGCGGAGCGCAGGCGGCAGGCTAACGGGGCTGGGGAGGTGGGCGGGGGGCCGGTGCCCGCCGACCCCCGGCTCCAGCAGTTTGTCAGGGAAGGCGACCAGGTCCGCCCGGTGGCCCGGGCTATTCCGGCCCGCGAGCGTCCCCCGGTCGCCGGCCTGGCCCGCCGGCCACCAGGACGTGAGGGTGCCCGGCGATGACCGGCGCAGCTTCATCAGGCGGCGTGCCCGGCTCCGGTGACACCGCGGGCCAGCGGGAAATGCGGCTGAGGGGACGGTCGTTCGAGCCAAAGCAGCGGCTGGTCATGGCGATCGTCAACCGCACTCCCGATTCCTTCTACGACCGCGGCGCCACCTGGGACGAGGCGGCCGCGATGGAGCGCGTGCACGCGGTCGCGGGCGAGGGCGCCGACATCGTCGACATCGGCGGCGTGCCGGCCGCACCCGGCGCGGAGGTGACCGTCGCGGAGGAGATCCGGCGGACCGTCCCGTTCGTGGCCGCAGTGCGGGCGGCCTACCCTGACCTGGTGATCAGTGCCGACACCTTTCGCCACCAGACGGCACGCGAGCTGTGCGCGGCCGGGGCAGACCTGATCAATGACACCTGGGGCGGCTGGGACGAGCGGCTGCCCGAGGTGGCCGCCGAGTTCGGCGCGGGTCTGGTGTGCAGCCACGCCGGCGGCCTGCCGCCGCGGACCCGGCCGCACCGGGTGGAATACGGCGACGTGATGGGGGACGTGCTGGAGCGCACGCTGGCCCTGGCCGACCGCGCCGTCAGCCTGGGCGTGGACGCCCGCCGGGTGCTCATCGACCCGGCACACGACTTCGGCAAGAATACCTGGCACTCACTCGAGGTCACCAGGCGGCTGGGCGAGATGGTGGCGACCGGCTGGCCCGTCCTGGTATCGGTGTCCCACAAGGACTTCATCGGCGAGACCCTGAACGCCGGGCGTGAGGAGCGGCTGACGGGAACACTGGCCACCACCGCGGTATGCGCGTGGCTCGGCGCGCGCGTGTTCCGCGCGCACCAGGTGACGCAGACCCGCCAGGTCCTGGACATGGTCTCGGCCATCCGCGGTGATCTCCCGCCTTCCCGTGCGGTACGCGGCCTTGCCTAGCGGCGGGGCCTGGAGCCGGTCCCGGTGATCGCGGGCGCGGCGATCTGCCCCCCGGCGCCGCTGCTGGCGCGGGAGCTAACCGGCCTCGATCCCGTCCTCCCGGAGCTGCGCGAAGCGTGCACGGCGGCGGTTAAGCGGCTGGTCCGGTCGGGGCCCGAGCTGATAGCCATCGTGGGAGCGGGGTGCCGGACCGCGACCTGGCCAGCGGACGGCCGTCTCGACCTCGCCGCGTTCGCCCCGGCGCTCGGCGGGAGCGGCCCGGGATCGGCGCCGCCACTGCCAATGCCGCTCGGGCTCGGCACCCGACTGCTCGACGAGGGCGGGTACCGCAGGCCACGGCGGCTGCAATCGGTGGGCCAGGATGAGCCCGCCGCGGCCTGCGTGCGGCTCGGCGCCGAGCTGAGCAGGCTCGGCAATCGGGTGGGGTTGCTGGTCATGGCCGACGGGAGCGCGTGCCGCAGCCTGCGTGCCCCTGGCTACCTGGACCCGCGAGCGTCCGCCTTCGACGCGGCGCTCGATCAGGCGGTCCGAGGCGGAGATCTCGAGGCGCTACGAGCCATGGACGAGAACGTGGCCCGCGAACTGCTAGCGTCCGGCCGACCCGCATGGCAGGTGCTCGCCGGGGCGATGCCCGGCCAGGCCGCGACCGCGGACATCCTCTACACCGGCGATCCCTTCGGGGTCTTCTACCTGGTCGCCTGGCTCGCCGGGCCAGGCCGGCACCGCACCCCACGTCCACGCGAACGCCGACGAGTCCTTACCGGCCCAGGTACCTGGTCAGGCGCCGTGGACGGCCGGATCTGGCAACCGGCCGGCGGGCGCGGTGCCGTACACCTCGGGCAGCCCGGCGATGAGTTCGTCCGGCTGCACGGCTCCGCCGGACCTGCTCCGGTACTCACCGGCGGCCCGCCAGCCGCGCAGCCGCTGCACCCGGTTGCCGTGTACCCGGAACACCTGGCCGGTCAGCCAGGCCGAGGCGTCCGAGGCGAGGTAGACGACGAGCCCGGAGGCGTTGGCCGGGTCCTGCGGATCGAAGCCGGCCGGGCCCTCGGGGACCGGGTTGCGCACCGCGACCCCGGGAATGCCGGCGGTCATCCTGGTGTGCGCGATCGGGGAGATCGCGTTCGCCGTCACCCCGTACCTGGCCATCTCCAGCGCGGTGATCGTGGTCAGCGAGACGATGCCCGCCTTGGCCGCCCCGTAGTTGGCCTGGCCTGCCGTGCCGAACAGGCCGGTCCCCGAGGTGGTGTTGACGATCCGCCCGCCACGGCCGGTACCTTTCTTGGCCTGCTCGCGCCAGTGGGCGCAGGCGTGCCTGGTCATCGCGAAGGTGCCCTTGAGGTGCACGGCGATGACCGCGTCGAAGTCGTTCTCGGTCATCGAGAACAGCATCTTGTCGCGCAGGATGCCCGCGTTGTTCACCACCACGTCCAGGCGGCCGAACTCAGCGACCGCCAGCCCGACCAGCTTCTCGGTCGCCTGCCAGTCGGTGACCGAGGAGTGATCGGCCACGGCCCGCCCACCCGCCGCCGTGATCTCGGCCGCGACCGCCTCAGCCGGGGTCTGGTCGGTACTCTCCCCGTGCAGCCCGGCGCCCGGATCGTTCACCACGACCGCCGCCCCGTAGGCGGCGAGCGCCAGGCAGTGCGCGCGGCCCAGGCCGCGCCCGCCCCCGGTCACGATCGCGACCTTGCCGTCGAGCATGCCCATCACGTCTCCTTTTGTGTCTCAGCCGGCCCGCAGGACCAGTCCCTGCGCGTTGAAGAAGAAGCCTCCCGGGGTCAGCAGGGCGACCTGGGCGCCCGGCACCTGGCGGGCGCCCGCCTGCCCGCGCAGCTGGGTCACCGCCTCGCGCAGGTGTCCCGCGCCCTGTGAGCCGCCCTCGGACAGGCTGCCGCCGTGCGTGTTCACCGGCACCCGCCCCTTGATCTTCACCCGGTTCTCCACGGGGTCCCAGTTGTCGGCCAGGAACGCCCCGGCCTGTCCGGGCCCGCAGAACCCGTAGCTCTCGAAACAGCGCAATGCCACCACGGTGAAGCCGTCGTAGGGGAAGAACAGGTCGATGTCGTCGAGCCACAGATCACTCTTGGCCTGCAGGTCGCGGGCGGCCAGCGGCTGCCCGGTGGTGTCCAGCCCGGCCGCCAGGTGCTCCTCGGGAGGCGCGGTCATGCCCATGGTCGCCGCGTGGATGAGGACCGGGATGGCAGGCATGTCGCGGGCCCGCTCGGTGGTGGTCACGATGAACGCGTCCGCGCCGTCGACCGGGACATCCATGTCGTACAGGCACAACGGCTCACGGATCATCCGGCCACCCAGGTAGCCGGCCATCGTCAGCGGCTCGCGCAGCACGGCGTTCGGGTTGGCCGCCGCGTTGGTCCGGTCGTTGATCGCGATCCGGCCGAAGTCCTCCCGCGAGGCGCCGAACTCCGCGAGGTAACGGTCCGCCCAGGCCGCGTACCCGGCCGAGCCATGCATGCTCCACGGCTCGGCGTCGGTGTGCCCGTCGCCGGTGGCGGCCCGGCCGTCCGGCAGCCCGAACGCGGCCCGGCGCCGGAACGGGTCCGCGCCGGCACTGCGTGAGAAGCCGCTGACCCGGTAGACCGAGTGGTAGACGAGTGCCACCTCGCAGGCCCCGGTCCATACCGCGTTGACGGCGGCCACCAGGTGGTTCATGATCGGCGGCGCGGCCCGCGCCCACCAGGTGACCGCGGGCAGCCCGAGCGCGGATACCACGGTGGCGGGGTCGATGCCGCCGGTGAGCAGGCCCCCGCCGACCACGCCGTCGACATCGGCGGCGGCCAGCCCGGCGTCGCGGATGGCGGCGACCGACGCCTCCAGCAGCAAGGCGAGCTCGGTGGCGGGGCTGCGGTCCCGGGCGTACGGGGACAGGCCGACACCCGCGATCGCCACCTTGTCCTTGGCCGGATTGCGCCCCGTCACGGCTGCGCTCTGTCCGCGGTGGCTGAGTCCGCGATGGCGGGACGGAACGCCGGCCAGGGCGCCCCGTCGCGGTCGATCCACGTGAGCTCCACCTCGAGCCCGACCCGCAGCCGGTCCCGCGGGCAGTCGACCACGGTGGCCTGCACCCGCAGCCCGGGCTGCTCGGCCAGCTCGATCGCGGCGAGCGGGAAGCCGCCCGTGTAGTCCACGCCCGGTGCCGGAGGCCCCTGGTGCAAGAAGGTGAGCAGGTGCACGGTGCCGCGCCCGCTGACCGACGCCGGGCTCACCTCGGATGACCAGCAGGATGGGCAGATCGGCCGCAGTGGGGTATGCCACCGGCCGCACGCCCGGCAGCGGCCCGCCAGCAGCTCGCGGCGCAGCAGCCCCTCGTAGTACTGCTTGTTCAGGTGATCCAGCCGGACGCGGGGGAACCGCTCGAGCACCTCCGCGTCGCCTTCGGCCATCCCGTCACCCCTCCGTGCTTTACTCCGCTGCTTTACTCCGCTAAATCATCTTAACAAGTTACCTATATTCGCGCTAGACTACGGGAACACAAGTCGCCCCTCCCGAGCGAGCCAAAGGGGCGCGGCGCCGTAAAGCGCCCAGAGGCGAGGGCGGGAGAAAGAGATATGCCCGACGACAGGTACTTCGAACCGGAGATAGAAGCCATGCCGCGCCAGGCGCTCGTGGCGCTGCAGCAGGAGCGGATCCTGGAGCTGGTGCCCTACGTCTACGAGCGGTCCGCCCTGGTGCGCAGGAAATGGGAGGAGGCGCGGGTCAAGCCCAGCGACATCAACTCGCTGGCCGACTTCACCGAGCGGGTGCCCTTCATCACCAAGGACGACATCCGCCAGTTCCGCCACCAGTCTGCGGACCCGTTCGGCGGCCTGCTGTGCAGCGGCTACGCGGACGCCACCACCGTCTTCTCCACCTCGGGCACGACAGGCGACGCCACCCTGTACGCGCACGCCTGGGACCGGTGGCACCCGTTCTGGGCGGCGACCGCCCGTGACCTGTGGGAGATCGGCGTCCGGCCGGGCGATTACGTGCTCGGCAGCGGCTTCAAGATGCGCGGGCCGCTGTATCACGGGGACCAGATGGTCGGCGCCATCCCCGTGATGGTGAACACGGGCATCGGCGGCTGGGCCACGGCACTGGACGCGATCCGCCGCTACCGGCCGGTCTACGCCCAGCTCACCGGGCTGGCACTGGCCGAACTCGATCACCTGAGCCGGACCCATGACATGAGGGAGCTGTTCTCCTCGTTCAAGGGCGCTGCCTTCGCCGGGGAGCCGCTCGGCACGCGGGCCCGCCAGCAGCTGGAAAGCTGGGGCGTCGAGGTCTACCTGTGGACCTCTACCGGAGACGTCACCGGCGCGTGGGAATGCGGCCAGCACGATGGCTGCCACGCCTGGGAGGACTGCGTGCTGCTGGAGGCCGTCGACCCGGCTACCAGCGCCCCGGTGGCCGACGGAGAACTCGGCGAGCTGGTCGCCACCTCGCTGGACAACGCGCTCACCCCGATGGTGCGCTTCCGTTCCGACGACATCATCCGGCTGACCAGGCAGCCGTGCGGGTGCGGCCGGACGCACGCGAGGTTCTGGCCGGTGGGCCGCAAGGGCGACGAGACGATCGTGGCGGGCCGCTCGTTCGTGCCGATGGACATCTGGCGCGCGCTCGAGCAGGTCCCCGAGACCGCTACCGCGCTGTTTCAGCTGGTCCGCCCGGCCCGGGAGATCGACGAGCTGAAGCTGCGCGTCGGCTATGACCCCGATACCACGACCTCCGTCCGCGACCTGCGGGACCGGGTATCGGAGGTGATCGAGGCCGCGGTGGGCGTCCCGCCGGCGCTCGAGTTGCTGCCTGAACCCGAGCTGCTGGCGCGCGGTCGCGGCGGGAAACTGCCCAGGGTGGTGAAATCGTGACCCTGGCGTCTACGAGCGCGGCGGCCGCGGCGCTCCCCAAGGCGCGGCTGTGGGGCATCGGCCGATATGACCTGGCAGGCCAGCTGGTCTATTTCGAGGTCAGCTGGGACGACTGGCGCCGTGATGTCGCCTGGGCGCGCGCGATGCTGGCCGACCACGGCGTCGGTGCCAAGAAGGGGGATGGGCCAGGGGGGACGGGGGGCGGGAGCCCCCCGTGCACGGAAGCCGTGGGTGGGGGGCTGGTGATCGTCGGCGGCATGCCGGAATCGCCTTGGTTCGACCCGTTCGAGACCGCCGCCCGCGAGCTCGGCGCGCCGTACTCGATCGGGGAGATCTACGGCTTCGAGGCGTTCAGAACCGGCATGTACACGCGGATGCTTCCGGTCACCATGATCTTCGGGATCGACCGGACGGTGGCCGAGGGCCTGGGCGACGAGCTCGCCGACGTCGTGGCCCGGGTGCCGGTCATCGTGGCCAGGCTAGACGCCGCCGACCTGCTGGCCGAGGCGGGCGCCGCGCCCTACATCGTGACACTGGTCGGGCCCGCCATCGCCGTTGAGTGCCCGTACCGGTCCGGCGCCCATCTCAACGGCGCGGAGTGGACCCTGGCCGAGCGCGGCGGCGAGCTGTTCCTGTCCACCGCGGGCCCGCGCGCGGACCAGGTGAGCCAGGTCCCGGTAGGCCTGCGCGGCACGCTCACCGAAGGCGAATGCGCGTGCGGCCGCACCGGGCAGCGGGTCAGCATCACCAAGTAGGCCGACGCAGAACCAGGAGTGAGTCCATGGCCCCTCGCCAGATCACCGTCGGGGACATCATCGCCGAGCACCGCCGCAGCTACCCCGGCAAGCTGGCGCTCGCCGACGGGGAGCACTACCTGACCTGGCCGGAGCTGGACGAGCGGGTCAACCGGCTGGCCAACGCGCTGCGCCGGGTCCAGGTCGGCCCGGGCGACCGCATCTTGTGGCTCGGCCAGAACTCCTTCCGGGTCTATGAGCTGCTCGGCGCGGCGGCCAGGATCGGGGCCATGGTGTGCCCGGGCTACTGGCGCTGGGCCCCGCCGGAGATGGCCTTCGCGATCGAGGATTTCCGCCCCAAGGTCGTCATCTGGCAGGAGGAGGAGATCGGCAGCACCGTGCGCGCGGCGCGGGCCGCCAGCCCGGTCGCCGAGTCCGCGTTGTGGCTGCGTCACGATTCGGGTCCCGAAAACGGCTACGAGGCGTTCCTGGCCGGCGGCGATCCGGCCGACCCCGGCCTGGACATCGACCCGGATTCCGCGCTGCTGGTCATCTATACCGCGGCGATCAGCGGCCGACCGTGCGGCTCGATGCTGTCGCACACCAACCTGATCGCCATGGGCATGTCGGTCGCCTGGCTGGGCGACATCGACGACAAGACGGTGTTCCTGAACTCCGGGCCGATGTTCCACATCGGCAACTTCCAGTTCTACGGCATCCCGGTACTGATCCAGGGCGGCACCAACGTCGTCACCCGGCGGGTCATCGCCAGCGACGTGCTGGACATCCTGGCCGCGGAACGGTGCACCCGGGCGTATATCATGCCGGCCACCATTACCGGCCTGGTCGAGCTGATGCGCGAGCGAGGCGTGGCACTGCCGCAGCTGAGGGCCACCATCGCCGCGCCGTTGTGGCAGGACCTGGTGGCGGCCGACGACAGCCGCCACGCCCGCGAGGGCGGCGGCATGGGCTACGGCTACGGGCAGACCGAGGTCACCGGCTTCTGCCTGTTCGGCGGGTATGGTGGCCGGGGCGCGGGCAACGGCCGGCCCGCGCCGGTCACCTCGGTGCGGATCGTCGGCACCGACGGCCGGGAATGCCCGCCCGGCCAGGCAGGCGAGATCTGCGTCCGCGGCGACACGGTGCACCTGGGCTACTGGAACCGCGCGGGGATCAACTCCGAGCGCTTCCGCGGCGGCTGGTGGCACACCACGGACCTGGGCCGGCGCGAGAGCGACGGCACGATCACCTTCCTCGGCACGATGACCCGGATGATCAAGTCGGGGGCGGAGAACATCTTCCCCGCCGAGGTGGAGAACTGCCTGGAAGCCCACCCGGCGGTGAAGGAGGCAGCGGTGATCGGCGTCCCGAGCGAGCGTTTCCTGCAGGACGTCAAGGCCGTCGTCGTGCTCGACGGGACCGCGCAGGCGACCGCCACCGAGCTCATCGAGCACTGCAGGCGCAACATCGCCTCGTACAAGAAGCCGAAGACGGTGGAGTTCCTCGACGCGCTGCCGCGCACCCAGGGCTTCGCCAAGGACTACGCGGCGCTGGACGAGAAGTTCGGCGGCGGCGGGTATCCCGGCGGGGACAACCTGGGCGGCGGCCATTGACCGCGGGCGACTGCGCCTCGGCTCGCGGCAGCTCACGAGATCGGTAAGCCTCTGCACGGGCCCTATGAGGGGCTACACGTGGCCAGGCGCGGCACCTACCGTATCCTTCATAAGACCGACGAGATACGCTCCATCCGCCACCGCGCAGATGCTTACCGGACGTAAGCGGTGCCCGCGCCCACGATGTCCGCCGCCTTGGCCAGCATCCCGGCGAGTTCCCTGGCTTCTTCCGGGGTCAGCCCGATCAGCCGGTAGCGCCCGCCGGTGTGAACCGTGATCTCGACCGCCGGCGACCAGGCCGGCTCGCCGGGGTCATCGGGCAGGTACTGCGCGGTCTGCACGTCGAGGCGGTCCGGCACCGCGGGGCCGCCCGGCCGGGCGATGGCGACCGAGGCCGTCTCGCTGGCGTGGTAGAAAGCGGTTCCGCACGGGTCGGCGGAATGATCACGACTGCACCAGTGCGGGCAGTGGTCGGTGACGGTCCCGGATGGCATTGCTGCTCCTCCCTGATATCGCGGTCCAGCGCCCGAGGCCTCTGCGGCAGCTCAGAAGCCCAGGCTGCGTCCCACGATCTCCTTCATGATCTCGGTCGTGCCGCCGTAGAGCCGCTGCACCCGGGCGTCCCGCCAGAGCCGGGCAATCTCGTACTCGTTGATGTAGCCGTAGCCGCCGTGCAGCTGCAGGCAGCGGTCCACGATTTCCCACTGCAGCTCGGTGGCCCACCACTTGGCCCCCGCTGCCTCTTCGGCGGTGAGCTCGCCGTCGACGGCGGCCTGCACGCACCGGTCGAGGTAGGCGTGCGCGACATCCAGCTTTGTCTTCATCTCCGCCAGCGCGAACCGGTTGACCTGGAATCCTCCGATAGGCCTGCCGAAAGCGTGGCGGTCCTGGGCGTATTGGCTGGTCACCAGGAACGCGCGGTCCGCGTGGGCGATCGCGTACACGGCGATGCCGAGCCGCTCGGCGGGCAGGTTGCGCATCAGGTAGTAGAAGCCCCGGCCCTCCTCGCCGAGCAGGTTCGCGGCCGGCACCCGCACGTCGCGGAAGAACAGCTCGGCGGTGTCCTGGGCGCGGTTCCCGATCTTGTCGAGCTTGCGTCCCCGCTCGAAGCCGTCGAACCCCTCCTCGACCACGAGCAGACTCATCCCCCGGTGCCCGGCCTCCGGTTCCGTCCTCGCCACGACGATGACGAGGTTCGCGAGCAGGCCGTTGCTGATGAAGGTCTTGGTCCCGTTGAGCACGTAGTGATCGCCGTCGCGACGGGCGGTAGCCTTGACCTGCTTGAGGTCTGAGCCCGCGCCGGGCTCGGACATGGCGATCGCGACGAGCCGCTCGCCGGTCACGAAGCCCGGCAGCCACCGGCGGCGCTGCTCGGTATTGGTCAGGTCGGTCAGGTAGGGTGCCACCACGTCGTTGTGCAGCGCCAGGGCGATGCCCTGGGTCCCGGTCGCGGCGATCTCCTCCGCGATGACCATGCTGTAGCGGAAGTCCCTGATGCCGAGCCCGCCGTACTCCTCGGGGACCATCCAGCCGAGCAGCCCGAGCTCGCCGGCCTGGCGCCAGGCCTCCCGGCTGACCACGCCCGCCTCCAGCCACTCCGCCGTGTGCGGCACGCACTCCTTCTCCAGGAAGGCCCGCACCAGCTGCCGGAACTGCTCATGCTCGGGCGTGAAGATGGTCCGGCGCACGGGTTCCTCCTCCGGCCTGGCGCTCCGCTCCGCCCCGCCGTACCCGGCGCGCACTGAAGCAGATTCAGACTAATTATACAACTATTTTAGCTTTTGGTGGGCGGCGCCGTGACCAGGCGCGTGACGTGTCAGGCTGCGCGCTGGGCACTGCCGGTCGCTGGCCGCGCGGCGCGCGGGCCCGAGCCCGGGGTGGGTGGCCAGCCGCCGGACCTGGCGGGCCGGCAGGCGGCCGGGGCGTATAGCTCGCCGATGAGCTGCCGGATCCATCGCATCCGGCTCGCGGCGGCCTCGGGGTGGTCGCCGAACTCCTGTGCCATCCGCGCGGTGCAGCCTGCGATGCCGAGCTTCCGCACGGTGCGGCTGATCACCTCGCCCAGCGCCTCGGGGGCCGGGGCATCGGTTCGCTGCAGCCCAGAGGCAAACAGGGCCTTACACCGTGCGTCGTTCACGTTCAACCGGGTCATGATGAGCCTCCGCGTCTTGCCTGCTAGGCTTCTCGTATATAGTAAGATGATTTAGTTATTTTAGTCAAGGGGGTGCTGGCTTCATGACGGTAAGGACGCCCGCCGGCGCACAGCATGGGGTGCCCACTGGGGCCTGGCGAGCCGGTCCCAGGCCGACGCACCACGGCCCGTTCGGAAAAAATGATTGTGCTGGATACGGCGGTGCAGTCAGGCCTGGATGCCGTAGCGGTCCAGGCGGTAGCAGGAGATGGCGTTGCCGCGCAGCAGCCGCCAGGTTTCCTGCTCGGACAGCCCGGCCTTGGACGCGATGGTCGCGGCGGTGTCCCTGGAGTGCGGGAACGTGGAGTCGCCGTGCGGGTAGTCGGTCTCGAACATGATCTGGCCCATGCCGATGCGGTCCCGCAGCGCCAGGCCGACCTGGTCGTCGAAGACGCAGCCGAAGACCCGGCCCGGGACGTAGCTGCTGGGCGGCTCCGGCACCTTCTCCTGGGTCTTGGCGTAGCCGCGGGCGTGCTCCCAGGCCTCATCGAGCCGTTCGAGCAGGAACGGCATCCAGCCGACCTGGCCCTCGGACAGGGCGACGCGCAGCGAGGAGAACCGGGCCAGCACCCCGCTGGTCAGCCAGTCGACCAGGGCGTGCGACGCGCCCTCGAAGGTGAGCGCGATGATGACCAGCGGCGGCGCGTCGTCGCTGGTCTTGCTAAAGGTGGAGGACGAGCCGATGTGCATGTTGACCACGGTGTCGGTCTCCTCGCACGCGGCCCACAGCGGATCCCACGCGTCGGTGTGCACGCTGGGCAGGCCGAGCGCAGCCGGGTTCTCGGAGAAGGCGATGGCATGCGACCCCTTCGCCGCGCACCGCCGGACCTCCTTGGCAGCCAGGTCAGGGTCCCACATCGGGATCAGGGTGAGCGGGATCAGCCGGCCGCGGGCCTCGTCGGCGCACCATTCCCCGATCATCCAGTCGTTGTAGGCCCGGACGCAGGCCAGCGCGAGGTCGCGGTCGCCCCGTTCCAGGAACGTCTGCCCGCAGAAGCGCGGAAAGGTGGGGAAGCATAGCGACGCGTCGGTGTGATTGCGGTCCAGGTCGGCCAGCCGGGCGGCCCGGTCATAGCAGCCGGGCAGGATGTCCTCGAACAGCACGGCCCGGTTGTGGGCCTGGTCCCGAGGGAAGCTGACCGCCGCGAAGCCGCCGGTGACCGGGAACAGTAGCCCTGCGTAGGACCAGCAGTCGGCCCAGTACCCGTCCGGGTCCTCCCGGAAGGCCATGTGCCGCGGCTCGAAGCGCAGCCGCCCCTGGACCCGGACGAGCCGCGGCCCCGCCTCGCGGAAGGCGGCCGGCAGGTAGTCCGGCCAGACATGCGCGGGCTCGATGACGTGGTCGTCGACGCTGATGATCCGCGGGATCTCCATGATGTCCTCTCTCAGTGGCCCGGGCCGGCGGGGGACGCGGACGTGCCGCCGTCGCGGATGAGCCGGCCCGCGCGTGGGCTGGCGTGGTGGTCGCCGTCGCTGACCAGCTCGCCGTTCACCCACACCTGGTGCAGGCCGTGGCTGCGGGCAATGAGCCGGTCGGCACCCGCGGGCAGGTCGTACACCCGCTCCATCCGCTCCACCCCGACGGCGGCGGGGTCGAAGGCGACCAGGTCGGCGAAATACCCCGGCGCCACCCGGCCCCGGCCGGGCAGGCCGAACACCGCCGCGGGGTGCCCGGTGATCCGCCAGATGGCCTTCTCCAGGGTCAGCGTGCCGGTCTCCCGGACCCAGTGCTCCAGCAGGTAGGTGGAGAAGACCGCGTCGCAGAGCTGGCTCGCGTGCGCGCCGGCATCCGAGAGCCCGAGCAGCGTGCGGTCGTCCCGCAGCAGCCCGGCCAGGGACTCGGCGTCGTCGTTGGCGACCACGACCCGGAACCGGGTGGCCAGGTCATCATCGAGGGCGACGTCACAGAGCACGTCGAGCGGGTCGACGCCGCGCCGCGCGGCCAGCGCGGCCAGCGACGGCCCGTCCGCCAGCTCCGGGTGCGCCACAGTCTCCTGCACGAACACCTGGTCAAAGCCGTAATACCACTGCCTGGCCACGTCCGCCCGGGCCCGGTCCCGCCAGGCCGGGTCACGGTAGAACCGGGCGCGTTCGGCGGCCGGCACCGACAGCACCTCCGCGAACGCGTCGGCGCGGGCGAACAGCGCCGGCTCGGCCAGGGTGACCTGGAAGACGATCGGCAGGCATGCCACCTGGGGCCAGACCTCGCCGGCCCGGGCCGAGGCCTTGTCGAGCAGGCGGAAAGCGCCCGGCGACGCGTTCAGGGCCGTCCAGGTGACCGGCCGCCCGGTCTTGACCGACAGCTCGGCCAGCTCCACGGGGCCGAAGTCGGGCCCGTGGGTGATCGCGAACGTGCCGCGGCCGCGCTCGGCCAGCGGCTCGGCCAGTCGCATCAGCTCTTCCACGGTGGCGAGCCGGCTGGGCACGGGCTTGCCCCAGGCCCCGGCGTGAGCGGGCTGGCGGGAGGACGCGAAGCCGACCGCGCCCGCGTCCAGGGCCTCCCCGACCAGCCGGCGCATCTCCTCGATCTCGGCTGAGGTGGCCTCCCGCTCGGCCGCCTCCTCGCCCAGCACGTACAGCCGCAGCGGGGTGTGACCGAGCATGACGGCCACGTTCAGCTTCGGCCCGGTCCGCTCGACCGCGTCCAGGTACTCGGGGAAGGTCTCGAAGGTCCAGGGGATGCCGGCGAACAGCGCCTCCACGGACATGCCCTCGACGTTCTCCAGCGTCCTGGCGATCGTCTCGCGCCCGGCCGGCCGGGTCGGGGCGATCCCGAAGCCGCAGTTCCCCATCACCACGGTGGTCACGCCGTGCCACGAGGAGGGGGTCAGGTCGGGGTCCCACAGCACCTGCGCGTCGTAGTGGGTGTGGCAGTCGATGAACCCCGGGGCCAGCACCAGGCCGCCGAGGTCGACGACGTTCCCGTCCCCGGACACGGTGCCCGGCGCCTGGACCGCGGCGATCCGGTCCGCGTCGATGACCACGTCGGCCGGCCGGGGCGGCGCCCCGGTCCCGTCCACCAGCAGCGCTCCGCGCAGCAGCGTCAACTCTCGCACCTCCCCGGCGCTCAGCGCCGTCGTAGATAAATTGCCACTGGCTGGTCAGATGCCCAGCCGGTCGAGCAGCCGCTCGTGGGACACCGCGGGGCCCCCGAACAGCAGCTCGGAGGACTTGGCGCGGCGGAAGTACAGGTGGGCCGGGTGCTCCCAGCTGAAGCCGATGCCGCCGTGCACCTGGATGTTCTCGGCCGCGGCGAACATGTAGGCCTGCGAGCAGTAGATGTGCGCCGTCGCCGCGGCCACGGGGAAGCCCGCGGCGGCCTCGTCGGCCAGGCGGGCCGCCTCCCTGGCCGTGGCCTCGGCGAGCTCCACCCGGACCAGCATGTCCGCGCACTTGTGCTTGACGGCCTGGAAGGAGCCGATGGGGCGGCCGAACTGGAACCGGGCCCTGGCATACCCCGCGCTCATCTCCAGGCACCTGCGGGCGCCGCCGGCCTGTTCGGCGGCGAGCGCCACGCAGGCCAGGTCGAGCACCCGGCTCATCAGCCGGCCTGCCTGGCCCTCGCTGCCGATGAGGACCGCGGGCACCTGGTCGAAGGTCAGGGCCGCCATCGCGCGGGTGGGATCGAGCGTGGTCATCGGCTCGGCGCGCAGGCCTGGCGCCCCGCGCTCCACCGCGAACAGGCCCGGCCCGGCGGTGCTGCGGGCGACGACCAGCACCAGGTCCGCGATCGCTCCGTCGATGACGAAGCTCTTCTTCCCGGTCAGCGCCCAGTGGTCCCCGGCGCGTTCGGCCCGGGCCGAGACCATGGCCGGGTCCCAGGACGCGTTGCCTTCGGCCGCGGCCAGCGTGGCGATGGTCTGCCCGGCGGCGATGCCGGGCAGGTACCGGGCGCAGGCCGCTTGGTCGGCCGAGGCGAGCAGCGCCTGGGCGGCGAGCACCGCCGTGGCGAAGAAGGGCGAGCACAGCAGTGCGGCCCCCATTTCCTCCAGCACCACTTCAAGCTCGGTCAGGCCGAACCCGTCGCCGCCGTAGTCGCCGGGCAGCGCCAGGCCCGGCAGCCTGAGCTGGCGGGCCATCTGATCCCACACCGCCGGGTCATACCCGGTGTCCATGGCCGCGCGGACCGCACTCTCGCCGGACTTGGCCGCGAGGAACTCGCGGACGGCCTCGCGCAGCTCGTGCAGCTCCTCCTTGCCCTCGTTCATGAGGCACCTCCCGACCGGGGCAGCGCGCGGAAGGGTGAGGTGGTGTCGATGCCAGGCTCTTTCGGCAGTCCGAGAACCCGCTCGGCCAGGATGTTCTTCATGATCTCCTCGGTGCCGCCGAGGATCCGCAGGGCCGGCGTGGCCAGCAGCAGCTCGGCCCAGGCGTAGGTGCCCCATTCCCCGGTGTCGGCAATCATCCGCGGCCCGAGCACGTGGGACACGAAACGGGCCGCCCGGGTCAGGTTCTGTGCGTACATGAGTTTGGCGACCGACATCTCCGGCCCCGGGGCCACCCCGGCCCGCATCCGCCGGAAGGCCCGCGCGTTCAGGTGCCCGGTCGCCATCATGTCGGCCAGCAGCTCGCTCAGGTCACGGCGCAGCGCCCGGTCGTCCCAGGTCCAGGTGGCCCGCATGAGCGCGCTGAGCCGCTCGGGCGACAGAGCTTCGGCGACCGGCCCGCCGCCCTCGCTGCCCACGGTGGCGCGCTCGTTCATCAATGTGGTGAGGGCGACCCGCCAGCCGCCGTTGACCTCGCCGAGCCGGTGGTCGTCCGGCACCCGGACGCCGGTCAGGAAGACCTCGTTGAAGTCGGCGCCTCCGGTCATCTGGCGCAGCGGGCGCACGTCCACCCCCGGGGCGCTCATGTCGACGAGGAACGCGGTGATGCCCTTGTGCTTCGGTGCCTCCGGATCGGTCCGGCACAGCGCCATGCCGATCTGGCTGTGCTGCGCCACCGACGTCCAGACCTTCTGCCCGTCCAGGACCCACCCCCCCTCGCTGGCGACCGCGCGGGTCTGCAGGCCGGCCAGGTCGGACCCGGCCTCCGGCTCGCTGAACAGCTGGCAGGCGATCACGTCGCCGCGGTACATGGCCGGCAGGTAACGATCCTTGACGGCCTGCTGACCGTGGGCCAGGATGGTCGGCCCGATCATGCCCAGCCCGATCACGCTCAGCGTGCCGGTGTCCGGGACGTCGTACTCGGCTTCGATGCCGTCGTAGACCAGGTCGTGAACCGGGGTCAGGCCGCGACCGCCGTACTCAGGCGGCCCGGAGATCCAGCCGAAGCCGTTCTCGTACTTGGTCCGCTGCCAGTCCCGGGCGGCGCGGACCTTGCGCTCCTCGACGTCGGCCGGATCCGCGCTGAAGTAGGCCACCCGGTCGTCGCCATCGCCCCAGCGGAACTCGGCCCGCCTATCGGGCCGGGCGGCGTGCGCGTCCAGGAACTCGCGGGCCTGCCGGGTGAACTGGAGCAGGTCGTCAGGCATGGGTCCCACCTCAGGTGGACAGGATGGTCACGGCGGACACGCCGGGGGCGCCGTACAGGTGGGCGTAGCCGACCGCGGGCTTCCCTGGCACCTGCCGCGTCCCCGCGGTGCCGCGCAGCTGGTGCACCAGCTCGTGGATCTGGCGCAGCCCGGAGGCGCCGATCGGCTCGCCGTTGCCGATCAGGCCGCCGTCGGTGTTGACCGGCACCCTGCCGCCGATCTCGGTCTCGCCGTCGGCGATCATCCGCTCCTGCTCGCCGTCCCGGCACAGCCCGTTCTCGGCCAGGTGGATGATCTCCGAGCCCGCGTCGGTGTCCTGCAGTTGCGCCACCGCCACGTCCTGCGGCCCGATCCCGGCGGTCTCATACGCCTCCCGCGAGGCGTCCACCGTGGGGCTGGGCGCCTGCTCGCCGGCCGGCACCGACGGGCTCTGCACCTCGAACGCGCCGATCCGGCGGCTGCGCAGCGCGCAGGCGCGTACCCGGACCGGGCACCCGGCGTACTTGTGCGCCTGGTCGGCGCGGCACAGCACGACAGCCCCGGCGCCCTCGTCAGGACCGCAGTACATGAACTGGCGGAGCGGGTAGTTCAGCACCGGGGAGGCGAGGATCTCCGCCACCGACAGCGGGGTGCGCCGCCACGCGTTCTCATTGGCGGACGCGTGGCGGAAGTTCTTGGCCGCTACCTGGGCCAGCGTCTGGTGGGTGATGCCGTGGTCGTGCATATAGCGGTTGATCTTCATGCCGAAGAAATGCGTGGTCAGGTACATGCCGGTCTGGCCGTACCAGGAGGGCAGGCCAGCCACGGACGGATCGGCCGCGAACGCGCCCCTGGGGTGCTTGTCCATCCCGATCGCGATCGTCAGGTCGTGCTCGCCGGTCTCGATGGCCCGGGCGGCCAAGGACAGCGCCGTGCCCGCCGTCGCGCATCCGTTGAACACGCCGCGCAGCGGTATGCCGGTCAGCCCTAGGCGGCCCACGATGGCGTCCGGGTTGTATACCTCGAGGCTGCCCACGAATCCCGCCTGGACCTGCGGCCAGCTGACCCCGGCGTCGGCCAGCGCCGCCCGGACCGCGTCGGCGGCCATGTCCATCGCGGACTTGCCGGGGAACCGGCCGAACGGGTGCAGCCCGACGCCGACGATCACCGCTTCCATCATGCCTCCTCAGGTGCGCTGGCCGTGCTCTCGCCCACGGGGGTGAATGCGAACGTCATAACCTCCGTGCCGTCCGCGCGGACGGTATACGGCACGATCACCAGCCGCATCGGCTGGCCGATGGCCAGCCGGGCCGGATCCGGTTCGACGAGCCGCGCCTCGACCATGACCTCGCCGGGCAGTTCGATGTAGCCCAGCGCGTACGGCCGGAAGGTCTCGGGCGTATCGGCGCCGTCGTAGGGCGGGCTCGGCGGCCGGAAGTCCTGCGTGGTAAACGTCCACAGCGTGCCCCGGTCGGACAGCAGCTGCTCGGTGACCTCGGTCCCGCCGCACCGCTCGCAGGCCGGCCCGGCCGGGAATCCGACCAGACCGCAGGCCGCGCAGTGCGCCCCGATCAGCCTGGGCCGGTCCGAGGGCCAGGTGAAAAGGCCGTCCGCCACAGGGATCTGGCGCGTTCTGGGCCGCACCGTCATCGCCCACACTCCCTAGCGCTAATTCATCTAACTATGTAAACTCTTTATACCCGATGCCGTCGCGGCATGCCAGTGCTGTTTTGCCCGTCCGGTACGGTCGGAGCAGGAGCAGGAGGAGACGATGAGCAAGATCTGGGCCAACTCCGCAGACTCACACGTGCTGGAACCCGCTGACCTGTGGCTGCAGTCGCTGCCGCCCAGGCTGGCGGAGCGGGCACCGCGCTCCGAGCGGGGCGACAAGTACGAGATCCTCTATATCGACGGCGAGCGGGTAGACCGCCAGCTGAACGACTTCATGGACGCGATGCGCCCGCCGGGCGCCCGGGACCTCGAGATCCGGCTGAAGGACCTCGATCAGGAGGGCGTCTGGGGCCAGCTCGCATTCCCCTCGATGGGATTCTGGACGGTCAAGATCACCGACCCGGAGCTGGCCAGGGAGACGGTGCGGGCCTGGAACGACTGGGCGCACGCCGAGATCCTGAGCAAGAACAAGCGGGTCATCCCCACCGCGTGCGTGTCCACCGCGGACATCGGCGACGCGGTCGCCGAGCTCGAGCGCGCCGCCGGGCTCGGCTTCCAGGCGGTGTTCCTGCCAAGCCAGACCCGCCCCGGCGAGGAATACGCGCTGGACCGCTGGGAGCCGCTGTGGGCCGCCGCCGAGCGGGCCGGGATGGTGCTCGGCTTCCACATCGGCACCGGCGGGGATACGGTGGTGTTCCGCGGTCCCGGCGGCGCCATCGTCAACTACATGGAGACGACCTATCCGGGCATGCGGGTGGTGTCGCACATGGTGGCCGGCGGTGCCCTGGACCGTCACCCCGGCCTGCGCATCCTCATCGCCGAGGGCGGCGCCGCGTGGGTGCCCGCGATCGGGGACCGGATGGACGAGGCCTACCGCCAGCACGGCATGTTCGTCCGGCCCAAGCTGACCAGGCTGCCCGGCGAGATCATCCGGCAGCAGGTCTACGCGTCATTCCAGCACGACAAGAGCGCGGTTCAGGTGGTGCCTGCGACCGGCTACCGCAACGTGCTGTGGGGCGATGACTACCCGCACCTGGAAGGCACCTACGGCCACACCCAGGAAACCCTGCGCGGCCTGTTCGCCGAGGCAACCGACGAGGTCCGCGACCGGGTCACCAGCGGCACCTTCAACGAGCTGTTCCGGGTGCCCGCCCAGACACCCGCGCAAGCGTCGGTATGAGCGGGGAGCACGAGGGACGGCTGTTCATCGCCGGAGAATTCCGCGAGGTACCCTGAGCTGGCGTTCCATTCTTCTGCTGGCGCACTGGCCCGTCATTGCAGCACGCGGACGGCACATCGGGGCCCTGAAGCATGGGCCAGACGCTGATCGGCGGTCAGCAGCTCACAGGCCAGAGTTTCGGCGAGGGCCACGTAGGCGGCGACGTACACCGTCACGTTGGAGCGTAGTTCATAAGCGCGGCGCATGAACCGGAGGGCGGGGTAGCGGTCTATCTCGAGTTGCTCAAGGTCGTCGACTGCTGCGGCGAACCTCTGATCGGAGACCGTGCCCGCGATCCACCGCTTGCGCAGCACCGCGACGGTCTCGACGTCCGCTAGATCGGGCGCGGCCACGTCACCGGCGTTGCGGAACTCCAGCCGAGCTCGCTGCCCGTCGTTCCCGTCATCGCCGACGACATTGGCCAGGACGGACGCATCGATGACGATCAACGCCGGGACCGCTCCTCGCCGAGGTCTTCGGCGGCCTGGCGCAGGCCCACCTGCCCCCCGCTGCGGCGCTCGATGCGGTCCAGGACCTCATCGACGCTCGGCCGCTCCGCGAGCCTGCGCAGTTCACTGGTGAGGAACTGCTGCAGGGATTGACCGCGCCGCTCGGCCCGGCGCTGCAGGGCAGCGTGGACGTCGTCGGGAAGGTCTCTCACCAGCAAGTTCGGCATGCTTACATTATGCTATCATTCTCACTTTCAGGCAAGTCAGCTACACGGACGGCGACTTCGTATAGCCATCGCAGCCGGCGGACTCCTGTCCAGGAGCGCCTGCGGGTGTCATTGTGTAATTTTGACCGCCATTCGGCCGCAAGTGTCTGCGCGCGGGCGCTCAGCTCGTAACGGAAAGTGACTGCAGCCCTCACCACACCACGCCGGAACCGCCGTTCTGAGTGTTTTTCTTGTGCTGTCACGGGGCAGCCATGGCCACGCGTAATTGTCACTCGGTGCATCTGCTGATGGTCTGGGTCTGCCTCCCAGCCGGGTGCGGCCCCAGGGCGCTGGGCCGGGATGGGTGCTGCCGGGCGGAGACTTCGGCTCGCTGGTATGGCGGTTTGGGCCGGGCGGCGCCTGGGGTGTTTAAAGCCGCAGGAACATGGCGTCGAGTCCGAGCAGGCCCAGTGCCTTGCCGTACAGTTGCCGCATCTGGGCGAGCACGTCGGCTTGCTGGACCCGCTCTATGATCCGTCCGTCGTCGACGCGGACGTAGTCGAAGAAGCTGGCCTGGAAGGAGCGCTTGGTGGCCGGCGCCCCGTACAGCCGCCCGGTTGCGGTTCCGCGGACCGTGCCGTGGGCGAGGGCGACGTCGCCGCTGGCCAGGACCTGGTCGAGCTCCACGCGGAGATCGGGCAGGCCTTTCCAGACCTGGCGCACTGATTTTTGGGCCTCCTGCCAGTCCACGAACCCGTGGGTGAATCCGACGCAGTTTTCACGGTAGCGGGCGGCGTCCACGAACTGTGCCGCTGCCTCGAGATCCTGGCGGTTCACGGCGTCGATGAACCCCTTGTAGACATCGGCGGCGCTGATGCCTGGGCCCCGGCCGGTTGCGCTCATGCCGATCCCTCCTTAACACAGGTAACCAGGCGGCTGCCTGAGCCGGCCCGGGCCAGCGGTGACGAAACGTGGCGGTGGCTTCCGGGAACGGGTCGACGTGCCGGCGCCCGTGACGGAGTCCTCGCGGTGGCTCGCGGCAGAACATTATCAGTTTGCTGATTATCCGTCTACTGACGATAAGGTGGGCCCTGACGCCATCACCGGCGTGCGTGTTCCCACGACCCCAGGGGAGACGGGATGGCCCGGGCTTCTGACAGTCGCAGCCGCAGCCCAGCCGCCGCGGGACCGGCGGTGTTGCCGCCGTCGATGCGCGACCGGGTCCCGTTCCTGCTGTACCGGGCGGCGGAGGAATCGCACGCCCTGGCGAACCAGATGCTCGCCGACATGGCGCTCAGCGCCCGCCAGGCCGGGGTCTTGACCATGGTCACCGAACTGGAGCCCATGACCCAAAGGGCGCTGGGAGAGGCCCTCCGGATCGACCGGACCACCATGGTGGCCCTCCTGGACGACCTGGAAGGCAAGGGATACGTGGTGCGGCAGCGCCATCCCGGCGACCGGCGGGCGTTCCTCGTCCACCCCACGGACTCCGGCCGCGCCGCCAAGGCCGCGGCCGTGCAGATCCTGGACGAGCAGCAACGCCGCTTCCTGGCACCCCTCACCCCCGCCGAACGCAGCCAGCTCGCCGTCTTGCTCACCCGACTTCACCGACGGCCGGCGGCGGGACAGTGACGCCAGGATGATCCACGTGCTTCCGAGGCGCCGGGCGCGATCCCTCCACGGCACGGAGCCGGCAGCAGAGACCTGCGCAACCGGCGGCCCGCACTGACGCTGCGCCATTGATGCTGCACCCGGGCCGACGCGCAGTCCGCCGATATGGCGCGGATGAGGTCTCACGAAAGGTGGTCGTCCTTCGGGCGTCGGGTCTGGACTCCCGCGGTTGGCTGACCACTATCCGGCGGCCCCGTCACCGCGATCAGACCCGCTCAGCCCTTCATTGCTTCCTTCTGAGCGGCCTCTTTCATCCTTGCCACGTCTGAGCCCTCGCCCGCCCCCTCGTAGAAGGAGAGGTCCTCGTCACTGCCGACCAATCGGAGGCATTGACCGCCCGGAGCCTGGAAATAGAGGTGAGGATCGGGTATATCGAGCTTCCTGACCAGACCGGACTCGAGGATTTTCTGGCGGGTCTCCTCGACGTTGTCCGACTTGAGTTCCAGCCAGACCGCTCTCGCGCTTCTCAAGAATTCGCTCTCGTCGGGGACATCCCCATAGAGAAACGCGATATAGAAGTCTTCGCCCAGGCGAACGAAATCCCGTTCGGGTTGCGCTTTAGTAAGCGTGCCGCCGAGAACATCACAATAGAACCTGCGAATGCTCTCCCGATCCTGCACCGGAACAATAACCGACGAATGATTCCCAAAAATGACCTTGGCCATGACTGCTCCTCACCTAGAACGCGGTAGCTCACGTTCGCAGTTATGCGCACAGTGAGCCCGGGTATCGTTTCCCGTTGACTCACTCTTTGGTCCCTTGCATCTCTGCCCGCCAGGCCAGATCTGCAGGGCTCCCTGCGGGGTGGCCCTGGCCGGATTGAACGAGTTCTCGCAGGCTCTTCGCGATGAAGTGGTCCCAGCTGGGCCGGCACATGTCGAAGCAGGGGAGCTCAGGGGTGAGCCCGTGGTGGCGGAAGTCGAGTTCGGACTCGCCGCCGCCGACCGCCGCGATCGTGAAGGTCGGGCGCGTGCCAACCCAGTCGGGGAGGAAGGGGCAGTCAGTCACCGTCCACTGCACCGACCCGGGCCGCGTCGCCTCGTCGACGTGAATGACGAGCGGCTCAGGGGAATTCATGTAGAACCTGAGTTCTCCGCCAGCGTCTCCGGATCCGCTGACCCGGTTCCACCAGGCGGCGAGCCCATCAGTGGTCGTTATCGCGTCGAACAGGGCATCTGGCGAGGCCTTCACCCGGATGGTCTCCTGATAGTCCTCGCCCGCTTTTCCTGGCGCTGCAGCAGATGATTCAGTCTCCGTCATGAGACAGCTCCCTTTCATAGTCTCCGTCGCTCATGAGTGTCTTGGTAGCTGCCGTCGGTGCTGGCTGCCGTCAGCGTCAGCTTTCAGCCTTGGCCGCTGGAGGCCGAATCGAGATTGAGCACCGTGATGGCGCCGACCTCGACGCCGCCACCTGCCTCGAGGGCAGGGGATCCCTTGGCCAGCGCGGCGGCTGACTCAAGGTCCTCGGCATTGACGAAGGTGTAGCCCCCGAGCCTTGTCTCCGCTCCGCAGTTGCCGAGCTTCGCTGACCCGAAGACCGGGTTGCCCCGGTCGCAGAGGCTTTCGCCCATGCTGTCGAACCAGGCTGCCCAGGCGGCCATGGTGTCGGGCCCGGCGGGGACATACCCGGCGGGCATCCGGTAGGTGAACACAAACGTCGCCATCGCAGCTGCTCCTCTCATCGGTCCCGTTACCAGCCGGGACAGCGGTCTCGATCATGTAGACACCGGGCAGAGCGGGAACTGGGCGGCCGGGCGCCAGCTTTTCGACCCGAACGGTTTCGATGCGAGGATGGGCAGGTGACTACCGAGCTGCTGGCGCGGGCCAGAGCCGGGGACGGCGAGGCGTTCTGGCAGCTGCTGTCTTGCCGTCACCGGAGATGCCCGCGTTGTTGACCAGGATGTCCAGGGAGCGGACCTGGTGCGCGGCGGCGGCGATGCTCGCGGCGTCGGTGACGTCCAGGACGAGCAGCCGGGCACCGCCGCCGATCTCCTCCACGGCGCGTCCTCCGCGCGCAGCGTCGCGGGAGCCGACGTACACAGCGAGGCCGGCAGCAGCGAGCTGGCGCGCGATCTCCTTGCCGATGCCCTTGTTGGCGCCGGTGA
>CAVUNL010000016.1:0-86492 GCA_963742795.1 uncultured Actinomycetes bacterium
ATCAGCGATGAGGCGGCCCAGTTGATCCGCGCGCACCACCCGACTACCAGCGCCACCGGAGCTGTGCCAGGCAGGCCAGGGCAGTGGCCGCCGCGTCACGCCGTCATGAAACCCTCCCGCTCCGCCCGGCCCCATCCTCCTGGTCCCTGGCCGCGTCAACAGCTCCTCGAACTGGTCCACTACCAGCACCCGGCGCGGCGGCGCGCAGGCCGCCGTATCGGCCAGACCCGGTCCCGGGACGGGCCGCGGCCCGCCGCGGTCCTGACCGCCAGCTCGGCCAGCATCGGCGCCTCACCCGGCGCCGCCAGCAGCGACCGGTACACCGACACCGGATCGGCGCCCGCCACCTCGGCCAGCGCCATCGCCAGTTCCCGCACCGGCCGCCGCCCGGCTGGATCACCCGCCGCGGCCACCTCTCGGATCCTGGCCCCAGCGCCCCCGCCGCCAGCCACGGCATCAACCCCGCCCGCAGCAGCGAGGACTCCGCCCCCGACTCCCCGGCCACCACCAGCATCCCCGCCCCGTCGAGCCGCCCGGCCAGCCGTTGCGCCAGCTCGGCCACCAGCTCACCGCGCCCGTAGAACACCCGCGCGTCCCCGCTCCCCGGAATCGGCACCAGCCCCAGGTACGGGCACCCCGACCACACCAGGCTCTCGGCAGGCTGAGCTCAGGTGCTGGACTGGCCTCCCCTCGCACCGCCGCGAGCACCTCCGCGGCCGGGGCCCGCCCGCGTCCGCCGCCACGAACACCCCCGCGCCGCCGGCCAGGCCTAGCGCCCCGGCCAGCAACTCGGCGGTGTCCTTGCGGGCGGTGCGGTTGATGCCCCGCTCCAGGTCACTGACCGACCGCGGGCTCAGGCCCGCCGCCTCCGCCAGCTCCTCCTGCGTCAGCTTGGCCTCGGCCCGCAGCTGCCGCAACACGCCGGCGAATTCCAGCACCGACTGCTCCGCCATGGCCGGCATCCCCTCCCCAGGCCCTGATCCGGCCGCGCGGCGGCCCGGCACAGCGCCGGCAGGATCTAGGTCATTGTTAACCACGTCCAGCCACCCTCACCAGCCCCCCGCCACTCCAGCAGGGCCCGAACTGCCCGGCCAGGAACGGCCAAGCCTGGACTTCCCTTGAGCCGAGCTTCATGGGTGTCGCCCTTCCTCGCGATGGGCCCGGGACAGGGTCCCGGCGCCCTGGCCAACTCGCAGGCTGGCTCCACTGTCAACCGCCGCCCGGTGATTACCACACGTGACGGCTCACAGAACAGCCCGAAGGTCCACAGCACAGCCCACAGAACTTTGGCCGCAGCCGAGGCGCCGGCGATGACTGCGGCGCGAAGCCGACGGACGTACAGTGCACTACTGAGCAGCCCGAATACTCGCCGGAGGGACGGCTCGGCCGACCGAAACACGGCCGGGAGATGCTCCGGACTCGCGGTCCGCGCCAGCTGGTGCGGGCCTCTCCGCACCGTGTCAGGAGCCGCCGACCGGAGGACTCGAGGGGTTGCAGGCCGTCAACGACCTGCATTCGCCGGGTCTCGTTAGCCGTTTGGATCTTGCGACAGCTGCGCTTGGAGGTCGGCACGATGACCCTATGCGCCGCCGCACCCGCGCGGCCTGGGCTGGCATGAGCACCAGCGTGCCCTTCGCCGCGACTGTGGCCCGCGGCACCAGCGACACGTGTCAGAAGGTGAACCCAGCCTCGATGACGAGGCGACGTGCTGGAGTGGGGCCGCCGAGAACTGCGATGATGCCGTCGGATCGGGCAGGCCATCGGGAGGAACGTGCTGCCGGCCCCCCGTGCTCGGCATTTCTCTTCCTGATGACCGAGAGCAGGGAGCTTCCCGGCAGCGTTCTGGGCGTATACGAACGAGCCGCCCGAGCTGGTTTCCGGATCGCCTGCGAGGCCGACGTGGGCAGACCGCTGCGGCACTCGCCGCAGCGGTACCTAGCGGTGGCCGGATTCTGGAGATCGGCACCGGCGTCGGGCTTGCCTGGCTGGTGCATGGGCTCGGAGCCGCTTCGGCCGATTCCTGTGGGCTGTGCTGTGAGCGATCGGGCTGTCCTGTGAGCCGTCACGTGTGGTGATCACCCGGCCGGCGGCTGACAGTGGAGCCACCGGCCCGGTCGGGCCGGGCTCCCGGGACTCCCGTCCCGTGGCCCATCGCAAGGAGGGACAGCACCATGAAGCTCGGCTCAAGGGAAGTCCGAATGAGGAAGGTTCCGGCTATCGCCGCGCTCGGCGTTGCTGGGTTCTGTGGCTTGGCAGCGGGCGGCACCGCAGTTCAGGCTGCAGTCCCGGCCGCCGCGGCCGCCGGTCCGCACACCGTGCATGTCAGCGGCCGGCTGACCGTCACCCATACCGCGCTGCCGGTGTGCAAGGGCGGGGTCTGCGTCATCCGCAACCACGGCACCGGGACCGTGGCCCCCTACGGGAAGGTCACCTTCACCACCGTGATCACCGCCGACAACAACCAGCCGCCCTGCGGGGCCACCTCCCAGTGGGTCAACCGGATCATCCGCACCATCACCACCCGCCGGGGCACGCTGGTGTTGCACGAGGCTGGCCTGCAGTGCCCCCAGCCCGGCGTCGGTCCCCAGGTCAAGGCGGTCTGGGCCGCCGACGGTGCCGACAGCACCGGCATCTTCCACGGCGCCCGCGGGCAGGGCTCCGACACCGCCTACCCCGCGCTGAACACCGCCGCCCCGCAAGGAACCCTCACCCTCTCCCCGTAGCGGACGAAACCACCGCACTTCCAGTTCCCCATGCCGTCAGCTGACCGATCTCATCACCATCCGCGCCCGGTCCGGCGGAAGCCCGCCCGACCCGTACCGTCCCAAGGCTGAGCGGCCCGCACGACCCGGGTGCCGAACGAAACAGCACAGAAAGGACCAGATCGATGAAACCCGTACTCCACCGCGGCAAGCTCCTCATCGTGACCGTGGCACTGGCCTGCGGCGGCCTGGCGGCCAGCGTCGCCGCCACCCAGGCGGCCCAGGCCGCGACCCACCCGGCAGCTGCCATGTCCGCCTACACCCAGCCGGGCTCGGCCTACCACCCGCCGGATCCATGCTGACCATGGCGCTACCTCCCGGCGAGGCCCAGGACCGGTACACCCGGCCCAGGCACATCAGGGAGGCATGCGATGACTTCCGGTAACCAGGTCACGGCGGGCGGCTTGGTGCTGGCGGCAGGCGTGGGCCAGGCGTTGTGGTTCCCGGCCAGCTTGACCGGGTCCCGGGCAGGCGGTGACCTGTACGCGACGCCGTCCGCCGCCGGGTCGGCGCCAGCCGTCTGGTGGCAGTCGCCCGCCACCGGCCGTGACCGTTACGGCGCGCAGCCGCCTGCGAAGCGGGGGCGCGGCTGCCCGCCGTTGCGTCAGGTCAGGAGTGCGGCAGTGATCGGGCGGCGGTGGTCATGATGCCGCGCTGGCTGCCGCGTCCCGCCCTGGTGAAGGCGCGCATCGTGCCCGGGAACCGCCCGCAGGTCATCGTCACCGATGAGCCGGATCCAGCGGTGGATGCGCTCGTCGCGCGGTCGGCCGCGGCCCTGGACAGCATCGCCGGCTGGCCCGAGGACCAGATCGACGGCCTGATCGCCGCGCTGGCCGCGCAGATCGCGGCCCACGCCGACGAACTCGCCGCGGCGACCGTGGCCGAGACCGGCATCGGCTGCGCGCCCGACAAGGCCGTCAAGAACCGGTTCGCCAGCCTCGGCGTGGCCCGGTCGCTGACCGGCAAGCCGGGCGTGGGCGTGGCCGGCGGCAGCGGCCCGGAGGGCCTGACCGAGATCGCCGAGCCGATGGGCGTCATCCTGGGCCTGATCCCGGTGACCAACCCGGTCGCCACGCTGGTGTTCAAGGCCCTGATCTGCATCAAGGCACGCGACGCGCTCATCGCCAGCTGCCACCGCGACGCCGCCGGCGCCGGCGCCAGGACCGCCGGCCTGCTCCGCCAGGTCCTGGCCCGGCACGGCGCCTGCGCCGATCTGGTCCAGGCCGTCCCGCGGGGCCCCTCCCGCCAGGTCACCGTGGCGCTGATGCGCCACCCCGGCGTGGCGATGATCGTGGCCACTGGCGGGACCGCCCTGGTCACCGCCGCCTACAGCTCCGGCACCCCCGCTATCGGCGTCGGGCCGGGCAACGCGCCGGCCTGGGTCTGCGCCGACGCGGACGTGGACAAGGCCGCCCGGATGGTGGTGGCCAGCAAGGCCTTCGACCACGGCATCATCTGCGGCTCGGAAAACAATCTCGTCGTCGACCAGTCCGTCCGCGGCCCGTTCACCGCCGCGCTGCGCGCGGCCGGCGCGGCCGTCCTCGGCCCCGCCGACTGCGACCGCCTGGCCCGGGCCGCCTTCGACGGCCGGGACGGGCGGCTGCGCCGCGCCGTGCTCGGCCAGGCCGCCACCGCCATCGCCGCCCAGGCCGGCATCGCCGTCCCGGCCGGCACCCGGCTGCTCGTCGCGCCCCTGCCCCGCCAGGTCGTGCCGGGCCCGTACGGCCGGGAAAAGCTCGCCCCGATCCTGTCGCTGTTCACCGCCGACGGCCCAGACGACGCCATCCGGTTGTCCGGCAGATCCTCGGCAACGGCGGCCGCGGCCACACCGCGATCATCCACACCCGCAGCCGCCAGCTCCCGCTGGCCTTCGCCCGGCAGATGCCCGTCAGCCGGATCCTGGTCAACGGGCCCGGCGCGCACGGCTGCATCGGCCTGGGCAACGCCCTGACGCCCTCCCTCACGCTCGGCTGCGGCACCGACGGCCGCACCTCGACCACCGACAACATCACCTACACCCACCTGATCAACATCAAACGGATCGCGCACCCGCTCACCGCCGACGGCGTCCTGTCCCAGCCTGACCCGCACAGCCCAGGCCGGAGGCCAGCACCCGGCCCGGCGGCTGCGCGCCCAGCCCGGGAACACCCCCTCCGGCCCGCGGCCCAGCCAACGCCCACGCGGCGTCGCGAGCGCAGCCGCCCTGGCGCACGCAGCACCCGGACCGCGACAGCGGCCCGTACACGCGATTCCCCAGCCCAACAGCACAGAAAGGACCCGATCGATGAACCCTCTACTGCACCGCAGGGCCCGGAGCGAACGCCTGTGGCCCGGGGCACTCTCGCCGGACCCGCGAGACCCGGACATCGTCCGGGCCAAGGGCGCTCGCGCAGACCGCGCGTTCCGGAAAGGCACCCGGGACATGATGGCCTGGCGGCCGGCGCCTACGGCTGGCTGTCCAGATGGTGATCCGCACGGTCAGGATGGCCCACCACGAGCAGGTGCGGATGTGGGAATGCATCCTGCTCACCAGCGGGGCGGCGCCGCTAAGCGGAGCCGGTCCGCTGCGCTGGGTTCCGTCGCTGGACGGTTACCGGATCGCCAGCAGCCATCTGCAGGCCCAGGACCCGAGCGAAACGGGGCAGTACCCCGGGCTGGCGGCCGTGGGCCAAGAACTCGACCTCGGCACCGCCAGCGGATCCTCCAGGAACATCCCGAACCACCGGATCGGCACCAGCTGCAGCGCGAACCCAGCCTCGCGTGCTCCCCACGCCGCCAGTCTGCCAACGTCCGGTCCTCACCATCGGGGAAGAACGCCCGGGCACACCACCGACAGCCTGCTCATCGCCAGCCTGCACGCCAGCAGCCGACAGAGCGACTCTGGCCAAGGCGCTGCACGAGTCCGGCCAGCTCGTGCCCACTACCTGCATCTGCCGCCGCCTCGCCGGCGAAGAACTCCGGCGGCGGTACGCCGCCGGCTCAACAAGGGCGAGGGCCTGCGCGCGCTGCGCCGCGAGCTGTTCCCGGGCAACGACCGCTGCGCGGTCGTCGTGCCTCGAGCACGCTGCTGCACGCCGACGTCGACGTGCCGGGTGAAGTCTCGATCATCGGCTATGACGACTCGCGGCTTGCCCGCCTGACCCACATCAACCTCACCACCGTGCCCGGACCCGGAACAGATGGCCCCGGCTCGCCGTCGAGGCGGTCGTAGGGGACCTGGAAGGCGAGCCCGGTATGCCGCCGCGCGACATAGTCCTGACGCCCGCCTTGCTGGTGCGCGGAACCACCAGGCCGGTCCCCGCCAGACTCACCCAGAACGGCCCCCCGTAGCTTCCAGCGGAAGGGCAACGTAAGCGGTTAATCGGTAGGCGCCAGAGTTGCCGTGGGCCAGCGCACATCCCAGGCCCGGCCTGTCGGCCATTACGGCAGCCCTGGCATGGCTCATCTGAGCCTGATGCCACGAATGATGTTCGTGTGGCGCTGGAACATTGCCTTGCGGAAACGTCCTTAAAAGGCCCCAGCTCGCCAGCTAACATCCAATCAGCCATCCCGGGCCGGGCACGCATAACCGGTCGATCTGCCGCGCGTCGGCCACCAGCTCCGTGGACCGCCACAGAGCACAAAGTCGGCGATCTGAAATTGTTCGAGCCAAAGACAATGTGCCTGCTCGTCACGCTAAGCGACCGCGCGGAGGCTGTTGTGGCCACCCAGGCTGCGATCAATGCCCAGGCGGGCAGAGCTGTCATGGCTTCACGGCAACTGCGCATCACAGGCCGTGTCGTGCTGGACCGTGGAGAATAGCGTGTTTATGTCCGGGTCGCCGTCGTTCGGCGGCCAGGTTCCATTGGCACGCCTAGGTCTTCGGGCGAGTTCTCGAGAACGAACTTGACCACTACTTCGTCGCGGTAGCGCTCGCCGTAGGGCAGTTGTAGGGCCGCAGAGCGCTACCTGGTAGGGCCAGGAACAAGAAATGCCTGGTGGGCCGTACTGGATTTGAACCAGTGACCTCTTCCGTGTCAGGGAAGCGCTCTCCCGCTGAGCTAACGGCCCGAGTACCTCGCCGAGATGCTACCAGAGCCAGAACTCCTCCGCGCGCCGCCAACGGCCACGCTAACCCCGCGAGCCCAGCCAAGATGTCCCAAGCCGATGATTCCCGGCTTGCCGGACGGTCCCAAACATCACAAGACCTCGAGGAGGAATCATGACCGGCCCCGAGCCGAAGTCCGCCGAGCTGATCGCCGTAGACGCGACCACCGCCCTGCCCTGGGAGACCGTCCGCGACGCGCTAGCCGACGTCCGCATGTACTGGCTGGCCACCGCCCATCCCACCGGCCGCCCCCACGTCCGTCCTGTCCTGGCCGTATGGGCCGACGGCCTGCTCTACACCACATCGACGGCCGCAGCCCAGAAGGGCCGGAACCTGGCCGTCGACCCTCGCTGTACCGTCACCGCCCGGACCGACACGATGGACATCGTCCTCGAAGGCGCCGCGGCCAAGGTGACCAGCCACGACACCCTGGAGAAGGTCGCGGAGGCGTACCGGGCCAAGTACGGCTGGCCCGTCACCGTGACCGAAGGCGGCTTCGACGCCCCCTACGGCGCGCCCACGGCCGGCCCGCCGCCTTATCAGCCGTTCGAGATCAGTCCCGCAGCGGTGTTCGGCTTTGGCACCGCCGACGAATTCGCCGGCCGCGCCACCCGCTTCGCCTTCTAAAGCTTCCGAAGCCACGGAAAGCCGCGAAAGCCGCGTTAATCCGCGCGGGAGCCACGCAGATCCGCCAAGGCCGCGTAAGACCTGGCGCGCCTAATCCAGCATCTCCGGCAGCCCGAACGCCCTCATCGTGCCGTTGTCGACAAAACGAGTAATCGCCGAGATCCGGTTTCCTTCGAGGGTCAGCACGATCATCCCGTGCCCGCCGAACACCGTGCTAGACGGCTCCTGAACATAGAACCCGAAGGCCGGCTGCCCGTTCGCCCGGGTAGGTATGAGCCGGTACCGCCGCGGCCCCCGCCAGGCGGCGACGTCCCGCAGGAACCGGGCGATCGCCACCGGACCCTGATACTCCAGCGTCACCGGCGGCATCGTGAACCACGCATCGTCGGTCAGCAGTGACACCACGCCGTCCACATCTCCGCCCGCGAACGCCACCGCGAAGCGCGAGGCCACCTCCCGCTCCCGCGCGGAGCGCGGCAGCGGCGCGCGCTCGCGGTCTGGCCCGGGCAGGGAACGTCCCATGGTGGCCCGGGCCCGCTGCAGCGCGCTGTTCACCGACGCCTCGCTTACGTCCAGCATGTCGGCGACCTCGCCCGACCGGAAGCCGAGCACGTCCCGGAGCACCAGTGCCGCGCGCTGCCGCGGCGGCAGTTTCTGCACCGCCGCGACGAACGCCAGCGCGATCGTCTCCTGGGCCTCGTACCGCGCCTCCGGGCCGACGACCAGATCCGGCACTTCGTCCAGCAACGCATCCGGGAAAGGCGAAAGCCACAACGGCTCGCCTTGGCGAGTCGGCTCGGACGCCCACGAAGGCCCGGTCGGCACCGGCCGCGGCCGTCGCGCGCTGGCCCGCAGCGCGTTCAGGCACCGGTTGGTGGCGATCCGGTACAGCCAGGTCCGCACCGACGCGCGCTCCTCGAAGCCACCCAGCCCGCGCCAGGCCGCCAGCAGTGTCTCTTGCAGCACGTCTTCGGCGTCCTGCACCGAGCCGAGGATCCGGTAGCAATGCAGCCGCAGCTCACCCAGAAACGGGTCGGTCAGCTCACCGAACGCCCGGTCATCTCCTGCCCGCGCCCTGCCAAGCACCGTATCCATCGCGGCCACCGCTCCTCCCACCCGTACGGACTCCGATCATGCCGGAAACTCATCGCTCAGCTTGCGCCCGGGCCGGTGTCTGAACCAGTAACGCAGCAGTACTCGAAGACCAGGAGATAACCATGTACCAGCGCCTCATCCGTTACCGGACCAAGCCCGACCAGGCCGACGCCAACATCAAGCTCGTCGAGGCGGTGTACGCCGAGTTGCACCGCACCCAGCCTGACGGCGTGAGCTACGCTACGTTCCGCCTAAATGACCAGGTGACGTTCGTACACGTCGTCCAGGTCCGGCAGGAGCCGAGCCCGCTGCTCGCCGTAAAGGCGTTCGGCGAGTTCCAGGCCGACATCGCCGACCGCGTCGACCAGCCGCCCGTCCAGGACGAACTCACCGAGGTCGGCTCCTACCGCTTCTTCGCCAGCTAGCCCCATCGCGCACGGAGCCCTCGGCCACCCCGGGGGCTCCGTCAGGGCTTGAGCGGGATCCAGGTTCCGTGGTCGCTGAGCCGGAGCTGCGCGCCCAGGCCAGCGTCATCGAAGCCACGAACGATGCCATCACGCCCCTCGCTGAAGTGGGCCCACCCGTCGTAGTGGGCCGGGATGACGTCGACCGGCCCCAGGATCGCGGCCGCGGCTGCCGCGCGGATGCCGTCCAGGCTCAACGCACGGTCGCGGAACTTGCCCGCGACGCGCGCGGCACCAGCGTGCAGCACGGCCGCGGCGATGCCCGGGAAGCGCCGTGCGATCTCGGCCACGGTGCGGATGGAGGCGTTGTCACCGCTGACGTAGACGGTGGGCAGATCCTGACCGGCCAGCACGAAGCCGACGACCTCGCAGTTGACGAAGCCGTCGGCGTCACGTTCCCCGTCTTCGGGGCCGTGGACGGCAGGGACGGCCGTCACGGTCAGCGAGCCGCCGTCCGGCCGCTCCACGGCGTGGCTGGTCCAGGGGGCGAGGCCGATTGCCGGATCGCCGAGGCGTCCCGCTCCGCTGCGGGTAGTCAGCACCAGCGGGGCCGCCAGGGCCAGGGCCCGCCCCCGGTCGTCGAGGTTGTCCGGGTGGTTGTCGTGGCTGACCAGCACCAGGTCCACCGGCCCAAGCTCGTCGGGCTCGACCGCCGGTCCGGCGGTCTTGGTGAGGTACCCGTGGAGACCGGGTGCGTCGAACGTGGGGTCGCTGACGATGCGCAGCCCCCCGAGGTCGAGAACGGTGGTCGGCCCGCCCACCACCATGCCCGCGCACTCCTGCCTCGCGATCACAAGCTCCACCCTACGACCGGCCGATAACCGGCTCCACGAAGGCCAGGTCCTCCGGCGGCCAGGCCGGGAAGGACGGCATGTCTCGCTCAAACATCTCGGGAAATGTCAGCAGTCGGAACTAAGGTCGAACAAAAGATTAAAAGATCTATTGGGCCTAACGGACCTGGGTATCTGCCGCTGGGCATATCTATCCCTGCCCCGCGGAACACGGCCCAGCCCGTTCGAAAGCCACTAAAAGAAGGTACCCGGCCCGCGAGGAAGTCGTCGTCACACCCCTCCGGCGCCTGCAGGACGCGCATCCGGTGCAGTACTTGCCCGGGCCGCCCGCCGTTCCTGTTCGCTGGGTTATCCCGGAGTACGATCGCCTGCTGTGGACTCCCGCGCTGCCCCGTCGCCGCTGGCCGCGCTGCTGGACCAGTATCAGCCGGAGGGCGAGGCCGAGACAGCCGACCTGCACCGAGCGCGGGCCCTGGCCAAGACCGTCGGCGACCCGTGGCGGCGTGAGCTCCCGCTGCACGTCACCGCGTCCGCGCTGATCGTGCATCCCGAAACCGGCCGCGTGCTGCTGCGCTGGCACCAGCGCCAGCAAGCCTGGCTGCAGGTGGGCGGGCACGGTGACCCGGGGGAGAGCGACCCGCTGGCCATCGCCGTTCGGGAAGCGGCCGAGGAGACCGGGCTTACTGATCTGGTGTCCTGGCCGGACGCGCGACTCCGGCATGTGGTCATCGTGGGCGTCCCCGCGGGCAAGGGGGAACCGGCGCACGAACACGCGGACCTGCGCTACTTCATGGCCACCGAGACCCCGGAGGCGGCGCGAGCCGAGAACGAGGACGCCCCTCTGCGCTGGCTGTCGTTGACCGAGGCATACAAAGCCACGTCCGAGGTCAACCTCCGCGGAACACTGGACCGGCTGAAGCGCTTCGTAGAGCAGTGAACTGCTGCGTTTTATGCGGTAGGCGCTTCGGCCGCGGGCGCAGCCCCTAATGGACCAGGGTAGGATTCAGCGGCTCTAGGCTGAGGAACCAGGCAGGGCGACGCCGGCGCAGTGAGCAGTCTCATCCAGGCTACGGTGTCGGACTCTTTTACTTCGACAGGAACTTGGGCGTAGCTCGCGACTTCGCTCGGATTGGATCCGTGCCTGATAACCGTTTCATAAACAAACGGTGACGCGATAACGCCAAGGTTAGCGTCGCTCTTGGCGATGGCATCCTTAAAATTCTGGGCTTCGATCAGTCGAGCTACGAGAATGATCGCCTCACCTGAAACGCCCATTGTATCGCTGGCCAAGGGCCCGACGTTAATGGCCAGCCGCAACTGAAATCGAGCGGAATCACGCTGGATAGTGTTATGCTGTGCGAGTGCGGCAGGTATAACCTTGAGCAGCTGATCCATGACTTTAGCAGTGGAAACGTTCGGTGGGACTACCGTCAAAAGGCCGTCACCACGGTCTTCTGACCACGCCTCGGGCATGCCTTTCAACGCTGCCCGCGTCATGCGGGCGAGCGCTTCCCGGATAATGCGCCGATCATTGTCATTGCGCGTGCGCGCGCCGAACTCGACTACATCGGTAAGGAAGATTGTGCAGTTCTCGCCGTTTAGCTGCCGGCGATGCCGAGCCATAAGAGCGTTACCGGAGTGGCCGGTGACGGTCTTACCGTTAGCTGACCCCGCCGTGTTGCTACCCGAGGCATGGTCGCTCGGCCCGTGTCTGGGCTGATCGTCGGCGTATCGCGCGTTGCACTGGTCCTGTACGAGGGCAAGGACACGAGGATGGGCTGTAAGAAACGCCGCGAAGTCCTTGGTCTCTACTACGAGAGCCCAGACGGTCTCGAGTGTGACGACGGTGGCCGAGCGTACGCTCACCTGCAACGCGCCGCGTTCGCCTATCAACTGGCCCAAGCCACGTTCGGCTAGCACGCGTTCCCGGCCGTTCTCGGTAACAGAGATTCTCGTCCGGCCGCCGAGGATAATCACCACGTGGTCGGCCCGGTCGCCCTGTTGCATGATCCTGGCCCCCGCGGCGAAGGTCCGCGATGAAGCTACCGATCTGAGCGCTTCCCGCTCGGTAGGGTCAAGGGCAGCCCAGAAGTCGCCTGTATTGATCCTCGGTGTTCGGTGTCCCGTTCGATAGGTCTTCTTCATTTTTCCTGCTAAGAAACTTTTCTCGAACCGGTAACCGATAAGAGAGGCCAGCTCCACATTGGGAGCGTGCATCTGAATACCAGGCCGCCTATCGAGAACGTCACGCTGCTAAACAGGTCCCTCCTCGTCGTGGGCTTGAGCAGGGAGTTGATAGAGGGAATTGCTGCCACCCTCCGTTGCGGGGAGTAACTTTCTGTGCCCGGCCAGGTCGAAAGTTCTACCAGACTAGATGCTATCCGATGATTTGCAACATGGCAATGCAGTGCATGGCATGCTGCAGGGATGATCATGTGGAAGGTAGCGGCGCCGGAGTGCTACCGTACAGTCTCGTAGCGGACCGCAGCCTATGTTGCCTCTGTCTTCTCGTACCCGTGGAAGGCTCGTGGCGGCTTGGTAGGCGATGCACTGATCGCATCCATATTGTTATCTTGCAATCTGCGATCTTCATGAGACTTTCATACTTGCACTTGACCACAGAGAGTAACGTCTTCCTATGGCCACTGATCAAGGTCCGGTCGTTCAGAGCGCCCTGCTCCGCAACGAGCTTGTCCGCCTGCGGAAGGAGAGCAGCCTGACCCAGGAGCAGGTCGCAGAGGCCCTGGAATGGTCACCATCGAAGCTGATCCGGATCGAAGGCGGGCGGAGCTCTATCACCAAGGTAGACCTTGATGCCCTACTGTCCGAGTACGGGGTCACCTCAGAGAGTCGTCGCGAGCAGTTGCAAGCTCTGAACCGAGGAACTCGCGAACGAGCCTTTTGGAACAAATACCGCGACGACGTCGACGCGATCTATCTAAATTACGTTGGCCTCGAGGCGGGTGCGGCCTTTATTAGGGCGTTTGAATCCTCATATGTGCCCGGTTTGCTCCAAACCGCTGATTATGCGGAAGCACTTACCAGCAACTGGGCCAGTACGGTCAAGGTTGCATCTATTGTTGGGCTGCGGCTGGAGCGCCAGGCAGAATTGGCCAAACGATCGACTAAACCTCGCCAGTATTACGTCATAGATGAAGCGGCTATCCGTCGGCATATTGGCGTATCTACAGATCCCGCCATCATGCCAAGTCAGCTTCGAAGCCTCGCCGACAAAGCGGAGACGGACGAATCGATAACGGTCCGTGTGATGCCTTTTGCAGTTGGAGCGCATCTAGGGTTGTCCGGCCCCTTCATTCTCTTGGAATTTGATGGAGTATTGGCTGATTATCTCTATATGGATGCAGGTCGAACGGAATACGCCAACTTGGTCGCCGGTGACGATCCCCGGGTGGGGCAATGCCGGGATGAATTCGAGACCCTGGTTGAAGGAGCATTGCCTGCGGATAAGTCGATTGAGCTTATACGGACCGTAGCAGAAAGCATGTCATAGACCACCTCCTGGTGGGCTAAAAAACTCCATTCACTAAGCTTCAAACACCTCAGGAGCCACGCTTCTGCGTATACTTAAATAGTCGACAGATCTCGTGCATACTCGAAGGCAGCAGCGCCGGAACCTGCCCCGTCCTCCATGGCGGGTTGTCCGACGGACTGGTCAACGACAGTTTGTGTGATTAAATGTTCGAGTTTTAGATAAGATTTTCGAATATTCGAATAATCATCGAGCAAGGATTCTTTAGATGACGACTCAGCCAGACCAGGACTTGAGGCTTAGATGGCGCAAGAGCAGTGCCAGCGGCGGGAATGGCGCATGTGTAGAAGTAGCCCAATCAGGTTCATTTATCCTGGTCCGAGACTCACGTGCCCCGCTGGGGACAATACTAAAATTCACTCCGGGCCAGTGGAACGGGCTCGTGCAGCGAACCAGAGAGATGAAGGCGCTGTTCGCGGCTGAGTTCCTACCGTAGGGTTCCGCTGTCTGCTGTATTTAGCTTCCGGCTAGCCGCCCGGTCCTGGTCATCAGTTGGTTCGTACTGGTGGCGGCGATTAGGGCGGCCTGGCCTGGAGTCGTGCAGAAGGTGGCCGCCCACTCTCCCTCTAACTGAGCCGACGGGGCTGAAGCGTGGGAACCTTGAACCGTGGTCCTTCCGGTTCACGACATCAATCCGATTCGCCGGACGCCGTGGGTCACCTACGGCCTGGTGGCGGTGAACGTCATCGTGCTGCTCCTCACCCCCGGGTCAAGGAGCACCTTCACGGGCGCGACCACTACCGCCCAGCTCTGCAGCCAGGAGGCGTTCTTCGACCGCTACGCGGCGATCCCGTACGAGCTGACCACCGATCACCTGCTGACCCAGGTCGCCACCGGCCAGCCCGGGCCCAACCCGAACACCTGCTACGTGAGCAAGCCGGCCTATCACAAGTCGCCGTTCCTGTCCGTGCTGTTCTCCATGTTCATCCACGAGGGCTGGCTGCACCTGCTCGGCAACATGCTGTTCCTGGTCATCTTCGGGAACAACATCGAGGACCGGTTCGGCAAGATCCCGTACCTGCTCTTCTACCTGTTCTGCGGGTACGTCGCCGCGTACGGGTTCGCGTTCGCCAACCAGTCCTCGGTCGAGCCGCTCGTGGGAGCCTCCGGCGCCATCGCCGGCGTGCTCGGGGCCTACCTGGTCATCTACCCGCGGGCCAAGGTCTGGTCGCTGGTGCCGTTTCTGTTCTTCATCCCGCTCCGCCTGCCCGCATGGCTGGTACTCGGCGGGTGGTTCGTGCTGCAGTGGGCCTACTCGGCTGGCTACGCCGCTTCCGGCGCGGGCTCCGTGGCCTATCTGGCGCACGTGTTCGGTTTCCTGACCGGGGTCGTCATCGGCCTGATCGTGCGCGCCGCCTCTCCGCCGCCGCAGTACCCAGTGCACCCCCGGTTGCACCAGGTCTGAGGCTCACCGAGCAGAACTGCGGCGCAGCAGCGCGGCGGTCGGCTCCCCGGCCAGCGGACCGGTACGGTCCGGCAACTGGACCACGATCGCGTCCTGGTGCAGAGCCGCCCACACCAGGCCGTCCTCCAGCGGTACCTCGACGCGGATATCGGAGTCGTCGACCAGGAACTCAGTCGGTCGGCTGCCGATCCCGTAAGTCGAGCCTGCGTCGGCGTCTTGAGCCACGTCGGCCGCCACCAGCAGCACGGCGACCTGCTGCTCGGCTAGTTGCTCGGCCACGGCCTTGATGCCGCGGACCGCGGCCGGATTCGGCCCCTCGGCGAACGAAGCCACCAGGTCCCCGACCGCTGCGATGGCCGCGCCGGTGATGTCGTCGAGCGCGGCGGTGATGCCGGTGCTGAGGTGAGTGTCGAGCCCGTCAGCCGCGCGGGCGCCCGCCACGGCCGTCACCGGCCCGATCGTCTCGGGCAGGTGGCTGGCGATGGCGTCGAGAATGTGCTCGTCACCCACGCCGATGACGACGTGTGCCGCGACGCTGTCCGCGGCCTCGGCCACCCGCCCGGCGATGAATTCGGCGTTGCGTTGGCCGCCGCTTTCCGGCTCTCTATCGGTCAGGTGCCGCTCGCCGTGATGCTGCGCGGGCGGCCGGTCCGGATGAGGGTCGGGCTGCGCGTAAGGACGGTCGCCGACCTCGAACCGCCGGGCCGGGATCTGCTCGCCGGCCGCGTGCACGACGACGTCGGTGCCGTCCCGGTCGGCCAGCACCACCACGTAGGCCGGCCGCCTGGCGGCGGAATCGGCTACCTCCTGGAGGTGCGGAAGCGGCCCGATCCGCACCGAGCTTGGGTTGGCGCTGGACGCGAGCCACCAGGCCAGCATCGGCTCGCCGTGCGCTGCGACCACGACCTGGACACCGCCCGCCGAAGCCGTTCCCGCGCCGCGTTCCAGCGCCTGGGCCGTGTCCGGATCGGCGCCCCGCTGACTGGCTTCGCGGACGGCGTCGGCCCAGGCCACATCCCAGGCGTAGGCCTGGCTGACCGAGGAATCCGGCACCGCGACCGTGGCCGTCACCACCAGGTTAGACCCGGCCGAGCCCGGCGCGAGGTCACGTAGCCCGGGGCCGAGCGGGAGTCGGCCGAGCCGCAGGAGCGGATGCGTGATGTTCGAGTGATCCGGCATGGTCCCATCACAGGCCAGGCGGTGGGCCGGGCAACCGCTATGAGCCGAGTTATGAGCCAGACTTGGATCATGACTGCGACCACCGACGTCTCGCCGCGGAAGGTGAGCTTCACCGCCGCGGCTCGCATCCTGGCCGACCGGGACCCCGTCATCGCCGGGCTGCTCGCGCAGACCGGACCGCCCCGGCTGAGCCGTCCGTTGGAGTCGCACTTCGCCACCTTGGTCCGGGCCATCGTCTACCAGCAGCTGGCCGGGCGAGCAGCCGCCGCGATTCACGGTCGGCTGATCGCCGCGCTCGACGGGGACGTGCAGCCCGAGGGGCTGATCGCGCTGCCCGACGAGACGCTCCGCGCGGTCGGATTGTCGCGGGCCAAGGTCGTCTCCCTACGGGACCTGGCGGCCAAGGTGCTGGACGGGACGGTCGTCCTGTCTTCGCGCGGCGTGTCCCGGGAGAGCGACGAGCAGATCATCGCCCGCCTATCGGCCGTCCGCGGCATCGGCCGCTGGACGGCCGAGATGTTCCTGCTGTTCCAGCTCCGCCGCTTGGACGTGTGGCCGGTTGGCGACCTCGGCATCCGCCGCGGCTACGGCCTGGCCTGGCAGGTCCCGACGCCGACCGCGCGGGAGCTGGAACCGCTTGGCGACCCGTACCGGCCCTACCGGTCGGTGCTGGCCTGGTACTGCTGGCGGGCCGCGGAACTGTACGCGCAGGCCGCCGACAGCGCCCTGACCCGCTGAGCGGACCCGTCCCGGCCCTAACCCGGCGCCGCGACGGTGGCGGGCGTTCTCGGCCGCCGAACCAGGCGCAACGCGTACAGTCGGCCTTTCCGGACAGCCAGCGCGCGCTCGCGGACATCGTGCCGGGCCAGCCAGCGCAGCTTTGGGAGGTCCTCGGGCCCACCGATGTCCACCAGTCGCAGGTCGATTCGCAGGCCGGGATCGAGGTCACGGCCCAGAGCCCGCGCCGCTGCCCACAGCAGCGCCTCCCGCGGCGACGGGACGTCGAGCGCGGCGCGCCGGGTGATGATCGTCAAACGGCATGGTGGGCATGCCTGTTCCTCCCGGGCCGCCGTCAGGGCGCGGAGGAGGGTCAGGAAACGCGTGACGACCTGCGTACCCAGCGGGTCGCGGCAGGAGGAGCCGCTGAGATCGCCCAACGGGCCGACAATCTCGCCGAGGTCGCCGAAGAAGTCGATCGCGCGCAGCGCCCGCATCTCCTGCTGCGCCTCGTACGACCATAGCCAGCCGGAGGGTGTTACCCTCCGGGCGCCCTGGTCGGCCCACAGCCGGCCGAGGTACGACTGGCCTGCGATTACCCAGCGCAGGCCCTCGAGCTCGGCGGCCCCGTCGTCGAACAGCCCGGGCGGCGCGGCCCAGACTCCGCCGTGCGGTCCGGTGCCCACCTTCGACCACCCCGGCCCCGGATGTACGAATCCTGGATTGGGGTGCCGGACCAGGACCAGTCCGCCTGGCAGAAGTAGCCGCCGGAGCAGAGCCCACGAAGCGGCGGTGAGTGCGGTCGTCCGGGCGTCGATGACGACGAGATCGAAGGCACAGGCGCGCAACGGCCCGTGATCAAGATCGATCGCAGCTGGGGCGGACAGATCCGCCGTCGCGAAATGCGTGGCCGCGACGGCCCGTCCGAACGCCTCGGCCAGCCGCCGCGTCTGCCCTGCGGACGCCCCTAGCACCCAGAGCTCGCCCCGGTCGCCGCCCGGCGCACGCCGCAGGTAATCCGCCACTGCGGTCTGTCCGGGGTCCGCAGCCTGGGTGAACTCCGCGACGCGGCACGAGCGCGGGATGCCGCCCGTCGGCTGCCGCTCCAGCGCCCCCACCAGCCCGGTCAGGTCAAGGCCGTCGTCAGGCAGTGATGCGGCCACGGTGGACGCATCACGCGCGAATTTCGGCCGCCACTCGATCACGTACGTGTCGCCGCCAGGCGCGTCCACCGTCGTAACCTTCGGCCGGCGTCCAGACGCTACCTTTGCCAGGTATCCCACTAGCCACCTCCACGCTGACTGTCGAACTGAGATCTCGGCTGCCCCGCTCCGCGGCGCAATCTGGACGGTCAGGCGGCACGCTGGGTGCTGTAAGCCGGCAGCCCGCCGACCAGCTGCCGTACCCAGCGCATACGGTCCATGGCCGTCTCGGGGTGGTCGCCGAACTCCTGGGCCATCCGGCCCGCGCAGCCCCAGACGCCGAACTGCCGCACGGTCCGCTGCATGGCCTCGGCGACCGCGGCGCCGGTCGGCGCGTCCGACTGCTGCAGCCCCGATGCGAAAAGCGCCGCGCACCGCACGTCGGTCATGTTCAGCCTGTTCATCTCGGCCCTCCCCGCTCGATCCGGTAGGCTGCGGATCCCGCTCCCGTGTCTACCGTCGCCTCGCAGGCGAGGTGTTCCGCCGGGGGGTGGGGGGAATCTCAGGGGGATTCGCCGGGGGAAAGCCGATCGTCGCCACGGATTCGGCAGCGGATCATCTCCTTTCCCACGGATTCAGTGGCCGATCCCGTCCCCCACCATGTCTACCCGTACCATCGGCCGCCCGCCGCCTAAGCTGGGAGACGGGAGGCAGTCATGGACATGGCGACCGCGCTCGCCGAGCTCGGCGTCACCGAGGCCACCCTGGATGCGGAGACGGCCGAACGCCTCGACCGTGACGGCTACGCGGCGTTGCCCGGCGTCCTGGACGGGGCGCAGGTGGAGGCGATCCGGGCCCGGCTGGCCGAACTGATGGCCGCCGAGGGCGACCAGGCCGGGATCGAGGTCCATCAGGAGGCGGGCACCGACCGGCTGGCTGACCTGATCAACAAGGGCGAGATGTTCCGGCCCTGCTTCACCGATTCCCGGGTACTGGCCTGCATGGCCCATGTGCTGGGTGACTTCAAGCTGTCCTCGCTGAACTTCCGGGCCGCGCTGCCCGGCCAGGGGCACCAGAACCTGCACACCGACTGGGGCGGCCCGGTCGAACCCGGCGAGTACCAGGTCTGCAACTCGATCTGGCTGCTGGATGATTTCACCGCCAGCAACGGCGCCACCCGGGTGGTGCCCGGCTCGCACCGGGCCAGGACCGTGCCGCGCCTGGCGCTGCCGGACCCGGCCGCCCGCCACCCCGACGAGGTTCTGGTCACCGGGCAGGCGGGCACCGTGGTCGTGTTCAACAGCCACCTATGGCACGGCGGCACCCAGAACGGCAGCGACCGCCCGCGCCGGGCCGTGCACTCCTACTTCACCCGCCGCGCTCACGGCCAGCAGCTGGACCAGAAGAAGTACATCCGCCCGCAGACCCTGACCGCCCTCAGCCCCGCCGCCCGTTTCATCCTGGACGTGCCGTGATGTCGCAGTTCACCGTGAGACCGGCGTCAGTGGCCGACGCGCGACCGATGGCCGAGTTGCTCGCTGCCGTCGCCGAGGAGCGCTCCGGGATCGCCAGCGAGCCACCGGTCGACGTCGACGCGCGGACCGTCCAGTTCACCGCCAGCGTCACCGAGTCCATGGTCGCGGTGGCCGGCGACCGGGTCATCGGGATGATCCACGTCGAGGTCAGCCGGCACGGTTTCGGCGAGTTTGGGATGCTGGTCGACCGCGAGTGGCGGGGCCGCGGGGTCGGCGCAGCCCTGATCGAGGCGGCTATCGGCTGGGCGCGCGACCAGGGCCTGCACAAGCTCTGCCTCGAGGTGTTCACGCAGAACACGGCCGCGATCGCCCTGTACCGCAAGTATGGCTTCGTGGAGGAAGGGCACCGCGTCAAGCAATACCGGCGGGCCAACGGCGAGCTCTGGGACTCATTGGTCATGGGCCTACCTCTTTGAGCAGCAAGAGTTCAGGCGCCGTCCAGCATCTCCCGGATCCGGCGCAGCCGCTCCGGCCGAGAAGCAGCGAACCGCTCCAGCGCGGCCAGGATGTGTGCCTCGTCCAGGTGTGCCTCCTCGATGACCTCGGCCACCGAACCCCCGGTCCGCCACCGGTCGTCCCAGTCCGAGGACAGCGAGTACTCCCGGGCCAGCGGCCCGTCGGCCCACTCGCGCATCAGCTTGAACGCGCCGTTGGTGATGACCATGGCGTCCAGCCGGTCCGCGGGTCCGACCACCGACTCCCGGTACGCCACGGGCTGGCGCGCGAACAGCTGCGGGCTCAGCGCGGCCACGACCTTCACGTTGATCCCCCGATCGGAAAACAAAGGCAGCAGGTTGACCAGGTTCCGGATCGGCATGGTCCCGCGAACGAACACGGTGCCGCCACGAGCCAGCCCCGGCCGGTAGTCGCGGAGCACGTAGGCGCCGCGCGCCGCGGCCAGGTAGGACGGGATGCCCAGCGCCTCCCGGTCGGGTATCTCCACCGGCGGCCTGGTCAGGTGCAGCGCCACGATCGGCACGTCGAGCCCGAACGCCGCGCCCAGCATGACCGGCACCTCGTTGTACTCCCACGGATGCAGGTCGATCACGTGCCCTTCGGGGAACAGCTGCGTGACCCCGATGGAGAAGATGCCGAAGTGGGTACGGGAGTCCTCGGCCGTCTCCGGCCCCGAGTGGCCCGCGATCCACAGCAGCTTGCCCACCTTCAGCTCGGTGTCCTGCGCCAGCTGGCTGAACAGCCGCATCGGCCCGTACTTCAGGTAGGAGAACGAGCCGTAGGTCGAGCACGCCCCCCAGAACCCGTCGAACTCGGAGAACGGATCCGAGGCCAGGTTGACCGTGGCCAGCCCGGCCATCATCCCGGCGTTGGTGAACTCGGTGATCTCGGTGGGCAACAGCGCCCCGAACGGATTCGACGACCGCTCATACCAGCCGGTGCCCGGCAACCCGCCGTAGTCCTGGCCGAACCCGGCGATGTTGGTCGATTCGGCCAGGTCGGCCGAGGCCGCGATGAACAGGGGGCGGCCGTAGTCGCGCAGCGCGAGCGTGTTCACGTACGCGCCCCAGGCGGCCAGCCCGGCCCGGTTCGGCGCTTTCTCACCGGGTTTCTTCCACATGCTGTCCGGGTAGTTCCCCACGTCGAAGATCCGCCGGTCGGAGAACACCTCGGACCCGCCGAGCCGGAACCCGTTCAGCGAGTCCGGGACCGTCTCCGCGATGGCCAGCAGCCGGTCCGACAGCCAGGTCACCAGGTCCTCGTCGCGGCGCAGCACGCTCATGGCGATGCCCAGGTTGGCGGCCGCCTGCGCCTGCACGGCCGCCGGGTCGGCCGGGGCGGGGGAGTCGACGCCCTCGTAGGTCACCCCGTAGCGGGCCATGAACTGCTTGCGGACGTCCCAGAACTGCGGAGCGTTCATCGGGAACGGCGTGCCGTGACTGGCCGCGTCGACCTTGCCGTAACCGCGGCCCTTCTGCGTCACGAACCACGCCATCGTGGGCGCCGAACCGGAGCCCGAAGAACAGGCCGCGTCCAGCACGGTCCGGGTAACCGGGCCCCACTCCATGCCGTGCTCGGTCCCGGTCACCCGCCAGCCGTACGGCGCGAACCAGTCGACCGGCGTGCCGGCCACCACGCTTGAGGCCGGCCGCGGGTCGATGCCGAAGTCGTTCCAGTCGACCATGAAGATCAGGTTGTTCAGGCCCAGGCCCCACGCGGTGTTCTTGGTCTCGTGGGCCGAGCCGGGGGTAAGCCCGCCCTCGCCCTCGAACACGAACACCTTCACCTGGTCCGCGCCTGCCAGACGAAGGGCCAGCGCCTCACCGGCCGCCGGCGGCATCCCGTGCCCGGAGGGTCCGGTGTTGAACTTCAGGAACAGCGTGCGGCCTTCCATCTCCGCGTGCCCGGGCAGGCCACCGTGTCGGCGCAGCCGCAGCAGCCACTCCCAGGTCAGCGCCCAGCGGCCGTCGTCGGGGAAGGCAAACAACCGATCGCCGGACCCCTCGTACCGCGCCCGGACCGCCTCGTTGAGCACCGCCAGCGTGGCGTAGACGAGGGGAACCGTGTGACCCGCCGACAGCACGAAACGGTCGCCGAACCGCCGCCACGGCCGCAGCAGGTCCCACCGCATGGCCCCGGACAGCAGCAGCGCGACCATCATGTGCACCTTGGACCGGGATCCGCCGGGGTGCCCGCTCTGCCGGTAGTTCAGGGACAGGTCGATGCACTCGTCGATCAGGTCCTTGACCACCTCGTACCGGGCGAAGTCAGCCTCCGCGGCAGCAAAGAGCTGCCCCGTATCCAATCCGCTGCCCGACCGCGCCACGGGCCCAGCGCCCATTCCCGCACCTCCTTGTGCAGCACCCACCTCACAGTGACTCTTACCACCAAACCGTCCCAGACCTATCATCAGGCCATGACAGACTTCCGGCTGGCAGACCGCATGAGCAGGCTCGGCACCGAGTCGGCCTTCGAAGTCCTCGCCCGGGCCAAGGCCATGGAGGCCGCCGGCCACAAGATCATTCACCTGGAGATCGGCGAGCCCGACTTCCCAACCGCGCCGCATATCGTCGAGGCCGCGGTCGAGGCGCTGCGAGCCGGCCATACCCACTACGTACCCGCGCCCGGCATCCCCCAGCTGCGCGAGGCGGTGGCCGCCTTCCTCGACCGTACCGGTCGGCTGGAAACAACGCCCGACCGCGTCGTCGTGACCCCGGGCGCCAAGCCGATCATGTTCTTCACTATCCTCGCCCTGGCCAACGAGGGCGATGAAGTGCTCTACCCGGACCCCGGGTTCCCGATGTACGAGTCGATCACCTCGTTCGCGGGGGCGGTGCCCGTCCCGGTCCCGCTGCGCGAGCGCAACGGCTTCCGCATCGACACCGACGAACTCGCCCGGCTGGTCACCGACCGGTCCAAGCTGCTCATCATCAACTCACCGCACAACCCGTGCGGCAGCGCGCTGACCCGCGAGGACTGCGAGGCGATCGCGGACATCGCCCTGCGTCACGACCTGACCGTGCTCACCGACGAGGTGTACTGGGCCATCCGCTACGGCGCGCTGCATGCCAGCGTCCTCGAGGTGGACGGCATGGCCGACCGGACGATCCTGCTCGACGGCTGGTCCAAGACCTTCGCCATGACCGGCTGGCGGCTCGGCTTCGGCGTCTTCCCGCCCGCGCTGGTCGAACCCATCACCCGGCTGGCCATCAACTCAGTGTCCTGCACGTCGGCGTTCAGCCAGTACGCGGCGATCGCGGCGCTGGAGGGCCCGTGGCAGCCGGTCGACGACATGGTCGCGGAGTTCCGCCGCCGCCGGGACATCATCGTGGCGGGCCTGAACGACATCCCCGGGATCAGCTGCCTGGAGCCGCAGGGCGCCTTCTACGTGTTCCCGAACATCACGCAGACCGGGCTGACGTCAGCGGAGCTGCAGGCCAGGCTGCTCCAGGACGCGGGGGTCGCCGCCCTCGGCGGTACTGCGTTCGGCCCGTACGGCGAAGGCTACCTGCGGTTCTCCTACGCGAACTCGGTGGAGAACATCAAGGCCGCCCTGGAGGCCATCCGAGCCCAGCTCACCTAGTACCGCAACCTCCCCCGCGAATCATCCGCCACGGGTGACGGCCTTTCTCGTCGTTCGGAGGAGGCTGTGGTTGTGGCGCTCCGCGGACGCCGGGGCCCGGAGGGAGACAGCTATGAGCATCGGCCCGGTGGAATATTTGATTCTCGGCTTTCCTGACAACAAGTTCACCGGTCAGATCGTGCCGGAGCTCGCCAAACTTATCGACAGCGGACTGGTCAGGATCATCGACCTCACCTTCATCAGCAAAGATGCCATCGGCGATGTCGTGGTGATCGAGCACGACGTGGTCGAGGAGCTGGCAGCGTTCGCCGGCCTCGACGCCGAGGTGGGCGGGATTCTCACCGACGCAGACATCACGTACGCCGCTCAGAGCCTCGAGCCGAACTCCTCAGCAGCGCTGCTCGTCTGGGAGGACACCTGGGCGGGCCCGTTCGCGGCAGCAGTGCGCGAGGCAAACGGAGTAATCATCGAAGGCGCACGAATCCCGCGCGAGATCATCGAACAGGCAATAGACGCCTTGGCCGGCGCCCTCGACTGAGATCGGCAAGCCCGCACCATTCGCGCCGGATGTCTAGCCGGCGCCGCCAAAACAAGCTGCCAAAAACAACAGGAGGCGATTGACATGCCGTTGAGACGACGACGGCCCATTGCACGAGTGGCGACCACCGCGGTGGTGGCCGGGACCGCGGCCCACATGGGAGCCAAGTCCGCGCAGCGGAGCGCCGAGGCCGACCAGGCTCAGGCTGCCCCGCCTGAGGCTGGTCCAGCGGATGAAGCCGCCGCACCCGAAGCCGCCGAGAGCGCGCAGATCCAAGAGCTCAGGCAGCTTGCCGCCCTCAAGGACCAGGGCATCCTCACCGAAGAGGAGTTCTCCGCCAAGAAGGCACAGATCCTGGGGCTCTGACCATAGGCGCGGACCAGGGCGAGGCGCGGACCAGGCCAGCTAACCTAGGCCGGTGTCGTCCTCGCCCTCGTCCATCTTGAGGAACTCCGCGGCCACGGCGCCCATGGATATGTCGCCGGGCTGGAGCCCCTCTGCCCCGCCGGGCGGGCTGTCCGGGTTGATCTTCACGTACGGCGGCAGCTGCGGCTCGGACCACACGACCTTCTTGCGCTTGCCAACGACCCAGCGCCGAATCCTGACCATGTGGTCTATCTACCCACGGCATCATCTCTAACCGTCGCAAACCGCCCTGCTTCCTGCGCTTGCGGCTGCTGGATGTCTCGCCGGGTCACGCTCAGGTAGCCGACCAGGGCGGCCACGAGGAGCGTGCAGATCACGGCCACGGTGGCGTCGCCGTAGTTGGCGCCGCTCAGCGAGTGCGGCTTGCTGAAGTAGTCCGCGAACGAGGCGCCCAGCGGCCGGGTCACCACGTAGGCGAACCAGAACGCCACGACCGGATTGAGCCCGAACCGCGACCAGGCCAGCGCGGGGATCAAGATGATCAGGAAGAACATGATCCCGGACGCCAGATAGCCCAAGTGCAGGGAGAAGGCCGTCAAGTCACCGAGCGCGGTGCCGAGCGCGAAGGTGGCGAACACCACGGCCCAGTAGTAGATCTCCCGCCGCTGGGTGAAGATGCTGTGGATCGACAGCGTGTGCTCGCTGCGGTACCAGAGCCAGAAGATGACCGCGAGCACCACGGCCCACAAGACCGTGGTCCCGGTGTAGGGGATACCGACGAACAGGTGCAGGGCATCCGCCACGCCGGTGCCGAAGATCGCGATGGCGTAGGCCAGCAGCCAGTAGGCCGCGGCGACGTAGCGCCGCGTCCGGAACTGCCACACGAGGGCGACCACGAAGATACCGGCCTCTATGCAGCCCGCCTCAAGGCGGCTGCCCAGGTCCAGGGCCAGGTAATCCGATGTGGCCTCGCCGCCGGCCGTGGTGAGGATCTTGATCACCCAGAACAGGAAGGTGATCTCCGGCACCTTGGCGGCAACGGGCTCGGGGAAGAACCCCCTCGTGTGGCTCCGCATCACCCTCAGCTCCCGCGCCGGGCGAAATCCACCCGCGTCCCGCCCCGGCGTCATCGACGACATGCCGAACGTATGCGGAGCCGCCCCGCCCGCGGGATAGCCCGCAGGACGAAATCTCCCCGTCCGGGCTCATCCTCAGGTCGCAGACGGCCCGTCCGCATACGCCGTGACCAGCGGCGATGCCGCAGGGCCGCCCGTCGAGGACCGGCGCAGGCGGTACGCTGCCGGTAAGTGACCGCGAAGGACGCACATTGGGCGCTATGACCGAGCTTTCCCGGGGCCCGACCAGCCTCCAGCCCCCGGACGAGATCACCCGCAGCCTGTTCGGCCAGGGCCGCCGCATCGCGCACGCGCACCCGCTGACCGTCGACGCGCTGGTCGCGGCCGTGCTCCTGGTGGTATGCACGGTGTGGCTGGCCCAGTCGGGTTTCGGCGGCCTGCGCGCGGGGCTGGTCCAGACCGCGCTGATCGGCCTGATTGCCGTCCGGCGCGTCTGGCCTACCGCGGTGTTCCTGGCCGCCAGCGCCATTGGGTTCGCGCAGTGGCTGCTGGGCTTCCCGCTCCTCGGCGACGTAGCCCTGCTGGTCGCGCTGTACACGGTGGCGGCCCACCAGTCCCGGGCCCGGGCCCTGCTCGCCGCCGCCGTGCTGGAAGCCGGCGCGGTCATGGCCGCGGTCAAGTGGGAGCCAGCCGGGACGGTACCGCGCTCGCTGCTGTTCCTCACCGCCACCGTGGTGGCTGCGCTGTTCGCGGGGATGACGGCCGCCTCGGGCAGCCGCTACCTGGCCTGGATGGACGAGCGCGCCCGGCGCCTGGAGATCGAGCGGGACCAGCAGGCCACGATCGCGGCGGCCGCCGAGCGGACCCGGATCGCCCGGGAACTGCACGACATCGTGTCGCACAGCCTGTCCGTCGTGATCACCCTGGCCGATGCCGCGGCGCTGGTCAGCCGGGCCGATCCCGGCCAGGGCGCCGACGCGATGGCCGAAGTCTCCGAGGTCGGCCGGCATGCGCTCTCGGACATGCGGGCCATGCTCGGCGTGCTGCGGACCGACGAACCGCCGGCCGGCCAGGCCCCGCTGCCCCCGCAGCCCGGCGTCGGGCAGCTCAGCGCGCTTGTGGAGCGGATCCGGGCCACCGGGCTGGCCATCAACCTATCCGTCGACGGCTCCCCGTTCCCGGTCGGCGCCGCCGCCGAACTGACCGCGTACCGCATCGTCCAGGAGGCGCTGACCAACACCCTCCGCCACGCCGCGGCCGGGCACGCGTGGGTCACGATCAGCTACGACGAGCCCGAGGTGCGGATCCGGGTGGCCGACGACGGCATCCCGGTGATCCCGGCCGAGGCGCCCCCGGGCCACGGCATCGAGGGCATGCGGGAACGCGTCGCCCTGCACCACGGCGCGCTGCACGCGGGCCCGGCCGACGACGGCGGCTGGCTGGTGGAGGCGACCCTGCGACCCAAGGTAAACGGGACCGTGCCCGTATGAGCATCTCGGTCCTGCTCGCCGACGACCAGCCGCTGCTGCGCCGTGGCTTCCGGATGATCCTGGAGGCCGAGGGCGACCTGACCGTGGTCGCCGAGGCTGGCGACGGCGAGGAGGCCGTCGAGCAGGCCCGCCGGCAGCCGCCGGACGTGGTGCTGATGGACATCCGCATGCCCGGCACCGACGGCATCGAGGCCACCCGGCGCATCACCACCGCCGACGCCCGGGTCCGGGTGCTGGTGCTGACCACCTTCGACCTCGACGAGTACGCCTTCGGCGCGCTGCGGGCCGGCGCCAGCGGCTTCCTGCTCAAGGACGTGCGTCCCGCCGAACTCGTCGCCGCCATCCGGGCCGTCGCCTCCGGCGACGCGGTCGTGTCGCCCCGGGTCACGCGCCGCCTGCTCGAGGAGTATGCCCAGGTCCTGCCGCTGTCTCCGGACCAGCGCGAACAGGCCTACCCGCAGCTGTCCGCGCTGACCGAACGCGAGCGCGAGGTCCTCGTGGCGGTGGCCCAGGGCCTGTCGAACGCCGAGATCGCCGCCACCTTGTACGTGTCCGAGGCGACGGTCAAGTCGCACGTCGGCCGGATCCTGGCCAAGCTCGGCCTGCGCGACCGGGTCCAGGTGGTGGTCCTGGCCTACGAGACCGGCCTGGTCCGGCCCGGCATGCGGCCGACCCCGGGGCCGGCCTGCTAGATGAGGCTAGCTAGATATGGGAGGCGGAGACGGGAATCGAACCCGTGTACAGGGCTTTGCAGGCCCTTGCCTAAGCCACTCGGCCACTCCGCCATAAAGGGGCTGTGCCACAAAGGCCATGCCACACCGGCATACGCTCCCTCGGAGCGGACGACGGGATTCGAACCCGCGACCCTCACCTTGGCAAGGTGATGCTCTACCAACTGAGCCACGTCCGCGCGCACCTGGGGTGCGTTCAGAACTGTAGCCGATCCTGCCGCCGGCGCAAACTCGGAACCGCGTTTCGCCCGGATCCGCCCCGGCGCTGCCGGTCCGCACCCTGCGGCAGTCCCGCGAGGCGGTCGCGCTGGCCGCGGCGCGCACCTGCTACGACCACCTGGCGGGCCGGGCCGGCGTCGGCCTGCTCGACGCCCTGCTCGGCCACGGCCTGCTAGCCAGGGAAAAATCAAAATCATTGGTCCGAACGGATCGTGGTGACAGCGCCAGCACTCGCTTCGTAGTAACCGGGGCCGGAGCGAGAACGCTGGTTTCGTTCGGCATAAATGTCACCGAAGTACGGCGGTCACGCCGGCGCTTCGCCGGGGAGTGCGTCGACTGGACCCAGCGCCGCGGGCACCTGAACGGCGCCCTGGCCGCCGCGATCACCGCCCGGCTGTTCGAGGTCGGCTGGATCGCCCGCGGCGCGCGCCGCCGCAGTGTGCTCATCACCGCGGCGGGCGCGCAGGGCCTGGCCGGCACGTTCGGCCTAGACCTTACGTAGGGGCGGGGCCGAACCATCGAATGCCGCCCGGGCGTGGCAAGCTACCGATCATGCGAGAAGTAACGGTGGACGGAAGCGCGCTGGCGATCGAGGACGTGGTGGCCGTGGCGTGCGGGCAGGCGCGGGCCACTTTGGGCCCCGGCGTGGCGCAGCGGATGGAGGTCAGCCGGTCGGTCGTGGAGCGGGCGCTCAGCGGCGGCGCGCCCGTGTACGGGGTGAACACCGGGTTCGGCGCGCTGGTCGATACGCCGATCGGCGAAGCCGACCTGACCACCCTGCAGGGCGCGATCGTGCGCTCGCACGCGGCCGCGACCGGCGTGCCCCTGGACGACCAGACGGTCCGGGCCATTCTTCTGCTCCGGGCCCGGACGCTGGCCGCCGGGTACTCCGGGGTGCGGGTCGAGCTGCCCGCCCGGCTGCTGGAGCTGCTGGCCCTGGACCTGCTGCCGGTCATCCCGGGCAAGGGCTCGGTGGGCGCCTCGGGGGACCTGGCTCAGCTGGCCCACCTGGCCCAGCCGCTCATTGGCGAGGGACGGCTGCGCCTCCCCGGCGAGCCCGCCGAGGGGCGCCCGGCTGGCGAGGTCCTGGAGGAGCACGGGCTCGTGCCGCTGACCCTGGCCCCGAAGGAGGGGCTGTCGCTGGTCAACGGGACCGAGCCGATGCAGGCGCTGCTCACCTTCTCGGTCCACGACGCCACGATGCTGGTCCAGGCGGCCGACGTGGCTTGCGCGCTGTCCATCGAGGCGCTGCTCGGCACCGACCGGCCCTACGACGAGCGGGTCCAGGCCCTGCGCCCGCACCCGGGCCAGCTGACCAGCGCGGCCAACCTGCGCGGGCTGCTGGCCGGGTCACCGCTGCTGGCCAGCCACCGGCATAGCAGGCACGCCGTGCAGGACGCCTACTGCCTGCGCTGCGCGCCTCAGGTGCACGGGGCGGTACGGGACGTGCTCGGGTTCGCCCGCCAGGTGCTCATTACCGAGCTCGGCGCCGTCGTCGACAACCCGGTCATCGTGCCCGACGGCGAGGTCATGACCACCGGCAACTTCCACGGCGAGCCGCTCGCGTTCGCCGCCGACATGCTGGCCATGGCCCTGGCCGAGCTGGCCTCGATCAGCGAGCGCCGGGTCGACCGGATGCTGGATCCCGCGTTCTCCAGGGGCCTGCCCCCGTTCCTGGCCCCGGCGGCCGGGACGAACTCCGGCTTTATGCTCGCCCAGTACACCGCGGCCTCGCTGGTCAGCGAGAACAAGGTGCTCGCCCACCCGGCCAGCGTGGACACCATCCCGACCTCGGGCAAGCAGGAAGATCACGTGTCGATGGGCTGGACCTCGGTGCGCAAGCTGCGCGAGGTGGTGGCCAACGTGCGTACCTGCCTGGCCGTGGAGATCTGCTGCGCCACCCAGGGGATCGACCTGCGGGCCGAGATCGCGGCGCCCAGCGAGCCACTGCAGGCCGTGCACGACGCGGTACGGGCATCGGTGCCGCGGATGGACGTCGACCGGGAGGTGGCCGAGCAGATCGCGGCCGTGGACGCGCTGCTGCCGCAGCTGTGCCAGGTGGCCGCCGATGGCTTCCCGTCGTTCCAGTAACGCGCGGTTTACCTCCGGGCCCTGCTGGTAGTAGACGACGGTGAACCTGGTCGTGGGCGATGAGTGGTGACGCTTTTCTGACCGAGCCCGCCGGGCGAGCCGGCCGGGCCGTGCAGGCGGGCGCGCCAGCGCCGGTCCTGGACCAGGAGTTTGATTCCGGCAACCTGTACGCGCTGCGGGCGGCCGTACAGGCCCACGTCGGCCATGCCGGGTTGTCCGAGGACCGGGCCAGCGATGTGGTCCTGGTCGTGCACGAGCTGGCCGCCAACGCCATCGCGCACGGCGCCGGGCACGGCCGCCTCCGGCTGTGGGACCTAGCTGGCGCGTTGAGCTGCGAGATCACGGACGGCGGGATCCCGGGTAGCACTGATTCTTCCGATACGGTGAACCCGTGGCCGACCGCCGATGGCCACGGCCTGTGGCTGGTGCGGCAGGTAGCCGATCACCTGGACCTGCGCTCAGGGCCCCGCGGAACCCGGGCCGTTGTCACCTTCGCGCTCCCGCCGCAAAGGTGAACCCCGGCCCACCACGGGGGAGCGGGCCGGGGCTGGGGGTTCGGGGGCGGGTCAGGCCTGGCGCAGCAGGTCGTTGAGCTCGGCCTCGATGTCGATGTAGTTGCTTTCCTGGCCGGCCGGGACGATTTGATAGGTCCGGTGGAGGAAGGCGGACATGGCCGCGGCCGGCGCCTCGAAGTGTGCCTGGCCGAAGGGGGAGGACAGCTCGATGTTCAGTACCGCGCCCTCAGTGTCGGCGGCCCCGATCACGTCCAGGCCTTCAGTTTCGGCGCACGACTGAGCCGAGGGCCAGACCTGCACGTCACCTTTGCCGTGCCGGGACTCGATCCCCGCGGCCAGCAGTTCCCTGGCGAAGATCCACTCGACCGGCTCATCGGTACCCACGTGGAACGCCATACGCACCGCATAGGGATCCCGGCCGCTGTAGTACAGACTGGCCACAAGCGGAACAATCGTTTGCTGTGGGACGACAAGCCTGAGACCCAGCTCGGCCGAGATCGTGGTGCTGCTGCTTCTGCTCATCTGCTGCCCAACCCCTACCTAGCCGGCTCCCAGACATCCGGGCTCTGCGTATAAGACGCGGCTGGCTGGTAACTGGAGCGCACACGGAGGGTGAAGATTTCCCAGGTGATCTGCATCCCGTTTTGCGCCTTTCGTGCCTAACCGGAAGAAGAGCCCTTATCCTCGTCCTGACCTGGACAAACACTGCTCAGCTCGGTCGAGGATGTCGCGCTAGTTTAGTGTTTCCGCGTGTCGATTGCATAGCCCGTCACGCTTTTCTCATGCCCTAATCTACAAAGCGTTTCAATAACAATACTGAGCGTAATTAAAGCCGTTCCGATGCGCACGATTGCAGGAGTTTGTCATTACGCAACGTAACCATCTGTCCCGGAGCGTTCCCTTTCGGCCCGGCGTCGCCCGGATGGCGCCCAGGCGAACCCGGCGTGACGCCCGCGAGGCGCCTCCCTGACCCTGCCAGGCCGGGGCGATGACGCATCGTCAACACCAGCATCGCGCCCGTCCATCGGCGTGCCACTCTGACGGGATGACACGCGTGTATACGTTCGGAAGAAGACACCCATTCAGGGTACTGCTAGTACATGCTTTCGCTGTCTAAGACACGCCGGACGAGGGAACAGTTCTCACCCCGGCCCGGTCCACCCCGGCCGCGCGCCGTGGGCCGCGGAGATGCGCTACCCTATGGAAGCGCCGGGACGAGGCTGCGGCCGGGACCTAGATCCCATCGAACAGCACCGGACCAGCAGCGGGCGATTGGCTCAGCGGGAGAGCGCCTCGTTCACACCGAGGAGGTCACTGGTTCGATCCCAGTATCGCCCACGTTTCCGCAGGTCAAAGCCATGTTTTGATCTCTTAACTTGATCTCTGACCTCCTGCCATTGCGTAACTGCCACCCGATGGTGTGCCGCTGCGCCTGCGGTGGAGTCTGTGCAGGTCACATCGGATCTGACCACACCAGGACACGGTCACGCCCGTCGGCAACGCCCCTTTCGGGAGCCAAATGGGGAGCAAACCGGTAAGACTGATCAAATCCTCCGGCCTCGCGCGGATGGCGCACAGGACCACAAACGCTCGGCGCAGCGGCCTTTTCCTACGCTAGAGAAGGATCCGGATCCGGCAGCCGACAACGGACCGGTCCAGCTGTACGCGGTCGGTGGCCGGGCCGACCAGTTCGTGTCCTACCGGGAACTCAGCAGGCTGGTCGGCGCCATCCAGCAGCTCGCCCATGTCGAGGCCCCGGCGCGCTCCAGCTCGCCGGCGCCAAGGTACCCGCCAACCGGGCGGGCCATGCCCTGGCCGTCCTGATCAGCAGCGTCGGCGTGGAATACACCTCTGAGCCGAGCGACGGGTCTGATCAGAGCAGCAGCGAAGGCGACGGGAAACGGCGACGGCGGCACCAGCGGTGACGACTAGAGCACCTGGCCAGCCCGCTCCTGCCCGCGGCCTGTTCCTGCTATCTGCCGCGTTCATGCTTACATTCGCTCATCGCGGTGTCTGCAAGCACATGTTCTTAGTTCTAGCGCAGCGCTCGTCGCGCAACGTGACTACTGACTCGATGACAGGAAGCTCGCGTATCCGCCGATCTGCTTCCGGACGTGCTCGACGTCGATCAAGGTCGAGATGGCGCCGATCTGGGCGTTCTGCGTGCCCTTGATTAGGGAATCGCTCGCCTTCGGTCTGGCCGGTCCAGGAAGGACGCCGGGCTGAATCGTTGCGTGATCCCGGTTACCGCGACCCCCGAGTTAGCTGCTCGCAAGATGCCGTTACCGTCATCCTGGCCCAGGCAGCAGCGTCCGGACATCGGCTGTCAGTTCCGCGTCCGGCAGCTAGCGCATTGCTTGTGGCCAGCCGCGGGCAGCCACGGCATCACCGTGCGGATACCGGACCAGATCCTTCACCGGCTCCGGCAGTTCCGGCTCCTCGCCGCTTACCCGAAGATTCCTCCCGTTAAGGTGCCGTAGAACCGGGCAGGTAATCAACGTCGGCTCGCAGACAGCCGGGCAGCGGAGGAAATAATGAGCCAGAACACGGCAAGGCGCGACCCGCATGCGAAGCCCGAAGATGCAGACGTCACCGAGCCCCGGACCCGCCAGGCAGGACCCAAGCAAGTCGCGCGGCTACGCCGGCCCGCCGCTCAGCCGGCCGGCGATGGCGACGTGAGTCCAGATGAGCCGGACGCGGATGAGTTCGAGCTGATCGGGGGCATCGATGACCTGGGCGCCGCTGATCTCGGCCCCATCGCCCCGAACGCCCACGACCCGGACGCCGATTCGGGGCAGCCCAGGAAATAACCCCTGGAGAGAGGGCGCGATACCGGAATAGGGCACGAATAGCGCACACGCCGGGAGAACTCACGTAAAGGGCCCCGATGCTCATTGGCGCAAATACTTCAGCGTTGGCGGGCTGTCGTATGGCAGATCGCCCAGAAGGAAGTGCAGGTGCTGGAGGCGCAGGCGATGGCATCTTGCGGCGGAGTTCCTGACCTGGCAAACCCACGAGCCGGACACGACTGATAACCATCTGGACTAGAGCCAGGCTGACCGAGCTACGCCCAGATCAGTGTGATCTGTGTGCGCCACGATCAGAAATTTACCCGGCATCGCAATGGTAAATAATCGGCGTTATGCGTATTTGGCAGTCGAATTGTCACGGATGGTTGGTTATATTCACGCCATCCGGCATGCCATCCTTAAGTCCACGTTCCATCACGCGCAGACGGCCGATGGCCGTCTGGTTCAGAGCGGCCACGACAGGCGGCAGTGCCTTGATCGCCTCGACACGCTTACTACGTTCAACAGAGAGCACGAGGATGACCGAGGTGACGCAGGCAAGCACAGCGGGAACGACTGCCGCCACCAAGATCAGCCACAGGTGACCCACAACCACTCCGCCAGTTCCCGCCACGATTGCTATCAGCGACCTCGCCATGTCCGTGCATGCCTCCGTTGCCTGGTCCGATCTGTCTGATCGGTCAATGGCACTACGATCGTTTATCAATCGGGAGGTGTCATAGGTGATAAATGTGCGGCAGGCGATGGCTGCGGCTTGGCGGCGGCCAGTGCCGGACCACTTGTGGGACTACCTCGTCGAGAAGGGTCATGTCGGTGAAGTCGAGGAAGACCGCGAGCCCATCGAATACCTTCTCGACGAGGCGCGGCAGGTGCAGGCCGCGGCTCGGTCCGCAACGTCGCCAGCAGATGGCAACGATGTCGTCAGGCAGGCGGCAGGCGTTTCCGCCGCAGCCCGTATCGACGCGTTGTCGGCCATTTACGCCGCTTGGGCGCGAACCGATCTGGAGGTCCAGAGGTTCCGATCGCACCCGATGTTTACCTCCGGGCTAATGGAACCCGAGGAGGTAGGGCCATGGCTGCTCCAGCAGCGTGCCGCCAGCGCGCCGGGCGGGAACGCCGACCAGTACCTGTTCGAGGCCTTCGCCCGATCCAGGCCAGGCGCTGCCCGGCCGTTCATCAACTTGTGGTACATAGCGGTCGGCCAGGAACGCATCGTGGCGGTCGACGTGACGACGGTGCTCGGGGATCTGGCCAAGCTCGCGGACCACGCTCGTTACGCTCGGTCACGGTAGTATATCCGTGCCCAAGCGGGAACCGCCGATCGGCGCGGCACTGGAGCGCAACAGGCGCCGCCTGCAGCCGCTACAGATTAGGGTGATCTGCGTGCTGCGAGCGTGGCGCTCGGTACGCGGAGTAATCCGACGTCACACGGGTCGGCCGAGAAACCCGGCCAGGCGGTCCACAGCTGGCGCTTCCTGCGGGACCGGGACCTCGGCGGCGAAAGGAGCGCCGGGGCCTTGTGGCCGCGTCGTGAACCGCTGCCGGGACCTGGCCAGGGCTCGTCCGGCGACGTCGTCAGGGAATTCCGCCGGCTGCCCGGTAGCCCGAGCCAGATCCCAGCCGTGGACCAGCACCTCCACGATCCGGACATGCACCAAGACCGCGCCCGGCCCAGCCCCGAACGGGGCCTCATACACCGACTCCAGCACGCCGGGCGCGGCGAACGCCTCCCGCAGCTGCGCCGCGGCCCGCTGGTAGGCCGCCAGCGGATCGTCGCCCAGGTGGTCCGCGCCGAGAACCGGCCGCGGCTCGCCGCCGACAATCGCGGCGAACAGCAGGTTCCCCCGGACCAGATGGTTCAGCACCCCGTGAACATCCAGCTCGGTGCACGGCGTCGGCGTCGGCCACTGGTCAGGCCGGATGCCGACCACGACCGCTTCGGTGGCCGCAAGGGCACGGCCGAGGTCCGCTAGCAATTCTGCTCCGGTCATGCCACCAGCATTTCAAGGCAGGACCAGGGCCGTCGGATCTCTTTCATAATCGCGGGGGAAACGATGCCATCACGGACTGCCACGGCGTACCCGCCCACTTCCGGAGCCGGGATAGCGAGGGCGGCTGCTGGCGGGTATGAGCGACTGCCAGAGATGGCGAACCCCATCACCGAATGTGACAAGGCGCCGGAGCCGCGACGCGCGAGAACCGCCGTTACGTGCTGCTAAGAGATCATCGGCGCCGACCAGTTGAGGCATACGGATCGGGGCGTTCTGCGGCGGCTGACTCTGGTTACTGGCCGGCGAGCCGTTATCATCTGGAGCGATGATCGGAGCGGCATGAAGATCGCGACCGCAGCCGAGCGGCCTGAGCTTCTCGGGCCTGCCTGGGACAGGACGCAGGAAACGTTGCCTGAATACAACAACCACGGCGACGTGCTGAACGAGTACTGGCCGCGGCTGACCGGGGAGCGGCCTGACTTCCAGTTTCACCTCACCGGCGAGGAGGATGAGATCCTCGCCCGTGCCCGGTCCATCCCCCTGCGCTGGGACGGCACGATGGATGATCTCCCGGCCGGGATCGACGGTGCGATCGCGCGTGGCTTCGGCGAGGGCGGCGCCAACGTGCTCTGCGCGCTGGTGATCATGGTTCCGCGGGACACCCAGGGCCGGGGAATGAGCGCGGCCGCCGTGCGGGCGATGGGCGACATCGCCCGCCGGCACGGCCTCAAGTCGTTGATCGCGCCGGTCCGGCCGAGCTGGAAGGAACGCTATCCGCTGGTGCCGATCGAGCGGTACGCCGGCTGGCGCCGCCCGGACGGCCAGCTGTTTGGCCCCTGGATGCGCGTGCACGAGCGGCTCGGAGCCGCCGTCCTGAAACCCGAACCGCTGTCGCTGCGGATCACTGGCACCATCACCGAGTGGGAATCCTGGGACGGGCATGACCTTCCCCGGAAGCGGCGACTACTGGTTCCCCGGCGGACTTGCCACGGTGCACGTTGACCGCGAGCACGACCGGGGCAGCTACTGGGAGCCGAATGTCTGGATGCGCCATACGCTGTGAGGACACGCCGGGCCGCTGCGGCACGTTGACCCGCGCAGGCGAAAAGGACGCGCAGCGCCGCCGGTAACGCACTAGTCCCCTCGGGGGCGGCTGCCTGCTCGCGGGCGGCGGCCTGGGCGGCCGCGGCATGCTCGCGGGCGTCGCGGAGCGCGGCGGCGGCCTGGGCGGCGGCGGTCTCGGCGGCCTGCTGGGCGGCGCGGGCGGCCTGCAGCGCCTCGGCGAGCGCGTCTGCCTCGGCGGTGGCCTGGGCGGCCGGGGCGGCGGCGGTGCCGTCGGCGACCTGGCGCGGGCCCTGGTGTTCGGGATGAGGACCGGTCTGGGCTTGTTCAGCGCGCCGGGCATCGTGCGGCGGCTCGGCCAGGAAGCTGGTGATCAGGGGGGTGAGCAGGCTCGGGCGGGTCGCCAGCTCGACGTGGCCGCCGTGGTAGACGTGCAGCGTCGCGTGCGGGATGCCCGCGGCCAGGATGCGGCCGTTGGCCACCGGGATGATCGGGTCGTCGTCGCCGGTGAGCACCAGGGTGCGCTGGCGGATGAGCGGCAGCAGCGGCAGCGTGGTGAACCCCAGCGCGGCGGTGTTCTGGTACAGGAAACCGATGCTGAGCGGGCTGATCCGCGCCTTGCGCAGGGCGCTGGTCAGCCCGTCCGGGTCGGTTTTCGCGCTTCCTCCCCACAGGTCGCCCCAGCGGCGCAGGATGAGGTTCTTCACCGGCGGCAGCGGGTTGGGTGGCACCATCGTCTGCGGCCCGGTTGCGGTCGCCACCAGGATCAGCCGCCGGCACCGGCGCGGGTTGAGCAGCGCGAACTGCTGGGCCAGCCCGCCTCCCCAGGAGATACCCAGCACGTCGGCCTGCTGGTAGCCGAGATTATGCAGCATCTCGCGCAGGAGCAGGGCCAAGGTGGTGAAACGGTACGGCAGGCTGGGCAGCTGGGAGCCGCCGACGCCGGGGGCGTCGAAGCAGATCACCTCGATGGCCGGGTCGAGTGCATCCACGAACGGCTGCCAGGCTTCCAGCCGCATGCCGATGCCGTTGCACAGCAGCAGCGGCGGCCCGGTCCCGGTGCCCGGCCGGATCGCGACGCGCAGCGGCGTCCCGGCCGCTTGCGTGATCTGTTCGCGCACGGAGTCATCCCTGACAGTCATGTCCATTCCTCCTCGGGCACGCCATGGCTACCGCCCTGTGACGGAAGTCACACGCTTACGGGGAATAATAACTATGATCGGTATAGTACGCAATAGGTACACTCTAGTGAGCATGACCGGGTTCCGGCGGGTGACTGGGGAGGGACGGCAGCTGGTGTGAACCGACGGGCTGGTGTCACTGGCGGGCGGCGGCGCCGGTCGCCGATGCGCGCGGGATGACGAAGCGGGGTTTCGCGCGGCTGCCGGGCCGCAGCGCTGCCGGGCGGACCGAGCTGGCAGAACGGCTGCTGGCCAGCCAGCGGACGTTCGCCGGGACGTGCTGCGCGCGACCACGCCGCCGCTCCCCGGCGAGGGCGACACCGGCGCCCGCAAGAGCGGCGGCGAGACCAGGCAGGCCTCACGTTCCCGGCAGGCCGGGCCCGCCACCTGCGATAGGTCCACTGCCCGCGGCGAGCCGATCGCGGTTCGCCGCAGACTTGCTTACCATCCTGAGCAGAGAGCGAAAAGCACGGAATTACGGAGCGACAGTGACCGGGCCCTGGTATGCGCAGGCGCAATGCGTGGGCGCCTTCATCCGCCGTCGGCGCAAGCTCGCCCGCCTGACACTGCGTCAGCTTGCTGAGACGACGTCTCTCTCCAATTCCTACCTGAGCCAGCTCGAGCGGGGCCTGCACCTGCCATCGGTGCGCGTGCTCAAGCTGCTCTCCGAAGCGCTGGACGTGTCCGCCGAGACGCTGCTTGCCCAGGCGGGCCTGCTCGACCTGGCTCCCTCCGGGGATGGGGCCACGGCGGCTGACCGGCCCCCAGCATCGCCGGTGGAGTCTGCCATCAGCGCCGAAGAGCGCCTGGCTGACGAGCAGAAGGCCGCGCTGATCGCCGTCTACCGCAGCATGCTCCGCTCCTAGTGCACCTCTCCGCCACTGCTGCGCTACCTGTCGGAACCCCGGCTGCGCGAACAGATCACCCAAGTCACCAACCGGAACGAGGCCTTCCACGGCTTCGCCGACTGGCATGTCGGCGGGCGGTTGCCAGCGTGACCGTCTCGTGTTGCGCCGAACTGGGGTGTTTGTGTGTGCCTACGCGGATGGCCGGCAGGCGCCCGGCTTGGCGATGACAGTGCGTCTATTTGACGTATGCCGATGCTGGCCTGCACATGTCCATGTGGCGCGACGGGCGCGGTTATGCGGTGGCCATCCCCAGGGAGGGTCCTTTTCTTCGTGCAGTGACCGGACGTAGCTGCCCGGGCGGCCCACGTTGTTCCGCGGTGTTGAGGTTCGACTCTGACGCTTAGCCTTGCCGAAGCGATGACGTCATCCGGGTGACGGAGCGGCGCCGCGGTCGCCTGTCCTGGCGCGGCTGTCCTGGTATGCCCATTGCGCTCACTGGCCAGCTAGCGCGATGCTGGGCCTGGCCAGCCGTTACTGAGGAGCAGAGCATGACTCAACCGCCAGGTGCCGCCGATCCTGCCCAGGATCACCAAGAGCATGAAGACCAGCCGTGGACGGTCAATATCCCCGGCCATCCGGTGCGCAGCGACTCGCCCGAGTATGTGCGATCGCGGCAGGCGATGACTGACATGGCAAGTCATGTCAGCGGCCTCATCTATGGCCAGCCGCCATATGAGGACCATCATGGTGGTGGCTTGTGGCTCAAGGACGCGGCGCTAACGCCCGAGCGCAGAGGGTCACCCGTATTCGGCATCGTTCCGCGCGAACTCAGCGCTTGCCGAACCGACCGAGTCAATCGCGCTCCGTAATAGCCGGCACGGGGCCAACGCCGCTGTCAGCCACTTGCCCGGCGTCCTTACATGCTGCCCGGGATGTTTCCGCGGTCCTGAACGCAGGGCGGCCGACCCGGGTAGCCCGTCACCAAGGCGTGTTGCCGTTGATCATCGATCCGTGACCCGGGCTCTGGTCACCACCCCCACAGAATCCCCACAAGCCGGCGTCCGCGGCAGCGATCCCACAGAATCCCCACGGACGAAACGGCATTACCCGGCACAAGACGGCACGGCTGCTAGCATGGCCTTGTTAGCCCTGACAAGCCTTTATGCAGGCAGCGCGGGGCTAACGCCGGTCACGGCCCCCGTGGTCCGGGCGGCGACAGATCTTCTGAAAAGCGGAAGGTCGACAGTTCGATCCTGTCCCTGACCACCAGTCTGATGCGACTTGAGCAGCCCTCTTACCTGCACTAACAGCAGGAAACGAGGGTATTTGGAATGTCAGCTCAAGCAGATCCATTCCTGTCCGGATAGCTGCGCAAACCCCGCATTCCGGACACGGCTGTGGTGCTGGGACCGGGAGATCAGAGTAAAACTTTGCTTCCTCCGCGGCGGCGCCCGCGGGTCTGGAAGGACCTGGACGCGGGGCCGCTGGAGGCTGAGGTCGGCTCGTTCGCGCTGCACATGGCCGCCGAGGGCAAGGCCCCGCGGACGATCGGGAACTATACCGAGGCGGTCCGCTGGTTCGCCGCCGCCTGCGTCCTGCCGAGACAGGTAAGCGCAGGTGGGAGGAGGTAGACAAGGCCGATCTGCGGGGGTGGACGGTGCGGCTGCTGGGCGAGTACAGCACGGCGTATGCCGGGAACCAGTTCCGCGCGGTGCGCCGGTTCCTGCGCTGGCTCGCTGCCGGGGAGGACCGCCCGGACCCGGTGAAGGGGCTGCGTGCCCCGGCGGTGAAGGTCGCGCTGGTGCCGGTATTCACCAGCGCAGAACTTTCCGCCTTGCGGCGGGCATGCCAGGGCCGCGGGTTCGCGGACCGGCGTGATGCTGCGATCCTGGCGGTGTTCGAGGCGACCGGCATCCGGCTCTCGGAACTGGCCGCGATCCGGTACGACCCGGGCGACCCGGAGCGCGGCGACCTGCAGCCTGTGCGGCCGCGAGATCCGGGTCGTCGGCAAGGGCGGCAAGCCCCGGATCGTCGCGATCAGCTATGACGCCGCCCGCAGCCTTGACCGGTACCTGCGGGCCCGGGCGAAGCACCCGCAGGCAGGGCATCCGGAGCTGTGGCTGGGGGCGGGCGGGCGAGGCCCACTTACCTCGGCCGGGATCTACCAGCTGGTGGTCCGCCGGGGCGAGCAGGCCGGGGTGGCGGTGCACCCGCAGCGATTCCGGCACCACTTCAGCCACACCTGGCTCGACCGAGGCGGCGCCCCGGGCGACCTGATGGAACTGAACGGCTGGTCCTCCCCGCAAATGCTCACCTGGTACGGCGCCAGTGCCCGCGGCGCCCGCGCCCGCCGCAACTACGACCGCATCATGAACAGCCCGCGGTAACAATCACACCGCACCGGCTCGGGGTTCGGTGTCACCCCCGATGGCACCCGCCGCAGCCCAAGCGGCCGTCTGGGCCGGCGGCAGGCACACCGCTCCGCGTGGTGCCGGCCACCCTGAACCGGGGCTTGGGTGCCGTGTGGTGCGATAACGCTGTCGTGGGGGTGGTGTGCTTGCTGAAAGGAGAGCATCATGACCGCGCTGCACGTGCGTCCCCGTCAGGGCAAGGACCTGGATGCCGGGGTCCTGCAGCCTGAGATCAGCTCGTTCGGTCTGTGCCTGGCCGCTGAGGGCAAGTCCGCCAAGACGATCCGTACATACTGCGAGGCGGTGCGGTGGTTCGCGGCTGCCCACCTGCGCCGGGAGACCGGCCTCACCAGCTGGGAACAGGTCGGCAAGCAGGACATCCAGCGGTGGATCGTGCGGCTGCTAGACCGCTACAGCAGCGCGTACGCCAGCAACCAGTACCGTGCCCTCCAGCAGTTCTTCAAGTGGCTGGCCGCCGAGGACGAGGTCCCCGACCCCACGGCTGGGCTGAAGCCGCCCCACGTCCCCGGCAAGCCCGTCCCGGTCTTCACCGACGGGGACCTGCCGCGGCTGGAGCGCGCCTGCGCGGGCCGCGCGTTCACGCAGCGCCGCGACGCCGCGCTGATCGCGGTGTTCCGGGCGACCGGGGTCCGCCTGTCGGAGCTGGCCGGAGTCCGGTACGACCCCGGCGACCCGGGGCGCAGCGACATCGATCTGTGGCACCGGGAGATCACCGTCCCCGGCAAGGGCCGCAAGACCAGGGTCGTCAAGATCAGCTTCGACGCCGCCCGCAGCCTGGACCGGTACATCCGCGTCCGCGCCCGGCACGCCCAGGCCTACCGGCCGCAGCTGTGGCTCGAGCCGGCAACCGGGGGCCGATGACCGCCAGCGGGATCTACCAGGCCATCGTCCGGCGCGGACGCCAGTGCGGTATCGACGTGTACCCGCACCGGTTCCGGCACCACTTCAGCCACACCTGGCTCGACCGCGGCGGGGCCGAGGGTGACCTGATGGAACTCAACGGCTGGACCTCCCCGCAGATGCTCCGCCGCTACGGCGCCAGCGCCCGCAGCGCCAGGGCCCGCCGCAGCTACGACCGCGTCATGGCCGACGCGCCCTGACCAGAGCCGCCAGCGCCCGTCGCTTCAGGGATGCCTGCCACGCCAAGTGCATCCCACCCGGGCGAGATATCCGCCCAGGACGTCCCGTCGGACGGCCAAGATAGGCCGTCCGAGTTGTGAGAACGGATGTTCCGCACATTTCGGCGATCTGCATGCCCTGCTCAAGATCGCTGCCCTGCTGCCCGCCGACCTCATCTGCCGATGTGAGTGCGGCTCTATGGGCCGTTCATAAAGTGTGCGTCGAAATTGCACGTTGCGGAGCGCTGTTATTAACATTCAACCTTGCGTAGATGAAAGTGCGCTAGCTGGCATAAGAGATTCAATGAACGCTTTCCATCCCGGTCAGGGCTTGTGTTCATGGAAGTAACAATAGGCTCAGTTAATACAGGCCAGTTCACTTTTGTCCATGAGCGTATTTCCCGTACCCGGGTCAGCGCGGGGACGGAACTGGCGACGAAAGCGGACCGCAGCGCACGTTGGCGTGCTTGCTGAAGGTGTCGAGAGCCTGCCGGTGATGTCGGCGATTGCGTTTGTGGGTGCGCATAAACTGGAGCTGGCCAGCGAGTTGACGCACCGGCGGGTACCACTGGTCGAAGTCCAGCCTGAACTCCCGGAAGACTCGCATCGGCACTCGCTCCATCACAAAGCTGAGGTTGTACAGGATAAGCGAGGAAAAGACGGCTAGGACGGCTTCGGGAGCGTTGCGAAGAAGACCGTTAAGGTCCAGCTCGTAGAGAGGGGCGTCGGCGAGCTTGCCCAGGAAGAACAAGTGCGAGAGGAAGTAGGCGGACACCGCGGGGTTCCCGAATGCTGACGAGGTCGAGTTGATCGACATCGCTTTTCCTGACGGTGACACATACGGGACGTGGTCCATCTGCCGCGGTGCGAAATGGCCAGTGCAGTTGACGACCCAGTTACCGGATGGGATCGGATGCCGAGCGCCCGTGCGCAAGAGCATGACCGGCCCCGTTGCCTCATCCACGACATCGGAGAGATGATCACGGATCACCTCGCTCACAGCGGTGGCGACGGTCGCTGTCTCGGCCTCGGACAGGAAGGCGAACAGGAGGTGGGTCGGCGGCGGGTCCTTCAGTGGCGAGGTGCCGCACCATGCCCGGCACCATTCGCTGACCTCTGCGGCGTTGGTGCCGTCGAACCGCTTGGCGGCGCCAGCGAAGATCGAGCTGTAGCGCACGCCGCCTGTCCACCGCTTGAGACCGGGGGGAGTGACGAGGTCGCGGTTGTAGAAGTAGGTGCCGGTGCCGGTGACCATGCCGATCGTGCGCGCCGGCTTGGCTCGCACCAGAGCGACGATGGTGTCCATGGCGGTCTTGCCGCTGCCGATGACCCACACCGGCTCGGTGTGGCCGTCACTCAGCAGGCCCGAATCCTCGAGTTGCTGCGGTGAGATGGAGCGGACGTGCCGGCTCGCAAGCGGAAGCGGGTCGATGGACTCCACGTCGAAGCCGGTGGCGTCGATGAACCGATCGGCGGTGAAGGAGCAGACCTCGCCGTCAGGACCGCGCGCTGACACCACGATGGAACCTTGGTCCTCAGCGTGGTCGAGGCACTCCCAGCCCCACCGGGCATCCACATCGAGTCGCTTCGAGATGACATCGAAGCAGTGGCGCAGATGGGCTGCCACCTCGTCGCGCGTGGCCAGATAGGACCGCTCCCGGCCCAGCGTCCAGGCGATGTTCCCGGCGGTGAACAGCCGATACGGCTGGTGGAGGCGCACATATGAGTAGGCGTCGTTCCACATGCCGCCAGCCTGCTGGTGCTTGTCCAAGACGAGCACCCGTGCGGTAACAGGTAGGTACCGGCTCGCCACGAAGAGGGCATTCAGACCGGCATAGCCGGCACCCACGACGCATAGGTCGTAGTACTCGGTATTGGTCCTCAAGGATTCTGACATGGCCGACCCTCTCGGCAGCTACGCCACCCATGCCAGGAGCCCGGTGCAGGTGCCGTGCCCGGCCACAGGTCTCAACGATGGACAAACGGTACACCGTGGTCGCCATAAAGGCCATCCTCTAATGCGGGATCCGGGGCACCTCGCACGTGGCGTGGTCGCTCCGTCTAAGTTAGTGCACCAGGGCTAACGGCCAGGGTGGTGCGCGCATTTGACAGTCAAATGCAGGCGGTGCTGCCGATCCGTCATCTGCCGGTTGGCCTAGCCGGCATGCCTGCAGAAAAGAGATCCCGGATTCAGGCTCGTGGAACGTCCAGCGCACCAACGAGCCGTACGATGCTGGCTTTCTTAACCTCATAGAAGAGCGACTGCGCGCAGTCTCAGTGACTAACGGAGTGATAGCGCCTCTGGTCTTGCGTCGACCTTGCTGCACTCCGGCGAACGACGGCAAGCAGGCCCATTGCTGAATCAGCTGAGGCTCTCCGTAGGTCGCGCTGGCTTCGAGGACGAATGTGGGGCGGTGCACCGAGCCCGGACGACCTGCCCCGCCCGGCGAGACCCCGTTGTCCATGCAGATCATTCATTAAGGCAAGGGCGCCACAGCCAATTCACAGCCGGCAGGCGGCGCCAGATCGGCGGGCCGGCGCGCGGTTATCGGGGCGCCGGCCGACCGCTCAGCGGTCCCCGTTTGGCCCCAATAGATAGTCGTTCGAGCCGTATATTATATGCATCGGCAGACTTGGGGTGAATGTCCGCTTATGCCGCATATCGCGCGCCAGACCCGGCATGATGTAGTCGGCTCCACGACCGGGTCCCGTATCGAGAAGCACCTCGCGCAGCGACCTACGGAGGCCTCAAGCGGTCCCGTCATACCGAACCATCCAGAGGATGGTCCCATAGGCTACGCCGATCTAGATATCACACTGAGTGACGGGGAGGGTCGGGAGAACGCTCACCGAGCCGCCGTTCGGCGTGCATCTGGGATGTCAGCATGCGGCGTCAGGGCCGCGCCGGAACTGGCCGTTCTGTTCGCTGAGCGCGTCCCAGCCGGCGCCGGGGTAGCGGCATGCCAGTGAGCAATCTGCCGGTGGGCCGCGGAGGATGCGGCCTGTCGCATTCAGCGCCTGGGCATGCAGCTCAGCAATGCCGGTCATGCCGGTCCCTCCGTGTGATGGGCCCCCATGGGGTTGCGCATGGTGCGCAGCAAGATCTGCGGGCCGAGCTTCACGTTGTCGCCAGTGTGCAGCAGGTAGCGGGCCACGTCGACTACCTCCTCCACCGTCAGGAAGTTGGCCGGGTTGGCGCCGGGGACGACGTAGCCCATGGCCGTGTCGACGAACCCGGGACAGATAACCCAGGCCTTGATGCCGTTGTCGTGATTGCCGTCCTGGATGACTTCGGTCAGGGCCACCAGGGCGTGCTTGCTGACGCAGTAGGCGGCCAGGCCAGGGACGATGGCCACCCCGGCCTCACTGCCGATGTTGATGATCCGGCCGAACCGCCGGGCCTGCATTCCGGGCAGCACCCCGGCGCTGAGGCAGGCGGCCGCCCGGACGTTGACGGCGAAGGCATGGTCCCATTCGGCCAGCGCGGTTTCCTCGAGCGGCTTCCACACCGCGTAGCCGGCGTTGTTGACTAGCACGTCGACCGGGCCGGCCTCGGCCTGGGCCGTTTCCAGCAGGCAGGCGATCGACTCGTCGCTGGTCAGGTCGGTGACGACCGGAATGGCCACGCCGCCCCGCTGGCGAATACCGTCCGCTACCCCGGCCAGTTCCCTTTCCCGTCGGGCAGCCAGCACCACCTTCGCGCCCTCGGCCGCCAGCATCGCCGCCAGCCCCGCGCCGATCCCGACCGACGCACCGGTTACCAGCGCCACCCGGCCAGCCAGCACCGCCATCGCGCCCCCCTTTGAGATCTTGGACCGCCATTATGCCGGTTGGCCCGAGGTACCGGCAGGGCTGCGGGACGCAACAGGTGACCAGACGCGCTCGGAGCCGCCGGTCAGCGCGTCAGTCTCGGTCTGCCGGGCTGACATCGGCGCCGCGCCGGAAGATTGTCCCGTCGGGCCGAGGACGCGCCGGCCGGTCACCACTACCATCGCTGCGGTGGACCGGCCGCGAGGCACGAGCCGCGGCCGACCGGGCGCTCCGGCTGTGGTGGTGCACTAGCCCTTGACGTAGGCCAGGCTTTCGGCGAGCTGGCCACTTCGGACCCGGACAATATCCACGCCGCGCACGTGCCCGTCCGCCCAGTCGTAGCGCCAGCGCACGACGGCGCGTCCTGAGCCGGCCGAGAACTGCTCCTCGACGGAAAACCGGGCCTGGGGCGTCGCCGCCAGCATCTCTCCCCAGATCTGGCGCACCGCGTCCCGGCCTTCGTAGCGGGTGCCGTCGGGTGCTGGCGAGGTGGACTCGAAGACGATGTCCTCGGTAACCAGGGCCGCCACGGCATCAACGTCATGGGAGTTGAGGGCAGCGGTGAAGCGGTCCATGAGATCAAGGACGGGATCATCAGTGTGCATGCGGCCATCCTTCCAGCCGCTGCCGAGAGCAGGTCAGGACACGCCGTGAGGCATTGCGGGCTACTCCGGCAGCGCCGCGACTACCAGCGCCGCGGCTTGCCAGCCGCACGGCGGCCCGCTGGCTGATGCCTGACCAGCCGATGCCTGGCCTAGCGCGCGACCCGGGTGCCGTTCTGACCGTCGTGACCCTCAGGGGGCAACAGGCCCGGTCATGCCTGCCTGCCGTCCGCAGTCGCACCACGGCTCGCACGGTGGAGAAACCACGCGGGTCCGCGCGGCGCTGCGGGCCGCCCCGGCGACGTACCCGGCTACGCCACTCGTGTCCTGCTGCAGGAACTGGGGCGGCGCGCCGGGGTTCCTGGAGGCACAGATCGATCACCTCGATGAACTCATCGTCCCGCTCGTCACCACCCGCCCCGGGCCTGTCCATCCCATGCTTGCCATGCCGCCACCGTGGTCTTGTGCCTAAGGTGGGTGGCATACGTCCAGGCGCAGGGAGGGGCACGTGGATATCCCCGCGATGTTCGGCCGCGCCATCGCGGAGTTCGACGCCCGTATCAGGCAGATCGGCGACCACCAGTGGCAGGCACCGACCCCAGATGAGGACTGGTCCGTCCGCGACCTGGTAAATCATCTGGTCGGCGAGGATCTGTGGGCGCCGCCGTTGCTGGCCGGATCTACTATCGCCGAGGTGGGTGACCGCTTCGAGGGCGACGTGCTGGGTGCCGAGCCCAAGGCCGCCTGGACAGCAGCGTCTGCCGCAGCGGTGCAGGCCGTCGAAGCTGACGGTGCGATGGATCGGATCGTCCATCTGTCGTTCGGCGACTTCCCTGGTAGCGAGTACACGCTGCAGCTGTTCGCCGACCACCTGATCCACGCCTGGGACCTGGCTCGTGCGATCGGCGCGGACGAGCACCTGGACGAAGAGCTCGTCGCGTCCTGCGCGACCTGGTTCAAAGCCGTAGAGGAGGCCTACCGCAGCGCGGGTGCGATCGCCGCGCCGCCGCCGGTGCCCGGGCATGCGGACCCGCAGACCTTGCTGCTTGCCCGTTTCGGCCGACGTACTTGACGAGGTCAGGGCGGTTCACCCCGCATCTGCCGTCCGCATCGACTGGGCCTGCCGGGATGCCTCCGCCAACGGATGGGGCGTGGTGGTTCCCCATATCCGCGGCCGGGGGCATGAGGTCAGCGGACTCTAAGCGGCTGACGGCGATATGCAGAACAGGATGATCTGTATTGACTCGCCCAAGCACATCGTGACGTTGTTAAAAACAATATTCGGCAGGGAGGATGTGGATAGTGCTTCCGGCCCTGCGATCAGGTCAGGTACGCTCGCCGACGACGGATACGCTCCGTCGTGAACCCTGGGCTCCGGCCACCGCACGCGTAGCGGATCTGCGCGCCGACCCCGGTTCCTGGCTAGCTGTCGATGCCGCGCCCGAACGGGATGATCTGCGTGCGGCTACCGCGTGGCCGACGTTGGATCGTATCGATGAGCAGAAGGATGTCTGACACGACTCTGGATTCGGCGTCAACAGCGTGTCTCTCAGGGATGCCGGAGAGTGGCATTGCTCCAGAGAGGGACGGCCGCACCGGCGAGCGCGATCGCGGTCGCAGGTCGCGGCCTCTGGATCGGACGCCAGCGCGCGGCATCTGCTCCCTTGGTCGCTCGCGGCAGGATGGCGGCGGTTACCGGGCTACCGGGTCCCAGCCGCGCAGGTGCTTGACGGATTGGCGGTACTCCCACTCGATGGCGTCTTTGAGCAGGTGCGCCAGGTGCCCGCCGGTGGTGATGCCGGCGATGTCGGCGACCCCGTGGCGGGTACCGACCGAGACGACGAACCCCTTGTCGTGGAAGGTGAACGCCTCCAGCGGCCGGCGGTTCAGTTCCGCGTCCAGGTTGCGGGCCACCGTCTCGCCCTCTTCCAGCGCCACCTGCGCCAGCGGGGGCAGCACGTGCCCGGTGTCCGGGTCGGTCACCGAGGCCAGGTCGCCGGCGGCGTAGATCTCGGGGTGGTCGAGCACGCGCAGGTACTGGTCGACCTTGACGCGGCCGTTGTGGCCGGCCGGCAACCCCGAATCGGCCACCAGCTCGGGTGCTTTCAGCCCGCCCGCCCAGACGAACACGCCGCCCTGCACTAGCTGGCCGTCGGTGAGCCGGAAGCCCTCCTTTGTCGCGGCGGCGATCGTGGCGTTGGTGCGGACCTGGACCCCCAGGTCAGCAAGGATTCTGGTGGCCTTGCCGATCAGCTGCGGGGAGGAGCCGGCCAGGATGGCGGGGCCCGCCTCGACCAGCTGCACGGCGGGCCGGCCGGGCGCCAGGCCGTGGCCGCTGGCCACCGCGGGCAGGATCTCGGCGAGTTCGCCGGCCAGCTCGACCCCGGTGGCGCCGCCGCCGCCGACCACCACGGTCGCCAGGCGGCGCTGCCGCTCGGGGCCGGTGGCGGCCGCGGCCTCGTCGAGCGCTTTGCTGACCGCTGCCCACACCCGCTCGGCGTCGCTGGCCGAATACAGTGACAGCGCGCGGTCGGCCAGGCCGGGGATGGCGAAGTCGTTGGGCCGGCTGCCGAGCGCCAGCACCAGCCGGCCCCAGCCGATCGGCCCAACTGCGGTGAGCAGCCGCAGGCCGGCCAGGTCGAAACCAGTGATCTCGGTCTGGGCGAAGCGGACCCGCTCGGCCAGCACGTCCTGGAGCGGGATGCGCACCGCGCCGGCGGCGCGGGTGCCGCCGGCGACCCGGGGCAACTCGGTGAGCACCTGGTGGTAGTCGTGCCGGTCGACCAGGGTCAGCTCCATCTTGGGGTGGTTGCGCAGCTTGGCCGTCAGGCGCAAGGCGACGTGCAGCCCGGCGTAGCCCGCGCCGGCGATCACGATCTGGCCGCTGCTCCCGGGGTTGGATGCGGGCACGGCGTCCTCCACGGGTATTGCCCTTCCTGGGAGATGGTTGCTGGCCGGTCACACATCCCTGGGCCGGCCGGGCGCTGGCCCGGTGCTTGCTCCGGACGGGGAGGCCAGCTGTCTCGTTACAGCTATTAACGGTAACGAAACTATGAGGCAGGGTATTGATGCGCGCCTCGGCACGCTGACGACGCTCGCGAAGGCCGGGCAGGCCTCATGGCGCAGCGGCGAGGACCGGATGCGGGGAGGTGCCTGGTGAAGGCGATTGCGGTGACGGATGAGGCTGCGGGAACGGCCGGGATGACGCTGGTGGAGCGGCCCGAGCCGGAACCGGCGATAAACGACGTCGTTGTCCAGGTTCATGCGTCGGGATTCACCTCGGGTGAGCTGACGTGGCCCTCGACCTGGACCGACCGCGCCGGCCGTGACCGGACACCGTCGATTCCGGGGCACGAGCTGGCCGGGGTGGTCACCGCCCTCGGCTATGGCACGACGGGGCTGTCGGTGGGACAGCGGGTGTTCGGCCTCGCGGACTCCTATCGCGGCGGCGGGCTGGCGGAGTATGCGGCGATCGAGGCACGCAACCTCGCGCCGCTGCCGGGCGACGTCGGCTTCACGGCGGGCGCGGGCCTGCCGATGCCGGGCCTGACCGCGTGGCAGGGACTGTTCGGCCACGGCCGCCTTCAGGCGGGGCACAGCGTCCTGGTGCACGGCGCGGCCGGCTCAGTCGGGTCGGTGGTGACGCAGCTCGCGCGTGAGGCTGGCGCGTACGTCATCGGCGCCGGACGCGCCGCCGGCCGTCAGAAGGCGCTCGGCTTCGGCGCGATGGAGTTCGCCGACCTTGAGAACGACGCGCTGGAAGACGTCGGCGGCGTTGACCTGGTGTTCGACGTCATCGGCGGAGACATCCAGAGGCGGTCCGCAGGCGTGATCCGGGCCGGAGGAACGCTGGTGACCATCGCCGGCCCGCCCAGGCGCGGCCTGTGGACGGCCTGGCGGTCGACTTTGTTGTCATGTCCGATCGTGCCCAGCTGGGTGAGATCATCCGGCGGGTGCGGGACGGACGGCTGCGGACGAACATCGGCACCGTCGCGACCATCGACGATGCCGTCGCGGCCTTCAATCCGGCCGAGCGGATCAGCGGGCAGCCGATCATCCGCGTTCGTCCGTGAGCGACACGCGCCCACCAATGGGCGACGTAGACGGGGCGGTGTTGGCGGGGTGTCAACAGCAACGCCGTTAGGGCCACGGCCATCGGCAATGCCAGGAAGGGGCCTCCCATCAACAAACAGTCCAGCACGCAGCAATCGCGCCGGCGGCCGCGGGCGATCGATCTGCGGCCCATTGCGATCATTGATGCCGGGCCCCGTTCCGTCCACGGGCGGCCTGTGGAGGTGAGAGATGCAGGTAGCGGGGATTCGCCGGATCGGTGACCGGGTTGAGATTATCGAGGTGGATGAGCCTCGGCCGCTGGCGGGCGACGAGGTACTGCTCGAGGTGATGGCGGCCGGCGTGGGCAACTGGGATGAATTCGTCCGCACCGGCGGCTGGGACGTGGGCGCCAGGCCGCCGATGGCGCTGGGCGTGGAGGCAGCCGGCACGGTGATGGCGGCTGGCCGGGCGGTCAGTGACTGGGCACCCGGCGACGCGGTCATGACCCACCCAGTGCCGCTGCGGGACCAGGGGACCTGGGCCCCCCGCCTGATCGCCCCGGCCGGCCTGCTCGCCCGAAAACCGGACGGTGCCAGCTGGGAGGCCGCGGCCGCCTTCCCGGTGCCCGCGCTCACCGCCGAGCAGGTTCTCAGCGACACGCTCAACGTCCACGCCGGCGAGCAGGTCCTGGTCCACGGGGCCAGCGGGGTCACCGGCGGCCTGCTGGTCGCCCTGGCCGCGCTGCGCGGCGCCCAGGTCATCGCGACGGCAGGCCCGGCAAGCCAGCAGCGGGTAACCGCGCTCGGGGCGCGCCACGTGATCGACTACCACGACCAGGATTGGCCCGCACAGGTCCGCGCGATCACCGCGAACCGCGGGGTGGACGCCGCGGCCAACGCGGCACCCGGCGCCGCCGCCAGCGCGATCGAGGCGGTCGCCGGCGGCGGGCGGCTGGCGACCATCACCTCCGACCCGCCCGGCGGGCAACGCGGCATCACGGTCTCCAGCATCTACATCCGCCCGGACGGAAACCAGCTGCGCGAACTCGCGACACGATTCGCAGACGGCCAGCTGGAGATCCCGGTCGCCGCCAGCTACCGTCTCGCCGATGCCGCCCAGGCACTCGCCCAGGTAGCGGGCGGCCACACCACCGGAGCAGTCGTCCTCACGCCCTGACCCAAACCCGGGTAAGAACTGGCAGATGCTCGCACGCCGTATGACAATGCCTCATTGAAGATGTCCCCGCCGGCGCTCGCAGTAACGGTCGATATGCGCGCGGGCTCCGCTTTCGCCCAGACCATACCCAGCCACACCTACTCGGCGATCTATCCAGCGTGCGGCTCCGCAAATCGGATCACACTAAGGTTATGTCCGGTGTCCATCAGGGGGCGGCTACTTACCGTCGGCGGGCGCCACGTGCTCTAAGCGGTCCTCATGAAGATGACCTTCTGGGCAGTCAGGTTCGGGCTGGCCGTGTAACCCGCATCCAGCCAAACAGCCTGGGTGTGTTTCGGGTCGCTACCCCACCAGGCTGGGTGCTGATATGCGCTGCGCGGCAGGTGCTCTCCGATGACCTGGGCGACTTCGGCGAAGGACATCTCTATCCGCGGACTACCTGCCGCGCGGAGATGCCGTTCCAGCCGTTCATATTGCTCGCGTCGCACCACGGGGACATCATGCATGGGCACCACGCGAGGGGCAAGCAGGCTATCCGGTGATAGAGACGTGACTGGGGCGCAGTGGTGCGGGCTTGTCAGGCTACTTGGCACTGCCAGCCGTCTGCTTCCGCCGTGCCTCGGCCTGACGACGGAACTCGCTCAGCGTCAAGAGCACGGTCTCTGCTGCGCCCAGCCAGCCGTGCCCGGAATCGTAGGCCGGCGCTTCGTTGATCGGCACGCCGTCCACGCGATCATGCCGTTGTCATAAGCGGTAACCCGGAGCGTCAGGGTTAGGCCCTTGTCGCGTGGCGTGGGCTTGACATCCATCTCATCGCGGATCCGCTTGAGAGATCCGGGCACTGTGGCCTCCATGTGTCGCGTGCCGCGTATGCGGCGGGTCTCGGGCAAGTATCCAACGTCGGGGTTCTGCCGGTATCTGGCATCGGGATCGAGGGGATAGCCGGAATAAACACGTAAGCGCCGAGCCGCCGATCTGTTCTGGAACAGTTCCTTTCATTCGGTTTGTATCAGGCGCGCAGATCGGGACCATCTGTCGCGTTGCTTTCTTCTGGCGAATGCGCGCGGTGAAGTTCGACAGCCCGAAACAAACGCCGTCGGCAAGGCTCGACGGCCCGGCGTGGGCGGCGTTCACGATCGGTCCGCTTCGGCATCGGATTGGCGTGACCTCACCGGCGCATTGGCGCCACGGTCAGGTGGCGACGTCAGATCCAGCTCGGGTTCCCGGACACTTCTGTTCAACTGTTTGTTCGATCGTTCGAACGCTTCACGATCTTGCCGTCGCCCGGGAGCCAAGATGGGGAGCCATCCGGCGAAGAGCCGTCAGGAGTCTGGGGGAGTCTGGACCGTCATTTGCCCTGAGAAACAGCACTTCGCGAACCTTCTAGACTCGTCCAGACCGGCTCGAGGCCTAATTCACACCGAGGAGGTCACTGGTTCGATCCCAGTATCGCCCACAGGTGTTAGGCCAGGTCAGGGGCTCCACTGACAGCTCTCATCCTACGCAAGGAGGGGGAGCTGTCGCCGCATTGGGAGCCATTTGGGAAATCTTTTCTCGGCCCGTCCCTCGCGCCTGCGAGGAACAGCGCGACCGCCAGTTACTCGGGCCTCCGGCCCGGTGCGGCGCGGACCTGCGCGAACAGGTCGTCGAGCAGTCCACGGGGGAGTACGGATGAACGCCCACGTGCGGTCGCCCCGGTCGCTTGGTCCTCCGCCTGTCCGGCGAGCGGGTGGCGCCAGCGGCCTGACTGCGAGCGCGGTCTGGCCGGTATGACCGCTCGCTGGATAACTGCCTGGTAGTCCTCGATCTGCTGACGCGTGACAATGCGCGCCCTTGCGGTGGACAGGGCCGAGCCACGGTACGGCGCGAGACCTCGCCGCTGTGCGGGGCGGATCGCGCTGATCGCCAGCCGGCCTATCGCCAGCCGAGCGCGGGCGCCACGTGGGTGAGGATGCTGTCGATGACGTGGGCGTTGTAGTCGACGTCGAGTTGGTTGGGCACAGTCAGGATGGTGTCGGCGGCTGCGATCGCCTCGCCCTCCTTGAGCTGCTGGAGCAGGTTTGTCCATCTCCGCGTCCGCCACCGGAACCGCACAGCTCGGCGCGGGGGAGGGGCGCCAGCCAGGACCGGTAACGGCTGGCGTCAGTCGAACAGCTCGCGCAAGTCATCGTCCCCCAGTCCCCTGGGCAATGCGCGGCCGCCGTCGAGCACGCTGTCGAACAGTTGACCCTTACGCGCCTGCAGCAGGCGTACCTTCTCCTCTGGCGGTATCGCGGACGGCGGCGGGGCTTGCTGGCCGGTTCGCGCAGCTGGGACAGGGCCGGGTCGCTGGCCACCGTGACGACCCCGGCGACCAGCGCGGCGACCCCGCCCGCCTGGATAGCGAGCAAGCCCGGCGATATCTGGATCCGGTCACCGAAGACGATCACGCCGAGCAGGATGCCGATCAGCGGCTCCCCGGCGGAGATCGCGGGCAGGGACGCCTGCAGCGGCCCCGCGCTGAACGCGTTCTGCGTCAGCCAGATGCCGAGCGCGCCGGCACCGGCCAGCGCGTAGGCCGGCCAGGTCGAGAACAGCACGGTGAACGAGTTCCCCTGCAGGGCCTCGAGCGTCTGCCGGGTCAGCGCGTCCTGGATGCCGAGCACCAGGCCGGCGGCCGTCCCGGTCAGCGCGGCACGAAGCCGTCCCGATCGCCGCCTTCCCGCCTCCACCAGGATGAAGGCGATGGCGGCGATCCCGGCCGCGGCCGGCCAGTGCGAGACTGACCCGAACGACAGGCCGGTCGGCTTGGCGGACCGGGACGCCGACAGCAGCGCCACGCCGGTGACCAGGATGACAGCGCCGATCACCTCGCGCAGCCGGAAGGCGTGCCCGGACAGCGGTACCGCGAGCACCAGCGCGAAGATCAGGTACGTCGTCAGCAGCGGCTCTGCCTGCGACAGCTCAAGATGGCCGATCGACCGGGCGGCGAGGATGTCGCCCGCCGCCAGCAACCCGATGCCGGCCAGCCAGCGCGGCTTCCGGAACAGGTCAATGATCAGCCGGATGCTCGGGAAGCGGGACGCAGGCTGCATCGCGGCCGCGCGCTGCTGCAGGACGAAGCCGGCGCCGACCAGCAGCGCCGCCAGCACGGTGGTCACGTAGTCGAGGCTGAGGCCGGGATCCACGATTGCCCTGCTAGCCTGCCGCCTGGCAGACTCCGGTGACCCGGAAGCCTGAGTACATGGTCGCCATGGCCCCTGATTTCGTGAGGTCTGGATAAAACCCCGCCGTACAGGGCCAGGCCAGCCGCGCCATCGTCGGCAGGCTCTGGCCGTCGCCTCGCACCCGGACCGCTCCGCGTACCGGAACGCGGCCACGAGCAGGTCCTGGCCAGACCAGAAGCAGACATGCAGTGCTGACTACCCCAGGCTCGGCATATCCGGGCGCCACCCGCTCCATCACCTGATCGCCCTGGCCGGCATGGCGCCCGGGGGTTGAGTCCCCGCCGGCGTCCGGGCGGCGTTGCTGTGGGCAGGATGTGCGGCCTGCGAGCCACACCGGCCCGGGGCCGAGCCGCCCGGCCCGGGAGCCGGGCCCGGCGGCGCGGCCGGCGACGTTGGCGGTCTCCGCGGCTACGGCGAAGCCGGCCAGCGACACGCCAGGTCTCATTGTGTTCCTCCGTGGTGAGGATCCGGCTCGGCTGATCATGCGGGCCGGCCATGGAAGTAGTGGCCCTTATCGAGATCCTCGATGAGCCCGGGATGTACCGGCTGCCAGCCCAGCAGCTCGCGGGTCAGCGCGCTCGAGACCGGGTTGTCGGCCGCGAGGAAGCCGGCCAGGAAGCCGAAGTGCCCGCTCGCCTCGCCGGCCGGGACGGAGACCACCGGGACGTCGAGGTGCCGCCCGATCACCTCGGCGATGGCGCGGATCGGCACACCCTCGTCCGCGACCGCATGCAGCCGCGATCCCGCCGGTGCCTTCTCCAGAGCCAGGCGGAACAGGTGTGCCGCATCGAACCGGTGCACGGCGGGCCAACGGCTGGAGCCGTCGCCGAGAAAGCCCGAGACTCCCTTGGCACGGGCAATACCGACCAGGGCCGCGAGGAATCCGTGATCCCCGTCGCCGTGACACGTCGTACCAAGTCGCACCACCGACGAACGGACGCCGAGCGAAGCGAACGACAGCGCGACCTCCTCCGAGGCCGCATGCAGGGCCCGCGGCCCGCCGGCCGCGGCCGGGTCAAGACCAGGCGCGTCCTGTTCGGTTCCCACCCGCCCCGGTGCCAGCACGACCGTCGCGGAGGCGATGACCAGCGGCCGGTCAGAACCGGTGAGGGCCTCGCCCAGCGCCGCGACGGCGCGCCGGTCCGCGTCGACCGCGCCCTGGAAGTCCCAGGAGCGCACCATGCCGGCGTTGAACGCGAGGTGGATCACGCCATCGGCCGCCCCGGCCGCACCGCGCAGGCCGCCGGCATCGTCAAGATCGCCGCGATGTACCCGGACCCCGGCCCCGGTGAGGGCAGCGGCCGAGGCATCGGTGCGGGCGAGGCCGGTGACCTCATGGCCCGCACCGATGAGCTCGGGAACAAGGGCGGAGCCGATCCAGCCGGACCCGCCAGTGACAAAAACGCGCATGCCTAACCTCCATGTATGTCGATCACCCTCGCCTCAGCGGATGCCGAGGCTGCACCGGGCGGAACTCGCGGCCGGCCTCTGCGGCCAGGAACGCGGCGCCCGGAGCGTGCGGACGGTCGTCTCGGCGTCGCCGGGGCCGGACTGGCCGGGCAGCCTCGCGGCCGGGCCGGCGATGTACTCTCGCAGGCTGCGATGCAGGGTTCGCGGCAGCGGCCACGGCGGCGGCGCCCTCGTTGCCAGCCGCTTGTGCGTGCTCGCGACTGCCGCGTGAGGAGATCAGGACCGCGGCCAGGATCGGCCGAGCGTAGGCCTGCAGCCGCGCCCACTGCTCATCGCTGAGCGCCGGGAACGCCTCATCGCCGTGGTAGGTCATCAGTTATCGCGTCTTCCGCGCGGCGCGTGCGGTGGCCTGCCGGGCCCGGCGGATGGCCGGGTCGTGGTATTCCGCGTGTGGCGGTTCGCTGTCCGCGCGGCGCGGCGGGCGCCGCCGGGCCTGTATCTGCCTCACTGTGTCTCGTTCCTTCCGTGCTGGTTGCGCTGGTCAGCAGTTGTCGCGGGTGATCCCGCCACGCGGGCCGGGACACCGCTGGCTGACTCATGGCCTGGCGGGCGGCGAGCCCCGGGGACCGGCCAGGCGGCCTCGGGCCCGGGCTCGCAGGTCGCCGGGGCAGCCGTCCCGGCGGCGAGCTGGCGGACCCAGCGCATCCGCTCGGCGGCCGCCTGGGGGTGGTTGCCGAACTCTTGTGCCATCCGGCTGCGCAGCCGCGGGTACCGAGCCGGCGCACGGCGCGGCTGATCGCCGCGGCCACGCTTTCGGCGGCCGGAGCGGCCGATCGCTGCAGCGCGGAGGCGAACAGTGCCTCGCACCATGCGTCGTCCACGTTCAGCCGGGTCCTCGCAGTCCTCCCCGCCGTTGATGTGCTTGCCGGGGAGGGGACCGGCTCGCCGGGAGCGGGGGCACAGCGGCGGGCGAAGCGGACGGGCAGCCCGCCGGTGAGCCGGACCTGCGTGCGGGTGGATGTGCCCGATGAGGTGGTCACGGTGTCGCTCCTGACTAGCCGGCTGTCGTGCTGCTGCGGGTGACCGCGCTGCCGGGCCGGCGATGTACTCACGCGGGCTGCGATGCGGGGTTCGCGGCAGCGGCCGCGGCGGCGGCGCGCTCGTTGCGGGCCGCTTGTGCGTGCTCGCGGCTGTCGCGTGAGGAGATCAGGACTGCGGCCAGGATCGCCCCGGCGATGGCAAAGCCCGCGCCCACGAGGAACGCGAGGTCGAACCCCTTTGTCAAGGCAATCGAGGCGTTGTGAACGCCTTCGTGGAGCGCGCTCTGGGTGCGGCTGTTGGCGAACGTCGCCAGGATCGCGAGTCCGAGCGCGCCGCCTATCTGCAGGGCCGTGTTGTTCAGCCCGGCGGCGAGGCCGGCCTCCGGGGCTCGGTCCCGGTCACCGCGGCGATCGTGACGGGCACGAACGAGAGCCCCAGCCCGACCCCGGCCAGCAGCGACGGGCCGAGCACGTCGGCGAGGTAGGAGCCGCCGGGGCGGGCACCCGCGAGAACCAGATCAGGCCGGCGGCGGTAAGCAGCATGCCGGCGATCAGCACCGGCTTGAAGCCGATGCGGGTGACGAGCCGCGAGGCAGCCCCCGCCGCGACAATGATCCCGACCGCGAGCGGCAGGTACGAGACGCCCGTCTTGATCGGCGAGTAGCCGAGCACGTCCTGCAGGTACAGCGAGATGAAGAAGAACATCGAGAACAACGACATGCCGATGAAGAGGGCGACCGTATCCGCTCCGCGCAGCGTGCGCAGGCGGAAGATCGAGAACGGCATCAGCGGGTGGCGCCCGCGCCACTCGATGACCAGGAACGCGGCCAGCAGGACGACGGCGCCGGCGATCCTGGCCAGCGTCGCCGCGGATCCCCAGCCGACGTTCACGGCGTCAACGATCGCGTAGACGAGCAGTGACAGGCCTGCCGTGACGGCCACCGCGCCGGGAAGATCGAAGGTGCTCGCCCCGTCGTCGGCGCGGCTTTCGCGCAACGTCCGCGGCGCGAGCGCCGCCGCGGCAATCCCGATCGGAACGTTGACGAACAGCACCCAGCGCCAGTTGAGGCCGCTGGTGAGGATCCCGCCGAGAAGCACGCCGGCGGCGCCGCCCGCACCCACGACCGCCCCCCAGATCCCCAGTGCCCGGTTGCGCTCGGCGCCCTCGGCAAACGTCACCGTGATGATCGACAGCGCCGCAGGAGACACCATCGCGGCGCCGAGGCCCTGGGCTGCCCGCGCCGTGAGCAGCCATCCTTCCGACTGCGCGATCCCGCCCGCGAACGAAGCGAGCGAGAACAGCACCAATCCGAGCATGAACATCCGGCGGCGGCCGAGCAGGTCGGCCATGCGGCCGCCGAGCAGCAGGAAGCCGCCGAAGGTCAGCGTGTAGGCGTTGACGACCCACGAAAGATCGGTCCGCGAGAAGTCAAGGGCCCTGCCGATCGACGGCAACGCAACGTTCACGATCGAGGCGTCGATCACGACGACGAACTGCGTCATCGCGAGCAGCAGCAGGGCGAGATTCTTCCGCGAGGCGTATAGACGCGGGGCGTATAGAGCGGCGATGTCTGTGGGGGGTTTAGCGATGTCATTGGAAGCTGACCTCCGGTTCCGGTTGCATCTCGGACTCCCGACCAAGCAGGCGCTGCTAACGGAGCTGGTCCGTCAGACGTTCCGCCTGTTCACCGGGTGGGCGCGCGAGGCGCGCGAGGCCGGCGGAGAACCGTTCGCGCTGATCGAGGGGCTGCTGCGCCGTATCGCGGAGACGGCCGCCAGAGACGCCGGGGTCCAGTACGCGCTGGCGAGCAGTGCCGCGCAGGCGGCCAGGTCGGAAGCGCAGGCCGAGCAGGACGAGCTGATCGCGGTCATCGCGGAGCTGACCGGACGCGCCCGGCGCGCGGGGACGATCCGTCCCGGCATAGAGGCGACCGACATCGCGATGCTGATCTGCGGCGTGGTCAGCGCGATGGGCCCGAGGCCAGGGTTCGACTGGCGCAGGCATCTCGATCTGGTGATCGACACGCTCGGGGTGCGCTGAAGCGCGGCGCGATACGGCGAGTACGTAATGATCGCCGTACGCTGCCACGAGCGCCCGGGCCGCCGCGACCGGACGACGGTAACCGTCGGCGCCCGCCGGTCCGCCGGCGTCAGCCAGAGAACGGCATCGGCGCCGGCAAATGCCTTGTCCGCAACTGCCGCGTCGCCATGGGAGCCCTCGACGATGTCGAGGTCCTCGCGGACGCCGACCGGGAGCTGTGGCGGATCGCGGGCGATGACCCGGAGCTGTTCGCCGCTCTCGAGCAGGTGGCCGAGCACCTGGCGGCCGATCTGGCCGGTGCGGGTGGTGATGACGATCATGGGAACCTCCAGTGCCGGTGATGACATTGCGTGCGGGCATGTCTGCGGGGTGTGCCCTTCACGCCATCGTGCGGTGCTGGGACGCTGGCCGGTATCCGTCGGATGACTGCATGATGCGGACGCCTGTTGCGCGGTCAGCGGGCGCCGCTGCGGGTCCTGCCTGCCCGGGAAAGACCGGGTAGCCGCGGCACAGCGAACAGTGCAGTCATGATTCGGATACCGTCACGCCGCGGGCCGCGGGGATGCTGGCGTCATGACTGAATTCACGCACGACACAGCCCCGACCCTGTACGCCGAGGCCGGCGGAATAACGGGTCTGGAGGGATCATGAGTGCGAAATGGACGAGCGATGACGTGCCCGGCCAGCAGGGACGGCTAGCCGTGGTTACCGGCGCGAACACCGGCCTGGGGTTCGAGACCGCCCGGGTCCTGGCCGCGCGCGGCGCGTCGGTGGTGCTGGCGGTGCGGGACACCGAGAAGGGCAAGCGCGCCGCCGCCCGCATCGCCGGCACCGCCCCTGGCGCGGACGTCATGGTCCAGCCCCTCGACCTGACCTCGCTGGATTCCGTCCGCGCCGCCGCAGCCGAACTGCGGGCCCAGCACCCCAGGATCGACGTGCTGGTCAACAACGCCGGGGTGATGCTCACGCCCAGGCAGACCACCGGTGACGGGTTCGAGCTGCAGTTCGGCACCAACCACCTGGGGCACTTCGCCCTGACCGGGCTGCTGCTCGAGCAGATGCTGCCGGTGCCGGGCTCCCGCGTGGTGACGGTCAGCAGCCTCGCGCACCGCGTCCGGGCCCGGATCAACTTCGGCGACTTGCAGGGGGAGCGGTCCTACAGCCGGCTGGGCGCGTACAGCCAGTCCAAGCTGGCGAACCTGATGTTCACCTACGAGCTGGCCCGCCGGCTGTCCGGCGCGGGCACCACCATCGCGGTCGCCGCCCACCCGGGCCTGGCCGGCACCGAGCTGTCGCGCTACACGCCCGCGATCGTCGCGTTCAGCTACGCGCTGGTGAGCCAGCAGGCGGCGATGGGCGCACTGCCCGTGCTGCGCGCCGCGACCGACCCCGGGGTGCTCGGCGGCCAGTACTACGGCCCGCGGGGATTGTTCGGGGCCAGGGGCTACCCGGAACTGGCCCGCTCCAGCCGGCGATCCCGCGACACGGCCATCCAGCGCCGCCTGTGGGCAGTCTCCGAAGAGCTGACCGGGGTCACCTTCCCGGTCTGACCCGGCTGGCGGGCACCAGGGCCGCCGGACTATCGGGCTATTCAACAAGGAGCAGCGCTGCGGCTCGCTGCGACCCTGGCTCGACGAGCTTGCCGCAGCCGACGCGTTGCTCTGACGATCAGGACAGGACAGGAAAGGACACCACAATGAGCCACAAGGACCTTAACCCGGTTAACCGGAAGAACCCGAAGCGGGTCGCGATCGTGATCTCGAACCCGGTCGTCTCGACGACCACCGGCTGGCCGGTCGGCTTCTGGTGGGCCGAACTCAGCCACCCGTACTTCCGGTTCACCGAACTCGGCTACCAGGCCGAGATCTTCAGCCCCGAGGGTGGTGCGTGCGCCGCCGACGCAAGGAGCGACCCGGAAGACGCCTCACAGTGGCAAGCCGAGGACGTCATCAGCCGTGGCTACAAGCACGACCCGGACTTCATGACTCTCGTGCAGAACACCAAGACCGTGGACGAGATCAGCCTGGACGCCTTCGACGCCATCATGGTTGCCGGGGGGGAGGGCCCGATGTTCACGATGCAGAAGGCGACGAATCTGCACGCCAAGTTCGCGGAGTTCTTCGAGGCGGGCAAGGTCGCCGCCGCGCTGTGCCACGGCGTCGCCGTACTTCGCTACGCCACTTTGTCCAACGGCGACCCGCTGGTGAAGGGACGCACCGTCACCGGCTTCGCCAACATCGAGGAGGACTTCGTCGATGAGGCGGTCTGGTCGGCCGGCGAGCTGCCGAGGGGCACCCATGTCATGCCGTGGCGCATCGAGGACGAAATGAACAAGCTCGAGGCCAACTACATCCAAGCTGGCCTCTGGAAGGGCTTCGCCATCCGTGACGGCAACCTCATCACCGGGCAGCAGAATTACAGCGGCGCCGAAACCGCTGATGTCATCGTCCGAGCGCTTGGCGAGTAGCCCATTCCGGCAGCCCGCTACGGTACGGGCCTGCCGGCGCGAAACTCCCGCCAACTGCCGGCTCCACGCACTCGGTCACCCTAAGTGATCACCGTTCGTCCCGGTGACGAGCGAATACCCGCCTGATCTGCGCGAGTCCGGCAGTGGCGGGATGCGGCCGACTGGCCGCGCAGAACGGGGTGTTCGTGAGCATTGCCGACGACCCGCGTCAGCCACCTGCGCCCGGCGCATAGTCATCGATCTGCGTGGATTAGTCGCCCGCCAGCCAACAGGACTGTCTGATAAGGAGTGAAGGAGGAACCCTCTGATGAGTACAGGAACCGCGTCACAGATGTACACGTACTTCCGCGTCTTTGACGGAGTCCGAGTGAGGTTTGCCGATACCAAAGCGGACTCCGACACGACCGTGCTGATGCTGGCGCCGTGGCCGGAAAGCCTGTGGGCCTTTCGCCGCATCTGGGACCGCATCACATCGCTCGGGAGGGTCGTCGCCATCGACATGCCGGGATTCGGCCACTCCGATCAGCCGCCTGAGCTCATCGCTCCCGAGAGCTCCGGAGCGTTCCTGGCCGGCCTGATCGACCAATGGGGACTGGGCGCTCCGCACATCGTCGGTCCTGACGTTGGCACAGCCGCAGCGCTCTTCCTCGCGGCCAAGGCGCCAGAACGCGTCACGAGCCTGACCATCGGTGGTGGCGCTGTCCGCTACCCGATCGAGGCCGGCGGTGCACTCAAGGACATCATCGAGGCCCCCAGCCTCGATGATGTCCGCGGGCTCGACGCCAGAACCAATATCGGCTACGCGGTCCAGCCGGCCGCACCGAGCGAGACTGAGCCTGAGGTCCACGAGGACTATGTGAGCGCATACGACCTCGGCCGGTTTGCGGAGTCGGCCCGGTTCGTACGGCACTACCCCGAGCAGAACCCGGTGCTCCGGGACCTGCTGCCGACGATCACGACCCCGACCCAGATCGTGGCAGGCCGGAACGACGAGCTCGTGCCGTGGTCGAACAACCAGTATCTCGATCAGCTCCTGCCTAACAGCGAGATCCACCCTCTCGACGCCGGTCATTTCGCATGGGAGCAAGCAGCGGAGGAGTACGGCCGGCTGGTCGCCGACTGGGTCAGCGAGGGGTACCGGCGCGTCATAGCCGGCTAGCCCGCCGGTTCGACCTTTGGTCTTACCAGGACGTCTGCGACCATGCCTCAACCACTCTCGCGGTCCTTCGGGCCGGGACCATGCCCTGTGACGGGAAGTGGCGCTCCGAAGACATAGACCTGTTCGAGCACTGGATCGCCGGCGGAACGGCGGAGTGACTATCAGCGCGCCAGCATCGAACGGACCCCCGCTCAGGCGCTCCTGTGGTGGTGCTTCAAGAAGGGCCTCGTAACGCTACCCAATTCGATTCCGAGTTCGCCTTGGAGGGCCAGATGGGCAACGACCGCTGGGCCAAGCGGGACGAGGACCAGATTGCCCGGTGGCGGGAGGAGAACTGGCTGGTGATAGAAAGGCATTGAATGCCAAGTTCAAACAGGGGCACCGCTTTAGGTGTTTTCGTCTGCCGGCGCGGGCCCGCTTGCGCAGGCGATCACATCGCGTAGCTGGCGGCGGTCGGCGACTCCGAGCTTGGGGTAGGACCGGTACAGGTGCGAGCTGACCGTGCGTGGTGAGAGGAAGAGCCGGTCGCCGATCTGGCGGTTGGTGAGGCCGTCGCTGGCCAGGCGGACGATCTGGCGCTGCTGAGGGGTGAGCTCCCAGAGGGCATCGGGTTCGCCGGGCGCGCCGGTGACGGCGACTCCGCACGCTCTCAGCTCGGTTTCTGCCCGCTGCGCCCAGGACCTGGCCCTCAGCCGGCGGAAGGTTCCCAGCGCCTCGGTCAGGACGGGCTTGGCGTCGTTGATCCGGCGCTGCCGCCGCAGCCATTCGGCGTAGTCGAGGAGAAGCTGGGCCCGCTCGAAGGGCCACTGGTCCTCGGCCGGGTCGGACAGCGCCTTGTCGAAATCGGCTTCGGCCCCGCCCGGGCCGGCGAGGATGCCGCGGGCTCGGGCGATGAGCTGCTCGAGCCGGGGAGAAGCCGGTCGGTCGAGATGGCTGAGCGCCCGCTCGATGATGTCTTGTCCTTCCATCGCCCGGTCGGCGCGGACCGCGGCAGTGGCGAGATCGGCCACGCCGAGGTAGGAGAAGATGTTGTGGACGGGCACGCCTTCATCGCTGAACAGGCGGCGGAGCTGGGCAAAGGCCAGCAGGTAGCTGCCATCGGCGAGGGCGGCGATGCCGAGGGCCTGCCGGGCCCGGGCGGCTATGAGCCCGCATTCTGCCGGATCGACGGTGGCGAGCGCCCGGTCGGCATGCCGACGTGCCGCGCCGGAGTCGCCGCGCATGGCCAAGACCGTGGCGGCGATCAAGTCGGCGGCCGCGGCGATGAGGTCCATCTGCTTGGCCTCGGCCAGGTCGGCGGCTTCGGCGGCGGCTTCCTGGGCCTCGTCCCAGCGTCCCGTGTCGATGTAGGCCCACCCGAGGGCGGTCAGGCCCAGGCCGCTGGTGCCCTGCATGCCGGGAGCCCGGAGCCGCTGGATGGCATCGTGCAGCAAGGTCACCGCCACTGCGGATTCGTCCAGGAGCCACGCGGCGTAACCGACTCGCCGCATGGCGGGCTCGTCCAGGCGAGAGCCGCTGATCTGGCGGAGGTACCGGAGGAGCTCGCTTCTGCTGCCGAACGGGTCGGTGCAGGCCCGTATCCAGAGCCTCTGGGCGTTGACGTCGATGATCGGGTCAGTGCCGGGAGGCGGCGGGCCTTGGTGTTCCAGGAGTCCGAGAACGCGGCTTACGGCCTGGCAGCTGGCGGGCGTGCCTGCGTGGTAGGCGGCGATGGCGGCGTCCGAGAGGGCGTTCCAGGCGAGGGCCGGCTGATCGCGCGCTGCCTCTTCGGCGACGGACAGGAGCGCCGCCAGCGCGGCGGTGTGGTGGCCTGAGCAGCCCAGCGCCCATCCGGCATAGTGGCGGGCGGTCAGCCGCAGTCGCGGGTCGGCGGTGACAGCGAGGGCGCGGGTGGTGAGATCTTGGATCCAGTCCGTCTGGCTGGTGGGGACAGCGGCCGATGCGGCGGCGACCAGCCTGCGTGCCTGGTCGGCGCGGTCGGGGCTGAGTTCGGCGGCGCGTTCCATGGCCAGCGCGGCGACGGCCGCGCCGCCGCGGTGTTGCGCCTGGGTGGCGGTGGCCTCCAGCAGCGAAGCGACGTGCTCGTCCGGTTGCAGGGCCGCGGCGGCCAGGTGCCAGGCCCGCCGGTCGGGCTGGTCGTGCAGGGCCTGGGCCAGCTGGCGGTGCGCTGCGGCCCGCCGCGCGAAGGGGGCGGAATGGTAGATGGCGGACCGGACCAGGGGATGGGAGAACTGCAAGCCGGTCCTGTCCACCGTGACCAGGCCTAGCTGCTCGGCCGGGGCGAGGGCGCGCGCATCTGGCCCGCCACCGTGGCTTGCTGCTGTGCTCAGGTCCGGGCCGTCGGCCACCGCGGCCAGCAGCAGCGCGTCCCGTGCCCGCTCAGGCAGGGCGGCGAACCGGGAGGTGATGACGGCCCTCAGCCGGTCCGTCAGCGGGAGTGGCTCGGCGGCCCAGCGGCGGCTGGCGGCGGGATCATCGGCGATCACCTTGGCCAGCTCGATCAGCGCCATGGGGTTACCCTCCGCCTGGACCAGCACCTGCGCGCGGGCCCGTCCGCGAGGCGGGACAGGCTGGGCGTCCAGCAGGAGGCTGGCGTCGGCCGCGGACAGCGGCTCCAGATGGAGTTCCGGGAAGCCCCGGTCAAAACCGAAGGGGGGGGCCTGGTCACGGGCACCCACCAGCACCGCGACCGGCTCGGCGTCCAGTCGGCTGGCGGCGAAAGCCAGGGCATTCAGCGAGCTGCGGTCCAGCCAGTGCGCGTCGTCGGCGACCACCAGGACCGGGGTCCGTTCGGATAGATCCGACAGCAGCGTCAGGACGGCCACGCCGGTCAGCAGCGGGTCGGCAGCAACGGGATCCGCAGCCAGACCGAGCGCCCCGAGCAAGGCCTGGGCCTGACGGCCGGGAAGCCCGGCCGCGGCCCGCAGGACCGGCCGCAGGAGCTGATGCAGCCCGGCGAACGCGAGTTTGGACTCCGATTCCCGGCCAGTAACGGACAGTACCCGCATGCCCGCGAGCCGGGCCCGGTCGGTGGCATCCGCCAGGAGTACGGTCTTGCCCATGCCCGCCTCACCGGTGACGACCAGGATCTGGCTGGCCTGCGGGCCTGGGTCCACCAGCCCGCGTAGCCGGGCCAGGCCTGCTTCCCGGCCGATGATGGGTGCGGGCTGCTGTGATGAGAGTTCACCGGAGCCTGGCACGTGCCTGTCCTCTCGGCCATTGCGTTTTCGTCGATACTGTCCCCAGGCTCAACAGCGACCGTGGCCCGGGCATGCCCGCCGCGCGAAGTGCAGTCACCCGGCGGATACCGCCTATGCCCTGCCCGGGAGGCACAGTGAAGCCTGGGTCAGGCGTTACCGCTGCGAGCACCGAACGATGAGGATCGCGATGCCTTTTGTCACGGCCGGGCGGGAGAACTCAGCCGCCATCCGGATCTACTACGAGGATCACGGGTCCGGTTCCCCTGTCGTGCTGGTGCACGGCTACGCGCAGAAGGGGCACTCATGGGAAAAGCAGGAGGCAGCCTTGCTGGCTGCCGGGTACCGGGTGATCACCTATGACCGGCGGGGCTTCGGCGCCTCGAGCCGGCCCAGCACCGGATATGACTTCGGCACGCTGGCCGGCGATCTTCATGTCCTGCTCAGCAGGCTCGACCTGCGTCCCCGTCCTGGTGATCCAGGGCGACCAGGACCGCTTCCTGCCCTACGAAGCCACCGGCAGCAGGCTTCCCGCGCTGCTGACCAACGCCCGCTGCGTCGTCATCGCGGGCGGGCCGCACGCGATCATCTGGACCCACGCCGACGAGGTCAACCAGGCACTGCTCGACTTCATCGGCCACCCGGGCCGGGTCGGCAGACGGCACAGCGGACCGGAAAACCCGCCGCAGAGCGGACGCGTCGGCTGACTCTTCGGCGACCATGTGAGCGGGCCGCCTCCGCTTCTGTGTCGCCCGCACGGGTGGGTAGGACTTCGGTCACGGCCGCGGGAGCCTACCTGGCGATCAGGTCGAACTCGTTGCCTTCGATGTCAGCGAAGGTCGTCCATCGGGACTTGTCTCGCTCGACGTCGCGGAGCCTCTCGGCGCCCAAGCTCAGCAGGCGCTCGGTCTCGGCGTCGAAGGTATCGCTGACGACGTCAAGGTGCAGGCGGTTCTTGACGGTCTTCGGCTCCGGCACCTTGTTGAACACGATGCGTGGTCCGCTGGTGTCGCCGGTCAGCGTGCGGTATAGCGACCTGACTGCGCCCGGCCTCTGCGGGCGGCAGGTGCAGTCATCATACGGATACCCCCGCTTGTAGTACCGGATGAGGATGGTCCGCGACGGCCATTCACTGCGGGAGGGCTTAGGGGAGATCATGGGTATCGAGGTCACGCTCCGGGTGGACGGTGCGGAGCACCGCCTGGCCGTGGACACCCGGACCACGCCGCTGGATGCGTTGCGGGAGCGGCTGGGCATGACCAGGGTGAAGAAGGGCTGCGATCACGGGCAGTGCGGCGCCCGCATGATCTTGCTGGAGGGGCGCCGCGCGCTCAGCTGGCTGGCACCGGCGGTCGCACATCAGGACGTGGAGATCATCACCGCCGAGGGGCTTGGCGACGGAGACCTCCATCTGCTGCAGCGGGCGTTCATCACGCATGACACCGTCCGGTGCGGCTGCTGTAGGCAAGGTCTTCGCCAAGTTCGGCATCAGCTGGCGCAGCCAGCTGCCCCACGTCTTGCTCGCCGCCCCGGCCGGCTTCCCGCAGCGCCGCTAGCCTGCGGGATCCACCCCTGCGGCTGCACGCTTGCACCGTGCACTGGCGTATGCAAGCGCTGTCGGCCCGGCATGACGCTTAAGGCTCACCACCGACAGTTCGATCCATGCCTGGCGTGGGCGGTCACAGCCGGGCCAGTGCCAAGAGCCGGCGAGGAGACATGATGCCATGCTGAAGACGATGCGCGGGTCTTCCGCGGAGGTCGACCTCACGTTGCGGGTCAACGGCAGCGCGCAGCGGTTGCGGTTGGACAGCCGGGTGACGTTGCTTGACGCGCTGCGCGATCGGCTCGACCTGACCGGCACCAAGAAGGGCTGCGACCAGGGGGCGTGCGGGGCGTGCACGGTGCTGGTCGATGGCAGGCGGGTTTTGTCGTGCCTGACGCTGGCGGCGCAGTGCGACGGCCGCGAGGTGACGACGATCGAGGGCCTGTCGCGTGAGGGCGGCCTGCACCCGGTGCAGGAGGCGTTCATCCGCCACGACGGGTTCCAGTGCGGCTATTGCACGCCGGGCCAGATCATGTCGGCGGTCGCGCTGCTGGCGGAGGGACGGGCGGGCTCTGATGAGGAGATCCGCGAGTTCATGAGCGGCAACATCTGCCGCTGCGGCGCCTATCCGAACATCGTCGCCGCCATCCGAGAGGCCGCGGGGCAGTGATGCAGGCCTTTGAGTACATCCGCCCCGGCGACATGGCGTCGGCCGTGGCGTTGGTGAGCGGCGATCCCACGGCCCAGTACCTGGCCGGCGGGACGACCCAGATCGACCTGATGCTCAAGGACGGCGTGCTCGAGCCCGAGCGATTGGTGGACATCACGCGGCTGCCGCTGCGCGGGATCACCCGCGACGGTGACGTGCTGCGCGTCGGAGCGCTGGCCACGATGGAAGAACTGGCCGCCGACGCCACCGTCGCCGAGCGGCTGCCGTTCGTCCGCGAGGCGCTGCTGGCGGGCGCCTCGCCGCAGCTGCGCAACATGGCCACGATCGGCGGGAACATCCTGCAGCGCACCCGCTGCCGGTACTTCCGCGACCCGGCGGTGGCGTCGTGCAACAAGCGCGTGCCCGGGTCAGGGTGCGCCGCCGTCGGCGGGGCGGCTCGCATGCACGCGATCCTCGGCGCGAGCGAGCACTGTATCGCGCTGCATGCCTCCGACCTGTGCGTGCCGCTGGTGGCGCTCGACGCCGTGGCGCACATCCAGGGCGCGGCGCGCAGCGCAGCGTTCCGTTGACCGAGTTCTACGTTCCCCCCGGCGATCGCCCGGACGTCGAGAACGTGCTCGAGCACGGCGAGCTGGTCACCGGGATCGAGATCCCGCTGCTGCCGGCGGGCACACGGTCGGGCTACCTGAAGGTTCGCGATCGCGCCTCTTACGAGTTCGCGCTGACCTCCGCCGCCGTCGCCCTGGCGATCGACGGCGGCGTGATCACCCACGCACGGGTGGCGGTCGGCGGGGTCGGCACGATCCCCTGGCGCGCGCCGCAGGCCGAAGCGGTGCTGCGCGGCGCGCCGGTCGATGCCCAGACGTTCCGGGCGGCGGCCGACGCGGCGATCCACGACCCGTTCACGGTCGCCGGCACCGCGTTCAAGGTCGAGCTCGCCAAGCGCACGCTCGTGCGGGTTCTTCAGACCGTCGCGGGTGGTGGCAGCTCGTGACGACTACCGTAGCCGCGGCCCAGCTCCTGGGTCCTGGTGTCGACCGCGTCGACGGGCGCCTGAAGGTCACGGGCGCCGCGCACTACCCCTCTGACGTCAGCTGGCCGGACATGGCGCACGCGGCCCTGGTGCGCAGCACGATCGCCGCAGGCACAATCGCGCGCCTGGATACCGCCCGCGCCGCGGCCGCACCCGGCGTGCTCGCGGTGATCACCCACCAGAACGCCGCCGGCTGCACAAGGCCAAGCGCACCCTGCAGCAGATTCTGTACCCGCCCCCACCGCCGCCGCTACAGGACGCGAAGATCAGTCATCACGGCCAGTACGTCGCGATGGTCGTCGCCGAGACGCCACAGCAGGCTGCTGCGGCGGCACGGCTGGTCGAGGTCAGCTACGACCGCGGCCAGCCGGTGCTCACCCTCGAGGACGCAGCCGCCAAGCCCGGGTCGAACCCGTACCTGACCGACATGAAGCGCGGTAACGTCACGGCGGCCATGGAGGCCGCCGAGGTGACGGTGGAGGGCACGTTCACGACGCCGGCGCAGACGCACAACCCGCTCGGCCCGTTCACCACGGTCGCCCGCTGGGACGGCGGCACGCTGACCGTCTATGACTCGACCCAGAACCCATTCAACGTGCGCGCCGTGCTGGCGGCAGCGTTCGGGCTCGCCGAAGAGAACGTGCGGGTGCTATCGCCCTACGTCGGCGGCGGTTTCGGCGCCGGGCTGCGGCAGCTGGCCGCACTCGATCCTCGCCGCGCTGGCCGCCCGCACCGTCAAACGGCCGGTCCGGCTCAGCCTCACCCGGCCGCAGATGTTCACCGGAATCGGGCAACGGCCCAGCACCGTGCAGCACCTCAAGATCGCCGCCACGCGCGACGGTAAGCTGGTCGCGATCGACCACGAGGGCACCTCGACCGCCTCGATGGCTGCCGCGCCGCCGGCTCGCAAGGCGCCGCTGCAATCGCTGCCGCCTGCGCCCGGCGACCCCTACTTCCCGCTGACTATCGACACGACCGCGGCGTATGCCTGCCCGAACGTCACCGCCCGCGACAAGAGGGTCCGGCTCAACATCCCGCCGATCGCGATGATGCGGGCGCCCGGCGAGGCGGAGGGCAACTTCGCGCTCGAGTCGCTGCTCGACGAGCTGTCGTACGAGCTGGGCATGGACCCGATCGAGCTGCGGTTGCGCAACTGCGCCGAGGTCCATCCCCAGACCGGGCTCCCGTGGTCGAGCAAGGCACTGCGCAAGTGCTACCAGGTGGGCGCCGACAGGTTCGGCTGGGCGCGGCGCGAACCGGCCGTGGGTGCGATGCGCGATGGGCGCTGGCTGGTCGGCTACGGGATGGCCGGGGTGACCTTCACCCACTACCAGGCCAGAGGCCGGGCGCGTGCGACGATCCGCCGCGACGGCACCGCACGCGTCGCCAGCGGCGCAACCGACATCGGGACGGGCACCTACACTGTCATGACCCAGCTGGCGGCCGAGGTGCTCGGGCTGGGGCTGGACCGCGTCACGTTCGAACTCGGCGATACCAGGCTTCCGCGGGCCCCGAGAGGCCGGCGGATCGGGTCTGACCGCGGCGCTGGGCAGCGCGGTCCACAACACCTGCGTCGCGCTGGTGCAGCGGTTCCTCGCGCTGGCCGCCGCCGATTCCGGCTCGCCGCTGCAGGGCTGCGCGATCGAGGACGTCGTTGCCTCCGACGGCCGCCTGGCGCGCGGCGACGATGAGTCGCGCGGGCAGACCTACGCCGAGATCCTCGAGCGTCACGGGCTGGACGAGCTCACCGCCGACGGGGACAGCGGGCCGTCACGCGCGGACACAGGCGTCATCGTGGGCTCGCTCGTCGCGTCGCGTCTGGGCCGGTTCGGCCGCACGCTCGTCGGCGCCTCGCACGCCACGGTCCCCGCAGGCGCCTTCGGCGCCCGCTTCGCCGAGGTCAGGGTCGACCCCGAACTCGGTGCGCTGCAGATAGCACGGATCGTGTCGGTGACCGATGGCGGCCGGATCATCAACGAGAAACTCGCCCGCAGCCAGATCATCGGCGGGACGGTCGGCGGCATCGGCATGGCGATGTTCGAACAGACGATCAGCGACCCAGGCAGCGGGCGGGTCGCGAACGCGACACTTAGCGACTACCTCGTCGCCGTCAACGCCGACGTGCCCGACATCGACGTCGCCTTCGTGGGCGAACCCGACCCGGGCAACCCCATCGGCGTCAAAGGCGTCGGCGAGGTCGGCCTGGCCGGAATCGCCGCCGCAATCGCCAACGCCGTCCACCACGCCACCGGTCGGCGCATCCGCTCATTGCCCATCACGATCGACCAGCTGCTCTGACCTGGTGCAGGAGCAGGACCAGCGGCACCGCACCTCCATCGCCGCCGGTGTCGGCGGCAGCACGGTCGACACCGGCGGCGGCACTGACCAGTTCGTTCGGAAGCTCCCCCTGGTACCGATCGCCGGGATGATGATCGGGAACTTCATGACCGCCCGCATCCTCGCCCGCACCGCCCTCAGGCCGTCCTCGTGCAGGCCGTCGTCAGGACCGGCAGTAGCGCCCGCTGACCGCGCAATAGGCGTCCGCATTGTGCAGTCATCCGACGGATACCGGTCGGCCGTCCCGGCACCGCACGATGGCGTGAAGGGCATACCCCGCAGACGTGCCCGCACGCACTGTCATCACCGGCATTGGAGGTTCCCGTGATCGTCATCACTACCCCTACCGGCCAGATCGGCCGCCAGGTGCTCGGCAACCTGCTCGATAGCGGCGAACAGCTCCGGGTCATCGCCCGCGACCCGTCGAAGCTCCCGGCCGGGGTCCGCAAGGACCTTGACATTGTCGAGGGCTCGCACGGCGACGCGGCGGTGGTGGACAAGGCATTTGCCGGCGCCGACGCCGTTGTCTGGCTGACGACCCGGTCATTTGATCACGGGATGCCGAGCGGGCTCAGCCAGGCTCCACAACGAGCCCACGACATCGAAGAACCAGCAGTAGAGCCTGCCAATGACGCTGGCGAGCAGGAAGGCTGCGGTCGCCGGCGTACTGGCCGGCCCGGTTCAACGCCACGACCACAGAACAACCCGTCCGGGCGCTGCCCGGACTCCCATGCCAACGATCGGGTCGCCGCCCATAACGAAAGCGGCTACTTGCGCTGTCCCAAACAAGGACGAATTTCACAGCGTTAGGGGAAGCCTTATCCGCCGCGACATCCCAGTGTGCGCAAGCGTCGATTGCTTACGGCGTCTGACGGCCCCTACGGGATCGACAAGTCCGCGCTCGCGTGGCCTCTGCCGTGCGCATCGCTGAGTCCACTCAAAGGATCAGATCCCCGGAGACTCTGCGCGATTATCTGTTCGAGTGCTCGAACACTTCACGATCTTGCTATCGCCTGGGAGCCAAGATGGGGAGCCATTCGGGGAAGAGCCGCCAGGAGTCTGGGGGAGTCTGGACGGTCAGTTGCCCTGGGAAACAGCACTTCGCGAACCTTCTAGACTCGTCCAGACCGGCTCGAGGCCTACTTCACACCGAGGAGGTCACTGGTTCGATCCCAGTATCGCCCACCAGGTCAGAGGCTATGTGAATCTTTCTATCAAGCTTACGATGGGAGCCATTCCTGTCGCCCGGGTACCCGAACTTGACAGGGAGATCGTTTCTCCGCCGGGTCGTCCCGCGGCCGCGAGCGCCAGCGCGACAGCTTCCCGCTCGGGATCTCCAGCGGGTACGGCGCGGAGCGACGCGAGCAAATGGTCGAGTAGCGGAACGCGGGAGCGCGGATGAATGCCGACGTGACCGGTCCAGCCGCTGAACGGCCAGCTGTGGAGACCCGCGGCACGGACCTTACTGTCTACGCGGAGAAGCCTCGCCGTATCCTCCCTTGCGGGATGATTCGCTTCGCAGATCGCCGGGATCCGGTATCAGCGGGCGGGATTGCTTGCCGGGAGAGACGAATCCGGGCCGGCGGCGATGTCGGCCGACGCCGGCCGGCGGGTGACGATGAAGGACAGCAGGGCCATCACGGCGGCGACGATAGCGGTGAACCCGAAGATCCGGGACAAGCTGATACCGGAATCGTGCAGCGGGCCGACGCCGAACGCGGCGATCCCGTAGCCGAGCTGGTAGAAGGCGATCACGCTGCCGGCCATCGCGGCGGACATCGCGGTCAGATCCTCCTCGCCGAAGCTGATGGTCAGCGGCAGCAGCGCCGAGCAGCCCAGCCCGGCTAGCGCGAAGACGGCGATCCCGGCCGCCGCGTGCGGCCGGGTCAGGACGCCGGTCAGCAGGAAGGTTCCGACCAGGACGAACGGCAGGATGCAGTAGGTGGCCCGGCCGGGCAGCCACCGCCCAATGGCGGCGAACAGCACCCGCCCGACGGTGACCATGGCCCAGAACGCGGCCAGCGCCAGCGAGGCCTGCGTCGCGGACGCGCCCAGCGAGCTGGTCATGTCCAGCTGGGACCAGTTGCCGTTCATCGTCTCGCAGACGCCGTAGCAGACGGCGAACGCCGCATACAGCCAGAACCGGGCCGGGAGTCCGCGCCGGCCCGGCGCGCGGGCCCTCGTCCCGGCTTCGGCCCGTAGCGGCAGCCGGAGGCTGACCAGCAGGAGCCCCGCGAGCAGCACCGTCGACAGGATCGGGAGGCCCCACCAGAAGCCCAGGCCGACGAAGATGGCCACCAGCACCGGCGCCAGCGCCGTGCCCAGCCCGAGCAGGGCGTTCAGGGTCAGCACGGAGCGGTCGACGCTGTCGGGGTTGAAGACGGAGGTGTAGGTGTTCAGCACCGGGACGGTCAGGCCGAACCCGGCCCCCAGGAACGCGGTGGCCACCAGCAGCATCGGGTACGCGGCGGCCTGGTTGGTCTTGACCAGCGTACTGGCCAGCAGCAGCACCATGGAAATCGTGCTGCAGGCCAGGCCAAGCAGGTAGACCCGCTTGGTTGTGATCCGGCGGGCCAGCCCGGCGCCGAGCAGCGAGGTGGTGATGGCCAGCGCGACCTGCGGCAGGAACATGTCCCCGTACTGGGTGCTGGACAGCCCGTAATCGCTCTTGTCCGTGAAGATGGTGCTGGCCGCGGGGAAGGTGACCAGGACGATGCCCTGCACCAGCGCGGCCGCGTTGATGACCGTCCGTTCGGTTTTCGAGGCCATCTGGCCCTCCCGGCAGCTCCAGCCCTCAGGTCAGTCCCCTGGGTCTTACCGACCGATAGCAGTGTGCCTGCCGGGCCTGTTGTTGCCATCCCCCCTTAGAGGATGAGGCAGCATGACAGACCGGAGGCTACTGCAGGATATTGACGGCCCGGGCGATCACCAGTCCCAAGATAGCGAGAGAACCAGTCGCCTGTATGGTCATGGCCGCCTTCGCCCAGCGGGCGAGCGGCATCACATCGGTCGGGCTGAACGCGGTGGCGTTGGTGAAGCCGAGGTAGAGGTAGTCGAAGAACTCCGGATGCCAGCCCGGCGCCGCGACGGCGGGGTTGAGCTGCTCGGGGAACGCGAGGTGGGGGTAATCCGGCGGAGCCCACAAGCGCGCGTCAGGTCCGCCTCCATCCAGCACCCAGTACAGGAAGGCGAAGGCCAGGATCGTGTACAGCCAGACACCGAAGCCGACGCTGAGAAGATCGCTGGCGCTGTTCGTCTCCGGGCCGCCCTCCACGAGATCCGCGACGAGCCGGGCGGTGACCCCCGCCGCCTTGGCGACCAGTAGCACGACCAGCGCGAGAGAGAGGGCCCGGACGACAGCCGACCGTCGGTCGTTGCGGGCCTGATCGGCGGCGACGATGGCCACCAGCAGCAATGCCACGATCACCGGAACGATCCAGTCCGGACCCACGCTGAACCGGGCTGGGAGCAGCAGCGGCACCACGATCACCAGGGCCAGCGCGCCGAGCAGCGGCCAGGGCTTCTCCGTTCCTATACCGGTTCGCACGACCGCGACCTTGGATACGGGCCTGCGGAGGGCACTTTCCCGCCTGCGGGCCCACCAGTCACGGACAATGCCTTCCGCGGGCGCCGCGGCGGGCGCTCGTCCGGCCGCGTCGGCCTCGGCGATCAGGGCGCGGGCCGCGTCCATCGTCGCGGATATTTCCTTCTGGTTCCCATCGGCTGGCACGCTGACGACGATCCAGGCCCGGTCGGGACGTACCTGGGTCTGCACGGGCACCCCGGTAGCGTGGGCCAGCCGCTGATAGCACCGGAGCCACTCGTCGGTCACCGGCCCGGCCAGCGGCACCCGCGCGATCACGTGCTCGTTGGCAGTGTGCAGTTCGATGTCTGACTTGGGGTCGATGTCGGTCATGCCCGAGGCGGCCTCCGCCTGGTAGGTCCGGTGGGCCCCATTACAGGACCGCGGGATAGATCGCCAGCCAGCCGGCGGCCATGTCGATCAAGGCCCTCCCGCGGGCTACTAGGCGGTCGGCTGGCCGCCGTGCAGCGCATCTTGGAGTTCCTTCTCGTCATCCTTGGACAAGGAGGTCTTCAGGACCGTGCCGCCGTACTTGCTCATCGCCTCGACAGCCTTGTCCGGCGTCACCTTCTCCAGCATCAGGAACAGCGCCGAGGTGCCCGGCTGGACCATGTCCCGCACCTGGTTCTGGAACTGCTGGTCGATGCTGGTCTTGGCGAACTTGCCCATCAGGGCGCCCAGCCCGGCGCCAACGGCCATCCCGAACACCGGGATGAAGAACAGCAGGCCGAACAGGAACCCCCAGAACAGGCCCCAGCTCGCTCCCTTGGTCATCGGGTGGTGGCTGGTGGTGACGTGGTAACTGCCGTCCTTGTCCCGCGCGATCACCGCGATGGCGTCCGGCTGGATGATCAGGTCGGCGGCCAGCCGCCGTGCCTCATCGGCGGCAGCGAACGCGGTCGTCTCGTCCGGGTATCCGATGGCGATCAGATCAGCCATAGCGTCCCCTTCCCTATGCCTCGTCATTGGCTTCCTCGGTGCCGGAGCGTCGCCCGGGTACTGCTCTCCGGCTCTCCGGCTATTCGGCGGCGGCAACGTAAACCGCCTTTTACGTGAAAAGACGATTTCGGCCTGGTCTGACACGAATGATTACTCCCGGACCATGAACGTTGGTGTCGCACGTCCATCGTAGAAACAACCGCACGCATCTGGATCACCCCCACCCGGATGATCCGCGCCCGGCAGTGGATCCCGCGCGAGCACCTCGAGGACCCGGCCCGGCGCGAGATCATGAGGCTGCCGCCGGGCCTGGCGTTGGCCTTCGATGGCCCCTACGGCATCGACAAGTCCGCTCTCGCGTGGCCTCTGCCGTGCGCATCGCTCGGTCCACTCAAGGACCAGATCCCCGGACGCTCCGCTCGACTATTTGTTCAAGTGCTCGAACACGTCACGATCTTGCTATCGCCTGGGAGCCAGCCATCCAGGCCTTCAACGCGGCCGTGCGGCAAGAGGTGCAGCGTTTGAACGAGCGGATACCGGTCCAGATGGCGGTGTGTGAGCTGGGGCCTTCGGAGGGCCTTCGGTAGAGTTGCTGTCAATGCTGCTGTCATTCAGCCCTTGCACCTACATCGCCACGGTTCTCGCGGCGATACCACAGGGCGGCGTTGAGTCCTGCCGATCCCACCATGATCCGTCCGAGGATGTAGACCCACAGCAGCACGGCCAGCGCGATGCCTACCGCTCCGTAGGTGCTGGTCTTCCTCGCCACCAGGTTGCCGATCCAGTACGTCGTAAGCAGATCGAGCACGATTGCCCCGGCCGCCATGAGCAGTGCCCCGGGAACCAGGGCGCGGGCCGGAGCAGGCGCATGGGGCAGCTTCGATGACACCCACCACCACAATGCGAACGACAGCGCCGTGATAATGAGCACGGCGAGGACAGTTCCGGCGACCCCCGATGAGGTACGCAAGTCGTTGACGGCGACGCTCAGGGCCGACGTGACGAGAGCGAAACCAATCAGGGTCAGTCTCGGGACGAGCCCCGCGGGCATGACCCGATGCACTCGCCAGATGAGCCAGTACACGACATAGAGGGCCTTCAGCAGGGCGCCCGACGTGATGAACAGCGTCACCAGCGCCCCGAGGACCAGGGCGGCCTGGGTCCACCCACCTAGATCCTCTACCTTCACCACGGCGCTCGCGAGAATCCCGGTGATCCCGGCGTTCCTCGCCACTTGGGCCGGGTCCTGGCCCAGGGCCCGGGCTAGGGCGCCCAGAACGGTGAAGATCACATACACGAACGGCACCATGAACAGGAAAAGCCTGAAGGCGAGCGCGCCCGCCAGGATGCCGCCTCCCACGTTGGCGTCCAACTCCTGTACCAGGAACCCCGCGTCCACCATGCCTGATCGCTGACGGCGTGCCTGCAGGTCCTCCTGCAACCGTGTCTGCTCCGACGCCAGCCACTGACGACCGTGGCTCACAGACCGGCGGATCCGCCCAGGAGCATGACTCGGTGACGGAACCGCAGCTGATACGGCACTAGCGTCCGCGGGCGCCACACCGGCCGCGGGCTTGACCGGCGATTGCGGGACGCCAGGCCCGCCAGGCCGGTGATCTCCAAGCATGGGATCAGGCTATTACCGTCGCCACGTCACCGGCCGGAGCCCGATCTTCACCCCGGTGATCAAGCCCGGAGGTCTGGAGAGGGCATCAAGGGCATTGATGCCGCATTGGACACCCGGTGGGCCGGCGCGGGTGAGCGACCGCGAGGTCAGGCCCTGAGGGGTGCGCCAGCATCTGCCGGACTTTGACGGGCCCTGATTCCGTGGCCGGCGTTGTTGCTGGTGAGCCTGGTGGAGCGGGGACGGAGCCTGATTGACCGCACCTGCGCCTACTGTGGCGGTATGGACAATGAGCGGGCGTTCCCGGTCATCCGGCAGACGGTCCTGGACACCACCGACCCGCGGCGCCTGGCGGAGTTCTACCGGCAGCTGTTCGGCCTGCAGTACCGCCCGGGCGACGAGCCGCCCGGACCTGGCCAGCCAGATCCGGGAGGACAAGACTGGCTGATCCTGACGAGCCCGGCCGGCGGTGCGGCGCTGGCCTTCCAGAAGGTCGGGGAGCTGCCCGGGGCAACCTGGCCGGACGGCCCGGTTCCGCAGCAGTTGCACCTGGATACCACGGTGCCCACCGCGGCTGACCTCGACCTCGCGCATGAGCGGGCGCTTGCGCTCGGCGCCCGGCTGCTCGAGGACCGTTCGGGTGACCCGGAGGAGCCGCTGCGAGTCTACGCCGACCCCGCGGGGCACCCGTTTTGCATTATTGCGGCCATCACCGGTGGGTGATCTTGGGTGGTAGTAGCCTCCCGGTACGCCGACTGCCCGCGCATCGTTGGGTCTACAGACTTATCAGGCTCCCGGACACTCTATTCAACCATTTGTTCGAGTGCTCGAACACTTCACCATCTTGCCATCGCCCGGGAGCCAAGCTGGAGAGCCATCCGGCGAAGAGCCGCCAGGAGTCTGGGGGAGTCCGGACGGTCATTTGCCCTGGGAAACAGCACTTCGCGAACCTTCTAGACTCGTCCAGGCCGGGTCGAGGCCTACCTCACACCGAGGAGGTCACTGGTTCGATCCCAGTATCGCCCACAGATGTAAGGCCAGCTCAGAGGCTCTACAGACAGCTCTCATCCTATGCTGCGGATGGGAGCTGTCGCCGTATTGGGAGCAATTCGGGAGATCGTGCTCTCCGCCGGGTTATTGGATTCCGTAGGGCCGAGGGCTTCGAGCAGCCGGGTCAACCCGGCCCGATCATCGCCGTCGAGTCTGATTGTGTAGTGCAGTCGGCCGAACGAAGGCAGCAACGGGAACCCGGCGCCTCGGAGCTGGGCCGCTCGCCGGTGAAGCGGAACCTCCAGGAGAAACCACCGCGACGGGGCTCCCCCGAGGGGAGCCCCGCCGTCTGTCAGCGGTTCAGCTCGATGGTGTCTTGTCCTGTCCTCCTTCCGGTCTGCCTGATGCTGGCTGCTGTCATGCGGACCGCCGCTGTCAGGCACCTGACGGGCAGCGGCCCGGCAGGCCGCTGAAGGGATGCACCGGGGGCGAGCGCTGCAGGCCGTGGGCCGGCCGGGTGGCCGACCCGTTCCGCGAGCTGGACCGGCTCACCCAGCAGGTGCTCGGCACCGCCGCCCGCCCGGCCGCGATGCCCATGGACGCCTGGCGGCAGGGCGACAGCTTTTACATCTGCCTGGACCTGCCCGGCATCAACCCGGACTCCATCGACCTGACCGTCGAGCAGAACGTGCTGATCGTCCGCGCCGACCGCGTCCCGGCCCAGGCCGACGGCGCCCAGATGATCGTCGCCGAACGGCCCTACGGCACCTTCATCCGCCAGGTCTTCCTCGGCGAGACCCTGGACACCGACAACATCGCCGCCGACTACGCGGCCGGCGGCCTGCGCCTTTGTGCCGAGCCGCTCGAAGGCGGGCCTGAGCAGCGGGGCAAGGGGACGGGACGGGCCTTTGAAGGTGAACTCGGCTGTGTAGGTCACCTCGGTGTCGGCGTCGACGCTGCGGAAGGTCATGGTGTCGACGGCGGTGGCCGTCTTGTTCTCCCCGATGGAGCCGCTTGACCTGCCACAGCATCCGGACGAACCCGGGGGTCGATGAGGCGGCGTGGCTGGGCGAATACGCCGCGCACCACGCGGCCGCCGGGTGGAGGGCCATGAACACGAACGAGTCCGCGTCCGCATCGGCCCTGGTGGCGAACGGCATGTGGGCAGGACGCGGGTCATCAGCCAGCGCATCGCACCCGAGGTGCTCGCCGCGGCAACGGTGGGGACGAACCCGGGCACAGGGCGTTGGCGGTGATGGCGTCGGCAGCCGGCGCTGGAGCTCGTGGGTGAACCAAGAACCGCTAGCTTCGAGTTCTGTAGGCGCGGTCGGGGTTGTATCCATGCTCGAGCTGGGGTCGCCGAAGTCGAAGCCGACCGGCCCCGCCGCCAACCTGGTCGGCCAGCGGTCTGCTGCATCACCGGGGCGTCATGGCGATCTTTTCCCCGTGTGGCCAGCCGGCCTTCTGCTGGGTGACCGGAGCGGTCATCGCGATCTGGCGGCGCGAGCGGCTGGCGCTGTCGATGAACCCCGCCAGCGGACGGAACGCACGGTCGGGCGCCTTATCAAACGAGTCGCCCACCTCGATTCCGGCCACCAGGTACGACGTAGCTCGAACCCGTCTGGGCGATCCAGCACCTCATGCGGCTGCTGCTCGGTCATCCCTGCCCCCGCGGACAGATGACCGAGCAGCAGCCACGCTGTCCCGCCCTGCCTGCGCCAGCTTCGGGTGAGTCCGTGGCGGTCGCCGCGGCTAGGTGGTCCCAGAGCCTGCGTGCGGTGCTGGGGTCTGTCTCGCGCGTCCACGGCAGCGGGTATTCGGGCCGGGCGCGCCGGTCGTGCCAGAACCGGCCGCTGCCCAGGCTCGCCTGCGGCGCCGGGAGGGCGACCGTGCTGGTGGACGGCGGGCGGGCGCTGGGGGGAACGTAGGTGGCGATCCGCTGCGCCAGCCCGCCGCCATCCGGATGGGCCTAGAGCCGCAGAAGCGTGCTTGCGGTGCCCAGCTTGAGTCCGGCGGAGAACAGCTTGGTTTCCAGCGCGGCGTTGAGGGCCTTGGCTGCGGCCGCGGTGAGCGTGAGGCCGATCCCCCTGGCGGTGACGATGTGCTTGCCTGCCGCGAGCTTGGCGTGCGACAGGTCAAGGCCGAACAGCGGCACGCGTGCCTGGGGGTTGCCGTTCACGATCCCGGTCAGGTCGGCGTGGGTCAGGTCGATGGTGAACGAGCTGACCTCGATCTTCTTGCCGTTCTTTACGTTGAGGAACAAGATCCCGCCGCTGTGATCGATCGTGCCGCCGAGCGGGCTGAGGGTTACCCAGCCCCCCGTCACCGGGAACGTGAACAGCACCGCCGGGCCGCTGGCGGGGGACTGCACCGACTGGCTGCCTGGCCAGGTCGCGAGCGGCACGATGCCATTGGTCAGCAGCGCCGCCGCGATGCCGGGTGCGGTGGTGACCGCGGTAGCTCCGCTCTTCAGGTGCGCAGCCGCAGCGGCCTGAGCCCTCGCGGGCTGAGACGTTGCCGCTGACGCCGCCGTCGCCGTGGAGCCTGCCAGCAGGCCCGTGATGGCCATGGCTGCCGCCAGATACTTAAACCTTCGCATGTCTTCTTCCTCCGGCCCCGCTTGCACGTGGTCTCGTCTAGGTTTCGTCGAGGGTTCGTTCAGGGGTAGGCTAAATCCGTTTTGGAGGGATTGTCAAACTACTGTAGAGAGATTGTATAGTGTTCTCATGGAGTTTCCCGGGGATCCCCCGCTGCTGCGCATCGGTGAGCTGAGCCGGCGCCTTGGGGTCAGCGACCATGTGCTCCGGGCCTGGGAGAATCGCTACGGCCTGCTGCAGCCGGTGCGCTCGCCGGGCGGCTTCCGGTTGTACTCCGAGGCGGACGAGTGGCGGATCCGCCAGATGCAGGCTTATCTCGCCGATGGGCTGTCCGCGGCCGAGGCGGCACGCGCCGCGCTCAGCGCCGACGCGAGTACCCCGCCCGGCCGGCCAGCCGGGCCGCCCCTCGCCGCGCCTGCGGGGAACGGGCTGTCCGCCGCGCTCCGGCAGGCTCTGGACGCTTTCGACGAGCCGGCCGCGCAGGCCGTGCTGGATCGGCTGCTCGCCGATCTGTCCGTGCCGGCCGTCCTGCGCGATGTCGTGCTGCCCTACCTTGCTGAGCTCGGCGAGCGCTGGCAGCGTGGGACGGCCAGCGTGGCCATGGAGCATTTCGCCAGCAATCTCATCCGCGGCCGGCTCGCGGGGCTGGCCCGCGGCTGGGGGAGCGGGCATGGGCCGCAGGCCCTGCTGGCCTGCCCGCCCGGCGAGCTTCACGATATGGCGCTGATGGTGTTCGGCATCGTGTTGCACCGCAACGGCTGGCGGATCGGCTATCTCGGGGCGGACACCCCGGTCGGGGAGCTGGCGCGGGCCATCGGCGCCTCGCATCCTGACCTGGTCGTCCTGGCCGCTACCCGCGCGGAGACCCTCGAGCCGCTCCGCCCGGAGCTCGCCTCACTGGCCCGGCGCGCCCCGCTCGCCCTCGCCGGGCCGGCGCCACGGCGCATATCGCAACTGCGGCGGGGGCCCGGCTGATCGCGGGCGACCCGGTGACCGAGGCCGAGAGAGCCGGGTGGCGGCGGTGAAAGTGCTCGTCGCCGGCGCGTCCGGCTTCGTCGGCCGCCGGCTGTGCCTGGCCCTGACCGAGACCGGCCACGACGTCGCCGCCATGACCCGCAACTCTGCCGCCTACGCCGGGGCCGGTGCGCCTGTCCAGGCAGACGTTCACGACCCCGGCACCCTGGGCGCCGCGATGGCCGGCTGCCAGGCGGCCTACTACCTCGTGCACTCGCTCAGCGACGCGGACTTCGAACGCAAGGACGCCGCCGCTGCTACGGCATTTGGCCGGGCGGGTGCGCAGGCGGGGCTGCAGCGCATCATCTACCTCGGCGGGCTCGGCGACGACCGGGACGCCCTGTCGGCGCACCTGCGCAGCCGCCGCGAGGTCGAGAAGCTGCTCGGATCGGCCGGTGTCCCCGTGACTGTCATCCGGGCCGGGATCATCGTCGGGCACGGCGGTATTTCTTGGGAGCTGACACGCCAGCTCGTTGGGCACCTGCCCGTCATGATCACGCCGAGATGGGTCGCAACCCGCACCCAGCCGATCGCCGTCGACGATGTCGTGCGCTACCTGCTCGGGGTGCTGGACCGGCCGGAGGCGGCGGGCCGGGTCTTCGAGGCCGGGGGACCCGAGGTGCTGCGGTATGTCACCATGCTGCGCCGCGTCGCCGCCATCCAGGGCCGCCCGCTCCCGATCCTGCCCGTGCCGCTGCTCACCCCCCGGCTGTCCTCCCTGTGGCTGACCCTGGTCACCGACGTCGACACAGCCACCGGCCGGACGCTTATCGACTCGATGACCAACGAGGTCATCGTGCGGGACCACTCGATCCGCGACCTTATCCCCTTCGACCCGATGCCCTACGACGACGCCGTGCGGAAGGCGCTCGGCGAACGCGCCCAGGCGAAACGTGACGGCCGATGACCGCGGGCCGCCGGGGTCGGCGCCGGGAACGCGGCACGTCCGTCCGGCACGGAGCCCCGGCCCCGCCGCTGCCCGGCCATGTCCCCTCGGCCCGCGCGGAGCCAGAGACGGCCCGCGCCCGACGACGACTGATCGTCACCGCCACCGGCATCGGAGGCGCCGGCCTGCTCGGGATCTCGCTATCCACCAAGGCCGGCTCCCCCCAGTTCTACATCCTCACAATGGGCCTGGCCGGTACCTGGGCCGTCGGCGCCCTCAGCTCCGGACCCCTCCCGCTGAACGTAACCAAGGACCAGGACGGCACGTGGCGCCGCCCCGTGGTCATGCCCGTGCTCACCGGCGCGGGCGCCTTCGGGCTCTTCTATGGCGCCGCACGGCTCGCCCGGCACATCCCCCCGCTCAACCGGGCCATCGGCAGCGCCCTGCACTACGCAGACGACGGCTCAACGCCCCTGGTCCTGGCCACCGCGTCCGCCAACGCAGTGGCCGAGGAACTATTCTTCCGCGGCGCACTCTGGCCCCTCACGGGGGAATCGCACCCCATTGCCAAGACCACCCTCGCCTACGCCGCCACCACCGCCGCGACCCGCAACCCCGCGCTCGTGCTCGCCGGAACCGCGACCAGCGTGCTCTTCGGCCTCCAGCGCCGCACCTCCGGCGGCATCCTGGCCCCGGCGCTCAGCCACCTCACATGGTCGCTCCTCATGCTGCACTACCTCCCGCCCCTGTTCCCGGCGCCCCGGCCGCCCCGGAGCACTCGTGACTGACCGCGCAGGCGCCGTGGCAGATGGCGGCGGATAGCGCACTAGCCCCCCGGGTCGTAGCCTTCCGCGGGAGTTTCGGAGTAGTACGCGCCATCGTGTACGTACGCCTTAACGATCTGGCCATCCACCAGGCTGTGCCAGCGGTGGTAGATGAGCGCGCTGAGGAATGCCTGGTAGATCGTGCCACCGGTGAACTGGCTGGTCCAGGGGTCATGAGCGAGCATGTGCGCAACGGAGTACGGCTGGCCCTTGATCCAGAAGCGGTCGTAGCGCTTGACGTTCCGGCTCACCCGGTAGGGCGCCGACTCGCGGGCGTTCGCGATGACGTCCGGGTCGGCGGGCGAGGTCACGGGCCGCACGCCGCACGGAACTGCGGGTGAAAAAACCGTCCCACGACGTGAAGCCGTAGTGAGGCCTGGCCGGGTCACCTACGAAAGTCCTCGGCGAAGCGCGGCATCTTCGCCGGGGACCAAGCTCGTCATGCTGATGCTGCGCCGCTACCCGCTGATCTCAGTCTCGCTTCTCATCGTCAAGGCCGTCCCGCTCCGCGGCGCTGGGCCAGCCGCACGAAAGCCTCCGCACGTCGCGGCCACATCACGCCGCCCTCCAGGCCGGCCGGGATCAACACCATGGCCATACTGGCCATGGTGGTTCAACCGTTTGTTCGAGCGCTCGAACACTTCACGATCTTGCCATTGCCTGGGAGCCAACGTGGGGAGCCATCCGGCGAAGAGCCGCCAGAGGTCTGGGGGAGTCTGGGCGGTCATTTGCCCTGGGAAACAGCACTTCGCGAACCTTCTAGACTCGTCCAGACCGGCTCGAGGCCTAATTCACACCGAGGAGGTCACTGGTTCGATCCCAGTATCGCCCACCAGGTCAGGCCCTATGTCGACCTCTTTAATGATCACTCTGGGGAGCCATTCCTCTAGCCAGCGGCCAGCGAGCCGGTACGCTGTCGGCTGGGGCGAAGACAGCATCTACTTCGATCACTCGGGGGAGTGCCGCGACCCTGAGGCCCACCGGCATTGTCCGGGCCGCTGGCGTGGCTCAAGCCCGGCTCTGACGGCCAGCGGCGGCGCAAGAAGGTCTCAGGCAAGAACAAGACGGAAGTCCGGGCCAAGCTCGCGGAACTGCACGACGAGCTGGACAGCCGGAGTAGTCACAAACGCTGCCTACACCGGCTGGTCGCGTGAGCGCACGCGTTGACAGCGTGCTGGCCATGGGGGCAGCTGGCGCGAGCCAGTGGCGGTGGCCGACGTGCTCGGGTAGCCGTTGGTAAGTGACTCGGTAGGTCACGCGTCACCAAACCCCGCATAAAGACCCGCCTGCCATGCTCGCCCCGGCCAGACCGGGTCGATGGCTCGGCGGTCGCGTCGGCTACGGGCGCTAACGTTAGGCGATCTGGCGGCTTTGCCTCATGCTGGCCCTAGTGACGCGGGGTGGAATGCCATCACTGCGCGGCCGGCGTTGTAGAGGGCGTCGGCGACGGTGCTGGGATCGCTGAGGTAGCCGCTGACCATGGCCCCGTCGCGCAGCATCACCAGCTGGTCGGCGACCCGTGCCGAGTCCGGGACGCTGATCTCGTCGAGGAGATCCTGGATGGTGTGCCTGAACCAGCGGCGATGGGCGTCCACGACGCGCCGTACCGGATGTTCCGGATCGGCATACTCAGCCGCGGCGTTGATGAACGGGCAGCCTCGAAAACCTGGACTGCAGCTCTCGGCGCCGATTGCCTCGGCAATGATCCGGAACTCATCCGGCACGTCGCCCGCTGACTGCCGGGCGTGGGCGATCGCATCGCGCTCCCACTTCGCCCGGCGCTCGAGGTAGGCCACGATCAGGTCGTCCTTCGTCGGGAAGTGGCGGTAGAACGTGACCTTGGTGATGCCTACCTGGGCGATAATCTTCTCGGCGCTCACTGCGCGCAGTCCCCGCGTGTAGAACAATTCGGTCGCGGCTTCCACGATGCGCTCCTGCATCGGGACCTTCGGTGCCGGCCTTGAGGTGGGCGCCCCCGCCTCAGCTGCGGTCGAGTCTTCGTCCGTCATGTTGCCCATAGTCGCCAGCACCCTTCCCGTCAGTCTGCTCACTCGTCGTGCGGCCTGCTGCGCCGCGAAGGGCCCCGCCGCAGCTTGCGAATCTCCGCCGAGCCGCGTAGTGTCCACGTAGAGTTACTAGTAAGTATACCTGGCGCTCCCTGGAGGAGCGCATGACTGCAGCGTTTCCAGTACGAGCTCCTGGTCGAGGAACTGAGTCGCTATTGGGCATTGTTGATCCCCCGACCTGCTGGCATTAGCGTCGCAACCGGGATCAGATACGCGCGAACCTGGGAAGGGGCTCGTTGATGCTGCTGGACCGCCGGGCTGAGCGCGGGGACATTGACCGCGTCCTCGCGGCGGCCCGGGAGGGTCTGAGCGGGGTGCTAGTGCTGCGGGGGGAACCGGGGATCGGCAAGACGGCCCTGCTCGA
>CAVUNL010000017.1:0-131522 GCA_963742795.1 uncultured Actinomycetes bacterium
GAGATCATGCATCCAGTCATCATGCGACAACTCGCCGCCGACCACATCACGGACCTGCACGCGGAAGCAGAGGATGAACGCCTGGCCCGCCAGGCGCGCCGGACCCGGCGTCGCGCGCCGTCCGCGCGACGAAGGCTTCCGGCCAGCGAGACGCCCAGTTACGACGATCCCCGCCTGGACGCAGGCCAGCGGCCGGCCATGCACGAGCAGCCCAGCGCGCCGCCCCTGCCGGTGATGGCCTCGCTACCAGATAGCGGCGAGGCCATCACGCGACGCGAAGCGCTGGACCATTGCCACTGATCGGGTCCGGGGTTGGTCTTACTGGATCTGGGTCCGGGGCCGCGTCTTCCTGTCGCTGTTTCGGGCCGGGCTGCCCGGCCGCTGGGTGGCGCGGGCTAGGTTTGGCCTGTATCCCGGGGAAGGCGGTCATGGTGACGGCTGGGCATACGGCGATCGTGACGGGCGCCAATCATGGCATCGGCGCGGCGACCGCGGCGGCGCTGGCGCGGCGCGGGTGCGCGGTGCTGTGCACGTTCTTGCGGGTGGATGATCCGGCCGGTCCCGGAACTCCGCAGGCCCACCGGGCTCACCGGGCGAAGGACGCCGAGCCAGTCGTAACCGCGATACGGGACGGCGGCGGCAGGGCAGTGGCGGTAGAGGCCGACCTGTCGGATCCGGCGGCGCCGGCGGTGCTGTTCGATGCCGCTGAGGAGCATCTCGGCCCGGTCGACATCCTGGTCAACAACGCGACCGGCTCGCTCGCCGATACTTTCGCGCCTGCTGGAACCGATCGCCTGGGCAGGTCTCTGCAACCGGTGTCTGCCGCGACGTGGACCCGGCAGTTCACGGTGGACGCGATGGGCGCAGCCCTGATGATCGGTGAGTTCGCGCGACGCCACATCGCGCGCCAGGCGGACTGGGGCCGGATCATCGGGCTGACCTCAGGCGGGGAGCTCGGCTTCCCCGAAGAAGTCTCCTACGGAGCCGCCAAGGCCGCCCAGGTGAACTACACGATGTCAGCCGCCCTGGAACTGGCGCCCTTCGGGATCACCGCCAACATGGTCCACCCGCCCGTCACCGACACCGGCTGGATCACCGAGACCGTCCGGGAGTACGTCGCCGCGAGCGCGACGCTGATTCACATTGCCAGCCCTGACGAGGTCGCCGAGGTGATCGCCTACCTCGCCTCCGACGCCGCGGCCTTGATTACTGCCAACGTGATCATGCTGCGGTGACCGCCAGTTCCGGCCGGTGGTCACCGTCGTGCAAGACGGCGGCGCGGGCACGACGACAACGGCCGGCGCTCCCTGTAGGCGCTCCCCGAGAGTTAAAGAGCTAATCCTCGCGGTGAACTGCTCCACTGCCTGGTTGACCGCGGCGGACCGGATGGACTCGAACAGGTCGAAGTCGTGGTGCGCGCCGGGCAGTTCGGCGTAGATGACCGGGCGGCTCGATACGGCGCGTACCCGCTCCACGAACGCGCGCACGTCTGACGCCGGGATCCGCATGTCCTTCTCGCCGTGCACCACGAGCATGGGTGGCATGCCGCCGCGCGGGGAGAGGTCACCGTAGTAGCCGTAGCGGCAGATCAGGCCCGCGATGCCGGTCTCGCCGTCGCATACCGCCCGGATCGCCAGGTTCGCGCCGGCCGAACTGCCGGCGACGAACAGCGTGCCGGGTTCGGCGCCGTAGTCCGCGGCGTGGGCCCGTATCCAGGCGATCGCGTCGCGCACGTCGGCCACCTGGCCAGCGAGGGTCACGTGCGGCTGCAGCCGGTAGTCCGCGCTCACGCAGACGAAACCGCGCCTGCCGGTCAGGTGCCGGATCAGCGGCCGCGCTTCGCGGGCCTTGTTGCCGGAGGAGAAGCGGCCGCCATGCAGGTGCAGCAGGATCGGCGCGCTGGCCGGCCGGTCGCGGCGCTGGTACACGTCCAGCGTGCGGTCCGGCCCGTCGCCGTAGGCCAGGCCGCGCACCCGGACCACGCCGGGCCGGCCCGGGAAGAACGGGGCGCGCAGGATGCGGCCCCACGGCCGCCTCGGCCCGCCCGCGTTGCGCAACGCCGCATCCGCGCGCAGCGCGCGGCAAACCACGACCACCAGGCCGGCCAGCGCGAGCATTCCGAACGAACGGTGGTGTTCCGCCCGCCTCACAGGCACGGACCCGGCGGGTTCACGGCGCGGGCGGCCGGCATGGCCCGTGGACACTGATCGGCTCGCCCGCGCCGCCGTCGTTCGAATCACTGGTGGCGGCCCTGATCGACAAACTGGCCGCCCCGGGTCGGCGATGGCTGTTTGGAGCTGAAGAGCACGGGGAAGGGGAAAGCGGTCCAGCGTGGGCAATGGAATGGCCGGATCAGGGCCGCGCCGGGGGAACGGCAGGCGGGCTCGCGATGGTCTCTTCCAGCGGCGATGCGGAGGATCGCGGAGGCGCAGAGCGGTGCGGGTTAGCGATGGTTGATTCGCCGGTGGCGGTGCCGGAGCGGGATGTCTTGCTGGCGACCAAGCTGCACCTCCCCGGGCCGCGGCCGGACCTGGTGCCGCGGCCGCGGCTACTGGCACGCCTGGATGAGGGCCTGGCGCGGGGGCTGGTGCTGGTCTGCGCCCCGGCCGGGTACGGCAAGACGGTCCTGCTGGCCGACTGGGCCCGGCGCGCCGGGCACCCGGCCGGGTGGCTGTCGCTGGATGCGGGCGACAACGACCCGGCCCGGTTCTGGCGCCACGTGGTGGCCGCGCTGGACCGGGCCCGGCCCGGGACCGGCGAACGGCTGGCGGCGCTGCTCGGGCCGCCCGTGCCGTCGTCGTTCCAGGGGCTGGTCACGGCGGTGATCAACGACCTGGCCGGAGAGGAGGAGGCCCTGCTTGTCCTCGATGACTACCACGTGATCGGCTCGCCGCATGTGCACGAGTCACTCGGGTTCCTGGTCGAGCACCGGCCGGCCGGGATAGGCGTGATGCGGCCGGGCGACCTCGAAGCCGCCAGGGACGCCATCGCCGGGCTCCTCGGCGCGTGAGCGCTTCGGGGCGGATGTAAGAAATTATGAGAGATCCGCAGCCAATGACAGGTCGTGAGAGGCCCAAGCTAGCCGGTAGGACGCCGTTGACCTGGCGTTTTACCGTGGAGCGGGTGACGGGAATCGAACCCGCACTATCAGCTTGGGAAGCTGACGTTCTACCATTGAACTACACCCGCGTGCACTGCCGGACGAGCCTGCGCTGTGTTCGCCCAGACATCGTACCGGAACCGGTAGGTTGCCAGGGTGCTGCTCTCCGATCGTGACATCAGGGCCGAGATCGAGTCCGGGCGGGTCAAGCTCGACCCGTACGAGCCCGATCTGATCCAGCCAGCCAGCATCGACGTCCGGCTAGACCGGTACTTCCGGGTCTTCGAGAACCACCGCTACCCGCATATCGACCCCGCGGTGGAGCAGCCGGACCTGACCAGGCTGGTCGAAACCGACGGCGAGGATTCGTTCGTCCTGCACCCCAGCGAGTTCGTGCTGGCGTCAACGTTCGAGGTGATCACGCTGCCCGACGATGTGGCGGGGCGACTGGAGGGAAAGGCCCTTGCCGTTGATACGCCGATTCCCACGCCCGGCGGCTGGCGGCCGATGGGATATCTCCGAGTCGGCGAGGAGGTCTTCGACGAGACAGGACGACCGACGCCCATCGTCGCAGCCACCGGAGTCATGTTTGACCGGGCTTGCGCCGAAGTTGTCTTCTCCGATGGCCAGACCATCGTCGCCGATCTGGCTCACCGGTGGCTCACCCGATCTAAGTCAGAACGCAAGCATGCGCATCCGGCAAGAGTACGAACTACAAAGGAGATCGCCGACTCGCTGCTGGCCGGAAACGAGTGGAACCATCAGATTCAGCTGGCCGGGGCGGTGCGTTATCCCGAACAACCGCTCCCCATCGATCCCTACGTCCTGGGAATATGGCTCGGAGACGGGACTGCCAGCAAGGCCGAAGTCACGGTTGGCCGGGGCGACGAACAGATACTCGACGAAATTATCGAAGCTGGGTATGCCGTGTGGCCCTCAAGCGGCGAGCGCGCCTTCCGGATCGGTGGCAAATCTCATAGGCATATTGGTCGTCTGCGCGATGTCGTGACGGGTCAGTTCACTGTTGGCGGTTCACTGTCAAGTGAATTTGAGGCGATGCGGCTGCTCCGCAACAAGCACGTTCCTGAAATGTACCTTCGCGCGTCCGTTAGTCAGCGGCTCGCACTTCTCCAGGGGCTCATGGACTCCGATGGGTACATAGACGTCTACGGGAGATGTGAGTTCTGCAGCACAAAGGAGTGTCTCGCAGACGCTGTGGTCGAACTTGCGGCCAGTCTCGGCCTTCGCCCCGTCAAGCGGAAGAAGCGGGTAACGCTTAACGGAGTCGAGCAGACACCGGCGTTCCAGGTGAAGTTCACGCCGAGGCTCCAGGTGTTTCGGTTGCAACGGAAGGCCGCCCGTCTCAAGGAAGGACCAGCCCACAATTTCCGTTCTATCGTCGACGTACGCGAGTGTGAGCCGCGCCCTGTTCGCTGCATCCAGGTCGGAAACCCGACAGGCCTTTTCCTGGCCGGGCCTACTTTCGTCCCAACACACAATTCCAGCCTTGGAAGGCTTGGCTTGCTTACGCATTCGACAGCCGGCTGGATCGATCCAGGTTTCTCCGGGCACGTGACACTCGAGCTGTCCAACGTGGCGACGCTGCCGATTAAGCTCTGGCCGGGAATGAAGATCGGCCAGCTGTGCCTGTTCCGTACCAGCTCCCCCGCGGAGCACCCCTACGGCTCGTCCGTCTATGGCTCCAGGTACCAAGACCAGCGCGGGCCGACCCCGTCCCGCTCATATCTTAATTTTTACCGGGCAAAGATATGAGTAAATTGGCCTCGGGATCTAGTCGGGCCGCGCGGGCGGAACAGGAGCTTATCGCGAGGACGGCCTGCCGTCTTAGACCGAAACTCGGCTCCAGGCGGCAGGCCCTAAATGAGGGATAAAATGTGCCTGCGCCGCATCCTGATCAAATTCAGTTCGGCTTCGAGTCCTATAATACGCTCTTCAAGCGCCTTGATCTTGGCTTGAGTGTCAGCCAGCTTTTGCACCTGGCGGTAAATCCATCCGCCCCGCGCGCTTGCACCAGTTGCCATCGTTACGATAGCGGCTGTTACTACTGTTTTAAACAAGAAAGGCCGCCCAGCACTTACGCGTTTATCTACAACCTCGCAATAAGCATGGACGGCCTTCACTTGAAGGCATACAACGATAAACCGCACTCCAGAGGCATTACAGGAAATCCGAGTCGAAACGACCTCTCTTTGCAGCGGTCAGGAACGCCTGCCAAGCGCTCCCTGAGTACCGCATAGCAGGCCCATTTTGATCTCTAGAGTCGCGTACGAGCACGCGCGGATTTATCGACGCCACCTCTACGCAAGCTCCGTTGCCCGCACTTCGTGTGGCTTTGCGCCAGTTGACGTCACGAACCTCTAGGCTGGTTGGAGACATTGGAAACTCCCGGTTGTGTGGTATTCAACCCCTACCGGCAGTTTCCGCAGTTCTTGCTGTCTCTACCGGGACGTAACTGTAGAGCTGTTTCTAGCCATCAAGATAAACAACGTTAAGATCTGCAATCAAATCGGCCGTATCTTTTGGATTCAGGGCAATAGATTGCAAGCGGTCAAAAATTTCGCGATATCTCTTGAGATCGCCAGGGCGATCGAGGTAGTTGAACCCTAGCAATCCCTCGACGAACACTACACCCGGGGTTGGATTTGGTAGCTCCAGGATCGTGAAGTTGCTCTCAGCGGCCGGGTGAAAGCCAACCTCGTACGGGAGGACCTGCACGACGACGTTCGGCAGGGCCGCCGTCTGACGGATCTTGGTCAGTTGATCGGCCATGACTCGGCGCCCGCCCACCATCCGGTGCAGCGCCGCTTCGTCGAGAACCACGTTGAAACGGGGCGGATCGTCCCGGGTGAGGATGCGCTGCCGGGTGAGTTTCGCCTCGATTTGCAGCTCGATCCGATCAGGATCCCACCTGGGCATGGCCCCTTCGTGCCCGGCGCGCGCGTAGTCAGCGGTGTGCAGGAGGCCGTGCACCACCGAGGACTGGAAGGCGGAGATAGTGAGGGCTTCCTCTTCCAACTCGGCATAGGCGGTATAGGCCAGCTCGTAACGCTGCCAGCGCGCTGGACCCTTGCCCTCCCGGGCCAGGGTCATCATCCGGTCGCGTTCGGCCTCGTCGGTTACGTCGTAGAGATTGCAGAGGTCGCGAACGTCGCGGGCGGTCGCACCCTGCCCGGTTTCCATGCGGCTCACTTTGCTCGGGGAGCACAGGAGGCGCTCGGCTACCTGCTCTACTGTGAGGCCCTTTTCGTTGCGGAGCGCACGCAGCAGAGCGCCTAGTTCACGACGGCGAAGCGCAGGACTGTGCACTTCTGGCACCTAGGGTCGCATCCTTCCTCAGAAGTAGCAGGACTGTGCCGTTCATACGTGCATGCTGCATTTGAATCAGGCACTTGCCAGGCGGCATTGCTAGATGCACTATGAAATCAGATCGCAGGATGCATCCTCAAGCGACCCGCCGACAACGGGGTCGACGGTGACCCGACGGTTACCGAAGAAAGATCGCGTGCCAGTTCAGGGGGGCGCGCCGACCGAGGGAACTCGGCTCGCAGGCGCGGCCCCGGGACGCGAGGAGGGGAGCACTGCCATATCTGCAAGCCCGCGAAAACCACGTTCGCTTCCCCGGTGCGCCTGCGCACGGGCCGTGGCACGACATCCGCGGCCGGCACGAAACCGATCTGGGATCCCGCCGGTTACCCACTGCGCGATGGCCCAGAAACGCCGACGGGCCGGTGCTGCAACACCGACCCGACGGAACACCACCCAGGCTCTGGACCGAGCTAGAAGGGCTAGCGATGTGATCAACATTAGCAACTACGCAGATAATCACAACCCTCCCCCGCCGCGGCCGCCCGCGGTGGCGCTGGTCACGGAGCGCGCGGGGAGCCGGGTGCGGGACGCGCTGGTCTTCGTGATGGGCGTGGACTGGCTGGCCTATCGCCTGCGGCGCTGGGGCGACCGGTGGTTCGCGATGAACGACACCGAGGCGTACTGGCGGGGCTGGCAGATCACCAAGACGCACGCCGGCCTCGGCCGGCGGTACCGCGACATCCGGTTCGACACGCTCGCCGCGTGCGCTCAGTGCGCGGGAGCGGGGGAACGGGCCGACGCGCCGTGCGGGCCGTGCCTGGGCACGGGGCGGATCACCCTCGGGGAGGTGAGCTAGCCATGGCCTCGGGACGGCCGCGGCGGCTCGGGCTGGCCCTTCCTCGACCGCGGCGAGACGGACAGCGTCGACCCCGAGGAGCCTGCCTTGCATGGCGGACTCGGGCACCACGGACCGTTCGGATAAAAATGAAAGGGCTACGGACGGTCAGCCCTCCGCGGTGCCTGGCCCGCTCTCGGCGGGGGCAACGGCAGGGGTGACGGAGCGGGCCAGGAGCTGGGCGACGTCGACGACCTCGAGGGTTTCCTTGGCCTCGCCGGAGGCCTTCTTCTCGTTGACCGCGTCTCCGAGCATGACCAGGCAGTACGGGCAGGCGGTGGAGATGGTGTCCGGGGACAGGGCCAGGGCCTCCTCGATCCGCTCGGTGTTGATCCGCTTGCCGATGCGCTCCTCCATCCACATCCGGGCGCCGCCCGCGCCGCAGCAGAAGCCGCGCTCCTTGCAGCGGTGCATCTCTTCGGCCCGCACCCCCGGGACGGCCTCCAGGATCTCCCGCGGCGGGGTGTAGACCTTGTTGTGCCGCCCCAGGAAGCACGGGTCGTGGTAGGTGAGCTTCTCCTCGACCCGCTGGGTGGGGGTGAGCTTGCCCTGCTCGACCAGGCGGGCCAGCAGCTGGGTGTGGTGGATGACCTCGTAGGTGCCGCCGAGCTGGGGGTACTCGTTGGCGATGGTGTTGAAGCAGTGCGGGCAGCTGCGCCACGATCGTCTTGGGGGCGGCCTCGTTGAGGGTCTCGATGTTCTGCTGGGCCAGCATGGAGTAGACGAACTCGTTGCCGATCCGGCGGGCCGGATCGCCGGTGCAGGTCTCGGCCGGGCCGAGCACCGCGAACGTGACCCCGGCGGTGTGCAGCAGGGTGGCGATGGCCTTGGTGGTCTTACGGGCCCGGTCCTCCAGGGCACCGGCGCAGCCGACCCAGAACAGGTACTCCACGTCGGGGTCGATCTTGCCGTCGGCGACGGGGACCTCGAAGTCGAGCTCGGTCATCCATTCGGCGCGGCGGGCCTGGCCCATCCCCCACGGGTCGCCCTTGTTCTCCAGGTTCTTCAGCATGCCGGCCGCCTCGACCGGGAACGCGGACTCGATCAGCACCTGGTAGCGGCGCATGCCGTCGATGTGGTCGATGTGCTCGATGTCGACCGGGCACTCCTCCACGCACGCCCCGCAGTTCGTGCACGACCAGATCACGTCGGGGTCGATGACGCCGCCGTCCTTGCCGACCAGCGGGCGTTCGGCTTCTTGCTTGACGGCTTCCGGCAGCTTCTCGCGTTCCTCGTCGGAGGCAGCCAGCAGGTACGGGGCCTTGGCGAAGGCGTGGTCGCGCAGGTCCAGGATGACCTGCTTGGGCGACAGCGGCTTGCCGGTGGCCCACGCCGGGCACTGCGACTGGCACCGCCCGCACTCGGTGCAGGTGGCCATGTCCAGCAGGCCCTTCCAGGTGAAGTCCTCGATCTTGCCCAGGCCGAACACGTCGGTGTCCGGGTCGGCCTCCTCGAAGTCCAGCACCTTGCCGTTGCTGCGCATCGGCTCCAGGGCGCCCAGGGCGTTCGGGCGCCGGGAGAACAGGACGTTCACCGGGGCCAGCGCGATGTGCAGGTGCTTGGAGTAGACCACGATGACGGCGAAGGCCATGATCACGCCGATCTGGGCCAGGATGAAGACCACCTCGAGCACGCTGTTGACCCCGTAGCCCAGCGGGTGGAGCCAGTGGCCGACGATCTGGCTCGCGAACGCGCCGTGGGCGTAGGGGAACACGCCGGTGTTGATCTGCGCGCCGCGGTACAGCAGCAGGGTGGCGATGACCAGGAAGATCATGCCCAGGACGACCCAGGCGGCGCCGGTGTGGGAGCCGAAGAACCGTGACCTGCGGCCTTCCTTGTGCGGGTTGTTCGCGGAGGCGGATCACGGTGAAGGTGATGATGCCGGCCAGGACTCCGACGGCGAACAGGTCCTCGATGAAGCCGATAGCCTGCCAGTGGCCGATGCCGGGGATGGCGAAGGTCCGGGAGAACAGGTCGCCGTACGCCTCGATGATCGTGAGCAGCAGCACGATGAAGCCCCAGAACGTGGCGGCGTGCGCCGCGCCCGGCCACCGACCACTGGAACAGCTTGCGCTGCCCGATCACCTCGGTGGCCTGCGTCTCCAGGTCCCGGCCCAGGTGGGCCCGCACGGCCTCGATCCGGTCGGGGGCGGGCTGCCCGGTGAGCGCCAGCCGTTTCAGCCACCAGGCCGGCGCCCGGCCACCGCGAACGCCACCGCGGTCAGCCCCAGGCCGACGACAATTCGCAGGACCACTCGAACCTCCTCGAAGATCGGAAGTCCAAGCGTAGCCGCGTGGCGTGCCGCGACTCAGAAGGATGGCACTTGGTGAATGATTAAGGCCTGGACGGGCGTTAACCGTAGAGCTGGACGGGCGTTAAACCCAGGGCTGGGCGGGCGTTAGTCGCAGGGCTGGACGGGGCTTGCGGGACGGCGACCTGCGGCGAGAGTTTTCCGGCGGGGACGGGAATCATCCGGAGCCCTGAGAAGTTGAGTCTAAGTGACTCAAGTCATTTGACGGCGGTAATCCCTGCTGGCATGCTTGGGCACGGATTACTCAACTTCAACACACACAAGGACTGCTCATGGCACGTGCGGTAGGGATTGACCTGGGGACGACCAACTCTGTCGTCGCCATCCTGGAGGGCGGCGAGCCCACGGTCATCGCCAACGCCGAGGGCTCACGGACGACTCCGTCCGTCGTAGCCTTCGCCAAGAACGCAGAGGTACTCGTCGGTGAGGTCGCCAAGCGGCAGGCCGTCACCAACGTGGACCGGACCATCCGTTCGGTCAAGCGCCAGATGGGTACCGACTGGACCGTCAACATCGACGGCAAGAAGTTCACGCCCCAGCAGATCAGCGCGTTCGTGCTGCAGAAGCTCAAGAGGGACGCGGAGGCCTACCTGGGCGAGAAGATCACCGACGCGGTGATCACCGTCCCGGCGTACTTCAACGACGCCCAGCGCCAGGCCACCACGGAGGCCGGGAAGATCGCGGGGCTGAACGTGCTCCGCATCATCAACGAGCCCACCGCCGCCGCGCTGGCCTACCACCTGGAGAAGGAGGGCGAGGCCACCATCCTCGTGTTCGACCTGGGCGGCGGCACCTTCGACGTGTCCCTGCTGGAGGTCGGCGAGGGCGTGGTCGAGGTCAAGGCGACCAACGGCGACAACCACCTCGGCGGTGACGACTGGGACCAGCGGATCGTCGACTGGCTCGTCAAGGACTTCAAGAACGGCTACGGCATCGACCTGTCCAAGGACAAGATGGCGCTGCAGCGGCTGCGTGAGGCCGCCGAGAAGGCCAAGATCGAGCTGTCGCAGTCGGCGGAGTCGCAGATCAACCTGCCTTACATCTCCCACTCGGCCGACGGCCCGCTGCACCTGGACGCCAAGCTGACCCGCGCGGAGTTCCAGCGGATGACCTCCGACCTGCTCGACCGGTGCAAGGGCCCGTTCCAGCAGGTCATCAAGGACGCCGGGATCAAGCTCGACGACCTCCACAACGTCGTGCTGGTCGGCGGGTCCACCCGGATGCCCGCGGTGGTCGACCTGGTCAAGTCGCTGACCGGCGGCAAGGAGCCGAACAAGGGCGTCAACCCGGACGAGGTCGTCGCGGTCGGCGCCTGCCTGCAGGCCGGCGTGCTCAAGGGCGAGGTCAAGGACGTCCTGCTGCTCGACGTGACCCCGCTGTCGCTGGGCATCGAGACCAAGGGCGGCATCTTCACCAAGCTGATCGAGCGCAACACCACGATCCCGACCAAGCGGTCGGAGATCTTCACCACGGCCGAGGACAACCAGCCGTCGGTGCAGATCCAGGTGTTCCAGGGCGAGCGTGAGATCGCGGCCTACAACAAGAAGCTCGGCATGTTCGAGCTGGCCGGGATCGCGCCGTCGCCGCGCGGGCTGCCGCAGATCGAGGTCACCTTCGACATCGACGCCAACGGCATCGTCAACGTGTCCGCCAAGGACCTGGGCACGGGCAAGCAGCAGTCGGTCCAGATCACCGGCGGGTCCGCGCTGCCCAAGGAAGACATCGAGAAGATGGTCCGGGACGCGGAGCAGTACGCCGAAGAGGACCGCAAGCGCCGCGAAGAGGCCGAGATCCGCAACCAGGCCGACACGCTGGTCTACAGCACCGAGAAGTTCCTCGGCGAGAACGAGGACAAGGTGCCGGACGACATCAAGTCCGAGGTCCGCGAGGCGCTGGCCGAGGTCAAGAAGGCCCTGGAGAGCAACGACACCGACGCCATCCGCACGGCCACCGAGCACGCCGCGCAGGTCAGCCAGAAGATGGGGACCGCCATCTACGCCCAGGCCCAGGCCGCCCAGCAGGCCCAGGCCCAGCAGTCCGGCTCGGCCGGCGGGCGAGGACGGCGCGCAGACCCCGGCCGACGACGATGTCGTCGAGGCCGAGATCGTGGACGAGGACAGCCACGGCGAGGGCGGAGCGGCCTGATGCCAGCATCCGAGGAGACGGGCTCCGGCCCGGTCATCCACGATCACCGGCGGATCGATCCGGTCACCGGGCAGGTTCGGGGGAGGCACGCGGCATCCAGCCGGCCGGCACCACTGGCGCCGGCTGCCGGCCGGGTCCGGCTCGTCCGGGTCCGGGTCCGGCTCGTCCGGGTCCGGGTCCGGCTCGTCCGGGTCCGGCTCGTCCGGGTCCGGCTCGTCCGGGTCCGGCTCCGGTTCCGCGGGCGGCGCCTCCGGGGCAGCTTCCCGGGCGGCTGACGCCAAGAACGGACCGGACGAGACCGAGACGGCCGACGCGACCGAGGAAGTCATGGAAGGAATCATCGAGGACGCGCCCGTGACCGGCCAGAAGCAGTCCGACGCCGAGGCGCGGCTCGCGGAGCGCACCGCCGACCTGCAGCGCCTGCAGGCCGAGTACGCGAACTACCGCAAGCGGGTGGACCGGGACCGGGCCGCCGTCACGCGAGCAGGCGATCGCGACCGCCGCTGACCGGGCTGCTCCCGGTCCTGGACGCGATCGACCAGGCGCGCGAGCACGGCGAGCTGTCCGGCGGGTTCAAGTCCGTGGCCGACTCACTGCAGTCGGCGGTAGGCAAACTCGGCCTGGTGGCCTACGGCGAGAAGGGCGACGCGTTCGACCCCAAGATCCACGAGGCGCTGACCGCCACCTATTCCCCTGACGTCACCGAGGACACGTGCGTCGAGATCTTCCAGCCCGGCTACAAGGTGGGCGAGAAGATCCTGCGCCCGGCCCGGGTCGCGGTCGCCGAGCCGGCCACCGGCCCGGACGGCAGCAGCAACGAGGCCGCGTGGTCCGACGGTGAGGAAGAAAGCTGACCCCGAGGTGGAGCTAAGCCGCAGCCCCCGCGAGCCAAAGGGGCGCGGCGCTGCCTGGGCCGAGGAGCGAAAGCGACGAGGTAAGGCAGCGCAGTGAAGGGGGAATGGGGAGGTGGGTGGGGCCCCGGACGCGAGCGGGTGGATACAGCGAGCGGAGACCAAGAATGAGCACGAAGGACTACCTCGAGAAGGACTATTACAAGGCCCTGGGGGTCGCCAAGACGGCGAAGCCCGCCGAGATCAAGACGGCGTACCGCAAGCTGGCCCGCAAGTACCACCCGGACTCCAACCAGGGCGACGCCAAGGCCGAGGAGCGCTTCAAGGAGATCTCCGAGGCGTACTCCGTGCTGTCCGACGAGAAGCGGCGCAAGGAGTACGACGAGGCGCGCTCGCTGTTCGGCGGCGGCTTCCGGGTGCCGACCGGGACCCGGACGAACACCGGGGGCTTCGGCGGCTTCGACCTGAACGACATCTTCAGCGGGGCCGGGCGACGCGGCCGGCGGCCTGGGCGACCTGTTCGGCGGGGTGTTCAACCGCGGCCGCACGAACACGGCCCAGAACCGGCCGCGCCGGGGCGCCGACGTGGAGACCGAGACGACGCTGAGCTTCGGCGACGCGATCGACGGCACCACGGTCGCGCTGCGGCTGACCGGGGAGGGCGCGTGCCCGACCTGTCGCGGCACCGGGGCCAAGGCGGGCACCGTGCCCAAGGTCTGCCCGGCGTGCCAAGGGACCGGCCAGTCGAGCCGGAACCTGGGGTCGTTCGGGATCTCGGAGCCGTGCAAGGAGTGCCGGGGCCGCGGCCTGGTGGTCGACGACCCGTGCCCGGAGTGCTCGGGCAGCGGGCGGGCGATGAGCTCACGGACCATCCAGACCCGCATCCCGGCCGGGGTGGCCGACGGGCAGCGGATCAAGATCGCCGGCAAGGGCGCGCCCGGCGAGCGCGGCGGTGCCGCCGGCGACCTGTACGTCCGGGTGCACGTCAAGCCGCACCCGGTGTTCGGGCGGTCGGGGGACAACCTGACCGTGACCGTGCCGGTGACGTTCGCCGAGCTCAGCCTCGGCGCGGAGGTCAAGGTGCCCGCGCACCGGGGCGCGCCGGTGACGGTGCGGATCCCGCCGGGCACCGCGAACGGCAGCAAGTTCCGGGTCTCGGGCAAGGGCGTCCGCCGCAAGGACGGGACCACCGGCTCGATGATCGTCACCGTCGACGTGACGGTGCCGCAGAACCTGAACAGCAAGGCACGCAGCGCCATCGAGGACCTGCGTGAGGCGACCGCCGGGGCGGATCCGCGCGAGGATCTGCTCGAGCGGGCCAAGGAGCAGTAATGATGAACAACCCATTCGAGCAGTCGGACGAGATGCCGGTGTACGTCATCTCGGTGGCCGCCGAACTGTCCGGGATGCACCCGCAGACGCTGCGCGAGTACGAGCGCCGCGGCCTGGTCTCACCAGGCCGCAGCGCCGGCCGCGGGCGGCGGTACTCGATGCGGGACATCCTGGCCCTGCGCGAGATCCAGCGGCTGTCGCAGGAGGAGGGCGTGAACCTGTCCGGCATCAAGCTGATCCTGGATCAGCTGCGCGAGCTGGATCAGGCACGCAGGCTGGTCGCGGAGCTGCACGCCGAGGTGGCGCAGCTGCGCGCGGAGCTGGAATCAACCCGGGCCGTGGCGGCCCGGCTGGCCGAGCTACGCCGGAGCGGCGGCGGCAACGACCCCGGTCTGGTGCCGGTGCGCCGCGCCCGGGTGGCGGTCTGGGAACCGATGACTGGGCCGTCCAGCGGAACTGGACAGCCCAGAGGAGATAAGTAATGGCTGACGACAAACTGACCCACAAGAGCCAGGACGCGCTCTCCACCGCGGTGCGGCGCGCCGCGGCGGACGGGAGCCCGCAGGTCGAGGCGCTGCACCTGCTAGCCGCCCTGGTCGAGCAGGCGGACGGCACTACCGCTCCGCTGCTGCGGGCGGTCGGCGCCGACCCGGCGCTGATCGCCAAGCAGGCCGACGAGCGCCTGGACCGGCTGCCGCGGGCCCACGGCAGCACGCTCAGCGCCCCGGAGATGTCCCGCTCGCTGCTGTCCGCGATCGCCACCGCGTCGAGCCGCGCCAAGCAGCTCGGCGACGAGTACATCTCGACCGAGCACCTGCTGGTCGGCCTGGCCGCCGACGGCGGGGAGGCCAAAACCGTGCTGGCCGCGGCCGGCGCCACGCCGGACACGCTGCTCGAGGCGTTCAGCCAGATCCGCGGCAGCGCCCGGGTGACCAGCCCGGACCCCGAGGAAACGTACAAGGCGCTGGAGAAGTACGGCATCGACCTGACCAAGCAGGCCCGCGACGGGGCCCTGGACCCGGTCATCGGCCGGGACGCCGAGATCAGGCGCGTCATCCAGGTGCTGTCCCGCCGGACCAAGAACAACCCGGTGCTGATCGGCGAGCCGGGCGTGGGCAAGACCGCGGTCGTGGAGGGCCTGGCCCAGCGGATCGTGGCCGGCGACGTCCCCGAGTCGCTGCGCGGCAAGCGCCTGATCGCGCTCGACCTGGGCGCGATGGTGGCCGGGGCCAAGTACCGCGGTGAGTTCGAGGAGCGGCTCAAGGCCGTGCTGAACGAGATCCGGCAGAGCGAGGGCCAGGTCATCACGTTCATCGACGAGCTGCACACGGTCGTGGGCGCGGGCGCCGCCGAGGGCGCGATGGACGCGGGCAACATGCTCAAGCCGATGCTGGCCCGCGGCGAGCTGCGCATGGTCGGGGCGACCACGCTGGATGAGTACCGGGAACGGATCGAGAAGGACGCGGCCCTGGAGCGCCGCTTCCAGCAGGTACTGGTGGGCGAGCCCTCGGTCGAGGACACCATCGCGATCCTGCGCGGGCTGAAGGGCCGCTACGAGGCCCACCACGAGGTCCAGATCTCCGACGCGGCGCTGGTCGCCGCGGCCGCGCTGTCCGACCGGTACATCACGGCCCGGTTCCTCCCGGACAAGGCCATCGACCTGGTCGACGAGGCCGCGTCCCGGCTGCGGATGGAGATCGACTCCCAGCCGGTCGAGATCGACGAGCTGCGGCGCGCCGTGGACCGGATGACGATGGAGGAGCTCGCGCTGGCCAACCAGGAAGACGCGGCCAGCAAGGAGCGGCTGGAGCGGCTGAAGGCGACCATGGCCGACCGGCAGGAGCAGCTGGACGTGCTGGTCTCCCGCTGGGAGCAGGAGAAGTCGGGCCTGAACAAGGTCGGCGAGCTGAAGAAGCGGCTCGATGACCTCAAGGGGCAGGCCGAACGCGCCTGGCGCGACCAGGATATGGAGACCGCGTCTCGCCTGAACCACGAGACCATCCCCGCGGTTGAAGCCGAGTTGGCGGAGGCAAGTGCCGCGGCCCGTTCGGCCTCCAATGAAGACGGGAGCGGTGCGGGCGGAATCCCCGCTACGGCGCCCATGGTGAAGGAGGAGGTCGGTCCCGACGACGTGGCCGACGTGGTGTCCTCCTGGACCGGGATCCCGGCCGGGCGGCTGCTCGAGGGCGAGACAGCCAAGCTGCTGCGGATGGAGACCGAGATCGGGCACCGGGTGATCGGCCAGGCGCGCGCCGTGCAGGCCGTGTCCGACGCGGTTCGCCGGGCCCGGGCGGGCGTGTCCGACCCGGACCGGCCCACCGGCTCGTTCCTGTTCCTGGGGCCGACCGGCGTGGGTAAGACCGAGCTGGCCAAGGCGCTGGCCGAGTTCCTGTTCGATAGCGAGCGGGCCATGATCCGCATCGATATGAGCGAGTACGCCGAGAAGCACTCGGTGGCCAGGCTGATCGGCGCTCCGCCGGGTTATGTCGGCTACGAGGAGGGCGGCCAGCTTACCGAGAGCGTGCGGCGCCGGCCGTACACGGTGGTGCTGCTCGACGAGGTGGAGAAGGCGCACCCGGAGGTGTTCGACGTCCTGCTGCAGGTGCTCGACGACGGGCGGCTGACCGACGGCCAGGGCCGCACGGTGGACTTCCGGAACACCATCTTGGTCCTCACCTCGAACCTGGGGTCGCAGTTCATTGCAGACCCTTCTTTCGGGGATGAGCGGGCCAAGCGCGAGGCGGTGATGGGCGCGGTGCGGAACGCGTTCAAGCCGGAGTTCCTGAACCGGCTGGACGACGTGATCGTGTTCGACGCGCTGACCACCGGCGAGCTGACCCAGATCGTCGACCTGCAGGTCGAGCGGCTGGCCGCGCGGCTGGCAGGCCGGCGGCTGATGCTGACCGTCACCCCGGCGGCCAGGGAGTGGCTGGCCGTGACCGGGTTCGACCCGGTATACGGGGCGCGGCCGCTGCGCAGGCTGGTGCAGTCGGCGGTGGGCGATCAGCTCGCCCGGTCGCTGCTGGCCGGGGAGATCGGTGACGGCGACGAGGTGCTGGTCGACGTGGACCAGGCGCAGGACGCGCTGTCCGTGCAGCGGGCCGACCGGCCCGCTGCGAAGGTCGCCTAGCTGCTTTCGTTCGAGAGGCCGGGTTCGCGGCGGGATCGCTTATGATCCCGCGGCGGGCCCGGCCTTTGTGCTGTCCGCGTTGTCCTGGTTATCCAGCAGCTTGTCGTAGTCGTCCTCGGGCAGGGCCAGGTCGACGCGGATCCGGTAGCGCAGCCGGAGCAGCAACTGGAGCTCGTCGCGGTCGTCGTCGCGCAGGCAGGCGTCCACCCCGGCGGTGGCCCAGTCCAGCGCGCCGTTCAGGTCGCCCTGCTCGGTGAGCAGCTCGGCCACCAGGTCGCAGGTGCGCGGCAGCAACCGCGCGCCGTCCTCGCTGAGCTGGCGCAGCAGGGAGTCGGCTTCGGCGGGCCGGCCGAGCGCGAACATGGCGCGGGCCAGCGGCACCCGGGGGTCGTCGAAGGTCGGGCCCGCGTCCGCGATGGCGGCCCGGAACTCGTCCACGGCGGTGGCCGGCTCGTCGGCGAGCAGCCACTGCTCGCCGGCTCGCATGTGGGCCTCGGCCCGGGACATGCTTTCCGCCGTGGCCTGGACCGGGAGCGAAGCCTGCACGGCGAGGCGGCTCATGCGGACCGCGGCCCGTTTATGGTTGCCGGTCCGGGCAGCGTTGACCTCGATCGCGTCGAACAGCTCAACGGAAAGCACAACCACGTCTCAGAACCTACCCGTCGAGGCCTCGCACAACCGGGGTCTTCCCCTTTACCGGCTGGTTTTACCGGCGGGTACGCTCGAGCGCGTCCCAGAAGCCACGCCGCAGCGCGTGCCGGACCTCATCGTGGAGCAGGAAGTCGATCGGCAGCGCCGACCCCTGCAACAGCCTGGCCTCCAGGTCGGACGGCATCCGCGGCTTGCGGGCCAGCACCGCTTCCAGCCACAGCGCCGGGGCGTCCCGCGCCACCGAGGCGCCGAACTCCTGGCCCTCCTCGTGCGCGGCCTGCACGGCCTCGGACAGCGAGGGCCCGCCGGCCGAGACGTAGCCGGGCGGCGGTGAGGTCGCGACCGGCTGCGGACCGGTGTACGGGGCGCTGCGGGGCGAGCCCTGCCCGACGTGCTGGGGCCCGGACGGCAGCCCGCCGCCCGGCGACGAGCCGATCGGGCCCATGGGGATCGGGGCGTTCGGCGCGTTCGGGGTGTTGGGGCGGGAGGGCAGGCGGCGCAGCTGGCCGGGGGGAGCCGGGGGGGCTTCGGTGCCGGCCAGGCCGTCGGGGGTGACCGGGGGAATGGCGTAGCCGGCGACATCCTCGGTGACGCGGGCGACCCGGGTCGGCTCTGCGCGGTCTGCGCGGTCTGCACGCTCTACGCGGTCCTGGCGGGTGCGCGGGGAGACCGGGGCGGGGGCGGCGTAGATGTCCGGGCGGGCGGCGGCCTCACCGTTGACGCTTTCGCGCGGGCGCTCGTCACGGGTCCGGTCCTCGCGGGTGCGGTCCTCGCCGGTGCGGTCCTCGCGGGCTTCGCGGTCGCGAGCTTCGCGGGTCCGGTCCTCGCGGTCGCGGGCTTCGCGGGTCCGGTCGTCGCGGGCGGCACGGTCCTCGCGGCTGGCGGCGCGGGGCAGCTGGAGGGCGGGCCGCTGGTACTCGGCCACCACCGGCGCGGTGTAGATGGAGGGCGGCGCGTGGTTGCCCGACCCGGCGGGCAGCGCCTGGTACGCGCCCACGCCCGCTACCGCCGAATGCCCGTTGACCAGCGGCCGTCCCGGAACGCGGTCCGCGTCGTCCGGCTCGTCGGCGTGCGCGGGTTCGGCGCCCACGATCAGCTCGACGTAGGGCCGGAGCTGCTCGCCGCCGATCTCGATGATGTCGTCGGACTCCTGGCGCAGCGACCGGGAGATGGTCCAGTTGCCGTCCACCGCGATGTGCACCAGGGTGACGCGCATGCCGAGGTCCTGGACGTCGGCGATGACCTGGGCCAGGTCCTCCTCCGCGCTGACCACCAGCGCGTCGCTGACCGCGCTGTTGCGGGCCAGCGTGGTCAGGTCCCGGTGGATCTCGGTTTCCACGCCCTCGCGGCGGCCGGGACGGATCTTGGCCACCCGGAGCTTGATGCCCGGGATGTCGGCCAGGGCGTCCTGCTCGGCAGTGCGGCGGCCGTCGACGGTCGCCTCGTACCAGTAGCAGCGCAACAGCGGCAGCCCGGTGCGCTCGCGCGCCATGCCGCCCAGCAGCTGCAGGAGTCCCTCATAGTCCCAGGAGACCGATTCGCCTCGGCGGGTCCCGTGCACGGCCATGGCACCATCTGCGAGCACGTAGCTTGCGTCAACGAACAACGCGCAGCGATCCACGGCCCCACCGTCCCTTCCTCGGCGCAGCGGTCACCCTTTGAGGCACCGATCCGGACCTGACCGGTCTAAGCGTAGTGAAGTAACCTTCTCCGGGATGGCTTTCCGCGCATTCCCGCTGCATGAAGGGGCCTGAAGGGAAGGAGACGGCCGTGGGCGACCGGGCGGAACTGCTCGCGGCGATCAAGGCGAAGGCGGTCATCCGGGGGGACTTCATCCTCTCCTCGGGCCAGCGCGCCGACTGGTACGTCGACCTGCGGCGGGTGTTGCTGGACGGGCGCCTGGCACCGCTAGCGGGCCGGGTCATGCTGGACCTCACCTGGGATCTGGGTTACGAGGCGGCCGGCGGCCTGACCCTGGGCGCCGACCCGGTCGCCACCGCGATGATGCACGCGGCCGCCGCCCGGGGCACGCCGATCGACGCGTTCGTGGTCCGGAAGAAGGAGAAGGACCACGGCACCCAGCGCCGGATCGAGGGTCCGGACGTGACCGGCCGCCGGGTACTCGCGGTCGAGGACACCTCGACCACCGGCGCCTCCCCGCTCACCGCGGTCGAGGCTCTGCGCGAGGCGGGCGCCGAGGTGGCCGGGGTGGCGGTGCTGGTCAACCGGGGCGCGCGGGAACGCGTGACCGAACACGGGCTGATCTTCCGGGCCGCGTACGACCGGTCAGACCTCGGCATCTGACCGGTGCCGGCCGGGCCCGCGCGGCGCCTGTGCCTGTGCGGTGGGGGCCTGCGCTGCGGGCTCTTGTGCTGCGGGCTCTTGTGCTGCGGGCTCTTGTGCTGCGGCCCCTTGGCCTTCTTTGGCCTGTGCTTGGTCTTTGTCCTGTGCGGCCTCGCGGCGGAACTGGCGTAGCCGGTACAGCACGAAGCCGACGACCGCGATGACCACGATCGCGAACAGCACGTAGCCGACGACGGTCAGGCCGTGGCTGACGCTGTTCCAGGCGTGGCCGAGCTGGTAGCCGGCCACGGAGAGCACAGTGGCGTAGATGACGGTGCCGATCAAGCTGAGCACCCCGAACCGGAGCGCCGGGATACGGACCAGGCCCGCCACGATCGAGGTGAAGGCGCGGACGAAGGGCAGCATGCGGCCGACGACAACGGCCCAGGACCCCCGGCCGGCCAGGAACCGCTCGGCCCGATCGACGTCGCTCTGCGTCACCAGCACGTAGCGGCCCAGCTTGGCCACCAACGGCTTGCCGCCTACCCGGCCGACCGCATAGGAGGCGTACGACCCGGCGAGCTCGGCCAGCGAGCCGATGATAATGACCAGGGCGAGGTTAAGATGCCCCTGGTAGGCGAGCACACCGGCGAACCCGAACGTGATCTCGGACGAGATCGGGATGCACGCCGCCTCGAGGAAGCCGAACAGAATGAGGGCAGCGTAAGGCGCCGACGTGAGAAAACTCTCCATGGCTTCATGTTGTACCCCATGCCCGGCACCTCCCGGTGCATCTTCATGCTCGCTTCATGTCTAGGCTTGGGTTCTAGGGGTTTCAGGTCGAAGGTCCCTAGAGTGACGCCGCCTGACTATCTACCCTGAGGTCAGGTTAAAGCCAAGGGAGTTAGTTGCCATGCCTATCGCGACCCCAGAGATTTACGCGCAGATGCTCGACACCGCCAAGCAGCGCGGCTACGCGTTTCCGGCCATCAACGTGACGTCAAGCCAGACGCTGAACGCGGCGCTGCGCGGGTTCGCGGACGCCAGCAGCGACGGGATCGTCCAGATCTCCACCGGCGGCGCCGAGTACCTGTCGGGCCAGGCGGTCAAGAACATGGTAGTCGGAGCGTCCGCGCTGGCCGAGTTCGCGCACGTGGTCGCCGACCGGTATCCCATCCACGTGGCCCTGCACACCGATCACTGCCCGAAGGACAAGCTCGACGGCTACATGCGCCCGCTGGTCGCCATCTCCAGGGAGCGGGTGCAGCACGGCCAGGAGCCGTTGTTCCAGTCGCACATGTGGGACGGCTCGGCGGTGCCGCTGAAGGAGAACCTGGAGATCGCCAGCGAACTGCTGGAGCAGTGCGCGGCCGCCCGGATAATCATGGAGATGGAGATCGGCGTGGTCGGCGGGGAGGAAGACGGCGTGGTCGGCGAGATCAACGAGAAGCTCTACACCACGGCGGAAGACGCGCTGGCCACCGCCGAGGCGCTCGGGCTGGGCGAGCGCGGCCGGTACATCCTGGCCGCGACGTTCGGCAACGTGCACGGCGTCTACAAGCCGGGGCACGTGAAGCTGCGCCCGATCGTGCTCAAGGAGATCCAGGACGCGGTAGGCCAGAAGTACGGCATGGAAAAGCCGTTCGACCTCGTCTTCCACGGCGGGTCCGGGTCGGCCCTCGAGGAGATCAGGGAAGCCATCGGCTACGGCGTGGTCAAGATGAACGTCGACACCGACACCCAGTACGCCTTTACCAGGCCTGTCGCGGACCACATGTTCAAGAACTACGACGGCGTGCTCAAGGTGGACGGCGACGTGGGCAGCAAGAAGGCCTACGACCCGCGCAGCTGGGGCAAGGCCGGCGAGGCCGGCATGACCCAGCGGGTCACCCACGCCTGCGAGGACCTGCTGTCCGCAGGTCACCAGCTGTCGTGATGGATCGCGATAATCTGCTGGCCGGGCCGCCGGCCACGTACCTGCTGGAAAACGAGGAGGCGGCCGCGGCGTTGCGGGCGGGCGCTTCGCCCTCGGAGGTCGCGGCCCGGTTCCCGGCCTACTCGGCCGCGTGGGCGGCGCTGGCCGAGGCCGCGTTCGCCGACGGTGATCCGGTCATGGCGTACGCGTACGCGCGGACCGGGTACCACCGGGGGCTGGATCAGCTGCGGCGTTCGGGCTGGCACGGCACCGGGCCGATTCCCTGGGAGCACGAGCCGAACCGGGGCTTCCTGCGGTCGCTGTCCATGCTGGGCCGCGCCGCTGGCGCCATCGGCGAAGACGACGAGGCCCAGCGCTGCGACCAGTTCCTCCGCGAGAGCAGCGCCGCCGCCGCTGCCGCCCTGCGCGGCAGCGGCGCGTAACCTGCGGGGCGCGTGCTTGGTGGGGCTGCTGAGCTGAGCGGCGACACGCACGCTGCGAGGCTTTTTCAGGCTTTTTCATGATCGCGAAGACTTTTACGCCCGTGCTATTTGCCGTATAAGAGTCTTCGCGATCATGGCGAGCGCCTTCCGGGACGCGGCAGACGCCTCGCGAGAGTGCACGGGGAGCACGGAAGCGGCGTGTGGGGCGTGAGGGGCACGGGAAGCGCGGATGCTACCCAGAAGCGCCGAGCTGCCTAGGAACCGGACGCGAGACGCGAGGAGCGCAGGTGCGGGGGCGCCAGAGGCTGCGCGATGCGTTTGCGCAGGAGGAGTGCGGTCATAGGGGGACATGGCGGGCGGCGGTTAATGGCTTAGGCAAGGGGTTCTAACAATTGTGCCGTCCGGCGTGTCGTAGAGGGCAAAAACGTGTTCTATATGACAGTCTTGTGATGTGCATCTGATAGGACAGGTGATCGTACCGGGCGGTGCCGGGTGAGTCCGCCGCTGCGCCGGGTCGCGGCGCCGTTCGTGGCCGCTGCCCCGGCCGGGGCGCGGGTGCGGACCCGGCTGCGGGTGTCGGGACAGGACGCGGCGGTGCTGCGAGCGGCGGGCCGGCACGTGGGGTCGCTGGCCGAGCGGGACCTGGCCGCGCGGTGCGCGGAGGGGCCGCTGGACGCCCAGGGTCGGGCCCGATCCCGGGCGCGGCGCAAGCGGGCGCTGACGGCGCAGTCATCGTCGCGGTGGGCCGGGGCGATCACCCGGGCCAGCGAGGACCAGTGGCAGCTGGCCACACGGAACCTGCGCGCCGAGGCGTCGGGCCTGCGCGCCCGGATCGGCGCGATCAGGACCCGGCTGGCTGTCCCGGCGGGCGGCCTGGCCGGGCGGGTGCGCGGGTACGCGAGCGCGGCGGAGCGGCATGCCAAGCGGGTCCGGCTGCAGGTGCTGCAGGCCCGGCTGGCTGCGGTGGACCGGCGGCTGGCGGCGGGCAGGGTGTCGGTGGTGCGGGGCGGCCGGGCGCTGTTGCGCACGCGCGGAAACCTGGCCGCCGCGGGGTTGACCCAGGAGCAGTGGCGGCGGGAGTGGGAGGCGGCGCGGCTGTTCTTGACCGCGGACGGGGAGAAGGACAAGGCGTTCGGGAACGAGACGATCAGGTGGCACCCCGGCGAAGGCTGGCTGGAGATACGGCTGCCCGGCCCGCTGGCCCAGCTGGCGTACCGGCCGCATGGCCGGTACCGGACGGGAACCCGGCCGGGCGGCCGGTCACGATCCCGGTCGTGCTGGCGGGGCTGCCCGCCCGCCAGCGCGACGGGCGGCTGCGCGGCGCCATCTCCGCGCTGATCGGGCTGGCCCGCCAGCGCGGCTGCCGGGCGATCGTGATCGAGGACCTGGACTTCGCTGCTGCCCGCGAGCAAGGACGCGAACGGCACGGTAGCCGACCCTCGCGCGGCGCGCGCGGCCGCCGCTACCGGGCGCTGGTCGCCGGCCTCCCGACCGGCCGGTTCCGGGACCGGCTGGTCCAGATGGCATCCAACGCGGGCCTGGCCGTGATCGCGGTCGACCCGGCGTACACCTCCCGGTGGGGGGCTGAGCATTGGCTCGGCCCGCTGCGGGAACGAGTTTCCCCGGTCCCCGCCAGCGGCCATCATGCGGCCGCGGTGGTGATCGGCAGGCGTGCGCTCGGCCACCGGGCGCGGCGACGGGCCGGCGTGACCGGCGGCGGCCAGCGGACCAGCCGCCGGAGAGCTGCCCCCCGAGCACCCGCGGCCACCCGCACCAGCAGGGACGGCAGGCCCCGCCAGGCCCTGCGGCAGCCACCACGGTGGCGCAAGACCGCTACGGCCACCCGGACACGCCCGCCCGACCAGGCAGCCCAAGACCGTCCGGGGCCGCCGGCTAGCCAGGACCATATCCTGCTAGTTCAACAGGGACGGTTTGCGGGTAATCTCAGAGCGCAAGAGCCCCTGCTGCGCTTGTGCTGAGCAGGGGCTTCGTATGTGTGTGCGGGAGGGGATGCGCAATGCCCGCCATCGTGCTGGTCGGTGCTCAGTGGGGCGACGAGGGCAAGGGCAAGGCGACCGACCTGCTCGGCGACCGCGTGGACTACGTGGTGCGGTATCAGGGCGGGAACAACGCCGGCCACACGGTCGTCATCGGCGACGAGAGTTACGCGCTGCACCTGCTGCCGTCCGGGGTGCTGTCGCCGCGGGTGGTTCCGGTGATCGGCAACGGGGTGGTGATCGACCCGCAGGTGCTGCTGGACGAGATCGACGGGCTGCAGGCCCGCGGCGTCGATTGCGGAAAGCTGCTGGTGTCGGCGAACGCGCACCTGATCACGCCGTACCACCGGGCGCTGGACAAGGTCACCGAGCGGTACCTGGGCAGCGCGCGGATCGGGACCACCGGCCGCGGCATCGGTCCGGCCTACGGGGACAAGATCGCCCGGATGGGGATCCGCGTGCAGGACCTGTTCGACCCGGGGATCTTGCGCAAGAAGCTGGACCTGGTGCTGCGGGAGAAGAACCAGGTGCTGAGCAAGGTCTACAACCGGCGCGGCATCGACCCGGAGGCGTGCGCGGCGGAGTACGAGCGGTACGCGGAGCGGCTGCGCCCCTACGTGGCCGACACCGGGCTGGCCCTGGGACGGGCGCTGGACCAGGGGCGGGTGGTGCTGCTGGAGGGCGCGCAGGCCACCATGCTCGACGTGGACCACGGCACGTACCCGTTCGTGACCTCCTCCTCTCCCACCGCGGGCGGCGCGTGCGCCGGGTCCGGCATCGGGCCGACCCGGATCTCCGACGTGATCGGTATCGTCAAGGCGTACACGACGCGGGTCGGCGAGGGCCCCTTCCCCACCGAGCTGCGCGACGAGACCGGCGAGTGGCTGCGCAAGAGCGGCGCGGAGTACGGGGTGACCACGGGCCGGCCGCGCCGCTGCGGCTGGTTCGACGCGGTCATCGCGCGGTACGCGACCCGGGTCAACGGGATCACCGGGTACTTCCTGACCAAGCTCGACGTGCTGTCCGGGCTGGACCAGGTGCCGGTGTGCGTGGCCTACGAGGTGGACGGGCGGCGGCACCACGAGATACCCATGACGCAGACCGAGTTCCACCACGCGGTGCCGGTCTACGAGTACTTCGACGGCTGGGCCGAGGACATCTCCAAGGCCCGCACCCTCGGCGAGCTCCCCCCGAACGCTCGTACCTACATCGCCGCGATCGAGGATCTGATCGCCGCCCCGGTTTGCGCGGTCGGCGTGGGCCCGCGCCGCGACCAGACCCTGCAGCTCCGGGACCTGCTGAGGCAGTGTTAGCTTCACTGGCCCCGGTAGGCTCGCGGCGTGCGCATTCTCGTCATCGGGTCGGGCGGCCGGGAGCACGCCATCGTCCGCGCGCTGAGCGCGGAGCCGGACAGTCTGCACGCGGCGCCGGGCAACCCGGGGATCGCGGCCCTCGCGGAAACCCACCACGGCACCGCGGCGGTCCCGGAGCAGATCGTCAAGCTCGCGCGCAGGCTGAGCCCCGACCTGGTGATCATCGGACCGGAGGCGCCGCTGGTCGCCGGGGCGGCCGACGCGCTGCGGGAGAACGGGGTGGCCTGCTTCGGGCCTGATGCGGCCGCGGCCCGGATCGAGGGCTCCAAGTCGTTCGCCAAGCAGGTCATGGCCGAGGCCGGCATCCCGACCGGGGCTTCCATTACGTGTACCACAGCCCCCGAGGCGGAGCAGGCGCTGGCCGCGTTCGGCCCGCCCTACGTGGTCAAGGACGACGCGCTGGCCGCGGGCAAGGGCGTGCTGGTCACCGGGGATCTCGAGGCCGCCCGGGCGCACGCGCGGGGCTGCAGGAAGGTGGTGATCGAGGAGTTCCTGGACGGGCCGGAGGTGTCGCTGTTCGCGGTGACCGACGGGGTGACCGCTGTGCCGCTGCTGCCGGCCCAGGACTTCAAGCGGGCCCGGGACGGCGACCAGGGGCCGAATACCGGCGGCATGGGCGCCTACGCGCCGCTCCCCTGGGCGCCCGCCGACCTGGCCGGGCAGGCCATGGACCGCGTGGTCCAGCCGGCCATCGACGCCATGGCCCGGCGGGGCACGCCGTACCGCGGGCTGCTGTACGCCGGGCTGGCCTTGACCTCGGCCGGGCCCAAGGTGATCGAGTTCAACGCGCGGTTCGGTGATCCGGAGACACAGGTGGTTCTGGACCGGCTCGCGAGTCCGCTGGGACCGCTGTTGCACGCGGCGGCGACTGGGGGCCTGGCTGGCGTCGCGCGACCACGGTGGCGGCCGGGGGCGGCAGTCGTGGTGGTGATCGCCGCGGAAGGCTACCCGGAGGCGCCGGTCAAGGGCGACACAATCCATTTCACCGAACGGAACGTGGCGCCAGCGGCCAGCCAGGTGAATGAAACCCATGCGTACGTGCTGCACGCGGGGACGGCTCGGGACGCTGCCGGGGAGCTGGTGTCGGCCGGGGGGCGGGTGCTGAACGCGGTGGGGAGCGGCCCGGATGCGGGGGCGGCGCGGGGGGCGGCGTATGAGCTGGCCGGGACGGTGGAGATGCGCGGCGGGTGGTACCGCCGGGATATCGCCGCGGGGCAGTAACGGGCGCCGTGAGCGACGGCGAGCAGGAGGCGGGGCGCCGGCGGATACGGTGGAGGCATGATCGAGCGGTACACACTGCCGGAGATGGGGCGGGTCTGGAGCGAGGCCCGCAAGTACGAGCTGTGGGGGCGGGTCGAGCTGCTCGTCCTGGAGGCGCACGCCCAGGCCGGCACGGTGCCGGCCGGCAGCGTGGAGGCGGTCCGTTCGGCCAAAATTCCCACCCCTGAGTCGGTCGCCGCGGTAGAGGCGGTCACCGATCACGACGTCATCGCCTTCCTGACCGCGTGGGCGGACAACACCGAGCCGCGGGCGGCCGCGGCCTGGGTGCACTACGGGATGACCTCCTCGGACCTGCTCGACACCGCGCTGGCGGTCCAGCTGACCGAGGCGTCGGACCTGCTCATCGCCAAGGCCACCCGCCTGGTCGCGGTGCTGCGCGATCACGCGCTGGCGCACCGGGACACGCTGCGGCCAGGGCGGACGCACGGGGTGCACGCCGAGCCGGACTCCTGGGGGCACCGGGTGGCCGACTTCGCGTTCGCGATGGCGCGCAGCCGGGACCGGCTGGTCCGGGCGCGCGAGGCGGTCGCAGTGGGCACGCTGTCCGGGCCGGTGGGCAGCTACTCCAACATCGACCCGGCCATCGAATCCGAGGTCATGAAGGCCCTCGGGCTGCGGCCCGCGGAGGTGGCCACGCAGGTCGTGATGCGGGACGGGATGGCCGAGTGGGTCGGGGCGGTGGCGCTGGCCGCCACCGTGTGCGAGGCGGTCGCGCTGGAGGTCAGGCACGGGCAGCGGACCGAGGTGCGGGAGCTGGCCGAGCCGTTCCGTTCGGGGCAGAAGGGCTCTTCGGCCATGCCGCACAAGAAGAACCCGGTTCGCGCCGAGCGGATCGCGGGGCTGGCCCGGATCGTGCGCGGCTACGTGACCCCGGTGACCGAGGGCATCCCGCTGTGGCACGAGCGGGACATCTCGCACTCCAGCGTGGAGCGGATCGCGCTGCCCGACGCGTCCATTGCTACTGACTACGTGCTGCAGCTGACCACCGGGCTGATCGAGGGGCTGACCGTGGACGCGGACCGGATGCGGGCCAACCTGGACCTGACCGGCGGCCTGCTCTACTCCTCCGGGGTGCTATTGGCCCTGGTCAGCGCGGGGATGAGCCGTGAAGACGCATACGCCGTCGTGCAGGCCGCGGCGATGGACACCTGGGAGCACGGGACGCCGTTCCGCGACACGCTGCGCAAGCAGGCCGCCGTCCGCGGCCTGTCCCTGCCAGAAGCGGACATTGACGACGCGTTCCGGCCAGAACGGTACACGGCGCGGCTAGATCCGATCTTCGGGCGACTGGCCGGGCTAAGCTAGCGCCCATGACTTCCGGACCCGAGACGAGTTACCGCGTGCGCGGCGGCGGACCGCTGCACGGCACCGTCTTCATCCAGGGCGCGAAGAACGCCGCGCTGAAGATGATCGCCGCGTCGCTGCTGACCGCGAACGGCCGCACCGTGCTGCGCAACGTGCCGCCCATCGAAGACGTCCGCCGTGCCGTCGAGCTGGCACAGGCCGTGGGGGCGCTGGTCGAGTTCCACGAGGTCGAGAGAACGCTGGTGGTCGACGCGTCGAACCTGACCAGCCCGGTGCTGCCGGCCGAGATCGCGCGGCGGTTCCGCAGCTCGGTGCTGTTCGTGCCGGCCCTGCTGCACCGGTTCGGCGAGGCGGTCATCGAGGGCGTCGGCGGCTGTAACCTGGGCAGCCGGAACCTGGACTTCCACTACCGGGGCTTCGCCCGGCTCGGCGCGGTGGTCGACGAGGGCGAGACCGTCATCCACATCAAGGCGGGCAACCTGCAGGGCGCGCACCTGTACCTGGACACGCCGTCGCACACCGGGACCGAGAACCTGATCATGGCGGCGTCGCTGGCCCCCGGGCGGACCGTCATCGACAACACCGCGCAAGAGCCCGAGGTGCTCGATGTCATCGCGTTCCTGACCAAGATGGGCGCGCGGATCAAGGGCGGCGGCACCGGCTTCATCACCGTCGACGGCGTGGACGAGCTCACCGCGGTGGAGCACACGGTGATGGCCGACCGGATCGACGCCGGGGTGTTCGCCATGGCGGCGGCCATCACCGGCGGCGAGCTGAACCTGGTCGGCGCCTCGCTCGAGCACTTCGGCGTGGTGCGCTGGAAGCTGGAGCAGATGGGCGTGGAGTTCTCCACCCACGGGGCGGTGCTGACCGTGCGGATGGACCGGCCGCCGCGCCCGATAAACGTGATCACCAGCCCCTACCCGGGCTTCGCCACCGACCTGCAGTCGCCGATCATGGCCCTGGCCTGCCTGGCCGAGGGCGCCTCGTACATCCGCGAGACGATCTTCGACGGGCGGTACACGCTGGTCGGCGAGCTGAACAAGATGGGCGCGCGGATCGAGTTCGACGGCACCCGGGTCGTGGTGCACGGGCCGTCGGCGTTCACGGGGGCCCCGGTGGTGGCGCACGACCTGCGCACCGGGATCGCGCTGGTGCTGGCGGGCCTGGCCGCGTCCGGCGAGACCGTGGTCACGCCGGCGTACCCGATCGACCGCGGGCACGCGGCGATCGCGCAGCGGTTCAATGCGCTCGGCGCGGATATTACGGCGGAGGCCGCGGAGGGCTAGGCGCTTGCCTTTAGTCGCGGGCGGGCTCAGTTACGGTGCGGGAAGGCGCGCGCGGCGGCTAGGAGCGCGTCGTTGGCTTCGGGGTCGCCGATGCTGATCCGGGCGCCCTCGGCGGCGAACGGGCGGACCGCGATGCCGACCTCCGCGCAGGCGGCAGCGAAGGCCGGGGTGTGCTCGCCGAGCCGGAGCCAGACGAAGTTGGCCTCGGTGGGGGGGACGGTCCAGCCGTCGGCGATCAGCGCCTCGCGGACCCGGGTCCGCTCCTTGACCGTGAACTCGACGCGTTCGAGCAGCTCGGCCTCGGCGGCCAGGGAGGCGATGGCCGCGGCCTGGGCGAGCCGGTTGACCGTGAACGGCAGCATGGTGGCCCGGACCGCGGCCGCGACCGGCTCGTGCGCGATCATGAACCCGGTGCGCAGCCCGGCCAGGCCGTAGGCCTTGGAGAAGGTGCGCAGGACGGCGACGTTCGGCCGGCCGCGGTACACGGTCACGCCGTCGGGCACCGTCTCGTCCCGGATGTACTCGTGGTAGGCCTCGTCGAGCACGACCAGGCAGTCGGCGGGCACCAGGTCGAGGAAGTCCTCGAGCTCCGGGCCGCGCACCACGGTGCCGGTCGGGTTGTTCGGGTTGCAGACGAAGATCAGCCGGGTGCGCGGGGTGATCGCGTCGGCCATCGCGGCCAGGTCGTGCGTTTCTTGCTTGAGGGGGACGCGGATCGACTCGGCAGCCGCCAGGTCGGCCAGGGTCGGGTACGCCTCGAACGAGCGCCACGCGTACATCACCTCGGCGCCGGGCTCACCGATCGCCTCAAGGAGCTGCTGCGTGACGCCAACCGACCCGCACCCGACCGCGACGTGCCGCGCGGGGACGCTGAACCGTTCCCCGATCGCTTCCCGCAGGGCCACCGCGCCGTTGTCCGGATAGCGGTTGACCGACCGCGCCTCCTCGGCGATCACCTCGATCACCGAGGGGAGCGGCGCGTACGGGGACTCATTGGACGAGAGCTTGTGCTCCTGGCCCGCCGAGCTGACCGGGGTCCGGCCCGGCTGGTAAGCGGGGAAGCCGTCAAGCACCGAACGGAAACGTGGCGCGTCAGTCATGCCACCAGTCTGGCACTACCTGGCGGGTCCGGGTTACGGCTGCCGGGCCGTCGCGACGTGCGCGTAGGCCTCCTGGGCCAGGGTAAACGAGTCGGGGTTGTCAGCCGCCGCCAAGCCTAACGGCCTTCACGATCAGCAGCAGGACCGAGATCACCAGGTAGCCGCGCAGCGTCAGCAGGGCGACCTTCCGTCCGGTGGACCACTCGGCCGGCTTGAGCAGCGCGATCGGGGGCATACGCCACTTCAGCCGCTCGGCCTCGGACATCGTCGCCCGCGGGTGCGGTTGCGGCGGGGGCCGGTGGTTCCTGGTCAGCCAGAACCACGCCCCGGCCAGGGCGGCCACCGCCACCAGCCCGATGGCGATCCAGATGGCGACCTTCAAGGCGTCGAGGTTGGAGAACAGCGTGGTGACGACCAGCGTGGCGGACAGCACGAGCAGCACGCCGATGATGAAGGTGGCCAGGACGTTCAGCCAGCGCGGGTTCATCCACGGGCCGAGTACCTCGGGATCGTTGCACAGGAGCAGCAGGAACACGGCCGCGCTGGGCAGCAGGATCCCGGCCAGGGCCTGCACCGCCTCGGTGAGCAGCCCGAGCGGGGTGCCGGGGATGAGCACGATGGTCGCCGACGCCACGATCATCCCGGCGTAGGTGGCGTAGAACGGCTTGGCCTCCCTGAACTTGCGGTGCAGTGAGTGCTTGATGCCGAACACGTCGCCGAACGCGTAGCTGGTGGACAGGGTGACCGCGGAGGCGCCGATGATGGACGCGTCCAGCAGCACGATGGAGAAGGCCGCGCCGTACCACGCGCCGTGCGTCTCGAGCGCGTGGGCTACCCCGAGTGCGTTGGTGAAGTGACCGACCAGGTTGGTGCCCCGCACCGCGAAGACGGCGGTGATCATGATCGCGGAAGCCCCGATGACCACGACGAACGCGCCCAGCGTGGTATCGGCCCGCTCGTAACCGATGAACCGCGGCGTGATCCGCTTGTCGATGATGTTGGACTGCTGGAAGAACAGCTGCCAGGGCGCGACGGTGGTGCCGACGATCGCGATGATCAGCAGCACCGCGGTGGAGGTGACCCCGCCTTGGACGCCGGGGACAACGAAGTGGTAGCCGATCTCCCCCCAGCTGGGGTCGGACGTGAACGCGAGCGGGAACAGGATCAGGCTGACCGCGATGAAGGCGAACAGCGACCGCTCCCAGCGGGCGAAGCTGCCGCTCGCGGTGATCGCGATCAGCACGATCCCGGCGATCGGCACCGAGATGTACGGGCTGACGTGGAAATACTGCAGCGCGAGCGAGACGCCGATGAACTCGGTGACGATGGTCAGGAAGTTGAGGATGAACAGGTCGCCGACGCTGAACCAGCCCCAGAACCGGCCGAACCGCTCGTTGATGAGCCGGGCGTGCCCGACGCCGGTGACCGCGCCGAGCCGGACCACCATCTCCTGGTTGACGATCAGCACCGGGATCAGCAGCAGCAGGGTCCACAGCAGGGTGTACCCGTAGTTCTGCCCGGCCTGCGCGTAGGTGGACACGCCGCCGGCGTCGTTGTCGCCGACCATCACGATCAGCCCGGGGCCCACGATGGCCAGGAACGTGATCAGCTTGCGCTTGAGCCCGCGGCGCTCCTGATCCTCATCGCTCAGCCGGATCCGGCCGAGCGCGCCCTCGATATCCCCCAGGTGGGCGTCGTCGAGCACCGCGCTCGGCCGGCTGAGCTGCGGCGGAGTCTTCGGCGGAGCGTTCGGCGGGGGCACCGGTGCTCTCGGCGGCGGCCTGGTCGGCGGCCGGCCGGCGGCGGCCCGGCCGGCGGCGGCCCGGTCGGCGCGGGCGTGCGGGGGCGCTCGTCGCGGGAGGTCACCGGGGATCCCCGTAGTGGGCGTCCGGCGGCTCGGCGGCCTCGCGGCGCCGCCAGTCGTCCGGCAGCGCGACCTCGAGGACGTCGTCGACGGTGATCACGCCGAGCAGCCGGCGCTCGTCGTCCACGACGGGGATGGTGATCAGGTTGTAGTCGGTCATCAGGACGGCCACGTCGGTGATGTCGGTGTCCGTGCCGACCCGGACCGGATCGGTGTCGGACACGTCGATCAGGGTCGCGCCGGGATCGGACTGGACCAGGGTGACCAGCCGGGCCACGGCGCGCAGCACGCCCTCGTCGTCGACGGCGTGGACGCTGGTCAGCGCCTCGGGCTGGAGCGAGGCGGACTCGCGCACCCGGGCCAGCGCGTCGGCGACGCTGCTCATGCCGGGCAGCGCGACGAAGTCCACCCCCATCAGCCCGCCCGCGCTGGTGGCGTTGAAGCCCATCAGGGTCAGCACCTTGGTCCGCTGGACGGGCGGCAGCAGGTCCAGGATCGGCTGCCGACGCTGCTGGGGCAGTTCGGCGATCGCGTCGGCGGCGTCGTCGGCGCGCATCCGGGCCAGTACCTCGGCGATCTCCTCGTTCGTCCGCGCGCCGAGCAGCCGGGTGGCCAGGTCCTCGTCCAGTTCCTCGAACACGTCCGCCTCGAGCTCGGGGTCCGCGTGCACCCGGCCCAGGATCTCGGTCTCCTCCTCCTTGGAGGCCTCCTCCAGCAGATCGGCGATCTGGGCCGGCTTCAGCCGGCGGATGCGGGCGAACGGGCCGCGGAGCAGCGCGCTGCCCGCGTGCCCGATGAGCGACTCGAAGTCGTGCCAGTCGCGGAAGACGCCGGCATCGTCGGAGTCCTCCGGGCCGCGCAGCCCGAACAGCCGCCGCGGGCGACGCCGGGTATCCACTCCGGCCAGCACCCACTCGTCGCCGTCCTTGGCCAGCTCCAGGTCGGCGGCGCGGACCAGGCGCGCGTTCTGCACGTCGATGAGCCGGTGACCGAGCACGTCGGCCCGGAGCAGCACCTCGCCGTCCCTGCGCTCGAAGTGCCGCAGGTCAAGCCGCGCGCTCGATAGCCGCAGCGGATCGCCGTCGATAGTGTTCACCTGGTCGAGGGGTACGAAGATCTGGCGCCCGCCCACGGCGGCCACCAGGCCGGTGACGAGAGGGTAGTCAGCCCCGCGGAGCCGTACGATGACGTCCTCCAGCCGCCCGATCGACTCGCCGCTGCGGTCAGAAATCGGCCGCTTGAGCAGCTGTGACAGGCGCAAGGTGACCTTGTTGTCCGCCGCGGCGCCGGACCCGGCGGTGGTCGGGGGTTCTGGGGTCGGTGTCGTCATGGGAAGCCTCTTCTTGTCCGGACGGTAACGCCTTCCTCAGCGAGCCTGTCATTATCGCCGTACCGCCCGCATCACCGTCCAGCCCGCCTCAAGCATGATCCACGCGGGTGAACTCGCGGTAAACGGGTAGTCCTTCCCACGCTGGCCACGATGACTCCGGCACCCGGCACGCCGCCGCAGGTTACGCGCATGCCGGGTGTGGTGGTATGAAGTCTCTGGCGCCCAAAAAGGGATCTTGACTGAGGAAAGGCGCAGATAGTGGCCACGCGCAAGGCAGCAGCCCTCCTGGAACGGAGCGGCGGCTTGCCCGATACGTTCTGGTACTCGACCAAGCGCCGACTGCTCGGGCCGCCGCTGGTCAACCAGGACCTCGGCGAGCAGCGGCTGTCCAAGCCGCTCGCGCTCGGCGTGCTGTCCCCGGACGGGATCTCCTCCTCGGCCTACGGCACCGAGGAGATCCTCATCGTGCTGGTGCCCGCGATGGGCGTGGCCGCCTTCAGCCTGATCCTGCCCATGACGCTGGTCATCTTGTTTGTCATGGTGCTCGTGCTGCTGTCCTACCGCGAGATCGTGATGGTCTACATCAGGCCGGGCGGATCGTACGTGGTGGCGCGCGAGAACTTCGGCCCGCGCATCGCTCAGGTGTGTGCGGTCGCGCTGCTCATCGACTACGTGGTGACCGTGGCGGTCCAGATCGCGGCGGGTACGGCCGCTGTGGCCTCCGCGTTCCCGTCGATCGGCCCCTACAAACTCGAGATCTGCGTCGGCGTGGTCCTGCTCATGTGCTTCGGGAACCTGCGGGGTCTCAAGGAGGCGGGCCGGTCCTTTGCGATACCGACCTACCTGTTCTCGGGCGCGGTCATCTTGATGATCATCGTCGGGCTGATCCGCGAGGTGATGGGGAACCTGCCGCGCGTCGACCCGGCCACGCTGCACGGCGCCTACGGTCTCGGCTCCGGCTCGGCTGGGCTGATCACGGGCGTGATGATCTTCACCCTGCTCCGCGCGTTCGCCAACGGCGGCGCGTCGCTGACCGGTATCGAGGCGGTCTCGGACGCCGTGGGCGCGTTCCGGCCGCCCGAGGGGCGGAACGCGCGCCAGGTGCTCATGGCCGAGGGTGCGATCCTCGGCACCCTGGTGGCGGGCATCTCCTGGCTGGCGCACGCCACGCACGCCACGCCGTACAAGCTTGGCTATCCGACCGTGCTGGCCCAGGAGGCCAAGCTCGTCTTCGGGTCTACCTTCGTGGGGCAGGCTCTTTTCTATCTGGTCCAGGGTGCGACCATGCTCATCCTGTACACCGGCGGCAACACCAGCTTCAACGGCTTCCCGTTCCTGACCAGTTACGTGGCGGGCGACTCGTTCCTGCCGCGGTGGCTGCTCAAGCGCGGGCACCGGCTCGTGTTCTCCAACGCCATCATCGTGCTGACCATCACGTCCTCGGCGCTGCTGATCATCAAGGACGCGGACGTCAACAACCTGGTCCCGCTGTACGCCATCGGCGTGTTTACCGCCTTCTCGATGGCCGGCTTCGGCATGGCGAAGTATCACAGCAGGCACCGGACGCGGGGCTGGCGGCGCCGGCTGATCATCAACTTCTCGGCTGGCGTGATGACGCTCATCGTGGTGGCCATCTTCGCGGTCGTGAAGTTCACCGAGGGCGCCTGGGTGGTCGTGGTCCTGTTCGTCGTGCTGGTCCCGGCGCTGATCAGGATCAACCGCGGGTACGCGGCCGAGTCCGAGGTGCTCGAGACGATCAGCGAGCACCAGCCGCCGCCGCCCCCGCACTACAGCCGGCGCACCGTGTTCGTGTTCGTGGACAGCTTCGACCTGGCCACCCTGGCCGCGCTGCGCTACGCGCGGAGCCTGCGGCCGACCACCATGCGGGCGGTGCACTTTGTCATCGACAACGTGCAGGCCGAGAAGCTCCGGGAGAAGTGGACCCGGGCCGACCGCGGCGTGCCGCTTGACTTCATCGACGTCTCGGACCGCAGGCTGACCCGGGCCGCGGCCGAACTGGTCGAGCGGGAAGCCGCCGAGCCCGACACGCACGTGACCGTGGTGCTGCCCCGGCGCAGCTACTCCGCGCTGCTCGGCCGGCTGCTGCACGACCGGACCGCGGACAAGATCGCCGCCGTGGTGAGCCGCATCCCGCGCTCGGCGGCCACCATCGTGCCCTACGACGTGGAGAGCCGGGTCCGGGTGCTGCATGAACGCCTGGCCGCCAAGGTCGCGGCCACGGACGGGACCGCCGACACGAAGGTCAGGTCCGGGGAGGCCGACGTGGCCGCGGCGCACGGCGCGGCGGCGGGGCCGCCGGCCGACGTGGCCGGTCCGCAGGCCGCGGGGCCGCAGGCCGCGGGGCCGGCGAAGAACGGCCAGCGCTCGACGGAGAAGAACGGCTCACCGCAACCCGCCGAGGAGCCGACGACGGCTCCGGGGATCACGCCCATCGGGGCGCTGACCAAGCCGGGGCGGGCCACCGTGGAGGGCCGGATCAGGGTGGTGGAGATCCGGCCGGTGGAGCGGAACTCCGTGCTGGCCTGCGAGGTCTCCGACGGGACGGGCCAGCTCACGGCCATGTTCTACGGACGCTCGCACATCCCGGGCATCGTGTGCGGGGCGCGGGTCCGGTTCCGCGGCTCGGTCGGGATCAAGGACGGCCACCCGGTCATGACCAACCCGGCCTACGAGCTGCTGTTCCCGGCTCTGTAGTCCCGTCCGGGGCGGCGGTTATGCTGGTGGGGTCGAGAGGCGCTGCGACGGATCAGGTCCGCTACGCTCGACACCCTCCTTATCGGCAAGGGCGCCTTCGAGCCGGCGGAGGCGGTCATGACCGTGGTGGGCCGCGTCGTGGGGCTGTGGCGGTACCCGGTGAAATCCATGGCGGGCGAGGAGCTGGACGGCGTCGAGGTCTCGTGGCACGGGCTGGCGGGCGACCGGCGGTGGGCGTTCATCCGGGACGGGCAGGTGCGCAGCGGCTTTCCGTGGCTGACGATCCGGGAACACCCCGAGATGGCCCGCTACCGGCCGCGGTTCGCCGACCCGGACCGGCCCGACGCCTCGCTGACGCTGGTGCGGACGCCGTCGGGGGGTGAGCTCGACGTGGCCTGTCCCGAGCTCGCGGCCGAGCTCGGGACGGGCGTGCGGGTGATCAGGCAGAACCGCGGGGTGTTCGACACGATGCCGCTGTCGCTGCTGAGCACGCAGGCGCTGACCGGGCTCGGCCGGCTGGCCAGCGCTCGGCCTGACGGCGCCGCGGTTCCGGCCCAACCTGCTGGTGGACGCGCCGCGGGGCGAGTTCCCCGAGGACGGCTGGGTCGGGCGGGTGCTGCGCGTCGGCGGGCTGCGGATGCGGGTGGACCAGCGTGACCAGCGGTGCGTGATGGTCACCATCGACCCGGTGACGCTGTGCCGCAACCCGGCGGTGCTGCGCGCCATCGCGCGGGAACGCGACGCCCGGCTCGGGGTCTACGGCACGACCGTGGCCCCGGGGCGGGTCGCGGTGGGCGACCCGGTCGAGCTCGAAACCCTGACCTTACGGGGGAGACTTCTTGCCGTCCTTGGCGGGCTTGCCGCTGGGGTAGGGGACCATGAGCTCGTAGGCGGGGTTGATCATGACCGGGGCGCCGTCCTTGATGCCGACCGCGCCGCGGAACCGGACCCGGGAGCCGCACATCAGGCCGGGGATGTTGGAACGGCCGTAGAACAGGGCGGTCAGGTCGCCGGTGGAGTCGGCGATCTCGGCGGCCAGCACGGAGTTGCGTTCCACCGACCGGACCTCGACCACCCGGACGCGGCCCTCCACGGTGGTCCGGACCGGCTCGTGGATGGAGCCGATCGGGGTGACGCCGGGCGGCGGGATGGGCCGGTCGTAGCCGCCGGCGCCGGGCAGCCGCTCGGGCTCGGCCGCCGCGGCGGCCACGGCCGGCGCGGCGGGGGGGGGCTCCGGCCAGCGGCCCGGCCGCTCGGCGGTGCGGTCGCGGGCCTCAGCCGTCTCGCCGTTAACGGGGGGGCCGGGGACCGGGGTCAGCGACGCGGGGGCGGTGCCGGCCCGGACGGCCTGGCGCTCCTGCAGGATGCGCAGGCGGTTCTGCACGTCGAAGGGGATGATGGTGGCAGCGGCGTTGGGGACGCGGCTGACCACGCCCGCGATCTTGTCCGCGGTCCGGTCGTGCAGCAGCCGGCCGAGCAGCGGCGAGAAGCTGCGCCGGGGCAGGATCGCGGTCACTTGGGTACCCGGCGTTTCCGCCTCGTGGCCGACCAGTTCGGCCGCGCACCGGGTCAGTCTCCGGTCCGGACAGTCGATCAGCTCCAGCGACACGCTCCGATCCGGGAGCCAGGCGGCGCGCAGCCGCTCGGCCTGCTCGCTGTCGATGACGAAGTGCACGGCGCGTAGAGTGGTCGGCCGCAGGCTCTTGGCATAGCGCAGTGCCGCGATCGTGGACAGGTCGAAGTCGTCCACGAACACGACGACCACCCGCCGGCTGTAGTTCGGCTGGCTCGGTCCCACCCCGGACGCGCGGCGGTCCCCGATGGTCTGCAGGGCGCCCGCCTCGGCACGGTACTCGCGGTTGAGCCGGATCAGCGCGAACACCAGGACCGGACCGACGATCACGATCAGCCACGCGCCCTCGGTGAACTTGACGATCGCGAAGATGATGACGACGAGCACGGTGTATACGCCGCCGATCGTGTTGATCACCAGCTTGTGCCGCCAGCCGGGCTCCCTGGTCCGCAGGTGATACCTGGCCATGCCGAAGCCGGCCATGGTGAACCCGGTGAACACGCCGATCGCGTAGAACGGGATCAGCTTGTCGACCTCCGCGCCCACGGCCAGCATCAGGGCCAGCGACACGATCGTCAAGATGATGATCCCGTTCGAGAACACCAGCCGGTGCCCGCGCTTGGTCAGCCATCGGGGCAGGAACGAGTCCTCGGCGACGAAGCTGGCCAGGAACGGGAACCCGCTGAAGCTGGTGTTCCCGCCGGTGAACAAGATGGCTGCGGTACCGAAGATGACCACCCAGTAGAGGAAATGCCCGGCCTGGCCGAAGACGACGTCTGCTTCCTGGGCCAGCACGGTCGGATAACCGTTCACGTACGGGGTGGCGTGCGTGACGTGGGAGAGCCAGGAGATGCCCGCGATCAGGAAGATAACGATGGATCCCTGGATCACCAGTATCTGGCGGGCGTTGCGCCCTTCCGGCGGCCGGAGCGCGCTGACCGCGTTCGAGACCGCCTCGATGCCGGTGAGCGAGGAGCCGCCGTTGGCGTAGGCCTTCAGCAGCATGTAGACCATCGCGAAGGTGAGCAGGCCCTGGGTGCTGTGGCCGTACCCGACGGCGCCTCCGGAGACGTCGTAGTGCGGAACGTGATGAAGAGTGCCGGCCGCCTCCCGGACCAGGCCGACGATGATCATCGACCCGACCGAGCCGGAGAACAGGTAGGTCGGCAGGGCGAACGTGCGGCCGGCCTCCCTGATCCCGCGCAGGTTCCCGTAGCACATGATCAGGATCTGGGCGACCGAGAGGAGGGTCAGGATCCAGATCGGGCCGATGCCGGGAATCCTGCTCAGCGCGGGGAACGCGGACACGATGATCGCGGATGCGGCCGCGGTCTGCACGGCCACGGTGACCACGTAGTCGATCAGCAGCGCCACGGCGGCGATCTGGGCCACCCGCGGCCCGAAGTTCTCCCGTGCCACCACGTAGGAGCCGCCGGCGCGGGTGTAGACGGATACCACCTCGCGGTAGGACAGGACCACGATGGCGATGCCGAACAGGATCACCAGCGTCATCGGCAAGATGAGCTGGAAGGCCGCCAGGCCGACCACGGGCAGCATCACGATGAGCATTTCCTCGGTGCCGTACGCCGCCGAGGAGATCCCGTCGCAGGACAAGACGCCCAGCGCGAGCGGCTTGGACAGCCGCTCGGTGCGCAGCTGCTCGGTGACCAGCGGCGGGCCGAGCAGCCGACGCTTCACGGAATACCAGTAGGTCTCCGGGAGTTCGCCCTGGCCGGCCGAAAGCAGGCCGGCCGCCTTACGCACCGCCACTAGGCTTGACGCTCCGTCCTGGCTGCTCGGTGGGTGATCACGGTTCCGACGGTATTAGCGCGGCCGGCAGGGCGCCGTATGCAGGCCGTCAAGCTTCGCGAGCGGTGCGTTAAGGTTCCGTCAAGGTCGCTGATTTTGCCTGGTACCGGGGCTGAAATAGGAAGAGATGAGGATCCTCGGCCACCCAGCTTCCCTGGCCGCCTGCGGCGGCGGGCAACGCGGCATACCGGCGCCCTACGCGCTGCCGGTCGGTTTCGCCGCGTTCCTGGCCGTGGGGACGGTGGCCGCCGGGCTGCACGGGCACCTGGACGCGACCGGGGTCCTGATCGCCTGCACGGTGGTGGCCGGAGCGGTGTCGTTCGCGGCCGAGCCGGTCGCGGCGGTGGCGCTGGCCGGCATCGGCTGGCTCACCGTGGCGGGGTTCTCCCGACCGCCCTACGCGCAGCTGCGCCCGACCGGGCCGGCCGCCGTGCACGCCGCCGTCGTAGTCGGCGTGACCGCGGTCAGCTGCGCCGTACTTGGCCTGGTGTTCCGTTGGTACCTGCGACGGCTCACACTGGTAAGCATGGGTATGTACTCGGCCCGGCGCGCCCGGCGCCTGGCCGCGCCGGAGCCGGAGTCCGAGGCCGGCGCGATCGACGTCCGCCGGCGGCTGGCCGGGGTGCTGCTCGGGGCGGTCATGCTGCCGCTGCTGACGTACGTGCTCACCTTGTTCCGGCCGCACCTGGACATAGCCGACGAGCTGCTCATCTACCTCGTGGTCGTGGTGGCGATCACGGTGCTGGGTGGCTTCTGGCCCGCCGTGCTGGCCGCCGTGGCGGCCAGCCTGCTGCTGAACTGGTTCTTCACCGAGCCGATCCACACGTTCACCATCCAGCAGCCGCGGGAGTTGCTGGCTGTGCTGCTGTTCGTGACCGTCGCGGTCGCGGTGAGCAGCGTGGTCCACCTGGCTGCCCGCCGAGCGGTCCAGGCCGCGCGAGCCCGGGAGGAGGCGGCCTCGCTGCTCGAGCTCGCGCAGACCGTGCTGGGCGGCGCCGACTCCCCCGCGGCCGTGCTCGAGCACCTGACCCGGACCCACGGCGGCCAGGCCGAGCTCCAGGAGCGGGTGGCCGGGCGGTGGATCCGGGCCGCCTCCAGCGGCGTCGAGGGCAGCCTGGCCGCGGCGTCCCGGATCGACATCCGCGGCGACCTGATCCTGCTGGTCACCGGGCAGACCGACTCGGCCACGCCGGCCCTGCTGGCCGGGTACGCGGCCCAGGCCGCCGCCGCCCTGGACCGGGAGCGGCTGCGCACCCAAGCCGCCCAGGCCGAGGCGCTGGCCGAAGGCAACCGGATGCGGACCGCGCTGCTCGCCGCGGTCAGCCACGACCTGCGCACCCCGCTCGCGTCGATCAAGGCCAGCGTGAGCAGCCTGCGGCAGACCGACGTGGAATGGTCCGAGGCCGACCAGGCCGACCTGCTGGCCACCATCGAGCAGAACGCCGACCGGCTCGACGCGCTGATCGGCAACCTGCTGGACATGAGCCGGCTGCACACCGGGTCGCTGCAGCCGTTTCTGCGTCCGACCGCGATCGACGAGGTGGCGCCGGTCGCGCTGCTCGGGCTGGACGACTCGCTGCGGGTGGAGATGGCCGTGCCGGACGGCTTCCCGCTGGTGCTGGCGGACCCGGGGCTGCTCGAGCGGGTGCTGGCCAACCTGTTCTCCAACGCGCTGCAGCACTCCCCCGAGTCGGGCCGGCCGCCCGAGCTGCGCGCGCAGCTGACCGACGGCATGGTCGTGCTCGAGGTCGTCGACCACGGCCACGGGGTGCCCGACGAGGCGAAGGAGCGCATCTTCGAGCCGTTCTGTACCTACCCGAGCGCGCGCGTCGGGCAAGCCGCCGCGCGGCCGCTCACCCGGGTCGGCGACCGCTTCCCAGGCGGCGTCGGGCTGGGCCTAGCCGTGGCCCGGGGCTTCGCCGAGGCCATGGGCGGGCGCATCGAGGCCAGGGATACGCCCGGCGGCGGGCTCACCGTCGCCATCACGCTCGCGGCGGCCAGCGCGGACAAGACCTCGCTGGAAACGGGGTCATGACCCGGGTGCTCGTCGTCGACGACGAGCCGTCCATCCTGCGGGCGCTGCGCATCAACCTCAGCGCGCGCGAGTATGACGTCAGCACCGCGGTCGACGGCACCACCGGGCTGGCCGCAGTGGCCCGCGACCGGCCCGACGTGATCATCTTGGACCTCGGGCTGCCCGACATGGACGGCACCGACGTCATCCACGGGGTGCGCGGCTGGACCTCGATCCCGATCATCGTGCTGTCCGCGTGGGGACAGGAGAGCCAGAAGGTGGCGGCGCTGGACGCGGGGGCCGATGACTACGTGACCAAGCCGTTCGGCATGGACGAGCTGCTGGCCCGGCTGCGGGCCGCGGTCCGCCGGGCCGCGCCGGCCCCGGACGAGCCGGTTGTCTCCACCCCCGACTTCACCGTCGACCTGGCGGTCAAGCAGGTGATCAGGAGCGACGGCGAGGACGTCCGGCTGACCCCGACCGAGTGGCAGCTGCTGGAGATCCTGGTCCGCAACAGCGGACGGCTGGTCACCCAGCGGCAGCTGCTGCGCGAGGTGTGGGGCCCGTCGTATGAGACCGAGACCAACTACCTGCGGGTTTACCTGGCCCAGCTGCGCCGCAAACTGGAGCCCGAACCGTCCCGGCCCAAGTACTTGCTCACCGAGTCCGGCATGGGGTACAGGTTCAAAGTCTGAGGGCACGTACGGTGCTCCGTTCGGCATAAGAATGTTTCTCTTGCGCGGCCGGCGGTGAGCTCCCGGGAGCCCGCTATACCTCGTCCGTATCTTTACCTGTGTCATGGGTGAGCTCGTAACGCGCGCCCTCGACGGTGATGGGCCGATGCGCCCGGTTGTTGGCGAAGGTCAAGGCCCGTGCCCAGTTCAAAATGGCGGCTAGCCGGTTACCCCAGCCGATCAGGTAAAGCACGTGAACGAATCCCCACATCGTGTAGCCGATCACGCCCGTGAACTTCATCCCGTACGAGTCCGCGACGGCCGACAGGTGGCCGATAGTGGCCATGCTGCCCTTATCGCGATACGCAAAGGGTTGGGTGCCGGTCTTGCCTGCCAGCCGGGCGCCGATCAGCCTGCCGACGTAGGTGCCCTCCTGCATCGCGGGCTGGGCCACCGCCGGCAGGTCGTTCAGCCGGACCATGTCCCCGATGGCGAAGACCTCCGGGTGACCAGGCAGGCTGCAGTCCGGCCGCACCGCTACCCGGCCTGCCCGATCGGTATCGGCGCCGGTCGCCTCGGCCAGCATCGCCGCCAGCGGGGAGGCTTGCACCCCGGCCGCCCAGATCTTGGTCCGGGCCGGAATACGCCGGTCGCCGTCGGGGCCCTTGACCGTGACACTGGACTCGTCCATGGCTCGCGCCGCGGTGTTCAGCAAGACGTCCACGCCCATCCGCCGCAGCCGCCGCCGCGTGTAGCGCTGCAGCTTGGGGGCGAACGCGGCGAGCACCTCCGGGCCGGCCTCGATCAGCAGGACGGTCGCTTCCGCCGTGGCCACCGATCGGTACTCCCGCGGCAGCGATTCGTGCGCGAGCTCGGCGACCTGGCCGGCCATCTCAACTCCGGTAGGTCCGGCTCCTATAATCGCGAAGGTCAGGTACGCGGCCCGCTCGGAATGGTCGGTGGTCAGCTCAGCCATCTCGAAGGCGCCGAGGATATGGCTGCGGAGGCGGCCGGCGTCCTCCAGAGTCTTCAGGCCAGGCGCGAACACGGCCCATTCCGCATGCCCGAAATAGGCATCCGTGCACCCGGCCGCGACTACCAGACTGTCATACGGCAGCGTCAGCGCCCGGCCGTCCGGCGCCACCGCGCGCACGACCCGTCCGTCCAGATCCAGGTGCTGCACCTCGGCCAGCACGACGCGCGCGTTGGCCTGCTTCCTGACCACGCCGCGCAACGCCGGCGCAATGAGGCCATCTGGCAGGATTCCGGTAGCGACCTGATACAGCAGCGGCTGGAACAGGTGGTGATTGGTCCGGTCTACGATCGTGATGTCGACATCGGCGCGGGCCAGGGCACTCGTCACCCTGATCCCGCCGAACCCGCCACCGACGACGACCACCTGGTGTCGTCCTTCGCTCATGAGGACAGCATTTCAGGACGCGGCTGGCCCAGCGAACGTCCCGAGGGTCACCGCTTGAATCTCCGGTGCCGCAATCTCCGGTGCCGCCCGGCCGGGGATCGGCCGGCGCGACGGAGCACCGGGCCGGTTGGGTGCGGCCCGATACTCCATCGTTGCGGTGGGGTGGGCTACCAGCGGGGGGTTTTCTCGAAGCGGGGCTTCCAGCGGGCGCGGTAGAGGAGACGCAGCGGGGGCGGGAGCTGGGCCAGGGTAGCTTTGCTGTGGTCCCGGTCGGCGCCGTCCAGGATCCAGGCGAACATCTCCGAGCCGGCCGCCAGGCCGTTCTTGCTGGCCATCTTGCGGCCGACCCCGCGCCACTCGGCGGCGGTCAGGGCCACGCCGATCAGCGGCAGGCCGTCGCGCTCCTCGTGCCTCAGGTGGCCGGTGAGCGATGTGGTCAGCGCGTCGATGACCTCGGCCGCCGGTTCCCGCTTGGGCAAACGCTTTGTCCACCGCGGCCAGCAGCGGGTCGATGAGCTGGTGCTCGGCCTCCCCTCGGACGATGAGTTGCGCTTGTTGCTGGAGTTCCAGGGGAAGCTGGAAGAGATCATGCGAAGCCAGCTAGCCCGGCTGCGCGGAGAGGGAGGGACGCCGACGACAACTGGATGAATGCGACATTCTGATGGATAGAGCCGTTAGAGTGCCACAACCATCTATTGGAGAGCTGGTGCGTGTGTGACGCGAGATGCTGGTAGGGCTTTGGGTGATGGGGTGGCGACGGGGTGAGCGGCGTGGGGGCGGCGGGGCCGGGGGCACGCGCCACGGGCCGTTCGGGAGAAAGAAAAGGACGGAGCCCGGCACGGCCGGGGAGGTGTGCCGGGCTCCGGGGCCTGGTTACGGTGCTTAGAAGGGGTCAGCTGCCGTTTACTGCCTTGGAGATGCGGGCGCCCAGGTCGGGGCTGACCTTGGTCCAGTAGTCGATGACCCTGGGCAGGAGCTCGGGGGTGACGCCCGCCTTGATGTGGCTGGTGATGTTGGTGACCATGTGGTCGAGGTCCTCGGCGGACAGGACCTGCTCGACCAGGGCGCGGGGCTGGACGAAGTCGTCGTCATCGCGGCGCTTGGTGTAGGCGCTGCGGATGATCTCGCCGGACACCTGGTAGTCCTCGCCGCGGTACAGGTCCGGGTCGGCGACCGGGCCGCCGTAGGAGTTGGGCGCGTAGACCGGGTCACCGGGGTTGTCGTACCGCATGGCGCCGTCTTTGTTGTAGGAGTGCACCGCCGCCTCGGTGGCCTGGTTGACCGGGAGCTGCAGGTAGTTGGTGCCGATCCGGTACCGGTGGGTGTCCGGGTAGGAGAACAGCCGGCCCTGGAGCATCTTGTCCGGGGAGGCGGCGACGCCGGGCGGCATGTTGGCCGGCTCGAACGAGGCCTGCTCGATCTCGGCGAAGTAGTTCTCCGGGTTGCGGTCCAGGGTGATCCGGCCGATGGTGAGCATCGGGTAGTCCGCGTGCGGCCACACCTTGGTCAGGTCGAACGGGTTGAACCGGTAGTCGGCGGCCTCGGCGAACGGCATGACCTGGACCTTGACCGTCCAGGACGGGAAGTCGCCGCGGGCCAGGGCCTGGTGCAGGTCGCGGATGTGGAAGTCGGGGTCCTGGCCGGCGATGACCTTGGCCTCGGCGTCGGCCAGGTTGTCGATGCCCTGGTCGGTCTTGATGTGGTACTTGACCCAGAACTTCTCGCCGCCCGCGTTGTACCACATGAACGTGTGGCTGGAGAAGCCGTCCATGTGCCGCCAGCTCGACGGGATGCCCCGGTCGGTCATCAGGATCGACACCTGGTGCGCCGACTCCGGCGACAGGGTCCAGAAGTCCCACTGCATGTTGTTGTCGCGCAGGTGCGTGTCGGCGCGGCGCTTCTGGGAGTGGATGAAGTCCTGGAACTTCTGCGGGTCGCGCACGAAGAACACCGGGGTGTTGTTGCCGACCAGGTCGTAGTTGCCCTGCTCGGTGTAGAGCTTGATGGCGAAGCCGCGCGGGTCGCGGACCGTGTCGGCGCTGCCGAGCTCGCCCGCCACGGTCGAGAAGCGGATGATCAGGCGGGTGTCCTTGCCCTTGGTGAACAGGTCCGCCTTGGTGTACTGGCTGACGTCCTCGGTCGCCTCGAACACGCCGTAGGCCCCGCCGCCCTTGGCGTGCACCACCCGCTCGGGCACGCGCTCCCGGTTGAACTGGGCCATCTTCTGGATCAGGTAGTGGTCTTGGAGGAGGAGCGGGCCGTTCGGCCCGACGGACTGGGAGAATTCGTCGCTCGGCGCCGGGATGCCGGCGTCAGTGGTGGTCACCGGGCGCTCATCGGTCATGGTGGTTCTCCTCCTGTTCGCTGCGTGCGGACCCTCCATCTGGCTCACCCTACCCGGCGAGCCCGGTTTGCCCCGGCCGGCAAGATAGGGGGCGCCCGCGGGCGGGTACGCACTAGATGTGCCTGGATCCCTCTCCACCGTCCGCCGGGACGGTAAGCACCGCAAGCCCAGCTGGGCCCGCAGGCCCGCGGCCCTGGCCGAACGCGTCGAACAGGCGCACGCGCTCGACCCGGTGGTCCGCAGGCTGTCCGACGTGGTCGTCCGCGCCCTGCCCGTGGGGCCGAGAACGGACGCGCTGCACGGGGTGCCGTTCGGGCAGCCGGCGCATCCGGCCCTGGTGCGGCTGCCGCTCGGGTGCTGGACCTCCGCGGTGCTGCTGGACCTGTTCCGCGGCACCGACCGCGCCGCGCGGACGCTGATCGGGGCCGGGCTGGCGGTCACCGTGCCGGCCGCGGCCACCGGGCTGGCCGACTGGTCGGCGCTGCACCGCGACCAGCAGCGGGTCGGCCTGGTGCACGCGGCCTGCCAGGCCAGCGCGGCCTGCCTGTTCCTCGGCTCGCTGGCCGCCCGGGCCCGCGGGCGGCCCCGGTACGGGCGGGTGCTGTCCGGCTGCGGGCTGGCCGTGGCCACCGCCGGGGGCTACCTGGGCGGGCACCTGGCGCTGCGGCTGGGCGCGGGCGCCAGCCACGCCGAGCAGATCAGTCACCTGTCCGGGCTGGGCTGGCACGACCTGTGCGAGCTCGAGCAGCTACCGGACCGCCAGCCGGTGCGCCGCCAGCTCGGCTACCTGTCGCTGCTGGTGTACCGGCAGGGCGGCACGGTGAACGTGCTGTCCGACCGGTGCTCGCACCTGGGCGGGCCGCTACACCAGGGACGGATCGTCGTCGAACGGGGCGCTGCCTGCGTGGCCTGCCCCTGGCACGGCTCGACCTTCGCCATCGCCGATGGCACCGTCGTGCACGGCCCCGCCACTGCCCGTCAGCCAGCCTTCGAGACCCGCGTGACGCCCGGCGGGCGGGTCGAGCTGCGACCCCGGCCCTGAGCTGGTCATGGCGGGGGACCCATCCCCCCGGACCGCCCTTGCGGACCTTACCTGGCGCGGGCGGTCCAGCGGGACTGGCGGTGCTCGATCTCGAGCTGGACGCCGAAGCACCGGGACAGGTTCCGCGCGGTGAACACCTCGTCGATCGGCCCGGACGCCAGCACCGACCCGCGGCGCAGCAGCATGGCGTGGGTGAAGCCGTCCGGGACCTCCTCCACGTGGTGCGTGACCAGCACCATCATCGGCGCCGTGGGGTCGTGGGCGAGCTGGGCCAGGCGGCGCAGCAGGTCCTCGCGGCCGCCCAGGTCCAGGCCCGCGGCCGGCTCGTCGAGCAGCAGCAGCTCGGGGTCGGGCATCAGGGACCGGGCGATCTGGACCCGCTTGCGCTCCCCCTCGGACAAGGTGGCGAACTTACGCCGGATCAGGTGCGCGCAGCCGAGCGCGTCGAGCAGTTCGACGGCACGGGTGACGTCGGCGGAGTCGTAGTCCTCCTTCCACCGGCCGAGGATGGCGTAGGAGGCGGTGAGCACCAGGTCGATGACCTTCTCGTTGGGCGGGACCTGCTCGGCGACGGCGGCGCTGGTCAGGCCGATCCGGGGGCGCAGGTCGAAGATGTCGACCTCGCCCAGTTTCTCGCCGAGCACCTCGACCGTGCCCTGGGTCGGGAACAACGTGGTCGCCGCCACCTGGAGCAAGGTGGTCTTGCCCGCGCCGTTCGGGCCGATGAGGATCCAGCGCTCGTCCTCGTGCGCCGCCCAGTCGACGTTGCGGAGCAGGACCGCCGCGTCCCGCCGGACCTCGACCCCGCGAAGCCGCAGCACCTCGTCGGACATCAGGGGCCCCCTTCAGCTCGTTGTCTCACCGAGACTGAACCTACGTCACCGGAGCCCGGCCGGCCCAGATTATCGCGGGCCCTATCGCCGCGGTCTCGTGATTAGGCCCGTGATCAGGCCCCGTGATCAGGCCCTGTGATTAAGCCCTGTGATTAAGCCCTGTGATTAAGCTGGGCGCTCGTGGCGGACCGCGAACAGCGCGGCCTGCGTGCGGTCCTGCACGCCGAGCTTGGCCAGCACCGAACTGACATGGGCCTTGACCGTCTTCTCCGAGACGTTCAGGGCCCGGGCGATCTCGCGGTTGGAGCGGCCCTGGGTCAGTTCGGCCAGGACCTCGCGCTCGCGGGCGGTGAGGGCGTCCAGGCTGCGGTCCTGCCAGGTGGCTGACTGGAGCAGGGTCCCGGCCGCCTCGGGGGCGAGCAGCAGGTGGCCGTCGTGCACGGCGCGGATCGCGCGGACCAGCGCGTCCGGGTCCACGTCCTTGTACAGCACGCCCGCCGCGCCCTCGCGCATGGCCCGGCCGGCCGCGACCGGGTCGGTGACGCTGGTCAGGATGAGCACCTTCGCCGTGGTGTTGTGGAGCTCGGCGAGCACGGCGAGGCCGTCCAGGCCGGGGAGCTTCAGGTCGAGCAGGATGACGTCGGGGTGGTGCTCGGCGGCCAGTCTGAGCGCGGTGGGCCCTTCCCCGGCCTCGCCGACGACCTCGATGCCGTCCTGGACCTCGAGCAGGACACGCAGGCCCCGGCGGACCACCGGGTGGTCGTCGACGATCAGCACGTCGATGGGCATCGCTCACCCCCGGCCGGCGTTGTGACGGGCACGGTCATCCGGACCAGCGTCCCGGTGCCACCGGACTTGATGGTCAGCGTGCCCCCCGCCGCGCTGGCGCGCTCGCGCATGGAGGCCAGGCCGACGCCGCCGGACGGCGCCTCGGGGGTGAAGCCGTGGCCGTCGTCGCCGACCTCGAGGGCGACCTGGCGCGTGGTCCGGGCCAGGCGGACGCAGACCGCGGTCGCGCCCGAGTGCTGCAGCGCGTTGTGCAGGGCCTCCTGGGCGACCCGGTACAGGGCCGCCTCTTTTCTGGTGTCCAGGGCGGGCTGCTCGGTGCTGGCCAAGCTGGGCGCGGTGAACGTGACCGGGATCCCGTGCGCGCGCCCGGCCAGGACCGCGTACCTGCGCAGCGAGTCGGCCAGGCCGCCGGCCTGCAGGTCGGGCGGGGCCAGGCCGTCGATCACCGCGCGCAGCTCGGCGTGGGCTTCGGCCCCCAGGGTTGCGACCGTCTCGATCTCGGCCTTGACCCGGTCCGGGTCGAACGGCTCCCGGCCGGCCAGCACCGCCGCGGCCCGCGCGTGCGCCCGGATGCTGAACAGCTTCTGCGTGACCGCATCGTGCAGGTCGCGGGCCAGCCGTGATCGTTCCTGCATGACGCTCAGCTCGCGGCTGCGCTCGTACAGCCGGGCGTTGGTCAGCGCGATGGCCGCGTGCGCGGCGAACAGGGACAAGATCTCCTGGTCACGCTCGGTGAAGCCATGCTTCTCGGCGGCGGCGGAGACCTTGTTGGCCGCGCAGATGATGCCGAGCACCTGGTCGCCGTCGCGCACCGGCACCCCGAGGAAGTGCGACATCTGCGGGTGCGCCGGCGGCCAGCCCCAGAACCGCGGGTCGTCGCGGATATCGGCGAGGCGTTCGGGCTGGCCCTCGGTGAGCAGCACGCCGAGCATCCCGTGCCGGCGCGGCAGCGGGCCGATGGCCTGCTGCTGGGCCGGGCTCATGCCGTCCACCACGAACTCCGCGAACGAGTTGCCGTCGTCGGGCACGCCGAGCGCCGCGTACCGCGCGCCGACCAGGGACCGCGCCGACCGCACGATCACCTGCAGCACGTCGCGCACGGACATCTGCCGGGTGACCGACAGCACCGCCTGGCTCACCTGGTACAGCTCGTCCAGCCCGTCGCTCACTGTGTCTCCCCGCTCGCCTCCGCGGCGCTTTTAAGGCGTCGCCTTGCTTGCCTGGCCGCCTCTGGCGGCGGGCCCTCGTCGCTTCGCTCCTCAGTCCAGGCAACGCCGCGCCCCTTTGGCTCGCTCACTTATACGACGGTAGCCGGGCTGCGGAGGCGGTGCATCGGGCGGCGGTCTTAGGACTATGGGCGGAGGGCGGAGGGGGCGCGCGGCCGATGCGCACCGGGGGCGGGCTGCCTAGCGTGAAAGCCATGATTGCACTGGTTACGGGGGCCTCCCGCGGACTGGGCCGGGCGCTGGCCGCCGGCCTGGCCCGCGAGGGCTACGACCTCATCCTCGACGCCCGGAACGCCGGTGACCTCGACGCCGCCGCACGCGACAGCACGGGCGCCGTCATCGCCATCCCGGGCGACATCACCGACCCGGCCCACCGGGCCGCGCTGCTGCGCGCGGCGCAGGCCGCGGGCCGGCTCGACCTGCTGGTCAACAACGCGGGCACGCTGGGCGCCAGCCCGCTGCCCGCGCTGGCCGACTACCCGGTGGACGAGCTGCGGGCCGCGTTCGAGGTGAACGTCATCGCGCCGATCGCGCTCACCCAGCTGCTGCTGCCGCTGCTGCGGGCCAGCGGCGGCGCGGTGCTGAACATCACCTCGGACGCGGCGGTGGAGGCCTACGCGGGCTGGGGCGGCTACGGCGCGGCCAAGGCCGCCCTGGAGCAGGCCTCGAACGTGCTGGCCGCCGAGGAGCTCACGGTCCGGGTCTGGTGGGCCGACCCGGGCGACCTGCGCACCGACATGCACCAGCAGGCCTTCCCGGGCGAGGACATCTCCGACCGGCCCTGGCCGCGGGCCGTGGTGCCCGCGTTCACCCGGCTGGTCGCCGAACGGCTGCCCAGCGGCCGGTACCGGGCCGCGCATCTCATGCCGGTGGTCTCATGATCCTCGATTTCACCCTGCCCGCCGAGCTCGAGGCGCACGACCCGCCCGAGGCGCGCGGCCTGGCCCGGGACGGCGTCCGGCTGCTGGTCAGCCGGCGCGCCACCGAGGAGGTCAGTCACCGTGCTTTCCGCGACCTGCCCGGCCTGCTGCTGCCGGGCGACCTGGTGGTGGTCAACGACACCGGCACGCTGCCCGCCCAGGTGCGGGCCGGCCGCGGGCTGGCCGTGCACTTCTCCACCGCCCTGCCGGATGGTGGGTGGCTGGTGGAACTGCGTGCCATGTGCTCTGGCCCCTCCGGGGCGGGCAAAGACAAGATCTCTCGGCCGAACGGAGCGGGGTTCCCCGCCCAGGTCATCGACTTGCCTGGCGGGGCGGCGCTGACCCTGCACAGCCGCGCCGGCGGCCGGCTCTGGCGGGCCCGGCTGTCGGTCGCGGTAGTGCCGTACCTACTGCGCTACGGCATCCCGATCCGCTACTCCTACGTCAGCCGCGACTGGCCGCTGGCGGCGTACCAGACGGTGTTCTCCCGCAAGCCGGGCAGCGCGGAGATGCCCAGCGCGAGCCGGCCGTTCACGCCGCCGGTGGTGACCGACCTGGCGGCCCGGGGCGTGCTCATCGCGCCGCTTACCCTGCACGCCGGGGTGTCCTCGCTGGAGGCCGACGAGGATCCGTACCCCGAGCCGTACGATGTGCCGCCCGTGACGGCGCGGCTGGTCAACCACGTGCGTTCGGCTGGCGGACGAGTCATCGCCGCGGGCACCACGGTGGTCCGCGCGCTGGAGACGGCCTTTGCTGGCGGTCGTGTCGTGCCGTCGGCGGGCTGGACGTCGCACGTGGTGACCCCGGAGACCGGGGTCCGGGCGGTGGACGGGCTGCTCACCGGGCTGCACGAGCCGCGCTCCTCGCACCTGCGGATGCTGGCCGCGTTCGCCGGGCCGCAGCTGCTCGGCTCGTGCTACGAGGCGGCCATCACGTCGGGCTACCTGTGGCACGAGTTCGGCGACGTGCACCTGCTGCTGCCGTGATCCGTGCCTGGCCGGCCGTCAGCTCCGCGGCGCGGTCGAGCAGCGGCTGGCAGCGGAGCTGGACCGCGATCGCGGTGGCCTCGTCCGCGGCTTGGGCTGCGGCTCCGGCTTACCTAGGGATCGTTAGCTGTGTCAAGTAAACGCCCAGCGGCCGGCCCCCGCGATCCCGGGCTTTTCCGGTAGCCTGGCGCCGCCATGAATTCCTTCCGGACCACGCTGCTCATCACCTTGACCGGCCGGGACCGGCCGGGCGTGACCTCCAGGCTGTTCGGCGGCCTGGCCCGGTACCAGCTGTCGGTCGCGGACATCGAGCAGGTGGTGATCCGCGGCAAGCTGGTCCTCGGCGTCCTGCTCGAGTGCGACGGGCCGCCCGACCTGACCGGCATCCACGCCGCGGTCAGCGCGCTGGCCGCCGATCTCGGCCTGGAGGCCGAGATCACCACTGGCTCGGGCTCGGGCTCGGGTTCGGCCGGGGACGCCCCGGCGCGGGGCGGGCGGCTGCACGTGACCCTGCTCGGCAGCCCGCTGACCCCGGCCGCGATCACCGCCATCGCCGGGCGGATCGCCGCCAGCGGGGCGAACATCGACCGGATCGGCCGGCTGGCCCGGCGCCCGGTGACCTGCATCGAGCTGGAGATCTCAGGCGGGGACCCGGCTCTGCTGCGGGAGGACCTGGCCCGGGTCGCGGTCAGCCAGGGCATCGACGTCGCGGTCCAGCGCGGCGGGCTGCACCGGCGGGCGCTGCGGCTGATCGTGATGGACGTCGACTCCACCCTGATCCGGGACGAGGTCATCGACCTGCTGGCCGCCCGGGCCGGCTGCGCGGATGAGGTGGCCAAGGTGACCGCGGCAGCCATGCGCGGCGACCTCGACTTCGCCGCGTCGCTGCGCGAGCGGGTCGCGCTGCTGGCCGGGCTGCCCGCCGGGGTGCTGGACGAGGTCCGGGATGAGCTGCGGCTGACCGCGGGCGCCCGGACGCTGATCGGCACGCTGGGCGGTCTGGGCTACAAGTTCGGCATCGTCAGCGGCGGCTTCAGCCAGGTCATCGCGCCGCTGGCGGCCGAACTCGGGATCGGCTACGTCGCGGCCAACGAGCTCGAGATCACGGCCGGCAAGCTCACCGGGCGGCTGTCCGGCCCGGTGATCGACCGGGCGGCCAAGGCGGACGCGCTGCGCAGGTTCGCCGCCGACGCGGGGGTCCCGCTGTCCCAGACGGTGGCGGTCGGCGACGGCGCCAACGACCTGGACATGATCGCGGCCGCCGGGCTGGGCATCGCGTTCAACGCCAAGCCCGTGGTCCGGGACGCGGCCGACACCTCGCTGAGCGTCCCGTACCTGGACGCGATCTTGTACCTGCTCGGCATCTCGTCTGACGACGTGCTGGCCCGGGGGGACGTGCTGGCCCGGGGGGACGACCCCCCGGAACCCCCCGGTGCGCTTCGCGCCCCGCGGCGGTCCCCGCCGTAATATCGAGCCGCCGGGGAGCTCTGCTGGCCCAGGGGGGACGACCCCCCTGGAACCCCCCGCTAGCCCGCTGCGGTCCTCGCCGTAGTATCGCGCCGCCGGGGGCCGTCGGCCCCCGCGGGCGGCGCGATGGCTACTCGCGGCGTTTGGTGACGGTAGCGCGGTCCGCTTCGTCGTCGGCTGAGGTGACGGGAACGGCGGGGGTGCCTTCCACCGGGGTGATGGCGGGGGTGGCGGCGGCGCCCTCGACGGCCGGTGAGACGGCGCCGGCGACTTCGGTGGCGGCCGGGGTGGTCTCGCCCATCCCGCCGGAGCGGCGCTTGGAGATCACGATCGCTGCGACGATGATGATGACCGCGCCCAGCGCGACGCCGACGCGCAGGCCGGTGTTGCTGCTGTACTTGACCACGCTGGTCGCGATCAGCAGCGAGACCAGGTTCATGACCTTGATCAGCGGGTTGATCGCGGGGCCGGCGGTATCCTTGAACGGGTCGCCGACCGTATCGCCGACGACGGTGGCGGCGTGCGCCTCGGAGCCCTTGCCGCCGTACTGCCCGTCCTCGACGACCTTCTTGGCGTTGTCCCAGGCGCCGCCGGAGTTGGCCAGGAACACCGCCATCAGTACCCCGACCGAGATCGTGCCGGCCAGGTAGGCGCCGAGGGTGGAATAACCGAACGCGAAGCCGACGGCGATCGGGGTCAGCACCGCGAGCAGGGCCGGCGTCGTCAGCTCGCGCAGCGAGTCCCTGGTGACGATGTCGACCACCCGGCTGTAGTCGGGCTTCTCGGTGTAATCCATGATCCCCGGGTGGGTGCGGAACTGGTTCCGCACCTCCATGACCACGCGCTGCGCCGCCCGGCCCACGGCACTGATCAGCAGGCTGGCGAACAGGAACACCACGGAGCCCCCGATGATCACGCCGACCAGGACCCTCGGCCGGTCAAGCGACAGGCTGAACGTGCCGGCCCCGCTGCCCAGCGCCTGCTTGATGAGAGTGTCGAAGGCGCCGAACAACGCGGTCGCGGCGAGCACCGCGGTCGCGATCGCGATGCCCTTGGTGATCGCCTTGGTGGTGTTGCCGATCGCGTCCAGGTGGGTGAGGGCCTGCGCGGCCGGACCTTCGACGTCGCCGGACATCTCCGCGATGCCCTGCGCGTTGTCGGTCACCGGGCCGAAGGAGTCCATGGACACGATCACGCCGACCGTGGTCAGCAAGCCGCCGCCGGCCAGCGCCACCGCGAACAGCGCGATGGTGGCGTTCCCCGTCGCGAGCAGGTATGCGCAGAAGATCGCGCCGGCGATCAACAGCGCGGCGTACACGGCGGACTCCATGCCGTATGCGATGCCCGACAAGATGACCGTGGCCGCGCCGGTCTCCGAGCTCTGCGCGATGTCCCGCACCGGCCGCCGGTTCACTTCGGTGAAGTACCCGGTCAGCAGCTGGATGGCGCTGGCCAGCACGATACCGATCAGCACCGCCCCAAACGCGATCCAGCGGGGGTCGCCATTGTATGCCGCGATGGCCGGGTCGGTGATGCCCTTCAGGTCGCTGAACTTGGCCGGCAGGAAGGTAAAGCAGGCGATCGTCACCCCGATGGCCGAGATCACCGCCGAGACGAAAAAGCCGCGGTTGATCGCCGTCATCCCGCTGCGGTCGCCCTTGCGCGGCTGGACCAAGAAGATCCCGATCACCGCGGTGATCACCCCGATCATCGGGATGATCAGCGGGAAGACCAGGCCGTCGTCGCCGAATGCGGTCTTGCCCAGGATCAGCGAGGCCACCAGCATGACCGCGTAGGACTCGAACAGGTCCGCGGCCATGCCCGCGCAGTCGCCCACGTTGTCACCCACGTTGTCCGCGATCGTCGCGGCGTTCCGCGGGTCGTCCTCGGGGATGCCCTGCTCGACCTTGCCTACCAGGTCCGCGCCAACATCAGCGGCCTTGGTGTAGATGCCGCCGCCGACCCGCATGAACAGCGCCAGCAGCGCCGCGCCGAAGCCGAAGCCTTCCAGCACGTTGGGTGCGTTCTCCCGGTAGATCAGCACGACCAGGGCGGCGCCGAACAGGCCCAGGCCGACGGTGAACATGCCGGCCACTCCGCCGGTGCGGAACGCGATCCGCATCGCGGGCCGCTCGCCGCCCTCGCGCGCCGCAGCCGCCACCCGGACGTTGCCGCGGACGCACAGCGACATGCCCGTGAACCCGGTCAGGGCCGAGAACACGGCGCCGACTAGGAAGAAGATGCTTCGCCCCCAGCGCACGCTGGTGTCGTCGGCGGGCAGCAGGAGCAGGACGAAGAAGATGATGACCACGAACACGCTGAGGGTCTGGAACTGGCGCCGCAGGTAGGCGGCCGCGCCTTCCTGGATGGCGCGGGCGATGTCCTGCATCCGCTGGGTGCCCTGGCTGGCCGCGAGCACCTCCCGGACCAGCGCGCCGGCCACGCCGAGGGCGAGCAGCCCGACGACTGCCACGATGACAACCCAGGTCAGGTTGGAGCCGCTGACGCTGACGGGGTTCGCCGCCAGTGCAGGGACATGCCGGAACATTCGACCTCCTGGAACTCCGAACGGAAGAGGTGCCGATCGGCAAAGACGAGTGGCCGGGAGTCTACGCACGCATACGCGCAACCACGAACACCGGGCCGTTCCTAACAGTTTTGTAATCCTACCGTGATGTTCGCGAGAAAACGGCGTGACATAGGCGACCGGGAAGCGGGCCGAGCCGGCGCGAAGCCGTGCGGGCTCGGCCCGACGGGATCAGACGGATGAGGGCGGAGTCAGGAGGCGGCGGCCGTGGACGGCCAGCTCATCCGGACGCTCACGCCGGAACTCGTCGACAGGACGCGCACGTCCTCGGCCAGGCCGGAGATCACGGCCAGCCCGAATCCGGCGGGGAAGGCCGACCCCCCGTCGTGGCCGATGGCCTCGTAACCGATGCTGTCGCCGCCTGCGCGGTCGTGGATGCCGTTGTCGGTGGCCGGGGCGGCGGCCGAGCGGACGGGCGCGGTCGGGGCGTGATCGCTCACCGTCACCACGAACCGCTGGTCCTGGTCGGTCATTTCGATCCGGACCGGCTCGGCCGGGCAGTGCCGCCGGTGGGCCTCGACCGCGCGCGAGCACGCTTCGCCGACCGCCAGGCGGACCTCATCGAGCAGCGATTCATCCACGCCGCTGCGCCGCGCCACCGCGGTGGCGACTAGCCGCGCGGTACGAACGTGCGCGGGCAGCGGCGTGAACGTGACTTCGACGGTGGCCATCTCCGATGCGTTCTTCGGGTTCGGCCGGCGTTACTTCTCGGACTTCTTGGCCGCGATGGCCTCGTCCACGGTGTCGTGGATGCCGAACACCTTCGTCAGCCCGGTGATCCGGAAGATCTTGAGTATCCGCTCCTGCGTGCACACGAGGTCCAGGGAGCCGTCGTGGGCGCGCACTCGCTTCAGCCCGCCGACCAGCACGCCGAGGCCGGTGGAGTCGAGGAACTCGACCTTCTCCATGTTGACGACGAGCTGGTAGTTGTTCTTGTTGACCAGATCGATGAGCAGCTCACGGAGCCGTGGCGCCGTGTAGACATCGATCTCGCCCTCGACGTCGACGACTTCGATGCCGTCCTTGTTGTAGTGACCCAGCTTCAGATCCACAAATCCTCCAGCGCCATGAAAGGCGTCATCTCAACGTCCCGCCCCGGCTGCAGCGCGCAGGGCGTGATCCACTGCGGCATTCAACCACGCTCCGATGTCATGTCTATACGAAATCATGCCTCCGAACATCCCCCAACGGGTGGCACACTGAGAAAGCTGTGGCCACCATCACCCCCTTCGCCCAGGCGGATCCGGCTGCCGAGCCCCCTGCTGCCCACCCCCAGGCGGCGGGAAACCGGGCGCTGGGCATCCTGCTGGACGACCCGCGGGCGGGGCGACCCGTGCACGTGGAGCACATCCCGGCCCGGGCCGGGCGCGAGGTGCCGTGGCCGCCGTGGGTTCCCGCCGAGATTACCGATGCCTTCGCAGGCCGCGGCATCCCGGCCCCCTGGTCCCATCAGGCCGAGGCCGCCTGCTACGCGCAGGCCGGCCGGAACGTGATCATCTCCACCGGCGCGGCGTCCGGCAAGTCGCTCGGCTACCTGCTGCCGGCGCTGTCCGCGGTGCTGGCCGGCGAGACCGTGCTGTACGTGACGCCGACCAAGGCGCTGGCCGCCGACCAGCTAGCCTCGATCCGCGCCCTGGGCCTGCCCGGGGTCCAGGCCGCCACGTTCGACGGCGACACGCCCAGGGCCGAGCGCGACTGGGCCCGCAGTCACGCCCGGTACCTGCTGACCACGCCGGACATGCTCCATCAGTCGCTGCTTCCCCGGCACACCCGCTGGTCGGGGTTCTTGAGCCGGCTGCATTACGTGATCATCGACGAGTGTCACGAGTACCGCGGGGTGTTCGGCTCGCACGTGGGACACGTGCTGCGGCGGCTGCGCCGGGTGGTGGCGCATCACGCCCCGCCCGGGGAGCCGGCCCGGCCGGTGTTCCTGCTGGCCTCGGCGACGGTCGGGACGCCGGGAGCCTGTGCGCGGCTGCTGACCGGGCTGGACGCCCAGGAAGTCACCGAGGACGGCTCGCCGCGGGGGCCGCTGGCGTTCGCGCTGTGGGAGCCGCCGCTGACCGGCGCGCGCGGCGAGGTCGGCGCCCGGCTGCGCCGCACCGCGACCGCGCAGACCGCCGACCTGCTGGCCCGGCTGGTCCGCCAGGACGTGCCGACGCTGGCCTTCATCCGGTCCCGGCGCGGCGCCGAGACGGTCGCGCTGGCCGCGCGCCGGTCGCTGGGCGGGCATGAGGGGCCCGAGGCTAAGGTGGCCGCGTACCGGTCCGGGTACCTGCCCGAGGACCGGCGGGACCTGGAGGCCGCGATCAGCGACGGGCGGCTGGTGGGGCTGGCCGCCACCACCGCACTGGAATTGGGGGTCAACATCACCGGCCTGGACGCGGTGCTGATCGCGGGCTGGCCGGGCAGCTGGGCCAGCTTGTGGCAGCAGGCGGGACGGGCCGGGCGCAGCGGCCGGAGCGCGGCCGCGGTGCTCATCGCCCGGGACGACCCGCTCGACACCTACCTGGTGCAGCACCCGGAGATCTTGCTCCGGCACCCGGTGGAGGCCACCGTGCTGGATCCCGGCAACCCGTACGTCCTGGCACCGCACCTGTGCGCGGCCGCGGCCGAGCTGGCCCTGACCGACGCGGACCTGGAAATCTTCGGGCCGCAGGCGCGCCAGGTAGTCGACGACCTGACCACCGCCGGCCGGCTGCGCCGGCGTCCGGCGGGCTGGTACAGCATGCGCCGGGGGGTGGCCGCGCCGGGCGGGCTGCGCGGGGCCGGCGATGCCCCGGTCCTGGTCGTGGAGGAGGCCACCGGGCGCCTGGTCGGCACCGTCGACGAGCCGTCGGCCCAGATCATGGTCCACGACGGCGCGGTCTACCTGCACCAGGGCGACAGCTACCTGGTCAGCCGGCTCGACCTGGCCGACCGGGTGGCGCTCGTCGAGCCGGGCGACCCCGGTTATACCACCACCGCCCGGGACGTGACCGAGATCGAGGTCCGGGAGGAGCTGCGCGGCATGACCTGGGGCCAGGCCGAGGTCCGGTTCGGCGACGTGCAGGTCACCCGGCAGGTGATCAGCTACACCAAGCGCCGCTCCGACACCGGCGCGCCCCTCGGCGACGAGCCGCTGGACCTGCCGCCGCGCCACCTGCTGACCCGGGCCGTCTGGTGGACGATCTCGGCCGCCGAGCGGGACCGGCTGGCCGCGGCGCGCGTCGACCTGGGCGGCGCCGCGCACGCGTGCGAGCACGCCAGCATCGGCCTCCTGCCGCTGTTCGCCACCTGCGACCGCTGGGACATCGGCGGGGTGTCCGCCGACCTGCACCCGGCCACCGGCAAGCTCAGCGTCTTCGTCTACGACGGCTATGACGGCGGCGCGGGCTTCGCCGAGCGGGGCTTCCAGGCCGCCCGGGACTGGCTCACCGCGACCCGGCAGGCCATCTCCGGGTGTGATTGCGAGGCCGGCTGTCCCTCGTGCGTCCAGTCACCCAAATGCGGCAACGCCAACCACCCGCTCAGCAAGCGGGGCGCGGTGGCGCTGCTCGACGCGCTCCTGGCCGAAAGCCGCTGATGCTGATCCCGCAGGACACACGGGACACATCTGTCACTAAGGCCCGGCGTAAACTGGCTTTGTACACTTGGGACAAGTAGCATGAAGGATGCCGTTTGTTCGCGGAAGGCGTAGGCGGTGGCCCGAACTGGGGCGCGAGAGCGGCGGGGATGTCAAGTAGTGAGAAAGTGCTCGTCACGCTACCGGCAGGTAATTTTTCTGGCGCCAGTCTCGCGACAGTACTGTTCACCGGCTGGCCAGATATGTTCTAATTCCATATGCTGACGCTGTATGGGTCGATTAGTAAGCCCTTGACAGAGTAAGCTCTTAATAGGACGGGACCGGCCTCCCCCCCAGGGTCGGACCGTGCGCGCGGCGCCCGCTCTCCCCCCCGGCGGGCGCCGCCTCCTTCTTGTTCCCGGAAACGGCCAGACGGGCGTTTAACGTAGATGGCGACCCGGTGAGCTACCAGTTAACGGCATGTGATCGCCAGAACTGATTGAGATCACGAATTGGTTACGTGAGGGTCTTTTCAGGCTCGGGATTTCGGGTTAGAACGGTGGTACGGACGTCTGAGCGTCCGGGCACGGCAACCAGGTACCCACGCGCGACCAGCCGCGGGAGGCGTGTCAGGCCAGGTCAGGCCGCCAGAAATGGGACGGTCAACCTGACTGACAAAGAAGGTGCACGCTTGGTAGCCAGGCATGACGTGCTGCGCGGCGGCGCCCCGTCCAGGGGCGCCGCTTGCTTTACGGGGACAACGAGCTCGACGGGACTCGGCCTGGCGGGATGGCGAGCTCCGCCGGGCTTGAGGCTCTGCGGGGACGGCGAGCTCCGCCGGGCTTGAGCTTTGCGAGGACGGCGAGCTTGACCGGGCCTCGGCATTGGGGGATGGCGAGCTCGACGGGGCCTCGGCATTGGGGGGATGGCCAGTTTCGCGGGGCCGGGCGGCGGGTCCGGTCCCCTGGATGAGCTGGCTAAGTTTCGGGGCAGCTTGGCTCAGTGAGCGCAAACGTGGCACCATATCTGGCGAATCGCGTACATCGCGGTACTCGGCTAGCTGTGGCGGTAGCGCCGGGTCGCCGCAGTGAAGCGTGAAACGCCGGATCGACCCTGGTAGTGCCTGATCACAAGCGAGAACGTTAGCCTTGGTCTTTGGACCGACCCCGCCCACGGGGGCGGGATTTCGGGCGCGGGCACCGATTGCCGTGCCAACGGCGGCAATGGTCCGCATGACGGGAGAGAGACACGATGGTCCGCAGCGAAACGCCAGAACCCGTGGGCGCTGACCAGTCACTCGGGGACCTCGTGGCCTTGGCCGCCAAGGACGTGTCCCAGCTGATCCGCTATGAGATCGACCTGGCCAAGACCGAGCTGCAAGCCGACGTGCGGCGGGTCGGGCTGGCCGGGGGGCTGGCCGGCGTGGCCGCCTTCGTGGGCTGCCTGGTGCTCGTCCTGCTGTCCATCGCCTTCGCCTTCGGGCTGGTCGCGCTGGGCATCTGGGTCTGGGCGGCGTTCCTCATCGTGGCCGGCACCTACGTGCTGCTGGCCGCCGCGGCGGTGGGCGTCGCGCTGCTGATGCTGCAGCACGTGTCGGGCCTGAGCCGGACCAGGAAGTCGGTCACCGAGGGCCTCGGCATACTGCGCGGCAACGGCCAGAAGCCCGCGGTCAGTCCCAACGGCGACCGCCCCCAGATCGGCCGCGACGGCCAGCAGCCTCAGGTCGCCGCGCGCGAGGCCAGGTAGGACGCGTGTCATGGTCGTGAACGGGGAGTCCGCGGTCCAGCTGGCCGGTCCGTGGAGCCATCGAACAGTCAGCGCCAACGGCAGCCGGTTCCACATCGCCGAAGCGGGTGACGGGCCGCTGGTGCTCATGCTCCACGGCTTCCCCGAATTCTGGTGGACCTGGCGGCATCAGCTGACCTGGCTGCCCGAGGCGGGCTTCCGCGCCGTGGCGGTCGACCTGCGCGGCTACGGCGGCAGCGACAAGCCCCCGCGCGGCTACGACCTGGTCACCGCGGCCGCCGACACGGCCGGGCTGATCCGGGCCCTGGGCGAAGCCAACGCCGTCGTGGTGGGGCACGGCTGGGGCGGGCTGGTGGCCTGGACGCTCGGGGTCTTCCACCCCAAGGTGGCCGGGCGGCTGGCCGTGGTCTCGGCCGCTCACCCGCTGCGGATGCGGTCCGCGATGGTCACCGACCCGCTCGGCCAGGGCCGCCACAGCGGCTACGCGCTGGGGTACCAGGTGCCCATGCTGCCCGAGCGGCAGCTGGTCCGGCACGGGGCCCGCCGGGTCGGCGAGCTGCTGGAGAGCTGGGCCGCGCCGGGCTGGCCCGACCCCGAGACCGAGCGGATCTACGCCCGCGCCATGCAGATCCCCTCGGTGGCCCACTCGGCGCTGGAGTACCACCGCTGGCTGGCGCGTAGCACCCTGCGCCCGGACGGCCTGCGCTACGCACGGCGGATGCGCACGCCCATCCAGGTCCCGACGCTGCACCTGCACGGGGCGCTGGACCGTTGCGTGCTGCCGCAGACCGCACGCGGGGCGGGCCGGTACGTGGACGGCCCCTACCGCTGGCGGCTGATCGAAGGCGCCGGGCACTTCCCGCACGAGGAACGCCCGGAGGCCTTCGACACCGAGCTGCGCGGCTGGCTGGCCGACCCGGAACCGGAACGGTGAGACCGGATCGCGAGCGTGACCGCGATCCGGTGGGCCGGCCGCGGAACGCGCGGCCGCGCGATGCCCTGGGGCGACCGCTGGACCGCGCCGGGACCGGGGCGGGGACCGCGGTCGGGACCGGGAGCCGGAGCCGGAGCCGGAGCCGGAGCCGAAGTCGGGGCCGGACCGGGGGCGGGGACGGGGCTCGACGAGGACCGGATTCCCGACGACCTGCTGCTGGCCGGGCCGGACGCGGCCCGGCTGGCCGACGAGCTGTTGCGGGCCGGGCGGCCGTTTCACGCGCACGAGGTGCTCGAGGCGTCGTGGAAGACGGGCCCGGCCGCTGAGCGCGACCTGTGGCAGGGGCTGGCCCAGATCGCGGTCGGACTGACGCACGCCCAGCGGGGCAACGCGCGCGGCGCGGTGGCGCTGCTCAGCCGGGGCGTCCAGCGGGTCCGCGCGTACCAGGCGGCATCTTCGGCGGCGTCCCCGGCTGCGTCTCCCATTGGGGACCGCCCGTACGGGATCGACCTGACCGCGTTCCTGGCCGCCTCGGACGAACTGGCGGCGCGCATCGACCGGGACGGGCTCGCGGGCATCCCGGCCGCGGACCTGCGGCCGGGCCTGACCGTTTCTGAGGGCTAGGAGCTAGCAGGCTGGGCGGGGCCGGTGAGGTGGGCCTCGGCGGCCTTGCGGAAGGCGGCCAGCAGGCGGTTGTTATCGCCGGCCCGGGTAGCCAGCACCACGTGGCTCGGCTCGACGCCTTCCAGCGGGATCATGGTCAGGTCGGGGCGCAGGTGATCCGCGCGCAGCCCGGCCGAGACGATGGTCACCGCCTGCCCGGAGGCGATCAGCTCGAGCTTGTCCTCCAGCGCCTCGACCAGCGGGCCGTCGGGGGCCGGGCGCCCGTCGGGCCGGGGATCGATGCGCCAGAACGCGTTCCAGAGCGGGTCGGGCAGCCGGGGCAGCGGCGCGTCGGCGATGTCGTCGAGGGTGACGTACTCCTTACCCACCAGCCGGTGATCGAGCGGGACAAGCAGCGCCCGGGGCTCGTCGTACAGGATCGTCACGTGCAGCTGGTCGGTCGGGAACGGCAGCCGGGCGACCGCGGCGTCGACCCGGTGGTCCACGAGCGCCTCGCGGGGTTCGTTCCAGTCCAGGTGCATGGTCTGCACGTCGGCATCCGCATAGCGGTGGCGCAGCTCGCGCACCGCCGGGGTGACGATCAGGCCGGTGGTGAACCCGATGGTGATCCGGCTGGGCCGGGCGGCGGCCCGGGTCCGCGCCGCGGCCTGGACGGCGGACCGCAGCAGCGCCTTGGCCTGAGGCAGGAAGACCTCCCCGGCCTCGGTGAGCTGGCTGCCTTGCGGAGTCCGGTCCAGCAGGCGCACGCCGAGTTGCTGCTCCAGGCGCTGGATCTGCCGGCTCAGCGACGGCTGGGCGAGGTGCAGCGCGGCGGCGGCGCGGCCGAAGTGCCCGTGTTCGGCGACGACGGTGAAGTAGCGCACCAGCCGCAGATCGAGGTCCGCCGGGGGCGATTCTGCCATACCAGGAGCGTATCGAATCATCCGGCCGTTCGGACAAATGATTTGGACCTTGAACTGCGGTGATGCCGGAAACGTATTGCACGGTGCAGAAGAGGACTTGGACCTTAGGTGCGTGCGTGGGGCACGGTGGAAGCAGGTTGCTAACACCGAAGGAGAACATCATGCGCGTGTTCGTTACGGGCGGGACGGGGTTCGTCGGGTCGGCCGTGGTCCGTGAACTGCTCGACGCGGGACACCAGGTCACCGGCCTGGCCCGGTCCGACGCCGGCGCCGCGGCCCTGACCGCGGCCGGCGCCGGGGTGCACCGCGGGGCCCTGGAGGACGCGGCCAGCCTGCGCAGCGGGGCGGACGCCTCGGACGGGGTCATCCACCTGGCGTTCAACAACATGTCCGAGACCACCGACTTCGCGGCCTCGTGCCAGACCGACCGGTTCGCCATCGAGGCGCTCGGCGAGGCGCTGGCCGGATCGGGCCGGCCCCTGGTGGTCACGTCCGGGACCGGCCTGCTCCCCCCGGGCCGCCTGGGCACCGAGCAGGACGAGCCGGACACCACGCCGTTCGCGGCGCTGCGCGGCGCGTCGGAGGCGGTGGCGCTGGCGTTCGCCGGCCGCGGCGTCCGGGCCAGCGTGCTGCGGCTCCCGTTCTCGGTCCACGGCACCGGTGACCGCGGCTTCGTCCCGGCGCTGATCGGCTTCGCCCGGAACGCCGGTGTCGCGGCGTACCCGGGCGACGGGGCCAATCGCTGGCCCGCGGTGCACCGGCTCGACGCAGCGAACCTGTTCCGGCTGGCCGTAGAGGCGGCGCCCGCGGGCACGCGGCTGCACGCGGTGGCCGACGAGGGCGTCCCGGTGCGCGACATCGCCGAGGTCATCGGCCGGCACCTTTCCGTGCCGGTGAAGTCCGTTACCGGCGGGGAGGCCGAGGGTTACTTCGGCTTCCTGACCCACTTCGTCACCATGGACGGCCCGGCCTCCAGCGCGCTGACCCGGGAGCGGACGGGCTGGCAGCCCGTGCAGCCCGGGCTCATCCCGGACCTGGACAAGGGGCACTATTTCGACTAGTCGCAGGCCCCGGTGGAGACGGCCGAGGTGAGCTGCCCGCCCGCGATGGCGTCGGCGGACACCTCGGCCGCGGTGAGCGCGAAGCCGGTGTCAGACTCCCCCACCGCGGCGGCGAACACCACCCCGTCCACGGTGCCCTGCGGCGACAGCAGCGGGCCGCCCGAGTTACCCGACTTGACCACGGCCCGGATCTCGTAGATCTGCCGGGTGACGGTGCTGGTCTCGTAGATGTTCGGTCCCTGGGCGTTCTGGATGCCGCCGACCCGGGCGGGCACCAGGTGCAGGTCGGTGGCATCCAGCGGATACCCCGCGACCACCGCGTTGTCACCGGGGTTGGCGGCCCCGGCGAAGTGCAGCGGGGTCAGGTTGAGACCGGGCACGTACAGGATGGCCACGTCGACCTGCGGGTCGTAGTAGACCACGGTGGCCATGTGGATGGTGCCGTTGCCGGTGATGACGATCTGCCGGGTGGTCACGCCCGCGACCACGTGGGCGTTGGTCAGAACGTGGTCCGGGGAGATGACGAAGCCGGATCCCTCGATCTGGCGCCCGCAACTCGGCGCCACGCCCTGGACCCGCACCACGCTGCCGGCCGCGGACTGGACGCCGCGGTCGCCGACAACGGAGGGATCGGGCGCGGGGATGGCCAGGATGCGCTCCGCGCCGATGCCGCTGAACACCTCGGCGTAGGTGCTGTTGCTGGCCAGCAGCCTGCGGAAGTCGGAGAACATGGTCTTGGCCGGCGAGGGCATGAACTTGTCGAGCGTCTGCAGCACCAGGGAGTTGTTCACCTGGGTGTCGACCACCGGGAACGGGGACTCGATCAGCACCGAGCCGACCACCCACGCGATCAGCAGCACGGACACCGCGCTGACCACCGAGCCGCCCACCGAATCCAGGACGGTCGCGGAGTGCCAGGTGACCGTCGAGCGCATGGCCGCGCCGATCGAGGAGGCGACGAACTGCCCGATCACGGCGAAGCTGACCAGTAGCACGACCGCGATGACATCCTGCTGGGTCTGCCCGCCGACCAGGGCCCGGGAGATGCTCGGACCGAACTCCGCGCCGAGCAGCGCGCCGCCGACGAACCCGAAGAAACTCAGGATCCCGACGATAAAACCCTGGCGGTAACCGGACACGGCGAACGCGGCGACTACCACGAGCAGAATCAGGTCGAGCACATCTCCGCGCACGCCCTAACGGTACTGCGTTTTCCGCGTTCTCAGGGCTGGCACCGAGGGTCACAAGTCGATGACCCTGGCGGTATTCCAGGGGCGTTCCCATCCGCCCAGTGCGAGCAGACGGTCCACGAGCACCGCGGTGAAGCCCCAGATAAGCATGCCCTTGACCCGGAACGCGGGCCCGAGGTAGCCGGACGGGCCGCGCACCGTGACACGGGTTTCCGGATCAGCTAGCTCGCTGACGCTGACCCGCTCCACCGCGGCGACCTCGGCCGCGTCGACCGGCGTGACCGCGCACGGCTCCCGCCACCAGGCCAGCACCGGGACGACCCGGAAGCCGGTGCGCGGGATGAACAGCTCGGGCAGCGTCCCGACCACGTCCACGCCGTCGGGGTCGACGCCGACCTCCTCGGCGGCCTCCCGCAGCGCCGCGGCGACCGGGCCGTCGTCGGCGGCGTCGATGGCGCCGCCCGGAAAGGCCGGCTGGCCGGCGTGCAGCCGGAGATCGGCGCTGCGCTGGATGAACAGGAGGTCAGGGTTGTTCGGTGCGGCGTCGGGGCCGTCGGCTTGCGGTCCGGGTTGTGGCGCGGCTTGCGGTCCGGGTTGTGGCGCGGCTTGCGGTCCGGGTTGTGGCGCGGCTTGCGGTCCGGCGGCGAACAGCACCAGGACGGCGGAGGCGCGGCCGCCGTGGGCGGGCGGCTGGGCCATCGGGTTGATCTCCATCTTGCTGGCCGCATCGGCGAGGTCGCGCAACCAGCCTGGCACTGAGTCTTTGTCTTTGCTGCTCACGAGAACGGGCCAGACTTGACGAGCTTGGCGGCGATCACCGGGTCGGTGGGGCCCTCACCGTACGACGGGCACAGGCGAGCCAGCCCGCACGCGCCGCAGGCCGGGCGGCGGGCGTGGCAGACCCGGCGGCCGTGCCAGATCATCCGCTGCGAGAGGTCGGTCCAGCCCTTGCGCGGGATGAGCGCGGCCACGTCGGCCTCGACCTTGACCGGGTCGGTCTCGGTCGTCCAGCGGAAGCGGCGGGCCAGCCAGGCCGAAGTGCGTATCCACCGTGATACCGGGGATGCCGAAGGCGTTGCCGAGCACCACGTTGGCCGTCTTGCGGCCCACGCCGGGCAGGGTGACCAGGTCCTTCAGCTTCGCTGGGACCTCCCCGCCGAACCGCTCGCACAGCGCCTGGCCGAGGCCGATCAGGCTGTTCGTCTTGGCGCGGTAGAACCCGGTGGACTGGATGATCTTTTCCATCTCGTCGCGGTCGGCGCCCGCGTAGTCCGCCGCGGTCGGGTACCGCGCGAACAGCGTCGGCGTGACCAGGTTGACCAGCTTATCGGTGGTCTGCGCGGACAGGATCGTCGCCACGAGCAGCTCGAGCGGCGTGCTGAAGTTCAGCTCGGTATGCACGTCCGGGTACATCACGGCCAGCTGGCGCTCGATCCGGCGAGCCCGGCGGACCAGGGCGGTGTGCGAAGGGGGTGGAGCGATGCGCGAAGAGGGCGGAGAGGTCACCATTCCAGCTTAGTGAGCATGAGAACAGGGTTAACGCACGTCGGTGGTCACGGGTGCGGGTCTTGCGCGCATGGCGTGGTGCCTTGCGTGACGGCGGGTCTTGCGTGCGTGGCGTGGTGGCTTGCGATTTGCGCGGGCGGCGCGATGCCTCATGCGTCGCGGTGACCCCGGGCACATCTGGTTTCGCTCAGGTTTTCGTCACTTAGCGAGGCTGGGCCACGTGGTTGTGACACTCTAACGGATAGACGGGCTGTTGCAGAATCGGATCGTCGCGAAAATGATCTCCACGGAGCATCCGGATCGGCCGTCTTCCGGGCGGGCCTCCCCACTTTTTAGGCGAGAAGCGGGCCTCGGCTGTCGATTCCCCCCACCAAGGGTCCGGAGCCGGGCATTCTGCAACAGCCCGTAGAGCCGTTAGAGTGCCACAGCCATATGTTGATGTATGGGCAGCGACGGTACGGGTGGGGCTGTTGCGGTGCTTGTTTCGGGATGGTGGTACCGGTCCAGCCGCTCAGCGGCGCCGCCCGATCCGGGCAGGCGTGGCTCTTCCAGTTCGAGAGCCTCAACCGAATAGAGCCGCAAGCCGGGCCATCATCGCAAACCAGGAGCCCGATTCGCGCTGTAGCGACCACCAGCACATCGCGCACCGCGATTTGCTCATTTTCGCGATTCCGGAGCAGGCACCAGCAGTAGCTGAACAGCTGGTCGCCGTAGGCGTCAAGGAGCTCCGGGAGCGCATCAGGTGATCTAGAACGCCGCGCCGCTGCGAGCTGGGGGTCATTCATGACGAAAAAACTGGAGCAATCGCCTACTTCTCAGCCACCTATTCAGCATAACGAGCGGTTAAACCAACGCTATTTCCTTAGTGCGCGGAAATGAATCAATGGTGGTTTTAGTACCATTTGGCGGCGGGGTGCACGGCGCAGGCCGACGGGTCGTAGCGGGCGGCGGCGAGGCCGGCCAGCAGCGGGGCCGACGCGGCATCATCCGGGTTGACATGCCTGCCCAGGACGATGACCGCGACGTGGCGGGCCCCGGCCCGCTTGAGTGCGGCGGCGGCCGACTGGGCGCTGGCGCCCGACACCCAGGTGTCGTCCAGGAGCAGCACGCTGGCCCCGGCCGGCTGGGCTAGGACCTGGAACCGGTCCAGGTCCAGGTCACGGCCCTGGCGGCCGGGTCGCAGGGCCAGCGAGCAGGCGGGCAGGCGCAGGTATGGCCAGACCAGCCGGAGAAGCGGGTGCGGGCCCGGGCGCCCGGCGCCGGTCGGGACCACGGCGAGACGGTCAGGCGGCGGCATGCCGGCACGCTGCCACACGCAGGGGCCGTGATCGGTCAGGAAGGCCAGCATCAGCGCCAGGACCGACACCCGGGCCGAGGCGGAGGTCGGGGCCGAGGCGGAGGTCGGGGCCGAGGCGGAGGTCGGGGCCGAGGCGGAGGTCGGGGCCGAGGCGGAGGTCGGAGCCGATGAAGGGGGCACCGGGGCCGACTTGTAGCGCCACAGGTCGGCGGCGAAGGGGGTGCCCTTGATCGCGTAGGAGATCGGGACTACGGCGTCGGCCAGGAGGGCGGATCCGAGCAGGGCGTGGCGATCGCACTGATAGCAGCGGGCGAAGCCGGGGCGTACCGGGCCACGGCACACCTCGCAGTCCGCGGCGGGCGACCCGGCCGGGCGCGGCGCCGGCGGGTACAGCAGGGGCGCCGCGGAGCGCAGCCGCAGCCGCAGGCGGTCCCAGCCCGCGGTCTGACCGAGCATGGACCAATGCTACGGATCGGCACCGACAAAACACGGGGCGAACAAATGTGACCGGTCCAGGGGACGCCGCCAATCATTAGGCATTGATGAAATCTCGCTCTTATGCACGTCCCCCACCTCCTGATGCGGCAGAATGATCCCTGCCAGGAAGGCGGCCGGGCACTAGCGCGGCATCTCCCGCTGCCTGATACGACTCATGCCAAGGATCTGTGTGATCGACAGGAGCGAAACGGTACTGCCTGGCTCCAGCCCCGACGCTGAGGCCGAGAGCACCGTCCAGACCGTGGCCGAAGAGCCCGCGATCAGCTCGCCTCCTGGCCGGCCCAGAGCACCGTGACGGGCTCCCGCCTCGACCGGGCCATCTGGGGCGCGGGCGACGTGCTGCGCCGGCACTGGATGCTGGCGCTCCTGATCGCCGGCGGGCTGCTGCTGCGCGTGGTGACCCAGTTGGCCTACGAGCCGGCCCTGCTGTTCATCGACTCCAAGAAGTACCTGTACGGCACCGACTTCAGCCTCGGCGCGTGGGGGTCGTTCGACCCGATCGGCTACACGCTGCTCGTGCTGAAGCCGGTGCTGATGTTCACGAACCTGGGCTTTGTCGCGCTGCTGCAGCACGTGCTGGGGCTGGGCATGGCGGTCGCGCTCTACGTCTTGATGCTGCGCCGGGGCGTGGTCCGGTGGCTGGCGGCGCTGGCCGTGGCGCCGGTGCTGCTCGACGCCTACCAGCTGAACGCGGAACAGACGATCATGCCCGACGTGCTGTTCGAGGCGCTGGTGGTGGCCGGGATCGTGCTGCTGCTCTGGCGGCCCCGGCCCGAGCTGGCCTTCGTCATCCTGGCCGGGCTCGCGCTCGGCACGTCGGCGCCGGTCCGGCAGGTCGGCGAGGCGCTGATTCTGCCCGCGCTCGTCTACGTGGTGGCCGCGGCCCGGGACTGGCGCACCCGGTTGCTGCACGGCGTGGTGCTGATCGTCTGCTTCGCGCTGCCGGTCGTGGGCTACATGGGCTACTCGAAGGTGGTCCTGCACTACGGGTTCGAGATGTCCAACATGGGCGACGCGTACCTGTACGGCCGGGCGGCGCACGCCGCCGACTGCGCCACGCTGACGCTGCCCCCCGACGAGCAGGTGCTGTGCCCCACCCCGGCGCAGGCGCTGAAGTTCGGCGTGGACGGGCTGGTCAACAATCCCGACTCGCCGCGGGTGGTAGTACGGCGGTCGACGTCCGGCATGGCGTGCCGGACTACAACCTCCCGCAACAGAAGCAGTTCGCCTACGCGGTGATCAAGCAGCAGCCGATGCGGGTGGTCGGCGACATCACCCGGGACTCGATCAAGATCTTCGCCCTGACCCGGAACACCGTGGAGGGTGACACCCCGATCAAGCGCTGGCAGTTCCAGAACGTCTACCCCACCTTCCCGCCCGGCATCACGTCGAAGGGCCCGCACAGCGCCACCAACCTGTTCGCCGCGGCCGGGGGCGGCGGTAAGGCGCGCGTCCGCCGGCCCCTCGCGGTCGGGCTGCGGTTCTACCAGCTGCACGGCGGGTACACGCCGGGACCGGTGCTCCTGCTGGGGCTGCTGCTCGGGCTGGCCGGGATCTTCACCTTCGGCCGGCGCCGCGATCCGGGGAACCTGAGCCTGGCCTGCCTGCTGATCACCGGCAGCGCGGTCGCCGTGCTGCTCGGCGCGGACCTGTACGAGTTCTCCTGGCGCTACCAGCTGCCCGCCCTGGTCACGCTGCCCATCGCGGGCGCGCTCGGGGCCACCGCGATCGCCCAGCAGATGCGCAACCGGCGGGAGCGCAGGGCGCCCCCGGTCGCCCCGGTCGAAGAGCTGATCAGCGAACGGTAACCGGAGCAGCGGCGCGAACAGGTCGCCGTGCTCCTCCACCCGGTCCAGGACCACGTCGGCGGTGAAGAACAGTTCCTCCGGGCGCCGGCAGGCGTGCACCTCGTCCCAGCTGACCGGGGTCGAGACCGTGGGGCTCTGCCGGGCGCGCAGCGAGTAGGGGGCGACGGTGGTCTTGGACCCGTTGTTCTGGCTCCAGTCGATGAGGACCTTGCCGGTGCGCAGCACCTTGGTCATCCGCGACACCACCCGGCGCGGCTGATCGCGTTCGAGCCGTTCGGCGAAGGCGCGGGCCCGGTCGCTGGCCTGCTCGGAGGTCACGCCGGAGATCGGGGCGTACAGCTGCAGGCCCTTGCCGCCGGAGGTCTTGGCCAGCGCCGCGAAGCCCTCGGCCTCCAGCAGCGGCCGCAGGTCCTCCGCCACCCGGCAGCAGTCCACGATGTTGGCGGGGGCTCCTGGATCCAGGTCGAAGACCAGCAGGTCGGGCCAGGCGGAGCTCGGGCATCCGCCACTGCGGCACGTGCAGCTCCAGGCCGGCCAGGTTGGCCGCCCAGATGAGCGCGGGCAGGTCGTCCACCACGAGGTAGGTCACCGTGGTGCCGCGGCCGCGCGAGCTGTCCGAGGGGATCTTGGCGGTGCGGATCCAGTCCGGGCGGTGTTCGGTGACGTGCTTCTGGAAGAAGGCCTCGCCGTCGACGCCCTCGGGGTAGCGCTTCAGGGTCAGCGGGCGGCCGGTGATGTGCGGCAGCAGGACATTCGCCACCCGCTGGTAGTAGTCGAGCACCTCGGCCTTGGTGAACCCAGTCTGCGGGTACAGGACCTTGGCCAGGTTGGTCAGGGTCAGCGTCCGGCCGTCGACATGGACGGCAACCTTGGTCTCAGGGCTCACTCTGTTTTCCGTTCGCCTCAGGGCGCCTGAAGGCGTCTCCTTCCCTCGTCGCTCGTTCCTCACTCCTCAGTCCAGGCGGCGCCGCGCCCTTCGGCTCACTCACGGACGACGTCCTTCGGGTCGATGTCGTCGCGGAGCCCCTTGTAGACGGGGGCGCGCATCCGGCCGGCCTTGGTCCAGCGGTCGAAGGCGACCTGGATGACCAGGCGGGGATCGACCCAGACGGCGGGGCGTGCGTGCTCGGGAGGGACCGGGCCGGCGAACGGGGAGTCGGGGCGGCGCAGCGGGCGGAGCTTGTCTCCCAGCATGCGCAGGGTCTCGTCGCTGAAACCGGTCCCGACGTGGCCCGCGTAGATCAGGCCCGAGGCGTCGTTGACCCCGATGAGCAGCGAGCCGACCTGGCCGGTGCGGTTGCCCTGGCCCGGCTTGTAGCCGGCCACGACCGCCTCCTGGGTGTGCACGTTCTTGATCTTCCGCCAGTTGTCGGTGCGGACGCCCGGGGTGTAGCGGGAGTCGAGGCGCTTGGCCACCACGCCTTCCATGCCGCGCTCCTTGGAGACGGCCTGGACGGCCTCGAAATCCGGGCCGGGGAACCAGGGCGGAGTCTGCCAGTTCGGGCCGGCGAGGGCCAGTTCGTCCAGCAGCGCCCGGCGCTCGGTGTACTGCAGGTCCATCAGCGGCCGGCCGTCGAGCTGGAGCAGGTCGAAGATCAGGTAGGTCACCGGCGTCTGCCCGGCCAGCAGGGCGGCCTGGGACGCCGCGCCGACGTGCATGCGCGGCTGCAGGGCCTCGAACTCCGGCCAGCCATCGTCCCCGAACACGACGATCTCCCCGTCCAGGAGAAGTTGCTTGTGGGTGGTGGCCGCGCCCAGCCGGGCCAGTTCCGGGTACGTCACCGTGATGTCGCGTTCGGTCCGGGACATCAGCCGCACCTTGCCCCGCTCGATGTAGGCCAGGGCCCGGACGCCGTCCCACTTCATCTCCAGCGCCCAGCGGTCCTGGTCGCGGGGGGCCGGGCCGGTGACGGCGAGCATGGGCCGCATGGCTCCGGGCAGCTCCAGCCGTTCGCGGTGGATCATCCACTGGTTGCCCTTGGTCTGGAACAGCACGTACCCGCCGGTGACCCGCTGCCCGTGCAGCACCACCTTGACCTCGCTGGGCGCCCACTTCAGCGTCTCGTAGCGGCCGCGGTCCCAGATGGTGACCGCGCCCGCGCCGTACTCGCCCCGCGGGATCTGCCCCTCGAAGCTGCCGTACTCCAGCGGGTGATCTTCGGTGTGCACGGCCAGGTGGTTGACCGCCGGGTCGTTCGGCACGCCCTTGGGCAGAGCCCAGGAGACCAGTACCCCGTCGCGCTCGAGGCGGAAGTCCCAGTGCAGGCGGCGGGCGTGGTGCTCCTGGATCACGAACGTACCGCCGGGGGCTTGATCGGGCGGCGAAGCCCCAGGTGGCGGGACCGGCTCGGTAGTCCGCGCGGCATCGCGCTTGTCCCGGTAGGCCTGCAGCTTGTCCACGTCACCCTGTGTACCCGATCACGGTGACCCGGGAACTGGCACCACGGGCCGTTCGGTAAAAGATATTGTCTATGATTTAACTTTTGTTACTAGGGAAGTGGGAAAACCGCGAAACAGGAGGAGGCGGCGTGGGGCTGAACGGCTACGTGGTCATCGGCAGTGCGGTCGTGGGCCTGCTCGTCGGGCTGACCGGCGCCGGCGGGGGCGCCCTGATGACGCCGATGCTGATCCTGCTGTTCTCGGTGAAGCCGGCCGCCGCGATCTCCAGCGATCTGGTCGCGGCGGTAGTGATGCGGCCGGTCGGGGCGATCGTGCACCTGCGCAAGGGCACGGTGAACCTGCGGCTGGTGGGGCTGATGACGCTCGGCTCGGTGCCGATGGCGTTCCTCGGCGCGTACCTGCTCAAGCTGCTCGGGAACACGTCGTCCAGCCAGCAGAACGTGGAGATCGCGCTGGGCGCCGCGCTGCTGGCCGGGGTGGCGGCGATGGTGGTCCGGTTCGTGCTGGACCGCAGGTCCGGGCCGCGCACGGCCAAGATCGGCGAGGTGCGGATCCGCCCGCTGCCGACCGTGCTGATCGGCATGGCGGGCGGGCTGATCGTCGGCCTGACCTCGGTGGGGTCGGGCTCGCTGATGATCGTGCTGCTGCTGTTCGCCTACCCGAAGCTGTCCGCGGGGCGGCTGGTCGGGACCGACCTGACCCAGGCGGTGCCGCTGACCGCGGCCGCGGCGCTGGGGGCGCTGGCGTTCGGTCATGTCGAGTTCGGCGTGACCGCTTCGATCATCGTCGGCAGTGTGCCCGCGGTGCTGATCGGCTCGCTGCTCTCCTCGCGGGCCCCGGACAGGTACATCCGGCCGGCCATCACGTTCGTGATCTTCGCGTCCGGCCTGAAGTACGTCGGGGTCGGGACCTACCCGCTGGGCTGGGCGGTGGGCACCGCGCTGGCGGCGGCCGGCGGCTACTGGCTGGTCCGGACGCAGCCGTGGCGGCGCCGGGAGCCGACGCCTGCACCTGCGCCCGAGCCCGCGCTCGAACCCGCGCGAACCCGCGCTCGAACCGCTTGACGACGTACGGGTTACTTAGCTGGCGTACTTCTCGACCAGGGTGCCGACAGCCGGGAGCGCGGCGGTGATGTGCTTGGCCGCGCCGCCGCGGACCGTGCCGTAGGCCTTGATGATCACCGGGCGTTCGGACATCTTGGCCTGCGCGTCGGTCACCGCCAACAGCGCCTCGGCCACCTCGTCGCCGTGCTTGACCAGGTAGTCGCCGAACCCGGAGGCGCCTGAGACGGTGAAGTCGGACCAGTACGGCTCGAGCGCGGCCACGAAATCGGGCAGCAGGTTCTCCACCGTGGACTGCAGGTAACCCTTGGCAAACGTCCTGGCCGTCCGGTACGCGAGCTTGACCGCGGCGCCGGAGATTCCGGACTTGCCGGACACCTCCTGCTCGATCAGCGTGAGGCAATCGGCGACGACGTTCGGCTGGACGTCGGGGGCAAGCAGGATCTGGTCAAGCGTGGGGGCCATGAGCATGCTCTTTCCTCGTTAGCGGTTTCCTGGTTAGCGGTTTCCTGGTTAGCGGTCCGGGTGCCGCTGGGAGCCCACCTCAGGCCGAACTCGCCCGGTTCCCCCCAGGACCGGACCAAGCTAGCGCACCCGATGCCCGCCGTGGCCGGTAATTCCCCGGTTGTTACCTCAGGCTTCAGTAGCTGGCCCTGGTCGCGTGGCGTGGCGTGGGCTGCGGCCTTTCTGCGGGCCTCAGGCCGGCTGGGCCGAACAGCGCGACCCGCTGGGTGGCTTGTTCGACTGCGAAGGGCGAGAAATCCACTCCGACCAGGAAAACGTCCGCGGTGCGGGCGAGCCAGAGGCCGGGACCGCCGCGGCCGCAGCCCAGGTCGACCAGGGTCTGTCCGGGTACGAGGTTCAAGGCCTCTTTACCCACGGCTGTCAGCGCCGGGGGAGGGTTGTCCGGAGGATCACCCGGGTATTGGTGGCGGCCACCCCGGTGCGCTGCTTGAGCTCGCGCAGCAACCGGTCGAGGCTGGCGGCGTCCGGCAGGTCTGCGCGCATCAGGTAATCAAAGGTACCGGTGACGTGATTGGCTTCGGTGATGGCCGGCAGGTCGCGGAGCGCGGCCTCAAACGCGTCATCGGATTGATCCTGGCGTAGCTGCACGTCGATCAGGACCCGCAGCCGGACGTCCGCGCCGGGGTCCACCACGGCGAGGATCTGCAGCACACCGCTGCGCAGCAGGCGCCGGAGGCGGTCGGCTGCGGCATTGGGGCTCAGCCCGACAGCCCGCCCGAGGTCCCGGTATGAGATCCGCGCATCACGCTGCACAGTTCTGACTATTTCTCGGTCAATTGCGTCCATATCTGAGATTACCACTGCGCTTACCGCCTCTACCTGGTCTACACGCAGCCGATAGTCCACGATAGCCCCGTAATGACCAGCCGCAGGCACGCCACTCCCGCCCACCGTGATCAGGAGCGACCCCATCATGACCACCGCGCTGTTCACCGGCTTCGGCCTCGGCTTCCTCGTCGCCGCGCAGGTCGGCCCCATCTGGCTGCTGGCGGCCCGCAGCGTGATCCTCGGCCGGTTCGCCACCGGAATCATGATCGGTCTCGGCGCGGCCACCATCGACATGGCCTACGGCGCCCTGGGGCTAGCCGGCGCCGCCAGCCTGCTGCGCATCACCGGTCTTCGCCTCGGCCTGGGACTGCTCGGCGCGGCCGTGCTCACCATCCTCGGCGCCCGGGCACTGCGCAACGCGACCCGCGCGGGGAATCAGGCAGAACCATCCACCGCGATCACCTCCGCCCCCCGCGCCTACCTGACGGCGCTCAGCGGCACCGCCGCGAATCCCTTGACCATCGCGTCCTGGGCCGCCATATTCGCCGCAGCCTCCGCCGCCCACATCAGCCGCACCACCACCGGCGCCGTACTCCTGCTGGCCGGCATCGGCCTGGGCACAGCCAGCTGGTTCACCGCCTTGTCCACCGCCATGACCCTCGTGCGCCGACTCGCCGGACGGCGCATCCACCAGGCCATCGACGTCACCTCCGGCCTGGGCCTGATCGGGTTCGGCATCCTCCTGGCCTGGCACACCACTGCCGCAGCATCACGCTAGCCGCCGCCACGTCCATGCAACCGTCCAGCCCAAGAAGATAGGACCCCGGCCGCACCCCCCGGTGGTCATTGGACTGCTTCCGTTCATGGGCAGGCCACGCAGCTACGTAATCCTGCGGATACGGCGCTCAAGACAGTCTCACGTGCCCGGCCAGTTTTCGGTAGCCGCACCGGATTCCCCCAAGCGCCGCCATCCGTAGCGTCGTTCGCGTAACCGGAAGTGCATGCCCGCCGTCGGCAGGTTCGCCAGAGCAGGCTGGCATGCCTCGCTCATCAGACCCGAACAATCCGGTTCAAATCCTAGAAAGGAACCATCCATGTTTCATGCCCGACGCAGACGGCCGAGGTTCTCCCGGCGCAGCCTGCTCGCATCGGCACTGGTCGCTGCCGCGTTGATCGGCGTGACCGCCACCAGCGCGGCCGCGGCTAGCGTCGCCAGTCCGGCGCGAGGCGACCGCCACCACGCCGTGACCTGCCAGTCCGGCTTCCGCATCCCGGTCGCGCTAGCTCCTGGACAGCCCGCCAGCAGCACCATCAGCGGCGAGCTGTGCTCGACCTGGGCCGAACGCTTCCCCGGCACCACCGTGCAGCTGCTCATCCCCGGCGCCACTTACACCCGCGACTACTGGGACTTCGGCACCGTCGGCGGGATCAGGTACTCCTACGCCCGCGACGTGGCCGCCCGGGGCTTCGCCACCTTCGTGATCGACCCTCTGGGCAGCGGGGACAGCTCCCACCCGGTCAGCACCCAGATCACGGCCCAGGCGGACGCCTACGTCGACCACCAGGTGGTGCAGGCGCTGCGCGCCGGATGGATCGCCGGCGTCCGGTTCGGCAAGGTCATCGAAGTCGGCCACTCGCTGAACTCCCTGATCGTGTGGGACGAGGCCATCGCCTACCACGACGTGGACGGCGTGATCGTGACCGGCGCCGCCCACTCGCTCACCGCCGGATTTGCCTCCTCCGGCGCTTTCTATCCCGCCATCAAGGACTCCAAGTTCGCGGCCAGCGGCCTCGACTCCGGGTACCTGACCACCATCCCCGGCACCCGCGGCAAGCTCTTCTACCACCTGCCCGACGCCGACCCGGCCGTCATCGCGCTGGACGAGGCACGGAAGGACGTGGTTTCCGGGACCGAACTCACCTCTGCTCTGCCGGTGCTGGCCACCACCGCCACGCAGGCGATCGACGTCCCCGTCCTGGACATCCTGGGCGGTAACGACTTCACCACCTGCGGGCTGAGCACCACGGGCCACACCTTCGACTGCTCCTCCGGCGCAGCGATCGTGGCGCAGGAGGCGCCGTTCTACTCCCCGCAGGCTCAGCTGCAGGCGTGCGTGATCCCCGGCTCCGGCCACGACGTCTCCCTGGCCCTCAACCACGGCCTCCAGGTCGCCGACATGGTCGCATGGTCCGAAGCCTTCGTCGGGCAACGCTGGCCTGCTCAGCCCGACAACCAAGGTAGCGGCGAGCGCCTGCCCGGCAACTGCGCCTAAGATCGGACCATAGCCACCACAGCACCGAAAGGAACCACCGGAAGTCCATGGCCCCGAAGCCCGAACCGGGCTCGGGGCCGTTCCGATGGAGCCTTGAGCCATCACACGGTAAGGGCTGGGCGACAGCCGGCCGGACAGTGGGGCTTAACCTGTGACCTGGGGGACGGCCGGAGCGCCGACAGGGCGGTTGCCGGGGCCGGGTTCTGCCGGCGGTGCAGTGCGAGTCCGCTATCTGTCGTGAGATGCGGGCGGCGGGGGCGTTCGGTTCAGATCCGTTCCCGGCGGCCTCGGCGACCGGAATCTACCGGGCCCGTCAACGGTTGGTTATGGGGTTATGGTGCTGAGAGATAATTCGGCGGTGGCCGACGAGGAGGTGCGGGAGACGTCGCACGCTACCGGCGCCGCGGCGTTGCGGGCGGGCTGGTCGCACCGACACCGGGACGTTTCTGGCGGATGGCTGCGGCCGACCGTGTTCGGCGCGGTGGACGGGCTGGTGACCAACGCCTCGCTGATCGCGGGGGTCGGAGGCGGCGGGGTCTCGCCGCACGCGATCGTGCTGACCGGCGTGGCCGCGCTGGTGGCGGGCGCGTTCTCGATGGGCACCGGGGAGTACATCTCCGTCACCAACCAGAACGAGCTGGTGCAGGCCGAAGTCGCGCTCGAGCGAAAGATGCACGCCCGGTTCCCCGCCGCCGAACAGGCGGAGCTGGCTGAGTATTTCCAGGGGTACGGAGCGGACCGGGAGACGGCCGTGCGGATGGCGGCCGCCGTCTCGCAGGATCCCGACACGGCACTGCGGATCCACACCCGCGAGGAGCTCGGCGTCGATCCGGCCGAGCTGCCGTCGCCCGTGGTGGCCGGCGCGGCGTCGCTGGTGGCCTTCTCGCTGGGCGCGCTGATCCCGCTCCTGCCGTACCTGTTCGGCCTGAACGTCTTGCTCGCGGCGTTGGGCATCACCGCGGTCGCCCTGCTCGCCGGCGGGATGACCGTCGGCAGGCTCACCGGCCGGCCGGTGGTGCGGTCCGGGTTGCGCCAGCTGGCCCTCGGTGGCGTGGCGATCGGGATCACCTACATCGTGGGCAGCCTGATCGGCCATCACGGCATCTGAGGCGCCGTCAGTAGCCGCCGCCTTCGCTGTGGCCGGCGGAAGGGCTGGAGGCGGGCGGGGTGACGCCCGAGACGGTCACCTCGTGCCAGATGCCGCCCCCGGAATACACGCCGTTGCCCTTGGCCTGGCCGGGCGCGGTGTCCAGCGCGGCGGTGTAGAGGGGATGCCCGTCGTAGGTGGCCTGGGCCGAGCCGCCGGGGCGGATGATGGTGCCGATGGCGCCGGGCACTCCCTGGCCCGCAGTGACCGGGCCGTTGACCGGCGGCCAGTGGCTGGCGCAGCTGGCGTCGCATTCCGACCGGGTGGCGGTGTCGGGGGCGAACCAGTACAGGGTGAAGCCTTCGGCGTTGGTGAGCACGGTGACGCCGCCGATCGTGCCGGTTTCCAGGACCGTCCCCGACGCGGCCGGGCTCGGCGCCGCAGGGACGGCCAGGTAGGTGGCCCATCCGGCTGCCGCGGCAGCGGTCAGCGCGGTGGCGGCGATAGCGACCAGCCGCCGGCGTCGGCGCCGCCGCTGGGTGATCGTGCCGAGCGTCTGGTCGACCAGTGCTTGCTGGAGATCTTGCCGGGGCGCGACGGCGAGGTCGTCGGAGGAGAAGGCGGCGGCTACGGCGGGCGGCCTGAGCAGCAGGCCGGGCAACCCAGCCAGGCCGACGAGCTCATCGCGGCAGTTCGGGCACGTGGCGAGGTGCAGGACCACCGTCGCGCGGTCCGGCGGGGTGATGGCTCCGAAGACGTAGATGCCCAGTTGCACGCGGATATCGGCGCATTCACCCGAACTATCCACGTGCCCGTCCAGCCTCTGCGACATCATCGGCCTGCCAGATAGAACGGCCGCATGCTCGTCAAAGTTCACCACGTGGTCAGGGCGGTCCGTTTCGACGCGGGGGCGGGCCGGGCCGGCTCGGCTAGTCCGCGCCGAATCGGCGCAGCCGCAGGCTGTTGGACACCACGAACACCGAGCTGAACGCCATCGCGGCGGCGGCGATCAGCGGGCTGAGGAATCCGAGGGCGGCCAGCGGGATCGCGGCGATGTTGTATCCGAACGCCCAGGCCAAGTTGCCCTTGATGATGGTCAGGGTCCGCCGGGACAGCAGGATGGCGTCCGGGACGGCGAGCAGGTCGCCGCGGACCACGGTCAGGTCGGACGCCTCGATCGCGGCGTCGGTGCCGGTGCCCATGGCCAGGCCGAGGTCGGCCTGGGCGAGCGCGGCGCGCTCCCCCGCAGGACCGGGCCTGGTAGGCGATCAGGACTTCACCAGGCGGGCGATCGCGTCGGAGGCCTCGCGGACCTTCGCGTCGGCCGCTTCGCCGCCCTCGGCGACGGCCTGCGTGACGCAGTGGCCCAGATGGTCTTCCAGCAGGCCCAGCGCCACCGACTGCAGCGCCCTGGTCACCGCCGACACCTGGGTCAGGATGTCGATGCAGTACTTGTCGTCCTCGACCATCTTCTGCAGCCCGCGGACCTGGCCCTCGACCCGGCGCAGCCGCTTGAGGTAGTCCTCTTTGTCCTGGGTGTATCCGTACACGCCGCCTCCGCTCTGACCTTCAGCTCACATTACTATACCCCGGTTGGGTATATGTCGGTGAGGCCGTGAGCCGGGCGTACGGGGCCGGGCGGACCGCAGAGCCGGGCCGGGGCCCCTACAGTGGTCTGCGTGACGGAAACGTGGCAGGTGGAACCATCGGGGCCGCTGCGCGGGGATATCTCGGTGCGGGGGTCGAAGAACGCGGTGACCAAGCATATGGTCGCGGCGATGCTGGGCGAGGAGCCCAGCACCATCCGGAACGCCCCGGAGGTCGGCGACGTCGACATCACCGCGGCGATGCTGGAGGCCGTCGGCTATCAGGTGGTCCGTTCGGACAATAAAATCACCGTCGCGCCCGGGTCAGCGGTGGAACCGAGGGTGCCCGAAGCGTTCACCGGCCTGAACCGGATCCCGATCCTCATGCTGGGGCCGTTGCTGCACCGGACCGGTGAGGCGTTCGTGCCGCTGGTGGGCGGGGATCCGATCGGGCGGCGGCCGGTCGACTTCCACGTCGCGGCGCTGCGGGCGCTCGGCGCGGAGGTCGAGGCGGGGCCGGGCGGGATCACGGCGCGGGCCTCGCGGCTGTACGGGGCGCGGATCGACCTGCCCTACCCGAGCGTGGGCGCCACCGAGACGGTGCTGCTGACCGCGGTCCTGGCCGAGGGCCAGACGGTGCTGCGGAACGCGGCGACCGAGCCCGAGGTGGTCGAGCTCGCGCTGTTCCTGCAGCGGATGGGCGCGCACATCGAGCTGAGCCCGGACCGGCGGATCGTGATCGAGGGCGTGCCGCGGCTGCGCGGCGCGTCGCGGTGGCTGGCCGGCGACCGGCTCGAGGCGTTCTCCTACCTGGTGGCCGGGCTGATCAGCCGGGGCGAGGTCCGGGTGCACGGCTGCCCGCAGGACTCGCTGGTTACCGCGATCACCACGCTGGCCCGGATGGGCGCCCGGTTCGAGATCACCGACGACTGGATCACCGCGTCGGGGCCTTCTGGATTGTGCTCCGCGGCGGTCCACACCGACACGCACCCCGGGTTCATGACCGACTGGCAGCAGCCGCTGATGGTGCTGTTCACCCAGGCCGAGGGGATGTCGGTGCTGCACGAGACGGTGTTCGAGAACCGGCTGGTGTACGTCCCGGCGCTGCAGAAGCTGGGCTGCGAGATCGAGGTATTCGCGGCGTGCCTGGGCGGGCCCGCGTGCCGCTTCCACGACACGAACTCGGTGCACTCGGCGGTGATCCGGGGCATGTCCAAGCTGCGCGGCGCCGACGTCACCCTGCCCGACGTCCGGGCCGGGTTCTCCGCGGTGCTGGCCGCGGCGGTGGCCGACCAGCCATCGCTGCTGCGCGGCATCCACCATATCGAGCGCGGGTATCACCGGCCGTTCGAGCAGTTCGCGTCGCTTGGGCTGACCATCCGGCGGGGGTGAGGCTGGTTACGCTGCTGTCATGACGACGGCGTTCGTGCTCGGCGGCGGCGGACTGCTGGGCGCCCACGAGGTCGGCATGCTCCGGGCGCTGTCCGAGGCGGGCATCCGGCCCGACCTGGTGGTGGGGACCTCGATCGGCGCGCTCAACGGCGCGTTCGTGGCCGCCGACCCGCCGGGCGCGGCAGCCCGGCTGACCCGGATGTGGCAGGGCGAGGAACTGCGGCTGGCGTTCAGCGAGAAGCTCTGGGGCCGGGCGGTCCGGCTGGTGCGCTCGGGCACGCACCTGCACTCCCTGGAGCCGCTCGGCCAGATACTGGGCGACGCGCTGCCCGGCAGCGACTTCGCGGACCTCAAGCTGCCGTTCCAGTGCGTGGCGGCCGGCATCGAGAGCGCGAGCGCGCGGTGGTTCAGCAGCGGGCCGGTCGTGCCCGCGGTGATGGCCTCGTGCGCGGTGCCGGGGCTGCTGCCGCCGGTGGAGATCGACGGGGCCCACTACTTCGACGGCGGCCTGGTCGACTCGATCCCGGTCGGGCGGGCCGTGACGCTCGGCGCCACCACGGTGTACGTGCTGCAGGTAGGGCGGATCGAGAGCCAGCTGGAGGTCCCGACCCGGCCGTGGGAGGTGGGGCTGGTGGCGTTCGAGATCGCGCGGCGGCACCGGTTCCACGAGGAGATGTCGTCGCTGCCGTCCGGCGTCCGGGTCCACGTCCTGCCGACCGGCGGCGACCGGCTGCCCCCCGGCACGGCGCAGTTCCGGTACCGGGACAAGACCCGGGTGGGGCAGAGCATCGAGCGCGCGTACGCGGCGTCCGCGAGCTATCTTTCCGCCCTGACCGGGTAGTTATCTGGCGTCTTTCGACGGGAGGGCGTCCCATGCTCCCACCCAGGCTGGTCCGCCGGCTGGTGCTGGCGCCGATGGTGATCGTCTTCGCGCTCGGCCTGATCGTGCTGTCCCCGTTGCTGTTCGTGCTGGCGTTGCTGTTCGGGCTGGCCGGGCTGCTCCGCGCGGGGCGGATGCGCAACCTGCGGCTGGTGTCGTTCCTGATGGTCGGGCTGACCGCGGAGATCGTGACGCTGGTGCTGCTGTTCGGGCTGTGGATCGTGAGCGGGTTCGGCGGCCGGCTGCAGACCGAGCCGTACCAGAGCCGGCACTACCGGGTCGTCCGCTGGTTCCTGGACGCGCTGTACCGGGGGGCCGAACGGACCTACGGCCTGCGGATCGAGATCGACGAGCCATCGCTTACCGGCGACGAGCTGGCCGCCCGGCTGACCCGGCCGGTTATCGTGCTGTCCCGGCACGCCGGGCCGGGCGACTCGTTCCTGCTCATACACCAGCTGCTCAGCGTGTACGGACGCCGGCCGCGGGTGGTGATGAAGGCGGCGCTGCAGTTCGACCCCAGCCTGGACGTGCTGGGCAACCGGCTGCCCAACGTATTCGTCCAGCCCCGGCAGGCCGGGGAGCGCATCTTTACCGAGCAGATCGAGCGGCTGGCCCGCGGCCTGGGCCCGGACGGCGCGCTGGTCATCTTCCCCGAGGGCGCCAACTGGACGCCCAGCCGGTGGCGCCGCGGCATCCGGCGGCTGGAGCACGCGGGCCGGGGCGACCTGGCCCTGCGGGCCCGTCAGATGCCGAACCTGCTGCCACCGCGGCCGGGCGGGACGCTGGCCGCCATCCACGCCTGCCCGGACGCCGACGTGATCTTCGTGGCGCACGCCGGGCTGGACACGATCACTTCCGTCGGCGACGTGTGGCGACGGTTCCCGGTCGACCAGATCATCCGGGCCCGGTGGTGGCGGGTGCCGTTCGACCGGGTGCCGCGGGAGGCCGATCACGAGGAGCAGGTGCAGTGGCTGTTCGGGTGGTGGGAGCGGATCGACGAGTGGATCACCGAGAACCGGCCCGGCGGTTTGCCGGCCCCGGCGGTGGCGACGGCGCCATCGCTGCCGCTGCCGCTGTCGCCTGAAGCCGACCCGGCCGAGTCTGACTGAGAGTAATCATCACGAGTGCTGGCTGTCCCCTAGTCCGGTCCTGTTTCAGGGCACCCGGCAACGCGTCCGCGGCCGTGGGAGCAGGCGGCACTTGACGAGCACGCGAGGCCGTGAGTGACTTGCCATGGTCCCAGGTAGGAGCGCCCATGATCGAAGCCGAGCGCGTTGCGCTGCGCCGCCGGTACGCGCGGGAACGGGACAAGCGGCTCCGGCCGGACGGCAACGATCAGTACCTGGAGCTCAAGGGTCAGCTCAGCCGCCTGCTGGATGACCCGTACACGCCGCGGACCGAGCGCGATCCCAGGCGCGACCACGTGACGGTCGCCTTCGTCGGGGGCGGCTTCGCCGGGCTGGTGACCGGCGCCAGGCTCAGGGAGGCCGGCCTCCGGGACGTGCGGATCGTGGAGAAGGGCGGCGGCTTCGGCGGCACCTGGTACTGGAACCGCTACCCCGGCGCGCAGTGCGACACTTCCGCGATGATCTACATGCCGTTGCTGGAGGAGACCGGACACGTGCCTTCGGAGCGGTACGCACATGCCCCGGAGATCCGCGCGCACTGCGACCGGATCGCCAGGCAGTACGGCTTGTACGACGACGCCCTCTTCCACACCGAGGTCACCGACTTGGAGTGGGATGCCTCCGGCGGCCGCTGGATCGTGCGGACGAACCGGGCGGACGAGTTCACGGCCCGGTTCGTGGGCATCGGGACGGGACCGCTGCACGTGGCGAAGCTCCCGGGGATCCCTGGCATCGCGACCTTCGAGGGCCACGCTTTCCACACCAGCCGCTGGGACTACGCCTACACCGGCGGCGATCCTGACGGTACGCCGATGGATCGCCTGGCCGGCAAGCGGATAGCCATCATCGGGACGGGCGCGACCTCGGTGCAGTGCGTCCCGCATCTGGCCAGCGCCTGCCGGGAGCTGTTCGTCTTCCAGCGGACGCCGTCATCGGTGGACGTCCGTGACAACCGGCCGATTGACCCTGAGTGGTTCACCAGGATGGCCACGCCCGGCTGGCAGGAGCGCTGGCTGGAGAATTTCGTCGCCAACATGGCGGTCGGCGAGTTCCCCGAAGAGGACCTGGTCAACGACGGATGGACCGATCTGGCCCAGCGGATCCGCGGCCGTCTCACGGCGCCGCGCTCGGGTCCGGCCGGCCTCCAGGAACTGCTGGCCGACTTCGAGACCGCCGACTTCGAGAAGATGAGCGAGATCCGCGCCCGGGTGGACGCGATCGTGACCGATCAGCAGACCGCGCAGCGGCTGAAGGCGTGGTACCGCCAGCTGTGCAAGCGGCCGTGCTTCCACGACGAGTACCTCAGCGCCTACAACCTGCCCTCGGTGCATCTGGTGGACACCGACGGCCAGGGCGTTGAACGGATCACTCCCGCCGGGGTCGTCGCGGCCGGGGTTGAGTACCCCGTCGACTGCATCATCTACGCCTCGGGCTTCGAGGTCGGTACCGAGGCCACGAGGCGGTACGGGTTCGACATGACCGGCCGTGACGGCACGAAGCTGTCGGATCACTGGTCGGGCGGGATGCGCAGCATGCACGGCGTCCATGTGCACGGGTTCCCCAACGCCTTCCACGTCCAGCTGTGGCACGGCGGCAACGTCATCGCCAACGTGCCGCACAACCTGACCGACTCGGCTAAGACGATCGCGGCTGTCGTCTCCCACATGGCCGGCCACGGCTTCGACGTGGTCGAGGTCACCAGGGAGGCGGAGGACGCCTGGATGGAGCTGCTGAGACCCAACCCGGTCATGACCTCATTCCTGGCCGACTGCACCCCCGGCTACTACAACAACGAGGGGCACTTCGATGGGCAGCAGTTCCCGCTAGGCGGCGGCTACTACCAGGGCGCCCCGGCGTACTTCCGCTACATCGACCAATGGCGCAAGTCCGGCGACTTCGCGGGCCTGGAGTTCGGGCACACCTGAGTGAAACCTGCCGGTGATACGCGGCAGGCAGGCCGCGCGGCCTGCCTGCCGGGCGGGTCCGGGGAGCGCTCAGGGCGCGCCGAGGGATGGGAACGGCTGGCCGCCGATGTCGGCCTGGCCGTGGGCGACGAGCCAGGCCAGCGCCTCGCGCAAGGCGTCGAGCGAGCTGTACCGCGGCGAGTACTGCAGCACCTCGCGGGCGCGGGCCATGCTGGCGGTGATGCTGCGGAAGGTGTGCTCGCGGGTGACCTCAGCGGGCCCGGATCCGGCGCGGCGCGTGAACTCGGCCCAGTCGACGAAGTCCAGGACCGCCTCACGGCCGAACCAGCGCGCCACGCCGGCCGCCAGGCCCCGCTGCGTCATCGCCTGTTCGGCCACCACGTGGAAGCTGGACCCGATCGCCACGGGACGGGACAGCACACGCTCGAAGGCCTGCGCCACGTCGTCGGCGTGCACGTGATGCAGGACGCCAGGCCCGTGATCGGGCAGGGCGAGCGGCTGGCCCGTAGCCAGGTCAGTCCAGGTGGCCGGGTCGAGGTTCCCGGCCGGGGTGATGACTGGCCAGCCCGGTCCGCTGAACCCAGATCGGCTGTCGGCGACGGGGTAGCCTGCGGTGGTGAGCGTGATCGACTGGCTGCTCGACGGCGATCCCGCCATTCGCTGGCAGGTGCTGCGGGATCTGGTGAACGCGCCGGCCGGCGACGTGGCGGCCGAGCGAGCCCGGGTGGAGCACGACGGCTGGGGCGCGCGCCTGCTCGCGCTGGAGGATCCCGGCGGGCTCTGGGACGGCGGTGCTTGCTTCCCGGGGTCCTATACCGGCGGTGAACCGGCGCAGCCCTGGACGGCCACGATGCACACGCTGCAGACTCTTCAGCTCCTCGGGCTCGACCCGGGGTCGGAGTCCGCCCGCCGGGCGATCGGGCTCGTCGCGGAGAACGGCCGCTGGGAGCACGCCGGGCAGCGGTACTTCGACGGGGAGGTCGAGCCCTGCATCAACGGCAGGACGATCGAGACCGGGGCGTACTTCGGGGTGGACGTCGCAGCGGTCGCCGAGCGGATCCTCGGCGAGCGACTCGCCGACGGCGGCTGGAACTGCGAGGCCGAGAACGGATCGGTGCGGTCCTCCCTCGACACGACGATCAACGTGCTCGACGGCCTGCTCGGGTTCGACCGCGCGACCGGCGGATCCGAGCAGGTACGCACGGCCCGCCGCAGCGGTGAAGAATACCTGCTCGAACGCGGCCTGTTCCGCCGCAAGAGCACGGGGGCCGTCGTCCGGCCGGCGTATCTGGAGTTCGCGTTTCCGTACTACTGGCACTACGACGTGCTGCGGGCGCTGGACTACTTCCGGCAGTCGGGTGCCGACCCCGATCCCCGGATGGCTGAGGCGGTAGCGGTCGTGCAGTCCAAGCGGCAGCCTGATGGCCGGTGGATGCTCGACCGCATCCATCCGGGTCGCGTCTACTTCGATCTTGAGGGCGGCGTGGGGACGCCGAGCCGCTGGAACACCCTCCGCGCGCTGAGGGTGCTCAAGTGGTGGGACGGGATCGCCTGACGGCCGGACGATGGAGGGCGTGCCACGACCTGCGAGCTTGACAGGAAACCAAATGGTTTCCTATTGTGGGTGACGTGGAACTTGTGTTCAGGGCACTGGCTGACCCGACCCGGAGGGCGCTCCTTGATGAGCTGTTCGCCCGCGATGGTCAGACGCTCGTGTCCCTCACGGCGCGGCACGACATGACGCGCATCGCCGTGGCGAAGCACCTGAAGATCCTGGAAGACGCCGGGCTCATCGTGAGCAGGCGGCGGGGTCGCGAGAAACTGCACTACCTCAACCCGGTCCCGATCCGCTTGGTTCACGACCGGTGGGTCAGCAAGTACACCGAGCCGTGGGCGACCGGGCTCGCCGGCCTGAAGCACGAGCTGGAGGATCAGATGGAGAAGGTCTTCGAGATCTACATCCGCACCACGCCCGAGCGCCTGTGGGAGGCGATCACCGACCCGGTGATCAGGACGAAGTACCAGTTCGGCGCGTCGATCGAGTCGGACTGGACGGCCGGTTCGCCCTACCGGCTCGGTCATCCGGCCGCGGAGCGGCCGCTGATGGAGGGCGAGAACCTGGTCGTCGAACGGCCGGTCCGGCTCGTACAGACGATGCGCGCGCTGTGGGGTCCCGACGCCGAGCGGGCCGGCACGTCCCGGGTGACGTGGGAGATCGAGCCGGTCGGCGACTCGTGCCGCCTGACCGTGGTCCACGACCAACTGCCGCCGGACGCACCGGCGCAGGTCTACGGCGGGTGGCCGATGATCCTGTCCGGCCTGAAGACGTGGCTCGAAACCGGGGAGACGCTGACCACGCCCGGCTCCCTCATGTATCAGCAGTAGCGGTAGCCGATTCTCATTCATCCCGTAACACGAGGAGATCATCATGTCCCCGACCACCATCACCGACATCGGCGCCGTGGGAATCCCGGTCAGCGACCAGGACAAGGCGGTGGACTTCTTCGTCGGCACGCTCGGATTCGAGAAGCGACTCGACGTGCGGATGGGCGAGAGCTTCCGCTGGGTCACGGTCGCGGCCCCGAGCGCGTCCACGTCGGTCGCGCTGATCACCGGGCCTCACACCGGGGCCGACACCGGCATCCGGTTCCTGGTTCCCGATGCCGAAACCGAGCACACCGTCATGCGGCAACGAGGCATCGAGGTCGGGGACCTGCTTCGGTGGCCGGGTGTTCCGCCCATGTTCGAGTTCAAGGATCCGGACGGGAACAGGTTCGAGATCGTCGAGGGCAGCGCCTGAGCGGTCAAGAGCGCGGATAGGGCAATGTCCTGACTGTTGCGTTGCTGGCGGTCAGGCGGAAAGGTCGCGCTCGACCCGGCCCTTGTAGTCGCCGCAGCCGCCCAGCCGGGCGGGCGTGGGCCCTGACCGGCTGAGCGGCTGGTTCGTGCAAGAGCGGGGCTCGAGGTCCGGATCGGGAATCCGGCCCGGCGCTGGGCGCTAGTTCCCCCGTCAGAAATGCGCCTTGGTGTTCCGCAAGCTGGTCACCCGGGTCTGGGCGTAGTTGCACTCGACGACGATAGCGGCGACGCGCCGGCCGATGCGGGCCAGCGGACCCCGTATGCCCTGCGTCACGTGGTGGTTCATCGTTCCTCCTCGGTTTCCGGCCATCTCTTCGCCGGTCATCATTGAGTCTCGTCGTAAGGGCCTGGACGGCGCATCAGAGGAAAGTCCTATTTTGCCTGCTGAGATACGTCCTAGCCGGGCCTGAAGCCGACTTACCCGGACTTAGGGCGCTCAGTCACGCGCCCAGAACCACTCTCGGGTCAGGGCGTATTAGACTTCGGCGGTAGCCCAAGTCAGCTCGGCCCTCAGCGACCGGCCAGGAGACGGGTCCGCCATCGCTGGAAGCGGCGGGCAAGCTGATAGCGATCGGTGACGCGCAGGCGCGCGATGTGATCGTCGATGTACTGGATATACAACGGGATGAGCTCCCGGCTCAGGAGCGCGGTCGCCTCATCGGCGGCCGGCGGTTCGAGGCGCCAGGCTAGGGCCGCGGTGACCAGCGCGGCAGCAGCCGGGTTCGCGCTGGCCAGGTAGTGCTCGGCGGCGAGGGTGTTGGTGCCCACCTGGCCGGTCTCGGCAGTGAAGAGGAAACGGACGGGGAAGAGCACGACCTTGGTCAGCCGCCGGGGCCCGCGGGAGACCAGCCGCGAAGGGGTACGGATCTCGTTCAGCACGGTATCGTCTGGGCGCCGCAGCCGGGCCCAGCCCCGGAGGCGGTCTGGTAGCTTGGCGGCTCCGCCCAGGTAGCCGAGCGCGAACTCGGCGCCTGCCACCAGCAGTTCGGCCTGGTCAGGGCGGGCCACAACGGAGCGCAGGTCCTGGCCGGTGAGCAGCCGGCCATACTCAAGCAGGTCGAGCCGGTCCAGCGGAGGGAACCGGCCGCCCCGGCGCTGGCCTCCCAGGGTTGCGGGCGTTCCCCAGAACACCGATAGTCGCTGGTCGAGCGCCGATCCACCGGCCTTCACGGAGCGGGCCACCGCGCGGATGGTCATGCGTTCTTTCACGGTGAGCGGGTCGTGCAGGATGAGCCCGAGGTCGACATCGCTCACCAGCGCGCTGAAGCCTCCGTGGGCCAGGCTGCCGAGCGCGTACCCGGCGATCAGGCGTGAGCCTAGGGCGACCCGGCAAGCCGACACGGCCCGAGCCAGCACGGCCTCGCCCAGACCGGTATCTGCCGATGTGCTGGCCAACAGCCGTCCCCTCGCCCCTTGAGCTCACTCCACGATGCCACAGCCGCCGGACCTTCTTGGGTGACCGCGCCAGCTGGCAGCGGCTCTCGATCGGCGGCGGGCAAACTACAAGGACGGACACGGGCTCGGACTGTCCATCGTCCGAGCCATCGCGACCGCGCACGACGTCACCATCACTGCCCACCCCATGCCCGACGGCGGCCTCTGCGTGAGCGTCATCTTCCCGCAGCCCGCGAGCCCAACGGCATCTCCGGAACATCATTCCCAAAGCGATGGACGCAGCCTGGAGATCGAGCTGGCGATGCCCTGACTCGCCGCACCGGGATCGGTGCAACCGCATGGAGTTACGGCACCAGGGCCGCCCGGCGCTTCGCCCGGCTGCCGTCAATTCGGCACTTCCCTGCTGGCGCGGTGGTCCAGCGCCTTGGCCGTAACGATTCCGTACCGCTGACCTCTTACGATTTTGGCCAGGAGATACGCAGGTCATGGCCTGGGTAACGGCATCGGCCGGAATGCTGCCGAAAGGGGGAGGCTGATGGAGACGGCGATCTTGCTGGCCGTGGCGGCAAGCTTCTGCACGGCCACGTCCTCGGTGTGCCAGCGCATGGGGGCCAAAAGCAGCCCGACGACGGGCTTCGACGCCGGGCTCGTGTTCCGCCTGGCTCGACAGCCGGTCTGGCTGCTCGGCATCGCCAGCATGATCGGCGGGTTCGTCCTGCAGCTGACCGCCCTGCACTTCGGCGCGCTGGCCCTAGTCCAGCCCATCTTGGCGGCCGAGCTGGTGTTCGTGTTCGGCTACCTGGCCGTCGCCGGCTCAGGGCGGGTAAAGCGGCGCGACTGGCTGGCCGCCGCCGCCATGTCCGCCGGGATCGGCGTCTTCCTCCGGGTGGCGTCGCCGTCGGGCGGGCGGCTGCAGGCGCCCGGGTCCTCCTGGCTGGTCGCCGGCCTGGCCACCGCCGGCGTCGCGCTCCTGGCCGTAGCCGTGGCCTTCAGGCTGGGTCGCGGTCCGGCCGCGTCGGGCACGCGCCGGGCCGCGGTGCTGGGAGCGGCCACCGGGATCTCGTGGGGGTTCATGGCCGCGGTGATCAAGGAACTCAGCTCGCACCTGGATGACGGCGCCGGCGCCATCTTCTCCAGCTGGTCGCTGTACCTGCTCATCGTCGCCGGGGCGGCCACCATGCTGCTGGCCTCGCACGCCCTGGCAGCCGGGCCGCTAGCCGCCTCCCAGCCCGGGTTCACCATCCTCGACCCGCTGTCGGCCAGCCTGCTCGGGATGTTCTTGTTCGGCGAGCACATCCGGACCGGGGCCGCCGACCTGGCCGGTGAGGCGCTGGCACTGGCCGCGGTCATCGCCGCCGCCGCAGTCCTCAGCCATAGCTGCCACCTCGCCAGCGAGAACAGCCATCCGTCCTACCTGGTCAAGCCCGCCGCAAGGAGCGCCCCGAACACGCCCTCGGCCGCGGGCCGCCGCGCGGCCTGCGCCGAAGGCGCCGGAGGAGTGCCGTCCGGCGTCCGGCTCAGCGGCCACGCCGGGACGGCACCGGCAACCCGGCCCCGGCACCGGCCAGGCAGCACGTCCTCCGCAGCGTTGAGGCGTCCACGATTGCGCTCAGCCGTGGCAGCATCGGGGACAACCACGTGGCCGAGTTCGAAGAGGAATGCCGGGCCCGCCACGCCGAACCCGGCGATTCGCAAAGCGGCGAAACCGCGATATAGGCCGCCCGTGGCGGCTTGCCGAGGGGCGGCGGGAGGGCATGATGGCGGATGGGAGCGGGCGGTTATGAATCGTGGTTCGTGAGTGCTCGTGACCCCGTGTCCCGTCGAGCGCTGTGGATACGCCATACCGAAGGCTGACCCGGAAGATCGATGCCCAGGAGGCTCCGAAATGCCACTGCTGCCCCGGCTGGTCAGCCCCGAGGAGCTCCGCGACGCGCTCGGTGATGAGCGAGTGCGCGTGTTCGACGCCACCGTCTTCCTCCGCCGCGCGGCGGACGGTGGCCCTTATACCGTGGAGAGCGGGCGCGAGAGCTACGCGCGAGCCCATATTCCCGGGGCCGGGTTCGCCGATATCCCCGGCGCGCTGTCGGACCCGGCGTCGCCGTTCGCGTTCACCCTTCCTGCGGCCGAGCACTTCGCAGCCGCGATCGGCCGCCTCGGCGTCGGCGACGGCACGCACGTCGTCGCGTACGCGCAGGACGTGCCGATGTGGGCGACGCGGCTGTGGTGGCTGCTGCGCTACTTCGGGCACGATGACACCAGCGTACTCGACGGCGGGCTTGTCGCCTGGACAGCAGCAGACGGCCCGGTCGAGTCGGGCGAGAGCACGTACCCGCCCGCGTCGTTCACCGCCCACCCCAGACCAGAGCTCCTCGCCAGCCTGGCCGACGTCCGCGAGATCACCGAGAATGGATCCGCCTGCCTGGTCAACGCCCTATCCCCGGCGGCGTTCTACGGCGATGGCCCCAGTGCCTACAGTCGGCCGGGCCGCATTCCGGGCAGCGTCAACGTGCCGTGGAACGGCCTGGTCGACGCCGCGACGAACCGCTTCCGCCCGCGCGCCGAGCTCGCTACCGCCCTCAACGAGGGCGGTGTCTGCACGGACCAGCCGGTCATCGCCTACTGCGGCGGGGGCATCTCCGCGACGGTCGATCTCTTCGCGCTCTCGCTGACCGGCCGCGACGACGCCCGGCTGTACGACGGCTCGCTGACCGAGTGGAGCGCCAACCCGGACCTGCCCCTCGTCACCGGCTGACGCGGGAGATCGCCGCGCTGGGCCAGCGATTCGTTCAGATGAGCTAGACCCCCGGCGAGGCCGGGTACTTCCGATCGAGATAGCTGGTGGCGATGGCGGCGTCGATCCTGCCCGGGACGGGGACGACGCAGCTGCTGGCGTCCACGCTGCCGTCAGCGACGGCTTCCAGGCACCGTGCCTGCAGCGCGAAGCCGAGGTCCATCGACTCGATCGAATTGCCCAGCGGGCGCGGGCCGGCCAGGTTGAACATGTGTCCGCGCGAGATCACGTGAATGCGCCGGCCGTCGGTGAGCTCGAGCGTCATCAGGTCGTCGGCGTACTCGCGGATGCCGGCCACGTCGGGTGACCCGGCGATGGCCTCGACGTCGATTTCGGCCGGGAAATGGCCGGCGTTGGCCACGATGACGCCGTCCGGCAGCAGCGGGCAGGTCGGCAGCGGTCAGCACATCCCGGGCGCCGGTGACGGTGATGATCACATCGGCGCTGGCGATGGCCTCCTCGCGCTGCGGTGCGGCGAAGCCGTCCAGATGCGCTCGCAGCCGGGCGACGGGGTCGGTGTCCACCACCGTCACCCGTGCGCAGGCACCGCGGAAGCTGGCCGCGACCCCGCGCCCGCACGCTCCGTACCCGAATACCGTGACCTGCTCCCCGTTCGTCACGCGGTTGGTGAACCGCAGGTAGGACTCGAGCGAGCTCTGGCCAACGGCGTGCTCATTCTCGGCGAACTGCTTGATCGGGCTGTCGTTGATGACCAGGATCGGCAGCTTCAGGCGGTCGCGTAGCGGCTCCAGGCGCATCCGGCCGGACGTGGTCTCCTCCGTCCCCCCGCGCAGGCCGTCGTAGGGCGCATCGAGGTACTTGGCGAACAAGTCACCGCCGTTATCGAGGATGAGGTCCGGCCGTTCGGCGATCACCTGGTCGAGGTACCGGCCGTGCTCCTCCAGGTCCTTGGTTGGGCTTCCGATCACCACGACGCCCTGGGCCTTTAGTACCTCTACGGCCTCGGGCTGGGTGGTGTTCAGGTTGCCGGTGGAAACGAGGCGCGCGCCGCCATCGCGCAGAGTCAAGAGCAGAGCCACCGTTTTGGCTTCCAGGTGAATACCGGTCCCGATGGTGAGCCCGCAGAACGGCAGCGTGTCCTTGAACTCCGCCGAGATCGACCGCAGCAGCCGGCAGTGCTCGGCCACCCAGTCAATGCGCGTAGGTGTCACGTGGATCAACCTACGCCCATCGTGATCCGCGGTGATGCGGCCAGGTTCAGCCAGCGCAGGACCTTCAGCAGCTCGCCCACCGGCAGCTTCACGCAGCCCGCCGTCGGCGTGCCGATGTTGATGTGCAGGAAGATCGCGCTGCCGAGTCCGGGCGTGCGGGCCGTGTTGTACGCGATGACGGCGCCGTAGTCGTCCATGCTCGCCCGGACCCGCACCGGCAGGACTTCGAGCCACGGGATGAAGGCGGTCGGGATTCCGTCGCTGAGCATGTTGACGAAGCCCGCCACACGGTCGGCCGCGTCGATAGCGACTACAGACCGGTAGCTGGCACGCAGGACCGCGAGGTGCTGCGCGGGCGACGGCCGGCGGGGCCAGCCGACGAAGAAGCCACGTAGCATGTCCTCGCGGACCGCGGTCAGGTCGTCGGTGTAGTAGGAGATCACTCCCCGATTCAATCCCACTTATGGGCGTTCGGCGCCGGGTAGCGGGCGTCGACGGCGGTGGTGACGCGGCCGGTGGCGATGTCGTAGACGTGGCCGGAGACGCTCACCTTGGGTGAGAGCAGGGGTGAGGCGAGCAGGAGCTCGACGTCGGTCTTGACCGTGATGTGCGGGTCGGTGACGGCGGCGGCCTCCAGCGCGGCCTCGGACAGGCCGGTTGCCTGGGCGGCCCGGTGCCGGAAGGCGGGGTCGGCCAGGAAGCCGGTGCCGCACTGGGTGTGGTGGACGACCGCGACCTCGAACAGGGTGTCGGACACGTCCTGGCCGCCGGACAGCTCACCGGCCAGGAACGCGAGGTAGGCTAGGTCGTCGATGACGGCCGGAGTGATGCGGCCGCCCGCGTTACGGATGACGGGTGCGTCGCCGAGCCGCAGGCCCAGGACGATCGCGGGGTCGACCCGGTGGTCCAGGCAGGTGACGACGAGCACCTGCGCGGCGGGCAGGCCGAGGGGCACGGGGGTGTAGGTCCGGGCGAACTGCTCGTTGCGCTCGAGCAGCGGGGTCATCCTGGTCATAGCGTTCCTCCTCATTTAGTGGTCGCTGTACACATTAACAATATTAGTGGACGCTGTCCACTTTGTTATGCTGGCTCGGTGACGGACGGGCGGGCGGCGGCTGAGAGCGCAGCGCTTCCGGCCGAGCAGCCAGTGGCGGAGATACCGGAGGCGGAGATACCCGAGACGGAGATACCGGAGGCGGAGCGACGGCGACGGCCGCGCGGCGCCGTGCGGGACGGGCTGGTCGCCGCCGGGCTGGAGCTGGCCCGGACCGGCGGTCCGGACGCGGTCGTGCTCCGGGAGGCGACCCGGATGGTGGGCGTGGTGCCCAACGCCGCCTACCGGCATTTCGCCGACCGGGACGAGCTGCTGGCCGCGGTGTGTTCGGCGGCCATGCGCGAGCTGGCCGGCCGGATGGCGGCCGGGGTGGCCCGCGTGCCCGGCGCGTACGGCGATCCGGTGGCGGCTCGCCTGCGGCTGGGCGCCGTCGGCACCGCGTACCTGGAGTTCGCGCGGGAGGAACCGGGGCTGTTCGCCACCGCGTTCGCGGTCCCGCAGCAGCACGCCTACGGCGCCGCGTCGGGTGCGGGGTCCGGCGCTGCGTCCGGTGCCGCGTCCGGTCCCGAGGCGGAGCGCTTGCCGCTGGATCAGCTGCGCGCGGCGCTCGACGAGCTGGTCGATGCGGGCGTGCTGTCCCGGCGGCGCCGCGAGGGCCTGGAGGTCCCGGTCTGGTCCACGGTGCACGGACTGGCCGTGCTGGCCGGGTCAGGGCCGCTGCGCGACGTTCCCGGCGCGACCCGCGACCGCCTCGAGCAGCTCACGCTGGCCTTTATTGGCGAGAGCCTGGACTGATCAGGCCGTTCGGTGGTCATGAAACGGCGGGATCCCGTGGTGGCAGCCGGAAGCGTGATCGGCCGGGTCTACAGGTCCGGGGTCATGGGCTGGGCAGGCCGGGCGGCAGGGCGGTGGGCGCCGGGCCGGTAGGGGTAGATCAGCATCGTGTGGTAGCCGTGCCGGTAGGCGTAGGCGAGGAACAGGTGCAGTTCGTTGAGGGCCTCGGTCTCCAGCCGCCGGGCGGTGCGGGCCGGGTCGTCCTCGCTGTACTTGCGGCTGTGCTGTGTCGAGGGGTGCAGTTGCAGAGAAGCCCGTAGCCGGCGGGGATCGGGCTCCAGGTCGATCAAGTTCACCATGGCGATCTTGTGCGTGATGGACTGAAGCCAGCGATCCAGGTCAGCGCGGGCCCGCGGGTCGGTGACGCGGCCCATCTGGTTCCAGTAGTACTGCGCCGCGGCCGCGATCCACTGCGGCCTGGGCCTGGCCGCCTCGATCCGGATGTCGCACCACTGCTGCATGTCGTCGCCCATCCGGTCGTAGAGCCGGCTGAACGGCAGGGTCAGCACGGCGGCCCGCGCTCGCGGGAGCACGTCCCGGTCGCGCTGCGGCGGCAGCTTGCTGAGCCACAGCCCGCCCGGCACCAGGATCCCGACATAGGCGGGCACCCGGCCAGCGGCCAGGAACAGCACGCCGACAAGGGCGGACACGCTGGCCGTGGCCACCACGATGAAAGAGGCCCAGTACCGCGCGCGCCGCCCGAATGGGGGCCCGATTCCCCGGCACCGCCACCGCAGCAGCAAGCAGGCCAGCATAAAGGACACGGCAAAGGTAATGACACCACCCAACACCAGGCCAGGCACGCCAAGACCCCCTCGCCTCACGGCCGCTGCCCGCTCAGCCAGCGACCGCCTCCCTGAGCAAGAGAGTACTTATTCGTACGGCTTTTTGACCCCTCACGCGTCAAATGAGACAAGAAGTGCCATTTGACGGACTCTCAGCAGCCTCAACCGACCCGGGGTGCGCTCCCGTCGCAGGGCAGGGGCCGGCTCCGGATCGGCTGGGGCCCGCCGCGGCAGGCCGAGGGCCAGCCAAGTTAAGGTAACGTTTTCATAACGATAGACCGGTCTTGGGTTGTCGGGTCCCGGGCTCGGCGACACTTTAGCTATAGCTATACGTTTAGCTACACCTAAGTACACAACACGTCACCACCCCCTACGGGCGCAGCGGGTCTGGCCGTAACGAAGTGGAGGCACTGATGGGCTCCGGAACCAACGTTTCGCCAGACCACAGAGCTACGGAAAGCCAGATCGAGGACGAGCTGCTCGCCCTCGTAACCCAGCTGACCAACGAGATCAACTGGTATATGCGCGAGCGCGGGCTCACCCGGGCCGACCTAGCGGCCCGCATGGGCGTCTCGCCCGGGCGGGTCAGCCAGATTCTGGGCGGCGGCGAGAACCTCACGCTGCGCACGCTGGCCGCGTTGTCCACGGCGCTCGACGCGCGCTTCGACCTCGAGCTCAGCGCGCTCAAGGGCGGCGACGCCTTCACCAGCCACGGCACCACGCAGGCCGAATCCGCCTCGGCTGGGAACCATCACACCCTGTCGCGGACCACGCACCGCGAGGCCCGGCTCGGCCGTTAAGCCGGGCCCTTTTCTTTCTTCGCCATTGGCCGCGAATTCCCGGGTGGATTAGCCGAGGAATCGCGTAGCGCGCGTCAGGATCGCGCCCGGAGCGGCTCAGTCGCGCCCCGGGTCTTCCGGGCCGCTCCCCCGGTCGGTGGGCAGCAGCCGGTGGCTGGCGGTCACATTCGGGCTCCGGATGGAGTCATGGCAGTGACTTCCGACCGGATACGAAAGAGGGCACGATGCGAGTCTTTGTCGTGGGAGCGACCGGTGCGATCGGCACCCGGCTGGTTCCCCAGCTCATCGAGCACGGGCACGAGGTGATCGGTACTCATCGGTCGCCGGGCAACGCCGACCGGGTACGGGCGCTGGGCGCCGAGCCGGTCGCGCTGGACCTGCTCGACGCGGGTGCGGTACGCCGGGCTGTGCTGGACGCCAAACCCGACGCGATCGTGCACCAGGCGACCGCGCTGGCCGGGGTGCGCTTCGGCCGAAGCCTGGACCGCAGTTTCGGGCCGACCAACCGGCTGCGGACCGAGGGTACCGACGCGCTGCTGGCCGCTGCGGGTGAGGCAGGCGTGCACCGGTTCGTGGCCCAGAGCTTCGCCAGCTACCGGTACGCGCGGGAGGGCGGGCCGGTCAAGACCGAGGACGACCGGCTCGACCCGGACCCGCCGGCCATGGCCCGCGAGACCAACGCCGCCATGCGCCATCTGGACGAGGCGGTCACCACCGCGGGCGGGATCGCGCTGCGCTACGGCGGCTTCTACGGCGCCGCCAACGACGGGCTGATCCACCCGGTGCGCAAGCGGCAGTTCCCGGTCATCGGGGCGGGCGGCGGCATCTCCTCGTTCATCCACCTGGACGACGCCGCCGCCGCGACCGTGCTCGCGCTCGGTCATGACGGCAGCGGGCTGTACAACATCACCGACGACGAGCCGGCTCCGATGTCGGAGTGGTTGCCCGCGCTGGCAGCCGCGCTCGGCGCCAAGCCGCCCCGGCACGTCCCGCTGTGGCTGGCCCGGCTGATCGCGGGCAAGGGCGTGGTGATGATGGCCGACGGCTCCCGCGGCGCCTCGAACGCGAAGGCCAAGCGGGAGCTCGGCTGGACGCTGCGCTACCCAAGCTGGCGGCAGGGCTTCCCGGCGGTGTACGGCGCAGATGACCAGGGACACGGGCCCGGGACCCCCCGAGCGCGGGTCGGCTGGCCCCAGGGCGAGGATGGGAGTACGCCCTGAGGAAGGAATGAGCGATGAAGTACAAGGTCGTCGAGGACGCGGATGTCGTCACCTACGTCGTGGTGTGCGACCCGGGCGACGAGGCGGTGGCCGCGCTGACCCAGTTCGCGCAGGCTGAGGATCTGGAGGCGGCGTCGATCGCCGCGGTCGGCGCGTTCGAGCACGCCGTCGTCGGCTGGTTCGACCGGGCGGCCAAGGACTACCGCCGGATCCGGGTCGACGAGCAGTGCGAGGTACTCTCGCTGCTCGGCGACGTGGCCGAGGGCCAGGACGGACCCACCCTGCACATGCACACCGTGCTCGGCCTGTCGGACGGGACGACGCGCGGCGGCCACCTGCTCGAGGGGAAGGTGTTCCCGACCCTGGAGGTGGTGGTGACCGAGACTCCGGCGCAGCTGCGCAAGGTCATGCGCCCCGACATCGGGATCGCGCTCATCGACCTGGACCAGTCCGAGTCGTGACCCGGCCCGGCGGCCGCTAGACGGCGTAGCCCGCGATCTCGACCTCGCCGGTGGTCACGTCGCACGTGCCCACGGCCCAGATCTGCAGCGGGTTGACCCACTCATAACCCGGATCGGCCGTGGTCATGGTGACGTTCTCGCGTAGCTCCCCGATGGGCAGTCCGTCCGGGAAGCTGGCCACGCCGTCGGCGGACAGCGCGATCTTCTTGCCGTCGTCGGTGGTGATCTCGGCGTGGATGTGCAGCTCGGCGCGGCCATCCGGACGGACCTGAATGTAGTCGACGCCCTTGAACGTGCCGCGGAGCCGCGGACCGGACACCCGGCCCTCGAGGGTGAAGTCGTACCGGGCTCCGGACGGCGGGATGGCCTCGGCGCCGGACATCACCACGTCGAAGGGCGGCGCGCCGTACGAGGTCACCCCCCGTGATCCGCAGGCCGTCGTACTCGTAGATCAACTCACCGGGCATCCGCTCCGCCATGGCACCCATTTCAGTAGAGCTCGAGGTCGCCGGTAATGGGGTCGATGAGGTCGTCGTAGTCGGGGCCGACGGCCAGGCAGGTCCGGGTGGGGACGCCGCCGAACTCGGTCAGGCCGCGGTCGGTGATCAGGTGCACGACCAGCCCGGCGTCGAGCGCCTTCTGGTAGACCGCGATGAGTTCTTCCTCGGAGTTCACCTTGACCGTGACCTTACGGAAACTGCTCTCCAGCCAGGATCGCTCGGCGGGTGACAGGGCCACATGATCCACGTCTCCGTTCGGCCTAATGGTTTGGAGGACACGGTCAGCCAGCCAGGCCGTCGCGGCGTGCGCGCCCTGAGCGATCTCCTTGCCCCGCCGCATCCGCAGGTCGCGCCGAATGACGATGACCTGCTTGGTCGGGGGGCGTTCCGCCTCGGCGGGCGGGATCTCGGTCATGGCCCCGAGAATATGCCGCGGCGCCGGCCAGGATCGGCAGGGGCCGCGACGGGACTGGCGGGCGGCCGGGGGACGTTCCGGGGAAACGCTGGGGCCGGTGAGGTGCCCGGAACAAAGTAGGACGAACGGCCGGAAATCCTGCGGCCCGAATTCGCGGTTCGGCGGTGATCCCGATGCCCTGCCCTCCAGGATGGGGGTAGGCAGGCCAGAACTGACTGGATCACAAAAAGGCCGACGGCGTCGGGATTTTCGGTCGAGTCGCGTTGAACCCGCGGCCAGCGGGCCACGTCTACTGGGTGTGGGGAGGCGGATGACGGTTGTGGGCAGACATCGCCGGCACGAGACGCGCGGTCTGCCGCTCCGGGTGGCCGGAGCGATGCTGCTTGCCGTGTCCGCGGGCATTCACCTTGATCTGTACCTGACCGGATACCGGTCGATTCCGACCATCGGCTGGCTGTTCATGGTGCAGTTCGTCGGGGGGCTGACCCTGGCGATCGCGGTGCTGGTGACGCACAGCCGGCTGGCGGTGGCCGCGAGCGCGGCGTTCGCGCTGTCGACGCTCAGTGCGTACCTGCTGGCGGTGTGGATCGGGTTGTTCGGGTTCAGGGAGGTGCGGACGAGGGCGGGGATCGCTGCGGGGCTGATCGAGGTGGCCGCGTTCGCGACGCTGGCCCTGGCCGCGGCCGCCGCGGGCCCGGCGCGGGAGACCGACGGCTGGGTCAGCTCGGCGGCGCGCCGGGTGGCTCGCGTCCACGCGGCGTTCTCGGTGGTGATCGGCGTGGTCGGGGCGGTCTCGCTGCTGGCGCTGGCGCTGCTCGGCGTGGCGGTGGCCAACGCGGCGGGCGCGCCGCCGGCTTCGGCCGGGAGCGGGACTCGCGTGACGTTGAAGGCGGCGACGATCGGCGGGGTCAGGGTGCTCACCGACGCTCACGGGCTCACGCTGTACTGGTTCGCGCCCGATACCTCGACGATGTCCAAGTGCACCGGGTCGTGCGTCGCGTACTGGCCGCCGCTCCTGGGGAGTCCCCGGCCCGGGCCGGGGGTAACGGGCACGCTGGGGACGATATCCCGGGGCGGGCGCCCGGTGCAGGCGACGTACGACGGGCATCCGCTGTACACCTACGTCGGCGACAACGGACCGGGGCAGGCCAAGGGCAACAACCTCGACCTCAACGGCGGGCTGTGGTACGAGGTCCGCGTATCCGGCTGAGGGTTTCGCGGTCGTGTGTGCCGGTGAGCGCCGACGGGCGAACTCAGCGACGTAGCCGATGCGCCGGGCCCCCCTTTTCCATGATCGGAAAGGGGGGCGCTGGCTGGATCCGTCGTTAGAGTTTGGTGCAAGCTGGTAGCTGGGAGAGGCGGATACCGTGGGCGAGGGCCGTCGCACTACCGCACAGGCGGCTCTCGCGGTCGGTGCCCTGGGCGTTGTCTTCGGGGACATCGGGACGAGCCCGTTGTATACCGTGCAGACGCTTTTCAATCCGGGAGATCCGCACCCGGTCAAGGTGTCACACGACAGCATCTTCGGGGCTATCTCGCTGATCTTCTGGTCGGTGACGATCATCGTCACCATCACGTACGTCCTGCTCGTGATGCGGGCCGATAACGACGGCGAGGGCGGGATCATGGCGTTGATCGCCTTGATCCGCCGGCGGGCTCTGCCCGGCGGAAGCCGGGCGAAGGCGGTGCTGTCGGCGCTCGGGATCTTCGGGGCCTCGCTGTTCTTCGGCGACAGCATGATCACGCCCGCCATCTCGGTGCTTTCCGCGGTCGAGGGCGTCCAGGTCGCGGCACCGTCGGTGTCCCACCTAGTCATCCCCATTACGGTGGCGATCCTCGTCGCCCTGTTCCTGGCTCAGCGGCTGGGCACGGGCGCCGTGGGACGCCTGTTCGGGCCGGTCATGTGCGTCTGGTTCACCGTGATTGGCGTGCTCGGCGCGCGTGGCATCGCCACCCACCCGGTGATCCTCGAGGCGCTGTCGCCCAGCTTCGCCATCGGCTACTTGTTTGGTCACTTCAGCACCGCGTTCTTTGCCCTGACCGCTGTCGTCCTGGCCGTCACCGGAGCCGAAGCGCTGTACGCGGATATGGGGCACTTCGGGCGCCCGCCGATCAGGCGCGCCTGGCTGCTGGTCGTCTTCCCCGCGTGCATCCTGAACTACCTGGGCCAGGGCGCTCTGATCCTGGGCCACCCGGCCAGCATCAGCAACCCGTTCTTCTTGCTGGCCCCGAGCTGGGCCAGGCTCCCGATGGTGTTCCTCGCCACTGTGGCGACCATCATCGCCTCCCAGGCGGTCATCAGCGGCGCCTTCTCGGTCGCGCACCAGGCCGCGCGGCTCGGCTACCTCCCTCGACTGCGCATCCAGTACACCTCGGAAACGATCATGGGCCAGATCTACATCCCGTGGATCAACTGGCTGCTGCTGGTATCCGTGCTAGCCCTCGTGCTCGCGTTCAGGAGCTCGGCCGCGCTGGCCTACGCCTACGGCACCGCCGTCACCGGCACGATCACGATCACCACCCTGCTGTTCTTCTACTACGCCCGTCACCAGTGGCGAACGCCGCTGTGGATCGTGCTGGCGGGCGGCGGCATCCTGCTCGCCATCGACCTGCTCTTCTTCGCCGCTAACCTGACCAAGCTGACCCACGGAGCGTGGTTTCCGCTGCTGATCGGCATTATCGCGTTCACCGTATTTACCACTTGGCAACGCGGCCGTGAACTCGTCACGGTGCACCGGGTCCGCGAGGAGGGGCCGCTCCGGGCGTTCATCGACCAGCTGCACGCCATGAAGCCCCCGCTGCTCCGGGTACCGGGCACCGCCATCTTCCTCAACCGCGGCAAGGCCACCGCTCCGCTGGCGATGCGGGCCAACGTGGAACACAACGAGATCCTCCACGAGCACGTCCTGATCCTCTCGATCGAGACGGCGCCTGTACCCCACATACCCGTCGAGGAGCGACTGAAAGTCGACGACCTCGGGTACGCAGACGACGGGATCTTCCACGTCGCCGCGCGGTTCGGCTACATGGACAAGACCAACGTCCCCGGCCTCCTGCCGCTGATCCGCGCGGCCTCCGGTGAAAGCCCCCTCAACGAGGACAAGCTGTCGTACTTCGTGTCGCGCATCGAGCTCGTCCCCGGCCAGACACCAGGCATGAGCAGCTGGCGCAAGCACCTGTTCATCGCGACATCGCGCATCACCGCCGACGCCGCCGACACCTTCCAGCTTCCCCGCGAACGCACCGTCATCATGGGCTCACGCATCGAGCTCTAGGAGCGGCGAGGGGAATGAGTCCGTGGCGGAGCGGCGAGCCGGGCACGAAATGTTCTGGCACGGCGCCGAGATGCGCGCCGAACTGGGCGACCCCAATTCACTGTGAACGACGACACGCTGGTGCTAGCCCAGCGCTTCCGGCCCGTCCATGTCGGCGAGACGCCGTAGGTGAACGAAGTTCCTGGTAGGGGCGCCGCCGACCGGTTCAGACCGGTGCCAGAGTGATGATCAGCGGCGCGTGGTCGCTCGGCTTGCCCTCGCCCGCAGTTGGTTTCCGCTCGTCCCGATCGACCACTGCGGCGGTACAGCGCGCGGCGATCGGCGCGGTGCCTAGAGCCAGGTCGATTCGCAGGCCCCAGCCGCGGTGGAAGGCGCCCTGCCGGTAGTCCCAGAACGTGAAGGGCCCGGGCCCGGGGCCTGGGTTGCGGGCGCGGGTCAGGTCCGTCAGACCCCAGCTCAGCAGTGCGGCGAGGTGCTCGCGCTCGGGCGTGCTGCACAGGTTCCGCCCTCGCCAGCCGTCGGGATCGTACACATCACGGTCGTCGGGCGCGATGTTGAAGTCACCGGCCAGCAGCAGCGGATCACCTGGAGGTCGGGTAGCTTCCAGCCAGCTCGTGAACGCGCTCAGCCAGCGCAGCTTGAGCGCATAGTCGGGCGTGCCCACGGCCTGGCCGTTCACGACGTACACAGATATGATCCGCAGGCCGGCCACGGTAGCCGACAGCACCCGGGCCCTGGCCGGACGCCGGATCGGCGTCGAAACCACGGACCACATCGGCCGACGCGGCGCGGGCCAGGATGGCGACTCCGTTACGGCCCCCCTGACCATGCACCGCAGAGGCATAGCCGAGGGCGGCGAACTCGGCGACAGGGAAATCCCGCGGACTGACCTTGATCTCCTGCAGGCATACCACGTCGGGCTGGCGGCGGGTCAGCAACGCGGCAACCCGGGGGAGCCGGGCGCGGACTGAGTTGACGTTCCAGGTCATCATGGTCCCTCAAGCCGGGCACGACCCCCGATCGCAACGCCCTGACATCACCACCCCCGCCACGATCCGCTTCGCCGGCACGGTGAACAACCGTGCCTAGCAGCCGGCCTCACCGAGGCCCGGGTGATCGACGAGGCCGAGCAGATGGCCGACGAGGTCGGCCTGTCCCGCCTCACCCTCGCCGCTCTCGCCGACCGCCTCGGCGTGCGCTACCCGTCGCTGTACAAACACGTCGACGGCATGGACGGCCTGCAACGCGGCATCGCCATACGAGCCAAGAACGAGCTGGCCGCAATCCTCGCCCGGGCCACCGTCGGCCGCGCGCGCGGCGACGCCATCACCTCCCTGTCACACGCCTACCGCAACTGGGCGCTCCAGCACCCGGGCCGCTACGCCGCCGCACAGCGGGTCCCTGCCCCCGGCGACACCGAAGCCCAAGCCGCTGACTGGGCCTCGGTAGAGATCATCGGTGACGTCCTGGCCGGCTACGACCTGCACGGCGACGACGCCATCGACGCCACCCGGGTCCTGCGCGCCGCCCTGCACGGCTGGGTGACCCTGGAAGCCACCTTCGTTCATCCCGCCAACATCGACCGGAGCTTCGACCGCCTGGTCCAGGGCCTCGCCACCGCTCTAGCCGACTGGACCAGCCAACCCGCCAGCACACCGGACTCGCCGAGATGACCACCCCGGCGACGGGAAGGGCTGCCGTGGTCGGTCGAGACGGGGGCGGTCACTGGGTATATCCAGCCGTGTTCGGGCATCGGGTTCCCGGTATATGCGCCCACTGAGGCGCGGCTGTTTTCCGCCGCCGCGCTCGTGGAAGCGCTGCCTGGCCAGTGGTATTCGCAGACGGCCGCCGACGGGACCTTCCGAGTGGTGCTCCCGGCTGTCGTCGCTTCGCGAGAGCGCGTCTCGCAGAATGAAGCGTTTGAACTTGACGATCTTGCGCCGGGCCGGTACGTGATCCTCGCGCGGTATGCGGGGGGCAATGTGAGTACCTATATGGATGTGTCGGTCGCGCCCGGCCAGGTGGTTATGGTTGTCCTTCCGGACACGTGCAAGTAGCCGCCAGCTGGTAACCGTAGATTCCGGTACTCGCAAGGGCACCTGCCGACGCCATCACCGCCCTGCGCTGCCGCGAGGCCAGCAGCCAGTGGGAACAGATCTGGCAGCGACCCCGCAACCAGACAATCACCGCCTGAACTCACCCCTGACCAGCAGGGCAACCCCAGCAACAGCAAGTTACCCGCCAGTCACCTACAAATCTGACGTGCATCCCAGGAAGTTCTTCCTCGACCCTCCTGGGCCGCGGTTCCGGTACACTCGATGGGTCGCCCGGTGCGGGCGGCCTGCGCCCCGTTAGCTCATTCGGCAGAGCATTCCCCTCGTAAGGGAAAGGTGCACGGTTCGAATCCGTGACGGGGCTCTCAGGAAGGGGAATCTGGCACCCCCATGACGGCCGCTAGGGACAGGTGCTGGTAATCTGTTCATCTTTCTCTCTATAATGGAATCGTGTGGGACCCAATATCCATAGGGAACATGACTGAGGGCAAAGTCCTCGTGGCACTAACGGACGCCGGATATCAGATTCTCCTCCCGTTCGGCAGCGGATGCCGGTACGACTTGGCATTTGACGACCACGGCACTATAAAGCGTGTCCAATGCAAGACCGGGCAACTGCTGAAGAACCGAGGCGCCGTATTCTTCCGGACGGCGAAACAGTACCCGAACGGCAGGTTCGTGCCCTATACGAATGACGCCGACTACTTCGGGGTCTACTGCCCCCAGACGCATGAGGTTTACCTCGTACCGGTTTCCGATGTGCCCGAGGGTAGCGCGAACCTCCGGATTGACCCGCCAATGAACAACCAAGAGAAAGGGATACGCTGGGCGAAGGACTACGTCATCCTGACCAGCGCGCGTTAAGACCAGCCCAGCCTTGTGGATTGTCTTTAGCGACCGGTGAGGTTCTGGCCGCCACAGCTGTGAGCGACATTAACGTCTTCTTCCTCGCCATGTGCGGGAGGCGGCACGAAGACCGTAATATCCTCAGCGTGAGGCTTGCCGAGGGTGAAGCGCGGGCCCGGTTCGGCACCGTGCCGGTGGCGCGGCTCGGGACGGCGGACGCTCAGGGGCGGCCGCACGTGGTGGTGGTCACCTTCGCGGTCGACGGGGACTGTATCTATAGCACCGTGGACCAGAAGCCGAAGTCCGGGAACTACCTGAAGCGGCTGCGGAACGTGGGCGAGAATCCGTGGGTCACCATGCTCGCTGACCAGTACTCCGACGATTGGGACACGCTGTGGTGGGTGCGCGCCGACGGCCGGGCGGTGATCCTGAGCGACCAGAGGTCGATGGCGGAGCCGCTGCGGCTGCTGGCGGAGCGGTACTGGCAGTACCGGGAGGCGCCGCCGACGGGGCCGGTGCTGGCGGTGACGGTGGAGCGGTGGTCGGGGTGGGCCGCGGCGCGCTGACCGGGCGGGCGCGGGCGGGTCTCCGGCGGCACTGGGGGTTCGGGCTGCTGCTGGTGCTGGCGGCCGGACTGCGGGTGATCGTGTTGCTGGCTTATCATCCGGCGCTGATCTTCCCGGACAGCGTGCGGTACCTGCAGTACGCGCAGCGCTTCGCCGGCGGGCGGTGGACGGTGGACGGACTGCGGCAGAGCGGGTATTCGGTGCTGCTCATCCCGGTCATGCTGCTACATGATCTGTGGTTGATCTCGCTGGTGCAGCATCTGGTCGGGCTGGCCACGGGTGTGCTGGTGTACGCGGTGCTAGTGCGGTTCGGGGCGCGGACACCGATCGCGGCGCTGGCCGCGGTTCCGGTGCTGTTCGATCCGCTGGAGCTGGTGCTCGAGCAGTACGTGCTGAGCGACACGTGGACGGTGTTCCTGCTGGTGGCGGCGCTGGTCGTGCTGGTCTGGCCACGGGCGGGCGGAGGGTGGCGGACGGCGGCGGCGTGCGGGCTGCTGCTCGGGGTGGCGGTGACGTTCCGGGACGAAGAGCTGGTCATGATCGTTCCGGCTGCCCTCTACGTCGTCGTTACGGGGCGCCCGTGGCGTCGGCTGGGGGCGCTGGCGGGCTGTTTCCTGATCCCGGTGGGCGCGTATCTCGGGTGGTTCGGGGCCTCGCACGCGGAGCCGGGGTTCACCACGTTCAGCGGCGCGTTCCTGTACGGGCGGGTGGCGGACTTCGCCTCGTGCCAGGGGCTGAACTTGCCCAGCTACGAGCGGCCGCTCTGCCCGGCTCAGCCGCCCGCGCAGCGCAACGCCGACTTCTACACCTGGGATCCGCGGTCGCCGCAGTGGACGTTCCGGCCGCCGGCGGGGATGTCGCGGGACGCGGTGGTGCGCGACTTCGGCCTGCGGATCCTGCGGCATCAGCCGCTGGCCTACGCCGAGGCGGCGGGACGGGACTTCCTGTACGGGTTCTCGCCGGTGCGCGGAGCCGGGCCGGAGCGCTATTCGCCGGCGTACCTGCAGTTCCGCCCCTACATCCGGCCCGACCGGCAGGCTGACGCGTCGATCGGAGCGCTCGGCTATCCGCCGCCGGCCGTCCGCGTCAGCCTGGCGAGCTTCCTGACCGGGTACGGGCGCTGGTTCTACGTGCCGGGACCGGTGTTCGCGGGCGGGCTGGTACTGGCCCTGGCGGGCGTTATCGCCGGCTCGCGCCGCCGGGACAAGCGGGCCAGCGCGGGGCTGCTGTTCACGGCGAGCGCGGTGCTGGTCCTCATTCCGCCGGCGCTGTTCGCCACCTTTGACTGGCGGTACCAGTTGCCGCAGCTGACGCTGATCCTGGTCGCGGCGGTGATCGGCGGAAGGCTTCTTAGGCCGCCTCGGAAACCCAGCGACGGTATAGCTCCACGAAGGCTGGCGCGTTACACGGCTAGTGCTGGCACACGGTCCCGCTGCGCGGGACGGCCAGGTCGATCAGGTAGTCGCTGACGATGGTGTCGATGCAGGCGCTGCCCTCACCGTAGGCCGTGTGACCATCGCTGTTCCAGCCGAGCAGCACGCCGGAGGCCAGGTCAGCGGCCATGGCCTCGGCCCAGTGGTAGGGCGTGGCCGGGTCGCGCAGCGTGCCGACGACCAGGATGGGCGGCGCGCCGGCTGCCTTAATGCGCGGCTGCGGGTAGGACTCGACGGGCCAGTAGGCGCAGGCCAGGCTGCCCAGACGAGGGCCGCGCCGAACATCGGGGCGGCCTCTTCCGCCGCCGAGGCCGCGGACCGCCAGGGGGCCAGGGAGCGCGGCCAGGGCCGGTCCAGGCAGTCGATGGCGGTGACCGCGTTGGCCAGCGTGCTGTAGGTCCCGTTGGGGTTACGCCCGTAGAGCTTGTTGGCCAGGTCCACGAGCCCGGTGCCGTCGCCGGTGAACGCGCTGGCCAGCGCGGCCTTCAGGATGGGCCAGCTCGACCGGCTGTACAGGGCGTCGGCCACGCCGTAGAGCAGCATCGCACCGTCGGCGACCTGCCCGTCGTCCAGCCGCCTGGCCAGGGGGGCGGAGTTGGCCCGGGTAATCAGCGCCTCGACCTTGGCCTCCCCGCCGGCGACCGAGCCCCCCGCCGAGCCCCCCGCCGAGCCCACGAGCGGGCAGCCCGGCGCGGCCAGGCACCACGCCGCGAACGACCCGAACGCCCTCTGGAACCCCTGCGCCTGCGCGATCGTCGCGTTCAGCGAGGACGTGGCCGGGTCGACGGAACCGTCCAGGACCAGCGCCCGCACGCGGCGCGGGAACAATTGCGCGTACCACGCACCAAGGTACGTTCCGTATGACTTTCCCAAGTAAGTGAGCCGGGATTCGCCGAGTGCGGCCCGCAGTACGTCCATGTCCCGTGCCGCGTTGGGCGTGCCGACGTAGGGCAGCAGGGCGGCGGAGTTACGTTCGCACTGGGCGGCGAACTGCTTGCTGGCGGCGACCACGCGGGCGAGCTGGGCGGGGTCGGAGGGTTCGTCATCGATGGCGAAGAAGGTATCAAGCTGCGGGCCGTTCTCGCAGTTCGGCGCGGGCTGGCTGGCGCCCGCGCCGCGCGGGTCGAAGCCCACGATGTCGAACCGGGCCAGCACCGCGGCGGGGAACTCCAGGCGGGCGCCGAGCGCGTACTGCGCACCGGACCCGCCCGGCCCGCCCGGGTTGATGACCAGCGTGCCGACCCGGTGCGCCGGGTCGGCGGCGGGCAGCTTGACCAACGGCAGGGTGAACCGCGGGACGTCCGGCTTGGCGTAGTCGAACGGCACGACGAGCTGGGCGCACTCGAAGCCGCCGTCGCAGGGCTGCCAGTCCAGGTGCTGCGCGTAGTACGCGGCCAGCGTGCTGGGCTCGGCGGACGGAGCGGGCGCGGGCGTGCCCGAGCAGGCGGTGAGCGCGAGGACGACGGCGGCGACCGCCCAGATCGCCCGGCGCAGGGAGTTATGCGTCCGGCCCGGTCCGCGGCTTGACGTGCATCTCCTCGTAGGCCTTCCGTGATCCGCACACGCTGGCCTTGGGACAGGCGTGTGCCCGGCCGTCCGCGGACAGCTTGACCACCACGGTGTCCGAGGGGACGTTGTGGCCGACGACCGTGCCCGCGCCTTCGGGGGTGGTGACGGTGCTGCCGACCGGCGGGGCGTCCTTGCGGAAGTCCTGGTACAAGGGGTGTTCGTACTTCAGGCAGCACATCAGCCGGCCGCAGGCCCCGGCGATGCGCAGCGGGTTGACCGGCAGGTCCTGGTCCTTGGCCATGCGGACCGAGACCGGCTCAAAGTCCTTGAGGAACGTGGCGCAGCACAGGTCGCGCCCGCACGGGCCGATCCCGCCCTGCAGCCGGGCCTCGTCGCGCGGACCGATCTGGCGCAGCTCGACCCTGGCCTTCAGCCGTCCGCCCAGGTCGCGGACCAGCGCGCGGAAGTCGACCCGGTGCGGCGCGCTGAAGTAGACGATGAACACGTTCTCCGGCCCGATGTAGTCCACCGCGGTGACCTTCATCGGCAGCTGGTGCTCGCGGACCAGCCGGCGCGCGGCCAGCCGCCCCTCGGCCCGGCGGCGGCGGTTCTCTTCGTCCCGGGCCAGGTCATCGTCGGTGGCCAGGCCCGCGCAGACCGGCAGCCCGCCGATCTCCTCGCTCACCCACTGCGGCGCCCACACGCACTCGGCCACCTCGGGCCCGGAGTCGGTGGGCACGAGCACCTTGTCCCCGATGCCCGGCGTGTACGCGCCCGGATCCAGGTAATACAGCCGACCGTAGCGCTCGAAGCTCACCGCCATCATCATGCCCACAAGGTCAGACTACGGTGCCCAGGCGCCGCTGAGCCCGGTCGGGCCATCCCGGACTTACCAGGCGATGATGAGCATCGGGTTATTGGGCAGGTGAGGCTGCGTGATCGGCAACCGGTGCAGGGCTCCGTGGCCGATCCACCCGATGATGAACCCGCCGTCCACCGCGTAGGAGACGAGCAGGTGCTGCCCGCTGGGGTCGGCGGCGAGCCAGACCTGCCGAGGGTCTCCGCCGAACCCCTGGGCTCGCGACACGCGGTAGTCGACGCTTCGCACGGCTCCGGTGACGGCCGAGACGTCCTCGACGGTGAGTTCTGGCCGTTCACTCGCGGAACAGCGCGGCGATGGGAGCCACAGGCGGGTCCGCTGCGGGTTCCGCCGGCACGAGGCGTCTGTTTCTCACCGCTTCCGCCCATCCGGTAGCAGGCTCAGGAACCGAAGTATGTCCCATGCCTGTTGCACGAACCACGGACCGTTCGGTTGCCCGGTTTTGTCATAACCGGGTGTCATGCTCTGTGCTATGCCAGTTACAGCGCGCATCGACGGCCTGGGTGAGCTCCTGGACCAGCAGTTCTCGGTGGCCAGCCGCGGGCAGCTGCTGGGCCTGGGCATGAAGGACACCGCCATGCGCTGGCGGATCCGGGCGGGCGGCCCGTGGCAGGCGCTGCTGCCCGGCGTGTACCTCGGCCTGACCGGGGCACCGAACCTGCCGCAGAAGGAGATGGCGGCGCTGCTCTACGCCGGGCCGGGCAGCCTCATCACCGGGCCCGTGGCGCTGATGCACCATGGGCTGCGCAGTCCGGTGGTGCTGGAGACGGTGGATCTGCTGGTACCGGCCGGACGGCAGCGACACAGCACCGGGTTTGTCCGGCTGCACCGCACGTATCGCCTGCCGTCGCGGTTCGTCGCCAGCGGCCCCGTGCGGTTCGTGCCGGTGACGCGGGCGGTGGCGGATACCGCGCGGATGCTGGGCGACGTCCGGGACGTTCGGGCCGTGGTGGCCGATGCGGTGCAGCGGGAGCGGTGCACCGTGGCTGGCCTGGCTGCGGAGCTCAAGGAGGGGCCGGTGCAGGGGTCAGCGACGTTCCGTTCGGTGCTCGGGGAGGTGGCCGAGGGCATCAGGTCGACCGCCGAGGGGGACCTGCGGGATGTCATCCGGGCCGCACGATTGCCGGCACCGCTGTACAACGCGTCGCTGTATGCCGGCGATGTGTTCATCGCCCGGCCCGATGCGTGGTGGCCGGAGGCGGGGGTGGCAGCGGAAGCGGACTCCTACGAGTGGCACCTGTCGCCCGCGGACGCGGACCGGACGCGGATGCGCCATGACGTTATGTGCGCGACCGGCATCATTCCGTTGCACTTTTCGCCGCGACAGATCCGGCGGGAGCCGGCGGAGGTGGTTCGGCTGATCAGGGGCGCGCTGAAGCGGGGCCTCCAGCGTCCCGTGCTTCCCATTCGCACCATCCCTTGCCCGGAGAGTCCCGTGGCGGGCCGGGGAGGAACAGCATGAATGTGGCACCGTGATGGGAAGACCCATCAGAATGCGGCATCCATGACGTCGGGGACGGCTCCGGCGCGGGGCGCTTGGGGCGTGGGGGGCGGATGGTGTGGGCGGGGCGGGGCGGGGCGGGCCAAGCGGGCGGAGCGGGCGGAGCGGGCGGAGCGGGCGAAGCGGGCGCCGGGCGCGGCCAGACGGGATGGGACGGGACGGCGGGACGGGGCGGGGCGGGGCGGCGGGCGCGGCGGAGGTCAGCCTTCGGCGAGGGAGAGGGTCATGTCCTCGACGGCCAGCAGGGGGGCGACGTTGAGGGTGAGGCGCTCGCGGCAGTGCATGATGGCCTGCAGGCGGCGCAGCGTGGATTCCGGGGTCGACGCGGCGGCGACCGAGCGCAGGTCGGCCGGCCGGTCGCCGTTGGCCAGCTCGACGTCGGCGCCGACCTGGAGCATCAGCACATCGCGGTAGAAAACGGCCAGGTCGAGCAGGGCCTGGTCGAGCATGTCGCGCTTGACCCGGGTGGCGCGGGACTTCTGCCGGTCCTCCAGGTCCTTCATCGCGCCGGCCATGCCGCGCATAGCCTTGGCCACGCCCTTGCCAGTCGACCCCTCGCCGAACGCCCGGCGCAGCGCCTCCCGTTCCGGCTCGTCGAGTTCCTCGGTGACCGCCTTGGCCTCGTCCTCAGCGGTCCGGACCAGCGAAGCGGCCGCAGACAACGCGGGGCCCAGCGATACCGCCGCAAGCGGCACGCGCAGCACGTCGGCCCGGCGGGCGGCGGCCGAGGCGTCCAGGGCCAAGCGCCGGGCGCGGCCCACGTGTCCCTGCGCCGCGCGGGCCGCGGCCAGCGCGGCAGCGGGCTCGATTCCGTCCCGCGTCATCAGTACCTTAGCCACCGCAGCCGACGCCGGCACGACAAGCGTGACAACCCGGCACCGCGATCTGATCGTGGGCACCAGATCCTCGGCCGACGGCGCGCACAGCAGCCACACGGTCCGCGGCGTGGGTTCCTCGATGGCCTTGAGCAACGCGTTGGCGGCCTGCTCGGTGCACCGGTCGGCGTTCTCGAACAACACGACCTGCCAGCGCCCGCCCGCGGGCGCGCCCGCGGCGCGCAGCACCAGGTCGCGGGTCTGCTTGACGCCGTAGGAGAGGCCCTCGGGGCGGACCAGCAGCAGGTCGGCGTGGGTTCCGGCCTGGACCTGGAGGCACGACGGGCACTGGCCACAGCCCCCGGACGGGCACAGCAGCGCGGCGGCGAAGGCCCGGGCCGCGACCGACCGGCCCGACCCGGGCGGCCCGGTGAACAGCCACGCGTGGGTCATCGCGCCGGGCTCCGGGCGCTCCCCGGCCAGCACCGCGGCGGCGGCCGCGGACGCCCGGCGCAGCTGGGCGACCACCGCGTCCTGCCCGGTCAGGTCCGCGAAGGGGGTGGCGGGCAGGCGGGCCGGGTCAGCGGAAGCGGGCGGGCTCATCGGGTTCCCGGATCGCGGGGAAGTCGCCGGTGGCGGCCTCGGCCACCGAGGGGACTGGGTCGGGGAGCATGCCGCGGATCCGGTTCTGGATGTCGCGGGTGATCTCCTCTGGCGGCCGGTCCGCGTCGAGCACGAGGTAGCGCGAAGGGTCGGCCCGGGCCAGGGCCCGGAAACCGGCCCGGACCCGGAGGTGGAAGTCGGCGGGTTCGGCCTCGAGGCGGTCGGCCGAGCGGGTGCGGCGGCTCAGCCCGGCGATCGGGTCCATATCCAGCAGGACGGTCAGGTCCGGGACGCGCCCGCCGGTGGCCCACCAGTTGAACCGGGCGATCTCCTCGACCGGCAGGTTCCGCCCCGCGCCCTGGTAGGCCAGGGAGGAGTCCACGTACCGGTCGGTGATCACGATCGCGCCGCGGTCCAGCGCGGGGGCGATGACCGAGGCCACGTGCTCGGCCCGGTCGGCGGCGTACATGAGCGCCTCGGCCTTCGGCGACATGCCGGTGTGCGCGGTGTCCAGCAGCAGCGCGCGCAGCCGCATCCCGACCTTGGTCGCGCCCGGCTCGTGCGTGGTCACCACGTCGTAGCCGAACTCCCGCAGCCAGATCGAGATCAGCCGGGCCTGGGTGGTCTTGCCCGAGCCCTCGCCGCCCTCGAACGCGATCAGCAGCCCCGGCGGCGGGCCGGGCGGCGGCGCGTGCCCGTTCAGGTGCGCCGGGGCCGGCGTCTCGTTGCGCACCGCGGCCAGCAGGTCCTCGCGCAGCGGCACGCCCTTGCGGTCGTCCATCTGCCGGTAGGCCCGCACCCCGAGCAGGAACGCCACCACGGCGGCCAGCAGGATCACCACGTTCTGCCCGGCCGAGGCGTAGGTGACGTTGCCGATCTTGACGTTCCCGGTCCCGTTCACCGACGCGATCGCCCGGGTCAGGCCGACCGAGAGGGCCAGCGAGGCGGCGATGACGGTGATCAGGATGACCTGGATGGAGGACTGGAAGAAGGCGAAGACCCGGCCGCGGGTGTCGTCGTCCACCTCGAGACCGACGATGGTGAAGCCGGTCGAGTACGCGATCCCGGACAGCGCGCCGAGCAGCACCACGAACAGGACGACCGCGCCCAGGACCGGCACCAGGCCGATCAGCGCGAGCGGCACCGCGGCGGCCGCGATGCTGAGCCCGAACAGCCGACGGCGGCTGAAGTTGCCGAGCACCCTGGTGCCGACGACCATGCCCAGGGCCATGCCGACGAAGATCGCGGCGAAGACCAGGCCCCAGCCGACGCTGCCGCCGTGCAGCGTGTAGGTGATGTAGGTGAAGCCCAGGCCCACCACTACGCCGGCCCCGGCGAACGCGCCCACCATCCCGACCACCAGGCCGCGCACCACCGGGGTCTTCCCGATGAACCGCCAGCCCTCCCAGATGGACCGCAGCGTCGAGGGCACGGAGATCTTGTCGCTGGCGTGCCGTTTGGGTATCTCGCGGATGAAGTAGACGGTCAGCGCGGAGATGAAGTACGAGGCGGCGTTGAAGTACAGGGCCAGGTCCACGTTGCTGGCGTGGAACAGCGGCGTGACCCGGCTGATCCCCTCGCTGACCAGGGCCAGCACGCTGAACAGGCCGGCCGCGAGCGGCGCGGTGCCGTACGTGGTGAGCAGGCTGAGCTGGTTGGCCCGTTCCAGCTTGTCCTTGGGCACCAGGTTCGGCACGGACGCCGCGGTGGCCGGGTTCCAGAACTGGCTGGCCACGCCGGCCAGGAACTTGGCGACGTAGATCCAGGTCAGGTGGGGGAACAGGGGAATGGACAGGAACAGCAGGCCGCGGATGACGTCGCCGACGATCATCGTCATCCGGCGGTCCAGCCGGTCCGCGAGCGCGCCGGCCAGCGGCCCGAACAGCAGCGCGGGAAGCAGCGTGGCCAGCCACACCCCGACGACGGCCGAGCCCTTGGCCGCCGCGCCGCCGGAGGCCAGCGAGGGCGCCAGCGCGGTCAGCGCGACGATGCTCAGCCAGTCGCCCAGACTCGACAGGGACAACGCGATCCACAGCCGGCGGAACGGCTTGATCGACAGGACCCCGGGTTCGCGGGCGTGATGGCGCCGCGCAGCGCCCCGTCCGGGCTGCCTCCGGTCGGCGCCACGCCCGTTGCCCCCGGCGCGGAAGTTCACGGCGTAAAGCGTATCGGCACTGGTAGCCGCATAACTGGTTAGTCCTTGATCGTGATTTTAGGCTCGACCCCTGGGTGCGACTAGCCTCCGGTTCGTTCGGATAAAGATCTTTTTGAAGCCGAACGGGCCGTGGTGCCCGCCTTCTTCCTGGTCGTGGCGCTGGCCCGGGGAGCGCTGGCCCGGCGGCGAGGGGACGGCGGCGCGGTGCGCCGGTCGGCCAGCAGCTCGGCGGCGCGCTGGTCGGTGACGGCGGCCACCTCGTCGCCCTTGCGCAGCGAGGCGTTGGTCTCGCCGTCGGTCACGTACGGGCCGAACCGGCCGTCCTTGATCACCATCGGCTTGCCGGTGGCGGGGTCCGCGCCGAGCTCGCGCAGCGGCGGGGCCGTCGCGCGGGCACCGCGGCCGCGCGGCTTGGGCTGGGCGAACATCTCCTTGGCCTCGGCCAGGGTCAGCGTGAACAGCTGGTCCTCGGACTCCAGCGAGCGGCTGTCGGTGCCCTTCTTGACGTAGGGGCCGTACCGGCCGTTCTGCGCGGTGACGGGCTCGCCGTCGAGCTCGCCCAGCGTCCGGGGCAGGCTGAGCAGCTTGACCGCGTCGTCCAGGGTCACGGTGTCGAGGGCCATCGACTTCAGCAGGGACGCGGTCCGGGGCTTGTCTTTAGAGTCTTCTGGCAGCTGCTCGGTCACGTAGGGGCCGAACCGGCCGGCCTTGGCGACCAGCACGTGGCCGGTGGCGGGGTCGGTGCCGAGGGTCACGTCGGCGTTCGGCTGGCTGAACAGCTCCTCGGCCTTCTCGACGGTCAGCTCATCCGGCGCCATGTCCTCCGGCACGTTGACCCGCTGCCCGTCGCGCTCCAGGTAGGGGCCGTAGCGGCCGACCCGGACCACGATGTCGGAGTCGGCCAGCGGGAACGAGCTGACGTCCCGGGCGTCGATGTCGCCGATGTCACTGACCAGGTCCTTGAGCCCTTCATCGCCGTCGGCGCCGAAGTAGAACCGGCGCAGCCACGGCACCCGCTCGGTCTCGCCGCGGGAGATGCAGTCCAGGGCGTCTTCCATGCGGGCGGTGAACTCGTAGTCGACCAGCTGGCCGAAGTGCCGCTCGAGCAGCGTGACCACGGCGAAGGCCAGGAACGAGGGGACCAGCGCGGTGCCCTTCTTGAACACGTAGCCGCGGTCCAGGATCGTGCCGATGATCGACGCGTACGTCGACGGCCGGCCGATCTCCCGGTCTTCCAGCTCCTTGACCAGCGAGGCCTCGGTGTAGCGGGCCGGCGGCCGGGTGGAGTGCTCGGCCGGGGCCAGCCGCAGCACGTCGAGCGGGTCGGCCTGGGCCAGCGGCGGCAGCCGGCGCTCGCGGTCGTCGAGGTCGGCGGTGGGGTCGTCCGCGCCCTCCACGTAGGCCTTGAGGAAGCCGTAGAAGTTGATGACCTTGCCGCTGGCGCCGAACTCGGCCCGCTCACTGGCGGTCGAGGTGCCCGCGACCCGGACCGACACCGACTCGCCGGTGGCGTCCTTCATCTGCGAGGCGACGGTCCGCTGCCAGATCAGCTCGTACAGCCTTCGCTCGTCCGAGGTCAGCCTGTCTTTCGCGACCTGGGCGGGGGTGCGGAAACTGTCCCCGGCCGGGCGGATGGCCTCGTGCGCCTCCTGGGCGTTCTTGACCTTGCTGGCGTAGGTGCGCGGCGCTTCCGGGACGTAATTGCTTCCGTAGAGCTCGCTGGCCTGCTTGCGGGCCGCGCTGATCGCGGTCTGGGACAGCGTCACCGAGTCGGTGCGCATATAGGTGATGTAGCCGTTCTCGTACAGCCGCTGCGCCACCGACATGGTGTGCTTGGCCGAGAAGCCCAGCTTGCGCGAGGCCTCCTGCTGCAGCGTGGTGGTGCGGAACGGCGCGTACGGCGAGCGGCGGTAGGGCTTGCGCTCGACACTGGCCACCGCGAAGGTGGCGTTCTCCAGGCGCTGGGCCAGCGCGGCCGCAGCCGCGGCGTCCAGGTGCAGGACGTCGGTGGCAGTTGAGCGGTGCTCTTCAGCTGGCCGGTGGAGGTGAAGTCGCGGCCCTGGGCCACCCGGCGGCCGTCCACGGTGACCAGGTTGGCGGTGAAGCTGGTGGGCTCGTCGGCGTCCTTTTTGACCGTGGTCCTTGGTCGCGAACTCGGCCTCGAGGTCGGAGTAGCTGGCCGCGCGGAACGCGATCCGCTCGCGCTCCCGGTCGACGATCAGCCGGGTCGCCACCGACTGCACGCGCCCGGCGGACAGCTTGGGCATGACCTTCTTCCACAGCACCGGCGAGACCTCGTACCCGTACAGCCGGTCCAGCACGCGGCGCGCCTGGTACGCGTCGACCAGGCCCTCGTTGACCTGCCGCGGGTTGGCGATGGCGCGGGCGATCGCCTCCGGGGTGATCTCGTGGAAGACCATCCGGCTGTGCGGCACCTTGGGCTTGAGCTCCTCCAGCAGGTGCCAGGCGATGGCCTCGCCCTCGCGGTCTTCATCGGTGGCGAGCAGGAGTTCGTCGGCGTCCTTGAGCAGGCTCTTGAGCTTGGCCACCTGCTGCTTCTTGTCGCTGTGCACGACGTAGAGCGGCTCGAAGTTGTCGTCCACGTTGACGCCGAGCCGGGCCCAAGGCTCGGCGCGGTACTTGGCCGGGATCTCCGCGGCGCGGTCGGGCATGTCCCGGATGTGGCCCACGCTGGACTCGACCACGTAGCCGTTACCCAGGTACCCGGCGATGGTCCTGGCCTTGGAGGGGGACTCGACGATGACGAGCTTGGTACCCCCGTTGCGGTTAACTTTTGAGGCCGTTCCCGCCTTCGCCTTCGCCGTCGCTTTCCTTGCTGGCACGCTCTTCCCGTCCTGTAATCTGCGTCGCGACCGTCTGGAAGTCCCTATGGTCACGCGCCGCCCTTCAGCTGTAACCGCCGGCCCGGTTCGGTGTGTTCCCAACGGATCACCGGTCCGGGGCGGAGATTCTGCCACCGCAGGTTGAATCACCGGTGAACTTAAGCACAATAGGACCGATGGCCGAGTACGCCTACCTCGTCGTGTACCTGCCGCGCGGAGTGTCCCGAGACGCTCGCGACACCGCCCGGCGGATCCTGGCCGACTACGCCGAATACGGGGACTGGGAACTGTCCAGGCTCCGGCTCAACGCCGACGGCAGCAGGAAGGCTACCCTCCGAAGGCGAATCATACGCCCAGTCCGCACATTCTGAACTGATCCCGCAGCAGGGCGGATTCCCTGGCTCGTGGTGATGGTGCCGCCGCCTGGCCTGCCGGGCGGGTCTGCGGTTAAGCGCTGGCAGCAGTCCGGGGATCAGCAGCAGTCCAGGAAGCGGTCCAGGACGCGAGTTCCGAACCGCAGCCCGTCGACCGGGACCCGTTCGTCGATACCGTGGAACATTCCGGAGAAGTCCAGGTCAGGTGCGAGCCGCAGCGGCGCGAAGCCGAAGCAGCGTATGCCCAGCCGGCTGAACGACTTGGCGTCGGTGCCTCCTGACATGCAGTAGGGAATCACCGTGGCCTCGGGGTCTTCGCCGGTAAGCGCACTGGTCATGGCCTCGTAGAGGGCACCGTCGGGGGTGGTCTCCAGGGCGATGTCGGTATGGATGAGCTCGCGGGTGAGGGCGGGCCCGAGGACCCGGTCGAGTTCGGCGTAGAACTCGTCTTCGTAGCCGGGCAGGAAGCGGCCGTCGACTTCGGCGGTCGCGGTCTGCGGGACGACGTTGACCTTATATCCGGCGTTCAGGACGGTCGGATTCGCCGTGTTCCGCAGGGTGGCGCCGGTAATACGCGAGATTGCACCTATTTTGCTGAGCAGGAGGTCCGGGTCGTTCGGCGAAAATTCGATGCCGAGAGCCCCGGCGGCACCTTCCAGGAAGGCGCCGACGGACGGGAGCAGGCGGACCGGCCATTCGTAGCGGCCCAGCCGGCCGATCGCCTCGGCCAGCTCAGTGACCGCGTTGTCGCGGTTGATCATCGAGCCGTGGCCGGCCGTGCCGCGCGCGGTCAGCCGCATCCAGGCGATGCCCTTCTCCGCGACCTGCAGGAGATAGAGGCGCTGCCGGCCGAGGGTCAGGCTGAACCCGCCGACCTCGCCGACCGCCTCGGTGACGCCCTCGAACAGATCGGCGTGGTTCTCGACCAGCCAGCGGGCGCCCCAGCGGCCGCCCGCCTCCTCGTCCGCGGTGAACGCGAGCACCACGTCGCGGGCGGGCGGGCGTTGCTCGCGCAACCGCTGGCGGACGACGGCCAGCATCATCGCGTCCATGTCCTTCATGTCGATCGCGCCGCGGCCCCACAGGCAGCCGTCGGCGAGGTCGCCCGAGAAGGGCGCGTGCTCCCAGTCCGGGGCGTTGGCCGGGACGACGTCCAGGTGGCCGTGGATCAGGAGGGCGGGCCTGGTCGCGTCGGCGCCGTCGATGCGGGCTACTACGGAGGTGCGCTTGGGGTGGGATTCGAGGAGCCGGGGCTCGAGGCCGGCTTCGGCGAGAAGGGCCGCGACGTGCTCGGCGGCGGCTCGCTCGCCGGGGCCGGAGTGGTCGCCGGGGTTCGAGGTGTCGATGCGGAGCAGGTCGCGGCAGATGTCGACGACCTCGTCCTGCGCGGTAGCCGGGTTCGCTGTCATCGTTTCATCGTGCCACTCGGTGGGTGGGTGTTCGGCCCCACCCCGGGCGGGCCCTGCGCGCGGCCCGGCTGCGGGCCGGTCGCGGGCCCGGTGGGGCTCGTGCGAGGCAGATCGGGCGGGTTGAGCACTTCGCTTGAGGCCCGTCGGTTTGCTAACCTAAGCCAGCCGACGCGTACCGCGCGTCGCAGGTCCGGGTGGCGGAATAGGCAGACGCGCTAGCTTGAGGTGCTAGTGCCCGTAAAGGGCATGGGGGTTCAAGTCCCCCCTCGGACACGTTGGGTTACCGACAGAACTGGCGGTGTCGTGCCGACAGAACTGCATCGGTGACCGTTTCTGATTATGCCCGTGGGGTCTGGCATGGGCTTTGGCCGGCGTGCGGGACCTGTTGCCGGGCTCCGGCAGCTAGATTGCGGTGTTCTGGCGGGTCTGTGGCGTGGCTGCCGCCGGCTGGGTGGTGCTGGCCGGTGGTGGCGGTGGGTGCTGCGGGCGGTTAGCCGTCGGGGAGGTAGTCGCGCAGGCTGGTGCGGCGTCGCCGTGCCCGGCGGGTGACGTCGGCGTGGTCGCTGGCGGTGAGGGCCCGCCAGGCGCGGATCTTGCGGATGTTCGCGGCGATCAGCAGCAGTGCGGTGAACAGGGACTGGGCGGCGATGCCGCGGACGCGGCGGCGGCCGGGGGCGGCGAGGGCCTGGTGGGCGGTGTCTTTGGCGTAGCCGTTGAGGCCTTCGATGGTGTTGCGCAAGGTGGCGTAGCGGGCGTGCCAGGCGGGGCTGCCGTAGGGCAGGTCCTGGCGGTAGCGGGCGCCGGTGTCCGGGGCGATGGTGATCGCGGTCTGCCGGCAGAGCCTGGGTGGTTCTGGCGGGGGCTGGAGGACCTTGGGCCGCCCGTCGCGCGGTGAGGTCGAGGTCTTGCGGAGCGGGCAGATCAGCCCGGGGTGGCTGCCGGTGGCGGGGCAGGACAGCCGCTGGTAGCCGTCGGCGTCTGGGCCGTCTTTGCGCTTGAGCCGGTAGCAGGCCCGGGCGGTGATCTGCTGGTCATACAGCTCGCGGGTGATGGCGTGGCCGCGCAGCCGGGTGGTGGCGGTGATCAGCGGCTCGGGCAGGGCGGGGCAGTACCAGGTGCCCTCGACGAGGATGGCCCCGCCGGTGCTGGCCTGGATGCCGAGCTGGTCGTCGCGGTAGTCCATGACCGGGGAGTAGCCCAGTGCCCGGGCCGGGAGGTGGAAGCGCCCGGGGAGCGCCTGGGTGCAGGCGCGGTCGTAGCCGAGCCAGCCCGGTTTGTGGCCGCGGGCGGCGGCTGATGCCAGGACCCGGGCGCCGGTGCCGCCGGGGTCTTGGCCGGGCCGGGCCAGGGCCAGGCCGGTCGCGAGGTTCGGGCAGCCGGGCTGGGCGTGAGGCGGCCGGGCGGTGGCGGCGATGGTGGCTTCCAGCGCCCAGGCGATCTTGCGCAGCGGCTTGCCCTTGTCGTCCTCGCGCTCGCGGTGGTCGCCCTCGCGGACGTACCAGCCGCCGTCCGGGTCGCTGGCGCACAGCCCGGTCCGTTTGGACGGGCCGCGGGAAAACAGCGGCACCGCGGTGGCGTCCAGGCCGGTGCCGCCATCGAATGCGGCGCGCTCGGCCTGGGTGAGGACCGAGATGCTGGCTTCCAGCAGCGCGTTGACCAGCGTCTCGAGCCGGTCCCGGGCCGCGGTGGCCTGATCTGGGGTCATCGGCTTGGTGCGGGCCTTGAGCTCGCCGGCGGTCAGGCGCCGGTTTTTCGGCAACGGTGAGGGGTCCGCGACCGAGCAGATGGCGCCGAAGCAGTAGCGGACCCGGCGGTAGGCGGCCAGGAACGCCCGCTCGCCGCTGACGGTGCCGGGGACGCCGAGCAGCCGGCGGGAGGCAGGAGATAGCTGGCAGAACAGCAGCCGGGTGGCCTCGGTCAGGAACAGCGGCCGGTCATCCAGGCCCAGGCACAGCAGCGCGGTCAGTACGGCGCGCGCCGGCAGCGGGCGGTGCCGCCCGGTGCGGTGGGCCAGCGCCGCCTCGATGACCGGGGCCTTGCCGGAGCGGTCGATGAGCTCGGCGGCGAAGGCGGCCGTCGCGTCGCTGGCACCGCCTCCGGCGGGGGGCAGGGTCAGGCCGGCGGTGTTCACGGGCCGGCCTCCGCGCGCCAGCGGGCCCGCAGGGCGCCCGTGGAAGAGCTGACGCCCGGGACGTGGCGGGCATAACGGGCCAGCGACCCGGCCTCGGCGATCCCGGTGATGGCCAGCAGCACCGGGACCGGGGTGCCCGCGGCCAGATGGTCGCAGATGAAGCTGGACCGGGCGCGGCGCAGTGACAGGGCGGCCGCGGCCGGGTCGGCGGCCAGGCCCCGGGCGAAATCGGTGACGAAGTTCTTGTAGCCGCGCTCAGCCGGGCCGGGGCGGAACACGAACCCGCTGCCGGCGTGGCGGGCCAGCTCCCCGGCGCGGCCGGCGTAACGCGAGGTGACCGGCACCACCCGCGCCGACGGCCCGCTGACCCGGACCATCACCTGGCGGCCGCGCCGGAAGACGTCACTGCCGCGCAGCGCCACCAGCTCGCCGGGCCGCAGCCCCGCCCCGATCCCGAACACGATCAGCGCCAGCGCGGAGGAGCGTTTCGCTGGGCCGCGCTGCGCGGCCGCGACTGCGGCCAGCTCCGCCCGCTCCGCCCGCGAGTACGGCGGCGGCGCCTTCGCCCCCGGGAACGGCGTTGCCCGCTGCCCCGCCGGACCGTGCGCCGCTTCGGCGAGCCGGTACAGCGCCGACCGGTAAGTGCCCCGGGTGCTCGGCGCCCGGCCCGCCAGGCCGGCCACGCAGAACGCCTCGATCACGTCATAGTCGAGCCAGAACTCCCGGCCAGCCGGGACCCCCCGCGCATCAGCGAACCGGGACAGCCCGCGCAGCGCGGGGCCGGTCACCCGGCCGGCCGGCAGCATCCGCACGCCCGCGCCCGCCGCATCATCCCCGGGAGGGACAGCCATGCTTGAAATATAGTGACATCAAGCAGGCCGGCGGGGGATGCCGCCGGCGCGGCGGATAAGGAATCCTGTCACCATGGACGACCCGGCCCGCCGCCACCAGCAGATCCAGGCCGAACTCGCCCGGATCGGCATCACCCTGCCCGGCTCGCTCACCAGCCGCACCACCCGCTGCCAGCGGCCCGGCTGCCACTGCCGCGCCACCCCGCCCGTCCTGCACGGCCCCTACCCCACCTGGACCCGCAAGATCAGCGGCCGGTCCGTCACCAGGACCCTCACCCCCCAAGAAGCCGGCCGGCTCCGCCCCTACTTCGCCGCCCACCGCCGCCTGCGCCAGCTCATCACCGAACTCGAAGCCATCTCCATCGAGCTCGCCGGACGGCCCGCAGCACCCAGAACGCCGGGAGATCAGCCCGGTGAAGCCGGGACCAGTCCCGGCCCGGCGAACCAGACCGAAACGGGCAAAACACCGGGAGATCAGCCCGCTTAACGCGGGAACCGCGCCCCGCAGGCGACACGTAACCCCTGATCAGCAGGGTTCTGTCGTTGGCCCACGTTAAATCCCCATGAGCGGCCGTTCACGGGCATGCTCGATCGTCACCCGCGCTCAGCCTCCGGCCGCAGCGAGTGCTCTCTTTCTTCGCTTTTCTCTAGGCGGTCCTCCTTTCCCTGCCGTGGCGCGAGTTAGCGCCAGTGGCATCCGTACCGATGACGACCGGCGCGTCGTGTCCCCCGGTGCGGAGCGTCCGGTGGTCCGGGTCATAGGTGAGGACAACGCCATCGGCGCGCAGATGGTCGATCAGCATCGCCGCACTGGCCGGGCAGGTCACCTGAGCAATGCCGCGACTCCCCGGTCCAGGTTTCCAGGCAGACCCGGTGAGCAAGATGCCGAGGGCGGCCAGGTGCGGCAGGATCTGGTCCTCGCGGACGTAAGTGTTCTTCGGCCGCGCGGGATCGGGGACGGTCGCGCTGGTGTAGCCGTGGCGGCACCGGTAGGCGGGCCTGCCGTAGGACCAGCATGATTCGAGCCGCCGCCCGCACCGCCCGCACGCGATGAGCCCGGCCAGCAGGTACCGGCGCACCGCAGGCCCCGCCGGGCCGCACGGCGCCGTGGTCTCCTGCGCGGCGATGAAATCGGCCTCGCTGACCAGCGCCGCATGCGCCGGGTGCCGGGAGATGACCCAGCCCTCCGGCAGGTTCCACCGCTGCACCTGCCGGTGCCCGAGCGTGGTGTTGGCCGGGTCGACCAGGTCGAAGTCGGTGCGCTGCCGGTTCCACACCTGACGGCCCGTGTACCGGGGGTTGGCCAGGATCGCCGCGACTGTCCGCAGCGTCCACGCCGCCCCGGACCGGTGCGGGTTGCGTCCCGGGTCCGCCGCGGACGGGCACGGCACCCCGGCATCATTCAGCGCCCGGGTGATCCGGGCGGCGCTGCGCCCGGCCAGCCGCCGCGCGAACATCCACGACACCACCGGCGCTGTCACCGGGTCAGGCTCAAGGCGATGCGCCCGCCTGCCCCAGGCCGCGTGCGCCTTGTTCGGGTGCGGCCCAGCGTCGGCGAGCCGGTACCCGTACGGCGGCCGGCCACCCAGATAACGGCCCTGCTCCAGGGTCTGGGCGGCCATCGCGGTCCGGACCCGGATCCGGGTCCGGATGATCTCCCGCTTGGACGACAGCCCCAGCGCCAGCATCGTCTCCTCGTGATCCTCCGCGTGCCAGTCGACCCGGCCGCCTACCTCCGGCATCCACAGCTGGACACCGTAATGCTCGAACAGCGGCGCCATCGACGCGTACTGGCTGCCGTAGAACGCCCGCTCATACTCCCCGATCACGATCGCGTCCCACCCCCGGTCCGGATCCGCCAGCGCCGCCACCAGCGCCGCGGCCTGCGGACGGCGCGTCCACGCCAGTGTGCGGCTCTCTCCCGCATCGAAGAACTCCGCCGCGATCACCCCCTGCCCCGCGGTCAGCATGACGGCCTGAGCCAGCTGCCGGGCCCGTGACGTCACCGGATCCTGCCAGTCCTCAGTCGAGACCCGCCCGTAAAACGCGAACCTCAGGCAGCCCCGGCCGCCCACCCCCGCCCGGTCACGGCCCAGGCCCTCCGCCCAGGACGTCAGCATGTCCCCGCCCGGCCGCGGGCCGCCTGCCGGAAGGACCCCCATCGGCGCCGCGCACACCCCAGGCCACCCCCACCACACATCAGGAAAAAACAGCTGCCATTCCCATAATCAGCTGGCAGTTGCCACAAATCCACCTCCGAGAAAAGAAAAAACGGAAGCCGCCACCGTGAATTACTAGCATATACCGCTATTCTGCGATATCTCATTCCTCGGGCACGATTGTCCTGCTGCCTGCACGATCGCGACTTCAGCTGATGCCTCCAGCACGGCCAGCAAATGCCGGCCTTCGAGTCCGCGATCGTCAGCGACTCGCGGGACTCGCGCGCGCGGACTCGGGATTGGTGGCCGCTGGTCTACTCGGTGCTTGCGCCTGTCGGCGGCTAGCCTGCATGGGACGTGGAGTGGAAAGGAGACCGGGTGCCTGGTCAGGACGCGAATAGTACTGCCGGTACTGACGATCGTCCATCGTGGGATCTGTATCGCCGGATGGCGGAATCTCCTCACGTCAGCCTGGCACGGCGGCAGGCGACACTCTGGGCTCTGGGGGAGCTTGAGCAGGGCATGGGACCGGACTGGCTTGAGCGGTACTGGGACCGGACCGGGCATGTTCCCGAGGAGGTAAACCTCGGCGGGGCACACGTAGGAGCGCTCGGAAGTCTCCTTGATTTCGCCTTGCGGTTGCAGCTGCTCGATGGTGCTCCCGGAGCCGCGAGCGTGCAGCGGGAGATGAAGCGCGATCTGCGAGACGACCGGCGGCGGCACTCGGCACTCCAGCTTGAGGTGGCAGCCTTGGCTGTCCGTGCAGGTTTCTCTGCTGCGCTGGAGGACCGTTCCGGCGGCCAGGGCGCCCCGAGTGACGTCCTTCTGCGGGGCGGTCCGCACGCGGTCAGGGTCGAGACTTTTGCAGTCATTCCTGATGAGCGCTTCCGTGAGGAACGGGCTTACTGGGATCGCGTCATGGCCAGGATCCGCAGCATCGACTGGCAGTACGACGTTTCGGTCGCCGGGGACCTCGGCGACCACCTGGGTAATCCAGAAGCAGCTGAATTGCTGCAGCGGATAGCGGCCGCCGCTCAGGCGGTTGCTGACACTGGGCAGGAGCGGCCGGTCGCGTTCGGGGGTGCCCAGCTTCGGGTGCTGCCGCCGGGGACCACCGGCTACGAGCTCCGGGGAGGCGTGCAGACCTCGCAAGGCTGGCCGCGTGCAGAGAGAAGACTGCTGCAGAAGGCTGCTCAGGCGGCCCGTGCTGGGGGCGGCTGGCTGCGGGTGGACCTGATGGACGGTACGTGGCAGTTCACTCCATGGGCGCGCGCCAGCCTGCGGGAGAAGGTCGATCAGATCGCGGAGTTGCTGAAGTCAGCGCTCTGCCAGGTAGATGGCATCACCGGGGTCGTGGCTTCGAGCGGCGCCTGCGTGGCGCAGGGGCAGTTCCACGGTGAATCGGCGCGAACACCCGATCATTGCTACGGATTCGTGCGACCCCTACCGGGCGCCCGTGTCCGCGAAACCATGATCGTCCCGGTGAGCCCGGGAGGCCGCGACGAAGCCGACCTCTGGGCTGGGCTGTATAACTCGGAAGACTCCTGGCTCGACTGGGCGCTCGGCCGAGCCCGGCTGCCGGGGTGCCGGCAGGTATTCGGACGCTGACACAGGCAAGCTAGCCGCCGTCCGCCGGAAACCACTGCAGCCCCGGCCGCGCTCGTCCCCATCAGCATCCTCGGTTTACAGCCGCGCTGGCAAGGTCGACCACACCATGCCTTACACACAGCAACGAGCGGGAAGGATTAATAAAGGGTGCGGCTCTTCTGGGGTGATGCAGCGTGAAGAGTTTTAGCGTGGTCGTTGCCGCTGTGTCCGGTTTGCCCGTGTCGGTGAGTGCGTAAAGGGCTCCTCCTCGTTACGGTCCCGGTTATCTGACGACCGGATCGCAAAAGAAGGAGCCCGATGCAAGGGTACGTGCCTGGCCAGGACGAGGCGTTCGCGGAGTCCAGGAAGTGCTTCGGGTAGCTGGAGGACTGGATGGCGTCGGCGGAGGCGGCAGGACGGACGCGGTGGACTGGAAGAACAGCTGGAGATGCGGGGAGGAGCTGCTTGGCGGCTGTTCCAGGGGGGGCTGGATCTGGCAGCTGCCCGCGAGGAACCGCCCGGCATGACGTGGCCGGGGAGGACGGGGTTCCGCGCACGCGCGCCGAGAAAGGCCGCGAACGGCCGCTGATGACGAAGTTCGGGCAGGTCACGGTGTCACGGATCGCCTACCGGGCGCCGGGCAGGCCGAACGTGCACCCGCTCGACGCGGCGCTGAACCTGCCGGAGGAAAAGCACTCCCACGGGCTCCGGAAGCTCGCCGCCATCGAGTCCGCGCGCCGGACTAGCACGAGGCAGCGGCCGCCGCGATCACCCGCGCGACCGGCGTGCAGATCGGGAAACGCCAGGCGGAAGAGCTGGCCCGCCGCTGCGCCGCGCACGTGGAGGCGTTTTACCTGCAGCGGGTGATCAAGCCGCCGCCGGACGGCTGGCCGCTGATCCTGACCTTCGACGGGAAGGGCATCGTGATGCTGCCCGGGGCGCTGCGCCCGGCCACCGCGAAGGCCGCGGCGTCCGCGGAGAGCCGCTGGCCGACCCGGCTGTCGCCGGGGGAGAAGACCGGCCGCCAAGCGGATGGCCGAGCTGGCCTGCGTCTACGACGCCGCCCCCGTCCCGCGCACCCCCGAGGACGTCATCAGCACGCCCGCGCAGAAACGGCGGAAGAAGAAAGCGCCGGGCAAGCCGAAGGGCAAGCAGAAGCCGCGGGAGCCGCAGGCGCGGGGCAAGTGGCTGACCGCCTCGGTCACCGATGACATACCCGCCGTCATCGCCGCCGCGTTTGACGAGGCGGAGCGCCGCGACCCCGGCCACGCGCGGGAGATGGGCGGTCCTGATCGACGGGAACAACACCCAGATCGAGGCCTGTCACCGCCGAGGCCGCCCGCCGGGGCATCACCGGCGACGATCGTGATCGATTTCATCCACGTGCTTGAATACGCATGGAAGGCCGCCTGGTCCTTCTTCGAGAGAAAGGCGAGCCCGCCGCCGAGGAATGGGTCGCGGCCCAGGCCCGCAAGATCCTGCACGGGGCAGCGCCCGGCAGGTCGCGGCCGGGATCCGCCGCCGCGCCACCGCCTACGGCTACTCCCCGGCCGAGCGCGCCGGCGCCGACGAAGCCGCCCCGCTACCTGGAAAACAAGCAGCAGTACCTGGACTACGGCCACCGCGCTGAGAAAGGGCTGGCCCATCGCCACCGGGATCATCGAGGGCGCATGCAGGCACATCGTAAAGGACAGAATGGACATAACGGGGTGCGAGGTGGGGCCTCGAAGGGCGCCGAGGCCATCCTGAAACTCCGCGCCGTCACCGGCAACCGGCGACTTCAGGACTACTGGCGGATATGTGGAAATTGGCATATGGGCCACTATGCGCAGCGCCTGATTGTCTGTGTGGCGGGTCTGGTGGAGCCTGTGCTGGCAGGGAGGTTCTGCCTGTTCTGGGCGGCATAATCGTGGGTGTCAGAGGTTGTCGAGGAATGCGAGCAGCCGATCCGGCGGACGGTAGCGGCCGGGTTCTTCCTTGGGAATGGTGCGATCCGGGCGAGAGCGCGTTCCTTGATCGACATGTCGGCGTGGAGATAAGCGCGGCTCGTGGTTTCGACTCGCTCGTGCCCCGGCCAAAGCGCGATCACCGCCGTGTGGAGGCCGTTTCGCAGCAGGTCCATGGCGCAGCTGTGCCGGAGGATGTGGGGGGTTGGGTGCCTGGCGCGCAGCGATGGGCAGTGCTGGCTGGCGGTAGCGGTGTGCCTGGCCACCAGCGTCGTGACTGCGCCGCGGCTGAGAGCGGTGCCCCGGCGGCTGGGGAACAGCGGGTCGGCGGGGTCGCCGCCGCGCTCTTGCAGCCACGCCCGGAGCACGGTCACCGTCTGCCTGGATAGCGGCGTGCACCGGTCCTTCCTGCCCTTGCCGCGGCACCGGACATGGGCGCCGGTGCCCGCTCGATGTCGCAGTTGCGCAGGCCGGTCAGCTCTGAGACCCGAAGGCCGGTCTGGGCTGCCACCTCGAGCAGGGCGTGATCTCGCCGGCCGATCCCAGTTGCCCTGGTCGGGTGCGGCCACCAGGGCGTCAAGTTCGGGCCTGGTCGGGTCGGAGACCTCGGTCCGCGGGCAGCGTTTGGGCGGGATGGCCAGGACCTGGGCGATGAGCCCGGCGTGCTCGGAATAGCGCAGCACCGCGTAGTGGAAGAAGGAGTGGATGGCGGCCAGGCGGGCGTTCCGGGTGCGGGCGCTGTTGCGACGCTCCTGCTCCAGGTGCTCCAGGAAGGCGCTGATGACCGGCGCGCCGAGGTCAGCCAGGTCCAGCTGGGCGGGCTCCTTGCCGGTCCGGGCATGGATGAAGCGCAGCAGGAGCCGCCAGGCGTCGCGGTAGGCGGCCACCGTGTGCGGGCTGGCATGACGCTGGCTGATCAGCCGTTCGGTGAAAAATGCCTCAAGGGTTGGGCAGGCACTCATGCCCGCCTCCCCGGGATGCGGTCGCGCCGTTCGGCCGCCAGCGCCAGCAGTTCGGGGACCGCCAGACATACCGGTAGTTGCCGGCGGGATCGGCGTGCCCCAGGTAAGTGGACAGCCGGGGCATCTGCGCGTCGACATCGAGTCCGTCCCGGTACCAGCCAGCACGACCCGGCAGGCGAAGGAGTGCCTCAGATCGTGCAGGCAGGGCCGGCCCTGCGGCGAGCGCGCGGTAAGCCCGGCCTGGCGCACCAGGCGGGAGAAGGTCCGCTGGACGGTGACCAGGACCAGGCGAATCCCCACGGGGCAGCGGGAAAGCCCGCTGTGCGCGGGTCCGGGCAGAGCCGCTCGCGCTGGGAACCATAGGTGCTCAGCGCCGCCAGGGTGCCCGGGTGCAGGGGCAGCTCCCTGCTCTTGCCGAACTTGGAGTGCCACACCGTCAGCAGGCCCTGGTCCCAGTCGAGATCGTCCCGGTCCAGCCGGATGGCCTCGCCGATGCGCAGGCCCGTGGTGAACATGACCCCGATCAGCGTCTGGTAGGTGGCGGCGCGCAGGGCAGGGCGCAGCGAGAGGGCCGTGCGCATCAAGGCGGCGATGTCTGCCCCGGAGTACAGGTACGGGACAGCCCGGCACGATCGTGACGGCAGCAGCCGGGCCGGAGGGATCTCGGTGGCCGGGTCGAAGGCCCGCAGGTGACGGGCGAAGCCCCGCGCCACGCACAGCCGCTTGCCCAGGTAGGCGGGGTGGGCGTCCTCGCCGGGGAGCCTGGCCCAGGCCAGGGCCAGCTCGGTGGTCACCGTGGCGGCCCCGGCAGCCTCCAGGTAGGCGGCGAACCCGGCCAGCAGCCGGTCGTAGCCGGGCAGCTTGGAACCGAGGGCCCGGCG
>CAVUNL010000018.1:0-145108 GCA_963742795.1 uncultured Actinomycetes bacterium
GAAGTTGAGGATCGTGCTGTCGAATCGGATCCGCGTCACTTGCCGCTGAGAGCTTGGGCGTGGCCATCCATTTGAGCAGGCCGACGCCCACCAGCCCCAGACCGGCTCCGCTGGCGCACTTCAGGAACCGTAGCCGGTCAGCGGCATTTTCTGCGCTCCGGCTGATCAGGTTATCCACGTACTTCTTCCCGAACATCTTCTTCATCTCCTATCTGATCGCCTTGCTCGTTTTTCAGGAGCAAGAAATCTTGCCGGGTCGGGGGAGCGGGTGCGGTCGTCCTCTTCGCTCAGCGCTTGATGGCGTTCTTCTTCGGTGCGGCCGCCCCAGATCCCGTGGACCTGGCCAGTCCGGAACGCGAACGCCAGGCATTCCCGTCGGACCGGGCAGGCCGCGCAGACCGCTTTCGCCGCCGTCACCTGCTCCAGCGATTTACCGGACGCCGAGACCGGGAAAAACAGTTCGGGATCAACCGACTGGCAGGCGGCCAGTATTCGCCAATACCCGTGGGTCAACAGCCGCGCCGCGCAAAGGTCATCTTCTGGCCGCGGGCGCGGCCCGGCGTGGCGCTGGCCCGGCCACATCGTTTCCTGCGCGGTCATGCTGAACTCCGGCCGGATGTCATGTGTCGCGTGTCTTCCAGAAGCTGTCCTTGCGGACGATCTTGCCGTCGGGCCCGAATGTCCACAGGTCGCAGCCGCGCACCTCGACGTGTGCCCCGTCTGGGGTGCTGCCGGTGAGTGTCCATTCGGAAACGCCACGGGTCCCGCAGGCGAAGCTGATGTCGTCTCCGTAATGAACGTCTGGGAGGCCCTGAAAGCGCGCGGCAAACCCGCGGCGTACCTCGTCCTTTCCGGTAAAGCGGCGTCCCCACAGGTCAGGTCCGCGTGGAGAATCCCATACACAGTCGTCGCTGAAGTGCGACATAATCGCGTCGAGGTCGTGTTTATTGAACCCGTCGAGCACCTGCTGGAGTGTCCCGGCATTATCTTCGGTGGACATATAACTGCCTTTCGGAAGGGGGAGCGTTGTGCGGGTGGTCAGCTCACGCCGATGCCGCCAGAACCTGTGGCAACAGGTGCGGTAGTCACCTGGGTGAGCGAGCCGTCGTTGCTGACGCGGTAGCCCACGATCTGAGCTAGGCCACCGGCGAGGACGTACAGGTATTGCTGACCCGAGCTGACGCCTTCGTCGAGCGGGTGCGACGCCGGGTTGTTCTCGACCAGCATGCTGCCGCGGAAGGTGAGCCTGCCGTCGGGTGCGACCGCATACGTACCGATCGAGCCGCTGCCAGCGTTGCCCGTGTAGGCGTAGCGCCCGGCGGCCGCCAGCCAGCATGCCGCGGCCTGGCCGCTTGGCACCGCTGGGCCGTTCGCGGTCACGGTGCCGTTGCGTGCCACGTTATAGGAGGTGGCGCCGCTTTGGCCGGTGACCAGGGCCGCGTCCGATACCAGTAGGTGGCCGGCGCGATCGAAGTCGAACCCGAATGGGCCACCGCCGGCTGACGGCGTGGTGATCGACGGTCCAGCCGCGCCGCTGAGGGCAACCGGGAAGGTGTCGATGGTGCTCGAGGCTCCCTCGTCCACCACCAGTACCCGGCGGTCGCGGCTGAACTGGATCTGCCGCGGCACCTGTGCGGCTGCGCTCAGGGGCCGCTGTGAGCCAGGAATGGGGCTGAGGCCGTGCCGGCCGAGACGGAAGCCGGCGATGGAACTGGACCCGGCGTTGAGCACGTAGACCAGATCACCGTCCATGGTCGCGCTGTTTGGGCCGGTACCTCGCGAGGCGACCGTGGCGATGCGGCGCAAGCGTCCAGCCGTGGCGGCAAATTCCGAGATCGAGTTGCTGCCGGCGTTGACGGCAATCACGGTGCGCCCGTCGGGAGACACGACGATTGAGTGACCCGATCCGAGCGTTCCGCCGTTGCCGCCCGTCGGGTAGGTTCCCGCCGGTGTCAGCGATCCGTCGGCGCCGCGGGTGAATGCCTCAATCGCGTTGCCGGACGGCGAATTGGTCGTGGTGTAGACCGCGCCCGTGAAGCTGGCGGCCTGCGCTGGCACCGTGAACCCGCCGAGTGTGCCCGCGGCGGCTAGCCCGGTCCCGGCGGCCAGGAAGGTGTACCTGAGCCGCCGCAGGACGCCTCCCCGGGCCGTCATCCCCTTGGCCGCGGGTCGCGGTGCGTCCTGGCCCTCCAGATCCCGCCTCATCATTCTTGACCGCATATGTGCCTCCCACTTGTCCGTGTGGCCCGCGGGAATGGCGTTACTTCTCGTCCCCGCGGCGCCTGTACTGGTTCCGGATGGGGTCATCGTTGACCGCGCCCGGATGAAAGGTCATCCCCCCTGAAGGCTTTCCCCCGGGTGATCGCCGGGGTGCCCGGGATGAAAACCGGCAGGGGGGATGTGCACTCACCCCGGCCGGCCGGACAGTGGTCTGCCAGGGAAGGCTGGCCCAGCCTGGGCCGTCTGAGGTGGCGTCTTTCGCCTGCCTGAGGTGGGTGTTGGGCACCTGACGTAGGTCCATCACGAGAGGGAGAGTCATGCCGCTTGCTGTTTGTGTTCAGACGAATGACGCTAGTGAAAACGAAGTCATCACCTTCCGGCGCGAGGAGGATGGCACGCTTGCCTTGCTGGGGCGATTCCCCACCGGCGGGCGCGGGACGGGTGAGCCGTACCTGGCCTCGGCGGGATCGGTGGTCCTCAGCGATGATGGCCGGTGGTTGCTGGTGGTGAACGCGGGCAGCGACGACGTGTCGCTGTTCGCAGTTCAGCCCGACGGTCTGCGGCTGGCCGACTGTGCCGCGTCCGGTGGTAGTACGCCGACCAGCGTCGCGATGAGCGGCACGCTTGTGTACGTGCTTAACAACGGCACGCCGGGTATCAGCGGGTTCAGCCTCACTGACTCGAAGCTGACGGTACTTGAGGGCGCGGCGCGGCCACTGAGCGCGCCCGGGGCGGATCCGGCTCAGGTTTCGTTCACCGTCGGTGGCGGGGGGCTGATCGTGACCGAGCGCGGGACCGACAGCATCAGCAGTTACGCGATCGACGAGCGTGGTTACGCCCAGGGCCGGCCACGATCAGGTCTTCGGGCCGGACGCCGTATGGTGTCGGCTTTGTGTCAGACGGTTCGCTGATCGTTTCCGAGGCGTTCGGCGGTGCGCCGGGGGCCGCGGCAGCTTCCTCGTATGCGGTCTCCGGGACCGGTGAGCTGAAGGTGATCAGTGAGTCCGTCGGCAACACCCGCAGCGAGGTGTGCTGGGTCGTGGTCACCAAAGATGACCGGTTCGCGTTCGTGACGAACTTCGGCGACGGAACAGTGTCGAGCTATGAGATCACGGCCGACCGGGGCCTCAAGCTGGCCGACCCGGTCGCCGGCTCGACCGGGCGAGACCGGAAAGGCCTGCGCGACGAAGCGATCACCGGTGACGGCCGCTACCTGTATGCCCTCGATCCTGGCGCGCAGACGCTAGTCGGCTGGGCCGTGGGCCAAAACGGCCAGCTCGCGCCGGCCGGGGAATCCGGCGGCCTGCCCGCCACGGTTGCCGGACTGGCGGCCAGCTGACCGACCCGGCCCGGATCCGTGCCGGCTTACCCGTATTCCGGCCAGACAGCATGAAGGAAGGATGACCAGATGACCGCCACCGAGTCGTTCGACGCGGGAATCGCCCGCCAGATCGGACACTACGCCGATGCGGTCCGGGTGCCTGCCGGCTACGACCAGATCCTGGTCTCCGGGACACCAGGGCTGGCTCCGGATGGCTCACTACCGGGCGACATGACCGGCCAGGCCACCCAGGCATGGCAGAACATCGAGACGACCCTGAACCAGGCGGGCGCGAGCCTTCGCGACATCGTCAGCGTCCGGCAGTGGCTGACCAGTGCTGGGGACGTCCAGGCCTATGTCGAAGTCCGGAGCAAATTCATCACCCACAAGCCGGCCTTCATGCTCGGGGTGGTTCCTGCCCTGGTCCGGCCAGACTTTCGTATCGAGATAGAGGTGATCGCCGCCATCCTGGCGGGCAAGGCGAGCTGGGACCAGTCAGACTGACCAACGGCCGCAGCACCCAAGCTCCCACACATAGCTACTGAATCGCCCGCCTGGATGGCAGGCAGGGCGGGAAACCCGGTGCCGCGGACCCGCCGCGCGGGCCACCAGCAGCTGAACAGGCAAGGCTGGCCGTTGGCAGGCCTTCAGCTTCACCGCACCACTAGCGATCCACATCGTCAAGGCAGCCAGTGCGCACCCGAGCCAGCCGCCGCGGCTACGGACGGCTCCTCCCGCCCTGCTCGCTACAAGCCTGACGTCTAGATGCCAGGCGCGGCGAGGCGTTGGCTGGCGCTGAGGTACCTCCGCACCAACGAAACCTGTAAAACATTAGTCTGGGAACGAGAGGCCAGCCAAGATTTCTTGCTGCACCCGCGGTAACCGGACCTCAAGGACCAGTTACCGCCGACCCCACCCCGCGCAAGGAGAACGGCGTCCGATGTCTCATCACTTCGACACTCCAACGGGCCGGGAAGACCCGAGACTCAACCTGTGCGACTTCTACCTCTTCGAGGGCGCACCCGGCCGGACGGTCATGGCCATGACCGTCAACCCCGAGGCCGTCCCAGGCGCGCTCGCGCCGTTCCGCGATGAGGGACTCCACGTCTTCCGCTTCGACACCGGCAACGACACGCGCGAGGACGTGTCTTTCAAGGTGAGCTTCGGCGCCGCCGGCCATGACTGCGGCGGAACCGACCACCGGCAGACGTTCGAGGTCCGCCGGGCCACCGGCCCGGACGCCGCCGCGGGTGCCACCGGCGACCTGCTCGCCGACGGTGTCATCTCCCAAGTCACCGGCTCAGGCCCGGGCGTCCAGGCCTTCGCGGGCGTGGCCGGGGACGTGTTCGCGGGCGACGGCGCGGCGCTGGAGGCCTACGAGGCCTCCTTCACCCTTGGCCGGTACACGCCCGAGATGTTCGCCAACCACGTCAACCTGTTCGAGGGCCGCCATGTCGCCGTCATCGTCCTGGAGGTTCCCACCGATCTGATCGGACATGGGCTGGTACACGGCTGGGCCACCATCTCCCTGTACGGGCACTCCCCGCAGACACAAGTCGCCCGCTGGGGACTGCCGCTTCTCACCCACCTGTTCATGCGGGAAGCGCAGATGCGGGAAGACTTCAACCGCACCCCTCCCTGGGGCGACAACGACAGATTCACCGCCCAGATCGCCGATGTGGTCAAGGAGACCACGCGGCGGGCGGGCACGACCGCCAACCCGGCAAACTACGCCCAGCGGTTCCTGGCCAGGCTTGGCCCGCTGACCCTGCCCTACCAGCTCGGCACCACGGCCTCGTTCGACTACACCGGGTTCAACGGCCGCGCGCTGGCCGACGACGTCATGGACGTCATGCTGTCCCTGCGGGCCAACTCAGCGCTCGGCGACGGCGTTGCTCCCAACCCGGCCCGCATCCACGCCGCCTTCCCGTATTTCAGCCAGACAGCCTGAAGGGAGTGAGTGACCAGATGGCCGCCACCGATCCGATCGACGCGGGGATCGCCCGCCAGATTGGGCATTACGCCGACGCGGTGCGGGTACCCGCCGACCACGACCAGATTGTCGTCTCCGGGACACCGGGGCTCGCCCCGAACGGCTCACTGGCCGCTGACATGACCGGCCAGGCCACCCAGGCCTGGCGTAACATTCAGACGACCTCAACCAGGCCGGCGCGAGCCTGTCCGACATCGTCAGCGTGCGGCAATGGCTCACCAGCGCCCAGGACACCCGGGCCTACGTCGAAGTCTGCAGCAAATTCATCACCCACGAGCCGGCCTTCATGCTGGGGATGATCCCCGGGCTGGTCCGGCCAGACTTCCTCATCGAAATAGAGGTGGTGGCCGCCGTCCCGCGGGCGGGGGAAACCCGGACCGGTAACCAGCGCGGCCCAGCGCCAGTCCCCACGATGGCTCACCCAAGGGCCACCGTCCTGAGCGAACCGGAACTGTCCGAGCACACACCGAACAGCTGGCCGGTGCTCGCCGTCGCCGCCGCCCATGACCTGGTCCACGTCGGCTGGGTACTCATTGTGCCGTGCTAGTTATGATCACCGGCCCAGGAGCGGGTCGCGTCCACGATGATCCCGGAGGGCGCCATGCCGCACAATCCCGCGATGCCGGTCATGCTGAGCGCTGGTGAGCGCAGGGTCTTAAAGAAACGGGCCCGTGGGGCCAGGACCGCTTACCGGGACTGGCTGCGGGCGCAGATCGTGCTGGCGGCGGCCCGCGGCCGGGCCAGTGCCCGGATCGCGGCGGGCCTGGGGATCAGCGTGGACACCGTGCGCAAGTGGCGGGGCCGGTTCGCCGCCCGCGGGCTGGACGGGCTGAAGGACCTGCCCCGGCCGGGCCGCCCGCGGCGGATCAGCGCGCCCGAACGGGCCGCGGTGGCCGCGCTGGCCTGCCAGCTGCCCGCCACCACCGGGGTGCCGCTGTCCCGCTGGACTGCCCCGGAGCTGGCCGCCGAACTGGTGACCCAGGGCCTGGTCAGCGTGATCTCACCGTCCTCGGTGCTGCGGATCTTGGCCGAGCATCCCATCAAACCCTGGCAGTACCAGTCGTGGGTCTTTCCCCGTGACCCGGACTTCGCCGCGAAGGCCACCGTGATCCTCAGCCTCTACCAGGGGTTTTACCAGGACCAGCCGTTGCGGCCCGGGGACCGGATCGTCTCGGTGGACGCCAAGCCTTCCATCCACGCCCGGGCCCGCTGCCACCCCACCGGGGCACCCGGGCGCAGCCGGCCAGGCACATGTGGAGCACGAATACCAGCGCGCCGGAGCCCTGGCGCTGCTGGCTGCCCTCGACGTGCGCACCGTGCAGGTCACGGCCTGCTGCCCGCCCACCACCGGGATCGCCCCGTTCACGACGCTGATGGGCCAGGTGATGAGCCACGAGCCCTACGCCAGCGCGCCCCGCGTGTTCGCCATCGTCGATAACGGCTCTGATCACCGGGGCCAGGCCGCCGCCCGGCGGCTGCGCGATGCCCACCCCAACGCGATCATGATCCACACGCCAGTACACGCCTCCTGGCTGAACCAGGTGGAAATTGTCTTTATCTGGAGCCTCCCTGGGGCTGTCCTTGACGTCCACGACGGTCACTTGAGCCCCTTGGCGGCTGCTTCATAGACGTGGTTATCTGCCGCTTCATCCAGCACGTCGGTGAAGTGGAGGAATCATGCGAGTGCAGCGTGTCGCGATGCCCTGGTCCGGGCTGGAATCGTGGACTGTCCTGGGCGATGACGACATCCCGGTCGGGCCAGGCTGAGGGGTGGCTGGCCTACCTGACCAGCATCGAGCGGTCGCCGAACACGGTGAAGGCGTACGCCCATGATCTGAAGGATTTCCTGGTGTTCCTTGCCCGGCGGGACGTGGACTGGCGGGAGGTGCGGCTGGAGGACCTGGGCGAGTACGTGGCCTGGCTGGCGCTGCCGCCGGCTGGGCGGGACGGCCTGGTGGCGGTGCTGCCGTCGGCGGAATCTTACGTGGGCGCGGCGACGGTGAACCGTAAGCTGGCGGCCCTGGCCGCTTTCTACGCCCACCAGGCGCGGCACGGCGCTGATGTCGGCGAGTTGCTGACCACCTGGCAGGCCGGCGGCCGCCGGAACGGCGGGTTCAGGCCGTTCTTGCATCACGTGAGTGCCGGCAAGCCGCAGGCCCGCCGGACCATTGCCCTGAAGCCGCCGAAGAAGCTGCCGCGGGTGGTGACCGCCGCGGAGATGCAGGCCATCCTGGATGCCTGCGAGCACCTGCGGGACCGGCTCTTGCTGGCCATTTTGTGGGACGCCGGCGTTCGGATCGGCGAAGCGCTCGGGCTCCGGCACGAGGACATCGCCGTGGCCGAGCGGGAGGTCACCATCGTGCCGCGCGCCAACGGCAACGGGGCGCGGTCCAAGGGCCGCGATCCGCGGACCATCCCGGTCCGCGCCCAGGTCATCCGGCTCTACGGTGATTACCTGGCCACCGAGTACGGCGACCTGGACTCCGACTACGTGTTCGTGAACCTGTTCGCCGGCCCGCGCGGGCAGGCGTGGACCTATGCCGCGGCCTACGACCTGGTGCTGCGGCTGCGCGAGCGGACCGGCCTGGACTTCGATCCGCACTGGTGCCGGCACGCTTTTGCTACCAGATCGCAAAGGCGCGGAGTTGCATCAGATGCAACATTCCGCAGTTCGCGTGAACACGCGCTGCCTGCGGCGCAGCGTGCGGCGTTGCGGCGCCCCTCGGCCGGCCGGAGCGCCGTGCGGCTATGGTGACCTGGGACTCCATGATCCCGCCTGGATCTGATGCAACGATGATGCGGCTGATGCCGTTGCGCGGCGTGCATCATCGTTGCGCCTGCTGGCATCGCGATGCATCCGGGTGCGGCCGGCTGCATCCGGCGCATCATCGGCGGTCCCGGTGAGCGCTGCCCGGCCGGCGCCGCAGCTGCGAGGGACGCGCCGGGCCCCTGCATCATTGGCCACGTCACGCGCCTGACCTGGCAACCAGCCGCTCTCGTTGCACCTCATGCATCCCGCGCCCGGAGACAGACGTCCCCGCAGCCGCCAGCTCGCCCGTCAGCCACGCGGCACGCCGACGCGCCGCACGCCGCGGACATGGCCGGCACGCATCGCAACCGCCGACCGGTGGAGCCTCCTGACCTGGCCCTGCTGCGCAGCCCGGGAGACCTATACGGTAATCACCAACCCGGGAGTAGCCCCCAGGGCTCCCCGCTCCGGCTGAGGTATTCAGCATGGTTCGTAATCCGCTCCCTACCAGTTAGAACATCAGATGGACACCGTGCCCAGGCCCAGCTGGTTCAGCGCCGCGGCCATCTCGGCGTCCCCGTCGTCGGCGCGCTTGCGCATGGCCTCGTGCAGGCTGACCAGCGCGGTCAGGAACTGGGCGTGGGTGAACCCGCGGGCCCCCGCCGCGCCGCGAAAGCGGTGCGCGACGGCGGCCGGGACCCGGCGCAGCATGATGTCCTCGTAGTCCCGGCCCCCGCCGCTCTCGCTCTCCGCGGACCAGGAGACATTCTGGCCCGGCGGCAACGCCGGCCCTGAGGGGAAAGAGGTGTGGAACGTCTCGTTATCAGGCATAAGCTTCTCTCGTGTGGATATCAACGCTATCTTGATAGCGTACGCATTTTACGCTGTCAGCTGACACGGTACACGGCGGCGTGGAAGTATGCGGGTATGCACGGACGTGGCGGCGGCCGCGCGACCGCCTCCCCCCCGAACCCGCGGGCGGCGAGCCAGCCGGCGGCTGCGGCGTGCAGCCCGGTCACCGCGCCCGGCTCGGTGCGGCGCAGTTCCAGCCGCAGCAGGCAGGCGAACAGGTGGTGGTAGCGGAACCAGGACCGGGCCGGGTCCAGGGACACCACGAACGCGCCGGCCGCCTCCAGGTCCAGCAGCACCCGCTCCCCGCCCTCATCCCCGGTCAGCAGGCCGGCCAGCTCCCCGTTGACCCGCTCCAAGATGGAGGTCCGCAGCAGCAGCCGCCGCACCGGTTCGCTCTGCCGGTCCAGCACCTCGGCCAGCAGGTACTCGGCCACCGTCCGCTCGCTGCCGGAGAACTCGGCCGCGAACCGCCCCGGATCCGGGTGCCCGGCCAGCGACAGCGCGGCCAGCCGCAGCCCCGCCGCCCACCCCTCGGTCCGCTCCACCAGCAGCGCCGGATCGGGCAGCGCCACCCCGGCCGCGCCGAACAGCTCCCGGGCCTCGGCCACGGTGAACCGCAGGTCGGGCTCGCGGATCTCGGCCAGCCCGCCCTCCAGCCGCAGCCGGTGCAGGCCCAGCCGCACATCATGCCGGGCCGCCAGCACGAACCGCAACCCCGGCGGAGCCCGCAACAAAAGCAGCTCCAGCTGGGCCAGCGCGTCCGGGCCCAGCTCGTGCACGTCGTCGATCACCAGCCAGACCCAGTCCGCCAGCGGCGCCAGGTCCGCCAGCAGCCGCTCGGCGACCGCCCACCCGTCCAGCTCCGGCGCCGCCGACAGCGCCCGCACCAGCCAGGCCCCCGGCGCCGTCTGGCGCAGCGCGCCCAGCACCGACAGCCAGAACTGCTGCGGATCACGCTCACCGCGCCCCACCGGCACCCACGCGGCACGCTCCGCCAGCCCCGCCGCGCTGATCCACGACCGCAGCAGCACCGTCTTGCCGGCCCCCGCCGGCGCCGACACCACGGTCACCCGGGCCGGCGCCCCGAGCTGCTCGAACAGCCTGGGACGGGACACGATACCGCCCGCACCAGGGCGGGCAACACGGCCGGCCACGGCGTCCGATCCGACGGCGGACCCCATGCCCCGATCATCGCACGACGCCAGCCGGCCAGGTCAGCTGCCACCCGTTCACCCCAGGCGACACCGTCCCGGTGCCGAGCCCTGGGCGGGCCCGCAGCCCAGCCACAGCTGCCGTGGTACCGCAAGGACTGCCGCCAATCCTGCTGACAATCCTTCCCCCGCTTCCACGACAGACTCATGCAGACTCGGCCGACGGGACTCACGCATAACTGGATGCTCGGCGCATCGGGGTTCCCAAGTTCCTATCAAGCTAATAGGTATTCCTATTCGATATGCGCGAAAGCAATCATTTGATAACAGGTTGTTCGTAACGCTACGTCATCCCGGCAGGTCCGCTGCCTGGCCAGCGGCCCGTGGAGGCCGCGACCCCGCCGGCCGATCCTTGGCAGTAGTAATGGCCCGGTCCGGCAGGCCGGATGACAGCAGGCGGCAAGTCGGCTGGAGTTATCGGGGACGCGGCACTGCCGGCCGAGGCGTCGCCGAGGCGTCGCCGGCCTCGGAGCTGGCACCGGCCATCTCTGGGGTCACGCCCTACGCCGCAGGTGCCGCGGCGGCGAGGAGCCCAGCGGTGTGCTTGCTGTGCTCCGGCGATCACGCGATGGCCCGCCCGGCAGGGGTAGACTCGCTGCTGATTTCGAGTTTAGGCTAGTGAATGTGTATATGCTCTCACCGTGGCATGCAGTCCGGGTTCTCCTCGCCGTCACGGTGGCCCTGCTGGTAGCGGGCGCCGCCGTCTTGACGGCCGACGCTGGCGGCACGCATCCGCGCGTGGCCCTCCAGGTCCATCCGGCCGGCCAGGCCAGCTCTGTCACGGGGGGCGCCTCGATCCCGGGAGCCCCTGCGGGACCGCAGGCCGCCTCGGCCGCGCTGTCCGTCTCGGCCAGGCAGGCCGCGCCCGCTGTCGTGGGTGGCCCGGCCGGCATCCAGGTGACGGGCGCCGCTTTGGCCAACGCGGCCACCGGCCAGGTCTTGTGGAGCCTTGGCCTGAACACCGAACGGCCTATCGGCAGCATCGTGAAGGTCATGACCGCCCTGGTGGTGATCCAGGCGGGCGACCTGAACCGGGAGATCACGGTGCCCGAGTCGGTCATCGCCTACCTGAACAGCCAGGACGGGCCGAGCACCGCCGGCCTGATCGTGGGCGACCGGCTGACCGCGCTGGAGCTGCTCGAGGCGCTGTTGCTGCCGTCCGGCTGTGACGCCGCCTATACCCTCGCGCAGGCCTACGGCCCCTGGACCGGCGCGTTCATCGCCAAGATGAACACCGAGGCCCGAAGGCTCGGCCTGACCGGCACGTACTTCTCGAACTTCGACGGCATGCCGTGGCCGGGCGAGTACTCCACCTGGTCGACCCCCGCGAACCTGATCACGCTGGGCCGGTATGCGATGAGCTACCCGGTGTTCGCCGGGATCGTCAGCCAGGTCAGCTACTCGCTCCCGGCCGGCGGCGGCCACCACGGCTACTTCTGGCCGAACACCGACCCGCTGATCGGTGCCTATCCGGGCGCGACCGGGATCAAGACCGGCGACACCCTGGCGGCCGGCAACTGCCTGCTCTTCGAGGCGACCCAGAACGGCCTGACCCTGATCGGGGCGACGCTGGGCACCCCCGGCGACGACATCACCGCCACCGGGCCGGTAGCCACCCGCGTCTTGAACTGGGGCTTCAGCCACTTCTAATCTGATGTGCGCGCCCGGCCCAGCCCCAACCGTTCAGATCCGGCGCGTAGTACACGACGGCTGTCCTGTAACACAGCAGCGGACTCTTAATCCGCGGGCACATCGGTCCGGTTGCCGGGTTCCTCCGGTGATTTAGATGACCACTACCTGCGCCTCGGTCCTGGCCGGCAGATAGCGAGGAACGACGCCTATGGCGCGCCCCTGATTCCCTACTCAGATCCGCACCAGCCGACCAGGCGCCTCGTAGCGTCGTGATCCGGTGCGTAACCGGTGTAGGTACACGGCAGGTACATGCCAGGTCAATCACCGGCCCACGACAGGTGCATAACCGGCTCTCGGACAGACGAGAGCCAGGCGCAGATGTGAGGACCCGGCTAACAGGTGATGTGAGCATCGCGTGCCTCTGAGGTGAAGATCCAGCTAGCGGCGGACAGCGCGAGGTTCGGTCTCACGCTGAACGCCGACCCCGGGAACGCCTGGCGTTACAACCTTCCGAAGCCTGCCGCAACGCCCGGAACTCGCGGGTGGCGTTCGGAGGGATCATCGCTCCGGACTACCGCGCCGCCCTTCGGCAGATCACTGTCGTACCCGGTCAGGGCTACGAACCGGGCACCGTAGAACGTGGCCTATCCGGGCACGATGGCGGCCGAACCCCAGGCCACGGCGAACTAGACATCACCTATCCCGGTCGCTAAATGGGTGCCGCAGCTCGAACCAGGTCACCGTCCGCCCGCCACGCCGCCGCCGCCCCCACCGCGCCGCCAGGCCCGCAACGAGCTGAAGCCCCCGGCCGCCTTCCGCATCCCGGCCAGCACGGTGCAGCTCCGGCACCTCAGGGCCGCTGCGATCGGTGACCTCCACCCGGACAAGACCGTCCCCCGCGCTGACCGCGACCGTGACCGTCCCGCCCGCAGCCCCGACCGGCTATTGCCGGACACTATTGCCGAACAGCTCGCTTACCAGCAGGGCGGCGTCATCCCCGCACGGGTGCCCGGGACCGAGCACCCCGCCGACGAACGCGCGGGCGACCCGCGCCCGCTCCGCCCGCCCGGCCGCCGTCACGCTCTCCCGGATATGCGGCCCAGTCATCAGCGCACCCGCCTTCCCCGGCCGCCTGCCCCCGGCAGATCACCGGGGCCGGCGGGCCGTGTGTACGGATGCACGCTCGACTCAGCGGCTCACGTCAAGCCGGAACCCGCGACCGGCGCGGCCCGTCCGTGGCCGTCCGTGGAAAGCCGACGGTGCACACCGACCGTCCTGGCGGCCGGACGCCGTCCGCTTACCTGCATCGCGCGGTGACTGCAAGTGGTTCGGCGATGGCCGTAAGCGGGACGACGCTGAGAGTGCAGGAATTTGACAAGGGGCGAGGGCCCGTAGGCTTGCCGCCGATCGGGTAGGCCTGTGACCTGCCCGCATGGCCCGATCAGGGTCCTCGCGAGGGTTCCCTTGTCAAATTCTGGAGCGGCCATCAGCCAGATGCCGCTGTTCACCGCGAACGTCGTTACCCCCGCTCAACGAGCGCGGTAAGGTAACACCCTTGACGCGGCCACCCGGGAGCGGACCATGGCCGGCAGGGGGCAAGGGAGTGAGCGACGGGAGTTGGGCGGTTTCGGGGCTGGCGCGGGCCTTTCTGGTCTGGGACGGGGTGACCTGATCCGTGGCGGGACGGGGGGCGGCGAGGGGGCAGCCAGGCTTACCTAGGCCCGCGGGCGCTGTGCCGCGCCCGGCGACAAGATGATCGATTGGGCGTCCTCCCGCCTGCGGGGGATGCGGCCGCTCAGTCTATACAGGCCGTCCGCCTGGCCCTGCGCGGCAGGACCGGGAGCGGCTGACAGCGGACTGGCAGGAGCTGGCCGCGGTTACACCCCATCCGGTGAGGTCGGCGCCGGCTCGCCGCCTGGCCCTGGCCAGGATGGCCACCATGCGGGACGGGAACGGGGTTCAGGCGGCGGTCAGCGCGTCGTCGCCGAGCTCGGCCAGGATGTGGCAGGCCTGGCGGAGGATCTTGCGGGCCTCGGACAGGGCGGCGCGCTTGCCGTCCTGGCGGTCCTTCACCTGGGCGTAGTAGCGGTGGTCGGGAGCCGACGCGCGGGCGTGGGTCTTGCCGGCCTCATACACCGCCCAGCGCAGCACCGGCGGTCCCTGCCGGGACAGCCGCCCGGGCGGGCCCTTGCGGTCCGAAGACCAGACGGTGATGTCCAGCCCGGCGAACCGGACCGCCTTGCGGGAAGAGGAGAACCGCCCGGCGCCGCCCAGCCAGCAGGTCATCGCCAGCGCGGTGGCCGGGCCGACCCCGTACAGCCGCGCGGCGAGCACCTTCGCGCCGGTCAGGTGCCGGGCCGCGGCCAGCAGCCGGTGCCGCAGCACCTCCAGGCGGGCCTCGAGGGCGGCGAGCATGTCCAAGGCGGTGTCCACCTGCAGCTGCCCGGCCGGTGACAGGTGGCAGGCGGCGGCCGCGCGCACCGCCTGCAGGTCGCGGCCGGTGCGCAGCGCGGCCTCGCCCAGAGCCGGGGCGCCCTGGTGGAAGAACACCGCGTGGATGCGCTGCACCCGGCAGTGTGCTCGGCGCGCAGGTCATGATAGGTCTCCAGCAGCGCCCGGCACTCCAGGATGTGCGACGGCGGGATCCAGCACTCCGGCAGCCGGCCCTCAGCCAGCAGCTCCCGCAGGTGCCGCGAGTCGGTCTTGTCGGTCTTGGCGTGCCGCTTGCGGCCCCGGGCGAACGCGGTATCGGCCGGCTCGGCGACGTGCGCCGCGACACCGGCGGCGGCCAGCTCCTCCGCGACGTAGCGCCAGCCGGTGCACCCCTCCAGCGCGAACGCGACGTCATCACGGCCGGCGAACCGCACCAGCCAGGTCCGCAGGTGCGCCCGGTCGGCCGGGGCGACCTGGCCGCGCTTCACCTCCCCGGTCTCCGTGTCCAGGTAGTCGAACGTCAGCTGCTTCCGGTGGATATCCAACCCGCCTACGATAGGCATCGGGACCTCCTCAAGCTCCAGCGGGGCCTCAGCACCCGCGCGAATGCCTACACGGTCAATCGTGACGCGTCTGAGCTGGGGAGGTCTCGCGCGGAAGACACCGGCCTCGGCTCAGCCTGGCCCGATGCATGTCATCTATATGTACGCAGATCTCCCCGTCGGCCCGCCCGCAGCCCACGAATTCCTCCTGCAGCAGACCAGGGCCGGGGCCGTCGGCCACAGCGTGAGTCGACTGTTTCCCCAGCTCAGACGGAACCTGAAGCGCTACCGGCCAAAGCCGAGCGCCGGCCGGATCCGGCCCACGCATAGCCCACGGGACACAGCCGACGGTCCGCGTAACCGCTCCCTTTCACGCCAAAAGCCGGTGACACCATCCGACGTCACCGGCTTTGACCTGCGGAGATGTGTGGCAGGTGTTGGGTTCGAACCAACGTAGGCTGAGCCGACGGTTTTACAGACCGCTCCCTTTGGCCACTCGGGCAACCTGCCGTGTGCCGTCCGCGCGGGCGGCATCGAAAAGGATAGCTCAAGACACGACGAGACAGTTAGCCGACGGTCCGTCAGTGCCATACCGGGTCTGACCGGCGGCCGGCGCGTCCAGTGTGACGACCCCCGGCTGGCACGTCTAGCCTGGGTGCCGTGGCATCCCAAGAGTCTTCATTTGACATCGTGTCCAAGCTCGACCGCCAGGAAGTTGACAACGCGCTCAACCAGGCGGCCAAGGAGATAGGTACCCGGTTCGACTTCCGCGGCGTGGGCGCGTCCATCGCCTGGTCCGGCGAGCACGCCGTGGACATCCGCGCCAACAGCGAGGAACGCGCCATGGCCGTTCTCGACGTGTTCAAGGACAAGCTGGTCAAGCGCGGTGTGTCGCTCAAGACCCTGGACCCGGCCGATCCCAAGCTTTCCGGCAAGGAGTACCGGCTGGCCGTCGCCCTCAAGGAGGGCATCAGCCAGGACAACGCCAGGAAGCTGTCGAAGATCATCCGGGACGAGGGGCCGAAGGGCGTCCGGGCCCAGATCCAGGGCGAGGAGCTGCGCGTCTCGGCCAAGAAGAAGGACGATCTGCAGGTCGTGATTGCGCTGCTGAAGGGCAAGGAGTTCGACTTCGCCGTCCAGTTCACCAACTACCGCTAGGCGTGCCGACGTGGTTTTCCTGGTCGGTGGGCCGTTGTACCTGTAAGAGCTAAGCCGGACAGGCGGCTCAGCGGCGGTAGCCGGCCAGGGCTTCGAGGCGGCGGAGGCGCTCGCCCAAGGGCGGGTGGGTGGCGAACAGCCGGGCGAACCCATCTGGGCGGAACGGGCTGGCGATCATCAGGTGAGCGACGGAGCTCAGCCGGGCGTCGGGGGCCAGGGCCAGCTCTGCGACGCCGGCCTCGATCTTGCGCAGGGCGCTGGCCAGGGCCACCGGGTCGCCGGCCAGCAGGGCGCCTGCCGTGTCGGCCCGGTACTCGCGCTGCCGGGTTACCGACAGCCGGATGACGAGCGCGGCGACCGGTCCCAGGATCAGCATGAGTGACGCCTCGACCACGCCGAGGCCGGACGACGCGGTGGCCGGCGCGGGGACCGGCGCGGCGCGCGGGGGCAGCAGCCGGGCCAGGCCGGCCGGGAACGTGATCACGGTGGCCAAGCCCGCCGATACCGTGGCGGGCAGGAGGTCCCGGCCGGACACGTAGGCGAGTTCGTGCCCGAGCACGCCGCGCAGCTCGGCCTCGTCGAGCGAGGCGAGCAGGCCCTCGGTGCAGCAGATGGCGGCGCTGCGCGGATTGCGGCCGACCGCGAACGAGTTCGGCTGCTCGGCCGGGGACAGGAAGAGCCGGGGCACCGGGAGCCGGCCGCCCTTGCTCAGCTCCCGCACCAGGCGGTAGAGCTCGGGATGCTCGACCTCGCTCACCGGCCGGGCCGCCATCGCGGACAGGGCCAGCCGGTCGCAGTAGGCGCCCGCCACGGCCAGGACGACGGCGGCGACCGCGAGTCCGGCGATCGCGCCGGCGCCGCCCGCGACCGCGGCGCCGATCCCGCTGCACAGGGCGACCAGCGGCAGCACGGCGGCCACGAGCCGGGCGGCCGCGCCGGCCCGGCTGGAACTCAGCCCCGCGCCCCGCCGGTCAGCGCGCACGACCATGCACCTCCCGGGATCCCGCGTTCGGCTAGCAGTCGCATGATGACACCAAGTCCCGGCCGCGCGGCCAGGCACGTTATCCACAAACCTGGCCGCGGGTTGTTACCGGAATCTGTCACAAACTACATCGGCCCGGCTAGGTCCTCGCGGGCCTGGGAATATCAACGCGCAGATGAACGTTGGCGCGCCTGTTCCGGCGTAAGATTTGTACCGTCCTAATGCCCCGGGCCGTGGGGTGGTGCTGCGAGAGTGTTCGGCCGCGGCATGCCGAGGAGGTCTTCCAACTGTGACCAAGCAGGTCCAGCAGCTCGATCACGTCATCATCAGGTTCGCCGGCGACTCCGGTGACGGCATGCAGCTCGCCGGAGACAGGTTCACTCAGGAGACGGCGATCTTCGGCAACGACCTGTCCAGCCAGCCGAATTTCCCGGCGGAAATCCGGGCCCCGGCAGGCACCCTCGCCGGCGTATCGAGCTTCCAGCTGCATTTCGCCGATCACGACATCCTCACGCCGGGAGACGCGCCGGATGTCCTGATCGCGATGAACCCGGCGGCGCTGAAGGCCAACATCTCGGACCTGCCCCGCGGCGGCGACCTGATCGTCAACACCGACGAGTTCACCAAGCGTAACCTGACCAAGGTCGGCTACCAGGTGAGCCCGCTCGAGGACAGCTCGCTGGAGCAGTACAACGTGCACGCCGTGCCGATCACCTCGATGACGGTCAAGGCCCTGGAGTCCTTCGACATCACCCGCAAGGACGCCGAGCGGGCCAAGAACATGTTCGCGCTCGGCATGCTGTCCTGGCTGTACGACCGGCCCGCCGACGGCACGCTCAGCTTCCTCAAGGCCAAGTTCGCGAGCAAGCCCGAGATCATGGCCGCGAACGTGGCCGCGTTCGGTGCGGGCTGGAACTTCGGCGAGACGACCGAGGCGTTCCCGGCCCGCTACGAGGTCAAGCCGGCCCCGCTGACCCCCGGCACGTACCGCAACATCAGCGGGAACACCGCGCTGGCCTACGGGCTCATCGCGGCCTCCCAGCTGGCCGGGCTACCGCTGTTCCTCGGCTCCTACCCGATCACGCCGGCCTCGGACATCCTGCACGAGCTGGCCAAGCACAAGCGCTTCGGGGTCCGCACGTTCCAGGCCGAGGACGAGATCGCCGCCGTGGGCGCGGCCCTGGGCGCCTCGTTCGGCGGCTCGCTGAGCGTGACCAGCACGTCCGGACCCGGCATGCTGCTCAAGGCCGAGACCGTCGGCCTGGCCGTGTCGGTCGAGCTGCCCCTGATCGTCTGCGACATCCAGCGGGCCGGCCCGTCCACCGGGATGCCGACCAAGACCGAGCAGACCGACCTGCTGCCGGCCATGTTCGGCCGCAACGGCGAGTCGCCGGTGCCCATCGTCGCCCCGGCCAGCCCCGCCGACTGCTTCAACGCCGCGATCGAGGCGGCCCGGATCGCGGTGAAATACCGGACCCCGGTAATCCTGCTCTCCGACGGCTACCTGGCCAACGGCTCCGAGCCGTGGCGGATCCCGGACACCGCCAGCCTGCCCGACCTGAGCGCCGAGTTCTCCTTCGCCGAGCCGGCGGCCCGGCCAGGCCGGGCGAGCACAGTGGCGGGTTCGAGCCGTTCCGGCGGGACCCGGTGACCCTGGCCCGCCCGTGGGCCATCCCCGGCACCGCGGGCCTCGAGCACCGGATCGGCGGCATCGAGAAGGCCGACGTCACCGGGGAGATCTCCTACGACCCCGACAACCACGACCGGATGGTCCGGCTGCGCCAGGCCAAGATCGACGGCATCGCGGCCGACATCGAGCCGCTCTCCGTCGACGACCCCGACGGCAGCGCCCGGGTGCTGGTGCTGGGCTGGGGATCGACGTACGGCGCCATCGGCGCGGCGGTCCGCCGGGTCCGCAACGCCGGGCACGCGGTGGCCCAGGCGCACCTGCGGCACCTCAACCCGTTCCCGCCGAACCTGGGCGAGGTGCTCCGCCGCTACGACAAGGTGCTGCTCCCGGAGATCAACCTCGGCCAGCTCGCCCTGCTGCTGCGCGGACGGTACCTGGTCGACGTGATCTCCTACAACCGGGTGCGCGGCCTGCCGTTCCAGGCCGCCGAACTCGCCGGCGTCATCGAGGATGTGATCGGGCATGCCTGACACAAACGGCACTGAGATGAACGGCACTGAGTCGAACGGCCACGGCAAGACCACCGCCCCCGAGGGAGGCGCCGGGGAAGGCGACAGCCGCCGGCTCGCCTCGCTGACCCTGGTGCCCAAAGCCACGGTCCGTTCGGCGACAAAAGATTTTAAGTCCGATCAGGAAGTACGATGGTGCCCTGGGTGCGGCGATTACGCCATCCTGGCCGCCTTCCAGGCCTTCCTCCCCGAGCTGGAGGTGCCGCGGGAGAACGTGGTCGTCATCTCCGGGATCGGCTGCGCGTCCCGGCTGCCGTACTACGTGAACACCTACGGGATGCACTCCATCCACGGCCGGGCGCCGGCCATCGCCACCGGGCTCGCGACGTCCCGGACCGATCTGTCGGTCTGGGTCATCACCGGAGACGGCGACGCGCTGTCGATCGGCGGCAACCACCTGATCCACGCGCTGCGCCGCAACGTCAACATCAAGATCCTGCTGTTCAACAACCGGATCTACGGGCTGACAAAGGGCCAGTACTCGCCGACCTCCGAGCAGGGCAAGGTCACCAAGTCCACCCCGTTCGGGTCGCTGGACCACCCGTTCAACCCGGTGTCGCTGGCCCTCGGGGCCGACGCGAGCTTCGTGGCGCGGACCATCGACTCGGACCGCAAGCACCTGACCTCGGTGCTGCGGGCCGCCGCCGACCATCAGGGCGCCGCGTTCATCGAGATCTACCAGAACTGCCCCATCTTCAACGACGACGCGTTCGAGCCGCTCAAGCAAACGGCCTCGGCGGGCGAGCGGCTGATCCGCCTGGAGCACGGGGCACCGGTCCGCTTCGGTCCGGGAGCCTCGAAGGGGCTGCGGTTCGGCCGTCACGGTGAGCTCGAGGCGGTCGACGTCGAGGGCGCCGACCCGGACACGCTGATCACCCACGACGCGCACCGGCCCGACCCGTCCTACGCGTTCGCGTTGTCCCGGCTCGACGCGGCCGACTTCCGGCACACGCCGGTCGGGGTGTTCCGGCAGGCGGAGCAGCCGAGCTACGACCGGCTGATGGCCGAGCAGATCGCCGCGGCCCGGGCCCGCAGCGGACCGGGCGACCTCAGCGCGCTGCTGGCGGGCCACGACACCTGGGAAGTCAACTAGGCCGAGCTGGTCGCGCGTTGCGCGGCGATGCTGGCCGCGGTCAAGCAGGCCCGTGAGCGCGCCAACCGGGCGCACCCCGATCCTGTCACAGCGTCGGCGGGCCGGTCTTCAGCTTCCTGATCGGCTGAGCACATGGCAGAGCCGGGCGGCCCGTCGGGTCGCCCGGCTCCGTTCGGGGATGGGATTGCTCAGCCGGTGATGTTGCCGTCGCCGCGGAGCTGGCCGTCGCCGTTCCAGGCGCTATCCACCCAGGTCTGAACCCGGACGTGCTTGCCATGAACGGTCTTGATGACGGTGTAGGTGTAGCTGTAGCCGGTCTCGCTCACGCCAGCGAACGTGGTGCCGTTGGCGAATGCCAGCTCAGGCCAGGTGCTCGACGGGTAGAGCAGGTTCCTCGCGGACCCGCGCAGCGCCGGCGGGACCGTGTAGGCGTCGCCGCGGTAGCCCGCGGCCTTCTGGCTCGCGTAGAACACGGCGAAGTCGCCGTAGCCAGACATGGTGCCCTTGACCTGGGTGGGCCGCAGGGTCTTGCCGGCATTGCGGCCGCCCTGGTTGGGGGTGAACGCGCCAGGGATGTCCTTGAAGGTTCCCTTGTCGGTAAGCGTCGCGGTGTACATGTACGGCGTCGAGGCCAGCGCCGGGTTGGCGACGATCATGGCCTGGGTGACCTTGCCCAGGTACTGGAGGTTCAGGACCCGGCCGAAGGAGTCGTAGGCCCAGGAGCCGTTGCCGCCGCCGTCGTAGCGGTTGACGATCTTGGTCGTCGCGGTGAGCGTCTGGCTGCGGTGAGTGGAAGCGGACGCAGCGGTGGCGCCGATCGCTCCGAGGCTTGCCAGCAGGCCGGCTGATCCGGCGAGTACTGCGCCCCTGGTGAGGATGGACTTGGTGTTCATGGTGAACACGCCTTTCGTCTGGTGATGCGTGGTGCAGTTGTCTTTAAGGGTCGGCCTTGACCGTCGGCCCTCAATTTGATCCGCGTTCTCCTCCTCGGCGCTCATGGCCTCGCGGAACTTGGCCTCGACGGGCGCTGCCTGCGCCGACGCATCCGAGCAAGCCCAGCCGCAGCTACACGGCGCCCTGGAGGTCCAGGCAAGCCGAGCCGAAGGGATGGCTGTATGCGTTACCTCTGAGAATCATAAAAAATCCTGAAGATTTACCTGATATCATCCGTAGATAACCTGGATATTTATTGCAGGTCCGCCTTAATTTGATTCTGAACTGAGGTTTGGCGCCACGGCCGCTGAGGGGCGGGGCCGGTATTCCGGCCGCCGCGCGAGGTCGCGCGTCCGGATGCTGACATCGCGCGGCACGCACGGGACCGACGAGGAGTCAATAACGCTGCTGGTGAACGGCAGCCCTATCTGGCCTGCGGCCGGCAAACGCTACAGGCCTCAGCCTTCGGCGCGGATCACTCCGACCGGGCAAGCCACACCCGTGCCGTGATCCGGGCAGTACCCGTACGGGTTTTACTGCCGGAAAAGATACTGCTGGTGGTAATCCTCGGCGAAGTAGAACTCGCCGGCCGACACGATCTGCGTGGTGATCGGCCCGAACCTGGCCGTAGCCAGCGCCTTGTCAGCCGGTTCGCTTCTCCACGAAGTCGCACAGGGCCAGGAACGCCGCCCGGGCCGGCACGTCGGGCAGCGCCATGATCTCGTTCCGGGCGCCCTGTACCCAGCTCAGCACGTGCTCGCGCGACTCGGCCAGGGCCGGATGGGCGCGCAGCAGGGCCAGTGTCTCCGCCAGCAGCGCGTCATCGGTCAGGTCGGCCTCGGCGAGCAGCTCATGCAGCCGCCGGTCGGCGTCGGATCCGGCCGGCCCCGCCTGGTCGGTCGCCGCCTGGCCGGTCGAGCGCAGCGCGTACAGGACCGGCAGGGTGCGCACGCCCTGGCGCAGGTCGGTGCCGGGCGTCTTGCCCGACTGCGCCGAGTCGCTGGCGATGTCGATCACGTCGTCGGACAGCTGCCAGGCCACGCCGAGCCGCTCGCAGGCCACCGCGATCCGCGTCGCTACCTCCGCCGGGGCGTCGGAGAACAGGGCGCCGAACTGCCCGGAGGTGGCGATCAGCGATCCGGTCTTCTCGGTGATCACGTGCATGTAATGGTCGAGCGGGTCCTGCCCGCCCCGCGGCCCGATGGTCTCGGACAGCTGCCCGTCGACCAGCCGGCCGAACGTCTCGGCCTGGATCCGGACCGCCGCCGGGCCGAGGTCGGCGAGGATGCGGGAGGCCTGCGCGAACAGGAAGTCCCCGGTCAAGATCGCGACCGAGTTGCTCCACCGGGAGTTGACCGAGGGCTGGCCGCGGCGGACCTCGGCCTCATCCATGACGTCGTCGTGGAACAGCGTGGCCAGGTGGGTCAGCTCGATGGCCACCGCGGCCTGGATGACCCGCGGGTCCTTCGGGTCGCCGAACTGCGCGGCCAGCAGGACCAGCAGGGCCCGGAACCGCTTGCCGCCCGCCGCGATGGAATGCCTGGAGGCCTCGGTAAAGAGCTCGTCACCGGGATGCGCCGTCTCCAGGAGCGACGCCTCGACCCGGGCCAGATCGTCAAAAACCTCCGTCGCCAGGGCGGAGTCCGGGAAATCTACCGGAACTGCGGTAATCACACACTCTCCAGGTCCTCGGCACGCGCGAACGCCTCGAATTCCCGAGTATGCCTTATCTAGCGGGTGCTGGCCCAGAGGGGGGGAGTGCTGGCCCTCCGCGGCCCCGGGGGCCGTCGCCCCCGCGGGCGGCGCGACTAGCTGACGAACAGCGAGTTCGCCGCGTGGCCGGCCAGGCTCAGGAGCGGTTCGGGCACGATGCCGAACACGACCGTCGCCGCGACGCCGACGCCCACCACGGTACCGGAGAACACGTTCGGCACCACCACCTCGGGACCGTCGGGCAGCGGGTCGCTGAAGAACATCAGCACGATCACCCGGACGTAGAAGAACCCGGCGATCGCGCTGGCCAGGACGCCGACGATGACCAGCGCCGTCTCGCCGGAGGCGATCGCGGCCTGGAAGACGGCGAACTTCCCGGTAAAGCCGCTGGTCAGCGGGATGCCCGCGAAGGCGAGCAGGAACAGCGCGAAGATGCCCGCCACCACCGGCGAGCGCCGGCCCAGGCCTGCCCACCGGGACAGGTGCCCGGCCTCGCCGCCGGCGTCCCGGACCAGCGTGATCACCGCAAACGCACCCACCGTGGTCAGCCCGTAGGTGGCCAGGTAGAACAGGCTGCTGGACAGCCCCGCGACGCTGGTCGCGATGACCGCGGTCAGCACGAACCCGGCGTGCGCGATCGAGGAGTAGGCCAGCAGCCGCTTCACGTCGGTCTGGGTGACGGCGATGACCGCGCCGGCGACCATGGTCAAGACGGCGACGACCCACAGCGCGGGGCGCCAATCCCAGGTCAGGTTGCCGAACGCGACGTAGAAGACGCGCAGCAGCGCCCCGAACGCGGACACCACGGTGCAGGACGCCATCAGCGCGGTCACCGGCGTCGGCGCGCCCTGGTACACGTCGGGTTTCCAGCCCTGGAACGGCACGGCCCCGATCTTGAACAGCAGCCCGACCCCGGTCAGCGCGATCCCGGCGTACAGCAGGGTGGAGTTGGACGTGTTGCTGGCCGCCGCGGACGCGATGGCCGGGAGCGAGACCGAGCCCGCGAAGCCGTACAGCATCGCGATGCCGAACAGGAAGATGGCCGAGGAGAACGCGCCCAGCAGGAAGTACTTCATGGCCGCCTCGTGCGAGAGCAGGCGGCGGCGCCGGGCCAGCCCGCACAGCAGGTACAGCGGCAGCGACAGCACCTCGAGCGCGACGAACATGGTGAGCAGGTCGTTGGACGCGGGGAACAGCAGCATGCCGCCCACCGCGAACAGGGTCAGCGGGAAGATCTCGGTGTGGAAGGCCCCGGTGACCAGGCCCTCGCGCTCCTCCGGGCTGCCGGGCGGCACGGCGGCCTGGGCGGCGAACGGGCTGTTGCTGGTGTCGGCGATGAGCAGCACGCTGACGAAGGCCAGGACCAGGATCGTGCCCTGGATGAACAGGGTGGGCCGGTCGACCGCGACCGCGCCCGCCGCCGCGATGTGGCCGGGGCTGCCGTCGTCGAAGATGCTGAACGAGGCGACCACGATGGTCAGCACGAACGCGGCGGCCAGTGAGCCCAGGGTGATCACCAGCTGGACGGGGCGGCGCAGCGGGCGCGGGGCGAAGGCCTCGACGAGGATGCCGGCTACCGCGGCGCCGAACACCACCAGCATCGGCGACAGCTGGCCGTACTCGACGCTCGGCCGGGTGATCGCGCCGGCCACGCTGCTCGCCGGGATGGCCAGGAGGCCGGTCACGGTGCCGCTCCCTTCTGCACGCCGGTGATATCGACGGCGGTCGTGGCGAACCCGGGCGCGGGATCCGCGGGCACCGGATCGGTCTCGTGCACCTGCGCCATCGTCACGCGCACGGCCGGGTTGATGATGTCGAGCACCGGCTTGGGGTACACGCCGACCCCGATGATCAGCACGACGAGCGGCGCGACGGCCAGCAGCTCGCGGGGCCTGAGGTCCTTCATCCCGGCCACCTGCTCACGGACCGGGCCGCCCGCCACCCGCTGGTACATCCACAGGATGTAGATAGCGGCCAGGATGATGCCCGCGGTGGCGAAGGTGGCGGCCACCTTGTACCGGGAGAACGTCCCGATCAGGACCAGGAACTCGCTGACGAAGGTGGACAGCCCGGGCAGCGAGAGCCCGGCCAGGCCGGCGATCAGGAACAGCCCGGCCAGCAGCGGCGCGACCTGCTGCACGCCGCCGTAGTCGGCGATCCGGTCCGAGCCACGCCGGCTGATCAGGAACCCGGCCAGGATGAACAGCGCGCCGGTGGCGAACGCGTGGTTGACCATGTACAGCGTCGCGCCGGCCACACCCTGGCTGGTCATGACGAACACGCCGAGCGTGATGAAGCCGAAGTGCGAGACCGAGGTGTAGGCGACCAGCCGCTTCATGTCCTGCTGGCCGATGGCCACGATGGCCCCGTACAAGACCGCGATCACCGACAGCGTGATGACCAGCGGGGTGAAGTACTTCGCGCCGGCCGGGAACAGCTCCCAGCAGTACCGCAGCATGCCGAACGTGCCCACCTTGTCCAGCACCCCGACCAGCAGCACCGCCGTGCCGGGCTGCGCCGAGGCGGCGGCGTCGGGCAGCCAGGTGTGGAACGGCCACAGCGGCGCCTTGATCGCGAACGCGATGAAGAACCCGAGGAACAGCCACTTCTGCACGGTCGGGCTCAGCGATACGTGGATCAGCTCGCTGAACAGGAACGAGCCGTGGTGCCCGGTGGCCGGGCTGCTGACCGAGTACACGTACAGCGCGATGACCGCGACCAGCATGAGCAGCCCGCCGAGCAGGCTGTAGAGCAGGAACTTGACCGCCGCGTACTGCCGCTTGCCGACCCCGTAGCTGCCGATCATGAAGTACATCGGGATCAGCATGGCCTCGAAGAACACGTAGAACAGGAAGACGTCGGTGGCCGCGAAGACGCCGATCATCATCGTCTCGAGCGTCATCATCAGCGCGAAGTAGGTCTTGACGCTGTGCCGTCCCGCGTCGGCGTCGTTCCAGGAGGCCAGGATGACGACCGGCATCAGCACCGCGGACATGGCGATCAGCACCAGCGCGATGCCGTCCACGCCCAGCGCGTAGTGCACGCCGAACGCCGGGATCCAGGAGTAGGTCTCGGTGAACTGGAAGTTCGGCCCGCCGATCTGGAACTTGACCGCGATGATGATCACCACCACGAGCGTGATCAGCGAGAACGCCAGGGCCAGGTACTTGGCCAGGCCCTGCCGGGCCCGCACGTCGGCCTCGGCGCTGTCGGCCGGCAGGCCGGGCACCAGCATGATCACGATGGCACCGAGCAGCGGGACCGCGCCGGCGATCGTCAGCCAGGGAAAGCCGTTCATCTAGAGCCTCACCGCCAGGAGCAAGGCGACCAGTACCACGGCGCCGGCCAGCATGGATAGCGCGTAGGAGCGCACGAACCCGTTCTGCAGCCTGCGCCATCGGCCCGACGTCCCGCCGATCAGCGCGGCCGTGGTGTTCACCAGGCCGTCCACGCCGCGGTTGTCGAAGTACACCGACAGCCGGGTCAGCCACTGGCCGGGCCGCATCAGGACCGACTCGTTGAACGTGTCACCGTACAGGTCCTTGCGGGCCGCGACGACCAGCGGGTTCCCCTGCGGGGCGACCGCGGGCACCGGGATCCGTCCGTACATGACCCAGGCCAGGCCCACGCCGGCTAGGGCCAGCACCAGGGCCACGATCCCGGCGGTCGTCACGAACCCGTGCGAGACGGGCGGCACACCGACGACCGGGGCGAGGAAGTTCTGCAGCCGGTCGTTGATGATGAGGAATGCGCCCGCGCCGACCGAGCCGATCGCAAGTATGATCATCGGCCAGGTCATCACCGGGGGCGATTCGTGCGGATGCGCGTCGGCCTCCCAGCGCCGCTTCCCGTGCCAGGTCATGAGCATCATCCGGGTCATGTAGAACGCGGTGAGGCCGGCGCCGATCAGCGCGCAGATGCCGAGGATCCAGCCGCCCGTGCCGTGCTCGGTGAAGTCGCCCTCGATGAGCGGGTCCTTCACGAAGAACCCGGAGAACGGCGGGATGCCGATGATGGCCAGGTACGCCAGGCCGAACGTGACGTAGGTGACCGGCAGGAAGCGGTACAGCCCGCCGTACTTCCGCATGTCCTGCTCGTCGTTCATGCCGTGGATGACCGAGCCGGCGCCGAGGAACAGCCCGGCCTTGTAGAAGCCGTGCGCGAGCAGCATCGCGATCGCGAACACGTACCCTTCGGGCCCGAGGCCGGCGCCGAGGAACATGTAGCCGATCTGGCTCATCGTGGACCCGGCCAGCGACTTCTTGATGTCGTCCCTGGCCGAGGCGATGATGCCGCCGAACAGCAGCGTGACCGTGCCGACCACGGCGATCGCGAGCCGCGCGTCCGGCGTGACGGCGAGGATCGGGTTGGACCGCACGAGCAGGTAGACCCCGGCGGTGACCATGGTGGCCGCGTGGATCAGCGCCGACACGGGCGTGGGGCCCTCCATGGCGTCCAGCAGCCAGGACTGCAGCGGCACCTGGGCGGATTTCCCGCACGCGCCGAGCAGCAGCAGGAACCCCAGCGCGGTGGCCACCCCGCTGCCGCCGGACGGAACCTGGTGGAACACCCCGGTGAAGGACACCGTCCCGAACGCGCTGAACATCAGGAAGATGGCCAGGGTGAGGCCGGCGTCGCCGACCCGGTTGACCACGAACGCCTTCTTCGCCGCCACCGCCGCCGAGTTCCGGTCCTGCCAGAACCCGATCAGCAGGTAGGAGGCCAGGCCGACGCCCTCCCACCCGACGTAGAGCACCAGGTAGTTGTCGGCCAGCACCAGCAGCAGCATGGACGCGACGAACAGGTTCATGTAGCCGAAGAACCGCCGCCGGCCGGGGTCGTGGGCCATGTAGCCGACCGAGTAGATGATGATCAGCGACCCGACCCCGGTGATGAGCAGCACGAAGCAGATCGACAGCGGGTCGACCAGCAGGTTTACGCTGGTCTGGAAGCGGCCCGCCACGATGTACGTGTACAGGTGCTGGTCCTGTTCCCGGTTGGTGTCCCCGAGCAGGGTGAAGTAGGCGATCACGCCGTAGACGAACGCGGCGATCGGCATCGCGCACCCGAGCAGGTGCCCCCACCGGTTGGTACGCCGGCCGCCGACCAGCAGCACCACCGCGCCGAACAGCGGGAAGGCGAGCAGCAGCCACGACAGCTTCAGCGCTCCGGTGGCCGGCACGGTGGTCAGCGCCTGGGCATGAACAGCGTCCGCGAGGGCCCTGCCAGTCAAGGTCGTCATCCCCTCAGTGCTATAGGGAGCGCGCGCGTCGGCAAGCCGCCGCGCGGCCGCTCAGTACTTGAGCAGGTTAGCGTCGTCCACCGACGCGGACCTGCGGGCCCGGTAGATCGCCATCAGGATGGCCAGGCCGACCACGACCTCGGCCGCGGCCACCACCATGACGAAGAACGCGATGACCTGCCCGTCCAGGTTGCCGTGCTCGCGGGCGAACGCGACAAAGGCCAGATTGCACGCGTTCAGCATCAGCTCGATGCACATGAACACGACGATGGCGTTGCGCCGCACGAGCACGCCGACGGCGCCGATCACGAACAGGATCACGGACAGCGCCACGTAGTGCACCGGGCTCATGAGTCAGCCTTCCCGGGCGGGATGGGCTCCCATTCGCCGCTTTCCGCGGTGATCTCGAGCGTTTCTTCTGGCGGAACGAAGCGTCGTTCGTCGGCCGGGTCACGTGGCGACAGCGTCGAACTGACCGACACCTCGGAGGTCGTGCCGTCCGGCAGCAGGGCCGGCCGGTCCGCGGAGTCGTGCAGCGCGTATACGCCGGGCGACGGGTCCGGCGCCAGGTGACCGCTGGCCAGCCGGCGGGCGGCGAGTTGCCGCTGGGTGGGCCGGGGCGCGGCGCGCTCCCGGTGCGCCAGCACCATGGCCCCGACCGCCGCGGTGATCAGCAGCGCGCCGGTGACCTCGAACGGGAACACGTAGGTGGTGAAGATCAAGGTGGCGATGCCGGTCAGGTTGGCGGGGCCGCCGGCCGCCTTCGACAGCGTGGCCGGGCCGATGGCGGCGTGCCCGATGCCCAGGATGAGCAGGAGGAACAAGCCGATCGCGGCCAGGCCCGCGGCCTGCCGCTGGCCCTTGATGGTCTCCACGATCGAGTCCGCCGAGCTGATGCCGATCAGCATCAGGACGAACAGGAACAGCATGAGGACCGCGCCGGTGTACACGATGATCTGCACGAAGGCCAGGAACGGCGCGCCCTGCATGGCGTACATGGTGGCCAGGCAGAGCATCACGACGGCGAGCATCAGGGCGCAGTGCACCGCGCGCGGGACCAGGATCATGGCCAGCGCGGCTCCCACCGAGGCGATGGCCAGGATCCAGAAGACGGTTTCCACCGCGACGGAGTCGGTGTTGGTGCCGGCCGCCAGGACGTGCGTCATTCGTCCTCACCCCCCTCCTCGCGGACCTCCGGCGGGGCCCACGACAGCGAGGCGTCGGGCGACCCGGCGAACACCGCCGGGCCGGACGGCCCGCCGGGCCCGGACATCCCTGGCGCCCGCGGGCCGCGGACCAGGCCGGCCGCGCCGAGGCGGTAGTAGTCCTTCTCGTCGTCGCCGAGCCGCATCGGGTGCGGCGGCGCCTCCATGTCCGGCACCAGCGGCACGAGCAGCTGCTCCTTGGTCCAGATCAGGTTCTCCCGGCTGTCGTCGGCGATCTCGTACTCGTTGGTCATGGTCAGCGCGCGCGTCGGGCAGGCCTCGATGCACATGCCGCACAAGATGCAGCGCAGGTAGTTGATCTGGTAGACGTGGCCGTACCGCTCGCCCGGGGAGAACCGGGCCTCCTCGGTATTGTCCCGGCCCTCGACGTAGATCGCGTCGGCCGGGCACGCCCAGGCGCACAGCTCGCACCCGATGCACTTCTCCAGCCCGTCCGGCCACCGGTTGAGCTGATGGTGGCCGTGGAACCGCGGCGCGGTGGGCTTCTTGACCTCGGGGTACTCGACGGTCTCGACCTTCCGGAACATCTCGTGGAAGGTGACCCCGAACCCCTTGATCGGGTTGAGGAAATCAAGCACCAGTGACCTCCCTGGTGGAGGTTTCGTTATCGAGGTCGATGCCGTGGTAGTGCGGCAGGTCGAGCGGCGGCACCGGGAAGGAGCTCGTGCCCATGGGCACCTCCCGGCCGGCCTCGCTGGCACTGGCGGAATCCGCTGCCGCGAAACGGGCGGCCCGCTGCTGCGCGGCGCTGTCCCACATCGAGGCCAGCGCGATGATGATGACCAGGACCACGCCGCCCACCACGTACGGGATCGTGTTGTGCGTGTCGAGCCGCCAGGCGCGCACCGTGGCGATCAGCAGGATCCAGACGATGGAGACCGGGATCAGGACCTTCCAGCCGATCGCCATCAGCTGGTCGTACCGGACCCGGGGCAGGGTCCCGCGCAGCCAGATGTAGCAGAACAGGAAGATGTAGACCTTGATCACGAACCACAGCACCGGCCACCAGCCGCTGTTGGCACCCGACCACAGCGACAGCGGCCACGGCGCCCGCCAGCCGCCCAGGAACAGCGTGGTGGCCAGCGCGGCGACCGTGGTCATGTTGATGTACTCGCCGAGGTAGAACATCGCGAACTTCATCGACGAGTACTCGGTGTGATAGCCGGCCACCAGCTCGCCTTCGCCCTCGGGCAGGTCGAACGGCAGCCGGTTGGTCTCGCCGACCATGGTGACCAGGTAGATCACGAACGAGACCGGCAGCAGCCAGGCGTACCACTCGTGCTGTTGCGCATTGACGATCGCGGTGGTCGACAGCGAGCCCGCGTACAGGAACACGGCCACGAAGGCCAGGCCCATCGCGATCTCGTAGCTGATCACCTGCGCGGCCGAGCGCAGCGCGCCGAGCAGCGAGTAGGGCGACCCCGAAGACCAGCCGGCCAGCACGATCCCGTACACCCCGATCGAGCTCATCGCCAGCACCAGCAGCACCGCCACCGGCAGGTCGGCGACCTGCAGCGGGGTGTAGTGGTGGAAGATCGAGACTTCCGGGCCCCACGGGATGACCGAGAAGGCGACGAAGCAGATCGACCCCGATATCACCGGCGCGGCGATGAACAACAGCTTGTCCGCGGTGAGGGGAATGATGTCTTCCTTCAGCGGCAGCTTGAGCGCGTCCGCGACCGGCTGCAGCAGGCCGAAGGGCCCGGCCCGGTTCGGGCCGGGCCGGTTCTGCATGCGGCCGATGACACGGCGCTCCGCCCAGATCATGAGCATCGTCGTCAGCAGCAAGAAGACGAAGACGATGGCGACCTTCAGCAGCACCATCCACCAGATGAGCTGGTAGAAGTCGGCGAGCGTCGGGTCTGGGGGGGAGCCGCCAGCACCTGCGGCAGCCCTCCTGCCTGCATCATTCCGGCCTCCTCAGCGTGACCATGGCGCCGTGGCCCGCGCCGAGTTCGGCGCGGAGGGTGGTTCCGCCGGGCAGGCCCGCCGCCGGGAGCCAGACCACGTGATCGGCCATCGGCACGAGCTCGACGGGAACGGTCACCGAGCCATGGTCGGCGGCCACGGTCACCTTATCGCCGTCGGCCAGGCCGGCTTCGGCCGCGGTCGCCGCGGACATCCGCGCCACCACCGGGCGGGCGGTGCCCGCCAGCGACGGCTCGCCGTCCTGCATGCGCCCGCTGTCCAGCAACTGGTGCCAGCTGGCCAGCCGCACGTCCACGCCACTCGACGGGTCGTGGCGGACCGGCGGCATGCCGGGCCAGGCGGTCGCCGCCGCTGGCGGCGGCTCCGGCCGCGTGCCGCGCCAGGCACCGAGCGCGGCGAGCTCGGCGCGCGCCGCCGCGGCGTCCGGCAGCCCCAGGTGGACGTCCATCTGATCGGCGATCGCGCCGAGCACGTACAGGTCGGTGCGGACCTCCGGGACCCGCAGCGCCGCGCCGAACGAGCCGCCGCGACCTTCCCAGTTCACGAACGTCCCGGCCTTCTCGGCCACGGCGGCGACCGGGAACACCACGTCGGCGCGGTCGGTGACCGCGCTGGCCCGCAGCTCGAGGCTGACCACGAAGGGCGCCTTCTCGATCGCCCGCAGCGCCGCCTCCGGATCGGGCAGGTCGGCCGGATCCACCCCGGCCACCACCAGGGCGCCGAGCTCGCCCTCGGCCGCGGCGGCGAGCATGGCCGTGGTGTCGCGTCCCAGCGTACTGGGCAGCGTGCTCTTGCCCCAGGCCCGGGCCACCTCGGCGCGGGCCGCGGGGTCGCTCACCCGGCGGCCGATGGGCAGCAGGCCCGGCAGGGCGCCCGCCTCGACCGCGCCCCGTTCGCCCGCGCGGCGCGGCACCCAGGCCAGCCGGGCGCCCGACGCGAACGCGAGCCGGGCCGCGGCCGCGAGCGCGCCCGGCACCGCCGCCAGCCGCTCGCCGACCAGGATCACCGCACCGGCCTCGCCGAGCGCTTGGCCCGCATCTTTCCAGCTCTCCTCCGCGGCCTCCGCGCCGCCCGACCGCCAGCCGGGGCGCTGGTCGCGCCGCCCGCGGTCAGCGCGGTGAGCGCCGCGGCCTCGTCGCCGGGCAGGGTGGCCAGCAGCGTACCGGACAGCTTGGCCAGCCCGGGGGTGGCCAGCGCCGCGATGGAGAACACCGGCAGCTTGTGATGCCGGACCGCCTTGCGCAGCCGCAGGAAGATAATCGGCGACTCGTCTTCCGGCTCGAACCCGGCCAGCAGCGCGGCCGGTGCCCGTTCCAGATCGGCGTAGCTGACCGCGATGTCGCGCCCGGCCACGCAGGCCGCGAGGAACTGCTCCTCCTCGGCCGAGTGCGCGCGAGCCCGCATGTCCACGTCGTTGGTGTCGAGGGCGACCCGGGCGAACTTGGCGTACGCGTAGGCGTCTTCCAGGGTGAGCCGGCCGCTGGCCAGCACGCCGGCCCCGCGGCCGTTCGGCGTCCGCGTCGCGCGCCGCGACCAGGCCGGCCGCGGCAACCGCCAGCGCGTGCGGCCAGGAGGCCGGGACGAGCCTGCCGTCGGCGTCCCGGACCAGCGGGGCGGTGAGCCGGTCGGGCTGGGTCGCGTAGGTGAAGGCCCAGCGGCCCTTGTCGCAGTTCCACTCCTCGTTGACCAGGGGCTCCTCGCCCGCCAGCCGGCGCATGACCCGCCCGCGCCGGACGTCGGTCCGCTGCCGGCACCCCGAGGCGCAGTGCTCGCACACGCTCGGCACCGACACCAGGTCGTACGGCCGGGACCGGAACCGGTACGCCGCGCCGGTCAGCGCGCCGACCGGGCAGACCTGCACCGTGTTGCCGGAGAAGTAGGAGTTGAACGGCTTGCCCTCGGCGGTGCCGATCATCTGGCCCGGGCCGCGACCGAGGAACTCGATGAACGCGTCCCCCGCGATCTCCTCCGACGTCCGCGTGCACCGGGTGCACGAGATGCACCGCTCGCGGTCCAGCAGCACCTCGGTGGAGATGGGGACCGGCTTGTCAAAGGTCCGCTTGTCGAAGGTGAACCGGGTCTCACCCCGCCCGTTGGACATGGCCTGGTTCTGCAGCGGGCACTCGCCGCCCTTGTCGCACATCGGGCAGTCCAGCGGGTGGTTGATGAGCAGCATCTCCATCACGCCCTGCTGCGCCTTGTCCGCGACCGCGGAGGTGAGCTGGGTGTGCACCACCATGCCCTCGCTGCACGCGGTGATGCACGAGGCCAGGGGCTTGCGCTGGCCTTCCACCTCGACCAGGCACTGGCGGCAGGCGCCGATCGGCTCGAGCAGCGGGTGTTCGCAGAACCGCGGGATCGCGATGCCGAGCAGTTCGGCGGCCCGGATGATCCACATGCCCTTGGGCACCACGATCTCGAACCCGTCGATGGTGACGGTCACCGTGTCCTGCGTGGTCTCCACGGTCACGACTCGCTCCCTGCTGGGCGCCCTTCCCGGGGGGACCCATCCCCCCGGACCCCCCTTGGGACGGACGACCCCCCGGACCCCCCGACGCCTTCGGCCCAGACAGTCGACGCCGCCGGGTCGAAGGGACAGCCGCCCTCCTTGTGGTGCTGGATGAACTCGTCCCTGAAGTACTTGACCGCGGAGGTGATCGGGGGCGTCGCGCTGTCGCCGAGCGCGCAGAACGCGCGGCCGGTGATGTTGTCGCAGATGTCCAGGAGCTTCTCGACGTCTTCCTCGGTCCCATCGCCGTGTTCCAGCCGGTCCAGGATGCGGACCAGCCAGAACGTGCCCTCCCGGCACGGCGTGCACTTCCCGCACGACTCGTGCTGGTAGAACTCGGTCCAGCGGAGCACCGCGCCGACCACGCAGGTGGTGTCGTCGAAGATCATCACCGACCTGGTGCCGAGCTGGGACCCGGCCGCCGCGACCGACTCGAAGTCCAGCGGCAGGTCCAGGTGCTGGTCGGTGAGGATCCCCGCCGACGAGCCGCCGGCGGTCCAGAACTTGAGCCGGCGACCGCCCCGCATCCCGCCGGAGAGCTCGAGCAGTTCGCGCAGCGTGATGCCGAACGGAGCCTCGAACGTGCCCGGGGTCGTTATGTGGCCGGAAAGGTTAAAGATCCCGCAGCCCTTGGTCTTCTCGGTGCCCATGCTGGCGAACCAGTCGGCCCCGTTCAGCAGGATGGCGGGCGCGCTGGCGATCGACTCCACGTTGTTCACGTTCGTCGGGAGCGCGTACACGCCGGCCACGGCCGGGAACGGCGGCTTGTTCCGCGGCAGCCCGCGCTTGCCCTCGAGCGAGTCCAGCAGCGCGGTCTCCTCGCCGCAGATGTAGGCGCCGGCCCCGGCGTGCACGATGACGTCCAGGTCGAACCCGGAGCCGAGGATGTTAGGGCCGAGGTAGCCGGCCGCGTACGCTTCCTGGACCGCGTGCCGCAGCCGCCGGATCACGTGCAGGACCTCGCCCCGGACGTAGATGAACGCGTGGCCGGCCCGATCGCGTACGAGGCGATGGCCGCGCCCTCGATGAGCGTGTGCGGGGTGGCCATCATCAGCGGGACGTCCTTGCACGCGCCGGGTTCGGACTCGTCCGCGTTGACCACCAGGTAGTGCGGCTTGTTGTCGCTCTGCGGCAGGAAGCCCCACTTCACGCCGGTCGGGAACATGGCCCCGCCGCGGCCGCGCAGCCCGGATCCCTTCACGGCCGTGATGACCTCCTCGCGCGACATGCCGAGCGCCTTCGGCAGCGCCTGGTAGCCGCCCACCCGCCGGTACCCGTCGATGGTGAAGAGGTCGGGCTGGTCCCAGTGCGCGGTCAGCACCGGGGTCAGGATGTCGGTCACCGCGGCTCCTTCGCTTGCTCGCCCGCCGGGCCTGGCTCGGGCGCGGTCCAGCCGTGCTCGTGGGCGGTCTTGAGGCCGACCAGGTCGGCCGGTCCCGCGGTGGGACCCTCGGTGGCCTGGTCGTCGTTGAAGCCGGCCAGGATCCGGGCCGCCTCGCGCCAGCTGACCAGCCGCCGCGGGCCCCGGGTCGGGCTCACCGGGTTCCCGGCGCGCAGGTCATCGGCGAGCTGGCGGGCCGAGGCCGGCGTCTGGTTGTCGAAGAACTCCCAGTTCACCATCACCACGGGCGCGTACACGCAGGCGGCGTTGCACTCCAGGTGCTCCAGGCTGACCCGGCCGTCCGGCGTGACCTCGTCGTCGCCCACGCCGAGGTGCTCGCGGAGTTCGGCGAGGATCTGGTTGCCCCCGAGCACGCCGCACACCGTGTTGGTGCACACGCCGACGTGGTACTCGCCGACCGGGCCGCGCTTGTACATGGTGTAGAAGGTGACCACCCCGGTGACATCGGCCTCGGTCAGCCCGAGCTTGGCCGCGCAGTACTGGATGCCGTCCTCGGAGACGTAGCCTTCCTCGGACTGGACGAGATGCAGCAGCGGCAGCAGCGCCGACCTCGAGCCCGGGTACTGGCCGATGATCCGCGCCGCGTCCGTGTCGAGGCGGGCACGTACCTGATCGCTGAACGGCATTACCGGTCACAACCTCCCATCACGGGATCCAGGCTCGCGATCGCGGGGATGAGGTCGGCCACGAAGCCGCCCTCGCACATCGCGGCGACCGATTGCAGGTGGACGAACGACGGGTCGCGGAGGTGCACCCGGTACGGCCGGGTCCCGCCGTCGCTCACCACGTGCGCGGCCAGCTCGCCGCGGGGGACTCGATGGCCGCGTACGCCTGCCCGGCTGGCACCCGGAACCCCTCGGTGATCAGCTTGAAGTGGTGGATGAGCGCCTCCATGGACTGGCCCATGATGTGCGCGATGTGCTGCGGCGACGGGCCGAGCCCGTCGGGCCCCAGGGACAGCTGGGCCGGCCAGCCGATCTTGGCGTCCCGGATCATCACCGGATCGGAGTCAAGCGATCCGCGGGTCGCCAGCCGGTCGCCGCACTGCTGGATGATCTTCAGCGACTCCTCGATTTCGTCCATCCGGATCTGGTACCGGCCGTACGCATCGCACGTGTCCCTGACCGGCACGTCGAAGTCGTAGGTCTCGTAGCCGCAGTACGGCTGGGACTTGCGCAGGTCCCAGGGCAGCCCGGTGGCCCTCAGTATGGGACCGGTCACGCCGAGGGCCATGCACCCCTGCAGGTCCAGGTAGGCGATGCCTTTGTTCCGGCCGATGAAGATCGGGTTCGCGTCGATCAGGGTGTGCATCTCGTCCAGCAGCCACCGCCCGGACTCGTCGAACACCCGGATGGCCTCCAGCGCGCCGGGCGGCAGGTCCTGCGCCACGCCGCCGGGCCTGATGAAGGCATGGTTCATCCGCAGGCCGGTGATCAGCTCGAGCACGTCCAGGCAGCGTTCCCGCAGCCGCGCGCCCTGCGTGTAGATCGTGGTCGCGCCCAGTTCCAGGCCCATGGGGGCGATTCCGCCCAGGTGCGAGGAGATCCGGTTGAGCTCCATCAGCAGGACCCTGATGATCTGCGCGCGTTCGGGGATCCGGTCCTCGATGCCGAGCAGCCGTTCCACCGCGAAGCAGTAGGCGGCCTCGTTGAAGATCGGCATCAGGTAGTCCGCCCTGGTGCAGAACGTGACGCCCTGCGTCCAGGTCCGGTACTCCATATTCTTCTCGATGCCGGTGTGCAGGTACCCGACGGCCGGGCGCACCTCGGCCACCGTCTCACCCTCCAGCGTCAGGACCAGCCGGAGCACCCCGTGGGTGGACGGGTGCTGCGGGCCCATGTTGACCACGATCCGCTCGCCGCTCTCGAAGTCCCCGGCCTCGTTCGCGGCCGCGACGATCTCGTCCCAGTCCTCGCCGGAGACCGTGTAGACGCGGCCCTCGGCGGCTTCGGCGTCGCTCGCCCCGGCCGCCGCGTGCGGCATGCCGCTGGTCATGCTGGCTCTCCCGCTCGCTTACGGGGCGCCTTTAGGCGCCGCCTTCCCTCGTCGCTCGTTCCTCGCTCCTCAGTCCAGGCGGCACCGCGCCCCTCCAGCTCGCTCATTGGTAGTGCCTCCGCTCCTCGGGAGGGGGGATCTTGGCGCCGCGGTACTCGACCGGGATCCCGCCCAGCGGGTAGTCCTTGCGCTGCGGATGGCCCTTCCAGTCGTCAGGCATCTGAATCCTGGTCAGCGCGGGATGCCCGTCGAAGATGATGCCGAAGAAATCCCACGTCTCCCGCTCGTGCCAGTTGCACGTCGGGTACACGCCGACCAGCGACGGAACGTGCGGGTCGGCGTCCGGCACGCTCACCTCCAGCCGCACCCGGCGGTTGTGCGTGATCGACAGCATGTGGTACACGGCGTGCAGTTCGCGCCCCGTGTCCTCTAGGTAGTGCACGCCGGACACCCCGCTGCACAGCTCGAAGCGGAGCGCGGGATCGTCGCGCAGCTTTGCCGCCACCTCGGGCAGCCGCTCCCGGCGGACGTGGAAGGTCAGCTCGCCCCGGTCGACCACCACCCGCTCGATGGCGTCGGACAGGCCGAGGGTGTCGGCGATCTCGTCGAAGTAGGAGCCGTACGGGCGCGGGCTGTCCAGCGGGGGCTGCTGGTACACCCGCAGCAGACCGAACCCGGAGGTGTCCGGGGTGTCCTCCACGCCGAACATGCCCATGCGGACGACCGGCTCGTTCAGCCGCTCCTCGCCGAGCCGGGCGGGCAGGTTGGCGTCCGCGTCGGCGGGATCCGCCGTCGGATCCTGATCGGACTCGCTCACAGCTCGGACCCGTCGGGCGAGATCAGGTGCAGCGGCCGCAGGTTCAGCCGGGCCTCCTCGAGCTCGGTGATCTGCTGCTCGCGGTCCTTGCCAAGCTTCATGTTCATGATCTTGTCGTGCAGCTTGAGGATCGCGTCGAGCAGCATCTCCGGGCGCGGCGGGCAGCCGGGCAGGTAGATGTCGACCGGGATGATGTGGTCCACGCCCTGCACGATGGCGTAGTTGTTGAACATGCCGCCGCTAGAGGCGCACACGCCCATCGAGATGACCCACTTGGGGTCGGACATCTGGTCGTAGATCTGCCTCGTCACCGGCGCCATCTTCTGGCTGAGCCGGCCGGCCACGATCATCAGGTCCGCCTGGCGGGGGGTGTTCGAGGCCCGTTCCATGCCGAACCTGGCCAGGTCGTGCTTGGGGCCGCCGGTCTGGAACAGCTCGATGGCGCAGCAGGCCAGGCCGAAGGTGGCCGGCCACACCGACCGGGCCCGGGCCCAGCCGGCCAGCTTCTCCACCGAGGTCAGCAGCACGCCGCTCGGCAGCTTCTCTTCAACACCCATGGCTAATCCCACTCCAGGCCGCCGCGCCGCCACACGTAGGCGTAGGCGACCAGCACGGTTATCACGAAGGTCACCATCTCGATCAGGCCGAAGGCGCCGAGCTTGTTGAAGGTGACCGCCCAGGGATACAGGAAAATGATCTCGATGTCGAACAGGATGAACAGCATCGCGGTCACGTAGTACTTGACCGGGACCCGCCCCCCGCCCACCGGGTGCGGGGTCGGCTCGATGCCGCATTCGTAGCTCTCCAGCTTGGCCTTGTTCCACCGTTTCGGCCCGGCGATGGCGCCGAAGGTCACGGAGAAGGCGGCGAAGCCAAGGGCCAGTACGGCCAGCACGAGGATCGGAACGTAGAGCCTCATCGATGTTTCCTCCCGCCACGGGCCTGATGCCAACCCCTTATCCTAGGGACAACTGCCACGACCCCTCACTTAGGGTTAGGGGCGAGCTTGGACAGGCCGTTGACCAGCCGGTCTGTCGCATCTCCCCCCGGATCGGTCAGGTTGGCGAGCAGTTTGAGCGCGAACCGCATCAGGGCCGGCCGGGACATGGCGTGCTTGGTCGCGAAGCGCATCAGCTCTGGCCGCCCGATCGCCTTCACGAACACCCGGCCCACCGAGTAGTAGCCGCCGTAGGCCTCGGCCAGCGCCCGCGGGTACCCGGCCAGGACCCGCTCGGTCTCGGTCCGCCGGGCCCGGGCCAGGGCCTGCGCGATGGTGCGGGCCAGGATCTCCCCCGACTCCATCGCGTACGCGATCCCCTCGCCGTTGAACGGGTTCACCATGCCGCCGGCGTCGCCGGCCAGCAGCAGGCCCTGGTAATAGTGCGGGGTCCGGTTGAAGCCCATGGGCAGCGCCGCGCCGCGGATCGGCTGGGTGCGGTTCTCCTCGGTGAAGCCCCACTCGGCCGGCATGCCCGCCAGCCACGTGCGCAGCAGGGCGTGATAGTCGGTGTTACCGAACGCGGCGCTGGTGTTCAGCAGCCCCAGCCCCACGTTGGACGTCCCGTCGCCCATGCCGAAGATCCAGCCGTACCCCGGCAGCAGCCGGTCGCCGTCCCACAGGTCCAGCCAGGACTCCAGGTAGTCGTCGTCGTGCCGCGGGCTCTGGTAGTAGGTCCGCACCGCGACGCCGAGCGGCCGGTCGTCCCGCTTGCGCAGGCCCATGGCCACCGACAGGCGGGAGGAGTTACCGTCCGCCGCGACGATGACCCGGGCCCGGTAGGTACGCTCGCCGTCGGCCTGTTTTGCTGCGACGCCGGCGATCCGGCCGGTCCGGTCGTGCCGGACCGGGCCGGTCACGGTGACGCCCTCGAGCAGCCGGGCCCCGGCCTTCTCGGCCCGGCGGGCGAGCATCTGGTCCAGGTCGGTCCGGGGCCGGACCAGGCCGTACCCCGGGTAGCTGGACAGCTCGGGCCAGGGCAGTTCCAGCCGCTTGCCCGCGCCGATGACGCGCAGGCCCTTGTTGCGGACCCAGCCGTCCTGCTCGCTGACGCTGATGCCCATGGCCACCAGCGCCCTGACCCCGCGCGGGGTCAGGCCGTCTCCGCACACCTTCTCCCGCGGGAACGTGGATTTCTCCAGCATCAGGACGTCGAGCCCGGCCTGGGCCAGGTAGTAGGCGGTCGTCGAACCGGCCGGACCGGCGCCGACCACGATGACGTCGGCGTCGTCGGCTGGCCGGCGCGGGCCGGTTCCGGCGCTGGTCTGGGTGACTGGGGGAACGTGCTCGGTCACGGGATGAGATCCTGAACGTCTTGTGAACCGCTTCACAAATTCTTTGCCTTTAGTTTAGACCCCCATGGGTTTCCCCATACGGGGGGTCAGCCATGTCGGCCGCTCGGGTATACGCGGGTCAGCCGGGTCGGCCGCTCGCATCCGGGGCGCGCCGGGCGACGTGCACCGCGACCACGCCCAGGCTCAGGTCGCGCCAGCGTACCGCCGACCAGCCCGCCGCCTCGATCACGCCGGCCAGCTCGCGCTGCGCGGGCCAGTCCGCGATCGACTCGGCCAGGTACTGGTAGGCCTCGGGATGACGCGCCGTCCGCCGCGCGATCGCCGGGAGGATATTGATCAGGTAACGCCGGTAAAGCATATCGAGGGGGGCGATCGTGATCGTGCTGAACTCGCACACCACCAGCCGGCCGCCGGGCCGGGTGACCCGGCGCATCTCGGCCAGCGCCGCGCCCGGGCTGGCCACGTTGCGCAGTCCGAACGAGATCGTCACCGCGTCGAACGCCTCGTCCCGGAACGGCAGCCGCAGCGCGTCCCCCGCCGCCAGGCTCAATCTCCCAGGGGGGGCGACCCCCCTGGAACCCCCCGCGAGCCCGCGCAGGTGGCGACCGTAGTCTCGCGCGGTCGGGGGGCCGTCGGCCCCCGCGAGCCGCGCTCGGCCCGCCCGCAGCATGCCCAGGGAGAAGTCGCAGGCCACGCAGTCGGCGCCGGTGGCGGTGAACGACAGGGCGGACGTGCCCGTGCCGGCCGCCAGGTCGAGCACGCGGTCACCTGGCCCCGAGCCGGTGATCCGGGCCACGGCCCGCCGCCACAGCCGGACCTGGCCCGCGGACAGGATGTCGTTCAGCAGGTCGTAGCGTTCGGCGATGCCGTCGAACATCGCCGCCACGTCCCCCGGCTGCTTGTCCAGATCCGCACGGGTCATTGCCTTAGCCTACGGGCCCGGCTAGAGCAGCGCGGGGCGCACCCATTCCTGGCCCAGCACGTGCTCGGCCAGGAAGGCGAAGACCGTCTCGTACCAGATCCGCGCGTTGCCGGGGCTCAGGATCCAGTGGTTCTCGTCCGGGAAGTACAAGAACCTGGCCTGCACCCCGTACCGGGACAGGTCCCACCACAGCCGTAGCGCCTCGCTCACCGGCACCCGGTAGTCCTTGTTGCCGTGGATGACCAGCATCGGGGTCCGGATCTGCTCGATGTGCCGGTGCGGGGAGTTCTTCTCGTACATCTCGGGCTGGGTGAGCGGATCCCCGAACTGCGGCCGCCAGAACATCGGATGGTCGGTGGTGCCGAACATCTGATCCAGCGCCCAGAGCCCGGCGTGGCTCACGATTGCCTTGAACCGGTCGGTGTGGCCGGCCATCCAGTTGGCCATGTAGCCGCCGTAGGAGCCGCCCATCATGGCCACCCGGTCCGCGTCGATGTCCGGGCGGGCCATGACCGGCTCGGTCACGGCCATGATGTCGGCGAACGGGCGGGTGCCCCAGTCGTGGTAGCCGCGGGCGATGAACTCCTGCCCGTAGCCGGTGGACAGGGCCGGGTCGGGCAGCAGCACGGCGTAGCCGCGAGCCGCCATGAGCCACGGGTTCCACCGCCAGGACCAGGCGTTCCAGCTGCTCATCGGGCCGCCGTGCACCCACAGCAGCAGCGGCGCGGGGCGGTCGGGCGACGCGCCCTCGGGCAGCACGAGCCAGGCCCGGACGCTCTGCCCGTCGTCGGCGGCCGCCTGCACCTCGGCCAGCCGGCCCGGCAGCGCCAGCGGCGCGCCCGGGCTGTCCAGGGCGGCCGGCCCGGCCGCGCCGGTCTCGGGGTCTTTGGGGGTCAGGTCGATCCGGACCGGGGTGGGCGGCGAGTCCACCGCCGAGCGCAGCGCGTACAGGTACCGGCCGTCCGGCGCCGGGTTCAGGTCGGTGTACGCGCCGTCGTCACCGGTCACCCGGGTCACCTGGCCGGTGGACCGGTCGACGCGGAACACCGGCCGCCGGCCGCCCTCGTCGGCGGCGAAGTACACAGCGCGGGAATCGGGTGACCAGGCGGGCTCGACGGGCCACTGGTCCAGCCCGGGCAGCAGGTCGCGGCCGGCTTCCCCGGCCGCGCCCGCCCCGTTGACGTCCAGCAGGACCAGGGTCAGGTCGGGGGGGCGTTCCGGGGTGCCCTGGGTCTCCCGCGGGCAGACGATGAACCGCCCGTCGGGCGAGACCCGCGGGCCGGAGAAGCTGTATTCCGGCGCGCTGAGCAGCACCCGGCGCTTCCCAGTGGCGACGTCGATCATGACCAGTTCGGCATAGGACTGCCCGACAGGGTGCCACAGCTGCCACCCGGTGATCACCGAGGTCCCGTCCGGGGTCAGCTCGAACGCCTCGTCGTCGAGCGCGCGGCCAGGTTCCGGGGTCAGGTCTCGCAGCCCGGCACCCTCCTCGCCGGTCACGGCGGCCTCGCCGGTCACGGCGGCCTCGCCGGTCACGGCGGCCTCGCTGAGCAGGCCCGGGTCGACGGCGAACAGCCGGATCTGGTCCGGGCCGAGGTCGTGGTCCCAGTACCTGACCGGGACCGACTCGTGCAAGATGGCCGTCACCCCCGCATCGCCGCGCTCCTTGCGCAGCCGTGCGTCGTCCCCGGCGCTGTTCGCGTCGGCTTCCTCGTGACCCGCGGCCGGCAGCACCGGCGAGCTCAGCACGATCGGGCCCGGCGTCCCGGGCCACCTCTGCGGCCATCACCCCGCCGGGCAGGGCGGCCACGATCCGGGCCTCACCCCCGCCGGCGGGCAGCAGCCACAGCGCCGGGACCTCCGCCGCGGCGCTGTCCCGCCGGGCCGGGCCGGCGCCGGGATCGGGCCGTCTGGAGGTGAACAGCAGCGAGCCGTCGGGCAGGAACCGCGGGCTGGCCTCGCCTTCCGCCGACCGGGTCAGCCGGCGCGCTGGCCCGCCTCCGGTATCGATGCGCCACAGGCTGGTCAGGTACTTCTTCCGGTCCGGGCTCAGCGTCTGCACCGCCGCCGCCAGCCAGCTCCCGTCCGGTGCCAGCCGCAGCGCCGTCACCCGCGGGATCGCGACGAAGTCCGCCAGGTCGTGGAACGGGGTCGTGGTCCGGCTACCCTCAGCAGGCATTTCAGCGCTCACAGTTACTCCCAGTACGTCGACAGGCCGCAGTTCGCACCATACCCATCACGGTGCGCTGTCTCCCGCTCGTCCGCCCGTTGCTTCGGGTCCCGCCGCCACAACATGAATGCCACTCCCTGATGGCAAGAGCCATCAGGGTGCACAGCCGTAGGTTAGACGAGCCACACGCGTGAGACGCGAGGGTTAGGCGATGCTGCAGTGACCGGTGTGCTTCGGGCTGGCCGGCTGGCGGGCTCCGCGGCCGGTTCACACCGCGGTCCTCGGTCGCGGCGGGCGGCTAGCGGGCGTCGGTGATCATGGCGGCGCCGACCGTGGCGTTGGTGGCCTCGTCGATGAGGATCAGCCCGCCGGTGGTCCGGTTCCGGGCGTAGGGATCACAGAAGATGGGCTGGGTCAGGCGGAGCCGGACCCGGCCGACCTCGTTCAGGCTGAGCTGGGTGGCGGCTTCGTCGCGGTGCAGGGTGTTCACGTCGATCCGGTAGTGCAGATCGGTGACGATGGCCTTTACCGTGCGCGAGGTGTGCTTGACGACCAGCCTGCTGCGCCGGGTCAGGACCTGGTCCGAGGACATCCAGCACAGCATGGCCTCGATGTCCTGGGCGACCGCGGGCCGGTTGTTCGGACGGCAGATCATGTCGCCGCGGGAGATGTCCACGTCGTCGTCGAGCAGCAGCGTCACCGACATGGGCGCGAACGCCTCGGCGACCGGCGTGCCGGCCGTCTCCACGCCGCGGATCCGGGTGGTGAAGCCGGACGGCAGGTGCAGCACCTCGTCACCCGGCTTGAGCACGCCGCCCGCGACCTGGCCGGCGTAGCCGCGGTAGTCGTGCAGCGCGGCGTCGGTGGCGGCCTGCGGCCGGATGACGTACTGCACCGGGAACCGGACGTCGATCAGGTTCCGGTCCGAGGCGATGTGCACGTGCTCGAGGTGGTGCAGCAGCGAGGGCCCGTCGTACCAGGGCATGTTGGCCGACCGGTCGACCACGTTGTCCCCGTGCAGCGCGGAGATCGGCACGAAGGTCAGGTCGCCGATGTCCAGGCGGGCCGCGAACGCGGAGAACTCCTCGCAGATGCGCTCGAACACGTCGGCCCGGTAGTCGACCAGGTCCATCTTGTTCACCGCGAGCACCATGTGCGGCACCCGGAGCAGCGTGGTCAGGAACGCGTGCCGGCGGGACTGCTCGGTCAGCCCGTTGCGCGCGTCGACCAGCACCACGGCCAGGTCGGCCGTTGAAGCGCCGGTCACCATGTTGCGGGTGTACTGGATGTGGCCCGGGGTGTCGGCGATGATGAACTTCCGCCGGGGCGTCGCGAAGTACCGGTAGGCGACGTCGATCGTTATTCCTTGTTCCCGCTCGGCGCGCAGCCCGTCGGTGAGGAGAGCCAGGTTGGTGTAGTCCTCGCCCCGGTCCCGGCTGGTGCGCTCGACCGCCTCCAGCTGGTCGGCGAAGATCGACTTGGAGTCGTAGAGCAGCCGGCCGATCAGCGTCGACTTGCCGTCATCCACCGACCCGGCCGTGGCGAACCGCAAGATATCCATTCGGGGGGGTCGGGGGGCCGTCCCCCCGGAGCTAGCAGAGCCCATCAGAAGTACCCCTCGCGCTTGCGGTCTTCCATCGCTGCCTCGCTGGTCCGGTCGTCGGCCCGGGTCTGGCCGCGCTCGGTGATCCGGGTCGCGGCCACCTCGGCGATCACCTCGGCGACCGTGCCCGCCATGGACGCCACGGCGCCGGTGCAGGTCATGTCCCCCACCGTCCGGTACCGCACGGTAGCGCTGAACAACGGCTCGTCCTCGCCCCTGGCCAGGTACGGGTTCTCGGCCAGCAGCAGGCCGTCCCGCTCGAATACCGGCCGCTCGTGCGCGAAGTAGATGGACGGGATGTCCAGCTCTTCCCGCTCGATGTAATCCCAGACGTCCAGCTCGGTCCAGTTGGACAGCGGGAACACCCGGATGTGCTCGCCACGCCGGATCCGGGTGTTGTACAGGTTCCACAGCTCCGGCCGCTGGTTCTTCGGATCCCACTGGCCGAACTCGTCCCGGAACGAGAACACCCGTTCCTTGGCCCGCGCCTTCTCCTCGTCCCGCCGCGCGCCGCCGAACAGCGCGTCGAACCGCTGCTCCTCGATGGCGTCCAGCAAGGTCACCGTCTGCAGCCGGTTCCGGCTGGCGTGCCGGCCGGTCTCCTCGACCGCCCGCCCGGCGTCGATGGAATCCTGCACGGACGCGATGATGAGCCGCACGCCGAGCTCGGCCACCCGGCGGTCGCGGAACTCGAGCACCTCGGGGAAGTTGTGCCCGGTGTCCACGTGCATGACCGGGAACGGGATCCGGGCCGGCCAGAACGCCTTCTCGGCCAGGGCCAGCATCACGATCGAGTCCTTGCCGCCGGAGAACAGCAGCACGGGCCGCTCGAACTCGGCGGCGACCTCCCGCATCACGTGGACCGCCTCGGCTTCGAGCACGTCGAGCTGGGACAGCTGGTAATCAGGGCGCATTCGTGACTTCCCGGATCGCTTGCAGGAGCGTGCCCGCGAGCGCGGGCCGACAGACCAGGATATCTGGCATCCACAGGTTGGCCTGGTTGTAGGCCAGGGGCGACCCGTCGATGCGCGAGGCGTGGCACCCGGCGGCCCGCGCCACCGCGACCGGCGCGGCGGTGTCCCATTCGTAGAACCCGCCCGCGTGCACGTACGCGTCAGCCTCACCGCAGACCACGGCCGCCACCTTAGCTCCGGCTGACCCGAGCGGCACCAGTTCCGCATCAATAAGATCGGAAATATTCCGAACGAAACGTGGTGCTCGCGTCCGGCTCACCACGATCCTGACCCGCCCGTCGCCTTCCCGAGTCCCAGCAGTCCCGCCAGCCTCCTCGCGCTCGCCAGTCCCGTCGCTCGGCGCACCACTCTCGACCCGATGAAACATCGGTGTCGTTATAGCGGCACCGATGAAACATTGGTGCTGTTCGCCGGGGGTGGTGGTGGACAAGACGTGGCCTTGGGCGGGGAGGGCGACGGCGCCCGCGGTGAGCTCGCCGCCCCCGGTCCGCTGCCAGAGCGCGACGTGCACGGCCCAGTCGGTGCGGCCCGGCTCGCCGAACTCCCTGGTCCCGTCCAGCGGGTCGACGATCCAGACCCGGTCCGCGGTCAGCCGCGCCGGGTCGTCGGCGCCCTCCTCGGACAGCACTACGTCGCCGGGACGGCGGTCCGCGAGCGCCGCGGTCAAGAACTCGTGCGACAGCCGGTCGCCCGCCCTGCGCAGCAGGTCCGGCTCGCCGCCCCGGGCCCGCAGCTCGAGCAGCCGCCGCCCCGCCTCGGCGGCCAGGTCACGAGCGAGCGCGTGGTCAGCGTTATCTCCCGGGGGGACGACCCCCCCGGGGACCCCCCCGATCCTGGGGGGAAACCGTTCCCCCCAGACCCCCTCGGCCCCCTCGGCCCCCCCGGACGTGATCATTGAGCCTGCTCCTCCGCGTGGTAGAGGTTCTGCGCCGCGGCCAGGCCCTGGGTGACCAGCGCCTCGGTAGCGTCCGCGCACCGGTCGACCAGGAACGGCAGGTCCTTGCGCTCGGCGGCGCTGAAGTCGCGCAGCACGAAGGCGGCCGGATCCATCCGGCCCGGCGGCCGGCCGATGCCGAACCTGACCCGGTAGTAATCGCGCGTGCCGAGCGCCTGCGTGATCGAGCGGAGCCCGTTGTGGCCGTTGTCGCCGCCGCCCAGCTTCAGCCGGACTGCGCCGAACGGGATGTCCAGCTCGTCGTGCACGACCACCAGCCGCTCGGGCGGGACCTTGTAGAACGCGGTCAGCGCCGCGACCGGCCGGCCGGACAGGTTCATGTAGGAGCGCGGCCAGGCCAGGGTGACGGGCACCCCGGCCAGCCGGCCTTCGGCGATGTCGTTGCCCGACCGGTGCGGCTTGAACCGCACCCCCGGGCCGCCGGCCCGCTCGGCGAGCAAGCCGGTCACCATGTGCCCGACGTTGTGCCGGTTGCCCGCGTATTCCGGCCCCGGGTTGCCCAGGCCGGCGATGATCCAGCGGTCCCCGGTCAGCCGGACTGCTCCCCGTCACTGGCCGCGGCCTGGTCAGCCACCGCCTCCGGCACCTCGGGCGCCTCAGCGGCCTCCTCGGCCGGCTCTTCGGCCGTCCGCGCGATGACGGCCAGGACCAGCGTTTCCGGGTCGACCTGCAGGCTGACGCCCGGCGGCAGCTTCAGGTCGCTGGCGTGCACCGCCTGGCCAACCTCCATGCCCGTCACGTCGACGTCGATGCCCTGCGGGATGTTGGTCGCATCGGCCTCTAGCGGGATCTGCACGAGCTGCTGGTTGAGCATGCCGTCGCCGGCGGCGGAGATCTGGCCGGTCACCCGGACCGGTATCTCGACGGTGACCTTCTCGCCCCGGCGGACCAGGATCAGGTCGACGTGCTCGATGAAGCCCCGGACCGGATCGCGTTGCACCGCCTTGGGCAGGGCGATCTCGCTGCCCTTGCTCAGGCCGTCCAGGTACAGCAGGACGTTCGGCGTCTTCAGCGCGAGCATCAGCGCGTGCCCGGGCAGGCTCAGGTGGCGGGTCTCCGTGCCGTGTCCGTACAGCACGGCGGGCACCCGGCCCTCGCGGCGGGTACGGCGGGCAGCGCCCTTGCCGAACTCCGAACGAGTCTCGGCGGCGATGTGGACCTCGGGCACGGTGCTATCTCCTCAACTCAACGTGCGATGCGGGTACGAAGTGTAGCCGACAAACATGGTGCGGGCGGATGCGAGCGTCCCGCATCCGCACGCGCTCAAACCATTCGGGCTAGTGCGGCATGTCGTCAGGCTCGACGTGCGGCATGTCGTCGGGCTCGACGTGCGGCATGTCGTCGGGCTCGACGTGCGGCATGTCCTCGGGCTCGGGCTCGGGCTCGGGCTCGCTGGCATACAGCTCATCGAGTTCGTCGAGCTCGTCGATGCCTGCCAGATCCTCGGCCAAGGCTATATTCCCCATGGTGGTCCTTTCGCTTACCTGGCCCCGGGGCCAGAAGGATAGATACTGGGAGACCCGCAGCATCGTATCGGGCCGCCCGGCGGCCCGATACGCACCTCATGGAATGCCAGATGTGTCTTGCTCGGCGCGTACCTCTGCCGCCTGAACACTGTTACCGAGGTCATCGAAGATCGCGGCCGCCCGAGTCCACGATTCACGTGCCTCGGCCGCAAGACCAGTGCGGGCTTGGATGCGGCCGAGGAACCTCAGCGTGACCGCCTGCCTAAGCCGGTTGCCCGCGGCCTGATGGCTGGCCAGCGCCTGGTGCAGATAATCCAGCGCCTCCGCGTCGCGGCCAAGGGACGCAGAGCAGCGCCCGAGCCAGTACATGGCGAAGCCAGCTCCATCCGGGTATTCGATCTCGGCAAAGGTTCGCCGGGCCTGTTGCAGGCCATCAATGGCCTCATCGGCGCGGTCGAGGTCTAGCAGACACTCTCCGAGATTTACTAGGGCAACGCCTTCTCCGTACCGGTTCCCTACCTGCCGGTTCAGGTCCAGGGCACGCCGCAGCGGGCCGAGCGCCTCGTCCGCCCGGCCGAGGCGCTGGTAGGCGTCGGCAAGGTTATTCGCCGCCTGTGTTTCACCCATCCGGTCGCCGATCTCCCGCCGGATGGCGAGTGCCTGTTCCAGCAGGCCGATGCCTTCGCTGTGTCCGGTAGTGACGAGGGCAATGCCCAGGTTGTTCAGCACCCACGCCTCGCCCTGACGGTTGCCTACCTGGCGGGCACTGACCAGCGCGATGCGGTGCGTGGTGACCAGATCCACCCAGTTGTCCCGGCGGTAGAAGACCCAGAACAACGGCGCGGGCAGCCGCCAGGCGATCTCGTGCCGGCCAGATACCGAAGCCTGCCGGGTCGCGGCGACGACGTTGGCGCGTTCGCTGTCGTACCAGGACAGAGCCTCGTCAGACCCGGTGAAGCTGAGTGGCGGGGGATCCGTCCCTGCGGACTGAAGCGGCATGTTGTAGGTGTGCGGCGAGACAGCGATGGCGGCTGCGTCGGCGGTGCGCATGTACCAGCGGAGAAAGCGGCCGACCGCAGCGTCGCGGTCTGGCTCGGACAGGTCAGCCACGGCCCGTTCGGACGAATAAACACGAAGCAGGTCGTGAAACTTGTACCGGTCCCGGGAGGTCGACTCCAGCAAGTGCGCGTCCACGAGGGTCTCGAGAGCATCCTCGGCCAGGTACTCCGGCGTGCCGAACAGGGCGGCGGCCGCAGCGGACGAGATCGACGGTCCCTGCCACAGGCCGAGTAGGCGGAACGCGTCGGCCGGGGCAACTCCGTCCGGCTGGGCCTCGGCGGGCAGGCTGGCGAAGCTGACCTGGAAGCTGGCGCGGACCGCGAGGTCGCCGACCCTCATCTCGTCCAGCCGCCGGTGCTCGTCACGCAGCCGGTTCGCCATGGCCCGGATGGTCCAGCCGCTGCGCGTGGCCAGTCGCGCCGCGCAGATCCTGATCGCCAGCGGCAGCCCGGCGCAGGCCAGCAGAAGCTCGGCGGTGGCCTCGGGTTCGGCCGACGCGCGCTCGTCCCCCACGACCCTGGTGAACAGGGTTAGCGCCTCGTCGTCGTCGAGCACGTTGAGGTCGACCAGCCGGGTACTGGCTAGGTCGGGCATCCGATTGCGCGTCGTGAGCAGTACCGCGCAGGACGCGGTGCCGGGTAGCAGTGGCCTGACCTGGGCGGCATCGCGCGCGTTGTCGAGCACGATGAGCATCCGGCGCCCGTCCAGGACGGTCCGGTACCGGGCCGCGCGCTCGTCTTCGTCCACCGGGATATGGCTGCCGTCCACGCCGAGGTCGCGCAGGAACCTGGCCAGCACGTCCCCCGGCGGGAGCGGCTGCGGAGTTGCGCCGAGCAGGTCGACGTAGAGCTGGCCGTCGGGGAAGCTGGGGCGGACCCGGTGGGCCGCGTGCACGGCCAGGGAGGTCTTGCCCAGCCCGCCGGAGCCGGCCACCAGGGCGATGCGGACCGCCCCGGGGTCGGCTTCCGTACCGCCGCTGGCCAGCAGGTCACACAGGTGCTTGATCTGGTCCTCCCGGCCGGTGAAATCGGCGACGTCCGCGGGCAGCTGGGCGGGGGCGGGGACGGATCGCGCCACCCGGGGCTCGGCCACCGCGGCAGCCGGCGGCGGGGAGCCGGCCGTGACTGTGCCGGCCGAGATGCTGCCCGGCGCGTCGCCGGCGTCCTTGGTCAGCGCGTCGTCCTTGGCCAGCAGCTCGGCGTAGCACTGGCGCAGCTCGGCCCCGGGGTCGACGCCGAGTTCCTCGGCCAGGACGCTGCGCGCCTGGCCGTACGCCTCGAGCGCCTCGGCGTGGCGGCCGGCGCCGTCCAGGGCCCGCATGAGCAGCAGCCACAGGTTTTCCCGCAGTGCATGGTCGGCCAGCAGCCTGCGCAGCTCCGGGATGACCTGGGCGTGACTGCCGCAGGCCAGCTCGGCCGTAACCCGGAGCTCGGCGGCATCCAGGCGCAGGTCGGCCAGTCGTTCGGCCTCGGTCTCGACCAGCGTCGTGGGCGGGACATCGGCCAGCGGGCTGCCGTGCCAGAGCGCCAGCGCCTCGGCCAGCTGGGCCGCCGCCCGCTCCGGATCGCCGGCGACGTGCGCGCGCCGGCCCTCGCGGACCAGGGCCTCGAACACCTGGGCGTCGGTGTCCCCCGGAGCCAGCCGCAGCAGGTAGCCCGGGGCCCGAGTGACCAGCAGGGTGCTGTCGGTGTCACCGAGAAGCCGGCGCAGCCGCAGTACGTAGATGCTGATGAGGTTGCCCGCCTTGGCCGGCGGCGTGTCCGGCCACACCTCGTTGATCAGGACATCAGCGGGAACGATCTGCCCGGCGTTGATCAGCAGGGCGGCCAGGACCGCGCGCCACTTCGGGGCCCCGATCGCCAGCCAGTCTTCCCCGGCCCGGATCTCCAGGGGCCCAAGTAGCCGGAACCTCATCATTACCTGGGATCACTCGCCTCCGGCTCATCGGAACTCGGCCGTCGAAGCTCTCACTTAATCATGGCTCAAGACAGACGTAAACCTCGTGCCCGAGCATGACCCTATCGCCTCGGCGACGAGGACCCGTTGAACCTATGGCGACGAAGCCGGACGGCCACGGGGGCGCCGTTCGCGGTGCCTAGAACGCCCGCTCGCCTAGCGGGGTGGGTGCGGCGGGAAGCGGTCCTGGCCCTAGCTGGGGAGGGAGGGACCGGCCTAGCGGCCAGGACCGCCCGTGACCGCTGGCACTTCGGGGGGGTGCCAGCGGGGTGCCAGGGGGTCGTCCCCCCGGCAACATGGCCGTCGTCCTCGACCCTCTGGCGGGGGCGGGGATGACGGTCGCCGGGGAACCTTCTACGGGGTCAGGTCTGGCCGTCGAACAGGCTGGTCACCGAGCCGTCGCTGAACACCTCGCTGATCGCGCGGGCCAGCAGCGGGGCGATCGAGAGCACCGTGAGCTTGTCGAACCGCTTCTCCTGCGGCACCGGCAGGGTGTTGGTGATGATGATCTCGCTGATCCTGGAGTTCTTCAGGATGTCTACCGCCTCGCCCGACAGCACCCCGTGCGTCGCGGTGGCGATGACCTGCGACGCGCCCTGGTCGAACAGGGCCTCGGCGGCCTTGGCGATCGTCGCCCCGGTGTCGATCATGTCGTCCACCAGGATGCAGGTGCGGCCCGCGACCTGACCGACCACCTCGAACATCCTGACCTGGTTGGCGACGTCCGGGTCGCGGCGCTTGTGGATGATGGCCAGCGGGCAGCCGAGCCGGTCCGTCCACCGCTCGCACACCCGGACCCGGCCGGCGTCCGGTGCGACCACGGTGACCTGGCTGACGTCGAGCTTCTTCTCGATGTAGGTGGCCAGGATGGACAGCGCGAACAGGTGGTCTACCGGACCGTCGAAGAAACCCTGGATCTGCGCGGTGTGCAGGTCGACCGCCATCAGCCGGTCAGCCCCGGCCGTGGCGAACAGGTCGGCCATGAGCCGGGCCGAGATCGGCTCGCGGCCGCGGTTCTTCTTGTCCTGCCGGGCGTAGCCGAAGAACGGGGCCACCACCGTGATGCGCCTGGCCGAAGCCCGCTTGAGGGCGTCGACCATGATCAGCTGCTCCATGATCCACTCGTTGATCGGCGAGGTGTGGCTCTGCAGGGCGAACACGTCGCAGCCGCGGACCGAATCGAGGAAGCGGACGAAGATCTCGCCGTTCGCGAAGTCGAAGAGCTTGGACGGCGTCGGCGTGATGCCCAGCCAGGCGGCCACCTCCTCGGCCAGCTCGGGGAAGGCCCGGCCGGAGACGATCATCAGCTTCTTCGCGCCCGGCTGCTCCATCACGTCGTTCATCTGCCCTGCGCCCCCTCGTCCTCGTCCAGCGCCGGTCCGTCGGGCGGCCCCGAAGCGGCGGACGCCGCCTCAGCGGTCTGACGGGCGCGCGCGGCGGCCCGGGTCCCCGGGCGCCGCCGCTCCACCCAGCCTTCGGAGTTGTGCTGCCGACCGCGGGCGACACCGAGCGCGCCCGGGGGCACGTCCTCGGTGATCACCGACCCGGCCGCGGTGTACGCGCCGTCCCCGACCGTCACCGGGGCCACCAGGATGGTGTCGCTGCCGGTAAAGACGTCCGCGCCGATCGTGGTGCGGTGCTTGGCCGCGCCGTCGTAGTTGGAGAAGATCGTCGCCGCGCCGATGTTCGCGCCTTCCCCGATGTCGGCGTCTCCGACGTAGGACAGGTGCGGGACCTTCGCGCCCGCGCCGACCACGGCGTTCTTCAGCTCCACGTGGCAGCCGATGTGCGCGCCGGCGCCGATCCGGGTCCCCGGGCGCAGGTAGGCGTAGGGTCCCACGGTGGCCCCCGGCCCGATCTCGGCCTGCACGCAGACCGTGAAGCTGACCGACGCGTCCTGCGCCACCGAGGTATCGGTGAGCCGGCAGTGCGGGCCGACCGTGGCGCCCGGCCCGATCGACGTATGTCCCTCCAGCTGGGTACCGGGCAGGATCTCCGCGTCCTGCCCGAGGGTGACGTCCGCATCGATCCAGGTCGACGCCGGGTCCATGATCGTGACCCCGGCCCGCATCCAGGCCTCGAGCAGCCGGTCATTGTAGGCCCGGCGGACCTGGGCCAGCTGGACCCGGTCGTTCACGCCCTGGATCTCGCCCGGATCGGCGGCCAGGACCGCACCGACCCGGTGGCCGTCGCCGCGCAGGATCGCCACCACGTCGGTGAGGTACTCCTGGCCCTGGGCGTTGCTGGTCGCGACCCGCTTGACCGCGTCGGCCAGCAGCGCGCCGTCAAACGCGTAGCAGCCGGAATTGATCTCGCCGATGGCCCGCTGCTCCGGCGTGGCGTCGGCGTACTCGACGATCTCGGCCAGCGCGCCGCGCTCGTCCCTGACGATCCGGCCGTAGGCGCCCGGGTCGCCGACCCGGGCGGTCAGCACGGTCACCGCGTGACCTGCCGCGGCGTGCTCGCCGACGAGCGCGGCCAGCGTCTGGGCCCGCAGCAGCGGCATGTCGCCGTAGGTGACCAGGACGACACCGGGCATGATGCCGAGGGCCTCGATCACCGTGCGCACCGCGTGGCCGGTGCCGGCCTGGCGGTCCTGGACGACCACGGCCGCGTCCGGTGCGTACCGGGCGGCCTCGGCGCTGACCTCCTCCCGGCCGTGCCCGGCGACGACCACCATGCGGTGCGGATCGAGCTCGCCGGCCGCCGCGAGCACGTGCCCGAGCATGCTGCGCCCGCACAGGGGATGCAGCACTTTCGGAATCCGCGATTTCATCCGGGTGCCCTCGCCTGCGGCGAGGACTATGACAGCGACCGGGCGAGGTTCGCTCACGCGGCAAGTCTCCTCGGGTAGCGCCGATATCTGCGTTCCGGGGGCTTCGGGGTATCGCCCACACTCAGGATCGGGGATGCCTGGCGAACGTGTTCACCTATCCCTCACGTGCAGGATACCGCCCGGTTGCCGTGCTCGGAGGCCCGATGCCTGGCCGCCGGAGCGGATCCGCGTCCTGAGTCCGCGTCCTAGCGTAGGGCCCGCCGGGGTCAGCCGGACTTCTTTCCCCCCGACTCGGTGGCCGCCGTTGACTGCCCGTTGACCCGGGAGGCGCCGGGAGCATCGGCCGCCGGATCCGGGACGACCAGCTCGCTCGGTTCGAGGCCGCCATCGCCGGCCACCGCGGCCAGTTCCCCGCCGAGGGTCTCCGCGGCATCGGCCGGCCGCCTGACCGGGCCGGTCAGCGCCGAGGCGATCGCGGCGAGCACATTGGCCGCGATCGCGAACGCGAAGGCCACCCCGAGGCCGTCCTTGAACGGGGCGGTGATCAGCTGCGGGAAGAACTGGCGCCCCGCGACGTAGGCGGCGCGCGCAGAGGGCAGGTGCGTCAGCAGCGGGCCTAGCAGTTGCTTCATCGGGTTGTAGCCGAGGAAGGCCGCGAACAGCACGCCGATCGGCGGCAGGTGGCTGATGGTGTGCGCGGCCGCCGCCGGGATGCCCTGCGCGATCAGGCCGCTGGATAGGGACGAGGGCAGCTTGCTGGACAGCCCGGCCACCATCAGCGAGAAGAAGATCCCGATCGACAGCACGAAGGCGGTGTTCATGAACGTGGCGATCATTCCGGCCGCCGCACCGCGCTGGTTGGCCGGGACGGCGTTCATCATCTCGGCCCGGTTCGGCGCGGCGAACACGCCGGAGCCGAACCCGTTGAGCACGACGATCAGCGCGAACACCCAATACGGGAAGTTCACGGGCAGGAAGAGCAGGAAGATGAAGCTGAGCGCGGTGAGCAGCGCCCCGCCCGTGGTGAACCCCTTGGCGCCGAACCGGTCGGACAGCACGCCAGACAGCGGCGCGGACACCAGGAAGCCGGCGGTCAGCGGCAGCAGGTAGATGCCTGCCCACAGCGGAGTCTGGCTGAAGCTGTACCCGTGCAGCGGCAGCCAGATGCCCTGCAGCCAGATGATCAGCATGAACTGCATCCCGCCGCGGCCGAGCGCCACCAGGAAGTTCGCGAGGTTGCCCAGGGCGAAGGCCCGGATGCGGAACAGCGACAGCCGGAACAATGGGTCGGCGACCCTGGTCTCCACGAAGCCGAACACGATCAGGGTCGCCACGCCGCCGAAGATGGCGCCGAGCACCCAGGGATTGGTCCAGCCCATCGGGTGCCCGCCGTAGGGCAGCAGGCCGTAGGTAATGCCGACCAGGATCGCGATCAGCCCGGCAGCGAACAAGATGTTGCCCCACCAGTCAATCCGCGACCGGCGGCGCACGCCGATGTCCTTCAGCATGAAGTACGCCCACACGGTGCCGAACGCCCCGACGGGCACCGAGACCAGGAATATGAGGTGCCAGTTGATCGGCCCGAGCAGGCCGCCGAGAATCAGCCCGACGAACGAGCCCGCGATGGCCGCGATCGAGTTCATGCCCAGCGCGGTGCCCCGCTGGTTGGCCGGGAAGGCGTCGGTGAGGATGGCGGTGGAGTTGGCGAACAGGAACGCCCCGCCGATGCCCTGCACGATGCGCCAGATGATGAGCCACAGGGCCGCCGCGGTGCCGTGCATCCAGGTGGCGGCGAGGAAGATCGAGGCCACGGTGAAGATCGCGAACCCCATGTTGTACATCCGCACCCGGCCGAACATGTCGCCCAGTCGCCCGAACGACACCACCAGCACGGCCGACACGACCAGGAAGCCCATGAACATCCACAGCAGGTAGCTGGTGTTGCCCGGGCTCAGCGGGTTGAGCCCGATCCCGCGGAAGATGTCGGGTAGCGCGATCAGCACGATGGACTGGTTGATGGTGGCCATCAGCACGCCCAGCGTGGTGTTCGACAGGGCGATCCACTTGTAGCGCGGCCCGACCGCCACGCCGCGGCTCTCGCCTGCGGGCACGTTGGTCACATCGGAATTGGCCGTCATTGGCGGTAAGCCCCCAAGATGTGGTTCAGGACCCGGATCACTTGCTTCGCATTAACCAAGTAAATTATAAACCGAGTTCCCCGCCCCGGTCCGGCCGGTCCTCCGCCTCATTCCCGCACAGCCCCGCGGATCGCCCGCCCTGCTCCCGCTGCCCGGCCGGGGAAGCGAAGTCCAGATCTCGGCTGTTCGGGGCCCGCACCCTGGCCGCTAAAATGTCAGTGCCTCGCGCTAGTGTTCGAATATGTGCACTCCACAAGAACTTGATCACCTGCGGGATCAGGCGATCCTGCTGCGCCGCCAGGGCAAGTCCCTGCGCCAGATCAAGGAGGCCCTCCGCCTCATCAGCAACAGCACTCTCAACCACGTCCTCCGGGATGAGCCGCCGCCCCCGGACCGGGCCGGCCCCGGCTACGCGGAGTCCAGGGCCCGGGTCGCGGCGGGAGTCCGGCGCTACTGGGCTGCTGAGCGGCCGGCCCGGGAAACCGCGCGAGCAGCCGTCAGCGCCGCTGCCGCGGCGCAGCTCGGGGAGCTGACCGACCGCGAGATCATGATCGCCGGCGCGATCGCCTACTGGTGTGAAGGCGCGAAAAGCAAGCCGTACCGGATCGATGAGCAAGTCCGCTTCATGAACAGCGATCCGGCCCTGATCAGGTTGTTCCTCGCGTTCCTCGATCGGGCTGGCGTGTCGCGGCAGCGCCTGCGCTACTGCGTGCACATCCACGAGAGCGCGGACGTCGAGGCGGCTACCCGCTACTGGGCCAGTGTGACGGGAGCCGTACCGGATCAGTTCATCCGGCCCGTCATCAAGCACCACACACCGCGGACATCGAGATCGTTCCGCGACGCGGGCTATCACGGCTGCCTGCGGGTGTCCGTGACCAAGAGCAGCGCCCTGTACCGCGAGATCAGCGGCTGGGCGCATGGGGTCATGACCGCCGAGCGGCGTGGTCCGGAGTGACCGCGCGAACCACCCGGGAATCCGCTCAGCTGCGTGAGCGAGCGATCGCGCTGCGGCGGGCCGGCAAGTCCGTCCGTCAGATCAAGCAGATCCTCGGCCCCGTCGGCAATCGGGCGCTGCACGACGCGCTGCGGGGAGAGCCGCCACCCGAGTGGACCCGGCGGCCCAACGCCAAGGATGACCTACGGGCCAGAGCCCGGGAGCTGCGACGGCAAGGCCTCGATTACGAGGAGATCGTCGGGCGGCTGGGCGTCGCGAAGAGTTCGGTCTCCTTGTGGGTTCGAGACCTTCCGAGGCCGCCGAGAGTAGCCTCGGACGAATGCGCGAAGCGCGCATCCGAACGGATGCGCCGATACTGGAGCGCCGAGCGTCCGGTCCGCGCGGCACGACGCGCGGCGGCCAGCGCCGCAGCCGCCGAAAACGTCGGCGACCTGACCGAGCGCGAGATCCTCATTGCCGGCGCAGTCGCTTACCGGTGCGAGGGCGCCAGGAACAAGCCGCACCGGCGGGTGGACCGGGTCACGTTCGCGAACAGCGACCCGGAACTCATTTCATTCTTCCTGCTCTTCCTGGACACCGCTGGGATCCCGCGCTCAGATCTGGCTTTCCAGCTGCAGATCCACGGGACTGCCGACGTAGCTGCGGCGATACGGTTCTGGCTTGGCGTGACCGCGGCTCGACCAGACCAGTTCCGAAAGGTTTCCCTGAAGCAGGGTAATCCCCGGACTACCCGGAAGAACACGGGAGACGACTATCACGGATGCCTGCGGGTGGACGTCATGCGCAGTTGCGAGCTCTACCGGAAGATTGAGGGCTGGGCCTCCGCGGCGACGGCAGGCGCGGAGGCTCCGGGCTGCTCAGGCACGGTCGCGTGATTACTTCCGAAGAAATGGCTCCCGGGGAAGGATTTGAACCTTCATTGACGGGACCAAAACCCGTTGTCTTGCCTGGTTGGACGACCCGGGAAAGTTCGGATCCTCACTCTACCTGGAACCACCCGCCCTGACAGAACTGGGATTCAGTCAAGCCTAGGCGATGCCCCGGAGCGGGAGTCATTATCTGGCGGCGCTCGAATGAGCGGAGACGCCGCGGGTAGTACGCACGCACATCGGCGAGCGCCGCACGCAAGTCGGCGTGACGTGACGAGAGTGATACGAACCGCTGCTTGTCTCGGATGTTGAGACGCTGAGATTGGTGCGCAGGCGAAATTCATGGGTCCAGTTGCAGAAATTCATCCGCGAAGTGTTGCCTAACCTACGGTATCGTAGGCTACGGTTACGTAAGCGTACAAACGCTCGGGCCTGTCTTGCCTGTACCCAGAGGAGCACGATGACCACTTCTCCCGACACCGTCCACGCGACCGGCGCCGCTCCGGCGGCACCGCCCTCCGCTCTCATGGATCAGGCGCCCGCGCCCGGCGGGACGCTCGGTGGAGCGGTCAGAACCCAGCCGCGCACGCCCCGGCCGGATTTCGAGGATGAACCGAGCTCGTCGCTCCAGCGCTTCATGGTCGGCCTGTTCGTGGCCGTCCCGCTCGTGGCCCTGGTCGCCGCGATCCCGCTGCTGTGGGGCTGGGGCCTGGGCTGGCACGACGTCGTCATCGCGCTGGTCTTCTACTGGGTGTCCGGACTCGGCGTGACGGTCGGCTACCACCGGTACTTCACCCACGGATCGTTCAAGGCCAAGACCGGGCTGCGCTCCGCGCTGGCCATCGCGGGCAGCCTGGCCATCGAGGGGCCAGTCATCACCTGGGTGTCCGATCACCGCAGGCACCACAAGTACAGCGACCGGGAAGGCGACCCGCACTCGCCGTGGCGCTACGGGGACGACTGGAAGGCGCTGACCAAGGGCCTGGTGTACGCGCACGTGGGCTGGCTCTTCGACCCCAACAAGACCTCGCAGGAGAAGTTCTCGCCCGACCTGCTCGCGGACCAGCGGATCCGGCGGGTGGATCGCTTGTTCCCCGCGCTGGTGGCGGTCTCGCTGCTGCTCCCCGCGCTGATCGGCGGGCTGTGGGGACTGTCCTGGTGGGGCGCGGTGACCGCCTTCTTCTGGGCCAGCCTGGTCCGGATCGCGCTGCTGCACCACGTCACCTGGTCGATCAACTCCATCTGCCACACCTTCGGCAGCGAGGAGTTCGAGGTGCGGGACAGGTCGCGCAACGTGGCGTGGCTGGCCATCGCGTCGTTCGGGGAGTCCTGGCACAACCTGCACCACGCCGACCCGACATGCGCCCGGCACGGCGCGCTGAAGGGCCAGCTCGACCCGAGCGCACGCGTCATCTGGGCGCTGGAGAAGCTGGGCTGGGCTTATGACGTCCGGTGGCCGGACGAGGACCGGCTGTCCGCCAAGCGTCCCGCCACCGCCACGCGGAAACTCGGCTCGATGACGCGGCGCGCCGCCCGGGTTGGTGGCGCGGTGTCCGCGGAGCCGCAATGATGACCCGGTGAACGCTCAGCCCCCAAGATCTGGCCGCAAGCGGATGACCGGGAAGGAGCGGCGGGAGCAGCTGCTCGACGTCGGGCGGCGGCTGTTCGCCGAGCGCGGGTTCGAGGGAACCTCGATCGAGGAGATCGCCGCCCAGGCGGGCGTGTCCAAGCCGGTGGTGTACGAGCACTTCGGCGGCAAGGAGGGGCTCTACGCGGTCGTGGTCGACCGTGAGGTCGAGCGGCTGCTGGCCATGACCACCTCGCTCCTGGACGGCAACCACACCCGGGACAAATTCGAGGCCGCGGCGGTGAGCCTGTTCCGGTACATCGACGACAACGCCGACGGGTTCCGGATCCTGGTCCGGGACTCCAGCCCCGGACCAGGATCGGGCACCTACGGCACGCTGCTGAGCGACATCGCCGGCCAGGTGGAGTACATCCTGGCCGACTACCTGGTCTCCCGCGGCCACGACTCCAAGCTCGCGCCGTTGTACGCGCAGATGCTGGTCGGCATGGTCGCGTTCGCCGGGCAGTGGTGGCTCGACGCCCGCAAGCCCAAGCTGGAAGAGGTCGCCGCCAACCTCATCGACCTGGCCTGGAACGGCCTGTCCCACCTGGACGCGAACGGCAGCCGATAACACCACCGGGGCGGCCCCTGGCGCCAGCGTGACGGCGCCCGCGCCGGCCGCCGCGGTCGGCAGGCCCGCGGCCGACCAGGCGCGGAACCCGCCGATCAGGTCGGTCGCGCGATGCAGGCCCAGGTCGTGCAGGGCCACCGCGGCCAGGCTGGAGGTGTAGCCGTCTACGCAGAACACGATGACCCGGTGATCGTAGCCAGTGACCCAGGGCAGCCGGGCCTCGCACTCGGGATCCAGGCGCCACTCCAGGTGGTTGCGCTCTACGATGACCGAGCCGGGGATCTCGCCCACGCCCGCGCGTTGCGCCGCGGGCCGGATGTCGATGAGCACCGCGCCCTCGGCCTGTTCCCGGACCGCCTCGTCGGGCGTCAGCCGGCGCAGCCGCCCGCGGGCGTCCGCGAGGATCTTGTCGATGCCGCGGGCGCCCGCCGGGCGGGTCGTCACCATGCCGCGGGACCCTCGGTAGCCAGCTTGACCAGCCCGGCCGCGGTGAGCTCATACCGCGTCATCTGCGGGATGGGCGGGGAGTACGCGTGCACGCTGACCGCGACCGCGGCGGCGGCGGCGTTGCGCACGTCGTGAATGTAGCGGGGGCCGAACGCCCGCGCCCCGCCCGCACCGACCGGCTTGGCCACCACGTGCCCGGTCGCCTGGCCGCCGACCACCCGGCGCTCCATCAGGGTGCCCCACACCACCGCGAACGCGCCGGCCGACCCGCCGTGATCGTGGAAGCCGGTGGCCTGGCCCGGCAGCCAGCTGATGACCCAGACCTCGTGGCTGTCGTCGAGGTGGATCCGCTCGTACCAGCGGCCGGCCGGATTCAGCCGGACCCGGGTGAGCCACTCCGCGGGGCTCGCCGCCACGCGCCGCACCAGGTCGCCCAGTTGCCGCGCGCCGAGTAGCCGGCCAGGAACAGTGGCGAGGGACGTTGGCCGGATCATCGTGCTCATATCGCTTTTCTCCTCACGTCTAAGAGAACTGGCTGCGGGAAAGCCAGTAAGAACTGGGTGAACTACGTGGCCTGCCGGGCTGGCGACCCGGGCGCCGGATGACCGGGCGGGCGGGATGGACCAGACGAGCCGGAAGGCAGAACGAACCTGGCCGGTCAGAGCGAGCCTGCCGGACACCACTGGACGTGAAGCACCAGCGGACAGACGCCGGCGAGAACGCGGTGACGGCGAGGCAATGATCGAAGAGGCAGGTCACTGCGCATGCCGAGATCCTGCCAGAGTTTCCCTATTAAATCAATAGGAAAAGCCAGGTAACTTCGCTCGGTGGGCGACGGTGAACACCCGGCGGAACGGGAAGACGGTACCGAACGAACTCGGCGGATACGCCGCGCGAATCCGCTTGCCGTAATCGGCCAGGAAATCCGCGGCCTGGTCGGCGTCGAGCGCGGCCAGGACGGGACGCAACGCGGTGCCCTTGTACCATTCGAGCACCGGGTCATCGCCCTCCAGGATGTGCACGTACGTCGTCTCCCAGGCGTCGACCTCGCAGCCGGCCGTGGCGAGCAGCTCCGCGTAGCCGGCCGGATCGGCCGACTGCCGGTTCAGCTCCACGTCCCGCAGCAGCGGACGCCACCGGGCCGAGGCCGCCAGCTCGCGGAGGATCACGTGCGACGGCTGATCGAAGTTTCCCGGGACCTGGAATGCCAGCCAGCCGTCGTCAGCCAGCCAGTCCGCCCAGCGGACCAGCAGCTCGCGATGGCCGGGCACCCACTGCAGCACCGCGTTGGAGATAATCACGTCGGGCAGGCTCTGCGGCTCCCAGTGCCGCACGTCATCGAGCATGACAGACAGCCCGGGCGCGTGACTGGTCAGGCCAGATCCGGTGGACCGCAGCGCGTCGGCTGAGACCAGCTTCCGCGCCGCCTCGATCATCTGCGGCGAGTTGTCCACTCCGCACACCGCGGCGGACGGCCAGCGCTCCGTGAGCAGGACCGTCAGGTTCCCCGGGCCACAGCCCATGTCGACCACGTACTCGGGCAGCTCAGCTCCGACCCTGGCGAGCAGGTCGATGAACGGCCTGGTGCGCTCGCCTCCAAACCTCAGGTACTGAGTCGCGTCCCACATGGTGGTTCCTAATCCTTCTCCAATGCTGAGAGACACATGCCCGTTGATCCCTTGTACATTGACCGGCGTCTTGACGTCAAGAGATACGCTCTAGTAATGGCCCAGCGCGCCGCTCCTGGAATCCCCGTTGCGGGGGGGTCTGGGGGGGTCGTCCCCCCGGGCGACACCGACGACTCTGACGCCGAGATCCTCGAGGTGCCCGTGCTGCGGGACGAAGTGGACGATCTGGTCGCCGCGTGGCGGGCGCAGCGTCCCGACCTCGACGTGGAGCCGATGCAGGTGCTCAGCCGGATCTCCCGGCTGGCCCGGCACCTGGACATCGCGCGGCGCGGCGCGTTCGCCGACCATGGCCTCGAAACGTGGGAGTTCGACGTGCTCTCCGCGCTGCGCCGGCAGGGGCCGCCGTTCCAGCTGACGCCCGGCGCGCTGCTCCGCGCCACCCTGGTGACCTCGGGCACCATGACCAACCGGATCGACCGGCTGGCCACGGCGGGCCTGGTCCGCCGGGAGCCCGACCCGAGTGACAAGCGGGGCGTCCTGGTCACGCTCACTGAGCAGGGCGTGGCGAAGGCGGATGCGGCCCTGGCCGACCTGCTGCGCCGCGAGCGCGCGCTGCTGGCGGGCCTGGACCGCGGCGAGCGTCAGCATCTGGCCGACCTGATGCGCATCCTGCTCGCGCCTTTTGATGCAGACTTATCCCCCACTTGCCTCCGGGGCGCTTTTAAGGCGCTGCCTTCCCTCGTCGCTCCTTCGTCGCTCCTCAGTCCAGGCAGCGCCGCGCCCCTTTGGCTCGCGGGGCCCCGATAGTCGCCTAGTCGAGGTTGGCGGCGAGGGTTAGCCAGCGGTCTTCCAGGCCGGACTTCTCGGACTGGACGGCGCGCAGTTCGGCGCCGAGGGAGGTGAGCTTCTCGTAGTCGGTGGCGTTGGCGGCGAGGAGGGCGGTCAGCTCGGTCTCGCGGACCGTGAGCCGGTCGAGCTGGCGCTCCAGCCGCTGGAGTTCCTTGCGCGCGGTCCGCTCCTCGGCCGCCGATGACCGCGGCGGCCCGGGCGCCGCCGGGGCGGGCTGCGATCCGCCGGTGGACCCCGCGCGGGCGGTCCGGATGCGGTCCAGGTACTCATCGACGCCGCCGGCCAGGAAGGAGAGCCGCCCGTCGCCGAGCAGCGCCATGACGTGCTCGGTGACCCGCTCCAGGAAGTACCGGTCGTGGCTGACCACCACCAGGGTGCCCGGCCAGCCGTCGAGCAGGTCCTCGAACTCGGTCAGCGTCTCGATGTCCAGGTCGTTGGTCGGCTCGTCGAGCAGCAGCACGTTGGGCTCGGCCATGAGCAGCCGGAGCATCTGCACCCGGCGCCGCTCGCCGCCGGACAGGTCGCCGATCCGGGTCCACTGCCGTTCCGCGCTGAAGCCGAGCCGCTCGAGCAGTTGTCCGGCGGACAGCTCGCGGTCACCGACCTGGATCCGCAGCCGGATCTCCTCCACCGCTTCGCGGACCCGCTGGTCGGGGTCGAGCTCGGCGAGCTCCTGGGACAGGTGCGCGAGCCGCACGGTCTTGCCCCGGACGATGGTCCCCTCGGCCTCGAGCCCGGGCCCGGGCGTCCCGGCCAGCAGGTGGAGCAGGGACGTCTTGCCGCTGCCGTTGACCCCGGCGATCCCCACCCGGTCGCCCGGGCCGAGCTGCCAGGTCACGTGCTCCAGGAGCGGGCGCGGGCCGCCGTCCGCCGGTACCGATACCGAGACGTCCTCGAGCTCGATGACGGTCTTGCCCAGCCGGGCCGTGGCCAGCCGGGTCAGCTCCACGGTGTCCCGGGCGGGCGGTTCGGCCGCGATGAGCGTGTTGGCCGCCTCGACCCGGAACTTCGCCTTGGTGGTCCGGGCCCGGGCCCCGCGCTGCAGCCAGGCCAGTTCCTTGCGGGCCAGGTTGCGGCGGCGGCGTTCGGTGGCTTCCTCGCTGCGCTCCCGTTCGGCCTGGGCGAGCACGTAGGAGGAGTACCCGCCCTCGGCGGAGAGCACCTGGCCGCGGTCCACCTCCCAGGTACGCTCGCAGACGGTGTCCAGCAGCCACCGGTCGTGGCTGACCACGATGACCGCGCTGTGCCCATTCTCGGCGCGGTCGCGCAGGTGCCGGCCGAGCCAGTCGATGGCCTCGATGTCCAAGTGGTTGGTCGGCTCGTCGAGCAGCAGCACGTCGCGCTCGGCGACGAGCAGGGCGGCCAGCCCCACCCGGCGCCGCTCGCCGCCGGACAGCGGCGCGGCCGGGGCGTCCAGGGCGATCCCGGGGAGCAGCTCGGCCACGATCGCGCGGGCCCGGGGATCGGCCTCCCACGGGGCCGACTCGGTGGCCAGCCACCCGGCGCCGAACACGATCTGGCCCACGGTCCCGGTCAGCTGGTCCTGCTGCGGCAGATAGCCGATCCGCAGGCCCGCCGTGCGGGCCACCCGGCCCTCGTCCGGCACGGCCGTCCCGGCCAGCAGCGCGAGCAGCGTGGACTTGCCCGCGCCGTTGCGGCCGACCACGCCGATCCGGTCCCCGGCCGAGACGCCGAGCGAGACGCCGTCGAGCAGCCGCCGGTGCGCGTAGGCCTTGGCCGCCTTCTCCAGGCTGATCAGGTTCATCTATGCGGCGGAGACCACGGCGGCGCCCGGTACCGGTCCGCTGACCCGGGCCACGGACCGGCACACCCCGGCCCCGGACAGGGACACGGCCAGCTCCAGGGCCCGCTCCGCGTTCGCCGCGAGGAACACGCAGGTCGGCCCCGAGCCGGCCACCAGCGCGCCGAGCGCGCCCAGCTCCAGGCCCGCGGTCAGCGTCTTGCGCAGCGGCGGGAACAGGGACACCGCGGCCTGCTGCAGGTCATTGTTCAGCCGCTGGCCCACCCGCGCGGCGTCGCCGGTGCGCAGCGCGGACATCAGCGCGGCGTCCAGATCCGGTTGGGCCGCGGGCGCAACCTCGGACGCCGCCGGATCTGCGGGCCGGGCGGCGCGGAGCCGGTCCAGGGCGGCGTAGACCGCGGGCGTGGACAGCTGGCCGTCGGCGAAGGCCAGCACCCAGTGATACTGCGTGGCCGGGGCCAGCGCGGGAGTCAGCTGCTCACCGCGGCCGCGGCCGACCGCGGTCCCGCCGAGCAGGGCGAAGGCCACGTCGCTGCCTACCGTGGCACCGATCCCGCACAGCTGCGGCTGGGTCAGGCCGGTGGCCCACAGCTCGTTGCAGGCGACCAGGGCGGCCGCCGCGTCGGCGCTGCCACCCGCCAGCCCGGCGGCCACCGGGATCCGCTTGGCGATGGTGACGTGCACGGCGGCGGTCCCGCGGTCCGGGACCGCGGCGCGCAGCGCCGCGATCGCGCGCAGCGCCAGGTTGTCCTGGTCGGCGGGTACCCGGTCCGCGCCCTCGCCGGTCACCGTGATCCCGTCACGTCCGGCGGGCTCCACCGTGACCTGGTCGAACAGCGAGACGGCGTGGAACACGGTCACCAGGTCGTGGTAGCCGTCGGCCCGCGGCGGACCCACCGCGAGCTGGAGGTTGAGTTTGGCGGGTACCCGCGCGGTCACTGCGTCTCCCGCTCGCTTTCGGGGCGCCTCAAGGCCCCGCCTTCCCTCGTCGCTCGTTCCTCGCTCCTCGGTCCAGGCGGGGCCGCGCCCCTTCGGCTCACTCACGGGTCAGGATGATCAGATGGTACGCGGTGAGCTAGCCGAAGTCGTGCGCGCCGCGGCCAGCCGGGCGAACTCGGCCACGCCGAGCGATTCCCCGCGCGCGCCGGGATCGATCCCGGCCGCGCGGAGCAGCCGCTCGGCCTCCGGCGCGGACCCCGCCCAGCCGGCCAGCGCGGCGCGCAGGGTCTTGCGCCGCTGCGCGAACGCGGCGTCGACCAGCGCGAACACCTCCTCGCGGGACGCGACCGTGGCGGGCGGGTCGTGCCTGGTGAACGCGACCAGCCGCGAGTCGACGTTGGGCACCGGCCAGAACACGCTGCGCGGCACCGTCCCGGCCGGGCGGGCCGTAGCGTACCAGGCCAGCTTGACCGACGGCGCGCCGTACACCCGGGACCCGGGGGGCGCGCACATCCGGTCCGCCACCTCGGCCTGAACCATGACCAGCCCGCGGGCCAGCGCGGGGACGACGGCCAGCAGGTGCAGTACCACCGGCACGGCCACGTTGTAGGGCAGGTTCGCGACCAGCATCGAGGGCGCCGCGGGCAGGTCATCCTGGCCGGTGCGCAGCGCATCGGCGTTGATCACGGTGACCCGGCCGGCCAGCGCCGGGGCCCGCTCGGCCAGCGTCCGCGGCAGTTCGCCGGCCAGCACCCGGTCGATCTCGACCGCCACGACCTGGCCGGCCCCGGCCTCGAGCAGGGCCAGGGTGAGCGAGCCGAGCCCCGGCCCCACCTCCAGCACCACGTCGCCCGGGCCGGGTGCCGCGAGCGCGGCGATCCGGCGCACCGTGCCCTGCTCGATCACGAAGTTCTGGCCCAGCCGCTTGGACGGCCGCACCCCCAGCCGCTCGGCCAGCCTCCTGACGTCCCCGGGAGTAAGCAGGCGCACCACCGTTACCATCCCGAGCGGCGGACCGTGCTCCCGGCACCGACACCGATGAAACATCGGTGTCGTCATGCCGGCACCGAAGAAACATTGGTGTCGTTGCTGACGGTTGGGAGCAGGCGGCGGCGTGGAGGAAGACACAGGTACTACCAGGGGCCGAAGGTGCGTTCCGCGGTGGCGGTGACCGCGTCGCAGAGCTCGGCCAGGTCGAGGCCCTGGACCTCGGCCAGGCAGCGCACGGTGTACGCGACCTGGGCGGGCGCGTTGGGCCGACCGCGGTTCGGCACCGGGGTCAGGAACGGCGCATCGGTCTCGGCCAGCAGCAGACCGGGCGGGACGGCCGCGGCGGCGTCACGCAGCGGCTGGGCGTTGGCGAACGTCACGTTGCCCGCGAACGACATCACGTAGCCGGCCTCGGCGCACTGCTTGACCATGGCCACGTCGCCGGAGAAGCAGTGGAACACGACCCGCGGCGGCGGGCCCTCCTCCTCCAGGATGCGCAGTACGTCGGCGTGCGCCTCCCGGTCGTGGATCATCAGCGCCTTGCCGGTGCGCTTGGCGATCTTGATGTGCTCGCGGAACCACCAGCGCTGCACGTCGGGGGCGGCGTGGTCGCGGTAGTAGTCCAGGCCGGTCTCGCCCACCGCGACCACCCGGGGCCGCCGGGCCAGCGCCTCGATCTCGGCCAGCACCTCGGCCGCGGTAGGGGGCGGGACGGCCGGGGGTGGGGCAGCGATAGCCGGGGCGGCGGAGGGGGATACGGCGGAGGGGGATACGGCGGAGGGGGATGGGGATGGGGATGGGGGGGGATGGGGTGGTGGCGGCCTCGGTATCGTTCGGGTGGATCGCGACGGCCGCGTAGACCGCGTCGTGCTCCTCGGCGCAGCGCGCCGACCAGCGGGAGGACTCCAGCGTGGTACCGACCGTGACCACGCGGACGATGCCGGCGGCGCGGGCGGCGGCGAGGACGTCGGGCACCGGGAGCTCGATCATGTCCAGGTGCGTGTGGCTGTCGAGCGCCGGCCTGGGAAGCGGAGGAGGCGGAGCGGGGGCGGTCACCACGATCCGTTCGGCCGAATGACCATTAGAAGGCCCCGAGCCGGGCTAGTTCCTCGTCCACCACTGAGGAGTCCAGCTTGGTGAAAAGAGGCGTGGGCGGGGCCAGCGGGGTTCCCGGGCGCAGCGGGGCCGACGCCCAGCGGGCCGCACCGTCGTACCGGCCGGTGATGACCGGGTACGAGGGCCCGCCCTCCTCGTCGACCTCCTCGACGAACGGCATGTCCGACCAGGTGCCGGCGCCGCCCTGCCGGTGATCATGGAGCATCTCGTGCACCTGCTGGGAGGAGCGGGGCAGGAACGGGGTGAGCAGGGTCTTGGCGTCGTCCACGAGCTGCAGCGCCACGTGCAGCACGGTGCGCATCCGGTCCGGGTCCGATTCGCGCAGCTTCCACGGGGCCTGCTCGGAGAAGTACTTGTTGGCCTCGGCCACCGTCCGCATGGTCTCGGTGATGGCGAACTTGAACCGGGACCGGGTCAGGTGCTCACCGACCGTGCCGAACGCCTGCCGGGAGCGGGCCAGCACGTCCTGGTCGAGGTCGGTCAGCGGGCCGGCCTCCGGGATCGAGCCGATGTTGCGGGCCGCGAACGAGACCGCGCGGTTGACCAGGTTGCCCCAGGTGGCGACCAGCTCGTCGTTGTTCCGGCGGACGAACTCGCTCCAGGTGAAGTCGGTGTCCTGGTTCTCCGGCCCGGCGATGGCCACGTAGTAGCGCAGCGCGTCCACGTCGTAGCGGGCCAGGAAGTCGCGGACGTAGATGACCACCGCCCGGGAGGAGGAGAACTTGCGGCCCTCCATGGTCAGGTACTCGCTGGAGACCACCTCGGTCGGCAGGTTCAGCGTGCCGAGCGGGCCGGGCTCGCCGCCACGGGAGCCCTGGCCGTTGTAGCCGAGCAGCATGGCCGGCCAGATCTCGGCGTGGAAGACGATGTTGTCCTTGCCCATGAAGTAGTACGACTCGGCGTCCGGGTCGTTCCACCAGGCCCGCCAGGCGTCCGGGTCGCCGCTGCGCCGGGCCCACTCGACCGAGGCGGACAGGTACCCGATCACCGCGTCGAACCAGACGTAGATCCGCTTGTCCGGCCGGTCGCGCCAGCCGTCCAGCGGGACCGGGACGCCCCAGTCCAGGTCCCGGGTGATGGCCCGGGGCTGCAGGTCATCGAGCAGGTTGAGGGAGAACTTGAGCACGTTCGGGCGCCAGTGGCCCGCCTTGGCCTGCAGCCAGGTCCCCAGGACCTCGGCGAATGCGGGCAGGTCGAGGAAGTAGTGCTCGGTCTCGGTGAAGACCGGCGTCTCCCCGTTGATCTTGGACCGGGGGTTGATCAGGTCGGCCGGGTCGAGCTGGTTGCCGCAGTTGTCGCACTGGTCGCCGCGCGCGCTGGGGTACCCGCAGATCGGGCAGGTGCCCTCGATGTAGCGGTCGGGCAGCGTGCGCCCGGTGGACGGCGAGATCGCGCCCAGCGTGGTCTTGGCGAAGATGTAGCCGTTCTGCAGCAGCCGGGTGAAGATCTCCTGGGTCACCGCGTAGTGATTCAGCGTGGTGGTCCGGGTGAACAGGTCGTAGGTCATGCCCAGGCTGGTCAGGTCGTCGACGATGATCCGGTTGTACCGGTCGGCCAGGGCCCGGGCCGACACGCCCTCGGCGTCGGCCTGCACCTGGATCGGCGTGCCGTGCTCGTCGGTGCCGCTCACCATCAGCACCCGGTTTCCCGCCATCCGCTGGTACCGGCTGAACATGTCGCAGGGCAGCGCGAAGCCGGAAACGTGGCCGATGTGACGGGGACCGTTCGCGTACGGCCAGGCGGGAGCGGACAGGATGGTGCGCATGGGTTAAAGCCTAGGGGCAGCCGCCGGCTGCTCACGGTGATTGACCACCGCGGTGCTGGTCAGCGGGGACGGCCCTGCTGTGTTCGCCGCCTGGGGCGACGGTACCGAGGCGGTCACCGGATGCCGCGTGTGCTTGATGCCGAGGATCGACAGGAAGAACGTGCCCAGGATGACCTGGCAGCTGACGATCAGCGCGGTGACGGACGGGATCATCAGGCGCAGCGAGTGCTCGTAGTTCAGGTGGCTGAACTTCTGGCCGTTCCAGTACAGCACCGAGAAGATCAGGCCCGCCAGGCCGGCCAGGCCGATCGCGGCGCCCAGCAGCAGCCCGCGTTCCAGGCTCAGCTTCTCCAGCAGGCGCTGGACCTTCGGCTCCTCGGGCAAGAACCCCTCCGACCCGGCGTACACCTGGGTGAACAGCCAGAACAGCACCGACTGGAAGCCGATCACCACCATGGCCGAGGCCGCGACCAGCGTGTCCACGTCGAAGGTCACCGAGCCGACCCGGAACGGGTGCGGCCCCACGATCACGCCGATGGCCAGGCCCGCGATGAGCAGCACCAGGCCTGGCAGGAAGAACAGCCAGCGCGGGCTGAACAGCAGCAGGAACCGCAGGTGCCGCCAGCCGTCCCGCCAGGTGTGCAGGTGCGGCGGCCGGCTCCGGCCGTCCTTGGCCAGCGTGGTGGGCACCTCGGTCACGTGCTGGCCGTACAGCGCCGCCTTGACCACCAGCTCGCTGGCGAACTCCATCCCGGTGGCCTGCAGGTTGAGCGCCAGCACGCTGTCCCGGTTGAACCCGCGCAGCCCGCAGTGGAAGTCGCCGATCTTGCTGCGGAAGAACAGCCGGCCGATGAAGCTCAGTACCGGGTTGCCCAGGTACCTGTGCAGCGGCGGCATCGCGCCCGGCGCGATCCCGCCCGCGAACCGGTTGCCCATGACCAGGTCCGCGCCCTTGCGCAGCTCGTCGACGAACGGCATCAGGTTGGTGAAGTCGTAGCTGTCGTCGGCGTCGCCCATGATGATGTACTTGCCCCGGGCCGCCATGATTCCGCCCATCAGGGCGTTGCCGTAGCCCTTGTCGCTGACCGGGACGACCCGGGCCCCGGCCTCGGTGGCCAGCGCCTGGCTGCCGTCGGTGCTGCCGTTGTCGGCGACCAGGACCTCGCCGCTGATACCGCTGGAGGCCAGGAATCCCATAGCCTTGCGGACGCACGTCGCCACGGTCTCCGCCTCGTTGAGGCAGGGCATGACCACGGTCAGCTCCACGTTTCGTCTCCTTTTAGGTCAACGGATCCGGCCGCTTTGGGCAAGTCCTGGTCGCGCATCGTATTACCGTAGGCGAGGGACGAACGAACGTAGCCGGCCGCACGTTCAATGTCAGGGATGTCAGCCCAGCACAGGAGGGTACGGGTTGAGGGTAATGCCTGAGGCCACGTCGCGTGCGCCATCGGCGCGGCGAACCTTGTCCGTCCGTTCGGATGCGCCGCGCCCGGGCCGCCTCAGATCGCTGGCCGCCCGCGTCTGGTCCGGGCACCGGCTGTTCGTCCTGGTGCTCATCCCGGCCGTGCTGCTGCGCGCCGACACCGAACTCGGGTACCGGTGGCAGGCCTGGTTCAACGACTCGTTCGTGTACGTGGAAGACACGATCCACTTCAACCTGGACCCGACCCGGGTGTCCGGGTACTCGGTCTGGCTCAAGATCCTGGAGCCGCTGCATAGCTACGCAATTGTAACGATCCTGCAACACCTGATGGGCCTGGCCGTGGCGGTCATGATCTACGCGCTGGCCAGGCACCGCTTCGGCGCCCCCGCCTGGCTGGCCACGCTGGCCGCGGTACCCGTGCTCTACGACGGGTTCGAGATCCAGCTCGAGCACCTGATCCTGTCCGACGTGCCGTTCCTGTTCGTGCTCATGCTGGCCACCACGCTGCTGCTGTGGGACCCGGAGGGTCCATCTACCCGCCGTTGCGCGGTGATAGGACTGCTGCTGGGCCTCGGGGCGGTGCTGCGGTCGATCGGGCTGCCGCTGCTCGCGATCTTCGCCGTCTACATGATCATCAAGCGGTTCAACTGGCGGCGGATCGTGGCCGCGGTCGGCGTGTGCCTGATCCCCGTGGTCGCCTACGCCGGGGCGTTCGACCTGGAGCACGGGCAGTTCGCGATGAGCGACGCTACCGGGGTGTTCCTGTACTCGCGGGTGATGACGTTCGCCAACTGCGCCACGATCCACCCGCCCGCCAGCGAACTGTGGCTGTGCACCACAAAGCCGGCGGACCAGCGGCCGATCGCGCAGTCCTACATCTGGACCCCGGCGACCCCGCTGGACCGCTACCCGCCGCAGAAGTTCGCCCCGGTACCCAACCAGATGGCCGAGGACTTCGCGATCCGCGCGATCGAGGCGCAGCCGGCCGACTACGCCAAGGCCGTCTTCGACGACACGTGGCGGGTGTTCGGCTGGCCGCGGCAGGTGTTCCCGCAGGCCGCGACGTACGACGAGTACCTGTTCCTGCCGCAGGGGCTGCCGATCCCGAGCTGGGACGACGCTCATATCGGGCGGTACAACTCCTTCTCGGCCACGTACCTGCGGGCCAACCCGGCGACCCAGGTGGTCAACCCGTTCGCGGTGATCATCCGGGACTACCAGAAGTACGTGTGGCTGCCGGGCACGATCTACGGGCTCATCCTGCTGGCCGGGCTGGGCGGCATCGTGCTGGCCTGGCGGCGGCTGGGCGGTGACGCGCTGCTGCCCTGGGCGGTGTCCGCGGCCATCGTCGTCGTCCCGGCCGCGACCGCCGAGTTCGACTACCGGTACGTGCTGCCCGCCGTGCCGTTCGCCTGCCTGGCCGCGGTCATGGCGTTCAGCCCCGGGACCGCGGGCCGGGCCGGGCTGAGGGAACTAGCGGAGGCGGTGCGGCGGACGGTGGGCGGGACCGGTTCCGGCTCCGGCGCCGCCTCCCGGACCATTTCCCGGACCGTTTCCGCCTCCCGGACCGCCCCCGGTTCCAGCGCTGATTCCGGCGCCGACTCCGCCCCTGATTCCGCGGCGGCCGGTGCCGGCGACGACGAGCGTAATCTCGCCACGGACGGCGCCTGAGCCTGCCCAGCTAGCCAGCTCGGCCAGGGGCCCGCGCACGATCTCCTCGTGGGTCTTGGTCAGCTCGCGGCACACCACCGCCTGGCGGTCCTCGCCGTGCGAGGCCGCGAGCTCGGTCAGCGTCTGCGCCACCCGGCGGGCGGACTCGAAGTAGACCTGGGTGCGGCGGTCCGCGGCCAGTTCGGCGAAGCGCCGCTGGCGCTCGCCCGCGCGCCGGGGCGGGAACCCCTCGAAACAGAACCGGTCGGTAGGCAGGCCGGAGACGGCCAGCGCGGTCGTCACCGCGGACGGGCCGGGCAGCGCGGTGACCCTGATGCCGGCCGCCGCCGCGGCGGCCACCAGCCGGTAGCCCGGATCGCTGATCCCGGGCGTGCCCGCGTCGGTCACCAGCAGCACGTCCTGGCCGGCCTGCAGATCGCTGAGCAGGCCGGGGGTCCGGCGCGTCTCGACCGCGTCGTAGTAGGAGACGATGCGCGCCCGCAGCGTGATCTCCAGGCTGGACGCGAGCCAGCGCACCCGGCGGGTGTCCTCGGCCGCGATGATCGTGGCCCGGGCCAGCCCGGCCGCCAGCCGGGGCGAGGCGTCCTCGGCCCGGCCGATCGGCACCGCGGCCAGCGTCAGTACCCCGGCTTGCTCCTCGTCACGTTCCGCCATGGCGAGCATTCTCTACTACTGTCGTCCGGCTGGCCGGACCTAGCCGTCACAAGTAGGCTGTGCCCGATGATGGGTACCGAGGCTGACGCCACCGCCGCGCCTGACACCGACGAGGCCGGCTGGCGGTGCTCCGCGCCCGGCTCGCGGCCCCGATGCCCGACGACCGGCCGTGGGGCTGGCTCGGCCCGCTACTCGTCACCGCGTTCGGGGCGTGGCTGCGGTTCAACCGGCTGCGCGTGCCTCGGGCGCTGATCTTCGACGAGACCTACTACGTCAAGGATGCGTGGAGCATCCTGCAGCACGGCGTCGAGTGGTGCCCGGTCGGCAACGCCAACCAGCTCATCCAGGCCGGGCACACCACCGGCCTCTTCGGAGCTTGCCCGGGTGGCGGGGGGAACGGCGAGTACGTGGTCCAGCCCGAGGTGGGCAAGCTGCTCATCGCGGTCGGCGAGTGGCTGTTCGGGCTGAACTCGTTCGGCTGGCGGTTCTCCAGCGCGGTGTTCGGGTCGCTGGCCATCCTGCTGATCTGCCGGATCGCGCGGCGGATGACCCGGTCCACCCTGCTCGGCTGCCTGGCCGGGCTGCTGATGTCCCTGGACGGCCTGGAGTTCGTGCTGTCCAGGACCGGCATCCTGGACATCTTCCTGATGTTCTTCGTGCTGGCCGCGTTCGGCTGCATGGTCATCGACCGGGACCAGTCCCGGGCCAAGCTGGCCGAGGGGGTCGCCCGCCGGGACGGCGGGGACGCCGGGCCCCGGCTCGGCCTGCGCAAGTGGCAGGTGGTGTGCGGCATCCTCCTGGGCCTGGCGGTGGGGACCAAGTGGATCGCGGCCTGGTACATCATCGGGTTCGGCTGCCTCGGCATCGCGTGGGACATCGGCGCCCGCCGGACCGCGGGCCTGCCGGCGTTCGTCCGCGGCGCGCTGCGCGACGCCCTGTGGCTGCCGCTCACGTTCATCGTGATCCCGCTGGTCGTCTACACCGCGACCTGGACCAACTGGCTGGTGACCAGCACCGGCTACTACCGGAACTACGGGCAGCAGCACGGCGTGACCACCCCGGTCATCTCCGCCCTGTACTCGCTGTACGAGTACCACCGCGAGGCGATCGGCTTCGGACTGGGGCTGAGCCAGTCGCATCCCTACCAGTCCCAGCCCTGGGACTGGCTGCTGATGACCAGGCCGGTCGCGTTCTTCTACGAGTCCTACTCCGGGCCGGTCGCCGGGCCCTCGCACTTCTGCCCGTCCAAGGGCTGCACCGGCCCGTCGTGGTCGCAGGAGGTCCTGGCCATCGGGACCCCGGCCATCTGGTGGGGGTCCATGCTGGCCCTGGTGTTCTGCCTGGGCTGGTGGCTGCTGCACCGCGACTGGCGGGCCGGCGCGGTGCTGCTGGGCGTGCTGGCGGGCTGGGGGCCCTGGTTCCCGCTGGTAAACCGGACCAAGTTCTACTACTACGCGCTGGAGTTCGAGCCGTTCCTGATCTTGTCCCTGGTGTTGTGCCTGGGGCTGATCCTCGGGCCGGCCACGGCCAGCATCCGGCGCCGCTCGATCGGCGCCGGGATAGTCGGCGCGTACGTGTTGTGCGTACTGATCATGTTCTGGTACTTCTACGCCATCCTGGCGGGCAAGGTCATCCCCTACCAGGACTGGCTGAGCCACATGTGGTACCGAATAGGCCACGGCTGGATCTGAGCGCGGGCTGGCTCTGAGCGCTGGCTGTAAGCGCCGGCTAGCTCTGGGCGCTGGCTGGCGGGCGCTCCGAGGGGGGTGCCTTCAGCATGTTCTCAGGTGGGCCTCAGTATGCTTGAGTCTGTACGGGGCAGCATGAGTTAATACGGGGGCTCAACTTTCCCGACGGGGAGCGACGTGATCTGCGTAACACGGGGTACGTTTCCGGGCCTCCAGTACGTCTATATACAGTGGGACGACAACAACCGGAGCGAACCATGAGCCGAGCCGAACACTCTAGCGAAGACCGCGCGCGATTCGAGCGCGATGTCGTCCCGCAGCTTGGCCAGCTGTACCCCGCGGCGCTCCGGATGACCCGGAACCCCACCGACGCCGAGGACCTGGTCCAGGAGACCTCGGCCAAGGCGTACGCGGCGTTCGGCCAGTTCACTCCGGGTACCAACCTGCGGGCCTGGCTGAACCGGATCTTGACCACCACGTTCATCAACGTGTACCGCAAGCGGCGCCGCGAGCCGCAGCAGGCCCTCGGCGGCGACCTGGCCGAATGGCAGATGTCCGCCGACCGGCTGGCGCCGCCGGTGCCGTCCGCCGAGACCGAGGCGCTCGACCGGACCACCGACTCCGACCTGCTGCGGGCCCTGCGCGAGCTGCCCGGCGAGTTCCGGACCGCGGTGTACCTGGCCGATATCGAGGGATACCCCTACCGGGAGATCGCCGAGATCATGGGCACGCCGGTCGGGACGGTGATGTCGCGGCTGCACCGCGGCCGGCGCAAGATCCGGGAGCAGCTGCTGGCCAGCGGGCTGGGTCCGGCGGCCGCCGGGTCGGCCGGCGCGTAAGCCCCAGGTCGGCGAGGCCGCCAGCCGCCGCTAACCCACGGCGGCGGGCTCCCAGCCCAGCGCGACCGGGTCGTAGACGCGTTCCACGTAGATCTGGTGCCACAGCGAGAACACGACCAGCAGCCATACCTGCCGCCAGCTCACCTCCGGGTCGCCGGCCCGGAACCGGCGCAGCAGCTCGGCCGCGGCGGCCTTGTTCAGCCACTGGCCGGTCTGCGCGGTGCGGACCACCTGCTCGGCGAAGCCGTACATGCCGCCGCTCAGCCAGTGCCCGAGCGGCACCGGGAAGCCGAGCTTGGCGCGTTCGGCGGCGGCCTGCGGCAGCAGGTCGCCGACCGCCTCGCGGAGCGCGAACTTGGTCGTGCCCGCGGCGGTCTTCTCCACCCGGGCCAGCCGGGAGGCCACCGCGAGCACCTCGCGGTCCAGGAACGGGGTGCGCAGCTCCAGGCCGTGCGCCATGGCCATCCGGTCGGCCTTGACCAGGATGTCGCCGGGCAGCCAGGTGTTGACGTCGACCAGCTGCATGGTGGCCACATCGTCCAGGCCGGCCTCGGCGGCCTGCCGGTAAACCGGGTCGGTCACGTCGAACTCGCTGCCCGTGCCGCCCCGGACCAGCATCCGGGCCTCGTCGGTGCTGAACACGTGCGCGTTGCCGATGTAGCGCCGCGGCAGCGGCGTCGAGGTCCGGTTGAGCAGGCCCTTGCCTCGCCGGCCGGCCGGCAGCTCGGAGGCGACCCGGCTGATCGTGGCCCGCCCCCAGCCCGGCAGCGCCTTGCCGACCCGGACCACGCCGGGCTGATAGTAGACGCCGTACCCGCCGAACAGCTCGTCCGCTCCCTCCCCGGACAGCACCACCTTGACGTGCTTACGGGCCTCGCGGGCCGCGAACCAGAGCGGGACGGCCGCCGCGTCCGCCATCGGGTCATCCAGGTGCCAGACGATCCTGGGCAGGCAGGCGACGAACTCCTCGGGGCTGATCACGTACGGGATCGACTTCAGGCCGAGCGCGGTGGCGGTCGCCGTGGCCAGGTCGATCTCGCTGTAGCCTTCGCGCTCGAAGCCGACGGTAAAGGTCAGCAGGCCGGGGATCGTTTCGGCGGCGATCGCGCACAGCGTGGCCGAGTCCACACCGCCGGACAGGAACGCGCCGACCGGCACGTCGCTGCGCAGGTGCACGGCGACCGAATCGCGCAGCGCGGCCAGGATCTTCTCCGGCGAGGCCGATGAGGGAGAGCGGGCCGGCTTGAACTCGGGCCGCCAGTACCGGAACACGTCGACCCGGCCGCCCGGCCGGGCGATCAGCACGTGCCCGGGCGGCAGCGAGCGGGCGGGTGGCACCAGGGTGGCCGGCGCGGGCACGTACTGGAAGGACAGGTACCGGCGCAGCGCGTCCAGGTCGATCGCGTTCACTTCGCCCGAGTCGGCCAGGGCCTTTCGCTCGGAGGCGAACCGGAGCTGCGGCCCGGACCGGGGCCGGTGACCGCCCGCGGTCAGGGCGTAGAAGAACGGCTTGATGCCGAACGGGTCGCGCGCGCAGAACAGCTCGCGGGTCCGGCGGTCCCAGATCGCGAAGGCGTACATGCCGCGCAGCTGGCGGACGACGTCCTTACCCAGCCAGGCGTACATCTCGACCAGGACCTCCGCGCCGGACCGGGTGCGCAGCTGGACCCCGCGGGCGGCCAGGCGCTGGGCCAGCTCGATGTAGTTGTAGATCTGGCCGTCGAAGACCATCACGTAGCGGCCGTCGGCCGAGTACATCGGCTGGCGGCCGCCGGGCGAGGGGTCGATGACGGCCAGCCGCTTGAAGCCCAGGGCCACGTCGGTGTCGGCGAAGAACCCCTCGTCGTCGGGACCGCGGTGGGCGACGCGCAGGGCGGCACGGCCCACCCACTCAGTGTCCGGGCCTGCTCCGTCTGCCAGCGCCAGGCAGCCGGTCATTCCGCCCATGCGTGCCGCCCAACGATCGCGATGGTATAACCGCCCCGACCAGCCTACTTGGGCTGAGAAATGAGTCGTGCCAGGCCGCCCCGTCAGCGCGCGCCGTTGACAGCACGTGCGCTGGCCTGGTACCGAGACAGAAGATGCCCGGACTGCGCGGCCGACGTGAGGGGGTCGGGCATAGATATCAAGGAAGGCCTTGGACGGGTGGCTCCAGCAACTCCCTGGCTGATCGACCGAGGCGATCTTCTCGATGCCCTGGATCGCGCGGCGGCCCGGAAGGTAACGGTCATCTCCGCTCCGGCCGGCAGCGGGAAGACGTGCCTGCTGCGCGCGTGGGCCGACCGTCAGGGTGAGCGCCGCCCGCTCGCGGTGCTGCAGGTGCAACGCGATCAGCACGACGCCCAGCAGTTCTGGCTGGCCCTGCTCGACGCTGTCCGGCACGCTTGCGCCACGGCCGGCCGGGCGGGGCCGCCGGCCGCGACGCCTGATTTCAATGCGCCGGCGATGGTTGACCGGGTGCTACGGGAGCTCGCCGATGCCGGTGCCGGCCTCACGGTGGTCATCGATGATCTGCACGAGCTGACCTCGCCGGAGGCACTCGCTCAGCTCAGCCTGCTGCTGACCAGCCTTCCCCGCACGTGCACGCGATGCTGACCACGCGTCACGATCTGCGGCTGGGGCTGCATCAGCTGCGCCTGGCCGGGGAGCTGGCCGAGATCCGCGCGGCCGACCTGCGCTTCACCGAGCGCGAGACCCGCATGCTGCTGGCCGCCTCGGGTATCGCGCTGTCCGGGGCCGGGGCGGCGCTGCTGCACCAGCGGACCGAGGGGTGGGCCGCGGGCCTGCGGCTCGCGGCGATCGCCCTGGCCGGTCACCCCGACCCGGAGCGGTTCGTCGCGGAGTTCTCCGGCAGCGACCGCACCGTCGCGGAGTACCTGATCGCGGAGATGCTGGATCGCCAGCCGCCCTGGGATCGCAGCTGGAGGGATCGCAGGCGCTAGCGAGCCAGGTGACCGGCTGGTTGCTCGCCGCGCAAGCCCGCCTCGGGCGGCCCGGCGAAGCCCGTGCCTGCCTCGCGGCGGTCGATGACGAGCGGGCCGGCTCCGGTGAGGTCCGTAATGCCCGCGCGGTGATCTGTCTCGCGGAAGGCGATCCGGCCGGGGCCCTGGACGCGGTGCGGGATGTGCTGGACGGCACGGCCCCGGTCCTCGGTTACGTCACGGTCGTGGAGGCGGACCTGCTCGCCGGGCTCGCCTATCGTGAGCTCGGTGACCAGCGCGCGGCGAACCAGGCGGCTGAACGTGCACTGGCCCTGGCCGAGGCTGACCGGCTGGTCCTGCCGTTCGCGATGACGGGCTCCCGGGAGCTGCTCGAGGCGCTGCCGCGGCATGAGACCGCGCACGCCGCGCTGCTCGCCGACATCCTCGACGTCCTGCACGGCTCATCCCCGCCGGCCAAAGAGCAGTCCTCATTGCCGCCGGCGGAGGAGCTCAGCCCGGGCGAGCTCAGGGTGCTGCGATATCTCCCGACGAACCTGTCCCGGCCCGAGATCGCCGGCGAGCTGTCGGTCTCGCCGAGCACGGTCAGCACCCACGTCCGCAGCATCTACGCCAAGCTCCAGGTCCGGGACCGCTCCTCGGCCGTGCAGCGCGCACGGGAACTGCGGCTGCTCGGCCGCGCGCGCTAGCCCGGCGGTCACCGGAAATCACCAGGATCAGGTGACAACTGCTCACCGTGATGGCGGCTAGCGTCGGGCGCAGGAGTCCCTGCTAGCAGAAGGTGAGGCCCTGATGACCAGTGCCCCGGTGCGCGATCCGCTCGCCGACCATCTCCTTACTCCGCAGAACGCGGCGTTCCTGCTCATCGACTACCAGCCCTCGCAGCTGGCCGGGGTCCGCTCGATGGATCGCGACCTCCTGGTCAAAAATGCGGTCTCGACGGCCAGGACCATCAAGACCTTCGGGGTCCCGGTCGTGCACTCGACCATCAACGTCGCTGCCGGCCGGGGCAAGCCCACCCTGCCCGAGCTCGCCGGCCTGCTCGAAGACGACAAGCCGCTCGACCGGACCACGACCAACTCCTGGGAGGACATCGAGTTCGTCCAGGCCGTCCACGCCACCGGCCGCCGCAAGCTCATCATCTGCGCCTTGTGGACCGAGATCTGCATGGCCTTCACCGCGCTCGACGCGCTGCGCGAGGGATACGAGGTCTACCCGGTCATCGACGCGATCGGCGGCACCTCGCCCGAGGCCCACCGGGCCGGCCTTGACCGCGTGCTGCAGGCCGGCGGGCAGCCGGTCAGCTGGGTCTCCCTCGCGGTCGAGCTGCAACGCGACTGGGCCCGCCAGGACACGGTCGCGGCGGTCATCGAGATCGTCCTGACCGACCGCCTGTCGAAGGAGGAGCAGGAGGGAGTGAGCTAGGTGAGCGAGGATTCCAGCCGTGCCGGGTGGCTGCCGCAGGCCCGCTCGTACCTGCGCGACGCCGACCCGGTGCTGGCGCGGCTCATCGACGGCCGGCCGGACTTCGACCCCCGGGCGTGGCTGACCGAGCTGCCGCCGATGGACCTGTACGGCGCGCTGCTGTTCCAGGTCACCGGCCAGCAGCTGTCCGTCCCGGCGACCCGCCGGACCGTGGCCCGCATCCAGGCCCTGTTCGGCGGCCACCTCCCCGCACCCGCCGAACTGCTGGCCGTCGACCCCGCCCAGCTCCGCCAGGCCGGCCTGTCCTGGCGGAAGATCGGCACGCTGCGCGACCTGGCCCAGCGGCTCACCGACGGCCGGCTGGACCAGGACGTGCTGAGCACCCTGCCCGACGATCAGCTCATGGCCGAGCTCACCGCGATTTCGGGCATCGGCCCGTGGACCGTGCAAGGCGCCATGCTCGTCGCGCTGCAGCGCGAAGACGTCGTCCTGCCCGGCGACCTGGCGCTCCGCAAGGCCATCCAGGCCGTCTACCAGCTGGGCCACCTGCCCGCCCAGGACGAGGTCCTGGCTATCGCCGAGAAATGGCGGCCCTACCGCAGCCTGGCCACCAGCTACCTGTTCTCCGCCGCCTTCGAGCCAGCCGACGCACCACCGGCCGTCCGGCTCGGGAGCGTTTGAACATGAACGGCGGCTGCACCCGGGTGCACCAGCGGCTCGGCCAGGAATGCGGTCACGTCGGATACTGTGAGAACTCTCCGGCGCCGTCACACCCGAGAGGGATCGGGCCGCACTTATGTCGATGTTCGACTATGACGCCCGGCCGGTCACGCCGGGCGTTGTCCTGGTGGGCACGCCGACCTCCCGCGGCGGGTACGCGATCCGTGACTTCCTCAGCCGCAACGGTTACCCGTTCGAGTGGGTCGACGCCGGCCGGCCCGATGCAGTGCGGGTGGTCCTGGGGGTCGGAGAAGTGGAGCCATCGACGCTGCCGCTGTGCATCCTGCCGGACGGGTCGCGGCTGGCATCTGCGACGGTGGAACAGGTCGCCGCGGGTCTTGGCATGGTCGCAGCCCCGTCGCGGTCGGAATACGACCTGGCGATCGTCGGTGCAGGGCCGGCCGGGCTGGCCGCCGCCGTCAACGCGGCATCGGAGGGCCTCCGCACGGTGGTCGCCGAGGCGGTGGCCCCTGGCGGTCAGGCCGGAACTACGTCGATGATCGAAAACTATCTCGGTTTTCCTAACGGGATCAGCGGCAGCGAACTGGCGACCCGCGCGGCGGTGCAGGCGCGCCGGTTCGGCGCTGAATTGCTGCTGGCCAGACCCCTGGTCGACGTCTCGGCCGATGGGCCGGGCTATGTCGCCGAGCTGTCCGACGGGACGCCGATACGCGGACGGGCGGTACTGTTCGCCAGCGGCGTCGAGTGGCGCCGCCTGGACGTGCCCGGGGTCGATGACCTGCTCGGAGCGGGGGTGTACTACGGGGCCGGGCCGAGCGAGGCGCTGGCATGCACCGATTCCCAGGTCGTCGTGGTCGGCGGCGGCAACTCAGCGGGCCAGGCGGTTGTCCGGTTCTCCCGCTACGCGCAGCGTGTCACGCTGCTGGTCCGCGGCCACGACCTCGGCGCGTCGATGTCGCAGTACCTCATCGATCAGGTGTCGGCTATCCCGAATGTTGATGTGCGCCTGCGCACGCAGGTGACGGCCCTGGAAGCTGATGACCGCCTCCGGGCCGTCATCGTGCGCTCCGGGGACAGTGCCGAACCGGTGCCGTTGCCGGCGGACGCCTTGTTCATCTGCATCGGCGGGGCCCCCCGCACCGACGGCGCCGCAGGGATCGGGTTGGTCACCAACACGGCCGGGTACCTGATAACCGGCCGCGATGTCGCTCGCGAGCCAGGCAGCAACTGGCCACTGCCCAGGGAGCCGCTGCCGCTGGAGACTAATCTGCCCGGAGTGTTCGCCGCAGGCGACGTGCGCTGCGGGTCGGTCAAACGCTGCTCAGCGGCCATCGGCGAGGGATCGATGGCCGTGGCGCTTGTCCACCGCCGGCTGGCGGAGGTGGGCGGTGACTGAGAAGCAGGTAGTAGCGAATCCCGACGCTGCAGTGTCCTCGGAATTCACCGAACTCGCCTCCGACGAGCGGATCGCCACAGCCGCAGCGGCGCTCGAACGCAACGGCATCCAGCCGCTCCTCGCCGCCACAGGTGCCGACGCGAGGGGCCTGGTCGACTCCCTCCTCATGGACGGCGCCGAGGTCTACAACAACACCTCGCAGACCCTCGAAGCCATCGGCGTCGCCGACGACATCGAACGGTCCGGCCGCTATCAGCCGCTCCGGTTGCGGCTGTACCGGATGGACCGGGAAATGCAGCACCGCGAGATGCGGACCCTGGCTGCGTCGCCCGACTATGTCGTCGGCAGCGTCCACGCGCTGACCGAAGGCGGATCGCTGCTCATCGCGTCCGCCAGCGGCAGCCAGCTGGGCCCGCTCGTGTCGGGAGCGGGGCGGGTGATCCTCGTCATCGGAGCCCAGAAGATCGTCAGCGACGTCGCAACGGGGCTGCGGCGCATCTATGAATACTGCTACCCGCTTGAGGATGCCCGTGCCCGGCAAGCCTACGGAGTGCCCAGCGGGGTAAACAACATCGTCATCATCAATAAGGTGATAACTCCCGGCCGGGTCACTGCGATCATCGTCAAGGAGCGCCTCGGCTTCTGATGACCGGCAGCAGGGCCAGTACGTTCCCGCAGGTCAGATACCAGCCGGACGTTGCCCGTCATAACTTGGGCTGGAACCTGATCCCGCCGTCGAAGCGGACGACATCCGCGTTGAGGTAGTCGTTCCCGATCAGGCTCAGCACCAGGTGACCGAACTCGTCCGCCCGCCCCATGCGCTTGGGGAAGACGACCGGGGCCGCCAGCCGGGCCTTGAACTCCTCGGAGCCGGGGCTGGACCCGTAGATCGGGGTGTCGATGATGCCGGGGCAGATCGTGTTGACCCGCACCCCGATGGCGGACAGGTCCCGCGCGGCGGGCAGGGTCATCCCGATGATGCCGCCCTTGGACGCGGAATAGGCGACCTGGCCGGTCTGCCCCTCGATGCCCGCTATCGAGGAGGTGTTGATGATGACGCCGCGCTGCCCGTCACCGTCGGCGGGCTCGGTCCGGGCGATGGCCGCGGCGGCGATGCGCATCAGGTTGAAGGTGCCGATCAGGTTGATGTTGATGACCCGCTGGTAGGCGGCCAGGTCGTGCGGGGTGCCGTCCCGCCCGACCGTACGCGCCGCCCAGCCGATGCCCGCGCAGCTCACTGCGACCCGCAGCGGGGCTCCGGTGCCGGCCGCGGCGTCCACCGCGGCCTGGACCGACGCCTCGTCGGCCACGTCGGTCCGCGCGAACACGCCGCCGGTCTCGCTGGCCACCCGCTTGCCGCCGTCTTCGTTCAGGTCGGCGATGACCACCGTCGCGCCTGCGGCGGCGAGCGCCCGGGCGGCCGCCTCGCCCAGCCCGCTCGCGCCGCCGGAGACGATCGCCGCAGTACCGTTTACGTCCATGCCGGGAGCATACTCGGCGCGGCCCGGCGGCCCCGCCCGTGGTCCCGGCTGCCGGCCAGGACCACGTGGCGGTCGCTGGCGCGGAACCGGTTCAGATAGCCGGGACCATCAGCTCGCCCGGCTCGTCCGGCCAGAGCCCGGGCAGCGCGTCGGGCACCGTCTCGTAGGGCGACGGCTCGAAGGGGAACCGGTCCGCGAACATCGGCTCGAGGTCGGTCAGCCAGGTCGCCGCCGGGTCGAACCGGGCGAAGAACGGCGTCCCCACCAGGCGCGGGTCCCGGGCCTGGATCATCCGCAGGACGAAGACCCGCAGCCCGGCCACCTCGGTCACCCCGTCCACGCACACCTTGCCGGGGGTGGCCGACATGGACGGGCCGCGGACGGTCCGCGCCAGGCCGGACACGCCCTGGTAGGCGTCGCGGAAGATCTCGTAGCCGCGGGCCAGCGGGACCGCGAAGTAGTCCTGCGGACCGGTGTCCCGCTCCACGAACATGTAGTACGGGATCATGCCCTGGCGGACCTGCGTCCGCCACATGGCCCGCCAGGTCGCGGGGTCGTCGTTGATCGAGCGGATCAGCGGCGCCTGGGTGCGGATCACCGCGCCGGTGCTCCTGATCCGGCGTACCGCCTCGGCCAGCATGGACGGCTCCAGCTCGCGCGGATGGGAGAAGTGCGCCATCAGCGCGAGCGTCCGGCCCGAGTCGGTCACCTCGCCGAACAGCCGCAGCGTGGCGTCGGCGTCGGGGTCGGTGACGTACCGCTGCGGCCAGTACGACAGCGACTTGGTGCCGATCCTGATCGACTCCAGGTGATCCAGGCGCGGGTCAAGCAGCGGCTCGATGTAGCGCCGCAGCACCGGCTCGCCCATGATCATCGGATCTCCGCCGGTGATCAGGACGCTGGTCACCTCCGGGTGCTCGCCGAGGTAGGCGACCAGCGTTTCGATGTCGTCGGTGGCCATCTTCAGGTCCGGCTCGTCCACGAACTGCGCCCAGCGGAAGCAGTAGGTGCAGTACGCGTGGCAGGTCTGGCCCTGCCGGGGGAAGAACAGCACGGTCTCCGGGTACTTGTGCTGCAGGCCGGGCAGCGGCCGTCCGTGCAGGCTCGGCGCGTTCAGCAGCAGCTGCCCGGCCGGGTGCGGGTTGAGCCGCATCCGGATCTCGTGGGCGGCGGCGCGCAGGTCCGCCTCGGGTGCTCCGCCGCTGATCATGTCGGCCAGCCGCTGCACGTCGGCCGCGGGCAGCATGTCGGGCTGGGGAAAAACCAGGCGGTAGATCGGGTCGTCCGGCGCCGCGTCCCAGTCGATCAGGTTCTCGATGACGTAGGCATTGGCCCGGAACGGGAGCACCGTCGCCACGGCCCGTACGGCCAGCCGCTCGTCGGGCGCCAGGCCGGCCCGTTGCACGAGCATGTCCAGGTGTTTCGCCGAGTAGGCATGAAATCCGCGGCCGGAGGACCGGGCCGACGGGATGACCTGCTGGATGTCTGTCACGCGCCTTCTCCCTCGTCGTGCGCGCGGCGGGGCGAAGGCGCCGCTCCGCGCGTGAAATAGCCCTGATGACACCCGCTCCCCAGCGGTTCCCCCCGGCCTGGCCGTGCCCCCGGTAGCTGCTCGGCCAGAACTGCTTCCACGTGTATTTACGCTCTGGCAGCTTCGTTGGTTCCGATTCTCTATCCGCCTTTCTCTTGGTGAGACAAATACCATGCTTCGCAGGAAGTATTCGGCAGAATCCCAGGATCTTCTCAGTGCCTATTTTTTAATTCGACGCATTCTGTCCGTACATAGCCGTATAATGCCCAGCCTGTAGCAGTTACTGGTCGTACACGCCGTTCCGCCCGGAATGTTCCGGCGACCGGACGGCCCCGCACCGGGCCGGGTTCCCGGCCGGGGCCATAATGGGCCCACTACACAGGCCCATCACACAGGCCCATCACACGGGCACAAGTTCGCTGAAGGAAACGAAGGATGAGGCGTCATCCCCGGCCGCAAATCCCTTGGGTAACCCGCTGAGCACGGCCCCGGACCGTCCGGAACGACGGCCCGCCGCCCGGCGGGACGAGGGCAGGGTCGAGGGCGCGCGCGAGGGCAGCGCCGGCCCGCGCGGCGCGAAGGGGGCCGGGGAGATGGTAGCGGCCCGTCCCGGTGGCCCGGTGCCCGGTCCGGTGCTGGCCGTCGACGCCATGGGCGGCGACCACGCCCCCGATGAGATCGTCGCGGGCGCGCTGGCCGCCCAGCGCGAGCACGGCATCCAGATCCTGCTGACCGGGCCTGCCGCACGCCTGCACCAGGCGCTGACCAAGGCGGGCGCGAGCCCCCGGGCCGACGAGCTGACCATCGTGCCCGCCGAGGACAACCTGGCCATGGACGAGGGCGCGCTGGCCAGCCTGCGGCGCCCGCGGTCGAGCGTGGCCGTGGCCTGCCAGCTGGTCCGGCGCGGCGACGCGGCGGCCGTGGTGTCGGCCGGCTCGACCGCCGGCGTGGTCGCCACCGCCCGGCTGCGGCTGCGGTCGCTGCCCGACGTGCCGCGGCCGGGGCTGGCCGTGGTGCTGCCGACCCGGCCCGGCCGCACCGTGCTCATCGACGCCGGGGCCACCGCCGACCCCAAGCCGGAGATGCTCGTGCAGTTCGGCCAGCTCGGGGTGGCCTACGCCCAGCTCGCGCTCGGCGTCAGCGCCCCGCGGGTGGGGCTGCTCACCATCGGGTCCGAACCCGGCAAGGGCAACAAGTTTACCCGGCGGGCCCACGAGCTGCTGGCCGCCGATCCGCCGCACGGCGCGCTCCCGCTGGCCTTCGCGGGCAACGTGGAGGGCGGTGACCTGCTGGCCGGCGAGGTCGACGTGATCGTGACCGACGGCTTCACCGGGAACGTGGCGCTGAAGACGCTGGAAGGCTCGATCCGGTTCGCCTCGGCCGAGCTGCGGGCCGCGGTGACCGCCTCCGCGGCCGCGCGGTTCGGCGCCTTCCTGCAGCGGCGCGGCCTGCGCGAGCTGACCGCCCGGCTGGATTCGGAGAGCTACGGCGGCGCCGTCCTGCTGGGCCTGGGCGGGACGGTGGTCATCGCCCACGGCGCCAGCACCGCCCGCGCGATCACCTCGGCCTGCCTGCTCGCCGCCGACCTGGCCCGCGGCGAGATCACCGAGAAGATCACCCAGCGGCTTAGCCCGGGCCGCCCGGTCAGCAGGGACCGCCACTTCCTGCGCCGCCCGTTATCGCGCCGTTATCGCGTTAACCCCGGCCAGCCATCGCCGATACCCTTGAACCGTGACCGATCCGCAGCAGGTTCTCGCACAACGGGTGCACGACGCCATCGCGGCGTCGTTCGGGCCGGACTTCGGCGACGCCGACCCGGTGATCCGGCCGTCCTCGTTCGCGGACTTCCAGGCCAACGTGGCGCTCCCGCTCGGCAAGCGGCTGGGCCGCCCGCCGCGCGAGGTGGCGGCCGAACTGGCCAGCCGGGCTCGAGGTGTCCGACGTGTGCGAGCCGCCCGAGGTCAGCGGGCCGGGCTTCATCAACTTCCGGCTGCGCGACGAGTGGATCGCCGATCAGGCCTCGCGCATGCTCGACGACCCCCGGCTGGGGCTGGAGCCCGTGGCCCGGCCGCAGACGGTGGTGGTGGAGTACTCCTCGCCCAACATCGCCAAGGAGATGCACGTCGGGCACCTGCGCACGACCGTCGTCGGGGACGCCGTCGCGCGGGTCCTGGAGTTCGCCGGCCACCACGTGATCAGGGACAACCACGTCGGTGACTGGGGCACCCAGTTCGGCATGCTGATCGAGTACCTGCTGGACGTGGGCGAGGACTCGCCCGAGGCGGCGCTGCTGCGCACCGACCCGAACGCGTTCTACCAGGCTGCCCGGCGCAAGTTCGTTTCCGACCCGGGATTCGCGGACCGCGCCAGGAAACGCGTGGTGGACCTGCAGGGCGGCGACCCGGACACCTTGCGGCTCTGGCAAGAGATCGTCGGCCTGTCCATGGACTACCTGCACCGGATCTACGCCCGCCTGCTGGTCACGCTCACCGACGCCGACATCAGGGGCGAGAGCTTCTACAACGACCTGCTGGCCGACACGGTGGCCATGCTGGAAGCCGACGGCATCGCCGTCTACAGCGACGGCGCGCTGTGCGCGTTCCCGCCCGGCTTCACCGGCCGGGAGGGCGGGCCGCTGCCCCTGATCATCCGCAAAAGCGATGGCGGCTACAACTACGCCACCACCGACCTGGCCACCATCCGGTACCGGATCGATGTGCTGCACTGCGACCGCGCCATCTACGTGGTCGGCTCCGACCAGACCCTGCACTTCCAGATGGTCTTCGCGGTGGCCCGGGAGGCGGGCTGGATCCCGCCGCAGGCCCGGTTCGAGCACGCCCAGGTCGGCCTCGTCTCCGCGCCCGGCGGCGGCCGGCTGCGCACCAGGTCCGGTGACAACGTGCAGCTCACCGACCTGCTGCAGGAAGCCGTGGACCGCGCGGGCGTGGTCCTGGCCGAGCTGGAGGCGCCGTCCCGGTTCGAGCCGGGCGAGGTGGACGCGATCGCCGAGGCGGTCGGCGTCGGGGCGGTGAAGTACGCCGACCTGTCCACCGCCCGGGAGAGCGCCTACGTGTTCGACTGGGACCGGATGATCTCGTTCCGCGGCAACACCGGCCCGTACCTGCAGTACGCGACGGCGCGGATCCGGTCGATCTTCCGCCGGGCAGGCGGGGACGCCGACCCGGCCCTGCGAGGATCGCGGGTGGCCGTCGCCGCCGCGCCCGAGCGGGCGCTGGCACTGCGGCTGCTCGATTTCGGCGCCATCGTCACCGGTGTCGGCGAGACCGCCGAGCCGCACCGCCTGTGCGCGTACCTGTTCGACGTGGCCAGCCTGTTCACCGCGTTCTACGAGGAGTGCCCGGTGCTGAAGGCCGAGCCCGAGTCGCTGCGGGCGGCCCGGCTCGCGCTGTGCGCGCTGACGCTGAGCGTGCTGTCGACCGGCCTGGGCCTGCTCGGCGTGCCGGTTCCCGACCGCATGTAAGACGCACCACGTAAGACCCATAACCGAGCGCTGAACTCCGCCCCGCGCGCCGCGCGGGGACGGCCGGCCGCGCCCGGTCAGCCTGTGAGCCCGCGAACGTAGTGCTTACGGGCGGGGGGAATCCATTTCCGGGCCCGGCGGTCCAGGGCACGCTCAGACGCATGGACACCAACGGGCCGTCCATCGGCTACCCAGTACCACCCAGGCCCGCCCACGACCTGGACGCGCGAAGCGGGCGCAGCGTCCTCCGAAGGAGGCATCCATGATGGCCCGCAATAGGCGTTTCGGGAGGAACCGCTCGGCGGTCCTGAAGACCGGGGCCGGCATCGCGACCGCGGCCGTGCTCGGCGGCGGCGCGATCGCCGTCGCCGCCATGGCCGCCGGCGGACACCCCGCCGGAATCGTCGCGGCGCCGGCGGCCCACACCGCCCGGTTCGCCAACGAGGGCACCATGCTCGCCGCGGCGCTGGCCGACTGGAACTCATCCAAGCAGGGCAGCTACTCCCAGCTGGCCCAGATGACCTCGGCGCGGGGCTACAGCCAGACCTCGCACCAGGGCAAGACGCTCGACATCCAGCGCGGCATCGTGGTCCTGGCCACGAACCAGTTCATCATCTTGCAGTCCGCTAACGGCTCGCTGCACCTGTGGCTGATCTCGGGCGCGACCAAGTTCCAGAACGTCTCGAGCACCACGGCGGGTACCGCGGCGCTGACCGCGAGCACCTCCGCGACGCAGCAGGCCATGGTGTCGGGCAACATGATCCCGGCCACCACGCTGCTCGCCGGGAGCCCCACCACGGCCGCCGCCATGCTCGCGCCGAGCACCGCGACCCAGACGGTGACCGTCCAGGTGGCCGGCACCGACCTCACCGTGACGGTCACGGTGACGCGGAGCACCGCGGCGGTGTCGCAGACCGCGACCACGCCGGTCAACGCCATGCCGGCCCCGATGATGACCAGCTACACGATGAACGCGTGGCAGGCCGCGAACTCCGTGGCCCGCGGCGACCTGGCCGTCATCGCCGGCACCCGCACGCACCATATGCTGCACGCTCAGCTGGTCCTCTTCAGCCCGCTCACCACGAGCATGGTCGGCGGGAAGACCGGCAGCGGGCTGACCAAGCAGGCGGCCACGCCCAGCTCGTCGCCGGCGCACTGGTGAGCCCAGTTACTCAGCCGGTTCCGGCTCCGGAGTACCCGCGTCTCGCGCGGGTGCTCCGGAGCGTTGCCGTAAGCGCGCCGCTGCGCTGCGGCGACCTGGTGCTGGACGAGGAACGCTGGACCGTCCACCGGGCCGGGACGCCGGTGGACCTGTCGCCCACCGAGTTCCGGCTCCTGGCCTGCCTGATGCGGCACCAGGGCACGGTGCTGTCCAAGACCCAGCTGCTGCACAGCGTGTGGGGCTGGGGCTACACCGGCCAGTCCCAGGTCGTCGAGACGTACGTGAGCTACCTGCGGCGCAAGCTCGGCCGGCTCGGCCCGCCGCTCATCCACACCTATCGCGGGGCCGGCTACGTGCTGCGCGGCGCGCAGACGCGCGGCCCAGGGGACCGTGCCTAGACGCGCTCGATGCGGCCCAGGGGACCGTGCCTAGACGCGCTCGATGATCGTGGCGTTGGCCTGCCCGCCGCCCTCGCACATGGTCTGCAGGCCGAACCGGCCGCCGCTGCGCTCGAGCTCGTGGACGAGCTTGGTCATCAAGATCGCGCCGGTGGCCCCGAGCGGGTGGCCGAGCGCGATCGCCCCGCCGTTGGGGTTGGTCCGCTCCAGCGGCACGCCGAGCTCGTCGGACCAGGCCAGCACGACCGGCGCGAACGCCTCGTTGATCTCGAACACGTCGATGTCGGCGACCGTCATCCCGGCCTTGGCCAGGACCTTCTGGGTCGCGGTGATCGGGCCGGCCAGCATCATGACCGGGTCGGCGCCGACCACGGCCAGCGCGTGCACCCGGGCCCGGGGGGTCAGGCCGTACCGCTCCAGCGCGTCGGCCGAGGCGATCAGCAGCGCCGCCGCCCCGTCGGAGATCTGCGAGGCGACCGCGGCGGTGATCTCCCAGCCCTCGCGCAGCGGCGCGAGGCCGGCCATCTTCTCCAGCGAGGTGTCGCGGCGCGGGCCCTCGTCCTGGCTGAGGCCGGCCAGCGGCGCGATCTGGAGGTCGAACCGGCCCTCGTCGATGGCACGCACCGCGCGCTGGTGGCTCTCCAGCGAGAACTCCTCCAGCTGGCTCCGCTTGAGGTCCCACTTCTCGCACATGAGCTGGGCCCCGCGGAACTGGGAGATCTCCTGGTCGCCGTAGCGCTCGCGCCAGCCCTGACCCCACGGGGCGGGCATGCCCGCCTTGGCGGGCAGGACCACGGTCGAGCCCATGGTGACCACGCTCATGCTCTCCACCCCGGCCGCGACCACCAGGTCCTGCGTGCCGGACATCACGGCCTGGGCGGCGAAGTGCACGGCCTGCTGCGAGGACCCGCACTGCCGGTCGACGGTGACACCGGGCACGCTTTCGGGCAGGCCGGCCGACAGCCAGGCGTTCCGGGCGATGTCGAAGGTCTGCGGGCCGATCTGCGAGACGCAGCCCATGATCACGTCGTCTACCGCGCCGGGGTCGATCCCGGTCCGCTCGACCAGCGCCCGCAGAGCGTGCGCGCCCAGGTCAACCGGGTGGACCCCGGACAGCGCGCCGTTTCGTTTGCCGACCGGGGTGCGTACCGCACCGGCTATGAACGCCTCCGCCATCATGCCTCCGCATGCCCATCGCCCTGTCCCGCCCCGGCCGGGCCGGATTCAGGTCTTATCATCACCGTACCTCGCCGCGCGCCGCAGGTCCCGGAGGGTGACTCGGAGTAGCCGACGCACTCCGGACGCGCTATCGCGGCTGCCTCGCGCCGCGCGCCCGGATGTCGTAGGCTCGAAGCGGGTCCGCACCAAACCGCAGGTTCAGGAGGCGGCTATGACGTCCGCGCTCGTCTTGCTGATACTCATCGGCGTCCTGGTCGCGTACGCCTACACGCGTCTGCGCGGCAAGATGAAGCTGAGCGTCTCGGGCAAGAACTGGATCGCGCCGATCGTCATCGTGGTCGTCATCGCGCTCATGCTGTGGGCCTCACACAACGGCCACGGCCACTGAGGCCTCGTCCCGCGACGCCGCGATCAGGGCTGGTAGCCGCTGCGCGGTATCTCGAACCAGACCGCCTTGCCGTCGGTCGTGGGCCTGGATCCCCACCGGGTCGCGAGCTGCTCGACCAGGTACAGGCCGCGCCCGCCCTCGTCGGTTTCCGCCGCCGTCCGGATCCGGGGCAGCCGCAGGTCGGGGTCGAACACCTCGACCCACACGGCGTTCGCTCCCCGCCGCAGGCGCAGCGCGAACTCCCGGGGCCCGATCCGGCCCGCCTCCGGCACCGGGTCGTCCCAGCCCGGCACGGCGCCGCCCTGGACCGGTACGCCCGGACCTGACACGCGGACCGGCGCCGGGGCGGCCTTGACCGCCGCCGACCGGCTGCGCGGGCGGGCCGCGGGTACCGGTTCCGGCGTCCGGGGCGGGCCGACCGGAGCGGACATGATCACCGGGTCGAGATCGAAGTCGAAGTCGGGCCGGCGGCCCGGGCTCGGGGTGATCGACGCGTGCAGCACGGCGTTGGTGACCACCTCGGAGACCAGCAGGCAGGCCAGCTCCACCTGCTCGGCGTCCATGCCCCACGACCCGAAGGTCTGGGCGGCCAGCCGCCGGGCCTCGGACACCATGATCGGCTCGGCCGGGAACGAGCTCTCGATGGAGGCCAGCTCGGCGGGTGAGGACTTGACCACCAGGATGGCCATGTCGTCGTCGATGTCGCCCGGCACCGCGAACTCGGCCGCGGTGGCCACGGCGTCAGCGTCCCCGCTGGCCGCCGCGGCCCGCACCGCGTGCTGCAGCATCTGCACCGCTTCGTCCTCGGTGTAGTGCCCGGAGCCGTCGGCGCGCGTCCGCCGGTCGGTCAGGCCGTCGGTGAAGAAGACCAGGATCGCCCCGGGCGGCACGATGATGGTCTGCTCCTTGTAGGTGGGCAGCCCGCGGATCCCCTTACCGCGCACGCCGAGCAGGACGCCCTTGTGCTGGAACTCGAGCTGCCGGGACTGGCCGCCGCTGATCAGGAGCGGGGCGTCGTGCCCGGCGTTGGCGAAGGTCAGCTCCCGCGACCACGCGTCGTAGATCATGTAGATGCAGCTGGCCGTGGGCGGATCGCCGCCCCGCAGGACCCCGCCCTCGCCGGCGGGCGCGAGCGACCGGCACCACTCGTCGAGCTTGCGCATGATGTCGGCCGGGGACTTCTCGTCCTGCGCGAACGCCCGCAGCGCGGCACGCAGCTGGCCCATGATCGCCGCCGCCCGCGCGCCGCGGCCCTCCACGTCGCCGATCACGATGCCGACCCGGCCCGCGGACAGCGGGATGATGTCGTACCAGTCGCCGCCGACCTGCGTCTGGATCCCCTGGCCCTGCGTTTCCAGCGGCTTGGCCGGCACGTACCGGCAGGCCACCTCGAGTCCGTCCAGGTCGGGGATGACCTGCGGGAGCAGGCTCTTCTGGAACGCCAGGGCGGTCTGCCGCTCGGTCTCGAACAGCATCGAGTTGTCGATCGCGACGGCCACCCGGCTGGCGATCGCGCCGATGAGATCACGGTCGGGCGCGCCGTAGTTGCGGTCCTCGCGGTCGGTGAGCCGGGACAGGGCCAGGCTCATCACGCCGAGCAACTCGCCGCGGGCGTACAGCGGCGCCGCCACCACCGACGTCAGCCCGGCCTCATGGGCCGCCGCCATGCTCTCCGCGCTCGGCGCCGGGCGCGGATCGACGTCCAGGTCGGTCACCACGATCGTGTCCAGGCGAGCCATGGCCTGCTGGCAGAAGTGACCCTTCGGGTAGTGGATCTGCTCGCCGACCTCGGCCCAGGTCCCCGGGGGCGGGACCCAGTCGCTGGCGTGCCGCATCACCCGGCGGAACAGCTGGCCGCCCTGGAACAGGTCGATGAAGCAGTGGTCGGCGAACCGCGGGACCAGGATCTCCGCCACGTGCTTGAGCGTGGTACTGATCTCGAGCGAGCCGGCCAGCCGCTGCCCCACGCGCTCCAGCAGGGCGATCCGGTCCTGCTGGAGGTGGCCGTCCCGGTTGCTTGCCACGCGGGCCAGGATCACCATCCCGTCGATGTCGCCGCCCGGATGGCGCAGCGGCACGGCCATGGCGCGCATGCGCGCGCGCGACCCGTCGCCGCGGATGCTCTCGAACGTCCCCTCCCAGGACCGGCCGCGCAGCACCTGCCCGGCGACGTCCTCCAGCTTGCGCAGGTCATCGCCGGCGAACAGGCCGAGGGACAGCACCGGGGAGCCCGCCAGCTGGCTCACGTCGCCCGGGAGCCGGAACAGCCGGACGGCGTACTCGTTGAGGAACAGCAGATTGCCGAGCCGGTCGGCGACCACGACCCCGATGTCGGCCTGGCCGAGCACCATGTCGGCTGGAAGGTACGCGTCGAAGGCCGCCTCACCCCAGCTTGTCATGGGGCCGCCGGATGGTGCCGGTTAGGTGCGGACACGAAAATGTGCGCGGCGATGGAGCCGGGGAGTTCCGTGGAGATGGCGTCCGTCGAGTCACCAGCTGTCACCCGCACACCATCGGGGGCCGCCATGAGTATCACCTCGTGTCCGGGTTGTATCCCGACGCGCTTGAGTTTAAGCATCAGATCGAGGTCGCTCTGAATTTGCTCGCCAATGCGCCGGATGACCACGTGCGCGCGGTCCGCGGATGCGACCTTTGGCATCGCCTCACCCGCCTCGTTCATGGCCGCGCTCACCTTCTCCTGCGCCTCGTCCGGGAGCCCCAGCTCGGCCAGGCCGGGAATGAGATTGCCGTGCGGGCACCGGACCGGGTAATCGAGCAGTTCGACCACGCGGCGCTCGACGCTCTCCGAGATCACGTGTTCCCAGCGGCACGCCTCGATGTGCACTTCCTCCCAGGGCAGCTTGATCACCCCGACCAGCAGGCACTCGGCCAGCCGGTGCTTGCGCATGACCCGGGTGGCCAGCGTCCGGCCGACATCGCTCAGCGAGAGCTGCCGGTCGCCCAGGACGTGCACGAGGCCGTCGCGCTCCATCCTCGCCACCGTCTGGCTGACCGTCGGGCCGGTCTGCCCCAGCCGCTCGGCGATCCGGGCACGCAGCGGGGTGACGCCCTCTTCCTCGAGCTCGAAGATGGTGCGGAGGTACATCTCCGTGGTGTCGATGAGCCCGTGCGCTGTCAACTTCTCATCCCTCCTGCTTGTGATGCTATGCCGGAGAGACGAGTGCCTAGGGGGAAAGCCGGTCGATGGCCCAGCCGTCGCCGTCGCGCCGGTAGCGCAGCCGGTCGTGCAGCCGGTAGGCGCCCGACTGCCAGAATTCGACCGTGTCGGGGACGAGCACGTAGCCGCCCCAGAAGTCCGGCATCGGGACCTCGGCCGGCGGCGGCCAGCGCTCCTCCAGTTCCGCTACCCGGCTTTCGAGCTCGGCGCGGGACCCGATGACCTGCGACTGCCTGCTGGCCCAGGCCCCGATCTGCGATCCGCGGGGCCGGGACCGGTAGTACGGCTCGCTCTCGGCCTGCGACAGCATGCGCACCCGGCCCTCGGCGGTCACCTGGCGGCCCAGGGCGTACCAGGGGAAGACCGCGCACGCCTGGGGATGGGCCTGCAGGTCCTGGCCCTTACGCGAGGTCCGGTTGGTGTAGAACGTGAACCCGTTGGTGCCGAACGCCTTGAGCAGCACGGTCCGGGCCCGCGGCCGGCCCTCGGCGGACGTGGTGGCCAGGACCATCGCGGTGGGCTCGGCCAGGCCGTGCCGCTGGGCCTGACTCAGCCACCCGGCGAACTGGGTCATCGGGTCGCCGGCCATCGTGTCCTCGGACAGGGGTTCCAGGCCGGGAGCACGCTGCGAGGTGTCCATGGGACATGATCCTCGCACCGCCGCAACCCGGAGCCGGCGGTGGCCTGGGCCGCTTCGGGTCTTATCGTTCTCATGGGGCGACAGGCGTGGCCCAGCGCACGACGCAAGGTGCCTGCGGCGCCCACGAGGAAGAGAGGACAAAACGCCGATGTCGGATTTCAAGCCGGGCCTTGAAGGAGTTATCGCCTTTGAGACCGAAATCGCGGAGCCTGACAAAGAGGGCGGCGCGCTCCGTTACCGGGGAGTCGACATTGAAGAACTCGTCGGCCATGTCTCGTACGGGCATGTCTGGGGTCTTCTGGTCGACAATGCGTTCGCGCCGGGCCTGCCGCCCGCCGAGCCTTATCCGATCCCGGTCCATTCCGGCGATATCCGCGTCGATGTGCAGAGCGCCCTGGCCATGCTGGCGCCCGCCTGGGGGCTGCGCCCGCTGCTCGACATCAGCGACGAGCAGGCCCGCGACGACCTGGCCCGGGCCTCGGTCATGGCGCTGTCCTTCGTGGCCCAGTCCGCGCGGGGGCCCGGGCTGCCGATGGTGCCGCAGCGGCAGGTCGACGAGGCCCGCACGATCACCGAGCGGTTCATGATCCGCTGGCGCGGCGACCCCGATCCGCGGCACGTCAAGGCGGTCGACTCGTACTGGACGTCGGCGGCCGAGCACGGCATGAACGCGTCCACCTTCACCGCCCGGGTCATCTCCTCGACCGGCGCGGACGTGGCGGCCGCGCTGTCCGGGGCGGTCGGCGCCATGTCCGGGCCGCTGCACGGCGGCGCGCCGGCCCGCGTGCTGGGCATGATCGAGGAGACCGAGCGGACCGGGGACGCCCGGCGGTACGTGACGTCGGTGCTGGACCGGGGCGAACGGCTGATGGGCTTCGGGCACCGGGTGTACCGGGCCGAGGACCCGCGCGCCCGGGTGCTGCGCCGCACGGCCAAGGAACTCGGCGCGCCCCGCTACGAGGTGGCGCTGGCCCTGGAGAGCGCGGCCTTGGCCGAGTTGCGGGCCCGGCGGCCGGACCGGGTGCTGGAGACCAACGTGGAGTTCTGGGCGGCCATCGTGCTGGACTTCGCCGAAGTCCCGGCCCACATGTTCACCTCGATGTTCACCTGCGCCCGGACGGCGGGCTGGGCCGCCCACATCCTGGAGCAGAAGCGGACGGGCCGGCTGGTCCGGCCGGCCGCGCGGTACATCGGTCCCCCGTCGCGGTCGGTCGCCGACGTGCCGGGCGCCGTAGAGGTCCTCGACCGCCAGGTCTTAGCGCACCACGCACCCGCCGGTAAGCTGCGGTAATGAGCGGGGAGCAGAGTTGAGCGAACTGGTGATCCCGGCGGGCCTGCGGCCGAAGGACGGCAGGTTCGGCAGCGGCCCGGCCAAGATCCGCGACGAGCAGCTGGCCGCGCTGGCCGGCTCCGGGCGCACGTACCTGGGCACGTCGCACCGCCAGCCGCCGGTCCGGTCTCTGGTGCACCGGGTCCGGGCGGGGCTGGCCGAGCTGTTCGGCCTGCCGGATGACTACACGGTGGTGCTCGGCAACGGCGGCACCAGCGCGTTCTGGGACGCGGCCGCGTTCGGGCTGATCCGGCGGCACGCCCAGCACCTGAGCTTCGGTGAGTTCTCGGCCCGGTTCGCCGCCATCACCGGGCGGGCCCCCTGGCTGGCCGGGCCGACCGTGGTGGAATCCGTCCCGGGCACGCACCCGGCGCCCTGGCCGGAGCCCGGGGCCGATGCGTACGCGCTGACCCACAACGAGACCTCGACCGGCGTGGCGATGCCGGTGCGCCGGGTACCTGGCGCGGATCCGGGGGCGCTGATCCTGGTCGATGCGACCAGCGCCGCGGGCGGGCTACCGGTACACGCCGGCGACTACGACGTGTACTACTTCGCCCCGCAGAAGGGCCTGGGCTCGGACGGCGGGCTGTGGCTGGCCCTGATGTCCCCGGCGGCGGTGGAGCGAGTGCACGAGATCGCCGCCAGCGGGCGGTACATCCCCGACTTCTTGTCGCTGCGGGTGGCGCTGGAGAACGCGGTCCGGGACCAGACGTACAACACCCCCGCCGTGACCACCCTGTTCCTGCTGGCTGACCAGGTCGAATGGATGCTGGGCCAGGGCGGCCTGGAGTGGACCACCGCCCGCACCGCGCGATCGGCTGCCATACTGTATACGTGGGCGGAGCAGGCGGCCTACGCGGAACCGTTCGTCGCCGAACCCGCGCACCGCTCGCAGGTGGTCGGCACCATCGACCTGGCCGATGGGCTGTCCGCCGACGCCGTCGCGGCAGCATTGCGGGCGAACGGAATCGTCGATACGGAGTCCTATCGGAAACTAGGCCGGAACCAGCTGCGCATCGGCATGTTCCCGGCCGTCGATCCCGCGGACGTGCAGGCGCTCACCGCGTGCATCGACTACGTGGTCGAGCGCACCGGCGGCTAGTGGATGATCGAGCCGATCACCACGACCAGCACCAGCAGCGCGAGCACGGCGGGCAGCAGCCAGCGGGGCACCCGGTTCACGGTGCCAGCTTAAACGGGCCAGCTTATAAAGGGGCCAACTTAAACGGGCCAGCTTATAAAGGGGCCAGGCTATCAACGGGGCGGGCCAGACACGATCGAGGTGGGTAGATGGGCAACGAGGCTCACGGGACAGGATTGCTCGGCGAGCACGCTCGGTCCCCGCGCACCGGTTTAGACCGCCGGGCGCCCGAAGGGATCACCAAACCGCTCCGGTCCGGGGCCGCGCGGGGTGAGCTGATGCGGCTGTTCGTGGCCATCGCCCCGTCCGCGGCGGCGCTCGATGAGCTGGACGCGCTGGCCGCGCCGCTCCGGGCCGGGCGCCAGGACCTGCGCTGGACCAACCGCGAGGCCTGGCACGTGACGCTGGCCTTCCTGGGTCAGGTGGACGAGTCCGCCGCGAACCGGCTGCTGCGGCGGCTGGAGAACGCCGCGCGGCGCCACCACGTGTTCCGGCTGGCGTTCAGCGGCGCGGGCGCCTTCCCCACGCAGGCCCGCGCGAACGTGCTGTGGAGCGGACTGTCCGGGGACCGCGGGGCGCTGGCGCACCTGGCCGAGTCGGTGGCCGCGGGTGCGAGCCGCGCGGGCGCTCCGCCGCCCGACAAGGGCCGCCGGTTCCGGCCCCACCTGACCCTGGCGCGCTGCCGGATGCCCGCCGACGTCACCGAGCTGGTCGCCGCGCTGGACGGTTACCAGGGTCCGTCGTGGCCCGCGGACCGCATTCACCTGGTCCGCAGCCGCCTGGGCGCGACCGAGTACCCCCGGTTCACCACGCTGGGCAGCTGGCCGCTGCGTCCGCTGGACCGCGGACCGCGATCCGGCCCCGGGCTCATGAGGACTGGCTGAGCTTCTCCACGATCGGCACCGCGGCCCGGAGCGTGGCCCGTTCCTCGTCGGTCAGCTCGGCCAGCCGCCGGTCCAGCCAGGCGTCCTTACGGCGCCGCACGCGCTGCACCAGCGCCCGGCCCTCCGCGGTGACGGTGAGGACGACCTGCCGCCGGTCGGTCGGGTGCGGGGACCTGAGCACCAGGTTGCGCTCCTCGAGGACGGAGATGACGCGGGTCATGGACGGCGGCTGCACCTTCTCGTGCTCGGCCAGCTCGCCGGGGGTCATGGCCTGGTGGACTTCCAGGGCCGACAGGGCGGCCAGCTGGGTCTCGGACAGCACCGCCTCGGTCAGCCCCGACGCCGTGCGCTGGGCCCGCAGCCGCCGCGCCAGCCTGCTCACCGAGATCCGCAGCGCGGTGGCCAGGCCGGCATCGGTCCTGGTCTGGGTCTCTGTCATCATCGTTAACCTTGGGTCGGCAAAGGTACGCGCCATCGGCCGGGACGGGCGTGCACTAAGTACACCACGCGGGCCGACCGCACGCAGCATCGCGAACCAGACACCCCCTAGCCTGGATGGGTGAACGAACCCGGGCGGCCGACACCGCCCCCGCCGCTCGAGGCGAACGACCAGCTGGTCGCCGGCAGCATCACGGCCGGCTGGGCGGTGGCGCTGATCGTCTTGCTGATCGTGCGGAGCAGCCTGCCGGCCGATGCCCGGTGGTGGATCTGGACCTGCGTGACCGGGCTGGTGATGGGGCTATTCGGCCTGTGGTACGTGCCGCGGCTCAAGCGCGGCCGGTCGCGGGCCGCGGCCCGGCGCGCCGCAGCCCAGTCCGGTCAGCCGGCTCAGTCGGCCCCGCGGGACAGCGGCTCGAACACCGTCTCCTCGACCGATACGCCCGGCAAGTCGACCATGTCGTAGCCGAACTCGTCGATCACCGGCGAGATGGCCCGGGCCGGGGCCTGCCAGATGACCGACTCGGAGTGGGCTCCGCAGCCGTGGTCGGCCGAGACCACGCGGCCGTCGTCGGGCGCGTACGCGTTCGCGCAGGCCCCGAACAGCCGGCCCAGCTCGCCGCTCAGCGGCACGAAGAAACCGCAGCTGACGCACTGCGCGGGCGCCGCGTGGGCCAGCGGCGTCCGCGGGCCGTGCTCGCTGGAGTACCAGCGCTCGGCGGCGCTCTCGCGGCCGAGCGCCGACAGCACGCGTGCGCGTCCGGGCGCCGGCAGCTCGGCGGGTTCCGCCGGGCCCTGTTCGTCTCCGGCGTCCTCGCCGCCGGAGAACCAGTCGATCACCGCGTCGTCGCCCTCCAGCGTGACCAGCGGGACGAGCCGCTCGTCGTCAGGCGGGGCGGGCATCAGGTCCCCCACGCCCAGGTCACCCGGGCGGAGCCGGTCATGCCACGGCACCCACGGCGGCGCCAGCAGCGCCCAGGGCCCCGGCAGCAGCACCGTCTCGCTGACCGTGACCAGCTTGGACCGGGGCGCGCGGACGACCGTCACCGCCCATCGCCAGCCGGCGTAGGCCGGGTCCGCGCTGGCGAACAGGTGAGTCACGACGCGTTCACCCTCGGCGAGCACCTCGAGGTGCTCACCCACATGGTCGGGCCCCACGATCTCGACGACGGCGGCCCGGGCGAGGTCAATGGCCTCGGCGCCGGCCTGATCCGGTTCCTTGGTGCGGGTGCGGGTAGGACTCACGGTCACCGATTCTCACTCATCACGCATGCGGCGGGTAGTGTTACCTCTTGGTTGCGGCGACGGCGGGCTCGCCGCGGTGGCAGCTAAAGAATACTGGTTACATGCGGATGTCCGAGGCGTTGCGCCGAACCGGGAGCGCAGCCCGCGCCACCGGCGGCGCAGTACGAACCGGCTCCCGCAGGACCGGCGGCCTGGTGCACCGGGTGACCAGCGCGCAGGGGCCGGCCGGACCGGGCTGTCCACGCTCATCGAGCTGACCGCCGCCGCCGGGGCCGGCGACGCGTTCGTCATCGTGTCCCTGGCCGGGACGATCTTCTTCAACACCTCGGTGGAACAGGCCCGGGGCAAGGTCGTGCTGTTCCTGGTCGTCACCATGGCCCCGTTCGCGGTGCTGGCGCCGTTCATCGGGCCGGCCCTGGACCGCGTGCAGCAGGGCCGCAAGTACCTGCTGGCCGGCACGCTGCTGGCCCGCGGCCTGCTGTGCTACGCGATGGCGGCCGCGGTCAGCAACCCGATCACGCTGCTGCCCGCCGCGTTCGGCATCCTGGTGCTGCAGAAGGCCTACGGCGTGGTCCGCGCGTCGGTCGTGCCGCGGCTGCTGCCCGAGCAGATCACCCTGGTCAGCGCTAACGCGCGGTCGCAGCTGATCGCGGTGATCACGGCCACGCTGGCCGCCGGGCTGGCCGAGGGCATCCAGGTGGTCGGCGGCGCCGCCTGGGTCCTGCGGGTCGGCATGGTGATCTACCTGGCCGCCATGGTGCCCGCGCTGCGCCTGCCCGACCAGGTGGATTCCCCGCCGGCCCCGGTCCCGGTCGCGGAGGCCGTACCGGCCACCCCGCCCGCCGCCGGCGGCTGGCCGCCGCACGGGACTGACCGCCGGACCGCGGCACGTCCCGATTTCCTGCCGAACGGACCGGGGCGATACCCTCGCGCACCCGACAGCGACCCGTGGCACGGCTCGGCGGCGTTCGACCCGGCCCGGGACGGCGGGACGCTCCCCTACGACGAACCCGCGGCGGCCCTGCCGCCCGGATCCCCGGCCGCGTCCGGGTCCAGGACCACGAGCGGCTCGCGGCGGTGGCGGACGCTGGGCGGGGTGGGTCCGGTGGTGGCCGAGGCGATGACCGGCAACGCGGTGCTGCGCGCCTTCTCCGGCTACACGTTCTTCTTCTTCGCGTTCCTGCTGCAGACCGAGAAGTTCGGCGTCTCCAAGCACTTCGCGCTGGCCACGCTGGCGGTCGCGGTCGCATGCGGCAGCATCGTCGCGATGGGTATCGGATCCTGGCTCAAGTCCCGGGCCCCGCAGCTCATCATGTTCTCCGTGCTCACCGTAGCCCCGGTGGTCGCCGCCGTCTCGGCCTGGTTCTTCGGCCTGCCGGCCGTGATCGCCGTGGCGTTCGCCGCGATCTTGTGCGCCAGCCTGGCCAAGCTGGCCCAGGACTCGATCGTGCAGCGCGAGATCGGCGACGAGATCCGGTCCTCGACCTTCGCGGTCTCCGAGACCCTGAACCAGGTGGCCAACGTGGCCGGCGGCCTGCTCGGAGTCCTGGTCTCGATCCTCAACGACGGCCAGGTGGGCCTGGCCATCGCCGCGGCGCTGCTGACCGCCGCGCTGGTCCTGATGGTAGTCCGGCGCCGGCGCCGGGTCCTCGCGCAGCGCCTGGAACCCGAACCCGAACCGGCCCGGCCTCGTCCCCGGCCCCGGCCCCGGCCAAGGAGCGCTTCATGATCGCGAAGAGTTTTGTATGGCGGGCACGTAAAAGTCTTCGCGATCATGGTCGCACCGCGGGCTTAGGTGGCGCGGAGGGCTTCGGCGGGGGCCAGGCGCGCGGCCCGCGCGGCCGGGTAGACGCCGGCCAGCGCCCCGGTGCCCAGCGCGATGCCGAGGCCGGCCGCGACGCTGACCGCGGGGACGACGGCGGGCTGGCCGCTGGCCACCGCGTAACCCGCCGTGGCCGCCGCGCCGGCCAGCACCCCGGCGGCGCCGCCCAGGGCCGACAGCAGCACCGACTCGGTCAGGAACTGCACTGCCACCCGCCGCCGGGTCGCGCCCAGCGCGCGCCGCAGGCCGATCTCCGCGCGCCGCTCCAGGACCGCGATGACCATGATGTTGGCGATGCCGACCCCGCCCACCAGCACGGCCACCGCGCCCAGGCCCAGGAACAGCCCGGCGTACGCGGTGCGCGCCGCGGCCCGGGCCGCGAGGATGCTCGACGGCAGGCTGACCTGCACCGCCTCCGGCTGGGGCGGGTTGGCGGTGAACGGGAGCACGCTCACCACCGGCTGGACCTGGTCCGGCGCCGCACGCAGGTAGATCTGGGTCGGGTGGCCGCCCAGGCCGAGCAGCGCGTCGGCGGCGGGAAAGCCGACCAGCGCCGCCTCGTCGAGAGCGGGCACGAGCGGCACCGGCCGCAGGATCCCGATCACGGCGAAGTACCGGCCGGCCAGGTACACCTGGGTGGCCGGGCCCACCTGGCCGATGCCGAGGGTCTGGGCCGCGACCGCGCCGAGCACCACGGCGGGATACCGGGCCGTGGCCGCGTTCAGGAACGTCCCGGCGGCCACGCCCTGCTTATTTCCGGCGCCGAGCGTGCCGAGCAGCCCGGGCTGGGCGGCGTACACCGAGATGCCGCCGCTGTCGATGGCGGGCACGGCCGCGGTCCGGCGGACGGTGGCACCCGGCACGTAGCCGATGGCCGTCACCGACTCGACCGGCGGGATGCGCGCGATCATCGGCTCGGCGGTCAGCGGCAGCGCCGCGGGCGAGCCATCGAAGGTCTGCCCGGCGGTGACCGTGACCAGGTTGCCCTCGGCCCCGAGCTGGGCGAGCAGGTTGGCCCGGGACGAGGCGGAGATGCCGAGCACCGCGACGGCGGCGGCGATCCCGATCGCGATGCCGAGGCCGGACAGCGCGGTGCGCAGCTTGCGCGCCCGCAGCCCGAGCAGGGCACCCAGGGCCAGCGACGTATACCCCGCCCGGCTCATGAGCTCACCGGTCCGTCGTCGGAGATGATCCGGCCGTCCTGCATCACGACGCGCCGGTCCATGGCGGCCGCCACGGCCGGATCGTGGGTGATCACGACGATGGCCGTGCCGTCGTCGGCCAGCCCGGCCAGCAGGTCGATGATCTGCTGGCCGGCCGCGGAGTCGAGGTTGCCGGTCGGCTCGTCGGCCAGCACCACGCTGGGATGCCCGGCGACCGCGCGGGCGATGGCCACCCGCTGGCGCTCGCCGCCGGACAGCTGGGCGGGCCGGTGGCCGAGGCGGTGGCCGAGGCCCACCCGGTCCAGCGCGTCGATGGCGGCCGGGCGCCGGTCCCGGGCCGGCGTCCCGGTGTAGACCAGCCCGAGCGCCACGTTCTGCACCGCGTCCAGGTGGTCGAGCAGGTGGAAGTCCTGGAAGACGAAGCCGAGGCGCCGGCCGCGGACCGCGGACAGCTCCGCGTCGGACAGCCCGGAGACGTCCTGGCCGCCGAGCCTGACCCGGCCCCGGCTCGGTCGTTCGAGCGTCCCCGCCACGTGCAGCAAGGTGGTCTTGCCGGAGCCCGAAGGGCCAAGCACCACGGCCCGTTCGGCCCAATGAATTTTCAGGTCTACGGCGGCCAGCGCGGTCACCGGCGGTGCGCCCGGATAGGCCTTGAACACGCCGTCGAGCTCGAGTATGGCGGTCATGAGGACGGCACCTGGACTCGCAGGCCCGCGGTCAGGCCGGGGCCGCTGACCTGAACCAGGGTCTGGGCGAACAGGCCGGTCTGCACCGCGACCAGGTGCGCCGCGCCGCCCTGCACGACGTCGACCGCGTAACCTCCGCCGGCCAGCGCGACCAGCGCGCTCACTGGCACGGCAAGCACGTCGCGGGCCTGCGCGGAGACGATGCTGACGCTGACCGGCGCCTGGTCCAGGTGCCCGGCGGCGGCGGGCTGGGTGAGCCGGACGATCATCTGCACCGTGTCCTGCCCGGCGCCCCCGCCCGGTCCCTGGGTGGCCGTGCTGCCGTCCGGGGGTGAGCCGGCGTTCCCGCTGCCCGCGGACGCCACCGAGGCGACGGACGTGACCACGCCCGGCGTGGTGCTCACCCCGTCGGGCAGCGTCACGGTCACGCTGTCGCCCGCCTTGACCAGGTACTCCTGGCCCACCGGGACGGCCGCGATGACCACCGGGACCGGTGAGGTCGCGGTCGCGATGGCGGTGCCCGGCTGCGGCGGGGACCCTGGCACCGGGGTCACGCCGGTGATGCGCAGCGGGCCCGGCGCGTAGGCGACCTGGCCGAGCGGGACCGTCCCGGTGACGGGCAGCCCGCGGGCCGCCTGCCAGAGTTCGACCGCGTACGCGGTCGCGCCGGTGAAATAGTCGCTGACCACCAGGCCGGCGCCGTACCCCAGGGCGATCAGGTTCCGGTCGAGCTGGGCTACGTCCCGGCCGGGTGTGACGCCGACCGACAACGCCCGCCACTCGGGCGTCAGACCGTAGAACAAGGTGACCGGCGTGCCGTCGACCTCGTACAGTTCCTGGCCGCGCCGGATCGTCGCGCCCGGCGCCGGCAGGGCGGTGTACGCGGTCCCGGCGGCCTGGTTGACGACGGTGCAGGATCCGGCGTAGCCGAGCGACCCGCCGACCTGGACGGTGTTTTCCAGGTCGGTGCGGACCACCGGGGCCGAGCCCAGCGTGACCGCGGCCACGGCGGCCGGGTGCTGCGACCGCCAGGGCGGCCCGCTGAGCACGATCCCGGCCGCCACCCCGGCCACGATGATCGGCGCGGCGACCGCGGCGGCGCGACGGCGGCGCCGGCCCGCGGCCCGGTCAGCCGTCATTGCCCAGGCTCGCCAGCGTGGAGGCGCGGATCTCGGCGTCCAGCAGCGCGCGGCACGCGTGCGCGGCCGCCTGGTAGCCGGGATCCGCCTTCCCGCCGGCCGGCAACTCGCCGGCCGAGAAGCCGAACCCGTGGCCCGGCGTATAGGGCGTCTGGGCGGTCGGGTCCTGGACGTTCGGCAGGCCGTGGGCGCGCAGGCACCCGGCCGAGCGCACCCCGGTCTCGATGAGCTGCGGCGGCGCGGACGGCTCGTAGGACGGGTTCAGCCCGGCCCGGGCGGCCAGGGTCCCGCAGGCCTGCTGGACGGCGTTGAGCACTTGCTGCGGCGCGTCCTGGATGCTCCGGCTGTCGCTGTAGACCTGGCCGCTGGCGGTCAGGACCGGATCGGCGTATGAAGGAATGCCGTGCTGCCTGATGCACTGTGCCGCCGCGTGCAGCGCGGCCGTGCGGTCGCTCCCTGATAGCTGGCTGGTTGGCTGCCGTGGTCCCTGGCTCGGTGAGCCCTGGCTCTGTGAGCCCTGGCTCTGTGAGCCCTGGCCCTGCGCTCCTTGGCCGGCGGCCTGGTTCACCGCGGGCACGCCGGGCGAGCTGGTGGCCGAGCCCCCGCAGCCGGCCAGCAGCAGCGCGCCGGCCAGCGCGGCGATGACGTAGCGGTTTCTCATCTGGACCTCCCGAATCGGCCCCGCAGCGGGCCGGTCGGGTCCAGTTGTACGCAGCGGCCGATGACACGGGCGCTACACCCGCGCGGCCGCCCGGGCCGGGTTCGCCGCGTTTGCGAGGTGCCGACCTGGGCGGTCGCCGGCCGCACCGGGGCCTGCCATGGCTGTTCGCGGTCCGGCTTGTTATGTCCTTGTCATGCCGGCCGGAGCACTATGGAGACGTGCGGGTACTGGTGGTCGAGGATCAGAAGGTGCTGGCCGACCGCATCGCGGAGGGCCTGCGGGACCAGGGCATGGCGGTCGACATCGCCTACGACGGCGGGGCGGCGATGGAGATCGCCGCGTTCACCGCGTACGACGTCATCGTGCTCGACCGTGACCTGCCCCGGGTGCACGGCGACGCGGTGTGCGCTCACCTGGTGGCGGGCCCGGCCACGGCCCGGATCCTGATGCTGACCGCGGCCGCCGCGGTCGACGACCGGGTGGACGGCCTCAACCTGGGGGCCGACGACTACCTGGCCAAGCCGTTCGCGTTCGCCGAGCTGGTGGCGCGGATCCGGTCGCTGGCCCGGCGCAGCCCGTCCCGGCCGCCCGTGGCGTTCTGCGGGGATCTGGCGGTCGACCTGGCCCGGCGCCGGGTCAGCCGGGCCGGCCGGCCGGTCACGCTGACCCGCAAGGAGTTCGGCGTGCTAGAGGTGCTGCTGACCGCGGACGGCGGGGTGGTCAGCGCCGAGGAGCTGCTGGAGAAGGTCTGGGACGAGCACGCCGATCCGTTCAGCAACACGGTCTCGGTCACCGTGTCGCGGCTGCGCCGTAAGCTCGGCAGCCCGCCGCCCATCCAGACCGTCGTCGGCAGCGGCTACCGGCTGCTGGACGCGCCATGAGGCTGTGGGGCGCCGGAGCCGCCGGGGTGGCCCGGCGGCGGCCGGTGCGGCTGCGGCTGACCCTGGTGTACAGCGGCCTGTTCCTGGCCGCCGGGGCGGCCCTGCTCGCGGTGACCTACGGCCTGGTCGCGCAGAGCTTCGACACGGCCTCGCCAGCCACGCCCAGCTCGCCGGCCAGCCAGTACGTGACCCAGGCACTGCAGGCCTGCAAGGCGGAGAACCTCAGCCCGCTGGCGATGGCCAAGTGCGAGAACACGGCCGAGCAGTCGCTGACCGGGGTGAGCAAGGCCAGCGTGGCCGACCAGCGGTCGCGGACCCTGGCCCGCCTGCTGGACTACTCGCTGGCCGCGCTAGCCGCGATCGCGCTGGCCTCGACCTGGCTGGGCTGGATCGTGGCGGGCCGGGCGCTGCGGCCGGTGCACGCCATCACCGCGGCGGCGCGGCGGGCCTCGGAGGAGAACCTGGGCGAGCGGATCGCGCTGGCCGGACCCGACGACGAGCTGAAGGAACTGGCGGACACGTTCGACGCCATGCTCGGCCGGCTCGATGCCGCCTTCGCCAGCCAGCAGCGGTTCGTGGCCAACGCCTCGCACGAGCTGCGGACCCCGCTCACCGTGATGCGCACCGCGATCGACGTCACGCTGGCCAAGCCGGGCCGGACCCCGGCGCAGCTCGAGGCGATGGCGGTCGAGGTGCGCCACGCCGCGGACCGGGCCGAGGCCCTGATCGAGGCGCTGTTCACGCTGGCCCGCAGCGACCGCGGCACCGGGCCGCGCGAACCGCTCGACGTGGCGGTGCTGGCCGAGGACGCGCTCGACGCCGCCGCCCAAGCCATCCGGGCCCATCCGGTCACCGTGCAGGCGGTCCTGGCGCCGGCCCCCGCCGTGGGCGATCCGGTGCTGGTCGAGCGGCTGGTCACCAACCTGATCGACAACGCGGTCCGGCACAACGTCCCGGACGGCTGGCTCCAGGTGGCGACCGGCACCCGCGCGGGCATGGCCTTCATCGAGGTCGCCAACGGCGGTCCGCTGATCCCGCCCGAGCTCGTGCCGTCGCTGTTCGAGCCGTTCCGGCGGCTGTCCGACCGGGCCGGATCCCCGGACGGCATGGGCCTGGGCCTGTCGATCGTGCGGTCGGTGGCGCTCGCGCACCGCGGGCAGGCCACCGCGCGGCCCCGGCCCGCCGGGGGCCTGGAGATAACGGTGTCGCTGCCCGGCTGCGCCGAGTAAGGCCCGCGGGCCCGCGGTCAGGGCTCGATCGGGGCCGGTCAGGGCTCGATGCCGTCGGCTCAGGGCTCGACGTCGTCGGCCACGGCGCGGAGCACGGCGGCGATCTTCTTCGCGTCCTTGGGGTCCGGCTGCTTGCCGCGCCGGTAGGTGTTCGACACGTCATCAAGCAGCTTGATCAGGTCCTCGACGAGGACGATCATCTCGTCCGGCTTCTTGCTGGCCTGCTTGGCGACCGCGACGGTGGGCGGCGGCTCGAGCACCCGCACCTGGAGCGCCTGCGCCCCGCGGCGTCCCTCGGCCACCCCGAACTCCACGCGCTGCCCCTGACGGAGCGCGGTCGTTCCCGAGGGCAGCGCCGATGAATGCACGAAGACCTCACCGCCGTCGTCGCGGGCGAGGAAGCCATACCCCTTATCGGAGTCGTACCACTTGACCTTGCCGGTAGGCACGCGCAGACCTCACGTCTTACGAGAACTAAACAACAACCAGCGATCAGGTGACCGACAGGATGCTATGGGCACTTCTAAGGCTATCGGTCCGGGACGCCGGACCGCAGCTTCGTTATCACCGGCGCATCCGCCGGGAAACCAAACGGCCCGGGGTTTCCCCCGGGCCGTTCGGCCGTACCGTTACTGCTGAGCCGTGACTTCTAGGATCAGAAGTCCATGTCGCCGCCGCCACCGGGCATGGCGGGGGCCTTCTCCTTCTCCGGCTTCTCCGCGATCACGGCCTCGGTGGTGAGGAACAGGCCCGCGATCGAGGCTGCGTTCTGCAGCGCCGAGCGGGTGACCTTCGCGGGGTCGATGATGCCGGCCTTGAACATGTCGACATACTCGCCGTCCGCGGCGTTCAGGCCGTGACCCGCGCCCAGGGTCTTGACCTTCTCGACCACCACGCCGCCCTCGAGGCCGGCGTTCACCGCGATCTGCTTGAGCGGCTCCTCGAGGGCGCGGCGCACGATCTGGGCGCCGGTCGCCTCGTCACCAACCAGGTCGAGCTTCTTGAAGGCGCTGCGGCCCGCCTGGAGCAGGGCCACGCCGCCACCGGCGACGACGCCTTCCTCCACCGCGGCCTTGGCGTTGCGCACCGCGTCCTCGATGCGGTGCTTGCGCTCCTTCAGCTCGACCTCGGTCGCCGCCCCGGCCTTGATGACCGCGACGCCGCCGGCCAGCTTGGCCAGCCGCTCCTGCAGCTTCTCGCGGTCGTAGTCGGAGTCGGTGTTGTCGATCTCGGTACGGATCTGGTTGACCCGGCCGGAGATCTGGTCCGCGTCCCCGGCGCCGTCCACGATCGTGGTCTCGTCCTTGGTGACCACGACCTTGCGGGCCCGGCCGAGCACGTCCAGGTCCGCGTTGTCCAGCTTGAGGCCGATCTCCTCGCTGATGACCTGGCCGCCGGTCAGGATGGCGATGTCACCGAGCATGGCCTTGCGGCGGTCGCCGAAGCCGGGGGCCTTGACCGCCACCGACTTGAACAGGCCGCGCATCTTGTTCACGACCAGGGTCGCCAGGGCCTCGCCCTCGACGTCCTCGGCGATGATGACGAGCGACTTGCCGGACTGCACCACCTTGTCCAGCAGCGGGAGCAGGTCCTTGTTGGCCGAGATCTTGGAGTTCACGATCAAGATGTACGGGTCCTCAAGGACGGCCTCGAGCCGCTCGGGGTCGGTGACGAAGTACGGGGCGATGTATCCCTTGTCGAACCGCATGCCCTCGGTGAGCTCAAGCTCCAGGCCGAAGGTGTTGGACTCCTCGACGGTGATGACGCCTTCCTTGCCGACCTTGTCCATCGCTTCGGCGATCATCTCGCCGATCGCGGTGTCCCCGGCCGAGATGGACGCGGTGGAGGCGATCTGCTCCTTGGTCTCCACGTCCTTGGCCAGCTTGGACAGCTCCTCGCTGACCCGCTCGACGGCGGCCTCGATGCCCCTCTTCAGGTCCATCGGGTTGGCGCCCGCCGCGACGTTGCGCAGGCCCTCGCGCACCATCGCCTGGGCCAGCACCGTCGCCGTCGTGGTGCCGTCGCCGGCCACGTCGTCGGTCTTCTTTGCTACTTCCTTTACAAGCTCGGCGCCGATCTTCTCCCACGGGTCCTCGAGCTCGATCTCCTTGGCGATGGACACGCCATCGTTGGTGATCGTGGGGGCTCCCCACTTCTTCTCGAGAACCACGTTCCGGCCCTTGGGGCCGAGGGTTACCTTCACGGCGTCGGCGAGCTGGTTCATACCGCGTTCGAGGCCGCGCCGGGCTTCCTCGTCGAACGCGATCATTTTCGCTGCCATAGGCTCCAGTCCTCCGTGGCGTATGCGCGGATCGAGCCGACGCCCGCGACGGCCGGCACCCCAGGCGGACAGTCCCTTCCTGCCGCGAGGTCGTGCCTCATCGCTCGATCCCGCCATCATGCTGGCACTCACACAAGGAGAGTGCCAGAAACATGTCTAGCACTCTCATGGTGAGAGTGCAAACCATCGCGCCCATCGCGCGGTTCCGCGAGGGCCGGCGGCCCTCCGGCCGCGCGATACTACGGCGAGAACCACAGCGGGAACGCGGGGGGTTAAAGGGGGGTCGCCCCCCCTGGACCAGTACGGCCCGGTCCCCTGAGGGACCGGGCCGCCAGCTGAACCCGGCAGATCAGTGGCCCCGGCCGAATCCGGGGCCACCGGCGAACCTACGGGACGACGATGACCTTGTCGGCCTGCGCGCCCCGGTCGCTTTGCGTGATCTCGAACTCGACCCGCTGCCCCTCTTCGAGGGTGCGGTAGCCATCCGACTGGATAGCCGAGAAGTGGACGAAAACGTCCTTGCCACCGTCGACGGCGATAAAGCCGTATCCCTTGTCCGGGTTGAACCACTTGACGGTGCCCTGAGCCATTCCAAACAACTCCCTAACTGCGCTCGGCACTCTCGAGCCCCGCCCTTGTCAACGCGGAACCCGTTGATCGCGAACCGGTGAGAGAGCGGCACGTGCCAAGCGCGAACCAGTCCCGTTCCGACGGCGACCGGAATTGACCTTACCCTGTACCGAGCTCGTCTGACGCCACTTACCCGCCAATCACGCCATCCGGCTCACCTCAGCCGCGTCTGGCCAGGGTTTTCCCCCGCGGCGTGCGGCGCGCCCCCGGCCACCGCCGGAATAAAGGAAACCCGCGTTCCCGCGGCCACCTCGGTATCGAGTCCCTGCGCGAACCGCACGTCTTCCTCGCCGACGTAGACGTTGACGAACCGGCGCAGCTTGCCGCCGTCGTCGAGGATCCGGCCGCCCAGGCCGGGGTAGGCCGCGTCCAGGCCGGCGATGACCTCGCGCAGGGTACCCTCGCCGGCGGTCACCTCGGCCGCGCCCCCGGTGTAGGAGCGCAGGATGGTCGGGATGCGAACCAGCACGCTCATGAGACGGCCTCCTGGAAGGCTTCTAGCGTCGGCCTGATCGGCGCGGGCACGTCTACCACCGCGGTGATCGCGTCCAGGGTCTTCAGCCCGTCGCCCGAGTTGATGATCACGGTTTCCGCCTCGGGGTCGAGCTGGCCGGCGGCCAGCAGCTTGCGCAGCACGCCGAGGGTGACGCCGCCCGCGGTCTCGCCGAAGATGCCCTCGGCCGAGGCGAGCAGCCGCATCGAGTCGACGATCTCGTCGTCGCCGACGTCGGCGATCGCGCCGCCGGTCCGGCGCACCACGTCCAGCACGTACGGCCCGTCCGCCGGGTTGCCGATGGCCAGCGACTTGGCGATGGTGGCCGGACGGACCGGGCGCACCACGTCGTACCCGGCCGCGAACGCGGCCGAGACCGGCGCGCAGCCGCTCGCCTGGGCGCCGAACACCCGCCACGGAGCCTCCGGGACCAGCCCGAGCGAGGTCAGCTCGCCGAAGCCCTTGTCCACCTTGACCAGCTGCGCGCCGGACGCGATCGGCACCACGACCTGCTCGGGAAGCCGCCAGCCGAGCTGCTCGGCGATCTCGAAGCCGAGGGTCTTGGAGCCCTCGGCGTAGTAGGGCCGCACGTTCACGTTGACGAACGCCCAGTCCTCGTGCTCGCCCGCCAGCTCGGACGCGAGCCGGTTCACGTCGTCGTAGGTGCCGTCCACGGTCACGAACGTGCCGCCGAAGACCGAGGTGGTGATGATCTTCTGCGGCTCCAGGTCGGCGGGGACGAGCACCACCGACCGGATGCCCGCCCGGGCCGCCGCGGCGGCCACCGCGTTGGCCAGGTTGCCGGTCGAGGGGCAGGCCAGCACCTTGAAGCCCAGTTCGGTGGCGGCGGCGAGGGCCACCGCGACCACCCTGTCCTTGAACGAGTGCGTCGGGTTGCCCCGGTCGTCCTTGATCCACAGCCTGCGCATGCCCAGCGCGTGGGCCAGGTTGTCGGCACGGATCAGCCGGGTGTAACCCGGCTGCATGGTGGGCCGGCCCGCGATGTCCGGCGGCACCGGGAGCAGCGGCGCGTACCGCCACATGCTCGGCGGGCCGGCCTCGATGTCTTCCCTGCTCAGCGGCGGGTAGTCGTAGCAGACTTCCAGCGGCCCGAAGCACTCGCCGCAGGCGTAGAGCGGGCCGAGCTCGTAGACCTGGCCGCATTCGCGGCAGGTCAGCCCGGTGGCGTAGCCGAACCGGGAAGCTCCGGGGGTGCGTGGTGTTGCTGTGGTCACCGGCGAGGACTTCCTTTCCCCATCTTTCCCAGCGGTCGCCTTGACCGCGGGCCGGACTTGGCACCATGTCACGCGCCTCGCCGCCCGAATTGGGCATGGATGCGCGATAGGTTGCCGGGGCTTCGCAGGGCCGATCCCTCCACCCCTCTGGATGAGCGTTATGCAGTTGTGTCTGAACCGAGATAAGCGTATCAGCCCTGCGAGGTGCTGGTCCGGGGGCCCGGGCTCGTCCTTGGTGGCACTACCCTCCGGCTATGAAGAAGCGGGTTCTGGTCGCGTCCAATCGCGGTCCGGTGTCGTACCAGTTCGGCCCGGACGGCGCGCTGACCGGCCGGCGCGGCGGGGGCGGCCTGGTCGCCGGGGTGGCCGGGGGGCTGGCGGCGACGGCCTCCGAGGCCGAGGTCGCCTGGATCTGCGCGGCGCTCAGCGATGCGGATCGCGCGGTCGCTCGCCAGCGGCCCGGGGACACCCTGGGGCCCGACGACATCCCGGTCCGGATGCTCGACATCCCGCCGGATATCTTCGACCGGGCCTACAACAACGTGGCCAACTCGATCTTGTGGTTCGTCCACCACATGCTGTTCGACACCCCGAACCAGCCCCGCTTCGGCCGGGAGTTCCGCCAGGACTGGGCAGCCTACCTGACCTACAACGAGGCGTTCGCCGCCGCGATGGCGGACGAGGCGGCGGGCAGCGCGTCCTCGGCGGGCGTCCGCGCGCTGATCCAGGACTACCACCTCAGCCTGGCCCCGCGAATGCTGCGGGACAAGCTGGGCGGGGGCGACGCCGACCTCGGCATCGCGCACTTCTCGCACACGCCCTGGGCACCGCCCGACTACTACCGGATGCTGCCCGCCGAGGCTGCCGAGGCGGTGCTCGACGGCATGCTCGGCGCGGACCACGTCGGCTTTCACGCCGACCGGTGGGCCGCCGCGTTCCTGGACTGCTGCGCCGCGATCCTGGGCGCGCGGGTGAGCCGGGACGGCGACGGCTACGGTTCGGTGGGGCAGGTGGTGCACCGCGGGCACGTCAGCGAGGTGGCCGTGCATCCGCTGGGCGTGGACGCCCCCGCGCTGCGGGCCCGGGCCGGGGCGGACGACGTGCGGGCGCACGTCACGGCGCTCGGCCAGGCGGCCGCGGGCCGCAAGCTGATCGTCAGGGTCGACCGGACCGAGCTGTCCAAGAACATCGTGCGCGGCCTGGACGCCTACCGGGAACTGCTCGCCACCCGGCCCGAGTGGCACGGCCGGGTCGTCCACCTGGCGTTCGCCTACCCCTCCCGGTCGACGGTGCCCGAGTACCGCGCCTACACCGAGCGGGTCCGGCAGGTCGCGGCGGAGATCACCGCGGAGTTCGGCACGCCGGACTGGAATCCGCTGGTCCTCGAGGTGAAGGACGACTACCCCCGGTCGCTGGCCGCCTGCACCGTGGCCGACGTGCTGCTGGTCAATCCGATCAGGGACGGCATGAACCTGGTGGCGCAAGAAGGCCCGGTGCTGTCCGAACGCGGCTGCGCGCTGGTGCTGTCCCGGGAGGCGGGCGCCGCCGCGACCCTGGACGGCGACGCGCTGGTGGTCAACCCCTACGACGTCAGCGAGACCGCCGCGGCCCTGCACCAGGCGCTGGCCATGCCGGACGCCGAACGCCGCCGCCGCAGCGACGCGCTGGCCGCCACCGCCGCGGCCAGCCCGCCCGCGCGCTGGTTCGGGGACCAGCTGGCCGCGCTGGACCGGTAGCCGGCGCTCAGCAGCCCGGTGCGGCCGCGTAGCAGCCCTGTTCGGCCGCTCAGCAGCCCAGTTCGGTAGCGATCGCCGCGAGCAGCGCCACGATGCCCTCGGGCCCGTCCACCACCAGGTCCGCCGCCGCCGCGACCTGCGGGGACTCGGCGCTGGCGCTGGCCGCGGCACAGCCCGGGATCCCGTCCGCGCGCAGCGCGCGGACGGCGGCGAAGGCGGGCAGGTCGCCCAGATCATCGCCGCAGAACAGGACCGCATCCGCGGCGCGCTCGGCGACCAGGCCGGTCAGCGCGGTGCCCTTGTCCACGCCGGGCGGCCGCAGCTCGATCACCATCCGGCCCGGTTCGGCGGCCAGCCCGAGCCGGGCGGCCAGGTCTTCCAGCGGCCCCCGGAGCTGACGCAAGGCCGGTTCCGGAGCGGCCGCGCGACGGGTGTGCACGGCCAGCGCGTGTCCCTTGTCCTCGACCCAGGTGCCGTCCGGGGCCCCCGCCCGGCTGAGCACGCCGGGCAGCGCCTCGCGGGCGGCCTGCACCGCGGGCGGCGAGCCGGGCCCGGTCACCTCACCGTCCTGCCAGCGCTGCCAGCCGTAGTGGCCGAGCACGATGAGGCCGGGGACGGCATCGAGCCCGCCGTAGGCGACCGCGTCCGCCGCGGGCCGGCCGGTGATGACCGCGAGCGTCCCCACCGCCGCGGCCAGCCGCCGCAGCGCGGGGACCGCTCCGGGCAGGGCGCGCGCGGCCCGGGGATCGGCCACGATCGGCGCCAGCGTGCCGTCGAAGTCCGTGCCGATCAGCGCCTGCTGCGGGCGGCTGATCAGCGCGTCCAGCCCGGCCTGCCCCTCGGGGGTGGCCGCCCGCGGTGGATGCGTCACGCAGACCTGCCCTTCGAGCGGGGCGACCGGATGCGCTGCCGCCGGGCGCGCTGGGCGCGCAGGCGCTTGACCAGCGCCGGATCGAAGGCGAGCGCCTCCGGCCGGTCGATCAGCTCGTTGAGCAGCTGGTAGTACCGGGTGGCCGGGAGGTCGAGCACCTCGGCGATGGCCTGTTCCTTGACCCCCGGTGACCGCCAGCCGCGCCGCTCGAACGCGAGGATCCGCATGTCCCGTTCGGACAGCCCGGACATGCGACCTCCTCTCGATCCGATTTCTCCCCAACGTACCTTGCCCCAGCCAGGCTGTACCCCGGCGTACGCTCTGCGTTCGTGACCCGGTTTCGCTACCTCAGCTTCCTCACCGACTACGGGCTCGACGACGGTTTCGTGGCCGCCTGCCACGGCGTGGCGGCCCGGATCGCGCCGCACGCCGCCGTCATCGACGTGACCCATCTGGTCCCGCCCGGAGACGTCCGGCGCGGCGCGGTCGTGCTGGCCCAGACCGTGCCCTACCTGCCGCCGGCCGTGCACGTGGCGGTGGTCGATCCCGGGGTCGGCACGGCCCGGCGCGGCGTCGCGGTGGCGGCGGGAGACTCGGTGTTCATCGGCCCTGACAACGGGCTGCTCTCCTGGGCGGTGACGGCCTCGGGCGGCGCGGCGCGCGCCTTCAGCCTGACCAATCGCGAGCTGTGGCTGGCCAACGTCACGGCGACCTTTCACGGACGCGATATCTTCATGCCGGTCGCCGCGCATCTGGCCGGCGGCACGGAACTGACCGCCACCGGAGCGGAAATCGACGTCGCAGATCTGGTCACGCTGCCCGCGCCGGAAAGGCTGATCCGCGATTCCGTCGCCGAAGGAGAGGTGCTGACCGTGGACCGATTCGGAAATGTCCAGCTCACCATTACCGCGTCCGACGCCGCGCAAATCGGTCTCAAACCGGGTGCGACCGCGCGCATCCGCTCCGGCCGCCATCGGCTGACCATCCCGTACCGGGATATGTTCGGCGCCGTCGCGCCGGGTGAGCTGGTTTCCTATGCCGATAGCGCGGGGCTGGTCGCTGTCGCCGTGAACGGCGGAAACGCGGCCCAGCGGCTGGGCCTGGCGCCCGGCGCGCGGGTATCGATGGCCGCGGCATCGGCAACAATTCGCCCATGACGCATTCCGCCTGGGCCGGGTGCGTGGCACGATTACATACGCCGGCCGAGCATCGCTATCCGCGGGCCAGCTCGGCCAGCCGCGGAGGAGAAATCTGACCGAAGTGTCACACCGATCGCTGCGCGGCACCTTGATGCCGTTCACTACCGGCCTGGCGGCAGTGCTAACCGTGCTGGGCGTCATGGGGTTCGCGCCTGCTATCGCCACCGCTGCCGCGCCCGCGGGACACGGAAATACCGCGCGCGATCAGGAATGGTGGCTGGCTGGCCTGCACGTCACGCAGGCGTGGCAGAAAACCGAGGGATCCGGGATAACCGTGGCCATCCTCGGCACCGGGGTCGACGCCAGCTACCCGGGCCTGGCCGGCTCGGTGATCACCGGGCCGGATTACACCGGGTCTGGCCGGACCCCGGGCAGCCCGTACTGGGGTGTGGAGGGGACCGCCGTGGCGGGCATCATCGCCAGTCACGAGCGTGGGTCGGGCCTGGTCGGCGTGGCGCCCGCCGCGAAGATCCTCTCGGTCCGGGTGACGCTGGAGTTCAACGATCCCCTGGTCTCGGACCAGGCCATCAGCGGGCGGCTGCCGCAGGCCATCGCCAATGGCATCAGGTACGCGGCCGATCACGGGGCCCGGGTCATCGACCTGCCGCTGGACCCGGGGACCCTGGGCCTGACCAGCCAGGGCGATCCGGCCGCGGCGGGCGGCAGCCCGGCTGAGCAGGCCGCGGTCGGCTACGCGCTGAGCAAGGGCGTCGTGCTGGTCGCGCCGGCGGGTGACGACGGCCAGGGCCCGGGCCTGGTGAACTACCCGGCCGCCTACTCCGGCGTCATCGCGGTGGGGGCCATCGGCCGCACCGGGCAGCTCGCCTCGTTCAGCAGCAGGCGGTCCTACACGTGGCTGACGGCCCCGGGGGTCAGCCTGGTCGTGGCGACCCCTCCGGCTGGCTACGGGACGATCAGCTCCACGAGCACGGCCAGCGGCATCGTCGCGGGCCTTGCCGCCCTGGTGCTGTCCAGGTTCCCGCACCTCACCGTGACCCAGGTGACCCGGGTCCTGACCGAGAGCACGGTCGCCGGGGCGTCCGGAACAGGCCTGCCTCCGTTGCCCGCCCGGTCGGCGGCCGGGGCCGGCGACGGCACCGTGGACGCGATCCGGGCGGTGGACATGGCCGCGATCATCACCACCGCGAGCCAGCTCCAACAGCAACCCGCTCCAGTCGTCCCGCCGCATCAGCCGGCCCGGCATGCGGCGGCCGCGCCACGCCGCCCGGCCGCCAGCACGCTGGCCGGATCCGTGCTGCGGGACGCGGTGGCCGCGGTGGCCGGGCTGATCGTCCTGCTCGTCATCGCCCTGCTGGTCGCCCGCTCCCGGCGGGAACGCAGCCGGGCCGCGAAGCCCGACCGAACGCGGACCCGGGGCCAGCACGAGAACCGGAAGCCGGACCGCGGGCCCGCGGCCGCCGCGGGCTCCGGGACGGCACCCGGCGCGTGGACGGGCTCGGCAGGCCCGCCGCGTCCGGCGCTGGCCGCCCGGCCGGGTTCGGCCGCCGCGGCCGGCTGGGCGTCGCCCGCGGGCTGGCAGGGCGGCGGCATCGGCGAGATCAGCCCCGCCGCGCAGGCCTCATCCCGGGGCGTTGTGGCACAGGCGCCGAAGTCCTCGTCCGGCTACCGGGCGAGCCGGGGCGCAGGCCGGCCGGACGGCGCTGCGGGCCCGCCGTGGGCTCCCGCGCCGGAGCCCGGGCGCCTGATCGGCCCGCTCCCGGTGGCCTCGGCCGGCCCGCCTCCGCCGGAGCCGGGCCGGGGCATCCGGGTGCCCCGGGACATGGCGGCGCCGCCGGGCGCGACGACCGAGCCCGAACCGCCGGTCAGCTTCGACCTGACCACCCCGCCCGCGGATTTCGACCTGTCCACGCCCGCGTTCAGCTTGATTCCGCTTGCGTTCGACTCGGCCCCGCCCGTGTTCGACTCGGCCCCGCCCGCGTTCGACTCGGCCCCGCCCGCGTTCGACTCGGCGCCGCCCGCGTTCGAGGAGGCGCTGCCCGCGTCCGACCCGGGCCCGCCCGAGCCCGGCTCAGGGCCGCCCGCGTCCGACTCGGCGCAGACGCGAACCGAGGCCCTGCCTACCAGGCAGAGCCTCGGCTTCGCGGCGGCTCCGGTTCCCACCGACTATGCGGCGCCGCCCGCCGGACGGGCTCCCGAAGACGCCCCCGGACGCGCGGCGGCCGCTGATCCCAGCTACATCTGGGACCTAGCGGCCACCGACGTCTTCCCCGCCGCCACCGACGCAGCCGTCCCGCCGGACGACGCGCCGGAGACCGGCCAGGGCTGAGCCCTAAGCGGCGTCCGGCACGGCCACCGGCTCGGCGGCCTCGGTGGCGGGCTCGAGCGCCAGCCGCAGCACCTCACGGACGTCGCCCACCGGGTGCACCTCCAGCTTCTGCAGCACCTCGGCCGGAACATCATCCAGATCCGGCTCGTTCCGCTGCGGGATCAGCACGGTGGTGATCCCGGCCCGGTGCGCGGCCAGCAGCTTCTGCTTGACCCCGCCGATGGGCAGCACCCGCCCGGTGAGGGACACCTCACCAGTCATGGCCACGTCGGAGCGCACCGGACGGCCGGACAGCAGCGACGCGAGCGCGGTGGTCATCGTGACGCCCGCACTCGGGCCGTCCTTCGGCACCGCGCCGGCCGGCACGTGCACGTGCACGCCGCGGTCCTTCAGCTCGCCGACCGGCAAGTTGAGCTCGTCGCCGTGCGAGCGCAGGTAGGACAGCGCGATCCGGGCCGACTCCTTCATCACGTCGCCGAGCTGACCGGTAAGCGTGACCCCGGTCTCGCCGGTATCCCGCCCGGCCAGGGACGCCTCGATGAACAAGACATCCCCGCCCGCGCCGGTCACCGCCAGGCCGGTGGCCACGCCGGGCACGGCGGTCCGCCGGTCCGGTGCGGCCAGGCTGGTCTCCGGGGTGAACCGCGGCCGACCCAGGTAGTCCTTCAGCTCGCCCGCGCCCACGCTGACCGGCAGCGTAACGTCGCCCAGGGCCACGCGCGCCGCGACCTTGCGCAGAATGCGCGCGACCGACCGCTCGAGCGACCGCACCCCGGCCTCGCGGGTGTACTCGCCCGCCACCAGCCGCAGCGCGTCCTCGCCGACCGACACCTCCTCGGCGTTCAGCCCGGCCTTGGACAGCTGCCTGGGCAGCAGGTGATCCCGGGCGATGAGGACCTTCTCGTCCTCGGTGTACCCGTCGAGCTGGACCAGCTCCATCCGGTCCAGCAGCGGACTGGGGATCCCGTCCAGCACGTTGGCCGTGGCCAGGAACACCACGTCGGACAGGTCGAGCTCGACCTCGAGGTAGTGGTCGCGGAACGTGTGGTTCTGCGCGGGGTCCAAGCACCTCGAGCAGCGCGGACGCGGGATCGCCCCGGTAGTCCGAGCCGATCTTGTCGACCTCGTCGAGCAGCACGACCGGGTTCATCGAGCCGGCCTCGCGGATGGCGCGCACGATCCGGCCGGGCAGGGCCCCGACGTAGGTGCGCCGGTGACCGCGGATCTCCGCCTCGTCCCGGACGCCGCCCAGGGCCACCCGGACGAACTTGCGGTCCATGGCCCGGGCCACCGACTCGCCGAGCGAGGTCTTGCCGACCCCGGGCGGGCCGACCAGCGCGAGCACGGCGCCGGAACGCCGCCCGCCGACGATGCCCAGGCCCCGGTCCGCGCGGCGCTTGCGCACGGCCAGGTACTCGATGATCCGCTCCTTGACGTCGTCCAGGCCGGTGTGGTCCTCGTCCAGGATGCGGCGGGCGTCGGTGATGTCGTAGGCGTCCTCGGTCCGCTCGTTCCACGGGATGTCGAGGACGGTGTCCAGCCAGGTACGGATCCAGCCGGTCTCGGGAGACGCGTCGGGAGTCCGCTCCAGCTTGTCGACTTCCTTCAGGGCGGCGCTCTGGACCGCCTCAGGCAGGTCGGCCGCCTCCACGCGGGCCCGGTAGTCGTCTTCCTCGGTGGCCGCGTCGCCGTTCAGGTCGGCGAGCTCCTTGCGCACCGCGGCGAGCTGCTGGCGGAGCAGGAATTCCTTCTGCTGCTTCTCCATGCCCTCCGAGACGTCCTTGCGGATGGACTCGGCCACTTCCATCTCGGCCAGCTGGTCCTTGGCCCAGCTGATGACGAGCTCTAGGCGCTTAACTAGGTCTGCGGTCTCGAGCAGCTGCAGCTTCTGCACGGTCGAGAGGTAGCTCGAGTAGCCCGCGCGATCCGCGATCGCGGACGCGTCGGTGAGCTGCTGTATCGCGTCGATGACCTGCCAGGCGCCGCGCTGCTGCAGCATGCTGGTCACCAGGGACTTGTACTGCTGGGCCAGCTCGTCGGCCTGCGGGCCGCCGCCGATCTCCTCGACCACGGTGCCCTCGACCCACAGCGCCGCACCGGGGCCTGTGGTCCCCGAGCCGATCCTGACCCGGGAGATGCCGCGCACGACGGCTCCCGGCTGCCCGCCGGGTAGCCGGCCGACCTGCTCGACCACGGCCAGCGTGCCCACGCCGGCCAGGCCGCGGTCAGGCAGCCGCGGCACCAGCAGGACCCGGGCCTGAACCTCAGAACGCATGCCGGGAACCTGCCGGGACGGCAGCCGGGCCGCGTCGATCGCGGCGCCGACCTCCGGCTGCGAGGTTTCCAGCGGCACTACCATCCCGGGCAGGACCACTTCGTCGTCCAGTGGCAGCACCGGTAGGGTGAAGGTTTCACTCATTACTGAGCCTCCAAAAGCTTGAGTCACATACACTCAAGAAAGAAGAGCCCCCAGAAATTCCGCTGGGCGTTCGCCTGCAGCGATCAGCCCCCCGGCGGCGACTTCCAGGCCCGTGAGCAGGGCTTATGCGAGCGGGGCTGACGCGAGCAGGGCCGATCCATCCCGGGCCGGCGCCGCGTGGCAGCGGCCGATCACCGCCAGCGCCGCCACGTACCCGGGGCCCGGGTCGAGGTCGAGCAGCGACACGCTCCGCGGGTCCTGCGGGTAAGGCCAGGCCGTCACACGAGCCGCGGCCAGGTCCGCGGCCACGACCACGGTGTCGAACGGGACTCGCAGCCCGTCGCCCCGGGCCTTGGTCACGGCCTCCTTCCTGGTCCACGCGACCAGGAAGGCGCGCGCCCGGCCCTCCGGGTGAACCGCGGCCAGCGCCGCCCGCTCTTCCTCGGCGAGCACCATCCGGGCCAGCGTGAGCGGGTCGCCGCCGCCCAGCTCGCGCGCGCGCCCATCCAGCTGCTCGACGTCCACGCCGACCGGCGCCGTCGCCACCGCGACAGCTACCAGGTCACCGGAGTGCGAGACCGAAAGCTCCGGGCCGCCGCCCCGGACGGCCGGCTTGCCGTGCGGTTGCCCGCACTGACGGCAGGCCCGGTCGAGGCTCACCTGCGCCGGGCGCTGGCCGGTGCACGCCGCGATCACCGTCTTGGCCAGCGCGCAGCCGACCAGGAAGCGCTCGCGATCGGCCTCACGACGGTAGGCCGCCCAGCGCTCCTGCTCGACGTCGTCGAGCAGGCCGGCGAGCCGCAGCGCGGCGTCCTGCCGGCGCGCCCACCAGACCCCGGCGGTCCCGTCCGCCGCGGTCTCCGGAGCCGCCCGGCTCGCCGCATCCGCCACCCAGCCAGCCTAGGTGAGCGGTTGATGACCGCGCACCGGCTCACATTGCGGCCCGGAGTTCCGCCTGCCCCTCACGTCACACGCGTGTAACTCGCTCTACCGATGGTTGTGGCAGCCTACCGGGTCTATCCGTTACCAATCGGCAACCATCGGTTCCGTATTCGCGCCGCTGGCCGTGCACCTGTACCGCTGCAAGGCGCTCAGCTGAGCCGGGCCGGCGTAGTCCGGCTCAGCAGATCAGCGCTGGCCCGCAGCGGCGACGACGGCTACGTCGGCCCAGGCCATAGAGATGGTGCCGGAGAACGTGATCGGGCTTCCCTTCACCATCACCGACTCCCGGCTGAGGAGCTTCTCGCCGAGGCCGATGACCTGATAGGTCTGCGGATCCAGGAGCAGCCACGACACGCCGCCGTTGGCCGAGACGCCGATCCCGGCGCGACCGACGGCGTTGGTCAGGCCACGAGTCACCGTCACGCCCGGGATGTCGGCCATGGCCTGGTACACGTGCGCCAGCGCCGCGGGCGGCGCGGCCGCGTAGCCGTCCCAGAGCAGCTGAGCCAGGTAGTCGAACTCGGCTTCCCCCGCGGTCCTGGGTGCCAGTTCGGCCACCGCGCTGCCCGAGCTCCAGTTCTCCCACTCGCGTTGCGTGGTCCCCACCACCTGGCGGGCGGCGGCGAGGATCGCCGACGGCGCCGCGGGCAGGGCGGCCAGCTCACGGTAACTGCTCAGCGGCCCGCCGCTGCCCGAGGATTCGTGCAGCACGATGAGCTGCCCGTTCAAGTAGTAGGCCTGCTCGCGGCCGTCGAACCGGATCCAGTTCTCATCGGACTGGGTGGCTGTCCCGGTCTGGGTCTGCACGGACCGGGTGTAGATCCACTGCCGGTCACCCGGACGGGTGGACGGTTCAGCCGCGACGGTCCTGGCCGCGACGGTAAGGACCTGGGTCGCGAGGCTCACCCGGCCAGTCGCAGCGGGCCGGGGACGGGACGGCGACGCGGTGGGCCGGAGATGGGACGGCGTCGCGGTCCCCCCGAGGACCGCGACGACGGCGACGGCGGCCGCGGCGGTGACCGCGCCGACGGGCAGGGCCAGCCGCCAGTATCGGCGGCGGCGGGCAGCCGCTGCCGCGAGGATCCGGCTACGGCCCGCGGCCAGCCGGGCCGGAGCGGGGGGCTGGACATCGGCGCGCAACGTGCGCACCAGGTCGAGGTCGTTCATGGGTCGAGCTCCTGGTTCGACGAGGTTGGATCTTGGCCACCTAGCGCCTCGCGTACCTTTCTTCGAGCCCGGTGCAGGCGGGAACGCACGGTCCCGACCGGGATGCCCAGCGCCGCGGCGGTCCCCTCGTAGGACAGGTCGGCCCAGGCGATGAGCAGCAGCACGTCCCGGTCTCCGGCCGGCAGCCCGGCCAGAGCCGCCGCGAGGTCCCGCTGCACGGCGGCGGCGCAGACCCGGCTGTCCACCCGGTCGGCGTGACCGTCGGCGACCGGGTCGGCCCCGGTCCGGGCGAAGGCGCGCAGCATGCGGACCTCGGACCGGCGGTGCTTGCCGATCACGTTGGCGGCGATCCCGTACAGCCATGGCCGGGCGTCGGCCCGGTGCAGGTCATACCGCTTGCGCCGCCGGAACGCGGCCAGGAACGTCTCCGCGACCACATCGTCGGCCATCTGGTCACCCAGCCTGCGGCCGGCGAAGCGGTGGATCGGGGCCGCGTGCCGGTCGTACAACGCCGCGAACGCCTCGGGCTCATCCCAGGACCGCTCGATCAGCGCGGCGTCGTCCAGGCGCGCATCGTCTGCGCCCTGGTCCTCGGCGCGCTGCCGAGGCGGTGCGGTCATAGCTCGCTCCATTCGATGCGAGGTGTTTATCATGGTCACCCGCTTTCACCCGATCCCCGCAACGGGGTTCACGATGCTTCGCCGGCGGACGGGCCCGATGTGATACATCCCATGTATGGCAGAGCAGTCGACCGAATTCGCGGGGCTGGCGGCGCTGGTCACCGGGGGTGCCTCGGGGATCGGGCTGGCCACCGCCCGGCTGCTGGCGGCGCGCGGCGCGCGGGTGGCCGTGCTGGACCGGGACCAGCCCTCTGGAGATGCCGGGGACGGCCTCTACCCGGTCCTCGCGGACGTGACCGATGACGCCGCGGTCCGGACCGCCGTCGCGCAGGCCGGCCAGGCCCTGGGCGGCCTGGACATCCTGGTGAACAACGCGGGCATCGGGGCGGCCGGCACGGTCGAGGACAACGACGACGACGAGTGGCACCGGGTCCTCGACGTCAACGTGCTCGGCATCGTCCGCACCACCCGGGCGGCCCTGCCCCTGCTGCGTCAGGCGGTGCGCGAGCGCGGCCGGGCGGCCATCGTCAACACCTGTTCGATCGCGGGCACGGCGGGCCTGCCGCAGCGGGCCCTGTACTGCGCGAGCAAGGGCGCGGTCTACGCGCTCACGCTGGCCATGGCGGCCGACCACGTGGCCGAGGGGATCAGGGTCAATTGCGTCAACCCGGGCACGGTCGACACCCCGTGGGTGGGCCGGCTGCTCGACGCCGCGCCCGACCCGCAGGCCGAGCGGGCCGCGCTCACCGCGCGTCAGCCCATGGGCCGCCTGGTCACCGCGGAGGAGGTCGCCGCGGCCATCGCCTACCTGGCCAGCCCGCTGGCCGGGGCCACCACCGGGACCGCGCTCGCGGTGGACGGCGGCATGAGCGGATTGCGCACCAGGCCCCGCACGAGCTGAACCGTGCGGCTTCCCGCATACCACCAGGCCGGATAGCTTCGGCGGGCCGGACTAACCGGGGTCCCGGACCGACAAGTCGGACGGGCGTTATACATTCAGATTGGTGCGCCTGCGCGGTGTGCCCCCTCCCCCCCAGGCCCGCCGCGCCCGGCGTCCGGAGTCGGCAGCCGGGTCCTTAAGCGGCCCGGCTGCCGACAGCCGTCCGACGAGGGCGGGGCGCGCTCCACCTGGTGCACTTCACCCCCCAGCGCACCCTGCCTCGGCCAAGGCAACTCTGCCCAGGCCCGGGGCCGTTGCGGTATCGGTAATTTTGCTTAACTGATAGCGTGACGCAGGGGTATGTAGTGGCCAGTTCCCGCAGCATGCTATGCAAGCTCAGCGACGGGCTCGCTGAGCTGTACGCGCCTGCCAGCACGCCTGGCGGCCTGGACTATGCCGCCCGCGTGGTCGATCTGGCCGCCCGGCTCGTCCCCGCCGACTCGTGCTCCTACAACCACATCGGCCGCGGCGGCGCGCTGCTCGCCTGGCTCATCGAGCCCGCCGACGTCGGGACCTTCCCCGGCGGCATCGAGCTGTTCCAGCAGCACCTGCCCGAGCACCCCCTCCTGGCCCACGTCCGGGCCACCGGGGACGGCCGGGCGCGGCGGATCTCCGATTTCCTCAGCGACCGGCAGTTCCGCTCCCTCGGCCTGTACCGCGATTTCTACCGCCAGTGCGGGGTCGACTATCAGGTGGCGATCTCGGTGCCCGCCCCCGGCGGCGGGCTGATCGGGGTCGCGCTGAACCGCCAGCGTCATGACTTCTCCGCGGCCGACCTCGAGCTCCTGGACCTCATGAGGATCCACGTCGGGCAGGCCGCGGCCATCGCGTTGCTGGCGCAGCCCGGGCCCGCCGGGTCACCGGATGCCGCGGCGGACCCGCTGCTGACCCCGCGTCAGGCCCGCATCCTCCAGCTGGTCGCCGACGGCCAGTCCGACCGGGGCATCGCCCGGACCCTGGGCATCAGCACCCGCACCGTGCAGGCCCACCTGCAGCACACCTACCGCGCCCTCGACGTCACCTCCCGCACCGAGGCCGTCGCCCGCCTCCGGGTCCTGGGCGCGACGTCGGGCCTCAGCCGGCCCGGGCGCCTCGCTCGATGGTGACGGCGGCGGTGTAGCCGCCGCTGGCGATGGGCTTGCGCACCTCAAGGCGGAGCCAGGCCACCGGGTGGTCGGTCAGCAGCTGGTCGGCGACCCGCTCGGCGGCGGTCTCGATGAGCCGGAACCGGCCCCCCTCGACGACCGAGACGATGGTCCGCGCGACCGCGGAGTAGTCCAGGGCGTCCGCCAGGTCGTCGTGCCGGGCGGCCGTCCGAACGTCGGCGGCCAGGTCGACGCTGAAGACGAGCGTCTGGGTGATGTCGCGTTCCCAGTCGTGCACGCCGATGACCGCCGGGACGGACAGGTCCCGGACCGATACCAGGTCCACGCCGTCGCCGTCAGGCGACGTAGGGTTCGCCGCCGTCCTCGCTGATCATCGGGCGGCCCGCGACCGCCCAGCCGGTCATGCCGTCGGCCACGTTGATCGCGTGCAGGCCGTCGCCGAGCAGGGCCTGGGTCGCGTACGCCGACCGGTTGCCGGTCCGGCAGATCACGTACACCTCACGGTCGCGGGGCAGCTCGCCCGCCCGCGCGCCGAGCTCGCCGAGCCGCACGTGCACCGCGTCGGGGGCGTGCCCGGCGGCCCACTCGTCGTCCTCGCGCACGTCCAGCAGGAACGCCCCGGCGGGCAGGTCCGTCGACAGCACTTCCGGCACAGCCAAGGGCTGGTTCATGTCGGCCTCCTCGGGTTAGCCCCGCCGCCACCGGCGGCCAAGCAAGCACTGTACCCGCAGGCCCGCCGCGCAGGCCCGCGGGTACACCCCCGCCCGGTCAGCTCTTCGCGCCGGCCGGCACCGGGATCGGCGCCGGGCTGTCCTCCTTGAACCCGTACCTGGCGTACAGGCGGCGCAGCGGGCGCGGCGCCCACCAGTTGGCCTGGCCGAGCAGCCGCATCGTGGCCGGCACCAGCAGGACCCGGACCACGGTCGCGTCCACCAGCAGCGCCACGATCATGCCCACGCCCATCAGCTTGATGAACGTGATGCCGGACGCGGAGAACGCGCCGACCACGATGATCAGCAGCAGGGCGAGGCTGGTGATCACGCCGCCGGTCCGCTGCAGGCCGGCCGCGACCGCGACGGTGTTGTCGCCGGTCTGGTCGTACCGCTCCCGGATCCTGGACAGCAGGAACACCTCGTAGTCCATGGACAGGCCGAAGATGATGGCCGCCATGAGGATCGGCATGGTCGGGTCGATGGAGCCGGTCGGGGTGAACCGCAGCAGGCCGGACAGGTGGCCCCACTGGAAGATCCACACCACCACGCCGAACGTCGCGCCCAGCGACAGCACGTTCATCACGATCGCCTTGACCGGCAGCACCACCGAGCCGAAGGCCAGGAACAGCAGGACGAACGTCGACACGCAGACCAGCAGTGCCATCCACGGCAGGACCGAGCCGAGGCTGGCCAGCTCGTCGACCAGCCCGGCGGTGGTCCCGCCGACCAGCACCGTGGCGCCGACAGGGGGGGCGAGGGCCCGGATCTGGGTCACGATGTGCCGGGCGGCCGATGAGACCGGAGCCGGGGTATACCCGACGTCGACCCGGATGGTGTCGCCCTTAGCCCCGGTGACCTGGCTTCCGGTCACCCCGGGGATGGCGTCGATGCGGTGCAGGTAGGAGGTCACGGCGGGCGAGCCGCTCGTCCCCGTAATGAGCGCCTCGATCGGATCGGTCGAGTTGACCGGGAGCTGGCTGTCCAGCGTCTCGGACACCTGCCGGACCGTCGAGGCGGCGGGCAGGGTCCGCGCGTCGGTGCCGCCCCAGGAGATGCGCAGGAACGGCGCGCCCAGGGCCAGCAGCGCGATCGTGATGACCGTGACGTAGACCAGCGGACGGCGCATGACGCTGCGGGCCAGCCGGTACCAGCCGCCGCTGGACTCGTCCCGCGGTGGCCTCTCGACCGAGCGGCGGATCCGCAGCGAGTTGACCCGGTGGCCGAGGACGGCCAGCAGCGCGGGCAGCACGATGAGCGCGGCCAGCACGTCCACCGCGACGGTGGCCACCCCGCCGTACCCCATCGAGCGCAGGAAGTCCTCGGGGAACAGCATCAGGCTGGTCAGGGCGACCGCCACCGTGACCCCGGACACCGCGACCGTGCGCCCCGCGGTCGCGACCGTCCGCGCCACGGCCTGCTCCACCGTCGGCTGGCGGTGCAGTTCCTCGCGGAACCGGGTGACCATGAACAGCCCGTAGTCGATGCCCAGGCCGAGGCCCAGGATGGTGGTGATGTTCACCGAGTAGATCGACACCGTGGTGGCCATGGTGAGCAGGCGCAGGACGGTGAACGAGCCCAGGATGGCCACGCCGCCGATCGCCACCGGGAGGGACGCCGCGGCCAGGCTGCCGAAGATCACCAGCAGCAGGATCAGCAGGACCGGCATCGAGAAGCCCTCAGCCTTGGCGATGTCGGCGGTGACCTCGTTGTTGATGGCCACCTCCATGGGCACGTTCCCGCCGACCCGGGCCGTCACCCCGCCGGCGGCCAGGCTGGCCGGGTTCAGGTCGTTCTTGATCGCGTCGTAGGTCTGGTGCCGCGCGGCGTCGTCCGCCCCGGTGAGCTGGAGCACCGCGTAGGTGGAGTGCCGGTCGGTGCTGACCAGGCTGGGCGATCCGGTGGACCAGTACGTGGCCGCCTTGGCCACGTCGGCGCGGGGCAGGCTGTTCAGCGCGGTCGTGACCGCCTGCCGGTAGGCCGGGTCGGTGACGGTCATGGCGGCGCTGCGGTACAGCACCACGACGTCGGCGTCGTTCCGGCCGAACACCTGCTCGGCCGCATTGGCCTCGCGCTGGCTTTGGCTGGACGGCGGGGTGAAGTTGTCGCCGGACGACAGCTTGCCGAACACGCCGGTCCCCCAGGCCCCGGCGAAGGCGACGAACAGGAGCGTGATGACCAGCGTGAGCCGGCGCCGGCGGGACAGGACCCGCCCCCAAGCCTCGAACATAGCTGCCTCCCGAGCCATGCGTTTCCCTTGATTACTCAAGTAAACGATGTAAACTAAATACGACGCTAACTTCGCATACGGTGTTCACCAGTGTCAAGTGGGTTAGCATCGATCCACCGTCAATTCTTGGTGAGCCTCGTTACGGCGCCCGTTACGAGACTCGTGACGGTCGGCCGGCAGGGGTACCTGACGGTGAGACCGGGTCCGGGAGGCAGCTGTGACACAGGCGGCAGAGGTCGGGACCGAGCCGGGTGCCGGGCACCCGCCGTCCCGTCGCGATCGACTGCGCGCGGCGACCTCGGAGGAGATCATCCAGACCGCGCGGCGGCTGCTGGTCCAGAGCGGCCCGGAGGCGGTCACGCTGCGGGCCATCGCCCGGGAGATGGGGATGACCGCGCCCGGGCTGTACCGCTACTTCGACAGCCACGACGAGCTGCTCAGGCACGTCTGCGCGAGCATCTTCACCGAGCTCGGCTCGGACATCCACCAGGCCATCCAGGGCGAGGGAGCAGCGACCGAGCCGCCCGACCAGGCGACCAAGCTCACGGTCAAGATGGTCGCGGCCTGCCAGGAGTTCCGCCGCTGGTCGCTGAACCACCAGGCCGAGTTCAGCCTGCTGTTCGGCGTGCCGCTGCCCGGCCTGGACGACGGGCGGTACGACATCGCGGACGAGTGCGCCCTGGCCTTCGCCGGCACCTTCTTCACGCTGTTCCTGGAGCTGTGGACCACGGCGCCGTTCCCGGTGCCGGCGGCTGCGGACATCGATCCGGGCCTGCGTGACCAGCTCAGCCGCTACCGGGAAGCGCTGGGCACCGACATACCGGTCGGTGCGGTGCTCACCTTCCTGCGCTGCTGGACGGTGCTGTACGGCGCGGTGGCCATGGAGGTGTTCGGCCACATAAGGTTCGCGCTGGAGGATCCGGCGCCCATGTTCGAGCTCACCCTCGCCGACCTGGCTGGCCTGGTCGGACTGCGCTACCCGCTGCCGGCCTAGCGCAGTCCGGCGCGCGCAGGTCTGCGCAGCGCAGTGAGCGCGGCCACGCCGAACGTGCCCGCGGCCAGCAGCTCGATGTGAGCCCGGCCCGAGGCCTCCCGCTGGATACGGCGGTGGAACTCGTCCACCGCCCAGGGGAACGGCGACCAGCCGAGGAACAGGGTGGCCGGCTTGTCGACGTCGGGCAGCGCGGCTCCGATCATGCCGGCCAGCACCGCCGGCCGGCGCTCGGCTGGGGCCAGCGCCGCGAGGGTCCCCATCGCGGCCAGGCTGATCAGCCCGTCGGGCACCGCCACCTGGAGAAACCGGTGGATGCTGCCCCAATCACCCCAGTGCGGCAACGCGTCGAGCGCGAAGTGAGAGACCACGCCGGCCGCGAAGGCCGGCGCCGGACGGCGGGCCAGCGCGCCGATCAGCGCGCCGGACAGGACGTGGTTGGTCAGCAGCACGCCTCTCACCGTACGCGAGCCAGCCACGCGATTATGCGGGGCGACCCGGCGGGCACTGCTGGTAGCGTTTTGGCGGCGGGAAATGCAGGCAAGCAATTCCGATTCGAACGAGGCTGACGCGTACCCATGCTGGACAAGCGATTCATCAGGGAGCATCCGGACGAGGTCAGGGCGGCCGTCCGGGTCAAGGGCATCAACCTGGACGTGGACGAGTTGCTCAAGCTGGATCGGGTCAGCCGCGGGCTACAGCACGAAGTGGATCAGGCCCAGGCGCGACGGAAGGCCTCGTCCAAGGAGTACGCCCAGGCCAGCGAGGAGCGCCGGGCCGTGCTGAAGATCGAGAACAGGGAGCTCGATGAGCACCTCAGGGCCGTGCGCGAGCAGCTCGCCGCGACTACCGAGGAGCTGAACGCGCTGATGCTGCTGACCCCGACCATCCCGTGGCCGGGTGCGCCGGTGGGGCCCGACGAGTCGGCCAACGTCGTCATCAGGACCGTCGGCACGCCGCCGGAGTTCGGCTTCCGGCCGCTGGACCACGTCGAGCTGCTCGAGAAGCGCGGCTGGGCCGACTTCGCCCGGGCCCGCAAGGTGGCCGGGGAACGCGCCTACGCGCTGATCGGGGACATGGTGCTGCTGGAGCGAGCGGTCCACTCCTACGCCCTCGACCTGCTCCGCGACAAGGACTTTACGGTGGTCAGCGTCCCGTCGCTGGTCCGCCGGGAGGCGCTGATCGGGACCGGCATGTTCCCGGCGCACCGCGAGGAGACCTACTCGATCCCGGCCGACGACCTGTTCCTGGCCGGGACGGCGGAGGTCGCGCTGGTCGGCTTCCACAGCGACGAGATCCTCGACCACAAGCAGCTGCCGTTCCGGTACGCGGGGATCTCACCGTGCTTCCGCCGCGAGGCCGGCAGCGCCGGCCGCGACGTGCGCGGGCTGTTGCGGGTCCATCAGTTCGAGAAGGTCGAGCAGTTCGTCATCTGTGCGGCCGACCTGGCCGAGTCCGACCGCTGGCACGCCGAGCTGCTCGGCACCGCCGAGCAGCTGCTGCAGGGGCTCGGCCTGGCCTACGAGGTGATGGAGGTCGCCACCGGGGACATGGGCGCGGGCAAGTACCGGATGAACGACATCAACACCTGGATGCCCTCCCTCGGCACGTACCGCGAGACGCACAGCTGCTCGTCCCTGCTCGACTGGCAGGCGCGCCGGGCCAACGTGCGGTACCGCGACACCGACGGCACGGTGCGGTTCGCGTACACGCTGAACAACACGGCGGTCGCCACCCCGCGGATCCTGGCCGCGCTGGTCGAGAACTTCCAGACCGAGCAGGCGCAGGTCGTCGTCCCCGAGGTCCTGCGCCCTTACCTCGGTGGCCGCGACCTGCTCTGAGCCGCGCCCACAGCTACGGCGAATCGCGAGGAGCGAAGCTCCGAGATCGCGCGCCCGCGAGGGGCCTGCGGCCCCTCCGGCCGCGCGATGAATACGGCGGGAACCGCAGCGGGAACTCGGGGGGTTCCGGGGGGTCGCCCCCCCCGGGTTTACACTGCGAGGCGTGAACCTTGACGCCGATCGCGTGGCCGAGCTGGCCGCCCGGCCGCTCAGCGAACTGACCAGGCGGGATGTCGCGCTCGCGCTGCTCACCGTGCCATCGGCCGACGCGCTCGGCTTGTTGCCCGGCATCCGCCGCGGGCTGCTCGCGGCGGGCAATCCGCTATCCGCCGTGTTCTGGTCCTCGGCCGAGGCCATCCTGCACAAGATCAACGACAACGACGCCACGGTCGGTGACGTCCGGACGTGGCTGGAAGCCACCGGCACCGAGCCGAACGGGATCATCGGCCTGCACGTCTGGGACGACCAGTCCGAGCGCAGCCAGCTGGCCGAGGAGATGCACACCCGCCTGGTCAGCCATCTGGAGGATCAGCTCGCCGCGGGCGAGATCGATCCTGACCTGCTGTCGGCGGCGGACCCGGCGGCCTGCCGGGCCTACATCGCCCTGCAGGAGCGCTGGATGACCTCGCCGCTGCCCGACGGCCGGGTCCCGATGGACGTCCTGCTCGACGAGAAGGACGAGGAGTTCCTGGCCGAATGGGACGCTGCCGACGCCGAGGCGCTGGCGGCCGTCGGCGAGCTGCTGGACGAGGTCGGTGACCGCCCGCTGCCGGCCGAGGAGCTCCGCGCGGCCAGCGGCCGCCTGCGCGAGCACATCGCCCGGTCCGGCTGGCCCGGTCAGCTGCTGATCGAGTGCGGCGGCATGCGCGCGGCGGACCTGCCCGCCGACGACGCCGAACTGTGGCTGCGGCTGGCCGCCGGGGTGGCGTCACCGGAAGGGCTGGACGAGTGGGCCGCCGGACCGGACGGGGGCGAGGGCGAGCAGAGCGAGACGGACAGCGCGGTCGCCGCCATCTGCGCCATCGATCACTTCGACTGGCTCGCGGTAATCACCGCACTCGCGGTCGGCGGGCCGGGTACGTCCGCGTCAGCCGCTGACCTGGCCGGGTACGTCCGGGACTACGATCCCGACGGCGCTGAGGGGGTCGCGGACGACGACGACGAGGACGACTATGACCTCGATGACCTCGACGAGGACGGCGAGTTCGACGAGCTCGGCATGGAGGGGCTGTTCCTCCCGGTCACTTCGCTGTGGCAGGTCCTGGGCGCGATCGACGACGAGGACTGCCTGACCCCGCTGGGCTGGTGGGGCCTGCCCGAGGCCATGCGCCGCGTCTGGGCGCCGTCCGGCGGGGCTCAGGCCTAGCGTCCGGGGCTTAGCGCCCAGGGCTTAGCGTCTGGGGCCTAGGTGGCTCTTGCGCTGACGGCTGGCGAGAGGTCAGCTTCCTGGTGTGATAAGGCCGGATTCGTAGGCCAGCACGACGGCCTGGACACGGTCGCGGAGGCCGAGTTTGGTCAGTATCCGGCCGACGTGGATCTTGACCGTGCCTTCTGATAGGTGCAGCTCGGTGGCGATCTCACGGTTGGATCGGCCGGCGGCGAGCTCGGTGAACACGGTTCGTTCCCGGTCGGTGAGCTTGCTGAGCACCGCGTCGCGGTCTTGCTGCTTGCCCGGGTCGGGTAGCAGCCGGGCGAACTGGTCGATGAGCCGCCGGGTGGTCGTGGGGGCAAGGACCGCGTCACCGCCGGCGACCGTGCGGATGGCGGCGAGCAGTTCAGCAGGCGGCGCGTCTTTCAGCATGAAGCCGCTGGCGCCGGCTTTGAGCCCGGCGAAGACGTACTGGTCCAGGTCGAACGTGGTCAGGATGAGGACCTTGCTGGCCGGGCCGGCCGCGATGATCGAGGCCGTCGCCTTGATCCCGTCCATGCCCGGCATCCGGACATCCATCAGCACGACGTCGGGGTGCAGGGCTGAGGCCATGCTGACCCCGGATGCGCCGTCACCGGCTTCGCCGACTACCTCCATGTCGGGCTCGGCCTCCAGGATCAGCCGGAACCCCATGCGGAGCAGGGATTGATCATCGACGAGCAGTACCCGGATCATGTAGTTCCCCCGTTGTCCAGCGGCAGCCGCACCGAGACGGCCCAGCCCGCGGGCTGGCGCGGGCCTGCCTGCACGTCACCGCCGTAGGCGCGGATGCGTTCGCGCATGCCGGGCAGGCCGCCGCCGGCGCCCGCCGGCGCGGGAGCGGCGCGTCCCGCGCCGTCGTCGTCGACGTCGACGCGCAGTTCGCCAGCCCCGAAGCTCAGCCGCACGCAAGCGCGGGCGCCTGCCCCGCCGTGCTTGAGCGTGTTGGTGAGGGCCTCCTGCACCAGCCGGTACACCGCGAGCTGTACCCCCGCGGGCATGTCCGGTGCCTGGCCGCTTAGCTCCAGGGTGGTGTCCAGTCCCGCCGACCGGACCTGCTCGATCAGGACGTCGAGCTGGCCGAGATCGGGTACCGGCTGCAGGGCCCCGGCGGTGTCCTGGCCGGCAGGCTCGCGCAGGACGCCGAGAAGCCGGCGGGTGTCGGCCAGGGCGCGGCGCCCGGTGGCCGCCACGCTGCGCATGACATCGTTGGCTTTTTCCGGCGAGCTTGCCGATGCCGCGACCGCCGCTTCGGCCAGGGTGGTCATGACGGTGAGGTGGTGGGCGACGATGTCGTGCATCTCGCGGGCGATCCGGGCGCGTTCGGCGGCCGCGGCGAGGGCGGCTTGCTGGTCTGCCTCGCGTTCCAGCCGTTCCGCACGGTCTTGGAGCTCGGCGAGGTAGGCGCGGCGGGCGGCGAGGTACAGGCCGAGCCCGAGAGCGGCGGCGACCATGCCGGAGACGAAGATCGCGTCAAACCACCATCTGGTGTGCACATACAGCAGCAGGGCGGTGACCGCCACGACTTCGAGCAGGCCGGCGCAGATCAGCGCGTCCCTGCGGAGCCGCAGCGATGCCACGGTATACAGGGCGATGAGCAGGCCCAGGCCGTCGACCGCGCTCCTTGTCCACATTCCCGCGGCGATGGCGGAGAGCAGGATCCAGCCGAACACCGGGACGGGCCAGATCCGCCGGACCACCAGCGGCGCGACCGAGATAATCAGCACGACGACTTCCGCAGGGTGCAGCCGGGTGCTGTCGTGAGGCAGCGCGGGGAGGGTTGTCACCAGGGCCAGCAAGGTGAGCAGCACGTCGGATACCCAGCGGCCCGCTGCGCGAGCCGCTGGGTATCCGGCGATCCTGCCAGCCGAGCTAGGGCCGGGGCCCAGGCGCCGCGCCGGCCTAGCGCGTCCGGCGGCGGCCGACGATCTGCCGCGCACGCCGCGCCACGGCCCTGAGGTCCCCGCGGTCCAGCAGGAACGCGACGGCGCCGAACGCGACCGTCGCGCACGCCGCCGCGGCTACGGCCACCGCCGCGGCCAGCAGCTTCCCGCCTCCGGAGCCGGCCAGGCTCACGGCCACGCCAACCGCGGCCCCCACCGCGCCGGCGGCCAGCCCGGCCAGCATCGCGTGACCGGTGCCCTCGACGGCAGCCCGGCCGCAGATCCGGCGGGTCACCACGATCAGCGGGACGGCTACCACGCTCGGGCCGATGGTGTTCCCCAGCGCCAGGGCGGCGACCACCAGGCGGGCGGGGGCCAGCTCGACCAGCGGCACGATCGCCACGATGACCAGCAGCCAGCTACCTGCCAGCGCCGCGGCCGCGACCTTGAGCCGTCCGATGGCCAGCATCGCCCGGGCCAAGTTCGCGACCACCGCGGTGCCCACGATCCCGGGGGCGAACAGGACGAAGCCCGCGACCAGTTCTGGCACCTGGCCCGGCTGCCGGGCCAGGACGTGCGCGGCCGGGACGGCGATGGCCGCCATGACCGCCGTGCCGAGCCAGGACATGAGCAGGATCGCGCGCGTCGATCCGGCGCACGTCCGGGCGAACACGGGCCCGTCGCGGGCGGACAGGACGGGGAAGGCGCTGGTGACGATCGACAGCGCCAGCACCCCGGCTATGGTGGTGAAGACCTGCGAGGCGTAGTTGAACAGGACGATCGCGCCCGTCTCGCCGCGTCCGTTGGCCAGGGTGATGCCGATCAGGGAGGCCAGGTCGATGACGATGAGCTCGACGACGCCGACCATGGCCAGGCCGCTGGCCCGGCGCGCCACCCCGGGCGGGAACCGCAGGGTGGGCCGTAGCCGCAGGTGCAGCCGCCGCGTCGGCACCACGCCCACCACGACCAGGGCCGCGACCCCCAACGTGGTCCCCACCGACAGGACCAGCTCGGCCAGCAGCGGCAGCTGGGCCAGCGGCAGCCCCTTGGCCAGGGGCACGAACGAGAGATAGGCCGCGATGAGGACCAGGCTGGAGACGGCCGGCCCGATGGTCGGGCAGGCGAACCGGCGGTAGGCCTGCAGCAGGCCGTACAGCACCACCGAGAGCCCGTACAGCAGGGCCTGGGGGGCGAACACCTCGAGCATGCTGGTCGTGGTGGCGATCGTGTCGGCGCGGGGGCAGTGCGCGTTCGGGTTGACCGGGTTGAGCAGGGTCGCGACCGGTCCGGCCGCCACCGCGATGGCCAGGGACAGCGGCACCAGGATGACGACGGACCAGGTCAGCAACGCCGAGGTGATCTGGCCGACCCGCGCCTTCTCGGCCGGGTCGGCGGCGGACCGTTCCGCCGAGCGGGCCAGGACCGGGACCATGGCACTGGTCAGCGCGCCGCCGAGGACCAGTTCGTAGATCAGGTTCGGCACCTGGTTGGCGGTGACGTACGCGGTGCCCAGGCAGGTAGCCCCGATGGTCTGGGAGAACACCAGGGTGCGCACGAGCCCCAGGATCCGGGACACGATGGTGAGCCCGGCGATCACCATCGCGCCGCGGGCGATGCCCGCGCCGGACTTAGCCGGATCCGCCAGGCCGGTCGGCTGCGCCACGTCGGAACCCCACCGCTCGGATAGGAGCGCGCATGACCATCCGGTGGTGATGCGCTCTTCCCGGTGAACGCTAGCCGATTTCGCCGGGCTGGGGTCCGGCGCCGTCGGCGGCGAGCCGGTGGTAGGCGGGGGTCAGGACCTCGGCCAGGTCCTGACCCCGGACCGGCACCGCCGGCGGGGGAAACATGCGCAGCAGCAGGTCGGGCGTGACCGGGCCGACCGGGGCGGACAGCCCGCGCAGCCGGGCCGGGCTCAGCCGGGCGGACCAGAAATCCCCCACCGAGTCCGCCAGCGGCGCGGCGGGCTCGCCGGACTCCAGCAGGCCCACCCGGCCCGTGCCGCCGTCCGACGAGCGCGAGCGGGGCGCGGCACGGACTTCCCGCAGCGCCGCGAGCAGGTCGTCCCGGGCCTTACCGCGCCAGGCCAGCATCGCGAACGGGTCCCGGTCGAACTCCTCGGCCAGCACGTAGCAGACCGCCGCCAGGTGCTTGCACGGCACGCCCCAGTCCGGGCAGCTGCAGTGCATGTCCAGGTCGGTGGCAGACCGGGGGAACAGCGGCGTGCCGCACTCGGCGAACACGTCCTCGATCTCGTGCGGCATCTCGCCCGCCAGCAGCTTGGCCCGGAACAGCGCCTGACTGGCCAGGCGTTCCTGGACCCGCCGCCACTGCGCCTTGGTCAGCGGGAGCACCCCGAGGCGGACGTCGTAGGGCCGGGTCCGGGAGCCCTGGACCTGGGCGGTGACCTTGCCCTGGGACAGCCGGAAGTCGAGCACCTGCCCGGCCCGGGCGTAGCTGCGGCCCCGGGCCAGCCGGCCGCTCAGGCCCGAGGCCTCGAGCACGGCGATGAACCGCCGGGACCACCACTGCTCGCCGATCGCGCCGCGCCGGCTCCGCGCCTTGATCCCGCCCTCGACCCGGATCGGCTTGGCCGGCGGCCAGTCCTCCCAGGGCCCTCTGAACCCGCTCATTCGCTCACCGCATCAGGCGACAGGGTCAGCACGGCGCGCAGGTCGGCGACGGACAGCTCGGTGAGCCAGCTCTCGCCGGTGCCCACGACCCGTTCGGCCAGGGCCTTCTTCTCCTCGATCATCGCGTCGATCCGCTCCTCGAGCGTGCCGACGCAGACGAACTTGCGCACCTGGACGTTCCGGCGCTGGCCGATCCGGAACGCCCGGTCGGTGGCCTGGTCCTCCACGGCCGGGTTCCACCACCGGTCGACGTGGATCACGTGGCTGGCCGCGGTCAGGTTGAGCCCGGTGCCGCCGGCCTTGAGCGAGAGCAGGAACAGCGCGGGCTCGTCGAGCGACGCGAACGTCTCGACCAGGGCGTCGCGCTGGCGCTTGGGCGTTCCGCCGTGCAGGAACAGCACCGGGCAGCCGAGCCGGCCCGCCAGGTGCGGCTGCAGCATCCGGCCGAACTCCGCGTACTGCGTGAAGCACAGCGCCTTGTCGCCCTCGGCCACGATCTCGTCGCAGATCTCCTCCAGCCGGGCCAGCTTGCCGCTCCGGCCCGGCAGCCGGGAGCCGTCGCCGAGCAGGTGCGCGGGATGGTTGCAGACCTGCTTGAGCTTGGCCATGGTGGCCAGGACCAGGCCGCGCCGGCTGATGTCGTCGGCGGCTTCCTCGATCCGGGCGAGCATGTCGGCGACCGTGGCCGCGTACAGGCTGGCCTGCTCGGCGGTGAGGTTGCACCAGACCTTCATCTCCTGCTTGTCGGGCAGGTCGGAGATGATCGTCTTGTCGGTCTTCAGGCGGCGCAGCAGGAACGGCTGGGTCAGCCGCTGCAGGGCCCGGGCGGCGTCGTCCGAGCCGTGCCGCTCGATCGGGATCGCGTAGTCCTGCCGGAACCGCTCGGCCGGCCCGAGCAGCCCGGGGTTGGTGAACTCCATGATCGACCACAGCTCGGACAGCCGGTTCTCCACCGGCGTGCCGGTCAGCGCGATACGCGTCGCGGCGGGCAGGGCGCGGATTGACCGGGCCTGCTTGGTGGCGTGGTTCTTGATGTTCTGCGCCTCGTCGCACACCACGCGAGCCCAGGTCAGCGTGCTCAGCGCCTCCCGGTCCCTGGTCGCCACGCCGTAGCTGGTGATCACGAGGTCCGCCTCGGCCGCGGCGGCGGCAAAAGCCTCCGCGTCCAGCCGGTCGGCGCCGTGGTGCACGTGGACCCGCAGGTCCGGGGTGAACCGGGCCGCCTCGCGCTGCCAGTTGCCGACCAGCGACATCGGGCACACCAGCAGCGTGGGTCCGGCCTGAGGGGACTGCGCGGCGATGAGCGACAGCAGCTGGATCGTCTTGCCCAGGCCCATGTCGTCGGCCAGGATGCCGCCCAGACCCAGGTCGCCCAGGAAGGAGAGCCACGAAAGCCCGCGCTCCTGGTAGGGCCGCAGCGTGCCGGCGAAGCCCGCGGGCGCCGTCATCGGCGGCAGCCGCCGGTCGGCCTGCCCGGACAGCAGGTCGCCGAGCCAGCCGTCGGCGTCCACGCCGACCAGCGGGACCTGGTCGCCGGGGCCGCCCTGTGCCAATCCGAGGCCGGCCAGCAGCGCGTCGGCGGCCGTCATCGTGCCCGCCTGACGGCGTTCGAGGAACTTCAGCGCGGCTTTGAGGTGCGCCTCGTCCAGCTCGACCCACTGGCCGCGCAGCCGGACCAGCGGGGCCTTGAGCCGGGCCAGCTCGGCCAGCTCGGCCGGGTCGATCACCTGGTCGCCGACCGCCACGTCGTAGCGGAAGTCCACCAGGTCGCCGAGCCCGAACCGGGCCTGGGTGACCACCGAGCCGGCCGGCGCGGCCTGGGACCGGGTGGTCAGCTTGAGCCCGAGCCGGGCCTTCCGCACCCAGTCCGGCAGCAGCACCCCGAACCCGGCCCCGGCCAGCAGCGGCCCGGTTTCCTTCAGGAACCGGAACGCGCCCGAGGTGTCCAGCTCCAGCACCGTCGGCTCCGGCTCGCGCAGCGCGTCCTCCAGCTCGCCGAACAGCCGTGATGCGGCGCCCAGCCCGGCCAGCAGCTCCTCGACCGGGTCGTCGCCGCCGGGCCCGACGCCCTGGCCCGCCCAGGCGTCGCCCGCCCAGGCGTCGGCGGCCGAGACCATCAGGCTCGGGTCCTCGGTCGACTGCAGCGCGAACTCCACCCGCCACGGATCTTCCTCGGGGACCGCCGGCTCGGTCAGGCGGAAGCAGGTCCGCACCGGGCCGGCCGGGATGAGCGCGCGGTCCAGCCACGCGTCCAGCTCCGCGGCCAGTGTGGCGGCCTCGGCTTCGTCCCGCGGCGTCACCACGTCGAGGCGAGCATCGGTGCTGGTCAGTGCGACCACGTACCGTTCGGCCAAAGGAATGTGAGCCGGAGTACGGCCGCGCCTCGCGGGCAGGAGGGAACCGGGCAGGCGGGTGCGCGCCGCGGCGTCGGTGAGGCCGTCGAGCGCGGCGGCCAGCAGGACGGCGGGCGGATCCCCGGCCACGGCCCGGCACGAGTCGGGCATGGCGGCGGCCAGGTCACGCGCACGCTGCGCGTCCGTGCCGCCGAGCACCGGGCGCCAGCGGGCCGTGTAAGCGCCGTCCTCGGCGATCAGGACCGGCAGCACCCGGCCGCGCGCCGCCAGGCCGTCGGCGAAGCGGGCCAGCGCGGCCAGGTACGGCAGCGAGGCGCCCAGGTCCGCCAGCTCGCCGAGGCCGGCGGCCGCGCCGAGCAGGTCCAGCGCGGCGGCCGGGGCCGAAGGCCAGGACCGGCACCCGCCAGCTAGCCAGCCGGACCCGGCCGGCCCGGGAGTGCCTGGCGCTGGCGCCAGCGGTCCGGCCGGCGCCTGCGGCTCGGCCGGCGCGTGCGGCTCGGCCGGCCGGAGGAGCTCGGGCGAGGCGAGCGGCCGGGGCGGGGCTGCGGCCGACGGCAGCTGCAGCGTGAGCTCGGCGTCGACTGCCTTGCGGGCCGCCTCGCCGGCCTGCCCGGGCAGCGCGGCCAGCACGTCGGCCAGCTCGGCAGCCTGGCAGGCGAACGGATGCAGCGCCGGGGACGGCGCCTGGTCACGCGGCGCGGCCGGCAGGTCCGGGTCTTCGGCCCAGAGGCAGAGCGCGCCGCGCGCCCAGATCCCATGTATGACCCGCATGCCCGTCTTCCTCCCGGCGAGACCCGCTAGTTTCACGCTAACAAGCGGGTAGGACAATGCGCGCCGCGAAACGCGCAGAGGAGTTATTCCGGGGTCTGGGCCGGGGTCTTGGCCTGCTCGCCGTCGGGGGCGCCGGGCTCCAAGGGGTTGGCGTCGATCTTGCGGAACTGTTTGTTCATCGAGCGGAGCAGGAAGACCAGGGCGACGCCGATCCCGGCCACGACCAGGAAGCCGAGGACGCCGGGCTCCACGTTGCTGCTGGCGGAGGACGACGCGGCGGCGGCCGCGAACGCGGCGAGGGTCATAGGCTCACAGTCTCCCGGATGCCGGCGAACAGGTCATCTTCGGGCAGTTCGGTATCGACGACTGACCTAGCCAGATGATAGTCCTCCGTCGGCCACGCGGCCTGCTGCACCTCCAGCGGGCAGGAGAACCAGAAGCCGTTCGGGTCGACCTGGGTGGCGTGGGCCTTGAGCGCCTCGTCCCGGACCGCGAAGAAGTCACCGCACGGCACCCGGGTCGGTGATCTCGAGCTCCTTCCAGTCGTCGCCGCGCTGCTTCGAGCGCTCCTCGAAGATCTTGGCGTACGGCGACTCCAGCCCGCGGCGGAGCATCTCCTCGTGCATCGCGACGAACTTCGCGCCGTGGAACGAGACGAAGTAGTACAGCTTGAGCGGCTGCCAGGGATCACCGCAGCCGGGGTACGCGTCCGGGTCGCCGGCCGCCTCGAAGGCCGCCACGCTGACCTTGTGGGTCATCACGTGGTCGGGGTGCGGGTAGCCGCCGTTCTCGTCGTAGGTGAGCATCACGTGCGGGCGGAACTCCCGGATCGCGCGGACCAGCGGCTCGGTCGCCTCGGCGAGCGGGGTGAGCGCGAAACAGCCGTCCGGCAGCGGCGGCTTGGGGTCGCCCTCGGGCAGGCCCGAGTCGACGAACCCGAGGAAGCTCTGCTGCACCCCGAGGATCTCCCGGGCCCGCGCCATCTCCTCCCGCCGGATCCGGGCCATGTCGGCCTTGACCTCGGGCCGCTCCATGGCCGGGTTCAGGATGTCGCCGCGCTCCCCGCCGGTCAGCGTGCACACCAGGACCTGCGCGCCCTCGCCGACGTAACGCGCCATCGTGGCCGCCCCCTTGCTGGACTCGTCGTCCGGGTGGGCGTGCACGGCCATGAGGCGAAGCTGGCTTTGCAACAGTGGTCTCCCTCGTGAAAAAACCCTCGGTGGCGCAAACACCCGTTTACCAGGCCGACATTCCCAGTCCACCGGGCGAGGTAAGATTCCGCATTTGACTAGATCGCTCTAGTCACCGACGCTAGTTAGCCTCAGCAGATTACCCCCGAGGACCGACGAGGGTCCCGCGGACTTGCCAGTCCTGCGCAGTGCCAAGGAGTGACCCGTGACCGAGACGCGTGAAGAAACCGTCACCTGGCTGACCCAGGAGGCATACGACCGGCTCAAGGCCGAGCTCGACTACCTCTCAGGGGAGGGGCGCATCGATATCGCGAAGAAGATCGAGGCGGCCCGGGACGAGGGCGACCTGAAGGAGAACGGCGGTTATCACGCGGCCAAGGACGAGCAGGGCCAGATCGAGGCGCGCATCATCACGCTCCAGCACATCCTCGAGAACGCCCGGGTGGGCGCCCCGGCGCGCACCGACGGCGTGGTCGGGCCGGGCATGACGGTGACCATCCGGTTCGTCAAGGACGAGGACGAGGTCACGTTCCTGCTCGCCTCGCGCGAGGAGAGCGGGTCGCCGATCGACGTCTACTCGCCCCGCTCCCCGCTCGGCGCCGCGATCATGGGCAAGAAGGTCGGCGACCGCGCCACCTACTCACTGCCGAACGGCCGCGCCACCACCGTCGAGATCCTGGAGGCCGTCCCGTACATCGGGGCGTAAAACCTTTTTTTGCCGAACGGGCAGTGGTACTTGTAACCACGGGCCGTTCGGCGTTCCGGGACCGATGCCGACCCGGATGCCGCCCTCGCTGGACACCTTGTCGATCCGAGATCGGACCTCGAGGACCACGCTGGCCACGACGTGCACGTTCTGGAACTCGACATCGCGGTGGCACCTGCGTAACGGCAGTGACTCAAGTGACTCGAGTGATCACAATTGTTATCTGAACAGCGGTTTTCCGTTATTTCGCCGAAATGCGGAACGGAACGGTGGTTGAATCTTGCACGCTTGCACCTGCCTCATCCCCGATAGCAAGGGCTGCGCACATGACCGACCACAGGGGAAAACCTCGTCTGATCCGCCACAAGGTGTCCCGCCCGGCCGCTGCTCTCACGGTCGTGTGGCTGGTGGCCCTGGGACTGGCGCTCGACGTCTACGTGGTCCAGCCCGGAGGGCACGGTTCGGGGGAGTCCAATAGCGCCACGTTGGCCGCAGACGCAGCGCGCCTCAGCCACCACCAACAACGCCCCAGATGGCACCATGTGCCACGTCATCGTGTCACGCCGTCACCATCGCATAGTACGACCAAGTCCTCAACTGGCGGTGTCACAGCCACGCCATCCCCGGTGACGTCCACACCTTCTCCGGTGACGTCCACGCCATCCCCGGTGACGTCGACGTCATCAACGGTGCCGGCCAGCAGCAGCCCGGCATCAGCGGCCGGCACGAGCTGTAGCGGTGTGCCAACGCCCCTGGCGGCCCGGATCCGTGGGGCGGATGCTGGCCAGGTTCCGGCAACACCGGCGTACCGGCCGGCGAAAACCTGGTAAACGTCGACATCAGCTCCGGCTACAGTCCCAGCTCTCCGCTTCCCTCAGATAACACCGGCTGGATCTTCTCCGCTTCTGACGGCTATATCGTGGTCACCGCGCACAATGCCGTCATTGACGGCATATCGGATAGCGCTGGAATCTTCGTACCAACCGGCGACAGCCTGATTGTCAAAGACAGCACAACCGGCCTGATCAACGACGAAGGAACATCGCTGCTGGTCGAAAATTCGACTCTTAACGGCGGGTCGCAGAACGAGTTCCCGACAATCGGGGGGGATAATATTACCGTCAAATCTTCAAATCTATATGGCGGTAAGGACGAGATTAATTGCGAGGGCGATTCGTGCACCGTGGAGAATTCGTGGTTGCACGATAACTACGGTACGCCGACGTCACACGAGCAGGGGTTCCTGGCCGATGGCGGCTCGGACTACACTTTGCAGCACAACAGCATCTACTGCACCGGGGGCTGTACCGCGGACGTTTCATTCCTTGCCAATGACGACAACGTAACCGTCAGCAAGAATCTTCTGGTCGCGTCGCCTGATTCAGCCTTCTGTGTCTATCCCGGACCCAATCAGTCGTCTCAGTCCGGGGTTAACAACATCGTCTGGACCGATAACGTATTCCAGCGCGGCACAGCGGGCAAGTGCGCCACCTATGGTCCCGTATACGGGTGGTATCCATCAGCCGGAACCGGCAATTTCTGGTCCGGTAATATGTGGGACAACGGGCAAGCGCTCAGCCAGTGACGTACCGCACCTTACATACGCGATCGTCCTAACGATCCTTAAGGGTGCGGGTTACAGAAGGGTGTGAGGTCCAGGCGGGTGCACCGTCAGTTGAGGCTCTCGGGCAGCCGCGTGCACCCGAAGA
>CAVUNL010000019.1:0-126091 GCA_963742795.1 uncultured Actinomycetes bacterium
CGCTACTACACCTTCCCCGGCGGCTGCGCGACCTACCGGTTCGTCCTTGCGCCCGGCGCCTCCCAGGCCCTGGCCACCACGGTCGACACCGCGGTGGCGTTCATGCCCCGGTCGGAGCTGGTCAGCTACGTCCGCCGCACCGAAGGCCTGCCCCTGTGCGGGCGAGGTGCCGCATGCCCGGGATGACCCGGCCGGCCACAGCCCGGCCGCAGGAGGAGGCGCTGCTCGCCCGTCCCCGGCAGGCCGCTCTGCTGACCGCCGGGGTGGTGGCAGTCACGGTCGTGGTGTTCGCCCTGGTCGCCGATCACGGCACGCTGGCCCGCATCCAGCGGCTGGACGATGCGTGGCTGCGGCTGATGATCTCCGGCCGGGCGCCCCCGCTGACGGCGATCGCCAAGGTCTTCAACGTTCTCGGGCTGGTGTACGTCACGCTGCCGGTGCGGCTCGCGCTGGCCGGATTCCTGGCCCTGCGCCGCCGGTGGTGGCATCTGGCCGCTTTCGCGTCCGCCATCGTGCTGTCGGAGGTGCTGATCGGCTCGCTGAAGGGCGTCTATGACCGGGCCAGGCCGCCCGGGTCGCTGGTCGCGACCAGCGGCGCGTCGTTCCCGTCCGGACACGCGATCGCCGCGTCGGTCACCGTCGTCGCGGCGGTCATCGCCCTGGTCCCACCGGGCAGACGGCGCACCTGGTGGGGCGCGGCCGCGGTGGCGTTCTCGATCGTGATGGGGCTCTCCCGCGCCTACCTGGGCGCCCACTGGCTCTCCGACGCCACCGCCGGGATCCTGCTCGGCACCTCCTGCGCCCTGGTCACCGCGCTGGTAGCCGACCAGTTCCAGCGGCGGCGCAACAGGCTGCAGTGGGCCGCCGGGACGCAGTGCCTGGCGGGCGTTCCCCCGGCCCACCGCGCTGAGGACAGGCGATGACCGGCAGGAATCCGGCCGGCATCGAGGACTTCCCGTCCCCCGGCTGCTCGGACGTCGCCTACGGCCCGCAGCGGCCAAACGCCCTCATCGGGGCGGAGCGCCAGGGGCTGGCCCCTGAGGCCGCGTGGCACACGCTTAGCGCCGAGGAGGTGCTGCGAGCCGAGGAGGCAGACCCGCGGCACGGCCTGAGCTCGGCGGAGGCGGCGTCGCGGGCCGGCCGGTTCGGCCCCAACACGCTCGCCGCAGGCAGGGCAGAGCCTCGCTGGCGCGCGTTCATCCGCCAGTACTCCGACCCCATGCAGATCGTCTTGCTCGTGGTCGGCCTCCTCAGCCTCTTCCCCCTCAGGCAGCTGGGAACCGGCCTTCTGCTGATTCTGCTGACACTGGCTAACGCGGTTCTCGGCCTGCAGCAGGAGGGCGACGCTGAGAGCGCGGTCGCCGTGCTCCAGCGGAGGTTGATCGTGACCGCCCGGGTGCGGCGCGATGGCCAGGAGGCGGAGATCCCCGCTGAACAGCTGGTCCCCGGCGATGTCGTCTCGATCGAGGCGGGTGACGTCGTTCCGGCTGACGGCAGGCTGCTCCGGGTGGCCACGCTGGAGGTCGCCGAGTCCGAGCTTACCGGGGAGAGCCTGCCGGTCTCGAAGGGCACGGCCCCGGTCGGGGAAGCCGACATGCCGCTGGGCGACCGGACCGACATGGTGTACATGAACACCTCTGTCACCCGCGGGACGGGCGAGTTCGTGGTCACCGCGACCGGGATGGCGACCGAAGTCGGCCACATCTCGGGAATGCTCCAGGCGCAGCCGGCGGTCAAGACCCCGCTCACCCGCCAGCTCGACCGGCTCTCAAAGCAGCTCCTGCTGGTCGCGGGTGTCGCGCTGATCGCGTCGATGGCCGTGAACCTGTCTCGCGGCTATACCTTCAACGCGGTGTTGCCCGCCGCGGTCGCCTTCGCCATCGCGGCGGTCCCGGTGCAGTTGCCCTTGGTGGTGACGACGATCCTGGCGTGGGGCGCCCGGGCTCTGGCCAGGGTCGGCGCCATTATGAAGCAGCTCGCTTCGACCGAGACCCTGGGGTCCGTGTCCGCGATCAACACGGACAAGACCGGGACGCTCACGCTGAACCAGATGACCGCGGTCCAGATGGTCGTCGCCGGGCACCGCTATGCGGTCGAGGGAAAGGGCTACTCGACCGACGGGCGCATCAACCGCGTCGCCGGACAGGCGGAGATCCCGCTGGACCAGTTCCTGATGCCGATGGTCCTGGCCTCCGACGCGGTGCTCAGCGACGGCGAGCTGATCGGCGACCCGACCGAGGGAGCCCTGGTCGTGCTGGCCGCGAAAGGCGGCATCGACGCCGTCTTGACCAGGCAGGTACACCCGAGAATCGCCGAGCTCCCCTTCGACGCCGAGTACAAGCTCATGGCGACGTTCCACAAGGTGACCGGTGAATCGGGGAAGGCGGTGATCCGCTGCTTCGTGAAGGGGGCGCCCGATCAGCTCCTGGCCCGGGCCGCCACGGTGCTGGACCCGGACGCCGGCCCGGTTCTGCTCGACGGCCGTCTCCGCGAGCGGTACCTGGCCGATAACCACCGGTTCGCGGAAGAGGGCCTGCGGGTCATGGCCACCGCACGCAGGGATTTCGACCCGGCGGCCGTCGATCCGGGGGCTGACCTGCTCCCGCTCGTGACCGATCTGGAACTGCTGGCTCTCGTCGGGATCGTCGACCCGCCGCGGCCCGGGGCCAGAGCATCGGTCGGGCAGGCGAAGTCCGCCGGGATCGAGGTCCGCATGATCACCGGTGATCACGCGGTTACCGCGGCCGCGATCGCCCGCCAGCTTGGCATCGATGGCAAGGTCATCAGCGGGGCGGAGTTCGGCGCGATGACCGATGACGAGGCGATGCAGGCGATCGCCGATGTCGGCGTGATCGCCCGCGTCACTCCAGAGCACAAGGTCCGCCTGGTGGACCTGCTCAAGCGCGAAGGCCAGATCGTCGCCATGACCGGCGACGGCGTCAACGACGCGCCCGCGCTGAAGAAGGCCGACATCGGGATCGCGATGGGCCAGACCGGGACCGAGGTGGCCAAGCAGGCCGCGGTGATGGTGCTGACCGATGACAACTTCTCCACGATCACCAAAGCGGTGGAAATCGGCCGCGGGCTGTATGACAACCTGGTCCGGTACATCCGGTTCGAGATGGGATGCATGTTCGGCTTCATCATCACCTTCCTTGGCGCCAGCATCTTCGACATCGCCCGCGGCGAGCCGCTCCTTCCGCTGCAGGTCTTGTGGGTGGCCTTCACCACCGTGACGATCCAGTCCATCGGGCTCGGGTACAGCAGGCCTGTCGAAGGGCTGATGGAACGCCGGCCCCGGCCGCCCGGCCAGCCGATCCTGACCGGGGGGGTCCTCGCCTGGCTCGTCTCGGTCGGGCTGGTGATGGCGATCGGCACGCTGAGCGTGGTCAGCTGGGCGGAACAGGCGCACACGCTCGCCATCGCGCGGACCATGGGCGTGGTCGTGTTCTCGCTGTTTAACCTGTTCTTCTCGCTCGAGTCGAGGGACCGGCGGGACTCGGTGTTCTCCCTCAGCACGTTCGCCGACCGGACGTGCATCGTGACGACCGGGGCCTCCCTTTTCCTGCTCGTCATGGCAACCGTTCTGGCGCCGTGCCAGGCGATCCTGAAGACCACCGCGCTCGATGTAGATCAGTGGCTCCTCTGCACAGCCGTGGCACTGTCGATCATCGCGGTCACCGAGATCCGCAAGGCGTTCCTGCGGCAGACCGTCGGTCCGGTCAGGTTACGACGATCACCGCGACGCCGGCTGCGTCATAGGTGCCGCGTGCCCGCGCGTCCCGGGTCGCGAGGGCTGCCCCCGTGCTCCTTGGCGGCCAGCGCCACCAGCGCGTCATAAACGGCGCCGCCCGCGATGCCCAGGCGGCTCAGCGTGTCCGGCTTACGGGTGCGCGAGCTGCTCAGCACAAGCGGGGACGGGCGGGTATTCACGGATCCCGGCACGCAATTCAGGGCTGGCCGCGGTCGGTACGGGGGCCGCGGCCCTGCCAACGGATAGGTGGATGAAGCCGGCCTGCATGAGCGAGCATCGCTCTGCGACCCACGTACCGCGGCTACGGGGCTGGTCTGCGAGTTAGCCACGATGCCGGGTGGAGTACCTCCTGACCGCGGTGCCTGCCGCGGCGTTAACGGCGAGGCCTAGTGCCGCCCCGCCTGCGATGTCGAGCGGAAAATGGGCGCCGACGTAGACACGGCTCAGTCCCACCAGGGGGATGGCGGTCAGGGTGAGGGCGCGGCCGCCCGGACCGAGACGGGGCAGGGCAGCCACGCCAAGGACGACGGCCACGCCCGCGTGCCCGGACAGGTATCCGAGGCCGCTGGCGTCGCGGCCGCGACGGCGGATGCCCGGAAGCAGGGTCACCGGCCGGGGCCGCCGCACTATCCGCTTGACCGCTTTGGCCAGCGCCCAGGTGCCAGTGCCGCCGATCAGGAGGCGGGCTGCCAGCTCCCCGTCTCCGGCCAGCCCGGCCGCCGCGGCCGACGCCGGGATGGCACCGAACGCGCCCAGCTGCATGACGGCCCAGGCGGGCAGGTAGACCGAATCGGGCAGGCCGTTGACTGCGCGGAATGCCCTGACTTCCCGTGGGCCCACGCGGTCGTGGCGCACGGCACCGGCGGTGGCCAGCAGGGCAGCCAGGCCGAAGCCAAGCTGGACGCCGGGAGCGGCCAGCATGGCGGGAAGGGCACGTTCATGCTTGCTCGCGGGCCGCATCATGGGTTGAGCGTAGGCCACGCCCGAAGGCCTGGGCGAGGACGGCGGCAAGAGGCGCACCATCCGGACGAGGCCTGCACTGTGCTGGACGGCAGGGTCGCTCAGCACGATCCCGATGCGTGGCTGGAACGGTTTGCCGCTCGCATCGCCACCCCGGGCACCGTAGTGCTGCGGCATCTGGACGATCTGCCAGCCGTACTGTGCCCGCAGTTGCTCGCTCACTTGGATGCCGCCTCCGGCCGCGCCCGGCTCATCGCCACAGCCAAGGAACGCGGGGGATACGGGCCAACGGCCCGGCTTCTCGATCACTTCCCAGCCTCGCTCGTGGTGCCGCCTCCGCGATACCGCGCGGAGGACATCGCCGATATCGCCCCGGTGATCATCAGGCAGCGCACCGGGCGTTCACCGGCGCCACGGCTTCAGCCGGCCACCTTCCAGACCCTCATCGGCCTCGACTGGCCGGGCAACATCCGCGAACTCGAGGCCGTGCAGACCTCCGCAGTCGTCCAGTCGATGGGATCCGACATCACCCAGGCACATCTGCCGCCGGAATACCGTTCGTCGCCAACCCGGCACCGGCTGGCCTCGCTGGAGCGTGCTGAGCGCGACACGATCCTGCAGCTCTTCGGGCAGGCGGGAGGCGGCATGCAGGCGGGCCCGGAGAAGATCATGATGGCCGGCAAGCCCGCCGTGCGGTTCCGGGGCACCGGGGTCATGGCAGATGGCACCCGCTACACGAGCACGATCGTCTTCGCCTTCAACGGCACCATCGAGTACTTCGTGAACTGTCAGTACACGGCGGCGAAGGCCGCGGAGGTGACGCGGGCCTGCGACCAGGTGGTCGGCAGCTTCCATGTAAACAACGCCAGCGCCGCCCAGGGCAATCCGCAGCCACCCCAGGGGCAGGCGAGGACCCAGGCGGAGCAGCATGCGCAGAGCGATCTGGCCGCACTCCGGCATGATGCCAACTTCGCCAGCGATCTCCGCACGCTCAGGTCGGACGCGCAACCGGCCGACCCTGATCTGGCCACCACGAAAAGCGGCGCAGCTCTCGGCAGCGACTGCTACAACGTGTCAACGATCAAGCTTGACGCCTCCAACGTTGGCGCTGACGCCTCCATCGTCAGCCTTGATCGGGACTCGCTGACCGCTGACATTGGTACGGCAACGCAGGACATCACGACCATGACGAACGACCTGGCGAATCTCAGTACCAGCGGGCTGCCGGCAACATCGGGAGTCCCGGCGGCCATCGCCGCCGCCGGCCAGGCCATCAGGCAGGCGGCCGCGGAGGCCAACGGCGAAATCGATCAGGTGAACGCGGACGTGACCCAGGCCTATTCGGTGGCTAACGGCATGGCGGCCGGCTCATGCTCCCGCGATGGGCCAGGCCATCCGCCCGCACCGATCCGCCACATAGCCAGCAAATAATCACCAGCACGCTGCCGCCGAGAACATGGTGCTCCGTCACGGTGCAGCCGAGGCTGCGTAGCCCGGTGCGCTTCATCGCCGGCGTTGCACACCAATCAGCGCCGAGCATCGACTGCCGGTACTGACACGTCGTCCACATCCTGGCCTGTCTCCGGCCCGAGGACAGCTCCGCCAGGAGCGCAGCGTCATCCGTTCTGCATGTGAAGCCGACCCCACGCAGGCCCGCCAGCCTGCGCTCACGATCAAACCATGTAACGACATCACGATCCGTCAATACGGCCTCACTAAACACCGCTGCGGCCCGTGGAAGGATGCATGACGGCGGGTCGGCGCGGGGTTATCTCGCCGGTTCTTCTGCCGCCTGCAGCCCGGCGAGCCCGTTACGGCTCACCGTATAGTCCAACGCGGCTTATATTTATGCATTGCCGCGCTCGGGGCAACTGTTCCTCTTCTGCCGCGGACAGGTCAAGCATCCCGGACCCGGCGTGAGGCCGTCTGGAGGCGGCTGCGCATCGGTGCCCGGCGCGGGGTAGGCGCAGGGAACGCGGCCAGTCAGGCGCGGTAGCAACGTCTTGCCGGCGGGCAGTACGCGGATGTTCCAGATCTTGGATTGCCGCTTACTATCCGCCGCGTGACTGACTGCTGGGAATTAGGGTCGGGCCAGCACTTTCACGTGCACGAGCCAGGTCCCGGCTGGGGTGGTCAGCGTCGCCTGGCCCGGCTGCCACGCGCGGAACTCTGCGAACGGCCCTTGCTCCGGGGTGCCGAGCGGGCCGAGCACCGCGGGGTCGCTGGAGCGCGCCGGCTGGGCGGTGCTGGGGTCCTCACCGGGGAACAGCCCCGGCGGGGCCAGCACGTCACCGACGTGCATGGTGATCGTCTGGCCGTTATCGAGGATGCCGAGCGTGATGAGGGTCCCGGTCGGCGGCCCGGAACTCTCGCCCGGTGTGGTGTTGCCGGTGCCCGGGAGGTACAGGCCGACCGGGGCGTGGACCAGGGCAGGCGGGAGGTTCTGGGTGACGCTGGCGGCCTCCAGGTCCACGGTGACCGGCCGTGGCGGGCCGCACCGCGTCGCGACGGTGCCGTAGGCGAGTACCCGTACCAGGGCGGTGCCGGGGATGACGTCGACGGCGGAGTCGTGGAAGTCGCACGGCCGGCACTTTGGCGGTCAGCACCGCGGAGAACCGGTCCGGGTTGCGGCGGTCCAGCGTCCATGGCACCGAGGTTTCCTCGATCGGCACCGCCACGCCGGCTGGGACGACGCCGGTCCCGCCGCAGGGGACCGGCTGGGTCTCGTCGTAGATGAGGGCGTCACCGCCGGTGGCCGCGTCGATGAGGAACACCTCGTAGCCGTAACCGGTGTACGCCGGGGGGCCGGGCGCCGGGGCCGGCGTGGCCGGCGGGGTCGTCACCGCGGCAGCCGGGCAGGAGGCGGTCAGCAGGGTGCGGAATACGACGACCCAGGCGAGGCGGTTCCGGTAGGAGGCCGGCCGGGGCATGGCCTGGCCGTAGCTCTGCCAGGAGCTCGAGTCGGCCGGCAGCCCGGGCGAGACGGTCACCATCGCGTAGCCGATGGCCAGCCCCCATTCCTCGGCCGCGACATCCAGTGCGCCGCCGTTGGTGCCGATCGCGGCGAGCGCCTCGCACTCAGCAAGCGTGCGCGACACGCGCGGAACAGCACCCGGCGGCGGCTCGACGGACAGCAGCCCGCCGTCGACTGAGAAGCCATGGGACGCGGCGCCGCCGCGCAGCGCGGTGACGGCCGGGCCGGTCAGACCTTGCCCCGCCGGCACCTGGTCAGGCTGCACCGGCAGGTCACAGGCTGGCGCCGTCGTGCTCGCAGGGGTGATCAGCCCGCCGCCGGCTACGGCAGCCCAAATGCAGCCGCTCACCGCCGCTACCGCCGCGACGACCAAGGCCGCCACGACCGATCCGCGCGTCCATCGCATGCGGTTCAGACGCTCGTCCCGGTACCGGGGTTCCCTGCGCGGGCGGCAAGGATCTGCTCGCTCGCCCCGGGCGCCCGCTGGTCCTGGTGTGTCGTTTGCCGATGGTCCGGCGCGAGCGCCTCAACCGTCACCGGCCGGGGCCTGGATTAACGTTGCCATCAACCATGAAAGGCCAGAGCTAAAGTGGCCCAATTCAGATCTTCATCGCCTTGATACGAGCACCCGCACCTTTTCTCGCATGCAGCCGCGACCGCAGCACCTAAATAGTCTTTTCATACCTACGAGGAAAGAAGCAGTATAGAAAAGCATCCATAGCTGGGCGTCCTCTCATGCCGCGGACAGGGTCTGTCTGCGGTTCTCGGTGCTGAGCCTCATCGGATGAGCGTTTCCTTCGGGCGCACTACGCAGAACTCGTTTCCCTCGGGGCCGGCAAGGACAGTCCAGGATTCAGCGCCGGTCTGGCCGATGTCGACCCGGTGCGCCCTGAGCGCAAGAAGGCGGTCAATCTCCTGATCACGGTCCGCGGCGCTGCTGGTGAGGTCAAGATGCAATGCCACTTATTAGTTGCCCTGCGGGATATCCGATACCGGTCCACGCTGGCTACGGCAGCGACAACCGCAGCTGCCGAAATGATCGCTAGGATCAGCGCTACAACCGCCAGACAAGAGTCATCCTGGCCCTCCTCCTTGGCGCGCCTATTCGTCAGCGTGGTACTTCATGTCGATTTCCTGCCGCAGCGTGTGGAGCGCGTGGTAAGTGCGGGACTTGACGGTGCCCAGTGGCACGCCGAGGGTTTCGGCGGCCTCGGCCGCCGATGCGCCGCGGAAGTAACACTCGAGGAGCACCTGACGGTGCTCGGTCGACAGCGTCCGTAGCGCGGCTAGCACGAGTTGCCGGTCCGCGGTCTGCTGCGCCGTGTCCTCAGCCGCCTGCCCGCGGACCGTGGTCGGGCCTGCGCCCTTGCCCTCCTTCGTATCTTTGTCGAGCAGGGAATCGTGGGAGACGTGGAAATGGGCGTGCACACCCGGGACCGAGGGACGGTCTGAAGGGCGAATGGGGGTGGACATCCAACACCTCCGCGGTGCGGTTGATGAGGCCGCTCCCGCGCCGGTGTCGCACGGGAGCACAGCTGTCTCCGAGTCCGGTGAATTAGCTCCGAATACGCCTGGACCCGGGAGCTTGCGCCCTAAGGCGAAGCTCATCGGCTTCATCTCGAAGATGATGATCACGCTACGTATGCGGTCGTTGGGTTGCATCCGCATACGCGGATAGTCGTCGCCAGCGACCTGATAGTCGTCGTGATAGCCGACGCCGCCTGGCACCACCGCCCGGTAGGCCCTCAGTCCTGCAACCTGGCCGGCGGGTTCAGTCTGGTTCTGGGGGAAGCGCCTTGGCGAGCTGGCTGCGGGAGCTGATGCCGAGCGTGGTGAACACCTTCCGCGAGCGAGTAAGCGGTCAGGGTGTCCTCGGCGGGGACTGCGGTGAGCAGGACCGGGTCTTCGGGGAGCAGCCCGCAGCGGTGCCGCAGCGCCGCGGGGATCGGGACGCAGGACCGGGGCGGCAGGGTCCGGGCGGCGGCAGGCGCGCGGGCGGGACGGGCCGCGGCGGAAGAGGGGATGACAGGGGCGATCAGCGTGCCGGTCACGGCTGCCTCCCGCGGCGGGAGGAGGGACCGGTCAGCGCCGTGGGGAGGCCGCAGGCATCAGCCGGGCCGTCCGCGTGTTCAAGCGGTGCTCTAAAAAGGGTGATGTACCACCACTCTGGGTGTCCGAGGGGCGTCTGCACCAAGGCTTGCCGTTGTCATACAGCAGGACGCGTACCCCCGGCTTTAGCAACAGCCGGATGTGGCAGCGGCAGACTCCGGGATTGCCTTCGGTGACATAAGCCAGTGGGAGCCGAGGCAAATAGGTTGAGCCCCAGCGCTTCTGAGAGGTACCTGGTGATGCGTTGTCCCCGCACGCTGTTGCCTGCTCCATCCAGCGGCGGGGAAAATGTGCCGAGGCCCCCCTTGCCCGGCGACACCGTCACGATGCCTCCGGCGACACCGCTCTTACCGGGGAGACCCACGTCGTAGAGCCACTGGCCAGACTGCTCGTAGAGCCCGGCCGTAGCCAGCACGGCCAGCACTCGCTTGCAGTAGCGGGTGTCGATGGCTTGCTCACCGGTGACCGGATTCACTCCGCCATTCGCCAGCGTCGCTCCCATCACGGCAAGGTCCCGCGCGCTGACCCGCACAGAACACTGGCGGGTGTAGACATCGGTGGCGAGATCGGGGTCGCAGTACATGCGGCCGTAGCCGTCGAGGAGGTGGGCGATCCCCCGGTTGCGGTCATTGGTCGCCGCCTCGGATTCGTACACGTCCTCGTCCATCACCAGTCGTCGCCCTGCGAATCGCGACATCGCGGCGACGATGCTCTCGAATTTCTCGTCGGCAGTCGTGCCCGGCACCAGGCTGGTAGTGGCCATGGCGCCGGCATTGACCAGCGGGTTCATCGTGCGATCGACGTTGAGCTCGATGGCCATCACCGAGTTGAAGGGCAGGCCAGTGCTGTTGACGCCTAGTTTCCGGCGCGCCTCCTCGTGCCCGAGGGTGTGACAGACCAGGGCGAAGACAAAGAGCTTCGAAATGCTCTCGATGGCGAACTCCTGGTCAGCGTCGCCGACCGAGAACAGGCGCCCCTTAACCCCGGCAACACACACGCCGAAGGCGGTGGGCGACGCTGCTGCCAGGGCAGGAATGTAGTCGGCGACGGCCCCCTCGTCGACATGGAGATAGCGCTCGTAGCCGGCGGAGATGATGGCCTGCACGTCAGTATCGGGCGGGAGTACCCCAGTCGATACTCGTTCGGTCGCAGGGTGGTCCGCGGGGAGGGGATCGTGATCCATGTTCATCCTCCGGCTGGCGAGTGCTGGCCGACCTCCGCCGATGGCCGGGCTCGGCCGGACCGATGGTATCGGGCCGCCCGATCCGCGAACAATCCGAGACGGCAGTAAAACCTGAAAACACTCATTAGCGGAAGGTCGACAGTTCGATCCTGTCCCTGATCACCACCGATCGGCACGGCCGACAGCCTGTGGCACCTGCGTTTCGCCTGTTCAGGAGACGTCTTCGTCCGCCAGGCAGGTCGCGGGAACGATCACCCGGGCCGCCTTCACCACCGGCCTGAACCGCATCCTGCTGGTCGCGGCGATCATCGCGTTCGCGGCAGGCCTCGTATCGCTGGCCGCTATCCGCGGCCGGGACTTCGCGCGCGCCGCGCCCGGCGGCCAGGAAGGTCCCCGGGAATGAGGACACGCCACGCCGAACACGACGATCTGCACGGAGTCCACCATCTGGCGGCAGACCCCAAACTCCATAAATACTCGATCTGCGCGGTTTGATCAGTCGACATACGTTTGGTTCGTCACGGTGCGTCATTCCCCGCCTTCGCAGGGATAGATGACCAGGTGGGGGCCGACGGCGGCCGGTCCTCTGGCCGCGGTTTGTCGGTCTCCTATCATACGGGCGCGGCGTTGGCGGCGCCCGCGACGCGGACGGCGAGGGCAGCGATCGTGACGCGAACAGCGACGCGGCCCAGCGCGGCCGCGGAGAAAGGCAAGGCGATGATCGCGCCGGGCTTACCGCCGGCCTAGATCCGGCGGCATACTGGGGACATGGGCCGGATCATCGGGACAATCCTCGGCGCGATTCTCGCCATATGGCTTGCCGTCACGGCTGCGGCCGGGATCGTGGCTACGCTCAAGACGTTTGTCATCATCGGGCTGATCGCGATGGCCGTCTTCGTCGTCGTGTGGCTCGTGGCCAGGCGCCCTGGCCGCGGCTAGCTCGGCCAGCCGCGGCCACCCGATGCCGGCCGCTGGGCGGTGGTGGGCTGCCGGGGGCAGACTCCGGGCTAGTGGCGGGAACCGTATCGGGAGCTAGCCACCAGCGGTTTTGGCTCCTTCTGGCAGCATTACGGCCTGCGCATCCTCGGCACGGAGTAACCCCGGGTAACCAGTGCGACCAGCCAAGGGCCGAGGAACGCCGCCATGGCCAGCCGGGCCCGGGGCACCATACAACCGGTAATCAGGGCCAGCAGAAATGCTGAAAACGGCAGTCATAGGTCAATCCGCCTTCATCTCCGGCTTGTTTTTTGCCGATGCTGCACGCAGAAAGCTGCCGTCTCATCAGCCCGGCGGGGGAACGTAGATGACGGACTACAACCTAAGGAGGAGAAGCCGCGAAGCGTGCATCCGTGTCCGGCGGGAGACGACTCAGGCCCCCGGGCCCTCCAGGCCGTGACGCTAGGGGCGGAGCCGCGAGCGGGGGGTCGGCCTGCACGTGATCGAGCAGGGCACCGATACGATCGAGGGCCGGGCCATGTCCGGGATGCTCAGCGTCCTGGCCGAACTACGGCACGTACTGATCGTCGCCAGCACGATGGACGGCCTGGCGACCGCGCGTGCACGCGGCCCGATCGCTGGTCAGTCCGGCACCGGCGAAACTCATGCCGCCCAACGCCAGATGATGCTTCATAGCTGCCAAGACGGTGCGGACCTACGCCGAGGCCATAGTTACCCGTAGATTTTCGCCTCAATAATCATCCGAGTCCTCGTTTGAGCGCAGCAACCGTGTCGGGGTAGCCGGAAAGCTGATAGGGCTTGCTTCCGGGCTCGGACGGGCCGGAATAGGATCTAACGATAGGCGGGTTCGGAATGATATCGACGCTCAGGACCAGCCGGTAGGCCGCGTTTTCCCACGGAGCCAGAACGGGCTGCGCCGTGGCATCCGAGATTGTCTCCTGGTCATTCAGGTAGACGCCCGCGTACTGCAAATGTCCGCCCAGCAGCTTCCCCATGCCGTTGACTTCACCAGGGAAATTAACTTGCGCCGCTGCGCCCTGGTCAGCTATCAGCGGGCCGCCGGGCCAGCCGGACCAAGTAACGTGGCCCTGTACCCAGTAAAGGCCGATAGCATGATGAGCCTTCAGCCAAGCCGTCATGCGGGTAAGGAAATACGTGTCGTCTTGTCCGCCGAAGCTGTGGAAGTCCAGACCCCACTCAGGGATGATGACGGGCTTGCCCGTAAGCTCGGAGAACCGGGCTGTCCAGTCCAATCCGCCCGGGTTGGCCGTCAGGATCTGCTGCCAGTGACGAGCCCAGTCGAGCGCGCCGGATGCGGTATGAGGGTACGTGCCGTCAGGGTTGCCGTGCCAGTCGAAGATATCGGTTCCCACGTAGTCCACGTAAGCGCTACCGGGCCAGCACTCCGTCACCGTGGCCCCCTTGGGATAAATGGTCCACAAGAACTTGAAATGCTCACCGGGCACCGATCGCATAGTCGTAACGACTTGCCGCCAGGCAAGGATAAAAGCATCGAGTTCAGATGGCGGCGAGTGCCACTCGCTCCACGCGTACCACCAGCCGTTCATCTCGCGACTGAGATTGATAATGGTGTCGGAGAGCCCATCCCGTACCAGCAATTCACCTAGCCGGTAAAACTGCTGATTATCAGCGCCCGCCGCTGCCGCGACCAGAGCAGAGCTGTTTGACTTGTGACGGGCGGGCGTGTCGGAATTTGGCCCGCCGTCGTTCAAGAGCGCTTCTAGCTCGGAATCCACAGCGCCAGACGCAATGATGCCTGGCTTGCTCGAGCGGCAGGCACTGACGATTCTTTCCATGCAGGCTCGGTCAGGACAGTAATGCCGATAATGACCGCAAGGCAGGTAAGGATTACTCGCCACTTTGCCTTGGGCATCTTCAGCTTGATCATCATCTGTAGCCTGAGTTGGGCCAGATCAGTGCGCACTTCAGTGCTGGCGGATGCGGTCGAGGGCGTCGTCGGCGTCCTTCCCCGCGCCAGGTCCTCGACCCGTCGCCGGCCAGCCGCATCGTCTCGGCCTCGGTGCCGACCGCCAGGAACTTCTGTCTCCGCACGACAAAGGCCTCGGCTTCCAGGGAACTGCCTTGCGGCGTAGTCACCCTCGCGTTGCGTACGATCAGGTCTGCCTCATCCTGCCATGACCGGGCTTCGCCGGCTGCGGCGTCGTGCCGGGGTCTGGTGTGGCCATGACCGGGGTGGTGTCCGGTGCCCTATGCCTAGCGCAGACCATCCGACGGTTAACCTCAGCGCGGAATGCTGGACAGCAGGTTCCTGTCCCACACCATGACGGTGAAGGGGCCGACGTGGTACTCGTGCGCCGGACGGCCGAAGTACTTCGCTATGACGGCGCGCGGCTCCCAGTACAAGTAGCTGCGCGCGCTGTTCAGCACGACGAAGTTGGCCTGCTGAGCGGCCGGGTCATACCACGAGGGCTTGGCCAGCCACAGGTACGGCGCCGTGGTGTTCTTCACCACCGCCCTGACCTTGACCTGGCCGTCGGTGTCGACCGTGACGATGCTGCTCTGCCAGTAGCCGCTCAGGCCGTACCGCAGGTGGTGGGCTTCCAGCCAGGACGCGACCTGAGAGTCGTCCGGCGGCACGGCGGGCCGGACCACCTCGTGCGCGAGACCCCCCAGGTAGCCGAGCAGGACAGCCAGGCCAGCGCCGTACGCGACGGCGCGCGTCCGGCGGGCCAGCACGCTTTGCGCACGCGTTCGGGAGGCCTGCGAGCCGGCCAGCATCCGCGCGGCCAGCGCCGCCCCGAACGGAGCGACCACGGCGATCTCGTGCGCGCCCTGGGAGCCCGCGCCGGTCGTCACGAACAGCGCGATGTTGAGCACGATGGCCACGGCCAGGACCTGGTCCACCAGGGCGGCGCCGGCGAAGAACCGCCAGGCCACCAGTAGCAGCGCCAGCCCGACCAGAGCCAGGCTCACCATGTGGAGCAGCGCGGTGTAATAGGGGCCCCCGGCCAGCCCGCGGTAATCGGCTCCGTAGATCCGCGGCACGGCCCACAGGACGTGCAGGGTCGCCCAGCTGTAGCGGGACGCGAAGGTGAACCGGATCGGGTGCAGGATGTAGCCGCCGAGGGTCCGGAGCACTCGCTCGGCCACCCAGGCGAGCCCGGCCGCCGCGGCCGCGGCCCCGATCAGGGATAGCTCGTACCTGCGCGCGGCGACGCCGCGGGACAGGCCGCGCTCCCGGACCTCGGCCTCGAGCACCCGCAGGGCGCAGACCAGGGCCAGCGGCACCACCGCGACCACGAGCACCAGCTGGTCGGCGATGAGGACCCAGGCCAGTCCCAGCGCGGTCAGCACCGGCACCCACCAGCGTTGGGGGGCGCGGTCCAGCAGCAGCCAGATCAGCAGGACCGGGACCGCGGTCCCGATGTGACCGACGGCCAGCAGAAGGGCCGAGACACCGATGCCGAGCTGCGGCGCGAGCAGGATCCCGGCCGTGATCAGCAACCTGATCAGCGCCGCCCGGCTGGTGAACCCGCCCCGGGCCACCAGCACGGCGAGAAGCACGGCCAGCGTGTAGGTCATCGCCGCCGCGATGTGAGCGGTGTTCGCGTGCACGCCGAAGAAGATCTCCAGCAGGGCGTATTGCGGCTCCTCGGTGGTGTAGAACGACACATCGGTCAGGTACCAGCCGTGCAGCAGCAGGTTGCCGTGCAGCATGTCCGACGCCGCGAGCAGGATGTTGGCCTGGTCGGAATTCTCCGGAGAAGTACGGGACAGCCTGAGGTACACCGCGAACAGGGCCGCCGCGAACACCGCGAACCCGGCCGCCGCGAGCCAGCGGCGGCGCCTGACATACCACGGGGATGGCGTGCTGCCGGGACCGACCGCCTCGTCGGACGGTGGTTCCGTCCCGGTTCCCGCGCGGACCAACCCCATGTAATGGGGAGTTTAGCGGCTCACCAGTTAGCCGCGATGTACCGAACGGCGCCCGGTAGCGAAGGACGTGCTCAGACTCACCCATGTCAGCCGTCGCTGACCAGGCGGGCCTGAGGCCTACGCTGGGAGCGTGAGCGACGAACTGCCCGCGGTAGCCGGAGCGCGGGTGGCGGGTATCCGGTCTAGCGGCACGTGGGGATCTGCGCTGACGGCTGACGAGTTCGCCGCGATCCGCAGCGCGGGCTTCGAACCGGTCGGTCAGGTGCTTGGCGCGGCCGTCTACGCCGCCGGGTCCGCCAGCGGGTACAGCTGCCCCGGGACCCGCGGATCGTCCGGCGACGGCGTGTCGGCCCGGCTGGCGACCCAGGTATCCGGGCGGGGCGGGTCGGGCTCGTTCGGCCCGCTCGTGCAGGCCATGTACCAGGCCCGGGATACGGCTGTCGGCCGGATGACCGCCGAGTGCGCCGCGCTGGGCGGGCACGGGGTGGTGGGCGTCCGGCTGTCGAGGGGGTCATTTCCTCTCGGGGGGCTGGAGTTCACGGCCATCGGCACCGCGATCCGCGCGCCGGGCTCCGCGCACGGGCCGCCGGTGCCCTTTACCTCTGACTTGTCTGGGCAGGATTTCGCCAAGCTGATCATGACGGGCTGGGTACCGGCAGGGCTTGTCCTGGGCATCTCGATCGGGTCGCGGCACGATGACCGCACGACTGCCCGCCAGGCTCGCTGGGGGTCAGGTAACGCCGAGGTCGCCGGCTGGACCGAGCTGGTCGGCCAGTCGCGGCACGACGCCAGGGACCAGCTGGACAGCGAGGTCAGGCGGCTCGGCGGCGAGGGAGTGGTCATCGCCGCCATGCAGATGCGAGTACGCCAGCGGGACTGCCCGGTGCAGGTGGGCCGGCGCGACCACATCGTGGAGGCGACCCTCGTCGGCACCGCCATCGCCGGGTTCTCCCGCACCGGAGGCCCTCATGCCAGGCCGGCCCTGGCCGTCATGTCGCTCGACCCGCAGCGGCGCCAGGCGGCCAGGATCCGGATCTGACTGGCACAAAGCCTGCCCGATCAGTAGGGATCTGACTGGTACAAAGCCTGCCCGATCAGTACGTGCCAGCCGGCCGCGGCAGCAGGCGCACTGCCCGGCACGGTGCTACGCGTCGGCGGCCATGAGCACCCGCGGCGTCAGCTAGTTGAACCCAGCCCTCCTCGGCATCCAGCCACCCGGGCTGTCTGGTTAGCGAACCCGGGCCCGCAGGAACTCCCCGATCTGATCGGTGGCCTCGGCTGCCTCGGGAGTGCCGAGCAAGAGCTGGTAGACGTGGGGCAGGCCCGCGCCGATCTCCAGGGTGACGTCGACCCCGGCTTCGGCTGCTGCTGCGGCCAGGCGTTCGGAATCGCTGAGCAGCAGGTCGGCCGTGCCTACCTGGATAAGCAGCGGCGGGAGCCCGGCCAGTGAGGCGAACAGCGGCGACGCCAGGGGCGTCTTAGGGTCAGCCCCGGCCAGGTAGTCGGAGGCGAACTGACGGAGCATGGCGGGGGTCGAGATCGGATCCTGATCGGCGCGCTCGGTCATCGACGCCCCCGAGCTGGTCAGATCCACCGTCGGGGACATCAGCGCGGCGGCCGCGGGCAATGCTTCCCCGGCGTCACGCGTGGCCACGAGCAGGGCGACGGCGAGCCCTCCGCCGGCCGAGTCGCCGGCCACCGCTATCGATGGTGCGCTCAGGCCCTGGTCGGTGCGGAGCCAGTGCCATGCGGCCAGGACGTCGTCGATGGCGGCGGGGAAGGGATGCTCGGGGGCCAGGCGATATTCAGGGAACAGCACCCGCACCCCGCTGGCCCGTCCCAGGCGGGCGGCCAGCTCGCCGTCGCTGCGGACCGACCCGAACTCGTAACCTCCGCCGTGCAGGAACAGGAGCACCCGGCCGGTGTCCGCTCCCGGGGCGGCAAGCCAGTGGCCTGGCACCCCGCCCGCGGTCACCTCCCTGACCAGCACGTCGTCAGGCACCGGATGGAGGCGGTCCCCGGGGACGAAGGCGGCGCGGCGCTCTTCCAGCGTCGGCGGGGCCTGGCCGGCACTGGCCTTGTGCCGTTCCCTGAGGGCGTCGATCGAGTCCTGCATAGCCTGGCTCGGCATGTCGGCATCTCCTTCTGGCGTGGGCTGCCTGGCTGATTCGGCGTGGACAGCGCCGGCGGCCGCGGTGCGAGCGCCTGCGACCCGGGTTACAGGCGGGAGGTGAGCTCGGTCACGATGTCCGCCGCTGACTGTGACTGCCTCGCGAGGGCGACGCCTTGTCCGGCCCACATCGAGAGCGCTTCGATCTCCCCGGTCGTCCCGGCCATCGGCGGTGCTGGCTCGTAACGAACGATTGCTTCGCCGGAGGCGAAGTGCGCGATCACGTCGCCGTGTCCTGGCCGCTGCGCGAGCGGGGGGCGGCCTGCGGCCTGCCACGCGTCGGCCGTTGAGTTGCGGAGCGCCCGGTGGGGAGAGTCGGGCCACCCGACCTCGTACAGGTTCGGGTACAGCTGCGGGTCGGTCTCGGCCGCGGCGATCAGCCGGCGCCGGTAGTCCTCGTGGATCGGCATCTCCTCGGCCATCAGGAACCGCGTGCCCAGCCACGCGGCCTGGGCCCCCAAGGCGAGCACCGCCGCGACGCCGCGCGCGTCACCGATCCCGCCCGCCGCAATCACCGGCACCGGCGCCACCGCGTCCACCACGGCGGGCACCAACGGCAGCGTCGCGACCCTGCCCCACACGTGCCCGCCGGCCTCCCAGCCCTGCGCGACGACCACGTCCACGCCGGACCCGACCGCCCGCCGGGCCTCCTCGGCACTGCCGACCGTGTGCATCACAACTCCCCCGGCGTCGTGCACCGGCTCGATGTAGCCGCCGGGATCCCCCCACATGAACGAGACGATCCGCAAGCCAGCCTCAAGGGCCGCCTCCAGGCGACGGTGCTGATCTTCGGTAAGAACCAGGTTGCCGCCGAACGGCCGCGCGGTCAGCGCCGCTGTCTCACGAACGACGGCTCCGGCGTCATCGGACCACGTCAGCGTCACCATGCCGAGCGCGCCGGCATTCGAGACCGCCGCGGCCAGGCCGGGAACCGCAGCCATGGGTGCCTGGACGATCGGTCGTTCAATCCCGAGCATCTCGCATACCGGCGTGGTCACTGCCTTCGCCCCTTCGGTGATGGTTTGCTGGCCACCAGGTGACCCGCCCGGCATATCTCGCCGCGGCTCAGCCAAGCGCCGCAGGACAAACCCGGCGAGCGTGCGTCACCTGGCCCACCCGGGTCATCGCCGCGGCCACCGCGCGACGGGCAGCACAAAAGAGCTGCGATGCGGCGTGTTTGGTTGCCGGCCTGAGGAGTGACCTGGGCTACGAAGTGCAACGACAATCGCCGCTCTGTCACGTATACGATGTCGGCGTCGAGTCAGGGGACCGCTGGTCCCAGCCGTGAAACTTCGAAAAGTCGCCTGCGTCCCAGGCTTGGCGGAGCCCTGGGGTACTCAGATCCCAGTCCGGGCGGATCTCGGCCGTGGCGGCGCGCAGGTCATGCCACAGGTCGTAGAACGACGGGCGGCCCCAGAACCAGTAGCCGTTATAGACACTGTGAACGACCAGCCCCGGCTTGAGCACCAGCGTGTGCGGGATCATGGGGTTGTGCTCGGGGTCGGTGTACTCGGCGATGTCCAGGTCCTGCTGGACGGTCCGGCCCGGATCGGACAGGAAGGTCCACTGGGCACCCACCGACGCGCGGAACTCTTGCAGGGTGTGATGGTCGTCGGTGGCGATCGTGGCGATCTGGGTGTAGGCCACCGCGACCTTGGAGTAGTTGGCCGCCAGCTCGAGGTGCTGCTGGTGCTCTTTGGGGCAGTAGTTGCCGCGCGCCAAGGTGAGGACGAGCGGATCGCTGCCCTGAAGCTCGCTGAGCTTACGCACCGTGCCGGTGTGGTCCGGGAGAGCATAATCAGGAAAGATGCCGCCAGGTCTGATGTCAGGACGCATAAGACTTATGGTCTCACCCGAGGCTGTCCCGTCGCGCCCGTGAACACCACTGGCCCGCCCCGGCCGCCGGGTTCCTGGTGGCCCGCTACTCGGCGGCCGTCCCGGGAGAGCGCGAAGGGCAGCGTTTCGCATTACCGAACCAGGACACCTTCAACCCGGTGTCATATGGTCAGGCCTGCGGCGGCGGGGTCGGGCACGGGGTCAGCTGGAGGCGAAGCCCGCCGATGTCCGTGCCCGCTGGCGCAGATCCGGGCGGAGTCCGCCAACCACATCATCCCGATCGCGGTCACCACGGAAGCGGCGTTCGTCGCCCTGCACGCCGTGGGCGAGGTAGGCGCTGAGGATCGCGCCGGAGGGTACGGACAGGTAGCTGACCCGGCTAGGTGGTCCGGTATTCCTGGCCGGGGTTCACGTCTAGCCGATGTTGTGGCGCTGGGCGTAGCCGATCGCGGCTACCCCGGTCGCGCGAGCCGGTCTTGGCGAAGATGCGGTTGATGTGGGTCTTGATCGTGTGGTTGCTGAGGAACAGGCGTTCGGCGATCTCGCCATTGGTCAGGCCCTGGGCGATCAGGCTGAGGATCTCGACCTCCCGCTGGGTCAAGCCGTCCGGCGGGTCGGGCGGCCGCGTGGCTGATGCCGACCCGGGAGCGGCTGACGTGCCGCCGGGCGGAGTAGCGGCCCCGGACGTGGCGGCGAGCAGCATGGCGTGCACGCGCGGGTCGAACACGGTCAGCCTGCCGACCGCTGCTCGCAGCGCCCGCGCGATGTCGGTGCGGTCGGCGTCCTTGGTGAGCGGCCGGCCTGCCGTACGCGCTCGTGTGGACGCTCATCGTGGCCGCCCGCGCGGCGTTCTCCATCGGTGCCACCCACTGGTTCCCGGCGCAGCTCGCCCAGTGGTGCGCGACCCATCAGGTCACCGCCGCGGCGATCACCGATGGCCTGGTCTTCATGGCCATCACGATGGTGCTGGTCCGGACGGCCGGCCTGGCCGCCCGCGCCACCCGGCTGCCGAGCACGCCCGCTGGCCGCACGGGCAACCGCCTGACGGCAACCGCCTAGCCTGCCGACACCGGCCAAGGATGGGTAAAGCTGGCGCTCCCTACGTGCCCGACCTGCTGCGATTCTCAACTTGAGTCATTCAGTGTCTTGTAGCATTCGTGTTTAGGGCGATAGGTTGGGCGCCGTGACCCTACCTCAGACTCCGGCCACCGCCGAGGTGCTGCGCGGCGCGGGCCTGCGGGTGACGGCGGCCCGCGTGGCGCTGCTCGACACCGTCCGGGAGGGTGACCATCTCGGCGTCGAGACGATCACCGCCGGCGTGCGGGATCGAGTGGGCCATGTCTCGCTGCAGGCCATATACGAGGCCCTGCATGCGCTCACTGCGGCGGGCCTCGTCCGCCGCATCGAGCCGGCCGGGAGCCCGGCCCTGTTCGAGCGACGCGTCGGCGACAACCACCATCACATCGTGTGCCGCTCGTGCGGCGTCGTCGCCGACGTCGACTGCGCGGTCGGCGAGGCACCCTGCCTTACTGCTTCCGACGACCACGGGTTCTCGATCGACGAGGCCGAGGTCGTCTACTGGGGCCTGTGCCCCGGTTGTTCCACCTCCGACAGTTCCTGAGCACCGTGACCCGCCCAGCCCGGAAGGATTTCCCATGTCCGAGAACCATGATCCAGTAGTCGCTGAAGGCCCGACCCCGGAGAGCGCGGAATGCCCGGTCCTGCCCGGCCGCGTGCACCCCACCGCGGGTGACGCCAATAGCGAGTGGTGGCCGCGCCGGCTCAACCTGAAGATCCTGGCCAAGAACCCCGCCGTGAGGAACCCCATGGGCGAGGACTTCAACTACGCCGAGGCGTTCAACAGCCTCGACCTCGCCGCGGTGAAGCGCGACATCGCCGAGGTGCTGACGGACTCCAAGGACTGGTGGCCGGCTGACTTCGGCCACTACGGCCCGCTGATGATCCGGATGGCGTGGCACAGCGCGGGCACCTACCGGATCAGCGACGGCCGCGGCGGCGCCGGCGCGGGCCAGCAGCGCTTCGCGCCGCTCAACAGCTGGCCGGACAACGTCAGCCTGGACAAGGCCCGCCGGCTGCTGTGGCCGGTCAAGAAGAAGTACGGCCGGAAGCTCTCGTGGGCCGACCTCATCGTCCTGACCGGCAACGTCGCGCTGGAGTCGATGGGCTTCGAGACGTTCGGCTTCGGCGGCGGCCGCGAGGACACCTGGGAGTCCGAGGAGGACGTCTACTGGGGTCCGGAGACCACCTGGCTGGACGATGAGCGCTACAGCGGCGACCGCGAGCTCGCCGAGCCGCTCGGTGCGGTCCAGATGGGCCTCATCTACGTCAATCCGCAGGGCCCGAACGGCAACCCGGACCCGCTCGCCGCGGCTCGCGACATCCGCGAGACGTTCCGCCGGATGGCGATGAACGACGAGGAGACGGTCGCCCTGATCGCGGGCGGCCACACGTTCGGCAAGACGCACGGCGCGGGCCCGGAGGACAACGTCGGCCCCGACCCCGAGGCCGCCCCGCTCGAGCAGCAGGGCCTGGGCTGGAAGAGCAGCTACGGCTCAGGTAAGGGCCGTGACGCGATTACCAGCGGCATCGAGGTCACCTGGACCCCCACGCCGACCACGTGGGACAACAGCTTCTTCCCGGTCCTGTTCGGCAACGAGTGGGAGCTGACCCAGAGCCCGGCCGGTGCGCACCAGTGGCAGCCGAAGGACGGCGCCGGGGCGGATGCCGTCCCTGATCCGCAGGACCCGTCCAGGCGCCGCCCGCCGACGATGCTGACGACCGACCTCTCGCTCCGGGTCGACCCGATCTACGAGCCGATCTCGCGGCGGTTCATGGAGAACCCCGACGAGTTCGCGGACGCCTTCGCCCGGGCGTGGTTCAAGCTGACCCACCGCGACATGGGTCCGGTCGTTCGGTACCTCGGCCCGGAGGTCCCGAACGTGACGCTGATCTGGCAGGACCCGGTACCGCCGGTGACGCACGAGCTCATCGACGCGGCGGACGTCGCCTCCCTCAAGGCCCAGGTCCTGGCGAGCGGTCTGTCGGTGTCTCAGCTCGTCTCGGCCGCATGGGCGTCGGCCTCGTCCTTCCGCGGCAGTGACAAGCGCGGCGGCGCCAACGGCGCGCGTATCCGCCTTGAGCCGCAGAGCGGGTGGGAGGTCAACAACCCCGACCAGCTGGCCACCGTGCTGCGCACCCTGGAGGGAATCCAGCAGTCCTTCAACGCCGCGCACGCCGGCGGCAAGCAGGTCTCGCTGGCCGACCTGATCGTGCTGGCGGGCGCGGCGGCCGTCGAGCAGGCGGCCAGGAACGCCGGCCTCGACGTCGAGGTCCCGGTCACGCTGGGCCGCACCGACGCGTCGCCGGAGCAGACCGACGTGGAGTCGTTCGTCAACCTCGAGCCGAAGGCGGACGGGTTCCGCAACTACCTCGGGAAGGGCGCCCGGCTGCCGGCCGAGTACCTGCTGCTCGACAGGGCGAACCTGCTCACCCTCAGCGCTCCCGAGATGACCGTCCTGGTCGGCGGTCTCCGGGTGCTGGGCGCGAACTACGACGGGTCGAAGCTCGGCGTCTTCACCGCCACCCCCGGGTCGCTGACCAACGACTTCTTCGCCAACCTGCTCGACATGGGCACGACGTGGCAGCCGACGTCGCAGGACGCGAACACGTTCGAGGGCCGCGACGCGGCCACCGGCGAGGTCACGTGGACCGGCAGCCGAGCCGACCTGGTCTTCGGGGCGAACTCCGAGCTGCGCGCGCTCGCGGAGGTCTACGCGAGCGACGACGCGAAGGAGAAGTTCGCGGCCGACTTCGTGGCGGCGTGGAACAAGGTGATGAACCTGGACCGGTTCGACCTGGCCTGATCATGACGCCCGGGCCGGCCCCGCGGGCCGGCCCGGGACACTGTGGCCGCGGTGAGGTAAGCCCCGGGTAGCTCAGCCGGTGCCCATAGCGGACACAGATGACAAACGAGGGCAATAGACCGAAATAGCCAGATGTAACTGTGTGCGTACAGTCACATCTGGCTATTTTAGTGACTAATGCGGCTCCGCTCTGTTGCGCTCAGCGACCGGCGGACGGTGAATGGTGCGTAGAAAGCGGCTCGCACAAGGAGCCGCGGAGCGGAACACGCGGACCTGACCGCCGCCACCGGCCGCAGGCCCCGGGTTCGCGAAGGCTGGGGCGGCCCTCCACCTCACAGGGCGGCTCGGTCAGGGGACTCCTGCCGGGAGAGGGGAGGCCGGCCGGATGGCGCGAAGGTTGATGCGGATCGCGGAACGTGGCCGCCACGGCGTCATCGTCCGCACCGTGACCAGCGGCTGATCCGCGTCGTGACTGCTGCTCCGGCGCCGCGTGCCACGTTCCGCGACGTCTTCGCGGTGCGCGAGTTCCGTGCCCTGTGGACGTCGGTGATCCTGTCCGCGGCGGGTGACCGCCTGGCCCTGGTCGCCCTGGCGGTGCTGGTCTACGACCGGACCAGGTCGCCGCTGCTGGCGGCCGTGGCATACGCGGCCGGGTACCTGCCGTGGGTGATCGGCGGGCTGTTCCTCGCCGGCCTGGCGGACCGTCGTCCGCGCCGCACGGTGATGGTGACCTGCGACGCGGTCCGCGCCGTCCTCGTCGCGGCCATGGCCGTGCCGGGCGTGCCGGTGGCGGCCCTGGTCCTGCTGCTGTTCGCCGCCACCATGTTCGCCTCGCCGTTCGAGGCGGCCCGCGCGTCGGTCACCCCCGGCATCCTCCCCGGCGAGCACTACGCCCTGGGCACCGCGGTGATCCAGACCACCTACCTGACCGCCGAGGTGACCGGCGCGGCCGCCGGGGGCGCCTTGGTCACCTGTTTCGGCGTGCGGCCCTCGCTGCTCATCGACGCGGTCACGTTCGTGGCCTCCGGCCTGCTCATCGGGCTGGGCACCCGGGCCAGGCCCGCCGCGGCGGGCCCGGAGGCCGGCCAGGGCTCGCCGCTGGCCCGGGCGGCCGCCGGGCTCCGGCTGGTGTTCGGCGACCGGGCGCTGCGGACCCTCGTGCTGCTCGGCTGGCTGGTGGTCTTCTATACGATCCCGCAGGGAATCGCCGCCCCGTACGCGGCCCGGCTCGGCGGCGGCCCGGTGGCCACCGGGCTGGTCCTGGCGTCCACGGCCGCCGCCACCGCGATCGCCACCCCGCTGTTCAGCCGGTTCGTCAGCCCCCGGCGGCGGCTCACGCTGATGGGGCCGCTGGCGGCGGCCACCGGCATCACCCTAGTCCTCACTGCCCTGCGCCCGGACCTGGCCGTCTCGCTGGTGATCTTCTCGGCCGCGGCCGCATCCGGTGCCTACCAGCTCGCGGTCAACACCGCCTTCGTGGTCAGGGTGCCGGACGAGCGGCGGGCCCAGGCCTTCGGCATCGCGAGCATGGGCGTCGTGGTCGCCCAGGGGGCCGCGTTCGTGGCGGCCGGCGCCGCCGCGGAGGTGGTGACCCCGGCCTCAGTCATCGCCGCGGGCGGCGGGATCGGCGCGGTGATGGCCGTCGCCCTGACGTTCTGCTGGCGCCGCGTGACGTCGCCGCGGCGGCTGCCCGGCGGCCGTCCGGCGCCCTGGGAGCGAGGCGACCCGCCGCCAGCTGAGGTCATGGTGAGCCCCGGAGCCGGCGAATACCTGCGGGACTTTACCGCGGAAGACCGGTACCCCAGGACGGCAACCAGGTTGCTGACGCGCCCCGGCCGCAAGGCCGTGATGCATTATCCGGGCGGGTAAGTCAGCGCGCGGGCTCCAGCAGCACCTTGACCGCGCCGGTGCGGCGCGAGTCCTTCAGCGTGAGCACCGCCTCGGCCCAGCGGTCCAGAGGGAAGCGGTGGGTGATGACCGGGGTCAGGTCCAGGCCGCCGGCCACGAAGTCGAAGTAGTGCTCCATGGAGTGCTTGGCCACCCCGCCGACCTCCTCTATGCCGAACCCGTTCGACCCGATGACGTGCAGCTCCTTGAAGTACAGCGGGGTCCACTCGAAGCGCTTGGGCGGCTCGACGCCGGAGATCACGAGCGTGCCCCCGGTGCTCAGCAGCCGCAGCGAGGTCTCGACCGTCTCGGTCGAGCCGATCGTGTCGTAGACGACGGCCGGGCCGTCCTGCAGCCAGTCGTGCCTGCTCCACGGCTGCAGCGGCGTGGCGCCGACGCGCCCGGCGACCTGGGCGACGAGCTCGTCGGGCGCAGACGACAGCACGGCGTGGGCGCCGAGTCCGGTGGCCAGCGCGGCCCGGGCTCCGGGCCGCGTCGCCGCCCACACCTCGCAGCCGGGGTACAGGTGGCGGAGCAGCGCGATCGCCGCGAACGCCAGGGTGCCCGAGCCGTAGACCAGGACGGGCTGGCCGTCGGGCGGGGGGGCGAGCAGGATCGAGCGCAGCGAGACGCTGACCGGATCGGCCAGCACCGCCGCCTCGTCGGAAACGCCGTCGGGGATGGCGAACAGCTGGGAAGGGTGGGCGGCGAAGCGCTCGGCGTGCGCGCCGAAGGCCGCGGCGCAGTTCCCGAGGTGGATCGAGACGGGCAGGTCGCCGGAGCGGAAGTTGCGGCACCAGGGGTAGCGGCCGGCCTGGCAGGCCTGGCACGGCGGGTCGATGCCGCGGGGCCCGCAGGACAGCCACGGGTTGAGCACCACCCGCTCGCCGGTGTCGGCCCGGCGCCCCACCACTTCGTGCCCGAGCACGTGCGGAAAGGAGACCAGCGCGGTGAGCGGGTTGTCCCGCGAGCCGTTGAGCAGGATCTGCTTCACGTCGGAGCCGCACAGGCCCGAGAACGTCGTCTCGACCCGGACCCAGTCCTGCGCCGGCAGCGGCAGCTCGTCGACGTCCTCGATGCGGACCGGCGCGAGCCGGGACACGAACGCGTGCCGGTCGACCCGCCCGCCGATGGTCGCGGCCGCCTCGCGGGCCAGGTTGTGCCGGAACACCAGCGCCTTCACGTCCACTCTCCTTCACGGCGAACCGCCCGCACCGCGCGCCACGCAGCGGCTAGCAGAATTATGCGGCCGAACGGCCGTGTTATTCGTCGATCGCGGACAGCGAGAAGACCGGGCTGGTGAGGATGTCCAGCGGCTCGAGGCGCATGAGGTCATCCCGGCTCCGGCTCGCCGCCGGATCCGCCGCCAGGCGGTACGCGTGGCGGAGCCGGGCCCGTTCCAGCGCGAGGGTAATCAGCACGTTCGCCCCGGTCAAGCGAGCCTGCCGCCGCCTGGCCGCCGGCCCGGACGATCGGCAGCGGCCAGTTCGTCACCGGGAAGGCCGGTGGCGTTACGTGCGCCGTGTTGTCTGGCCCCCGGAGATGCTGCTACTTTTGGCTCTCCCGCAAAGACCCCATACGGAGGTACACGGTATACATGCTGCGCCGACTCTCTGTCATCGCCGCGTCCGCGGCGATGCTCGCTGCCAGCGCACTGCCGGCTTTCGCGACCACGCACACCAGCACGCACAAGCTCGCCTTCCCGAGCCACAGCGGAATATCTGCCTGGGGCAATTACAAGAAGACCAGCAAGGGCATCTACGTCAACGTGTGCGCCAAGGACACCAAGAGCGCGTTCGCGGTGGGGGCGGTCGTGGTGGCGACGAACTCGAGCGGCCGCCGCTCGAGCAACCTGGGCGCGGTGGCCATGGGTCACAACACCACCCAGTGCCGGTTCGGGACGATTCCCTACTCCTCGCACCTGAAGACGTACGTCATCGGCTACACCAGCCACGGGACCATCGCGTTCAAGACCAGTACCAAGAAGATCTTCTAACGCGCTTCCGAGTCACTCGGGGGATCTTCGCGGGAAACGCCCGGTGCCGCGCCTGCCGCGGCGCCGGGCCGCTCAGGCGTGGGTCAGTGCGGGATCCCGGAGATCCGGTCGCCCGCCCGGGCCAGCAGGGACGTGCGCGGCGAGCGGTCCGCCGATTCCAGGCGATCCGCCGCGCGGTACAGGGCGTACAGGCCGCGCACCCCGGCCCAGCGGGCGGGTTCCGGTTCCCAGCGCGGGGACCGGTGGCCCACCCAGGGCAGCGTGGTGAGCGGGCTGGGCACGCCGCGCACCAGGTCGGCCAGGGTCTGCCCGGCCAGGTTGGCCGCCGCCACCCCGTGGCCGGTGTAGCCGCCGGCCCAGCCCAGGCCGGTACGCGAATCCATCGTGACCGTCGCGCACCAGTCCCGGGGCACGCCGAGGACCCCGCACCACGCGTGGTCAAGGCCGGCTCCGGCCGTCGCCGGGAACATCCGGCGCAGGATCCGGCCAAGCTGGGCCACGGTCGCGGTCGCGACCGCCCCGTCGTGGTCAAGCCCGGAGCCGAAGCGGTACGGGATGCCGCGCCCGCCGAGCGCGATCCGGCCGTCCGCGGTGCGCTGCGCGTAGATGTACGCGTGCGCCTCGTCGCCGAGCGTCTCGCAGCCGTCCCAGCCGATGGTCTTCCAGGCCGCGTCGCTGAGCGGACCGGTGACGATCATCGAGCTGTTCATCGGCAGCAGGGTCCGGTGCTGGCCCGGCAGGTCCGCGGTGAACCCCTCGGTGCAGCGCAGGACGTACGGGGCCCGCACGTCCCCCGCCGCGGTGCGCGCGCGGCCGGCTGAGATCGCCGTCACCCTGGTCCCCTCGTACAGCAGGACGCCGGAGCGGGTCACCACCTCGGCCAGCCCGGCCACCAGGTCGGCAGGCTGCACCCGGGCACAGTCCGGGGAAAACAGGGCCCCGATGGCCCCGGTCACCTGCACCCGCCCGGCCAGTTCGTTTTTATTGAGATACCGAACGATCCGTGGTCCGTCGCCCCACGCCCGTTCGTGCTCCAGGTGCTGGCGCAGCCGGGCGTCCTGCGCGGCGGAGGTGGCGACGGACAGCGTGCCGCCCTTGACCAGGCCGGCGTCGATGCCCTCGGCCGCGCAGACCCGGGCCACCTCGTCGACCGTCTCCCGCAGGTACCGCTCGAGTTCGCGGACGCCGTCGCGGCCACCCGGGGGCCCGGAAATAGACAGGGCGTACCGGGACCGCGAGCCGGGCAAGGCCGCGGTGACCCAGCCGCCGTTCCGGCCGGAGGCGCCGAAGCCGGCGAACGCCTCCTCCAGCACGATGATCCGCAGCCCGGGGTCCGCCCGCTTGAGGTAGTAGGCCGTCCACAGGCCGGTGAACCCGGCCCCGACGATGCACACGTCGGCTTCGGCCGCGCCCGGCAGCGACGGGCGCCTTGGCGGTACACCGCGGGCCTGCCACCAGTACGACACCTCGCCGTTCCGCATCGCGGGCCCTCACCTCTCTTCGGTACAAGCACCACGGGCCGTTCGGAAGAAATTATAAGAAGTTCATAAAAGCTCGCATCCCGGCCCGGGGATGAATCGCCATCAGGCTTTTCGCATCACCGGCAGGGTAGCGTCAAGGTATGCGACTTGGGGTGCTCGACGTGGGGTCGAATACTGTCCATTTGCTGGTGGTCGACGCATACCCGGGCGCCCGCCCGCTGCCCGCCTTCTCCCACAAGACCGAGCTCAGGCTCGCGGATCAGCTGGACAACGGGAGCTCGCTGTCCCGGCCGGGTGAGCGCAGCCTGCGCGACGTGGTGGTCGAGGCGCTGCGCATCGCGGAGGACAAGGGGGTGGAGGACCTCATCGCATTCGCGACCTCGGCGGTCCGGGACGCGAAGAACGGCGAGGAGGTCCTGGCCCGGATCCGCGACCAGACCGGCGCGCAGATCAACGCGATGACCGGGCCCGAAGAGGCGCGGCTCACCTTCCTGGCCGCCCGCCGGTGGTTCGGCTGGTCCTCGGGGCGGCTGCTCGTCATCGACATCGGCGGCGGGTCACTCGAGCTGGCCTCGGGCCCGGACGAGGAGCCGGACGCGGTGGCCTCGATCCCGCTCGGCGCGGGCCTGGCTGACCAGGGACTGGATCCCCGCCGACCCGCCGTCCGCGCAGGACGTGCGCCGCCTGCGCAAGCACGTGCGGGCGCAAATCGGCCGGGAATCCGGCAGCCTGCTGCGGCACGGCCCGCCCGATCAGGTGGTGGGGACGTCCAAGACGTTCCGCCAGCTGGCCCGGATCGCGGGCGCGGCCCCGTCCGGCGAAGGCCCGTACGTCACGCGCGTCCTGCGGCACGCCGACGTCGCCGCCCTGGCCGAACGACTGCCCAAGATGTCCCAGGCCGAACGGGCCAAGCTGCCCGGCGTCTCGGCCAGCCGGGTAGCCCAGCTCCCGGCGGGCGCCATCGTGGCCGACGCCGCCCTGGACCTGCTGGGTGCCGACCAGCTCGAGCTCTGCCCCTGGGCGCTACGCGAAGGCGTCATCCTCCGGCGCCTGGATATGCTCGCCCAGGGCCTGGAGGATGACGCCTGATGTACCGCGGTGGGTAAAGCTGTGCTGGGTTAGTTGTCGCTGCCGGGCACGAGGCGGATGCCGTCGGCGTGCTCATCGGAGTTGAGCACCCCGGTCCGGGCCGACGCGCGCTTGTCCGGCTGAGACGGCGCGGAACCCTGAGCGCCCTGGCCAGGCCCGGACGACGAGGGCGGGGTGGCGGCCCCGGCAGCGGGACGCGACGGGGCGGTGCTGGCCGGGGGAGTGCTGGCCGGGGCGGTGCTGGCCGGGGGAGTGCTGGCCGGGGCGGTGCTGCTGGCCTGGGCGGTGCTGGCCTGGGCAGGCGGGCGCGGACCGGCCGGACCCGCGGGCCCGGCCGGCGCGGTGGGCCCGTTCGCGCCCCCCTGAGATACGGCCGGCCCGCTGGCGCCCGCCGGAGCCCCGGCCGGGCGCGCCGCGCCAGCTGAGTCGCCGGCGGCGATCGTCTTCGCGGTGACCTGGTCGACCTCGTCCTCGAGCGACATGCGGGCGGTCTCCGCGGCGACCAGCGAGGAGACCCCGTCCAGGATGTCGGTCAGGCGCTTGATCGTCTCGGAGTGCCTGGTGGACAGCAGGTTCAGGCGGCGCTCGGCGCCGTCGTGAATGGCGGTCGCCCGCGCCGTGGCCTCGTCCAGCGCCTTCTTGGCCTGCGCCTTCGCGCCGGCCAGCACCGCTTCGGACTTCTTCCTGGCGTCGGATGTGGTGTTCTCGGCCTCGGTCCGGGCGGTGGTCAGCGTCTTCTCGGCCTCGGCCCGCGCCGACGTGATCGCCCGCTCGGCCTGCTCCTGGGCCGCGGTCAGCATCCGCTCGGCCTGCTCGCGGGCCTCGGCGCGAGCCTTATCCGCTTCGGCCTGGGCGTCGTTGCGCTGCCGGGCGATGTCTTCATGGGCCTTGGATTTCTGGGACCGAGCCTCGTCGTCGGCCAGCTTGAGGATCTGGGAGATCCGCTCGCTGACCTCCTCGTGCGCGGGCTTGGCGCCGAGCGCCTGCTGGCGCGCGGTGGCCAGGTCGCGCTTGAGTTCCTCTCCGTCGTCAAGAGCACGGGCAAGTCGCTGCTCTAGATCCCGGATCTGGCTGCGGCAGCGGGCGATGAACTCGTCCACCTGGCGGCGGCTGTACCCGCGCATCTGCATTTCGAACGCATCTTCGTGAGCGAGGTTCGGCAGGAGATCACTATTGTCATTCATGGCTTTCCGAGATCAAGTAGTCCGAAATAGCGGGAGAACGATGTCCGGAGGCTAGCGATGCTAGTGAGGCGCAGAACCGCCTAGGAGACGAGCGGGACCGCTACTTCTGTAGTATGCGTGCTCGGGACGGGGATGGGAATACGAGCATGACTCTCGTCGGTCATGCCTGCCCCGCGCAAGCGAAACGAACTAGTGTCCCTATTTATCCACATCTGTCCGCTTCGGGGACGAGATGGGTGCTGTTACGGCACATGAGTAATTTGGGCAGAGATGCCGTTGGGGCTTCTGTTATACGCATTACCGGATTGACGGCAACTGCGCGGGGGTATGGCGGAATCGTTACCGCCTGGCTGGGTAAAACCGCACGTGAAGGTGGTCAGTGAATGGCCCTGATGGGTCATGCGGAGGGGCAGTGTCGGCACGTAACCTGGGGCCCAAGCGAGCGGAGTCGCGATCGGCGCCGGAGGTGAGCACGATTCCCAGGCAGTTGGACCTTCGTGTTCATGACCTCGTCGCCCTGGACGAGATCGATCTCTACGCCGAGGTGCTGAGCGCGGTGGCGGCCTCCGACCGGCCGCTGACCGCCGCCGAACTCGACGAGGCGCTGGGCATCCACGGCGGCTAAGCCTTCCACGGGGTCCTCCTCCCGGGCTAACGCCGCTGCCGGTACATCGCGTCGGTGCTCCAGCGGGTGAAGCCGAGGCCTTCGTACAGCTTGATCGCCGGCACGTTGTCCTCGTCCACGTAGAGCATCGCCTCGGTCACGCCCCGGTCGCGCAGGTATCCCAGCCCGGCCAGGGTCAGCGCCCGGCCCAGCCCGGTGCCGCGCTGGCCGGGGTCCACCCCCACGACGTACACCTCGCCGCTGGACGTATCGGGCTCCGCCGGCGCCGGGATCTTGGTCCAGTGAAAGCCGGTCATGACGCCGTCCCGCTCGGCGAGGAAGAAGCCCGCCGGGTCGAACCATGGTTCCTGCTCGCGCAGCTCGAGGTCGTACCGGGTCCAGCTGCCCTGCTCCGGGTGCTCGGCGAACGCGCGGGCGTTCAGGCTCAGCCATTCCGCTTCGTCCTGGCCGGGACGGAACGTGCGCAGCGTCGTGCCGGCCGGCAGGCGGGGCTGGTCGAGCGGGTCGCCCAGTGACCGGCGCATCTGCCACAGGGCACGGAAGCGCTCGAAGCCGGCCGCCCGGGCGAGCCGGCCCGCCGCGGGCAGGTCCCCGTGGGCCCAGAGCCGGACCCGGTGCCCGCCGGACTGGGCGATCAGCTCGCGCACCAGGGCCAGGCCGAGCCCGTGGCCCCGGTGCCGCGGGTCGATGACCAGCTCGCCGCTGACGTCCAGGTCGGGGTGCCCGGGTGAGTCGAGGTACGCGTAGCCGGCGATCTCCCCGTTCACGGTCAGGACCATGTCCTGACCCGGGGAAGGGCCCGCGCTGGAGCTCGCCGCGTCGTAGCGCAGGTGCAGCAGCACGTGTTCGGAGAGCGGCGCCACCGAGTCGGCGGCGGCCGCGGCCGCGGCCAGGTCCAGGACGCCAGCCACCTGGGCCGGGGTGAGCCCGCCGCCGGTGATCGACCACTCCGTCATGGGGCGCAGGTTACCGCGCCGGCGCCGCGGTGCGGACGTCGGAGCCTGGCCCGGTCCCGGGGCCTGGCGCGGCGGTCCGGGCCCGCTCTTCCCGGGCGAGCTCGGCCCGTTCGGCCTTGACCGGCACGAACCGGTAGCCCACGTTGCGAACCGTGCCGATCAGGGCCTCGTGCTCGGAGCCGAGCTTGGCGCGCAGCCGCCGGACGTGGACGTCCACGGTCCGGGTGCCGCCGAAGTAGTCGTAGCCCCAGACCTCCTGCAGGAGCTGGGCCCGGGTGAAGACCCGGCCGGGGTGCTGGGCCAGGAACTTGAGCAGCTCGAATTCCTTGAACGTCAGGTCCAGGACCCGGCCGCGCAGCCGGGCCGCGTAGGTGGCCTCGTCGATGGCGAGCTCGCCCGACCGGATCTCGTCCGGGGCCTCCGCCGCCGCGGCCACGGCCCGGCGGCCGATGGCGAGCCTGACCCGGGCCTCCACCTCGGCGGGACCCGCCGTGTGCAAGATCACGTCATCCGCGCCCCACTCCGCGCTGACCGCGGCCAGGCCGCCCTCGGTCACGATCGCGAACAGCGGGCATTCCAGGCCCGTGGTCTGCAGCAGCCGGCAGATGCTCTTGGCGTGGGCCAGGTCACGCCGCGCGTCGACCAGTACCGCGTCGGCGGGCGGCGCCTCGACCAGAGCTGACGCGTCCGCAGGCAGCACCCGGACGGGGTGCAGCAAGAGCCCCAGCGCGGGCAGGACCTCGGCGGACGGCTCGAGCGCGCCGGTGATCAGCAGCAGGTTGCTCACGAGATGGCACCTCCACTCGCTGGTGCGGGCGCACCCTTACTCCTTGTATAAACAAACGAGGACCCGGGGGCAACGACGCCCGGGCCCGCTGACAAAAGGATATCCGAAATGGCCAAAGTGACAATCCAGTACTGGGCCGCGGCCAAGGAGGCGGCCGGGGTGGCCGCCGAGTCGGTGGAGGCGGAGACGCTGGCCGAGGCGCTGGATGTGATCCTGGCGCGGCGCGCCGACGACGCCAGCACCGAGCGGCTGCGCTCGGTGCTGGCGGCATCGTCGTTCCTGGTCGACGGTGCGCCCGCGGGTCGCCGCGTGCCCTCCGACCTGGTCCTTCCGGAAGCGGCCCGGATCGAGGTGCTGCCGCCGTTCGCCGGGGGTTAAAGCCGAGGGGGTCCGGGGGAGGCCTCCCCCCGGAAGAGAATCGAAATGTTTGCGGGGTGGGCATCTGGCCGGTTCTACGGCAGACTGAGTGGATAACGCCCTACAGTGGTCAAACCAGCACGTTCCGAAGTCAGACCCCCCGCGGGGTGAGCATGAGCCAGTACGTACCGCCCAGCCGTCCGAGCCCCGAACGACCCGGGGACAGGAATTTCCCCGGCGAGCTGAACCGCCCGGCCGCGCCGCACGTTGTCAGTGGTGTGCCAAACGCGGGAACCGCGCCCCGCTCAGGGCGGGTGGCTGACGAAGCCTTTGTCCGGGCACTGTACGCCGAACACGGCGGCGCCCTGCTTCGCTACGCCCTCCACTTGACGGGCGGAGACAGGCAGCGTGCGGAGGATCTTGTGCAGGAAACGATAGTGCGGGCGTGGCGCCACCCCGAGGCGCTAACCGACCGGCCGGCCAGGCCCTGGCTGTTTGCCGTCGCGCGCAACCTCGCGGTCGATTCCTACCGTGCGCGGCAAGCTCGTCCGCCGGAGACCGGGCAGGCGGCCTTGGAACTACTTCCGGCCGACGACGACGCCGACCGGACGCTTGAATCGTGGGCCGTGGCGGACGCCCTGGCGTCGCTACGCCCGGACCACCGGCGCGTGATCGTAGAGACCTACTACCGGGGCTGCTCGGTGGCGGAAGCGGCGGCCACGCTGGGCATACCAGCAGGTACCGTGAAGTCCAGGACGTTTTACGCGCTGAAAGCACTCAAGCTGGCGCTGCAGGAACGAGGGCTGGCGCCATGACACAGACCTGGGATTGCGCGGAGGCGAGGACGTCGCTTGGCGTCTACGTGCTCGGTGCTATCGACCCCGGCGAGCGGGGGCTGGTCGATGCCCACCTGGTGACCTGCCGGGACTGCCGGGATGAGCTAGCCGGCCTGGCCGGGCTGCCCGCGCTCCTGGCCCGGGTCAACCCGGACGAGATCAGCCGGATCCGCGCGGACGACACGGTCCGCCCGGCCAGCGACGATCCCCCCGAGGAACTGCTCGGCACCGTGCTCGGCCTGGCCGAAGCCCGGCGCCGCCGGAACCGGTGGCGTTACCTGTCCGCCGCCGCGGCGGTGGCGGCGATCGCCGGCGGCCTGTTCGCCGGGCTGAGCTCGGCCACCTCTACGACGATCACCAAGACGGTGCCCGTCGGGTTCCCGAACGGGTCGGCCGGCTGGGATACCGCGGACGCGACCAACGCGGCCACCGGGGTGACCGCCACCGTCGCCTACGCGCGCCAGCTGTGGGGCGAGTCGGTCCAGGTCCTGGTCGACCACATCCCGGCGGGCACCACCTGCCAGCTGACGGTGGTCCACCCCGACGGCACCCGGACCGTGGTCGCGGCCTGGACGACCGCCGGCGACGAGGGTACGGTGTGGTACGGCGGCTCGATGCCGAGCAGCGCGGGGTCGATCAGCACGTTCCAGATCACCGCGGGGAACAAGGTCCTGCTCACGGTCAGGCCGACCTGAACCCGTAGAGCCGGGAAGCCCGGCCCGTCTGGGCTGGACCGGCCCCGGGCGGGAATGAATGGCGTCGCGTCCGTGCTGTCTATGGGCGTGACTGGCGGGCTGATCGCGCTGGCTGCGGCTCTGCTCGTGGCGACGGTACTGGGGGTGGCGATGCGCCGCCGGGCCGGGCAGTTCCGCCTGGCGTCGCCGGCCACGCGGGCGAACACGGCCGGCGCCCTCACCGAGGCCGACCTCGGCGCCGGGCCTGGGCGGGCAGGCCACCCTGGTTCAGTTCTCGACCGCCTTCTGCGCCCCGTGCCGTCCCACGCGGCAGATCCTGGCCCAGGTCGCGGACATGGTGGACGGAGTGACCCACGTCGAGATCGACGCCGCCGCGCGGATGGACCTGGTGCAGCGGCTGCGGATCAACAGCAGCCCGACGGTCCTGGTCCTGGACCATGACGGGGCCATCGTGAACCGCGCGACCGGCCTGCCGCGCAAGGCCGACGTGATCGCCGCGCTGGGTCCGGTGGTCCGGGCCCCCGTGGTGCAGACAGAGGACCGGTCACGGAAGTGACAGCCAGACTTAGCCCGAATAGCATCGGGTTCGTGATGCCCCGGGCCGCGATGACGCTGACCAAGCGGCGTGCGGTCGACTTCTGTCACGTCGCAACCGCCATCTGTCCGCGTCCGGCCGCCCCTGATCCCCGGACTCCGCGGCGCTGATCTTCTTAATTTTCTTAGGCGCAGGCGAGAGGGAAGGCCCGGCGGCGGCCGACGACAAGTAGCCGGCTCATGGCGAGGAGCATGACCATGGACATCGACCCGCGCGGTCCCAGATTCGGCGCGGTGATCACCACTATCGTGCTGGCGGTGGTACTGGTCACCGGCAGCGCCTGGCTGCTCGGCGCGCAGTTGCTCGTGTTCGCCATCGGCGCCCTGCTCGGGCTGCGGTACGCGCCGTACGGCATCGTGTACCGGCGCCTGGTCCGGCCGCGGATCGGGCCGTCGGCGCGGACCGAGGCCGAGGCCCCGCCGCGCTTCTCCCAGGGCGTGGGCATGGTCTTCGCCGCCGGCGGCGTCGTGGGCTACGCCCTCGGCGCCCCCGTGGCGGGGATCGTCTTCACCGCGTTCGCGCTGTTCGCGGCGTTCCTCAACGCGGCGTTCGATTTCTGCCTGGGCTGCCAGGTGTATCTGTTCATCCAGCGGAACCTAAGGGTCCGGCCGTCCGCCTAGTGACGGGCCGGAGAAGGAGGAAATCCCACATGAATCGTTCCGACGTCCTCGTGGACGCCGATTGGGCCGAGGCCCATATCGGTGACCCTCACGTCGTCATCGTGGAGGTAGACGAAGACACCAGCGCCTACGACAAGGGCCACATCCCGGGCGCGGTCAAGATCGACTGGAAGAAGGACCTGCAAGACCCGGTCCGCCGTGACTTCGTGGACAGGACCGGCTTCGAGGCGCTGCTGTCCGAGCGGGGCATCTCCAACGACGACACGGTGCTGCTGTACGGCGGCAACAACAACTGGTTCGCGGCCTACGCCTACTGGTACTTCAAGCTGTACGGCCACGACCGGGTCCTGCTGCTCGACGGCGGCCGCAAGAAGTGGGAGCTGGACTCCCGCGAGCTGAGCACCGACGTGCCCCAGCGCCCGCGGACCAGCTACACCGCCACCGAGCAGGACGCCTCGCTGCGCGCGCTGCGCGACGAGGTGATCGACGCGATCGGCAAGCGCAACCTGGTCGACGTCCGGTCCCCGGACGAGTTCACGGGCCGGCTGCTCGCCCCGGCGCACCTGCCCCAGGAGCAGGCCCAGCGGGCCGGGCACATCCCCACGGCGCGCAACGTGCCGTGGTCCAAGGCGGCCAACGAGGACGGCACGTTCCGTTCTGACGACGAACTCCGCCAGCTCTACCAGGGCGACGCGGGACTGGACTTCGGCAAGGACACGATTGCCTACTGCCGGATCGGGGAGCGCTCGGCGCACACCTGGTTCGTCCTGCACGAGCTGCTCGGCCTGCCCAACGTCAAGAACTACGACGGCTCGTGGACCGAGTACGGGTCGCTGGTCGGCGTGCCGATCGAGCTGGGTGAGGCCCGATGACGCCCGCCGCCGCAGGCGGCCAGGCCAGCAGCGCCGCCGCAGGCGGCCAGACCAGCAGTGACGGCTGCGGCGCGCCCGCCGGCGGGGTCAGCGCGCCCGCTACGGCCGGCAGCCAGGCGGTCGTGGAAGGCAAGGTCGTCCACCAGGGCGCCGCGGTCGCCACCGGGTACGCGCGGCTGCTCGGCACCGGCGACGAGTTCGTGGCTGAGGTCCCGCTGGGGACCGACGGCGGCTTCCGGTTCTTTGCCGCGCCCGGTTCGTGGACGCTGCGCGTCCTGGCTCCGGGCGGCCTGCGCGCCGAGCGTTCGGTCCAGGCCGACTACGGCCAGGTCACGACCGTCGACGTCACGATCTGATCGCAGTCAGCCCGAAAGGGCGCGGCCGCCACGTCTAGGGCGCCGCGCCCTTTCGGCCGCCTACTGCCTCAAAGGCATCCCCGGGTCCTTCACTGGTCTATGGACGCCGGCCGGTTGCGCGGGCAGGCGACCGGGTCAAGAGACGGCCGCCAGGCGTGGTGCCAGGCGCTCGACGCGATCGGCTAGCTGAGCCAGTGCGGCGTCGAAGCTGCCCGGGTCGCCGTCCGGCACCGGGTCCGGGATGGACCAGTGCAACGCCGTGGCCTCGGCGAGTTCCTCGTGGGCTAGGTCGCAGACCGTAACCACAAGGTCGCCCTCGTGCCGGACCTCGCTGATGTGACGGGGCCGCAGCCGGGGCAGCGCCAAGCGATGGCGTCCGGCGGCGGCAATGGCGCCCGGGTCGATCGCCGAGGCCGGATGCGTCCCGGCCGATACCGCCGGGACGTTGCTGGCCTGGCGCCACAGCGCAGCGGCCAGGTGCGAACGCGCCGAATTGGCGGTGCATACGAACAGCACCCGCAGCGCCGCGCGGGCCGGCGGAGGGGCCAGCGCATCGAGGGTGCCGGGGATCAGCTGCAGGTAGGTCCGGCGCCGGTCACCCTCGGAGCGGCGGCGGGCGATGATCCCGGCTTGTTCCAGCACGTGCAGGTGGTGCGCGAGGAGGTTGGACGGCATGGCCAGCATGGCGGCCAGCTCGGAGGGGGACGCGTCCCCGGCCAGCAGCGTGTCGGTGATCCGCAGCCGGGCAATGTCGGAAAGCGCGGCGTGCAGGACCGCACGCCGCTCCAGCTCAGAGGGTCGATCATCAAGCATTGACTCAATCTTGACTGAGTTAGAGTCCTCTGTCAAGATGGCCACGTGACCAGTGCACCGGTCCCGCTGCTGCGGCGGCTGGCCGCCGAGTTCCTCGGCAGCGCGTTCCTGGCCGCGGTGGTGATCGGCGCGGGCATCGCCGCGCAGCGGCTGTCGCCGGCCCAGACCGGGCTGCAGCTGCTGGAGGACGCGGCGGCGACGGCGGCCGGGCTGTTCGCGATCATCTTGATGTTCGGCCCTGTCTCCGGCGGCCACTTCAACCCGGTGGTGTCTTTCGTCGATGCCGCCTTCGGCGGGCTGACCTGGCGGGACGCCGCAGCCTATCTCCCAGCGCAGGTGGCCGGGTGCATCGCCGGGGCAGTGGCGGCGAACGTAATGTTCGCGCTGCCCGCGGTCACCATCTCGGGCAAGCACCGGGCCTCGGCGGCGCACTTCCTGTCCGAGGTCATCGCCACCTTGGGCCTGCTGCTGGTGATCTTCGCGCTGGCCCGGTCCGGGCGCGCCCGGTCCGCCCCGGCCGCGGTGGGCGCCTACATCGGCGCCGCGTACTGGTTCACCTCCTCCACCAGCTTCGCCAACCCGGCCATCACCATCGGCCGCATATTCTCCGACACCTTCGCGGGCATCGCCCCGTCCTCGGCACCCAGCTTCATCGGCGCCCAGGTCGTCGGCGGCGTGGTGGCCGTCGGGGTCATCAAGGCGCTGTACCCCGCCATCACGCCGGAAGACGCCGCCGGCATCATCATCCCCCTCGACGAACGCGCCGGGCGGCCCGTCCGGGCCGCGCACGATGGCACATCGCCGTCCGCGGACCGGCCGCCCGGCCCGGCTCGGCCCCGCTGACAGACACCGGAGGGAACCTGCCATGCACGTGGTCATGATCGGCGGCAGCGACGCGGGGATCAGCGCCGCGCTGCGGGCCCGCGAGCTCGACCCGGCCGCGGAGGTCACGGTGGTCGTGGAGGACGCCTACCCGAACTTCTCCATCTGCGGCATCCCCTACTACCTGTCCGGTGAGGTCACCCACTGGCGCAACCTGGCCCACCGCACCCTCGCCGACCTGGAAGCAGCCGGGATGCGGCTGCGGCTGGACACCACCGCCCGGCGGATCGACGTTGCAGGGCGCAAGCTCCTGGTCACTACCGCCGGCGGCGGCGAGGAGGTGCTCGGCTACGACAAGCTCGTCATCGGCACCGGCGCCGTCCCGGTCCGGCCCCCGATCGCCGGCCTGGCCGGGCCGGGGGCCCTGGGCCCGGCCGACGGGGTGCACCTGCTGCACTCGATGGGCGACACCTTCGCCGTGATGGCGACCCTGGAGCAGGCCGCCCCGGCCAGCGCGGTCATCGTCGGCGGCGGGTACATCGGCCTGGAAATGGCCGATGCCCTGACCGTCCGGGGGCTGGCCGTCACCCAGATGGAACAGCTCCCCGAGGTACTGCCCACCGTCGACCCTGAGCTGGGCGCGCTGGTGCACGCCGAGCTGGCCGGGCACGGCGTCCAGGTGCTGACCGGGACCACCGTCCAGGCCGTCACCCGCGCCCCGGCCGGGCAGGCCGGGCGGCTGGAAGTGGCGGCTGTCGCAGCCAACGGCACGACCGTGATCCGACAGGCTGACATGGTCCTGGTCGTCGTCGGGGTGCGGCCCGAGACTACCCTGGCCGCCGACGCCGGGATGGCTCTCGGCGTCAAGGGCGCGATCGCGGTCGATGAGGGGATGCGGACCAGCCTGCTGGATGTGTTCGCCGCGGGGGACTGCGTCATTACTCATCACCGGCTGCTCGGGGCGACGTACCTGCCGCTGGGCACCACCGCGCACAAGCAGGGCCGGGTCGCCGGGGAGAACGCCCTCGGCGGGAACCGGGCCTTCGCCGGCAGCCTGGGCACCCAGGTGGTGAAGATCTTCGAGCAGGCCGCCGCCCGCACCGGGCTACGCGACCACGAAGCCAGGCCGGCCGGATACGACCCCGTCACTATCGGATCCGAAGCCGATGACCACAAGGCCTACTACCCCGGCAGCCACCGCATCCACATGCGGGTCACCGGCGATCGCGGCACCGGACAACTGCTGGGCCTGCAGCTGTTCGGGCACCGGCACGCCGAGATCGCCAAGCGGATCGACATCGCCGCCACCGCCATCTTCAACAACATGACCGTCGACGCGGTCAGCGACCTGGACCTGTCCTACACCCCGCCGCTGGGCAGCCCCTGGGACGCAGTCCAGACCGGCGCCCAAGCCTGGGTCCAGCACGCCCAGCACCCCTAAGCCTGCCCCAGCCACCAAAGGAAACCCGATGCCAGCCACCGACGGCAGGCACGGCCGCAGGTCGCGCCGCGCCTTGATCAAGACCACCAGCACCGCCGCGGCCGCGCTCAGCGCCCTGGCCCTGGCCGCATGCACCAGCTCGGCGGGAACCTCCTCGTCCCCGGCGACGGCCAGCGCCGCCGCGGCGACCGGCGGCCCCGCGGTCCAGCTCACCGGGTCCGGCTCCACCTACGACGCGCCGTTCTTCAACCTGGCGTTTCCCACATACGAGCAGCAGAACCCCGCCGTGACGATCAGCTACTCCTCGGTGGGCAGCAGCGCGGGCATCGCCGCCATCACCGCCAAACAGGTCAACTTCGGCGCCTCCGACGTGCCCATGACCCCCGCCGAGCAGGCCGCCGCCCAGGGAGGTCCCGTGGCACAGGTGCCCGTCGACCTCGGCGGCGAAGCCGTGGTCTACAACCTGGCCGGCCTGCCCGGTGTGCACCTGACCGGCCCGGTGCTCGCGCAGATCTACCTCGGCCAGATCACCAACTGGGACGACCCCGCGATCGCGGCCCTGAACCCGCACCTCAGCTTCCCCAACGCGCCGATCTTCGTCGTCCACCGCTCCGACGGCAGCGGCACCACCTACATCTTCACCAGCTACCTGTCCAGCGTCGACCCCGCCTGGGCGGCCAAGGTCGGCACCGGCAAGACCGTGAACTGGCCGGCGCCCGACGGCGAGGGAGCCCCCGGCAACCCCGGCGTCGCCGACGCCGTCTCCCACATCCCCTTCGCCATCGGCTACGTCGAAAGCGCCTACTCCCACGGCCCTTCCCTCCTCGACGCCGCCATCCGCAACCAGGCGGGCCAGTACGTCACTCCCACCCCGGCATCCATCGCCGCCGCCGCCGCCCAGAAACCCGACATCACCTCCACGGACTTCTCCATCGTCAACCAGCCAGGGGCGGGCAGCTACCCCATCAGCGGGTACAGCTGGGCGCTGGTCTACACCCACCAGGCCAGCCAGGCCACCGGCCGGGCACTCGTCACCTTGCTGAACTGGCTCACCCACGCCGGGCAGGCCTCCGCCGCCGCCGCCGGCTACGTCTCCCTCCCATCCCAGATCCAGCAACTCGCCCTCACCACCCTCCAGCAGGTCACCGGCCCCAGCGGCACGCAGCTCCTGAGCTGACCGCGCTGCTACGAGCATCTGGGCGGCTCCGCCCTCGGCCGGTGGTATTTGTTCACCTGCCGGACACGAACGGGGCGTGGGGCGCGCACTAGGCTTGGCCTATGGCTGAGCACCGGCAGGATTTCGAGCGTGAACTTGAGGCCATCGAGGCCAGGATCATCGAGCTGTTCGCGATCGTCGCCGAGGACCTGCCCGAGGCGACCAAAGCGCTGCTGACCGGCAACAACGAGATCATGCAGCGGCTGACCGACCGCGACAAGGCCATCAGCGCGCTGTACCCCGAGACGGAACAGCTCGCTAACCGGGCGATCCTGCTGCAGGCGCCCGTCGCCGACGACCTGCGCTTCCTGTTGTCGGTGCTGCGCGTCCTGACCGAGTTCGAGCTCTCCCACGACCTGGTGATGCAGATCGCTACCCGGGCCAACCACTTCCTCGGCGAGGACCTCACGCCGCGTACCAAGGGCATCGTCGAGCGGATGGGAAGCGTCGCGTCCGACATGTGGCGCCAGGCCGCCGACTGCTGGTACCAGCGGGACCGCTCAGCGGCGCTGGCGCTGGGCGAACGCGATGACGAGATGGATCAGCTCTACTCCAGCCTGATCGGCGAGCTGGCCTCGGGCCAGATGGCGCTGCCGGTGACGATGGAGATGACGCTGGTGGCACGCTTTTACGAGCGCCTGGGCGACCACGCGGTCATCATCGCCCGCCGCGTGGTCTACCTGGCCGGACCCGCGCCGGAGGTCTCCCCTCCGGAGGACCCCCCTTCGGAGTAGCAAGGCCCGGCCTGACGGCCGCGGGATCGCGGCTCAGCCCATCCGGCCGGTGACGTACGCCTTGGTGCGGTCGTCCTGCGGGTCGCCGAACAGGTGCTCGGTCGGTGCGTACTCGACCAGCGTGCCGGTCCGGGTGTCACTCTCGGGGTTGACGAGCACGGAGAAGAAGGCAGTGCGGTCGCTGACCCGGGTGGCCTGCTGCATGTTGTGGGTCACGATGACGATCGTGTACTTGTTCTTGATCTCCTTCATCAGGTCCTCGATGGCGCCGGTCGCGATCGGGTCCAGCGCCGAGGCCGGCTCGTCCATGAGCACCACGTCCGGCTCCACGGCCAGCGTCCGGGCGATGCACAGCCGCTGCGCCTGCCCGCCGGACAGGCCCAGGGCCGAGTTGCCCAGGCGGTTCTTGACCTCGTCCCACAGCGCGGCCTGGCGCAGCGAGCGCTCCACGATCTCGTTCAGCTCGGACTTGTTGCGGATGCCGTTGATGCGCGGCCCGTAGGCCACGTTGTCGTAGATCGACTTGGGGAACGGGTTGGGCTTCTGGAAAACCATGCCGATGCGCCGGCGTACCGCGATCGCGGAGACGTCCCTGGCGTACAGGTTCTCTCCCCGGTAGGACACGTCGCCCTCGACCCGGGCGCCCACCACCAGGTCGTTCATCCGGTTCAGGGTGCGCAGCACGGTGGTCTTGCCGCACCCGGACGGGCCGATGAACGCGGTGATCTGGTGCTCGTAGATGGTCAGCGAGACGTTCGTGACGGCCCGGAACGAACCGTAGTAGATCGAGGTGCCGTTGACCTCGAAGATCGGCACGCCCGTCCCGGCCGACGGCTGAGCCGTTCGCTCGCCCTCCGCGATGGCCGCGGGCTCGGGCAGCGTGACGTTCTGCCGGGTCGCCGACTCGGGTATGGCCTGGAGGCCGGCGAGGGTGTTCTGGTCAGGGTTTTCCATGATCTTCCTAATGAGAGTACCGGGCGAACCGGGCGGTGGTGAGGCGGGCCGCGATCATGAGGATGAAGCAGATGGCGATCAGGGTGAGCGCCGCGCCCCAGCCGCGCTCCGCCGCGCCGACGTACGGCTGGTTCGCGTTCGAGAAGATCTGCAAGGGCAGCGCCGTGTTGGCGCCGCTGAACACATTTGGATTCGCCGTGCTCGCCGCGCCGACGCAGAAGAGCAGCGGCGCCGTTTCTCCCGCGGCCCGGGCGACGGCGAGCAGGACGCCGCTGACGATCCCGCCGATCGCCGCGGGCAGCACCACGGTCACCGTCACGCGGGACTTGGTGGCGCCGAGGGCATAGCTGCCTTCGCGCAGCGAGTTCGGCACCAGCCGGAGTATCTCGTAGCTGGAGCGGATCACGATCGGCAGCATCAGGCAACCCAGGGCGAGGGCGCCGGCAAAGCCGGACAAGCCGAAGTGCAGCACCCAGATCGTGAAGATGAACAGGCCCATGATGATCGAGGGCACGCCCGTCATCACGTCGGCCAGGAACCCGATGAACGCCGCGAGCCAGTTCCTGCCGCCGTACTCGCTGAGGTAGATCGCGCCCAGGACGCCGAGCGGCACGGCCATGACCGTGGCCACCGCGGTGATCTCGATCGTGCCGAGGACCGCGGGCCCCAGCCCGCCTGTGCCCGCGGGCGCGACGATCGGCGGGATCGGCCCGCTGGTCAGGAAGGACCAGTTGATGGCCGAGGCGCCCTTGGCGATCACGGTAACCAGGACGAAGCCCAGCGGGACGATCACGAGCACGAACGAGAGAACCATCAGCCAGGTCGCGAGGCGGTTCTTGGTGCGCCGCCAGCCAGCCGGCTCCCGCAGGTCGACCTGCTGCGGCTCAGTGGTGACACCAGCCATCAGGCACCTCGCTTCCGCCGCGCGTTGCGCTCCACGGCTCCCCGGGCTAGCACGTTGATGATGATCGTGATGACGAACAGGAGCACGCCCATGCCCATCAGTGCGGCGCGGAATTCGCCGGAGGCCTCGCCGAACAGGTTGGCGATGCCCGCGGGCAGGCTGTAGCCAGGGGCGAACAGGTGCGAGGTGATCTGGGGCGAGGAGCCGATGACCAGCGCGACAGCGATCGTCTCGCCCATGGCCCGGCCCAGCCCGAGCAGCACCGCGCCGACGACGCCGGCCTGGCTGTGCGGCCAGACGGCGCCGCGGATCATCTCCCACCGGGTGGCGCCCAGCGCGTACGCGCCCTCCTTGTCGATGGCCGGCACGGTCGCGATGACCTCGCGCGACAGCGAGGTCACGATCGGCGTGATCATGAAGGCCAGGATGACGCCGGCGGTGAAGAACGAGGCCCCGCTGACCGGCTGCCCGAACAGCGGGCCGAGCACCGGGACGCCGTTCACGCCCCCCGCGATGTCGGTGTAGATCTTCTGCAGCCAGGGCGCGAAGACCAGGATCCCCCACAGGCCCCAGACCACCGACGGGACGACGGCCAGCAGGTCGACCACGTACACGATCGGCCGCGACCACCGGTACGGCACGACCTCGGTCAGCAGCAGGGCGATGCCCAGGCTGACCGGGACCGCCATGATGATCGCGATTATCGCGGTGATGGCCGTGCCGTAGATGAAGGCCAGCACGCCGAACTGGTTGGCCCCTGGGTTCCAGTTGTTGGTGAAGATCTTGAGGCCCTCGGCGGAGAACCACGATGAGGCCTGCTGGGTGGTGGTGACCGCGATCAGGACCAGGATCACCAGCACCAGCAGGCCGCACACGAGGGCCAGGATCTGGAAGGTGCGGTCGCCGAGCGGGCGCCGCTGGGACAGGGGGCGGGTGGATCCGGCCGGGCTGGCCGGATCCACCCGGGTAATAGTGCTCACGACGGCGAGTCCATCTGATATGCCTGCGCCACGTCAACCCTTGGCTAGCTAGTGATCTGGCTCAGCTGCGCCACGGCCATCTGGTCGAGGTTGCTCGGCAGCGGCGCGTAGCCCAGGCCGCCCAGGAGCGACTGGCCGCCCGTCGGCGAGAGCAGGTAGCCGATCCAGGCCTTGAGCAGGGCCGCGTCGTTCGCGTTGGGCTGCATCGCGTAGACCAGGTCCCACGACTGGTAGGTGATCGGGTAGGCGGTGGCGCCCGGAGCCCAGGCCGCGGCGAAGGTGAGGTTCGTCGCGATGGTGGCGCTGTCCGCGGCCGCGGACGCGGACGCGGGAGACGGCGCGATGTAGGCGCCGGACTTGTTCTGGACCGAGGCGGTGCTCAGCCCGGAGGCCTTGGCGGTGGCATAGTCCACGTAGCCGATGGCGCCGGGGGTGGACTTGACGATCTGCGCGACCCCGGGGTTGCCGCTGCCGGCCCGGGCGGTGGTCGGCCACTTGATCGTCGAGCTGCTGCCGAGCGTCCACACGCTAGGCACGGCGTCCTTGAGGAACAGGGTGAAGTTCTGCGTGGTGCCCGAGGAGTCCGAGCGGACCGCGACCGTGATCGGCGTGCTGGGCAGGCTGACCCCGGAGTTGATCGACGTGATGGCCGGGTCGTTCCACTTGGTGATCTTGCCCTCGAAGATGTTCGCGATGACCGTCGGGGTCAGCTTCAGGTTGCTGACGCCGGACAGGTTGTACGCCATCGTGATCGGGCCGATGATGACGGGGAAGTACAGCACCGTCTTGCCCTTGAAAAGCGGCACGTCGGCGGCCGGGATCGGCGAGTCCGAGCCCGCGTAGTTGACCACGCCCGAGGCCAGGTCGGTGCGGCCCTTGCCCGAGCCGCCGCTGCCGTAGTTGACCGTGATGCCGGGGTCGACCGACCTGAAGGCCGAGATGGCCGACTGCTGGAAGACGGTCTGGAAGGTCGACCCGCTCCCGTTGAGCGTGCCGCTGAGGCTGGCGTTGCTGCTGGCCGACGCGGTTGAGCTGCTGGTGCCGGTCGACGCGCTGCTGCTGCTCGACGACGAACTCGATGAGGAGCATGCGGCGAGTGCTACCGCACAGACAGCAAGCCCCGCCGTCGTCACCTGCCGTCTACGTCGAAGGTGCATATCGGGTACTCCTTACAGGGTTTATCGGGTTTGGGCTGCCACGAGCAGCCCGGTCATCCTGCGAACCGTGGTGTGCGAGTACAGTCTGGCGGCGACGCTCGTACTGGCGGGTAAATGTGAGATGGATAAAACGAGGCTAAAAAGTTAAGTTCTGGTGTCTTGGGCGACCCGCGATCCCCCGCGGACCGGACCAGGCGGCGCCCGGACGAGCCGTCCCGGCGCCCGGCGCAGGGGTCGCGCGGCCGTCGTGACCACGGCCTGCGGCCCGCGCCGCCGGTCTCGTGCCGCTCACCTGCTGGCGGCCCGCAACGATCCTCGTTCACCTATATGACATCAAGTGGCCGTCTGTTCGTTCCTTTTTTCTTTCATTCCATTAATTCAAGATGCATTCAATGAGCGAGGGCAGGCGCAGTCTTGCCTCCCCCCTTCGGTTTCCAGACGAGTGAGGGCACGTTGTCGTCGTTGGCTGCGGAAGAGGCGCAACCTCCACCGGACCGCCGTCCGGGCCGGAGCCCTCTCGCCGTGGCCGCGCTCGTCCTGGCCGCCGCGCTGGGCCTGGCCGCCTGTACCGGGGGCGCGGCAAGCACGCCGGCCTCGCCGGCCGCGAACGGCCCGGCGCTGCCGGCGACGCCCGCGTCCGCGGCCCAGCGGCTGTCGGAAACCGGCAGCTCGCTGATGGCTCCGCTGTTCGCTCTGTGGGGCCCCGCCTACCATGCCCAGTTCTCGCAGGTGCACATCAGCACCACGAGTTCCTCCTCGGGGACCGGTATCTCGTCGGCCGCGGCGGGCACGACCGACATCGGCGCGTCCGACGCCTACCTGTCGCCGGCCGACGTGACCAAGCACACCAACCTGGTCAACATCCCGCTGGCCGTCGCCGCGCTGATGGTGATCTGCCACGTGCCCGGGGTCAGCCCGTCGACGCACCTCAAGCTGAACGGCACGGTGCTGGCGCAGGTCTTCGCCGGCCAGGTCACCACCTGGAACGATCCGGCGATCAAGAACCTGAACCCGGGTGTCACCCTGCCCGGCACCGCGATCGTGCTCGTCCACCGGACCGACGCCTCGGGCAGCACGTTCCTGTTCACCTCGTACATGAATGCCCAGGACCCCGCCGAGTGGAGTTCCTCGCTGATCGGCACCACGGTGGCGTGGCCCAGGCAGCCGGGCGAGCTGGCCGCGACGGGCAGCAGCGGGATCATCGCCGCGGTCCACGACACGCCCGGCGCGATCGGCTACGTCGGCGTGAGCTACCTGTCCACGGTGACCAAGGACGGCGAGGGCGAGGTCGCGCTCGGCAACTCCGCGGGCAACTACGTGCTGCCGACCGCGAGCGCGATTCAGGCGGGCCTGGCCAGCTTCACGAACACCCCGGCCAACGAGACCATCTCGCTGATCAACGGCTCGGGCGCCGGGGTCTACCCGATCATCAACTACGAGTACGCCATCGTGAGCACCTCGCAGGCCAGCCCCACCCGGGCGCAGGACCTGCGGGCCTTCCTCAACTGGGCGGTCAGTACCGGAACCACGCAGCTGGCGCAGGTGAACTTCCAGCCCCTGCCGCCGTCCGTGGTCACGCTGTCCCAGGCCCAAATTGCCAAGATAAAGGGCTGATCCTGTTGCGATTCGCGCTTGTGCCCGGAGCGATCGGTCGGCTGATCCTGGCCCGGTCGCGGCGATAACGGAATGACTGCTGGCCCTGCGGGACGTGATCATCCGATCCCCGTACCACCGCAGCCCACGCCGCTGTCCAAGGCGGCGCCCGCCCGGGTCGACGTCGGCCAGGAGGGACGGCAGGCGCCGGCCGGGGCGGCCGGGGTGCTGGCCGACCGGATGGCGGCGGCGCTGGTCCACCGGGAGCCGGGCTGGCGGCTGCCCCGGCGCAGCGCGCTGGCCAGAAGGTACAACGTCAGCCTGACCGAGATCGACGCCGCGATCGCCGACCTGGCCCGCCGCTCCCTGGTGCGGCGGCTGCCGGACGGGCAGCTGTACCGGGCCAGCCCGGCCGACTACTGGATCCCGGTCGAGGGCGCGGGCGGGCTCGGCACCCGGCTCGACCCGATGGGCACCACGATCACCTGCCAGAGCAGGCACGTATCGCGCCGCGAGGCGCCACAGGATGTGGCCTGGGCCCTCGGCCTGGCCGCCGGGGCGCCGATCCGCGTGGTGCGCTCCGTATGGTCCGCGGACGGCGAGCCGGCGGCGGTGTCCACGGCGTACCTGCGCGAGACGGCGGACGACGAGAACGGCGAGGCCGGCCATCAGGCCGCGCCAGAGCACGACCCCGGGCTCTCGTCGTTCGACGCGGTCCTGGCCAGCGAGCTGCCCGCCGCGGCGGTGAGCGTCGAGCTGAGCCCGCCGCAGCCCGCGGTGGCGCGGAGCCTGCGGCTGTCACCCGGGCAGCCGGTGATCACGGTGACGGTCAGGTTCGACGACCCGGCCACGGGCAGCCCGGCGGGTCTGACCGTGGTCATGCTCAAGCCAGAGTTGTTCAGAGTTGCGATTGATACAACTGAGGTTCAGGTCAGCGCGCCGTCGTAATTCGTAAGCGTGTCGAAAGGGTGGCTGCCTGGACACGCGTCCGCGCACCTGCAACCCTGGATCGAGATGTCGGCCAGGGTCGCGACACAAGCGGAACAGATGCCACGGCGCGCTCGGTATCTCGTCCCCAAGGGGCTTCCCCGCCGTGGCGAGTTCCTGGCTGCCTGCGTGGTGGTCGCGGTGCTGGCCCACGTGCTGTTCGCGCAGCTGACGATCGTCCTGGCCGTGGTGTTCGCGCTGACCACCCGGGCGACCAGGTGGCGGCTGTCGTGGCTGCTGGTCCCGGTCGTCATCGGGGTGGCGTGGACGCTGGCGGTGGGCCCGCGGGCCGCCGCCGCCGGGTTCGGGGCCGGCCCGGCCAAGGTGGCCGCCTACCTCGGGGCCAGCGGGTATCAGCTCGACCACGTGCTGCATTTCACCGGCGCGTTCACCGGGATCGGGAGCTGGCTGCCGCGCCAGCTCCCGCTGGCCATCGTGGCCGGTGCCGCCGAGGCGGCCATCATCGGCTGGCTGAGCTGGCTGCACACCGACGAGACCAGCATGCGCCCGGCCCGTCCCGGTCTGCTGGTCGCGGTCCGGCGCGCCGCGATCAGGCGGGCCATCCGGGCCGGCGGCGTCGTGACCAGGGACGGGAGCTGCCTCGGGGTGGCGGCCGGATCCGGTACCCGGATCACGCTGTCCTGGCCTGAGACGGCCGGCGGCGTGTCCGTGTGCGGCTCGGCCGAACAGGACGTGCTGAGCACGAGCTTCCAGCTGGTCCACGCCGCGGTGCGGCGGCGCAAGCCGGTGGTCGCGGTGGACCTGACCGGCGACCGGGCCCTGCCGGGGCGGCTGGCCGCGGTCTGCGCCGCGGCGGGCGCGCCGCTGCGGGTATTCGGCGAGGGCGCCTGCTACGAGCCGTTCCGGCACGGCGACCCCGGTCAGCGGGCCTCGCTCATCACCGCCATGGTCAGCTGGGACGGGCCCGGCAGCCACTACCGGCGTAGCTGCGTGGCCTACCTGCAGGACGTCTTCGAGCTGATCGACGCCGCCCCGGGCGATCCCCGGGTACCCGTGCTGGACGAGGTCATCCACCTGCTGAACCCGACGGCCATGCGGGCCCGGATGGAGCACGTCCCGGCCAGCTACCCGCGCCGCGAGGTGCTGGCCGAGCGGACGCGGGTATCGGTGAGCCTGCTGCACGCCGACCCGGCCACCACCGCCGCGCTCGCCCGCCAGCTGCGCGAGCTCAAGGCGTCGGAGTCCGGCCGCTGGCTGCGCCCGCCCGGCCCGGCGCCGGCGGCCGAGATCGACCTCGGCCAGACGGTCACCGACCGGGGCGTGGTCCTGTTCCGGCTGGGCGGTTCGCCGTCGCCGGCCGTCTCGGCCATGCTTACCCGGCTGGTCTGCCAGGACCTGCTCACCGCGGGCGCGGCGCTGCGCGGGATCGGCGTCGGCGGCGACGGGATCGTGTGGCTGGCCGAGTGCGGCTCGATGCCGCGCAGCTCGGTCACCGAGCTCATCGCCCGCGGCCCGGGCGCCGGCCTGCCGGTGCTCGCGGCGACCACCTCCGCGCCGGCCGCGGCCGAACTCGCGGAACTCACCAACGTGGTGGTGGCCCACCGGATGGAGGACCAGACCGCGCCGCGCAGCCTCGACGGCCTGTCCGCGCTGCGGGCCGGCGAGTTCCTGCTCATGGTCAAGAACCCGCGGCGGCTGGTGCCGCGCGCAGCCTTCGTCCGGGCCCGGATCCCGTCGCCCGGGCGAGACGCGGGGCACCCATGACCTCGGCCCGGGCCGACCGCCTGCACCTAGGCTGGCAGTACTCGACCCTGTGCCCGGATCCGGGACCGGCGCCGCGCCGGCCCACCCCGCCGGAGCACGAGCGGCTCAACCCCGACTGGGCCGCGGCCCAGCGGCGCGAGGAGAACCTGCTCAACCGGCCGCTGAAGGCCACCCTCGGCATCGCCGTGGTGGTCGGCGTGGCGGCCGTGATCCTCGGGGCGGTCGGCTGGCTGCCCATCCTGGTGGCCGGGCTCGGCGTGATCATCTGCGTGCTGATCGCGGGCCTGTGCGGCTACGCCGTCTGGCAAGGGGAGCGGGCGCTGCGGGCGCGGATGGCCGGCGAGCGGAGCCGGGTGGGCAAGCTGCGCGCGGCCCAGGAGAGCCAGCTGTTCGCCTGGCAGGCCGAACACGCCAGCCGGGTCCGGGACTGGCAGGCCCTCCGCATCGCCTATGAGCACCAGAAACGCTGGTACGGGGTGGCTGTGCCCGGCGGCATCCACCGGGTCGACGTGGCCGGCGGCACGCTGTCGGGCTGGTCCGCCGTGCTCACCACGGCCGCCGCGCCGCGTCTGGCGGCGGGTGCCGAGGTCACGGTGCTCGACCTGACCGAGGGCGCGGTGGCCCTGGACCTGATCTCCTTCGCCACGACGTCCGGCCTCGAGCCGCTGGTCTGGGTGCTGCCCGAGGACCTGCCCCGGCTCGATCTGGGCACCGGCCTGGACGCCGGGGGCCTGGCCGACGTGCTGTCCACGGTGGCCAGCGCGACCGAGGAACAAGGCTCCACGCGCGACCTCTCGTTCGACAACGCGATCCTCGAGCGGGTCATCGACGCGCTGGGCGGCACCGCGACGGTGGCGGGCGTGACGGCCGCGTTGCGGATCCTGGCCCAGGTCGGCGACCCCCGCGCGGACGTGGACGCGGGGCTGATCAGCGTCGCGCAGGTGGACCGGCTGAGCACGGTGTTCGGCCGCGCCGCGGCCGACCGCGTGGTCGTCGAGCGGGCCTGGGTCCTGGAGTCCCAGCTGCGCAAGCTGGCCGCGGTGGGCGCCGCGCCGGTCCCGCTGCCGGCCAGCGCGCTCCGGGTGATCGCCGTGGGCCAGCACGCCGGCTCGGCCGAGGGCAAGATCCTCGCGACCTACCTGGCCGTCGCGCTGACGCGCACCCTGCGCGGGCAACGGCCGGGACGGCCGTGGCAGCACACGGTCTTCGTGCTGGGCGCGGACCGGCTGCGGGGCGACACGCTCGACCGGCTGAGCGACGCGTGCGAGAGCACCGGGACCGGGCTCGTTCTCGGCTACCGCTCCGTCCCGCCGCACGTCAAGCAGCGGCTCGGCCGGGGGAACGCCGCGGTGGCGTTCATGCGGCTGGGTAACGCCGAGGACGCCAAGGCGGCCAGCGAGCAGCTCGGCACCGAGCACCGCTTCGTCCTGTCCCAGCTCACCGAGACGGTCGGGCTCTCGGTCACCGACACCACGACCGGCAGCTACACCAGCACCGCGGGCTCGGTCAGCTCGCTGGCGGCGTCCTGGTCCACCAGCGAGGGCAGCACCCGCGGCACCGGGCGGAGCCGGACCGATCAGGGCGTGCTGCCGCTGCCCGCGGGCGTCTCGCGCAACAGCCAGGCCAGCGATTCGCGCAGCACCGGAGAAAGCGAGACGGTCAGCACCGGGATCAACACCAGCACGGCCTGGGGGCTGACCACCGCCAAGGCCACCGGCGACAGCGAATCGCTCGCCCACGCGCTGCAGCGGTCCCGGGAGTTCCTCATCGAGCAGCACGAACTCCAGCAGCTGCCGGCCAGCGCGATGATCGTCACCTACGCCGCCCCCGGCGGGCGGCAGGTGGTCCTGACCGACGCCAACCCGGGGATCGGCGGCCTCCGCGCCGCCACCCTGCTGACCCTGGAGGAGTTCCGGCGCCTGCCCGCCGCGACGGTCCCGCAATCCCGGCCCGTCTCCGAACCCGGGCCCGCCTCCGAACCCGGGCCCGTCTCTGAACCCGGGCCCGTCTCCGAACCCGGCGGCCGCCGCACGGCCAGCGGCGCCCCGGCTGGCGGAGTCCCGGCCGGCTGGCGCTCGGGGGACGACCGTCCGCCGCCCAACCTCGGCCCGCCGCCGGCCCGTCTGGACTGGCGGCGCCGCCGCCGCTCCTGAGCCCGGCCTGGAACACGGACCTGCGCCCGGCCGCGACCGGATAGCATCGCCCCGATGAGTACCAGCAGCCCGCCGTCACGGCGATCCGGTCTCCCCATCCGCGCACGCCTCGCCACCACGGTCGGCGGTGCCGCCGGGCGCGCCTCCCGGCTGGCCGGCCGCGGCGACGGATCGGTCATCGGCGGGATCATCGGCCTGCGGCTGGAGCCGGATCTGCTCTCGCTGCTGGCCGGCGGGCGGCAGATCGTACTGGTCACCGGGACCAACGGGAAGACCACCACCACCCGGCTGATCACCGCCGCGATCGGCACGCTGGGCCAGCAGGTCGCCTCCAACGCGTTCGGCGCCAACATGGAGGCGGGCCTGGTGGCCGCGCTGGCCCGGGCCCCGGACGCGACCATGGCCGTGCTGGAGGTCGACGAGAAGTACCTGCCGGCCATGCTCACCGCCACCCGCGCCCGGGTGGTGACCCTGCTGAACCTGAGCCGGGACCAGATGGACCGGGCGGCCGAGATCTGGCTGCTGGCCCGGCGCTGGCGGGCGGCGCTGGCCGCCGCCGACTGCCGGGTCATCGCGAACGCGGACGACCCGCTCGTGGCCTGGGCCGCCGGTCAGGCCCGCAAGGTGACCTGGGTGGCCGCGGGCCAGCGCTGGCACGACGACTCCTGGTGCTGCCCGAACTGCGGGTCGCACCTGCGCCGCGACGGCGAGGACTGGCAGTGCGGGGAGTGCCCGAACCGGCGCCCGCCGGTCAGCTGGGTGCTCGCGGGCGACGAGGTGATCGACCCCACCGGCCGGTCCCGGACGCTGGACCTGATCCTGCCCGGGCGGGCCAACCGGTCGAACGCCGTGGTCGCGCTGGCCGTGGCGGACGTCTTCGGCGTCGCCGTCCCGCAGGCGCTGACCGCCATCGCTCAGGTCCGGTCCGTCGCGGGCCGGTACACCCACGTGGAACGCCACGGCTGTGACCTGCGGCTGCTGCTGGCCAAGAACCCGGCCGGCTGGCTGGAGGCCCTCGACGTCCTGGTCCCGGCCCCGGTGCCGGTCACCCTGGCCGTGAACGCCCGGATACCGGACGGCAAGGACACCTCGTGGCTGTGGGACGTGGACTACCGCCGGCTGCGCGGCCGGCCGGTGTTCGTGACCGGCGAGCGCCGGACCGACCTGGCCGTCCGGCTGGAGGCGGACGAGGTGGCGTTCCGCGTGGTCGGGAGCATCGACGAGGCGGTCGACGCAGCTCGCCGCCCGTCGATGGAAGTGATCGCCAACTACACGGCGTTCCAGCAGATCCGCGCCCTGCTCGGGCGCGCCGCCTGACAATCAGGGGCAGGAGGACGATGGACACCGGTTTCGGCCCGGGGTACGGATCCCGGGGACCGTCCGCCGTGCGGCTGGTCTGGATCTACCCGGACCTGCTCAGCACGTACGGCGACCGCGGGAACCTGCTCGTGCTCGCCCGCCGCACCCGGCTGCGCGGCATCCCGGTCGAGATCGCCGAGGTCAACTCCGACCAGCGGGTCCCCGCCGACGGCGATATCTACCTGCTGGGCGGCGGCGAGGACCTGCCGCAGATCCTGGCCGCGCGCCGGCTCCGGGCCGGCGGCGGGCTGGCCGCGGCGGTCAACCGGGGCGCGGTCGTGCTGGCCGTCTGCGCCGGCTACCAGATCGTCGGCACCGAGTTCGGCGGCGTGGACGGCGAGCCGGTCCCGGGCCTGGGGCTGCTCGACATCCGCAGCGGCCGCGGTGAGCGGCGCGGGGTCGGTGAGATCACCGCCGACGTCGATCCGGCGCTCGGCGTGCAGCGCCTCACCGGCTTCGAGAACCACCAGGGCACCACGTGGCGCGGCCCGGAGATCAAGCCGCTCGCCACCGTGCTGACCGGCGTCGGCAACGGCGACGGGACGGAGGGCGCCTACTCCGGCCGCGTGGTCGGCACCTACCTGCACGGTCCCGCGCTGGTCCGCAACCCCAGCCTGGCCGACCTGCTGCTCAGCTGGGTCACCGGCCCGCTGCCGCCGATCGACCCGCGCCAGGAGGAACTGGTGCAGAGCCTGCGCGGCGAACGCCTGGCCACCCAGGGGACGACGGCCCCGCGCTGATCGCCGGAGCCAGCTGAGGTCTCTTTCTTTGGCCGAACGGACCGTGGTGGCAGCGGCAGGCAGGCCATGACGCGTCCGGTCCCGGGCGGTCGTCCTGGCAGGCGTAACGTCTGAAAGTGCGCAGGCTATGAGCGGAGGACAACGACGATGCGGATCACGGTTCTGGCCGTTCCGGACTGCCCGAACGCCCCGGTCGCCGTCGGGCGGATCACGGCTGCGCTCGCCGGGCGGCCGGCATCAGTGGAGCTGGTGGAAGTCACCGGGGAAGCGGAGGCCACGCGGCTGAGGATGACCGGCTCGCCCACCATCCTGCTCGACGGCGTGGATCCCTTCGCCGGGGCCGGGGCGGTGCCGAGCGTATCGTGCCGGATCTACCGCGGTTCTGACGGGACGGCAGAGGGGGCGCCGAGCGTCCAGGACCTGACGGCCGCGCTCTCGGCTGCAGGCTTGCCCGGCGGGGATGCGCGACCAGCGGGCAAGACTAGCCCTTCAACGCGATGAGTCCGGCATTTGCAGGGCGTTCAGCTCGGCGTTCGTGAACGGGCCGCGCCATGAGTAATCGATCACCGGGCAACCTTACGAAGCGACTATGGTGCTCAGCTACTGGTTTCCCAGCCCGGTCTAGTAGACGATGGCCTGGGCGCCGTCGGTCATGATCTCGGCGACGAAGGTCGCGGCGCCGGCGATCCGGATGCCGGGGATCACGTCATCGGGCTGGATGTCCCGGCGGGCGGCGCACTGGGTGCACACCGTCACGGTCCCCGCGGCCAGGACCCCGGCCAGCAGGTCGGCCAGCGGCGCGGCGTGCGGGAGCGAGAAGTCCTCCGCGCGGCCCGGCAGCCCGAACCACGCGGACTCCCCGGTCAGCCACAGCGACACGCGCACCCCGCTGGCCACCGCCGCCGCGGCGACGGTGAAGGCCTGATTGCACCGTTCCGGGTCGTCCTTCCCGGCCGTGACCTTGATGACAAGCGAGCGATCGGCCATGGCTGAACTCTAGCCCCGGCAGATGAGGCGCACTACGGCGCGCCGCGGGCCCGCGGGCCGGGCCCGGCTCTACACTTGCGGCCTATGCACGGCATGCTGAGCGCCGCGATCCTGATCTGCGTGTTCGCCGCCGTCACGGCCGCGTGCTTGTACGTGGCCGGGCGGGTGTACCTGGGCGCCGGAAGAAGACAGGGCCGCCATGGCGATTCATCCTGACCTGGCGCCGATAGCGTTCCTGCTCGGGCGGTGGGAAGGCGCGGGGATCGGCGGGTACCCGACCATCGAGTCGTTCCAGTTCGGCCAGGAGATCGAGTTCAGCCACAACGGCAAGCCGTTCCTGAGCTACGTCAGCCGGACCTGGCGGCTGGACGAGGAGGGGCGGATCGGCCTGCCGCTGGGCACCGAATCCGGCTACTGGCGGCCGCGGCCCGACAACCAGGTCGAGGTCATGCTGGCCCACCCCACCGGGATCGTCGAGATCTACCTGGGCGAGATCACCGGGACCCGGATCGAGATGGCCACCGACGTGGTCGCCCGGACCGCCACGGCCAAGGAGGTCACGGCCGGGCACCGGCTCTACGGGCTGGCGGGCGGCGACCTGGCCTACGCCTACGACCTGGCGGCCGTCGGCCAGCCGCTCCAGCCGCACCTGTCGGCGCAGCTCAAGCGCGTGAGCAGCGGAGAATAGGGCCAAAAAATCCCCGGGCGACTCCTGCGTGGCACGGTTGGCGCGCCGTACAGGGACCGACTGGACAAGGTCGGCCAACCCGGGGACTCGATGTTTGCCAGATTTAGCCGGCCGCCGCCCCACTGGACGTCGTGCCGGCGGGAAGGCGGCTAGCTGACAACCACCTCGCGTGTCCGTTGTCTATGCATACTTTCGGACCACCTCCTTTCCCGCGTACCTCGACGTTATCCGCGAAGCGGGCGAAGGGGCAAGAGCATTTCGCCGTCCGCTCAATCACCGCAACTACTATGGGGGCATGGACCGGGAGGCAGCGTCGCCACCTCTGCCCGTGCGCGAGTGGGACGAGCAGCTCCGGGCCCGCGGTTACCGGGTGACGCCGCAGCGCCAGCTGGTGCTCGAGGCGGTGGCCCGGCTGGATCACGCGACCCCGGAAGAGATCGGCGCCCAGGTGCAGCAGACGGCCCGCGGCGTCAACATCTCCACCATCTACCGCACGCTCGAGCTGCTCGAGCAGATCGGCATGGTCACCCATACCCATCTCGGGCACGGGGCGCCCATCTACCATCTGGCGAGCGACGCCGGGCACGTGCACCTGGTCTGCCAGGAGTGCGGCCGGGTGAGCGAGATCGGCCCGGACGCGATCCGCCCGCTGATCACCGCGCTGGCCGAGCGGCATGGCTTCGAGACCGACGTCGGCCATCTGACCGTCTTCGGCCGCTGCCAGCAATGCCGGGCTGACCAGTGAGTGAGCCGAAGCGGCGCGGCTCCGCCTGGACTGAGGAGCGAGGAACGAGCGACGAGGGAAGGCGGAGCCTGTGAGCGCCGCGGAGGCGAGCGAACAAAAAAGTCCAGCGAGCGAACTGCTCAAAGAAGAGGGCGCGGTGGAAGCCGGCTGGCCGGACCAGGGGGTGGCGGCGCACTACGGCGACCCGATGCGGGAGCAGCGCGGGCTGGAGGGCGCGGCCGGGCTGGTGGACCGGTCCAACCGCGGCGTGCTGACCATTACCGGCCCGGACCGGCTGAACTGGCTGCACAGCCTGACCACCCAGCACCTGGAGCGGCTGGCGGTGGGCGACAGCGCCCAGGCCCTGATCCTCAGCCCGACCGGGCACGTGGAACACCACCTCACCCTGACCGACGACGGCACCTCGGTGTGGCTGCACGTGGAGCCGGGGACCGCGGCCGGCCTGGTCGCGTTCCTGGAGTCCATGCGGTTCATGCTGCGCGTCGAGGTCGCCGACGTGAGCCAGGATTGCGCGGTGCTCACCGTGCTCGGGCCCGGTGGCGGCGATCTCGCCGCGGAGCTCGAGGGAGTAAGGGCCAGGGTGGAGCCAGGTCCGTTCGGATCAATCGATCTGATCGTGGCGCGGGACCTGCTGCCCGCCGCGGCCGCCGAGCTGGTCCGGCGCGGGGGCACGCTGGGCGGCATGTGGGCGTTCGAGGCGCTGCGGATCGCCGCGCGGGTACCCCGGTTCGGCCTGGACACCGATCACCGCACCATCCCGCACGAGGTCGGCTGGATCGATACCGCGGTGCACCTGACCAAGGGCTGCTACCGGGGGCAGGAGACGGTGGCCCGGGTGCACAACCTCGGGCATCCGCCCCGGCGGCTGGTGTTCCTGGACCTGGACGGCAGCGTGGACCGGCTGCCCGCGCACGGGGACCCGGTCGAGCTGGGCGGACCAGATGGAGCCAGCACAGTGGTCGGGTTCACGGGATCCGCGGCGCGGCACTACGAACTCGGCCCGATCGGCCTGGCCCTGGTCAAGCGCACGGTGCCGGTCGAGGCGACGCTGCTGGCCGGGGGCGTGGCCGCCGCCCAGGAGGTGGTCGTACCGCCCGACGCCGGCGCGAACGTGCAGGTCACGCTGCGCCGGCGGAACCTGATCTGAGCATTCCCACCGAAGGGGGTCACCTCGTGCTGCGCAGGGTCCTGCTCGCGGCCTCAGCCAGTTCCCGGCTGCGCCAGCTCATTACCACCGCGCCGGCCACGCGCGCCATCGTCGATTCCTACGTGGCCGGGGAGACCGCGCAGGACGCGGTGCGGGTGAGCCGTGAGCTGCGCGCCGCGGGCCTGCTCGTCACCCTGGACTACCTGGGCGAGGACACCACGGACGAGGCGCAGGCCGCCGCGGTCACGCAGGAGTACGTGCAGCTCCTCGGCAAGCTGAGCGCGGAGGGACTGACCCACGGCGGGGCGGCCGAGGTCTCGGTCAAGCCGACCGCGGTCGGGCTGTTCCTCGGGCCCGGCATCGCGGCGGCCAACATCGCGCGGATCTGCGCCGCCGCGGCGGAGGCCGGGACTACCGTCACCCTGGACGCCGAGGAGTACCCGGCCATCGAGCCGACCCAGCAGATCGCCGCGAAGCTGCGTGCCGAGCACCCCGACCTGGGCTGCGTGGTCCAGGCCTGCCTGCGGCGCGCCGAGGCGGACTGCCGGGCGCTGGCCGCCTACGGCGTTCGGGTCAGGCTGTGCAAGGGCGCCTACAGCGAGCCGGACAGCGTCGCGTTCGCCGCGCGCCGGGACGTGGACCTGTCCTACGGGCGCGGCCTGCGGGCGCTGATGAACGGGCCGGGGTATCCCATGCTCGCCACGCACGACCCGCGGCTGATCGAGATCACCGGATCGCTGGCCCGGCTGACCGGGCGCGCGCCGGACACCTTCGAGTACCAGATGCTGTACGGGATCCGCCCGGCCGAACAGCGGCGGCTGGCCAACACCGGAGCGCGGATGCGGGTGTACGTCCCCTACGGCGGCGACTGGTACGCCTACCTGGTCCGCAGGCTGGCCGAACGACCGGGTAACCTCGCCTTCTTCCTGCGCTCGCTGCGATCGAAGGGATAGGACCGTGAGCGAGCCGGAGGGGCGCGGCGCCGCCTGGACTGAGGAGCGAGGAACGAGCGACGAAGGAAGGCGGTGCCTAAAGGCGCCCCGGAGGCGAGCGGGAGACACAGCATGATCGCGATTCTCGGCACCGGCAAGATGGGCGAGGCGCTGCTGTCCGGGCTGCTGCGCGCGGGCCGGCCGCCGGCGGCCGTCGTGGCTGCGGTCCGCCGCGAGGACCGGGGCGCCGAGCTCCGGGAGCGGTACGGGATCCAGGTGACCGACGCCTCCTCGGCCGCCAAGCTGGCCGACACCCTGGTCCTGGCGGTCAAGCCGCAGGACATGGGCAAGCTGCTGGCCGAGATCGCGCCCGCGGTGCCGCCGGACCGGCTGGTGGTCTCGGTCGCGGCCGGGATCACCACGGCGTTCATCGAGCGGCGGCTGGACGGGGAGGTGCCGGTCGTCCGGGTCATGTCGAACACCCCGGTCCTGGTGGACGAGGCGATGAGCGTGATCTCGGCCGGGTCCTACGCGGGCGAGGAGCACCTGCGCCGGGCCGAGGAACTGTTCCGCCCGGTAGGCAAGGTCCTGCGCATCCCCGAATCGCAGCAGGACGCGGCGACTGCGCTGTCCGGCAGCGGCCCCGCGTACGTCTACTACCTGGTCGAGTCGATGGTGGACGCGGCCATCCTGCTCGGCACGGCCCGCGCCGCCGCGCTGGAGATGGTCACCCAGGCGGTCTACGGCGCGGCCACCATGCTGCGGGAATCGGGCGAGCATCCGGTGATCCTGCGCGAGGCGGTCACCTCGCCGGGCGGCACCACGATCGCCGCGATCCGGGAGCTCGAACGGCACGGGGTGCGAGCCGCGTTCCTGGCCGCCATCGAGGCGGCCCGCGACCGCGGCCGTGAGCTCGGCGCCGATCCGGCCGCCGCCGGCCCGCCGGGCCCGGCGAGTACCGCGAGGCAGTAAGTGCCGGGCCCCCTGACGCTGGCCTGGGATGACCGCCTGATCGGCTATGACTTCGGGCCCGGTCATCCGCTGGCGCCGGTCCGGGTCGAGCTGACCATGGCGCTGGCCCGCGAGCTCGGCGTGCTGGACCTGCCGTCTGTGTCGGTGCTCGACCCGGCCCCGGCGCAGCGAGACGAGCTCGAGTTGGTGCACGACTCCGCCTACATCGACGCGGTGCGGCAGGCGGGCCGCGACGGGAGGGGCAACCTGCGGTACGGGCTCGGCACCCCGGACAACCCGGTGTTCGCCGGCATGCACGAAGCCTCGGCGCTGGTCGCGGGCGCGACGCTCGCGGCGGCCCGGGCGGTGTGGCGCGGAAATGCTGACCGCGAGGCGCGCCACGGGGTGAACATCGCCGGCGGCCTGCACCACGCGATGCGCCGGTCGGCCAGCGGCTTCTGCGTGTACAACGACCCGGCCATCGCGATCAGCGCGCTGCTGGACGAGGGCGCGGAGCGGGTCGCGTACGTGGACCTGGACGTGCACCACGGCGACGGCGTGCAGGCGGCCTTTTACCACGACCCCCGGGTGCTGACCATCAGCCTGCACGAGCATCCGGCCACCTTGTTTCCCGGGACCGGGCTGGCCTCGGAGACCGGCGCCGGAGACGGCCGCGGCTACGCGGTCAACATGCCGCTGCCCGCCTTCACCGGCGACGCGGGCTGGCTGCGCGCGTTTGACGCGGTGGTCCCGCCGCTGCTGCGCGCCTTCCGGCCCGAGGTGCTGGTCAGCCAGCACGGCTGCGACAGCCACCGGCTCGACCCGCTGGCCCACCTCGAGCTCAGCATCGACGCGCAGCGGCGCGCCGCGATCATGGTCCACGACCTGGCCCACGAGGTCGCCGGCGGGCGGTGGCTGCTCACCGGCGGCGGCGGATACGAGCTGGTCCAGGTGGTGCCGAGGTCCTGGACGCACCTGCTGGCCGTGGCGGCCGGCGAGCCGGTGGACCCGGCCCGCGCGGTGCCGGAAAGCTGGCGCGCCCTGGCCGCAGAGCGGGCCGGTGAACAGGCGCCGTCGACGATGACGGACGGGCAGTCCGCGGACTATATTCCGGTCACCGCCGGGCTCGATCCCGCTGATCCGGTCGACGCGTCGATTGTCAGCACGTGCCGCGCCACTTTTCCCTGGCACGGTCTGCAGCCGCCGATGTGGCGCTGATCTCGAAAATGGCCTTGCCGCAGGTCCGGCGCCACTTTTGGGCAATGCGGCACTAGTGAACGGTCACATCTGTCTGACCGTTGGCAAATGTGCTGCTGACGGCGCACCTGACCACCATTGCGCCGGGCCCGAGCCGGGTGATTGTCCAAACGGTGACAACAATGAGGCTTTGCACGGGTTGAAGTTTCTTGTACGGGACTTACCCTGGAGACGTACGTGACTGGTGCGCTGAATCCCGTCAAGTGCTCGGCATCGTGCGGAAGAGGCAACTGGATGGCAGCAGATACCCCCCTCAGCGACGTTAGATTTCTCACCGTCGCCGAAGTGGCCTTGATCATGCGTGTGTCAAAGATGACCGTGTATCGCTTGGTCCACTCCGGCGAACTGGAAGCGATCCGCGTCGGACGTTCGTTCCGGGTCCCCGAGCAGGCAGTCAATCAGTACCTGAGAACTGCCTTCGTCGGTACCTCGTGAACTTAGGAGGCACCGGGCCGCGGGCCCGGGCCTCGGGGGAGAAGCACGCCGCGTCCCGGCGTGGCTGCTCACGGGCCTGGTCCCGTGGACAACAGGGCCGATGGCCGCGATCAGCCGCACCAGCACGCCGCATCAGGGGTAACCTCTAACACGGGTGTGTATCCAGCCGCCCTGACCGGGCGAGCGTGTTGGCGTGCCCGTCATCCGCAAGGCCGAGAAGGGTGGTCCCGTGGGCTCTGTCATCAAGAAGCGCCGTAAGCGCATGGCCAAGAAGAAGCACCGCAAGCTGCTGAAGAAGACGCGCATTCAGCGCCGCAACAAGAAGTAGCCGGGTCCCGGCCATGATCGCGGCGCGGCCGGGCAGCGTGCACCAGCAAGGCTGATGTCGCTTCCGGCCCTGTTCGGGTTCGCGGGCGTGCTGGTCGCGGCCGTGGCCACTGGCCTGCTCGCCGGGCGGGCGGTCCGTCAGCCGAGGCTCGACACGATCCTGTGGACGGCCGGGACGCTGGCCCTGACCGTGGCCCTGGCCGCCCAGAGCATGGGCTTCGCCAGCGGGTTCGGTCCGGCCACGTTCCGGGCCGTCCAGCTGTTCGCGCTGCTGCTCGCGCCGCTGTGGCTGGCCTGGGGCCTGGTCGAGCGGGTCTGGCCGGGCGAGGCGGCCCGGTTCGGCACCCGGCTCGTCTGCGGCGCGCTGACGGTGGTCGGCAGCGTGATCCTGGCTACCGACCCGCTGACCGTCGCGCCGTTCGGGAAGGGCTGGCCGCTGGCTGGCCCGCATTACCAGCCGCCCTCGCACTACGCCCTGGACCTGGTGCAGGCCGTGGCGGTGATCCTGGCCGCGGCGAGCGTCGGCGTGGCCGCGGCGCGGGCCCGGACCGAGGGCCCGTGGCCCGGCACGCTGCCGGGGGCGGCCGTGATCGGCGCGGCCGTGTTCCTGACCGTCGGGCTGCGCTTCTCGCTGCCCGCCCGGTTGGCCTACCCGCTGCTGAGCCTGGTGGCTGCCGCGCTGGTCTGGTTCGGCGCGACCAGGCTCGAGACCCAGCTGGGACGCCCGGCCCGGGCTGGGACCGGGCGTAGCCGCAGCACCGGCCGGTCGCGCGCGGCCGGCCGTGACCGTACCACCGGCCGTGACCGAACGGCCGGCCCCGACCAGACGGGACGTGATCGCATGGTGGGCCGTGACGAGACCGGACGTGACCCGGCGGGCCGCGAGGCCCCGTACCCGGCGAACGGCCACCGCGGGCCCCGGGCCCCCGGCGACCTGCGCCCGCCCGGTGACCTGCGCGCCTCCGGCGAGCCTGGCCGGTGGACCGACCCCGGCCGGCGACCGCCCGGCGCGCCGCGACCGGACTGGCAGGACCGGCAGGACCGGGCCGACCGGCCGCGCGGCGGCGGCCCGGCCGGGGCCGACTACGCCCCGCCGGCCAGGCCGGAGCTGCCGGCGGCCCCGCCGTACGGCCGGATCCTGATCTTCACCCTGCTCGACGACCGCGTCGCCGACTTCGACCGGCTCGCGGAGCAGGCCGCCGAAGAGGTCAGGATCAGGGAGCCGGACACCCTGGTATACGTCATTCACCTGGTGCCGAACGCGCCCATGCAGCGCATCTTCTACGAGATCTACCGCGACCGGGCCGCCTTCGACAGCCACGAGAACCAGCCCTACATGATGCGTTTCGTGGCCGACCGCCGGGCCTGCGTGCTGGCCACCAACGTCATCGAGCTGAGGCTGAAGTACGCCAAGGTCGCCCCGCTGCCCAACCCGCAACCGCCCATCGCGCAACCGCCCCGCCCGCGGCCGCCGCCCCGCCCGCGCCGGGCCCGCTGGCGCCGGGCCCGCCCAGGCCCGGGCCGCCGCGTCCCGCGCTCCGGCCGCAGAGCCTCGAGCCGCTGCCGCCGCGGCCGGACCGGCGGACGCCGTCGGGCGACCGCCGCTACGGCGGGATCTGACCGTGGAATCCCGGACGCCCGGTGTGAACCGCATCACGCTGCTAGGCCGGCCGGGCTGTCATCTGTGCGACGACGCGCGGGCGGTGATCGAGCGGGTGGCGGGCGACCTCGGCGTCGGCTGGGAGGAACGCGACATCACCGCCTCGCCACAGGACCTGCGGGAGTACTGGGACAAGATTCCGGTGACGCTGGTCGACGGGGTGCAGGTCGACTTCTGGCGGGTGAGCGAGACCCGCCTGCGCGCCGCCCTCAGCGGGCCGTCGTGACCAGGCCTGAGCCGTGAGGCGGCCACTTTGTGAACTGATGCACAAAAGCGTACCGTGGATGAGGTCGGCTGACGCAGGCTCACATGCCCGCCAGTACCGGGAGCCCCCACCCCGGGAGCCCGAACCAGGAGCTCAACCCCAGGAGCGCTGCCGCGATGCACACTAACGCGATGCCGCCGGAGATCAGCGGCCCGTCGGGCGGGATACCTGAAGCGACGGTGGCCCGGCTGCCGGTGTACCTGCGGGCGCTGTACGGCCTGGCCGAGCGCGGCATCAGCACGGTGGCCAGCGAGGAGCTCGCCGCGGCTGCGGGGGTCAACTCGGCCAAGCTCCGCAAGGACCTGTCCCACCTCGGCTCCTACGGGATCCGCGGGGTCGGTTACGACGTGGACTACCTCGTCTACCAGGTATCCCGGACCCTGGGCCTGACCCAGGACTGGCCGGTGGTCATCGTCGGCGCGGGCAACCTCGGCCGGGCCCTGGCCAACTACGGCGGATTCGTCTCGCGGGGCTTCACGATCGCCGCCATGCTCGACTCCGACCCCGCTATCGTGGGCAGCAAGATCGCGAGGCTGACCGTCCGCTCCGTCGACGAGCTGGAAGCGCTGGTCGCCCGGCACAAGGTCGCGATCGGCGTGATCGCCACCCCGGCCGGGTCCGCGCAGGCAGTCTGCGACCGGCTGGTCGCGGCGGGCGTGACCAGCATCCTCAATTTCGCTCCACTCGTGCTGAACGTGCCGGAGGGAGTAGACGTGCGGAAGGTCGATCTCTCGATCGAACTGCAGATTCTCGCCTTCCACGCCCAGCGCCGGTCGGCCGCCCGGCCCGAGGCCGCGCCCGGCCGCGGGGCCGAGCCCGGCCGCGGGCGCCGCGGGACGGTCAACGGGACGCACCCGGCCGCCTCGAGGGCCCCGGTGACCTCCGAACTCGCGGCGCAGGCCTAGGCGGTGACCCGGTGAGCGTGCTGGTGGTCGGGCTCAGCCACAAGAGCGCGCCGGTGGCGATCCTGGAGCAGGCCGTGGTGAGCGGGGACACCCTGGCCAAGCTGCTCCGCGACGTAGCGCTGACGGACCCGGTGGCGGAGACCTTCGTCGTGTCCACCTGCAACCGGGTGGAGGTCTACGCCGACGTGGACCGGTTCCACGCGGGCGTGACCGCCATCTGCGAACTGCTCGCGCGGCACTGCGGCGTGCAGGCCCGCGACCTCACCGCGCACCTGTACGTGCACTACGAGGACCGGGCGGTCGCCCACCTGCTCACCGTGGCCTGCGGCCTGGACTCGGTGGTGGTCGGCGAGGGGCAGATCCTCGGCCAGGTGCGCTCGGCGCTCAAGCTCGCCGAGGAGCAGGGCACCGTGGGCCGGGTGCTGGGCGAACTCGGCCGGCTCGCGCTGCGGGCGGGCAAGCGGGCCCGGAGCGAGACCGGCATCGACCGGGCCGGCCAGAACCTGGTCAGCGTCGCCATCGAGCTCGCCGCCGCGCGCCTGGGCGCCCCCGCACACGAACCAGGGGAGCCCGCGCTGGCCGGGCGGAACGTCCTGGTCGTCGGGGCCGGCGCGATGAGCGCGCTCGCGGCCACCACGGCCGGCAAGAACGGCGCGGCGAGCATCGCGGTGGCGAACCGGACCCGCCGCCACGCGGAGCGCCTGGCCGCGAAGGTGGGCGCTGAGGTGGTCGCGCTCGCCGGCCTCGGCCCTGCCCTGGCCGGCGCGGACCTGGTCATTTCCTGCACCGGCGCGGACGGTTACGTCATCACCCAGGACCTGGTCTCGGCCGCGCTGGCCGACCGGAAGCGCGGGCCGGGAAAGCACGGAGCCCGGGGCCCCCTGGTCGTCCTGGACTTGGCCATGCCGCGCGACGTGGAACCGGCCGTGGCCGGCCTGCCCGGCGTGGTGGTGATCGGCATGGACCGGCTCAGCGAGCACGGGACCGACGCCGGGGCCGACGACGTGGCCGCGGTCCGGGCCATCTGCGAGGCCGAGCTGGCCGCCTACCAGTCCGCGGTCGACGCGGCGCGGGTCGCGCCGACCGTGGTCGCGCTGCGGGCCAAGGCGGCCACCGTGGTCGACGCCGAGCTGGCGCGGCTGGCCGGACGGCTGAACGCGGACGGCCTCAGCGCCCGGACGCTGGATGAAATAGCCCAGACTATGCGCCGGGTGGTAGACAAGCTATTGCACGCGCCGACGGTCCGGGTCAAGGAACTCGCGGGCTCGCCGGGGGGCGAGGAGTACGCCGCGGCGCTGCGGGTTCTGTTCGACCTAGACCCGCGCGCGGTCGAGGCCGTCACCCGCGCCGCCGCAGATCAGACGACGGGGCAGGAGGACACACGGTGACAGTGCTCGTTTCCGGGCGCCCGCTGCTGCTCGGCAGCCGCAAGAGCCCGATGGCTGTCGTGCAGTCCGAGCTGGTGGCCGCGCTGATCACCGAGCGGACCGGGCGCCCGGTGGAGATCGTCGGCGTGACCACGCTGGGCGACGTGAGCCGGGCCCAGCTTACGCAGATCGGCGGTACGGGTGTTTTCGTCAGCGCGCTGCGCGAGGCCCTGCTCGGCGGCGAGGTCGACCTGGCCGTGCACTCGCTGAAGGACCTGCCCGCGGGCGCCGCACCGGGCGTCGCGCTGGCCGCGGTGCCGCCCCGGGACGACCCGCGGGACGCGCTGGTGGCCCGGGACGGCGCCAAGCTCGCCGACCTCCCCGCCGGGGCCCGGATCGGGACCGGCTCGCCGCGCCGCGCAGCGCAGCTGCTGGCGCTCCGCGGTGACCTGCAAACCGTGCCGATCCGCGGGAACGCCGGGACCAGGCTGCGCCACGTCACCGACGGCGACCTCGACGGGGTGGTGCTGGCCTGCGCCGGGCTGGCCCGGATCGGCTACGCCGCCGCCATCACCCAGGTCTTCGAGCCCGACGAGATGCTGCCCGCCCCCGGCCAGGGCGCGCTGGCCGTCGAGTGCCGCGACGACGACCCCGAACTGGCCGGGCTGCTCGCGGCGGTCAACGACGAGGCGAGCATGGCCGCCGCGGTCGCCGAACGCAGCCTGCTGGAGGCCCTCGCGGCCGGCTGCAGCGCGCCGGTCGGCGGGTACGCGGCAGGCACCGGGCAGCTTCTGATGCGGGCCGCCGTGCTGAGCCCCGACGGCACCCGCGCGCTGCGCGCGCACGGCAGGGCGCCCGCGGCGGACGCGCGCGGCTCGGCCAGGACCTCGCGGCGGAACTGCTGCGCCGCGGGGCCGCAGACTTCATCAGCAGTCCGATGGACCCGACCAGCAGCAGCGGGAATGATGTGCAATGAACGCCGGAAATAGGCCCGGAAACGGGCAGCGCCAGGAATCAGCATCGGTTGAGCAGCCGCCTTCCGGATGGGTCGCCCTAGTCGGCGCCGGTCCCGGCGACGAGGGGCTGCTGACGGTACGCGCGACCGAATTGCTCGGCCAGGCCGGCCTGGTCGTCGCGCCCGCGGAGCTGACCGGCATCGCCCGGCGCCACGTGCGCCCGGACGCCCGGCTGACCGAGCCGGCCGACGCGGCGACGACGGCCGCAACGCTCGTGCAGGCCGCGCAGGACGGGCAGCTGGCGGTCCGGCTGTTCGGCGGTGATCCGCTGCTGAGCGGCGCGGCCGCCGAAGCTACCGCGTGCGCCCAGGCCGGGGTCAGGTTCGAGATCGTCCCGGGTGTGCCGCTGGCCACCGCGGTCCCCGCCTACGCGGGCATCCCGCTGACCAGCGACCCGAACGCCGAGCTGCGTGTCATCCAGGCAGCCGAGGTCAGCCGGGTGGCTTACAGCCCGGCCACGCTCGTGGTGCTGGGCGCCGACGCGGGCCCGGCCGAGCTGGGCAAGATGCTGGTCGCGGCGGGCTGGCCGGAGGCCACGCCGTTCGCCATCACCTGGGACGGCACGACCAGCACGCAGCAGACCGTGGTCTCCACCCTGGGCCGGATCGGCCCCGACCTCAAGGCGGCCGGGGTTTCTCTGGCCAACACCCGGGGCCCGGCCATCGCCGTGATCGGCGAAACGGTGGCGACGCACAGCACGCTGTCCTGGTTCGAGACTAAGCCGCTGTTCGGCTGGCGGGTGCTGGTGCCTCGCACCAAGGAGCAGGCCGCCGCGGTCTCGCAGCGGCTGCGCGAATACGGCGCGGTGCCCGAGGAGGTGCCGACCATCGCGGTCGAGCCGCCGCGGACCCCGCAGCAGATGGAGCGCGCGGTCAAGGGGCTGGTCACCGGGCGCTACCAGTGGGTGGCCTTCACCTCGGTGAACGCGGTGCGCGCGGTCCGCGAGCGGTTCGAGGAGTACGGCCTGGACGCCCGGGCGTTCGCCGGGGTCAAGGTGGCCGCGGTGGGCGAGCAAACGTCAAAAGCGCTGCTCGACTTCGGCATCCGGCCCGACCTGGTCCCGGAGGAGGACCAGTCGGCCGAGGGCCTGGCCGCGGTCTGGCCGCCGTACGACGACGTGCTCGACCCGATCAACCGGGTGCTGCTGCCCCGGGCCGACATCGCCACCGAGACCCTGCTGGCCCGGCTGATCGACCTCGGCTGGGAGGCCGAGGACGTCACCGCGTACCGGACGGTGCGCGCCGCCCCGCCGCCCGCGCCGGTCCGCGAGGCGATCAAGGGCGGCGGCTTCGACGCCGTGCTGTTCACCTCGTCCTCGACGGTCCGGAACCTGGTCGGCATCGCGGGCAAGCCGCACGCGGTCACGGTGATCGGGGTCATCGGCCCGCAGACGGCCAAGACGGCCGCCGAGTTCGGGCTCCGGGTGGACGTCACCGCGCCCAAGCCGTCGATGACCTCCCTGGTCGACGCGGTGGCCGAGTACGGCGCGGCGCTGCGGGCCGCGGCCGAGGAAGCCGGGGAACCGGTCCGGCGGCCGAGCGAGCGCCGGCGCGGCGCCCGGCGCCGGAGCCTTCGATGAGCACGGGATTCCCCGTCGTCCGGCCCCGCCGGCTGCGCCGCACGCCCGCCCTGCGGGCCCTGGTGGCCGAGACCACGCTGCGCCCGCGCGACCTGGTCCTGCCCGTGTTCATCAAGGAGGGCCTGGCCGAGCCGCAGCCGATCGGCTCGATGCCCGGCGTGGTCCAGCACACCCGGGACAGCCTGCGCAAGGCGGCCGCGGAGGCGGCCGGCGCGGGCGTGGGCGGGCTGATCGTGTTCGGCGTGCCCGCAGCCAAGGACGGCCGCGGCTCGGCGGCCGACGACCCGGCCGGCATCTCCCAGCTGGCCCTGGCCGACCTGCGCGCCGAGGTCGGCGACCAGTGCGTGATCATGGCCGACCTGTGCCTGTGCGAGTACACCGACCACGGGCACTGCGGCCTGCTCACCCCGGACGGCGACGTGGCCAACGACGCCACCCTGGAGCGCTACGCCGCGGTCGCGGTGGCCCAGGCCGACGCCGGCGCGCACCTGGTCGCGCCGAGCGGGATGATGGACGGCCAGGTGGCGGCGATCCGGGTCGCGCTGGACGGCGCCGGGCACGGCGACGTGGGCATCTGCGCCTATTCGGCCAAGTACGCGTCCGCCTTCTACGGGCCGTTCCGCGAGGCCGCCGAGGGCGCGCCGAAGTTCGGCGACCGGGCCAGCCACCAGCAGGATCCGGCCAACGCGACCGAGGCGCTGCGCGAGGTGGCGCTGGACGTCGACGAGGGCGCCGACCTGGTGATGGTCAAGCCGGCCCTGGCCTACCTGGACATCATCCGGCGGGTCGCGGAGATCGCGCCGGTGCCGGTCGCGGCCTACCAGGTCAGCGGGGAGTTCGCGATGGTCGAGGCGGCGGCGGCCAACGGCTGGCTGGACCGGGACCGGGCGATCATGGAGACCCTGACCGCGATCCGCCGCGCGGGGGCCGGCATCATCCTCACCTACTGGGCGACCGAGGTGGCCGCCGGCTGGCCGCCCAATAGATGACGCTGACCTATGTTTGTAAAACGTGACCGTATCGGGCAGCATAGGAAGTTCATTTTTGCCGAACGGTCCGTGGTTCGTGCCCTACGATAGGTAATCAAGGCAAACCGGGGAAATGGCAGGTTCTATGGTCGACGTGGTGCGGCGCCGCAGCGAACGGAGCCGCGGCCGGGCGGCGGAACGTCATCAGCCGTTCGGGATCGTGGCGGCCCACTACGCGTCCATGGGCTGGCCGGTGTGCCCGGGGGCCCATCCCTACCGCGGCACGCCGCGCGTCGAGGAGACGGGCCGCGCCTGCTCGTGCGACCGGGTCGGCTGCCCGGCGCCCGGCGCGCACCCGGTATCGCCCACCTGGCAGATGCAGGCCACGGTGGACCCCAACGTGATCGCGAGCTGGTGGGAAACCCGGCCGGAGGCGAACGTCATACTCGTCACCGGCCGGGTTTTTGATGTGCTGGACGTGCCGGCCGAGGCCGGGTCGGCCGCGCTGGCCCGGATGGAGGCGGCCGGCGCCGCGGTGGGCCCGGTGTCGAGCCTGGGCCCGGACCGGATGCTGTTCTACGTGGTGACCAGGGGCTCCCCGGCCGACGAAGACGAATGGTGGTCGTCCGGGCTGGACTGCGAGCCGGAGAGCGTCACCCCGGGCCTGCGCTGGCACTGCCGCGACAGCTACGTGCTCGCCCCGCCGTCGGTCTACGCCCCGGGCCTGTCCGCGCGCTGGCTGCGCTCGCCGCGGGAGCATCCGCTGCCCGACGCGCTGCGGCTGCTGGAGTACCTGGTCGACGCCTGCGAGGCCCTGTGTTAGCGGCACCGTGACCCGGAGCGAGTAGCTGTTCGCCCGCGCGTGCCGAGGTGACCCCGGGCGGGGTGAACTCCCCGGTCCGCGCGTTCGGCGCGGTCGGCGGCGTGCCCCGGTTCATGGTCCGCGGATCGGGGCCGTACCTGACCGACGTGGACGGCCGCGAGTACGTCGACCTGGTGTGCTCCTGGGGGCCGATGATCCTCGGGCACGCGTATCCGGCGGTCGTCGCAGGCGGTCGTCGTCCGCGGTCACGCAGGGCACCTCGTTCGGCACGGCCACGCCGGGCGAGGTCGAGCTGGCCGAGGAGATCGTCGCCCGCGACCCCGGTGGAGCAGGTCCGCCTGGTCAACTCCGGGACCGAGGCCACCATGTCCGCGGTCCGGCTGGCCCGCGGGTTCACCGGGCGCTCGCTGGTGGTCAAGTTCGCCGGGTGCTACCACGGGCACGTGGACGCGCTGCTGGCCGCGGCGGGCTCCGGGCGTGGCCACGTTCGGGCTGCCCGACTCGCCCGGCGTCACCGGCGCGGCGGCCGCCGACACCCTCGTGCTGCCCTACAACGATGCCGGACGCCGTGGCCGCGGTGTTCGCCGCGCGCGGGGACGCGATCGCGTGCGTGATCACCGAGGCCTGCCCGGCGAACATGGGCGTGGTGCCGCCCGCGCCCGGGTTCAACGCCCTGCTCGCGGCTCGCTGTGCCGGTCGGCCGGGGCGCTGCTGATCATGGACGAGGTGCTGACCGGGTTCCGGGTGTCGCCGTCCGGCTGGTACGGCCTCGACGGCGTGGCCGGGGACCTGGTCACGTTCGGCAAGGTGATGGGCGGCGGCCTGCCGGCCGCGGCGTTCGGCGGCGGCGCCCGAGATCATGTCTCACCTCGCCCCGGCTGGACCGGTCTACCAGGCGGGCACGCTGTCCGGTAACCCGCTCGCGGTGGCGGCCGGGCTGGCCACCCTGCGCGCCTGCACCCCGGAGGTGTACGCCGGCGGTCGACGCCGCCGCCGGCGCGGTGGCCGAGCTGGCCTCCTCGGCGCTGACCGCGGCGGGGGTGCCGTTTTATCTGTCGCGCGGCGGGAGCCTGTTCTCGGTGTTCCTCGGCCGCACCGACGCCGGTGCGGTCGTTCGCCGACGCCAGGGACCAGTCGCCCGCCGCGTACGCGGCGTTCTTCCACGCCATGCTCGACGGCGGCGTCTACCTGCCGCCGTCGCCGTATGAGGCCTGGTTCCGTCCGCGGCCCACGACGAGGCCGCCTTGTCGCGCGCATCGCGGACGCGCTCCCGGCGGCCGCCCGGGCCGCCGCGGCGGCACTGGCCGCGGATCGCCCCGGTCAAGCCTGAGCATAGGTAAGCTGGCCGGGCTATGTCCGACACAACCGTCGTCCACCTGCTCAGGCACGGCGAGGTGGACAATCCCCGCGGCATCATCTACGGGCGCCTGCCCGGCTACCATCTGTCCGCGAACGGGCGCATGATGGCGGCAGGCCGCCGCCGATTACTTCGCCGAACGCGCCGTGGTGGCCCTGTTCTCCTCCCCGCTCGAGCGCGCCCAGGAAACCGCGCGCCCGGTCGCCGAGCGGCTCGGCCTGCCGATCGTGACCGACGACCGGCTGATCGAGTCGTGGAACCACTTCGAGGGCCTGAAGTTCGCCGTGGGCGACGGAGCGCTGCGCCAGCCCGCCCACTGGCGGCGGCTGGTCAACCCGTTCCGGCCGTCCTGGGGCGAGCCGTACCGCGACGTCGCGGCCCGGATGCTTTCCGTGATGGAGACCGCGCGGGAAGCGGCCGCGGGCCGTGAGGCGGTGTGCGTGACCCACCAGCTGCCGATCTGGGTGACCCGGCGCATGGCCGAGGGCAGGCGGCTGTGGCACAACCCGGCCATGCGGGAGTGCGCGCTGGGCAGCGTGACCAGCTTCACCTACTCCGGCGACCGGCTGGTGGGGGTGGCCTACACCGTGCCGGCCCGGCGTCAGGTGACCCAGGACGATGCGGCACAATAGGGCAGTACTACCCCCTGTAGGAGTTCGCTCGTGTTGAAGTCCCGGCGCCGCGTGATCGCCTTGGCGGCGACCGTCTCGCCGGGGCGGCCCTGGTCGTGGTGCTGCTGACCGGGTGGGCCAGCGGCGGGAACAGCGGGGTGACCGACGTCGCGGGCAGCGCCAGCGCCGTGCTCTACTCGGCCGGGCACCGTCCCGTCGCGCCGGACTTCACCGCCACCACGCTGACCGGTTCACGGCTGGCTTTCTCCTCCTACCGGGGCCGGGTGGTGGTGCTCAACTTCTGGGGATCGTGGTGCGCGCCGTGCCGCGCAGGAGGCCCCGGCCCTGGCCGTGACCGCCCAGCAGTACCGGCCGGCACGGGGTGGCCTTCCTCGGCGTGGACGTCCGTGACGACACGGCCAGCGCGCTGGCCTTCACCCGCGAATTCGGCGTCCCCTACCCGAGCGTCAGCGATTCCGGCTCGGTGATCACGCTGGACTTCACGTCCGTGGTGCCGATCGCCGGGACCCCCACTACGCTGGTGATCGACCGGACCGGGCACATCGCCGGAGCGGTGTTCGGCACCGCGACCCAGCAGGAACTGACCGACATCCTGGCCCAGGTGATGCACTCATGACCGATGTGCGGGCGCCGGAGGCGGACCCGTTCGAGTCGGCCGCCGAGCCGGACGAGCAGGGGCCCAGGAACCGGGACCCGGCGAGCGGCACGCTCGGGCTCGCCGACTGGCTCAAGTGGGGCTGGCGGCAGCTCACCTCGATGCGGATCGCGCTGGTCCTGCTGTTCCTGCTCGCCCTGGGCAGCGTGCCGGGCTCGATGCTGCCGCAGGAGGGCGCGGACCCGGCCGGCGTGCAGCAGTACTTCGCGTCGCACCCGGCGCTCGCGCCGTGGCTGAACCACCTCGGGCTGTTCAACGTCTTCGCCGCGCCCTGGTTCGCCGCCATCTACCTGCTGCTGTTCGCCTCGCTGGTGGGGTGCGTGGTGCCCCGGACGTTCCGGCTGGCCGGCTCGGCCCGGACCCTGCCGCCGCGGGCGCCGCGCCACCTGACCCGGCTGCCGCGATCGGCCGAGTACCAGACCACGCTGGCCCCGGCCCAGGCGGCCGAGGTGGCCGCCACCGTCCTGGCCGGTCACGGCTTCCGGCTCCGCAGGCCCGACGGTGACGGCGAGCACTGGGTGTCGGCCGAGAAGGGCTACCTGCGCGAGGTGGGCAACCTGCTGTTCCACCTGGCCCTGCTCGGGGTGCTGGTCTCGGTCGCGCTGGGCGGGCTGTTCGGCTACAAGGCCGACCGGCTGCTGGTGCAGGGGACGACGTTCGCCGACACCCAGAGCGCGCTGGACGAGTTCTACCCCGGCCGGTTCGTCAGCGCCGCCGACCTCGGCCCGTTCACGATCACGCTGAACCGGTTCGACGCCAGCTACATCACCTCCGGGGCCCAGCGCGGGCAGCCGTCCTCGTTCGACGCGCAGGTCAGCTACACCGCGCACCCCGGCGGGCCGGTGCGTACCGACCAGCTGGAGGTCAACCGGCCGCTGTCGGTCGACGGGGCCAAGGTGTACCTGATCGGGCACGGGTACGCCCCGGTGTTCAAGGTGACCGACTCGCGCGGCCAGGTCGTCTACGACCAGGCCACGCCGTTCATCTCGGGCGCCTCGGGGAACTTCCTGTCCCAGGGCGTGGTCAAGGTCTCCGGCGCGCAGCCCGAGCAGCTCGGCTTCACCGGCGTCTTCGTGCCCACCGCGGTCAGGCCGGCGGCGTCCTGGAGTCGGCGTTCCCCGCCGCCGACAACCCGGTGGTGAGCCTGATCGCCTACGCCGGGAACCTCGGCCTGAACGACGGCGTGCCGCAGTCGGTGTACCAGATGAACACGGCCGGGATGCACCAGCTGACCTCCGCCCCGCAGGTGCTGCTGCCCGGCCAGTCGCTCAAGCTGCCGGACGGCCAGGGCACGATCACGTTCACCGGGTACGTCCCAGTGGGCGAGCCTGGCCATCACCCACGATCCCGGCCAGCTGCCCGCCCTGATCTGCGGCCTGGCCGCCCTCGGCGGCCTGCTGCTCTCGTTCATGGTGCGGCGCAGGCGAGTCTTCGTCCGCGCCCGCGCGAACGGCCCGCGGGGCAGGGACAGTACGGTGCAGATAGGCGGCCTGGCCCGGACCGACGCCAGCGGCGGTTTCGAGGCCGAGTTCGCGTCGCTGGCCGCCGAGCTGCGCCGTTCCGGCGCACAGTCAACACGAGGGAGAGTGAAGGGACCGTGCCGGTCAACCTGGCCCTGGGTCACGTCAGCAACGACTTCCTGATCGCGGCGCTGGTCATCTACTCGCTCGTCGGTGGTCGCGTTCGCCGGCGACTTCGCCTTCGGGCGGCCGCGGCGCGCGGCGTCGGCCGCGACCGGCCAGCAGGCCCGGGAGCGGGCCGCCGCCCTGGCCGTCGGTGGGCGCGGCCAGCGGCTGCCCCGCCGCGCCTCCCGCTTCCTCAGCTCCTCCCGCTTCCGCAGCTCCTTCTGCTCCCGGCGCTCCTTCGGCTCCCGGGTCCGCCGCGCCGGACTCGATGCCCGAGGTGGCGGTGCCCCCGCTGCGCGCGATCGGCCAGGCCGGCTGCTGGGTGCAGGCGGCCATGGCGCTCAGCGCGGCGGGCGTCGTCGCGCACACGGCGGCCGTGGTGACCAGGGGACTGGCGGTGCACCGGGCCCCCTGGGGCAACATGTACGAGTTCGTCACGGCGCTGACCTGCGTGGCCGCCATCTTCTTCCTGTTCGTCATGATCAAGTACCGGGCCTGGGCGCTCGGCGTGTTCGTGATGGGCGCCGTGGTGGTGGCCCTGGGCCTGGCCGAGACGCTGATCTACACCGCCGCCGGGCAGCTGGTTCCCGCGCTGCAGTCCTACTGGCTGGACATCCACGTCACCGCGATGACGCTGGCCACCGGCATCTTCTTCGTCGCGGCCGTGCTCGGCGTGGTCTACCTGGCGGCCGACCGGTCCGCCAAGCGGGTCGCGGCCGGCCGGGCCGGGTCCGGCAACGGGATCCTGCGCCGGCTGCCCAGCATCGAGCAGATCGACCGGCTCACCTACCGGACCGTCATGTTCGGGTTCCCGGTCTGGACCTTCGGCGTCATCGCGGGCGCGATCTGGGCCGATCAGGCCTGGGGCCGGTACTGGGGCTGGGATCCGGTGGAGACCTGGGCCTTCATCACCTGGGTGCTGTACGCCGCGTTCCTGCACGCCCGGGCCACGGCCGGCTGGCGCGGGCGCCGAGCCCACTACATCCAGCTGCTCGGCTTCACCAGCCTGATGTTCAACATCCTGGTCGTGCAGGTCTTCATCGCCGGCCTGCACTCCTACGCGGGAGTCAGCTGACCGGCGGGTTGCGCCGGATGGCCCGCTCGAGCACGGCGAGGAACTCCCGGTCGTCGTCGGGGCCCTTGGGCGCCGCGTGCGGGTCAGCGACCTTCCCGCGGCCCGCCGGGTGCCGCGCGACGGCGTCGTCGGCGGCGGTCCAGGTCAGGCTCCTGGCCTCACCCGCGTCCTCGGAGCCGTCCGGATCCCAGCGCAGCGCGGGCACCCGGGCCGGGTCACGGACCGGCCGGCGCACGATGAGCCAGGCGAACGCGCCGACGACGAAGGTGACCGCGATGAGGGCCACCCAGCCCTGCTTGCACAGACCCCGGCAGTCCGCCGCGGGCGTCAGGATCGCGTCTGTCAGGCAGTAGAGCCAGAAGCCCGTCATGAAAAGGGCCAACAGGGCACCGGACAGCACCATGGCCGCAGCCTAACGGGATGGTGTATACCACGTGTCGTAATTGATCAAGTTTCTCTCCCTGATCCCTGGCCCGGCATTAGCCGCATCGGGTGACGCGCCCCGCGATCTCGGCATACGCTGACGTCAGGGCAACAGAGCAGGAGACGGTATATGCGGCTTAGGCTGTTCGACCGCATCCGCCGGCTCGTGCATCCCCGCCGCTCGCAGGCCACCGGAACCGTCCCTCAGGGACGGCACCGCCGAGACCAGCGGCACGCACCAGCATACGGTCCGTCCGCGGAGCCCGCAGAACCCGCTCGCGCGGGCTCGTCATCAGGCCGGCGGATATCGCGCCCGATGACTGGCCCGCTCCCGAATCCTCTTTCGTCCCCAGCGCGCAGCCCGGGCCGGCCCACCGGGCGCCCGGTTCCCCCGCGGTCCGGGTGGGCGGGGCCAGGGCCCGGATCCGGGAGGCACCCGGCGAACCGGACGCCCGCTCAGCTCCCAGCCTCCCGCCGGACCGGTACCAGACGCGGCCGGCCGCTGATCGGGCCGCGGCCGATGCGCGGAGCGAGGCGCTCGCGCGCGCCGCGGCCGGCATCCCGCACCAGGCCCGCGAGGCCGCGCAGGCCGTCCCCGCGAGGCCCCGGGGCCGCCTCGCGGCTGAGCCTGCCGTACGCGGCGCCGCACGCCCAGGACCGGCCGCGGACCGCGGACGGCCGCAGGCACTGCGGCTCGCTCGAGCACATCGTATGGCGGCAGTGGGATCCGGCCATGCCCCCGCCGCCCGAGGTCATCGAGGCGGTCGACCGGCTGGCCGAGTTGCCCGAGCGGATCAAGGAACGGCTGGCGGCCGGGCTCGACGGGATCTTCATCGGGCCGGGCGGCGTCCCCGAACTCGACGAGATGACCGCCCTGCGCGGCGTCCGGCTGCCATCCGGACAGGCCTCGTGGGATGCGTGCGCGGGCGCCTACGGCGAGCGCAAGATCGTGGTCGGCTCGCAGCCGTCCCCCACCCCGGACGTGATGTGCCATGAGATCGGGCACGCGCTCGACGATCTCGACAGCCCGCCGGGTAAATGGCAATCCGACTCGGCGGAGTTCCGCATGCTTTACGATCAGTGCCAGCCGCATCTGGCCAGCGATTTCCACCGCCAGCCCGGTGGCCTCGGACGCAAGGAATTCTTCGCGGACGCCTTTGCCGCGATCGCGTCGGGGCAACGGCCGGCCTTGGTGGACATGCTGAGCGGCGACACACGGACCGCGCTACGGGTCATGCTGTACTTCAACCGGCGCTATGGCATCTAGGGTGATCAGGCGATGTTTGTCATACGACTGCCGAACGGGAATCTGCGGGTCCCGCAGAGCGCGATCGGTCATGACGGCCGGGTCCTCGGCGACGTCTACGTCGAGATCGGGCCACAGGACGCCGACTATGCCCGGCTGGCCGCGCAGGCGCTGACCCCCGAGGAGGCCGAGCAGCGCCGCCACCGGTGGCGGCAGGACGACGAGGCGCTCCGGCAGGAGTTCCTCGAGTACGCCAAACGTCACGGCGACGCAGCCTGGCCCGCCGACGACGAAGAATCCTGACCCCGCCTAGCGGGCCCGGCGCAGCCGCCGGGACACGAACCAGCCGATCGCGATGAGCACCGCGGCCGCGACGAAAACGATCGCGGCCAGGTAGCGGGGAGCATGCGCCGGAGCCGTCTGGGCCTGGCCGCTGGACCCCTGCCCCGGGCTCGCCGTCGCGGGCTGCGGGCCGAGCCCCCGGCGCCGGGGCGGCGAAGGCGACCACGTGTTCGGCGCTGGCCGCGAGCAGGAGGCCGTCGCCCACGCTCGGGGTCGGGAAATGGTTGGCCGGCGCGCCGATCGTCACCTGCTGCCGTATCCTGCCGGTGGCCGGGTCCAGCCCGTACAGCGTGCCGTTCTGCCCGATGGTCCAGACCAGGCCCGCGGCCACGATGGGCGGCCCGCCGCCCGTCCCGGAACTCCACAGCAGGTGCAGCGCGGGCGGAGAACTGGTGGCCTGGACCGCGATGATGCCGGCCAGGCACGGCAGGTAGACCGTCATGCCCTCCACAGCGACACCGCCGTCGATGTCGTCGCCGCAGGCCGATCCCAGGGTGGCCTGCTGGTGGCCGATGCCGCCCAGGTGCGCGCCGTTGAGCAGGTAGACGATCCGGGACTTCCCGGCCAGCACCACCTGGCCGTCGGGCAGCAGCGCCGGCGCGATCGACATGTCCAGGTCCTGGGAGTTGTTCGTGGCCCACGTGCTCGGCGCGAAGAACTGCATCAGCTGCAGGGACGGCGACAGCTCCAGGACCGAATCGCTGTCGTCGTAGGCGTGCTGGTCCGAGTAGACCGATCCGTTCCCGGTGCTGACCCAGATGTCGCCGTGGCCGTCGACGACCGGTGCCGCGCCGCCCATCCAGACGGCTCCCTGGCTCTCCCCGGGCGCGGCGTCGACGGTGAAGTACCTCGGCGTCCCGCCCGTTTCCGGAACTGCCGCCACCCGGCCCTGGTAGCTGGCGCAGTCCCCGTAGTTACCGCCGAAGCCGAACACGACCTGGCCGGCGTCCAGGGTCAGCCCGGTGCGCTGCAGCAACGCCGCGGTATCGGCCCCCGGCGGGTCCACGTCCTGGGTCATCTCGATCCGGCCCGAGGCAGTGCTGAGGCCGACCAGCCGGTGCGCCGGGCTTCCCGCCGACTAGCTCGTCGGCCACCACGAAGATCTCCCCGCGGGCCTGGTCGATCACCGGGGTGCCGGTGATTCCCACCGTCGGGTTGATATTGCCGCAGGGCAGCGACCCGGCAGGTACCGGGGAACCCAGGTGAGCGGACCAGGCCACCGCGCCGGTGGCGGCGGACAGCGCGTAGACGGTGTCGTTCTCCGTCGCGACGTAGACCCGGCCCGCGTAGACAAGCGGCTCACCATAGATCTGCCCGTCCATAGCCGGCGAGTTCCACACCGCGGCCGTGGTGTCGACCGCGCTCACCGGGGGTGCCACGCCGTTACCAGCCGGGTCATCGTGGTACACCGTCCACGAGCCAGAGGCGGCGGACGGGGGCGGCGAGGACGCCGCATCGGCTGGCCCGATTCCGATTCCTCCGGCTCCGCCCAGCAAGGCGGTCATGGCCAGCAACTCAGTGATGCTGAAGAACCAGAAAGACCGGGCTACCAGGCGCGAACGAAGGCGCTCCACTCCGGAGAGGATACTGGCAAACCCGGTCCCGGCTAACCCCTTAAGGCGGCGGGGTGGCCCTGCGGCGCTGGTTCGCTGTCGCCGCGCAGCAACGAGCGTACCTCCGACTCGCGGAACCTGCGGTGCCCGCCGGGCGTACGGATACTCGTGATGCGCCCGGAGGCCGCCCAGCGGGTGACAGTCTTCGGGTCAACCCGGAACAGTGCCGCTACCTCTCCCGGCGTGAGCAGACGCTCGTTGTTGCCGTCCACGTTCAGTCCCCTCCGACTGTCTTCCTCGGACTTCAGGTCATGTGATCCCTCTAGTTTGGCGCTGAACGAGTACTTTCTACCTAGATTTCTGGAAATTAGGTCGCCGATTCGCGGACCTGGCGAGCCGGTGCGTAGCCGAAATGCCACTCCTGGTTAGAGCCGCCTTGGTCAGCAGGTGTTTCGGCTACATTTCGAGCGTCGAGAGAGCAGGAAATTACGCAGAGTGGATAACGGAATGGCAGACAACACCGAGCAGGCCGGATCGGGCCTGGTCAGCCTGGCCGAGATACGGGAGGCCGCGCGCCTGCTGGCCCCCGTGACGGTCCGCACGCCGCTGTTGCCCGTCCCCCGGTTGCACCCGGATCTACTCATCAAGCCGGAATCGCTCCAGCCCACCGGCTCGTTCAAGCTGCGCGGCGCGTACACCGCGATAAGCCTGGCTGGCCCAGCGGCCCGGGAGCACGGGGTCATCGCCCATTCGAGCGGCAATCACGGCCACGCGGTGGCCTACGCCGCAGCCCTGCTCGGCGTGCGCGCGGTGGTGGTGGTGCCGAGCACCGCCCCCAGAATCAAGACCGAGGCGATCGAGTACTACGGCGCCGAGCTGGTGACCGTGGCGCCCACGATGTCGGCCCGGGTCGCCGCCACCGAAGAGCTTTCCGCCAAGTACGGGTACGTAGTGATCCCGCCGTTTGACGACCGGGCGGTGATCGCCGGGCAGGGCACCATCGGCCTGGAAATCGCGGCCGACTGCCCGCGGGTCGATCTCGTCCTGGTGCCGATCAGCGGGGGCGGGCTGATCTCGGGCATCGCGGCCGCGATCCGGGCCACCTGCCCGGGGGCCGCGGTGGTCGGCGTGGAACCAGAACTCGCCGCGGACGCCCGCGACTCCCTCCGCCGCGGCGAGCGGGTCGAGTGGCCCGCCGCGGACACCCAGCGCACCATCGCGGACGCCCTGCGCGTCGAGCAAGTCGGCGTGCTGCCGTTCGCGCATCTCCGCGAGCTTGTGACCGACATCGTCACGGTGAGCGAGGACGAGATGCTCACCGCGGTCCGGCTGCTGACCCGCCACGCCAGGCTGGTCGCGGAGCCGGGCGGGGCGGCCGCGGTGGCGGCGTGGCTGTTCCACACCGCCGAACTGCCGGCCGCCAGCACGCCGGTGGCCGTGCTCTCCGGCGGCAATATCGACCCCGGACTCCTGGCGCGCGTCCTCGCCGTGGATTGACCGGGCACCGGATCGTAATCGGGGTACGCGCTATTCGTGCCGCTACCTAGGTAGACAATCAAAACTCTACCTAGGTAGGATTCGTGGCTGTGGGGCATCGTTCGAGCTTCTCCGCGCAAACCCTGGCCGTCCTGGCCGACTTGTGTGCCACGCCGTCCCGGTGGCGGCACGGTTACGGCCTCGCGAGGGCCACCGGGCTGAAGTCGGGCACGCTGTATCCGATCCTGGTCCGGCTGGCTGACCGCGGTTTGGTCGAGGCCTGCTGGGAGGATGAGCAGCCGCCCGGCCGGCCCCGACGGCATCTGTACCGGATCACTCCCGAAGGGCTCGCGGCGGCCACGACGGCCCTCGCGCAGGCCGGGCTGGCAGCCGATCAGGTCCCAACAGGCTCCCGCGCGCGGGGCGGACGCCGGGTCGCGGCCAAGGCGGCGCCATGGACTGGCTGACGACGGTGATCATGACGCTACTGCGGTACTCAGAGCCGATGCTGCCAGGCGGGCAACGCGCGTGGGCGCGCGCGTTGCGGGTGGAGGCGGCCGAGGTCCCGGCAGGCTGGGACCGGCTAGCCTGGCTGGCTGGCGGCGCGCGGTTCACCATGCGGGAGGCCGCGCTGAACCGGCTGGGCTACCCGGCAGCATTCGCCGCCGCCGTCGCGGGCACGGCGTGGGCCGCGTGGTCGGGCCCGCCTGGTGACTCAGCCGTCGTGATCAACCGGGTTGACGTGATCACGATCTCGGTGATCCTGGCCGGCCTGCCCTGGATCGTCCGCCGGGGTCGGGGGCCCCTGGCGGGCAGCCGGCCTGCCCGGATGATCCGCACCGCCGGTTACGCGGCAATCCTCATCCTGGTCCTGGTCAAGACGGCGGTGGAACGGGTCGCCGATGCCGTGCCCAATAACCTCGCAGGATCGGGACTGGCTTGGACGGGTGAGATTACCTTCCTGGCGGTGATGGCCGGCTACGCAGCCGTCGTCTTGGTCTGCACGGCGAGACGGTCACCGGCGATACCGGCCGCGGTCGCGATCGGCGCCGCGGCCGGTGCCGCCATCGGGCTCGTGGTCTACCTGCTGGGGCCGTTCGGATGCCCGGTGCGCTTCACCGGCTGGTGGCCCGTGCACCTGTATGACGCGGCGATGGCCTTGGGCGCGCTCCTCGCCCTGGGCGCTCCGGTGGTCGCAGCACGGGTGGCGACCCGGCGGGCCGACGGCTCGATGCCTGCTCGTTCCCGCGTCCGGCAAGGTGCCATGGCCGGACTGTGCACCGGGGCGGCCGCTGCGCTGGTGGTCGCCGCCTTCTCGACAGCTACGATCGCGCTGCTGCCCTACGACGCCGGGCTGCGGAACTGGGCCGCGGGACATATCGGCCAGTGGACGCCGGTCGTCGGGCAGGTGGCGCCGGTGGTCGGTACCCGCGTTGGCTACGTGGCGGGGAACAGCGCCTTCGCGGCCGGGTACCTCATCGTGCTCCTGCTCAGCCCCTGTTCGGTTGCGGTCTCGGCGCCTGGGCAGCCCGGGCCGCGGCCGCTCGGGACTCGCATCGGACCGGTAAGCACACCAGAGGAGCGCCATGGACGGTATGCCCACCCGCCACGGTCGGCCCTTGCTCGCTCCCTCGGCCCGTCTCTGGGCCGTGGCGCTGCTGGCCTGCTGCGCGATCATCGTCGCCGTGCTCGCCGCATTGTTTGCACACCAAGCCAGGCCGGACTGGCTTGACCGCGCGGTGGATGCGCCGATCATTACCTGGTTCGACAGCCGTCAAGATCTCGGGCGGTGGCTCGTCTTCTCCAGGCTCGCTGCTTCCGGCGAGCGTGCTGACTGCGATCGATCGTCATTTCCTGCCTGATCGTCGGCCGGCTTAACGGCGCCGTACTGGCCGCGGCCGCTCTCCCGGCCGCTGACGGACTGAACGACGGGCTCCTCAAGCCGCTGGTCCACCGCACTTACCTCGGCGTCCTCACGTATCCGAGCGGGCACACTACAGCCGTGTTTGCGATAGCCGCGACAATCACGGTCCTGCTGCTCAGCCCGCCACGGAAGGCCGGGGCAGGCGCGTTGCGACGTACTGGTCTCAGTAGCGATCTGTGCGCTGGCAGCGGTAGTCGCCACCGCTCTCATCGGCCTGCGATTCCACTACTTCACCGATACGGTGGCCGGCGCGGCTCTCGGCATCGGAACGGTCTTCGGGCTTGCCCTCGTCCTGGATCTGCCGACCTTCCAGCGCTGGCTGGCACCGCATAGCCGCCAGCAGTCAGCAGCGCGGGAACGTCGATGCGCCGCCGAGCCGACCAACACCAGCTTATCGACCTGAGCGGCTCCGCCTCTGGCCATGCTGAGCTGACTATGCTGAGGTTGTCATGCGAACCACCCTTGCCTACACGTCCGCGCGCATCCTGCTGCTGGTCGTCTCGATCATCCTGCTCTACCTGGTCGGGGCGCGCGGGCTGCTGCTGCTCGCGCTCGCCTGCGTGGTGAGCGGGATCGCCAGCTTCGTGTTGCTGTCCCGGCAGCGGGAAGGATGTCGGGCGCGCTGATGGCCCGGATCAGGACCGGACAGCGGCGGGAGGGCGGGTTCCGGGCCAGGCTCGAGGAAGGCGCCCGCGCCGAGGACGAAGACTGAGATCGTTAACCGGTAAATATGGGCAGCTCAGTGGTCGTAGGCGATCAGGGAGCGCTTGACCGGTGCTCCTATCTGCCAGTTGTGCCAGATGCAGGCGTTGAGGGCCAGCAGCCGCTGGAGGACGCGGGCCCATAGGCCGGCGGGGACGCGTCCGCCGTGGCGTTCGAGGCCGAGCTGGTTCTTCAGCGTCCAGATGATCGCCTCCACCCGCTGCCGCAGCCAGTTCGGGAAGTACCGGGGAGCGTTCTCGTCCTTGCGGGCCGGGCGGACCAGGGTCAGGCCGGGGTCCGGGCTGGCGAAGAAGGCCTCGGTATCCTCGCCGGACAGCCCCTTATCGGTCACGATGACGGTGCCGGGGACCGGGCGGTTAGCCGGCTGGCGGTCCAGCATCTGGCGGGCTTGTTCGCGTTCGCCGAAGAGCTTGGGATTAGCCAGGGCGAACCCGGTGACCGTCCCGTCGCAGGTGCACATCAGCAGCAGCTTGGTGCCCCAGTACCAGCGCGAGTGGCTGGGGCAGTACCCGTCAGCCGGCCCATCCGAACAGGTCAGAGCGTTTCGCGGTGACTGCGGACTGCCCGCACGGGATGGGCGTGGCATCATCAGCCGCAGCATCTCCGCGCTGCCCGGCGTCGCCTGCGCCAGCCACCGCAGCGCCGCCTCCATCAGCGGCGCGGCGGCCTTGACCCGGTCGTTGTACTCGCTTTGTCCCAGCAGCCGCGGGAACAGGTGCCCGACCTGCCTGGCCGCGGCGCGCAGCCAGTGCCGTTCATCGTCGTAGCGCAGCAGTACCTGCGCCACGGCCAGGCACACCAGCTCGGCGTCGGTGACTTCCGGCGGCTTGCCCGGCCCGCGGCGCACGAGGCCGCGCGAGGGGATGATGCGGTCGGTCAGTTCCACGTACAGTGCGGTCAGGAGGGTGTCCAGGTCGGCGATCACGGGTGGGCTCCAGGGTCCGGACGTGTGTAGACACGCCGATTCTGGACACTCTTCACTTACCCTTCACGGACCACTCGCGGCGCGTCGCCGACCAGGGCTCTCACCAGCCACGAATTACCGGTTAACGATCTAGGCGTCGGCTACAGCCGGCGGATGGTGGGACCCAGCCGGATGATCGGCGCTGGCGTCTCCGGAGCCGGGGCCGCGGTCGGCTCGTCGGCTGCGCCGGCCAGCCAGCCCCCCGTGACCAGGAGCTTCAGCACCGCGCCGACGGCCTCGTCGCGGGTCATGGCCGAGGTGTCGAGGACCAGATCGGCGTCGCGCGGCTCCTCGTAGGGGTCGGACACTCCGGTGAAGCCCTTGATCAGGCCCGCGCGGGCCTTGGCGTACAGGCCCTTGCGGTCGCGTGCCTCGCACACCTCCACCGGGGTGGAGACGTAGATGAGCAGGAAGTCGCCGACCTCGGTGACCAGCTTCCTGGCCACCGCGCGCGCCTGCGCGTAGGGCGCGATCGGCGCGCAGATGGCGATCCCGCCGTGCCGTGCGACCTCGGCCGCGACGTACCCGATGCGCGCGATGTTGAGATCGCGGTCGGCGCGGGAGAAGGTCAGCCCGGCCGACAGGAGCTGCCGGACGCGGTCGCCGTCCAGGAGCGATACGGTCCGGTCCCCGCGCTCGGTAAGCGCCTCGGCCAGCCCGCGCGCGATGGTGGACTTGCCCGAGCCGGACAGGCCGGTGAAGAAGATGGCCAGGCCGCGTTCGGCCCGGGGCGGGCGGGCGCGCCGCAGCTCCCGGGCCACGCTCGGCGGCGCGAACCAGCCGGGCACCTCGGCCCCGGAGTCCAGCAGCGCACCGAGCTCGGAATCGGTCAGCTCGCCCTGTTCGGCGCCGGGCTCGATCAGCGCGAGCGGGCGCCAGACCTCCGAGCGCGGATCGTAGGCCCACTCACCCGCGCTGATGACCGGGATCGGCACGCCGGGCAGGGCCAGGGTGCCGTTCTTGATCCCGCCGGGCTGAGCCGGCCGGATCCGGGACCTCGGACGCGTCAGCCAGCAGGTGCGTGGCGCCGTACGCGGCGGCCACGATGGCCTGGGCGCGCAGGTCGGCGCCGGGGCCGGCCGGCCGCCGGGCCAGCGGCACGGGTATGACCAGCGTGCCCGCCGGAAGGTGCTGCCGGGCCGCGAGCACGGCCCGGACCAGGGCCTCGGGCCGCGTGACGACGTCGGCCCGGCCGGCGACCAGCGGCAGCAGGAGCAGCCGCGCGTTCAGCTGGCCGGCGTAATGGCGCAGCTGGCCGATGTGGCGCTTGTTCAGCGGCCGCCAGGTGGCGTAGGCCAGCACGGTCCCGCCGGAGAGCTCGCCGCGGACGTCCTCCGGACGCCGCCGCAGCTGCCGGAAGGGACCGTGCTCCGGCTCGCGCAGCGCGGTGACCGGGCCGGCCAGGCGGACCCGGGCCGGGCTCGCCCGGGTCGGCGGGCTCGAATACCGGCCGCCGTTCGGCGACCGAGAGCACAGCCAGCGGAGACCCCTCCGGGTCCTGCAGGACCACGTGCCGGGCGTCCGCCGGGACCGCGTCGGCGGGCACCTCGAACGTCACCGGCACCGGCCAGGGCGTGCCGTCGATCAGCAGGCCGCGTTCGGCGACCGAGGCCGCGTCGGCCGCCTCCATGAACCCGCGCAACGGCGCGAACGCTCCCGAGGTGAGCAGCTCAAGATCGCCCAGCTGCGCCTCGTCGAGCGTGCACGCTGGCCATTCCGCGAGCTCCGCGGGCAGCGCGGCCCGCGCTGAGCCAGGCGGTGCCGATCCGGGGGGTATCTGAGCAGTCAGCTGGGCCTCCGAGGTTCTTGTGGTCTTCTTATCACGCGAACGCACCTCGCCGGGCTAGGTAACCGGGCACGCCGCGGGCACCAGTCGCCGCGCTGCGGCGCGGGGCGGTAAACTAGAAGGGTTCCGCGAAAGAGCCGGGTGTACCAAAACCCGGCCGATTCGTGCTGCCCGGATCGCGCCGCAGACCTTCACCACCGGTCGCGCCGCGGTCGCCGGGTAGCCAGGACAAGGGACAAACAGCGATCACAGGGACATCATGAGCCTCGCCGGACTGCTCACCATTCTCGACGATGACCCGCAGCTACACGACGTAGTCTCGCGTGCGGAATCCGACACTATCCTAGAGGTCGGGCGAGACGCCGCCACCCTCGCCGGAGAAGACCTCGTCGCGCCGCCGACCCTCCGGCCGGTGCTGACCGCCGCGCTGACCCGTAAGGCCGACGGAGCGGACCGCTTCGTGCTGGCGGTCACCGCCACCGCCCGCGAGGCCGAAGACCTGACCGCGGCCCTGGGCTCGTTCCTTCCCCCGGGCAGCGTGGCCAGCTTCCCCGGCTGGGAGACCCTGCCGCATGAGCGGCTCTCCCCGCAATCCGACACGGTCGGGCGGCGGATCGCGGTGCTGCGGCGGCTCGCCCACCCGGGCGAGGCGGGCCAGCCGGACGGGCCGCTCACGGTGGTGGTCGCCCCGGTGCGCAGCCTGCTGCAGCCCATCGTGGCCGGCCTCGGTGACCTGGCCCCGGTCAGCCTGCACGAGGGCGACACCTACGAGCTCGATGACCTGCTGGCCAGGCTGGTCGAGATCGGTTACTCCCGGGCCGACCTGGTCAGCGCCCGCGGCGAGATCGCGGTGCGCGGCGGCATCGTCGACGTCTTCCCGCCGACCGAGGAGCATCCGCTGCGGGTGGAGTTCTTCGGCGACACGGTCGAGGAGATCCGCTACTTCAAGGTCGCCGACCAGCGCAGCATCGGCCGGGCCGACAACGGGCTGTGGGCGCCGCCCTGCCGGGAACTGCTGCTGACTCCGGCGGTCAGGGACCGGGCCAAGGAACTCGCCGCGATCCATCCCGCGCTGGCCGACATTCTCGGCAAGGTGGCCGAGGGCATCTCGGTCGAGGGCATGGAGGCGTTCGCCCCTGTCCTGGCCGACCGGATGGAGCTGCTGGTCGATTACGTGCCGCCGGGCGGCATCGTGCTGGCCTGCGATCCGGAACGGATCCGGGCCCGGGCCGACGACCTGGTCCGGACCAGCCAGGAGTTCCTCGAGGCGTCCTGGGCCACCGCCGCGGTCGGCGGCGAGGCGCCTATCGATCTGGGATCCTCGGCGTTCCAGCCGATCGCGCGGATCCGCGCGGCGGCGGCGGCGCTGGGCCTGCCCTGGTGGACGATCGCGCCGTTCGGCGTGACCGATGAGCCCGAGCCAGGGACAGACGCTCACCCCGGGCTGCACGGGACCGAGGCCGGCCACTCGGACCGCGTTCCGTTCCGCATCAATGCATCCCTGTCACCCGCCTATCGCGGCGATGCGGCCCGCATGCTCACCGACGTGCGGACCTGGCTGGCCGAGGACTGGCGGGTCGTGCTGGTCACCGAGGGTCACGGCCCGGCGCAGCGGCTGGCCGAGACGCTGCGCGGCGAGGACATCGGCGCCCGGCTGCAGGACCTCGACGAGGCGCCGGAGCCGGGCGTGCCGTACGTCACCACGGCCTGTGTCGAGAACGGCTTCGTCTGGCCCGCGGTCAAGCTGGCCTTGATCACCGAGAGTGACCTGGCCGGGCACCCGGCCGGACTGCCCACCACCCGGGATATGCGCCGGATGCCGAGCCGGCGGCGCGGCGGCGTCGACCCGCTGCAGTTGCAGGCCGGGGACTACGTGGTCCACGAACAGCACGGCGTCGGCCGGTACGTGGAGATGACGTCCCGGACCGCGGCCGGCGCGACCCGGGAGTACCTGGTCATCGAGTACGCGCCCGGCCGGCGCGGGCAGCCGCCGGACCGGCTCTACGTGCCCACCGACCAGCTCGACGAGGTGACCAAGTACTCCGGCGGCGAGGCGCCGACGCTGCACCGGCTGGGCGGGGCGGACTGGGCCAAGGCCAAGGGCCGGGCGCGCAAGGCCGTCCGGCAGATCGCCTCCGAGCTGATCCGGCTCTACTCGGCCCGGATGGCCTCGCCCGGGTTCGCGTTCGGGCCGGACACACCCTGGCAGCGCGAGCTGGAGGACGCGTTTCCCTACGTGGAGACCCCCGACCAGCTCGGCGCCATCGACGAGGTCAAGCGCGACATGGAGCGGCCGGTCCCGATGGACCGACTGATCTGCGGCGATGTCGGCTACGGCAAGACCGAGATCGCCGTGCGCGCCGCGTTCAAGGCCGTGCAGGACGGCAAGCAGGTCGCCGTCCTGGTGCCGACCACGCTGCTGGTCCAGCAGCACTACTCGACCTTCTCCGAGCGGTACGCGCCGTTCCCGGTCACGGTGCGGCCGCTGTCGCGCTTCCAGGGCGCCGCGGAGTCGGCCGAAACCCTGCGCGGGCTGGCCGACGGTACGGTGGACGTGGTCATCGGCACGCACAAGCTGCTGTCGCCGGAAACCAGGTTCGCCCGGCTCGGCCTGGTCGTCATCGACGAGGAACAGCGGTTCGGCGTGGAGCACAAGGAGTACCTCAAGCGGCTCCGGACCGAGGTCGACGTGCTCGGCATGTCGGCTACGCCCATCCCGCGGACGCTGGAGATGGGCGTGGCGGGAATCAGGGAGATGTCCACCATCCTGACGCCGCCGGAGGAACGCCACCCGGTGCTCACCTTCGTCGGGCCCTACGACGCTAGGCAGGTCGCCGCCGCGATCCGGCGCGAGCTGCTGCGCGACGGCCAGGTGTTCTTCGTGCACAACCGGGTCAGCTCGATCCGCAGGGTCGCGGCCCAGGTCGCCGAGCTGGTGCCGGAGGCGCGGATCGCGGTGGCGCACGGGCAGATGAACGAGCACGAGCTGGAACAGATCATGGTCGACTTCTGGGAGCGGAAGTACGACGTGCTGGTCTCGACCACGATCATCGAATCGGGCCTGGACATCCCGAACTCCAACACGCTCGTCATCGACCGTGCCGACATGTACGGCCTGTCCCAGCTGCACCAGCTCCGCGGCCGGGTCGGCCGCGGTACGGAGCGGGCTTACGCCTATTTCCTGTATCCGCCCGAGGCGGCCCTGACCGAGACGGCGCACGAACGTCTCGCCACCGTGGCCCAGCACACCGAGGTGGGCGCGGGCATGTACGTCGCGCTGAAGGACCTGGAGATCCGCGGCGCGGGCAACCTGCTCGGCGGCGAGCAGTCCGGGCATATCGCCGGGGTCGGCTTCGACCTGTACGTGCGGATGATCGGCGAGGCGGTCAACGAGCTGAAGGGCGACGGCCCGGCGGAAAAGCCTGAAGTCCGGGTGGAGCTGCCGATCAACGCGCACATCCCGCACGACTACGTGGCCGGCGAACGGCTCCGGCTGGAGGCCTACACCCGGATCGCCGCCATCGACTCCGAAGCCGACGTCGCCGCCGCTCTTGAGGAGCTGACCGACCGGTACGGCGCGCCGCCCGAGCCGGTCCTCAACCTGCTCGAGGTGGCGCGGCTGCGCGTGGCCGCCCGGCAGGCCGGGCTCACCGACATCACCGCGCAGGGCAACCACATCAGGTTCGCGCCGGTCGAGCTGCCCGATTCGCGGCAGGTCCGGGTGCAGCGCCTGTACCCCAAGACGATACTGAAATCCGCGGTGCGTACGATGCTCGTACCGGTGCCGAAGACTGCCGCGATCGGCGGTCAGCCGTTGCGGGATACTGAACTGCTGACCTGGTGCGGCGAGGTGATCCGGTCGGTTCTGGCTGATCTGTGAGCGTTATCGCGGAGAAGGGATAGTGCGGTGCTTCGGAGGCTGGTCAAGGCGTCCGCCATCGTGGTCGGCGTCGGCCTGGCGGTGGCCGCGTGCGCCCCGGTGAAGATGGGGGCGGCGGCGATCGTGGGCAACGAGCGGATCACGATCGCGACCCTCGATACCGAGGTCACCAACCTCAGCCAGGCCGCCGCGCAGTACCCGGCGGCCGTCAACCTGACCGCGACGCAGCGGACGCAGGCCACCTTGACCTGGCTGATCCGGTACCAGATCTTCGAGGAGATGGCCCGTCAGGCCGGGCATCACGGTCTCGACCGCCCAGGGCCAGACGGCGCTGAACCAGGCCGTCACGACGGCGGAAGCCTCGGCCGAGCAGCAGGGCCTGACCAACGTCACCCGTACCCTGATCCTGGCCGCGAGCGGCATCCCGCCGAACACCTCGGACGAGCTCGGCCGGTACGAGGCGATCGCCAGCCAGTACCTGACGATCGCCAACGGCGGTACCGCCCCTGCCGCGGGCTCGGCCGCCCAGACCGCCGCGGGCAACAAGCTCAACCAGGCCGAGTGCCAGGCGGCCAAGGCCCTGAACATCTCCGTCAACCCGCAGTTCGGGCAGCTGGATTACAACGGCTACCAGGTCGTCACGGCGCCCTAACGCCGGTGGCCCGGCCGCCAGGGCCCGGCGAAGCTCGGCCTCCCCGGTCGCTACGGCGCCCGCTTGCTGATCGTCCTGCGCGACCAGCCCGCGGGTGGCGCCCGGCCTGCTCAGCTGGCCGGCCTGGGAGGCGCTGCGGTCAGCTTCCGACGTGCTCGCGCCGCCCGGCCATCCGGTACTGCCCGCGCTCGATGAGGCCGGGATCGCCTACCGGGTGGTCGAGCGGGCCCCGCCGGCTTCCGACTCGGACGGGGTGGTGGTGTGGCTGCCCATGCCGGGCGCCGACCCGGCGGTTCCGGAGGGGGCCCGGCTGATGCACGGCTCGGCGGACCTGCCCGGCGCGCACTTCATCGACCTGGTCGCGACCATGGACCGGCTGCGGGTGGAGTGCCCGTGGGATGCCCGGCAGACCCATGCCTCGCTCGCGCCGCACCTGCTCGAGGAGTCCTACGAGGCCGTGGAGGCGCTCGAGTCCGGAGACCAGCGGGCGCTGCGCGAGGAACTGGGCGACGTCTTGATGCAGCCCGTGTTCCACGCGCGGATCGCGGCCGAGCGCGGCGACGGCACCGGGTACACGATCGATGACGTCGCGGACGGGATCGCGGCCAAGCTGGTGCGGCGGCATCCGCACGTGTTCGGGGACGTGACGGTCTCGGGGGCCGAGGAGGTCAAGCGCGAACTGGGACGAGATCAAGAGAAAAGAAAAGGCAGATCAGGCCGAACGGGCCGGGGTTCCCGCGGCCGGCGATGCGGTCGCCCTCCGCGCTGGACGGCGTGCCGTTCGGCCAGCCGGCGCTCGCGCTGGCGGCGCAGCTGCAGCGGCGGGCGGCGCGGGCCGGGGTGCCGGAGGAGCTGGCCCGCCTGGACGGGCAACCGGAGCCCGGCGCACCCGGGCCGGACCTCGGCCGGGAGCTGTTCCGGCTGGTGGCAGGGCACGCGAGCTGGGCCTCGACCCGGAGACGGAGCTACGGGCCGCCGCCCGCCGCTACCGCGACCTGGTGCACGCCTGGGAGCGATCGCGCCCGGCCGGGGACGGCTAAGTCTGCGCTGCTGCGCTACGTCCTCGGCGGACTTACGTGCTGACCGCCGGATCGGTATTCTTGTGGCCACAATTTTGTGATACATTGTTCGTGTGACGGCTTCGGATGCGCACGCCGTAGGTCTGCGGGACTTGCGGCATCACACCAGCGAGGTACTGGCGCGGGTACGGCACGGGGAGACCATCGATGTGACCGAACACGGGCGGCTCATCGCGCGGATAGTTCCGGTAGGGAATCGTCAGCCCGCCCCGGTGCTAGAGCGGCTGGTCGAATCCGGGCGCGCGACCCTGGCCCGGCGGCCGGGTTACCGGCCCCGTATGCGGCCCGGTGACGGGACCGACCGGCTCTCCGACGCTCTCGCGGCGTTGCGGGACGAGGAACGCTGGTGAGCCTGTACTACGCAGATACCTCCGCAGTGATCAAGCTCCTGGCTGAGGAATCGCATTCCCGTGCCTTCGCTGCCTTCTACGACGCGCATGCGGATGCCGAGTGGGTCAGCTCCGCGTTGCTGCGGATCGAGGTCACCAGAACGGTGAATCGCGTCATGCCAGCGTTGCTTCCGGACGCGCGCGACTTGCTGCTCGCCTTCTCCAGCATCGCCATCGATGAAGAGATCGTGGAGGGCGCGATGAACGAGCCCGACCGCGGGTTGCGGTCACTGGACGCGATCCACCTTGCCACCGCTCGCATCCTCGGCCCGGACCTTGATGCGGTCGTCAGTTATGACGACCGCCTGATCAAGGCAGCGCAGGAGCCGGCCTGGGGACGGTATCTCCGCGAGACTGAGCGCGTGCGTTCCGGCCGACCCCCCCGCGGTGCCAGGCCTGCGGGGCACCGGGGGGTCGGGTGTCTCGCTGGTGGTCTCGGATGCGGTGGCGGTGTGGCTGCCCATGCCGGATGCGGGGATCCGGAGCTCCGGTCGGGCCCGCGCCGGTGCCCGGCGAACTGGCGCGCCTGAACGGGGACGGCGAGCCCGACGACGTCGGCGACGACATCGGCCGTGAGCTGTTCCGGCTGGTAGCCGGGGCCCGTGAGCTGGGCCTTGACCCCGAGATGGAGCTGCGCGCGGCAGCACGGCGCTACCGCGATCGCGTGCACGCCTGGGAGCGCCGGTAGCATTCCGGGTGCAATATGGGGTTGCTTTTTCCCATTCAATCACTCGTTCTTGCCTCCTGTTCTTATGTTGTCTATGAGTAGTTAGACAGATGTCACCATAAGTCGCTGCCTGTACCCGTAAACCGGGGGATTCCTCTTGGCGTCCCCTATGTGGGAGAATCACAGGGCGGACCGAGTGGGAGCGCGGGACATGCCGGCACTTTAGGCATGCCCGCGGGGGGTGGGATGCGCATGTCTGGATTTGCTGTTGCTCGCGGCCGGTATGACCCGCGAGTCGTCCGTGCGGTGTTGGGCTGGCCGAGGTACTACCTCCGCAGAGCAGCCCTGGCGGACGTCGTCTGCGCCATCGTGGGCGTACTCATCGTGGCCCGGCTTCGCTTCGGCGATGACGCCACGGGAACCTATGTCGCCTTGAGCCTGGCCTTGGCCGTACTCTGGATCAGGGCTCTCTTCTCGTACACGACCAACATCGGGTTGTCCCCGGGGTACGTGCTCGTCGCCCGGCCCAGCGCCACCGTGCCTGACCTCGTCACCAGGTTCGTCATCCGCAAGCGGCTTGCTCCCCCGGATGAGGCGGCGAAACATGCCGACCGTACCCGGCGTCGGCCCGTGATCAAGCCAGGCCTGACCGGCTCTGGCAGGTCAGCGGGCAATCATATCTGTCCTGGGAGGAATCGGCCCGCCGCGTGGTAACGGATCGCCGACGATGACACTCTCGTCTGCACCTCAAGTCAGAAACAGCACGACCGCTTGCCTGCAAAACGATAGCTGCGCCCCGCCGACCGATCCTGCCATCGAGTCACGAAGGTGCGGTCGGCTCGCGCATCTGCATAGAGGGGAGGGTGGGTACAAGGATGCCCTATCAGAATCCTGATACCCAAGACATCGCGAGGCTCGTGCGCGGTGCCGCGACCGGGGACCGGCAGGCGTGGGAACGCCTGGTCGACCAGTACGCCAGGCTCATCTGGTCCATTACCGCGGATTTCAAGCTGGCCGAGAGCGACGCCGCCGACGTGGCCCAGACCACGTGGCTGCGCCTGCTCGAGCACATCGATCGGATCGAATACCCCGATCGTGTTGGTTCCTGGCTGGCGGCGACCGCTCGGAACGAGTGCCTGCGGAACCTGGCGGCGCGCAAGAGGGTTGTCCTGGCTCCTGATGAGGAGGTCCTGTCCGGCGTGGTCGCCGCCGGGCCCGAGGTCGACGAGCGCATCCTCGCCGACGAACGCGATCAGGTCGTTCGCGATGCGCTGTCCAACCTGCCGCGGCGGTGGCAGCGGCTGCTGGAGCTACTCATGGCCGATCCGCCTACGCCGTATTCCGACATCTCCGACGAGCTGGGCCTTCCCATGGGCAGCATCGGCCCCACCCGCGGACGGTGCCTAGCCCAGCTTCGCGTTCTGCTGCAGGCCTCATGAGCCAAGCGTCGCGGCATCTACCCACCGGCCGCCGCGTCCTCGACTTCCGGGAAGGCGGCCCGGACCTCGGCCAGCAGGTCCGGGACGAACAGCAGTACCGCGTCCGGCCGGCGTGCGGCAAGTTCGGGAGGGGCGGACCACCGGAATGTCAGTTCCCGGCATCCGCAGCCCCTGCTTGGCCGGCGAGGCGTCGATCACCGCGGGCAAGAGGACGCGATCCACGTGCGCCTGGCACAACAGGGCGACCGCACGCGACGCCGCACCGTAGCCGACCACCGTCTTCCCGGCGGATCGTCCGGCCGCCAGCCAGTCGTGCAAGGACTTAGCATGAGCCCGGATATCCCCCTGGAGGCCCGCGAAGGCGCCAGGATCGCGGACACCGATGACCGCGTCCTCGGCGAGCATCGACCGGACCACGTCGTCGGGTCCGTGATGTCGCGTCGCCGTCCCTGGTCGCGGCGATCAGCACGGTGCCGCCGTAAAGCTCGAACCGCCACGCGGTGCGCGGGCGTGAAGCCGACCGCGGCCAGCATGGCGGTCAGCGCGGTCGTCGAATAGTACGCGTAGTGCCCGTGCCGGAGCGCGTTCCACTGCCCGGTGCCGATGATCGTGCTCAGGGCGTGGTACTGCAGCAACAGCACTCCGCCCGGTGCTATCCGGGCCGCGCGCTCGGCGAGCGCCGCACGCTGGTCCGATGCATGCATCATGCCGAAGCAGTCGATGATCACGTCGGCCTGACCGCCGTCGCTCACGGGGGTCAGGCCCCGGGCGGCCAGCAGCCCCAGCCAGGATCCGCCGTGCGGGCTGCCGTACTCGGCGACTACGCCCCGTTCCGGCAGCCATCCCGCCGCGGCGACGCGTTGCACGGCGTCGGCGGCCTGCGCGATGAGCGCCGCGGGCTCGGTGCCCCTCGGTTCCTCCGGCACGGTGGGATCGGTCAGCAACTGGGCCAGGCCGCACGATGAACACAGCCACATCTGCAGCGGGTACACGGGGTCCGGGCCCGGGTCGTCGCAGCGCGGGAAATAGTCGCTCGCCGGCTGCTCACCCAGGTCCAGCACGAGATGACCGGCTGACCCGCGGCAGGCGCGACACGCATGCTTGTCCATTTACGTCCTATTTTCCTGGATCTAACCTTTTTAACGAGATAATTCATGTTAGCCTGGTCATTGACCGGCTGGGGAGCTGGGGGGCTTAGGGTCTATGTCAACGCCACATCAGTGCCGCCTATGCGGCGCGCAGCTTACGCGTACGTTCGTCGATCTCGGGATGTCTCCGCTATGCGAGAGTTATGTTCCCGAGGAGCGGCTTGATGACGCTGAGGTCTTCTATCCACTGCATGTCCGGCTGTGCGACGCTTGCCTGCTCGTGCAGCTTCCGGCCTACGTATCCGGCGAACATATCTTTTCCGACTATGCCTACTTTTCTTCATATTCTGATTCGTGGGTCGCGCATGCGAAGCGCTACGCGGAGGCGATGACCGAGCGTCTCGGGCTGACGGCCGGCAGCCTCGTCACTGAGGTGGCCAGCAACGACGGTTATCTGCTGCAGCATTTCCAGGCTGCGAGTATCCCGGTGCTCGGCATCGAGCCGGCCGCGAACGTCGCCGAGGCGGCCCGGGCCCGGGGCATCCCGACCGAGGTCCAGTTCCTGGGCGCCGACACCGGCCGCGAGATCGCCGCGAGATACGGCCGCGCCGACCTGGTGGCGGGGAATAATGTCTTTGCCCACGTGCCTGATATCAAGGGCTTCGCAGCTGGGCTGCGCGCGCTGGTCAAGGACGAAGGCATGGTGACTCTGGAATTCCCGCACCTGCTCCGCCTCATCGAACGTCGGCAGTACGACACGATCTACCATGAGCATTTCTCGTACCTGTCTCTGCTGACCTCCTCCCGGGCCTTGGAGACGGCCGGGTTGCGCGTGGTCGACGTGGAGGAACTCGACACCCATGGCGGCTCGCTCCGCGTTCACGCCCGCCCGGGCGATGAGCGTCGGTGAACCGACCGAGCGGGTCAAGGGGGTGCTGGGCCGCGGAGGAGGCCGCGGGGCTGCACACGGTCACCGGTCACCAGGAGTTCGCGCCCGCGGTCCTGAAGATCAAGAGCGACCTGCTCGGCTTCCTGATCACCGCGGCGCGCGAAGGCAGGTCCGTGGCCGGCTACGGCGCTCCCGGCAAGGGCAACACGCTCCTCAACCACTGCGGCATCCGGTCGGATCTGCTCTCCTACACGGTGGACCGGTCCCCGGTGAAGCAGGGTAAATACCTGCCCGGTACCCATATTCCGATCTATGCGCCGGAACGCCTCGCGGAGACCCGGCCTGACTACGTTCTCGTCCTGCCCTGGAACCTGCGGCAGGAAATAAGCAGCCAGCTCGGCTACATCCGGTCGTGGGGGGGAAGGCTGGTCTTCCCGATCCCCGAACTCGAAATCGTCTGAGCGAAGTGAGGAATCATGAAGGTCGTACTCTTCTGCGGTGGCCTCGGGATGCGGATGCGCGATGGAGTCCATAGCGGCCCGAAACCGATGGCGATGATCGGGGAACGCCCGATGCTATGGCACGTGATGCGATATTACGCGCATTTCGGCCATACCGATTTCGTTCTCTGCCTCGGTTACGGTGCTTCGTATGTCAAGGACTTCTTCCTGAACTACGACGAGACAAGGTCCAACGATTTCGTCCTGGAGGGCGGAGACAGGAAAGCAAAGCTTTTCAGGACCGACATCTCCGACTGGCGGATCACCTTCGTCGACACCGGCCTGAACTCGGCGATCGGGGAGCGGCTGCGGCGAGTCCGCCGGTTCGTCGAGGACGAGCCGATGTTCCTGGCTAACTACGCAGACGTGCTGACCAACGCTCCGCTGCCGGAGATGATCCAGCTGTTCGAGGCCAGCAACGCGGCGGTCTGCCTGCTCGCGGTGCCGCCGCAGTCTTGCCACCACGTGGTGGACGTCGGCGAGGACGGACTGATCACGCAGGTCATCCCCATGCAGGATCTGCGCCAGTGGGAGAACGGCGGCTACTTTGTGTTCCGGCCGGAGATCTTCGACCACCTTAACGAGGGCGAGGACCTGGTCGAGGACGCCATTGTGCGGCTGGTCCCGCAGGCCCGGGTGCTGGCCTACCCCTACAAGGGCTACTGGTCGCCCGGCCGACACGGTCAAGGAGCGCGCCCAGCTGGAGGAGATGTACCAGCGTGGCGACTGCCCCTGGATGATCTGGGACCCGGAGCGCTCCGGCCAGGCTGGCTGAGCGGACCATGCTGTCACTGCGCCTGGAGCCGCCCACGGGTCGGCCGCTGTCCCTGCTCGCCATCGGCGCGCACCCCGACGACATGGAGATCGGCGCGGGCGGGCTGCTGCTGCAGCTGGCCACCGGTCCGCTGCAGGCCCGCTACGTCGTGCTGACCGGCACTGCCGAACGGCAGGCCGAGGCCCGTGACGCGGCCCAGGCTTTCCTGCCCGGGGCGGACCTGACCATGGATCTCTTCCAGCTGCCCGAGGGCCGGCTGCCCGCGGCCTGGGCGCAGGTCAAGGAGATCCTCGAGGAGGTGGCGCGGTCGTGCTCGCCCGATGTCATCCTGGCGCCGTTCGCCGGCGACGCGCACCAAGATCACCGTACGATCGGCGAGATCTTGCCCACGGTGTTCCGGGACCAGCTCTACCTGGCCTACGAGATCCCCAAGTGGGACGGTGATCTCGGCCGTCCTTCGCTGTACGTCCCGCTGTCCGAGCAGGACGTCCGGCATAAGGTGGAACTGCTGCACAAGTGCTACCCGTCGCAGCACGGCCGGGACTGGTGGGACGACGAGGTATTCCTCGGCCTGGCCCGGCTGCGCGGCATGGAGTGCCGCGCCCGGTACGCCGAGGCTTTCAGCTGTACGAAATCACTGCTCGTGCCGACCGCCCGGCACGACGAGGGAGGGACCTGACATGACCACGCTGCTCATCGACCCGGCGCTGACCGGCGACGACCTGCGTCAGCGGCTCTATGACGGCAACCTGGTCATCCTGACCCGGCTACGCGCGCTGGCCGACTTTGTCGACTACACCCGCGGGGAGCTCACCGAGCTGTTCAAACCGCATGATCCGGAACACGTGCACGAGCACATCGAGCCAGCCGAGATGGCCTCGATCCTGGGAGCCTGGAAGCCGCGCTTCATCCACTCGGAGGAGTCCAAGAAGCTGGTCCGGGCGGTCATCGAGGAGGCAGGCTTCCAGCCCGAGCAGACCCACTACGACCTGCCGAAGCCGCGGACCTCGTTCCCGGTCGGGCACCTTACCACCGGCGTGGCCTTCGCCTTCCCCTGGCACCGCGACGTCTGGTACAGCTCGCCCGCCCAGCAGATCAACTGGTGGCTGCCGATCTTCCCGGTGCGCGAGGACAACGCGATGAGCTTCGACCTGCGCAGCTTCGCCCGGGCCGTGCCGAACAGCTCGGACTCCTTCGACTACTACCAGAACAACGCCAGCCGCCTGACTACCGCGAAGCAGGTCACCAAGGAGAGCCAGGCCCGCCCCGGCGCCATCGACCACCACCCCGACCAGGAGCTGGTCGTGCTGCCGGCTCCCGGCGAGGTACTGCTGTTCTCCGGCGCCCAACTGCACGCCTCCATCCCCAACACCTCCGGCCGGGCCCGGTTCAGCGTCGACTTCCGCACCGTCAACGTCCCCGACCTGCTGGTCGGCCGCGGTGCCCCCCTGGTGGACGTGAACTGCACCGGTACCGCCATCCGGGATTTCATGAACGTCGCCGACGAGCACCCCTTCGACGAGCAGACTGTCGTGGACCTGTTCGGGCCCCCGCCCGCCGATGCCATGCTCGTTTTCGCTGCTCCCGGCGCCGATGCTCACTCCACCCCTTCCTGACCCCACGATCGGCGGCGAGCTGCGCCGCGGGATCGAGAAGGTTGTTGCCGACCATGGGCTCAGCTCGTATTTCCAGGTCCGGGGACGGGATTGCAACCTGACTTACCTGGCCCGCGACCGGGCCGGGCAGCCTAGCCAGGCGTTCCGGACGCTGGTGCTGCAGGAACTCATAGACCGCGGGATTCTTGCACCTTCGTTCGTCGTGTGCGCCGCCCACGATCCGGCGGCCATCCGGCAGACCGTCGATGCGGTCGCCGATCTGATGCCGGCCTACCAACGGGCTATGGAGTCCGGCGTCGATCACGTCCTTCGCGGTCGGCCAGTCAGGCCTGCCATACACGCGCGCGGATGAGGAGTTGGTACCGTGTCGATCCGAACCAAGTTGGTGACCGAGCCCGACGGCGAGGACGTCCGCACTGACGTGTGTGTGGTCGGCGCCGGCCCGGCCGGCATCACCCTGGCCCGCGAGCTCGGCGCGAGGGGCGTCCATGTCTGCCTCCTGGAGAGCGGCGGACGCGAGATCGAGCCGGGTGTGCAGGCTCAGAGTCGGGGCGAGAGCGACGGATACCCGATCCACCGACTGGACAGCTCCCGGGTGCGCGGGTTCGGTGGCACGCTGCTGCACCCGCTCATTACGGCAGGAGGGGGGTGGGCGGCGCGGCCCTTGGACCCCATCGACTTCGAGGTACGCGAGGGGCTGCGTGACGTGGGATGGCCGTTCCCACGTGAGCATCTCGACAGCTACTACACCCGGGCCGAGGAGGCGTGCGGCATCGATCCGTTCGACGAAGCGGCCAAACTATGGATTGCGAAGACGTCCAAGCTCGATCAGTCCTTGGTCGAGAGTAAGCTCGAGCCGGCCGTCTTCCAGTTCCCGACGCCTGACCACCTGCAGATGTGGAATCTTCTCTGCGCCTCGCCGAACGTTCGCGTCTTCCTCCACACGCGTGCAGTGGAGGTAGTGACCGACTCATCCGGTGGTCACATCGAACGCATCGTCGGGGTCCGCGGAAGCCGGGAGCGCGTCGTCATACGTCCCTTGCAGGTGGTGTTCGCCGCTGGTGGAGTCGAGAACGCCCGTCTGCTCCTGACCGCGAACCACGGGCGTGGCCTGGGAAACGAGCACGACCTCGTCGGTCGTTACTTCGGGGAGCGGATCGATTTCCATACAGGTCATGTCGTGCTGTCCGACGCGGTCTCGATCCAGGAGCTCGGGTCGTTCCATCGTTCTGTAAGCGAGGACTTCGGCGGTGGGCTCCGCATCCCTGACACCGTCCAACGCGACCTAGGTCTCCTGAACTGCGCCTTCTTCCTGGTGCCGCGACCCAAGGCCGTGACGAGCGATGCCGTGCGATCGCTGTCGACCCTACGCAAGGCTTGGAGCCGTCGGCCGGCCATAGGTGCACTCGGTCGCCACCTGCGAAACGTGCTGGCCAGCCCTCCCGCACTTGCCGACATCGCGCTGGGCAGGATCATGTCGCGGCCTCGCGTGCTGGTCCTCCGCGCCCAGGCCGAGCAGGCCCCCAACCCCGAGTCTCGCGTGCGGCTGGGTTCTCGTCGCGACGACCTCGGAATGCCGGTTCCGCGCGTGACGTGGCGCAGCACCCACGATGATCTCGCGTCCGTCAAGGCGTCAGCGCAAGTGCTCAACCACACCCTGCGGGCACGGGGCCTTGGTCTCGTTGAGTGGACCGCGGACCCGGACACCACGCTGGTGGAGGGCGCCCATCACCATCTGGGTACGACGAGGATGCACGCGGATCCTGCCAGGGGCGTCGTGGACCCGGTCGGCAAAGTGCACTCCGTCGACAACGTCTATATAGCAGGAAGCTCGGTGTTCCCGACCTACGGAGCCTCCAACCCAACTTTGACGATCGTCGCCCTATCGATCCGCCTGGCCGACCACCTCCGCGAGATTCTCGGGCGTATCTGAGTCGGCGGCGAGCGGGGGCCTTCTGCGCGAGGTGGCTACTCGGCTGTCCGGGGCGCGACGCACCTCAAGATCACATGGCACCCGCAGATCGGGTGAGTAACCGTCGGGCGATCCACCGTTGGCCCCTGATCCTAGCTAAGTCCGCTGACGACAATCGTTGTATCACAGCCCTTTCTCCGGCTCTCATATGCAAAGCACGGGAGATTCCGTGCGAGCTAGCTAAGTGAGGGGACGGTGATGGTCACGGCGACCGCTGCCCCTCTGGGGATGCCCGCAGGCCCGGCGAGGATCCGTTGAACACCGCGCTGTCCAGCGAGAGGGTCTCGATGTCCGGAGCGGGGAAGGAATGCTCGCGACCAGGGGTCCTGCTCGACCGCGACGGAACGATCATCGTGGATCACGGATACGTCGGTTCGGTCGACCGGGTCGAATTCATCGACGGGGCGCCGGAGGCGATCGCCGGGTTCAACCGGGCCGGTATCCCGGTAGCGGTGGTCACGAACCAGGCCGGCGTCGCGCGCGGGCTCTACGGCATCGATGATGTCCGCTGCGTACATCGCCATATTGCGGACCGCCTGGCTCAGCACGGGGCTCGCGTCGACCTGTTTCTGTACTGTCCCTATCACCCTGACGGGGTGGTTGAAGATTTCGCCCGCACGAGCGAGGACCGTAAGCCGAGGCCGGGTATGGCCAGGGCGGCGAAGGCCGCGCTCAATCTCGACCTGACGGCGTCCTGGGTCGTGGGCGACCGGCCCGAGGACATCGGCCTCGCGGAAGCCATCGGGGCATCTGCGGTCTACGTGGGAACGGGCAGCTGCCAGCAGCTTGGTGTGTGGTCGTTCCCGAGCCTGGCTGCTGCGGCCCCCTTCATCATGGAGCGTATCGCCCGATGAATCCTGTGTCCGATCCGCCGGGGCCGACGCGGCTCGCCGACGGAAGCTCGGTGAAATTCCCGGTCGCGACGCATGCCAACGCCGGGTCGTATTTCGACGCCTATGCGGACGAGATCTCCCGGGCGGCCAAGACCATCGAGCCCGAGGCCCTCGACCGCGCGGGCGCCCTCCTCATCGAGGCGTATGCGCGCGGCTCCCGGGCGTTCTCATGTGGCAACGGCGGCTCGGCGTCGATCGCGAACCACATGCAATGCGACCACGTGAAGGGCGTCCGGACCGCCACGGACTTGGCCCCCCGGGTGCAGAGCCTCAGCACCAATGTGGAGCTCCTCACCGCGATAGCCAATGACCTGGGTTATGAGGACGTCTTCGTCTACCAGCTCCAGTCCCAGGCGGAGCCTGGTGATGTGCTCGTCGCCGTCTCGTCATCGGGACGCTCGCCCAACATCATCCAAGCGCTCACCTGGGCCCGCGATCACGGCCTGCGCACCATCGCTGTCACCGGTTTCGACGGAGGCGCTGCCAAGGCCGCCGCCGAGGTCAGCGTCCATGTCGAGTGCGCGAATTACGGCGTAATCGAGGATTTGCATCAGGCCATCATGCACGCTCTGGCCCAGTACGTCCGTCAGTCGCGAATGAGCGCGGACGCGATCTCAACGACCGTGTTCTGAACCATGACAACCACCGGAAGCCAGGACGTGACGCCAAAAGCGGGGCATACCGATATCGCAGGACGGAGTTGGCAGGCACGAATGCGCGTGGCAATTAACCTTTTGACGGAAGACCCGGAGCATCCTTCGGGCGCGCACTGGTTCTGGACCCGGGTGATCCCGGAAATGGCCAAGCGACTTGAATCCGGCGAGGAACTGTACCTGCTCGTGAGCCCGAAGTCACGGGTCTATCACCAGGGGTACGGCCCGGGCGTCCGGTACATCACCTTTCCCTGGTCGAACGAGCATCGCAACCTGCGCACGCTCAGCGAACAGTTGTACTCACCCGTGCGGCTGCTGCTTTCAGCCGCATCGATGTCTTCAATACGCTCATAGCGCCGCCAGTGAACCTATCCTGGTCGCTTGTGCTGCACTTCAAGACCATGCATGCTTACACGGCCCCAGGGTCGCTTCCCGCGCTGTCCCGCGTCTACCGCCGGATGCAATACCCGCGTTCCGCGCGGGTCGCTGACGCCATCATCATCAACTCCGAGAGCTTGCGGTCAGAGGTCCAGCGCTACCTGGAGGTCGACTCAGGCAAGCTCAAGCTGGTCCACGAAGCGGTCGACCACGAACTCTTCCGGCCAGGCGATGCCGCCGCGGCCCGTGCGCACGTCGCAAGGTACGGTATTACCAAACCATTTGTGTTGTTCGTTTCCTCGCTGTGGCCTTACAAGAATTGCGAGGGGCTGCTGCGCGCTTGGGCGCTGGCCCGCGGTGATTTCGGAGACCGCCAGCTAGCGATCGTCGGCGCCGGTAGAGACGAGAAGTACGTGGCCTCGCTGTATTCACTCGCGGCCGAGCTTGGTATAGCGCCAGATATAAAGTTCGTCGGCGCGATCCCGCTTGAGGAGACTGTTAGCTTCTATCGGGCAGCGGACGCCTTCGTTTACCCGTCATTCAACGAGACCTTCGGGCCGCCCCATTCTCGAAGCCATGGCATGCGGCTGCCCGGTCGTGACCTCGGACGCCAGCGCCATGCCGGAGACCGCGGGAGGAGTTGCGGCCTTGTCCGACCCGCAGGATCCCGCATCGATGGCCAAGGCCATCATCGAGGCCCTGGGACCGGGAAGGGATCGCATGCGCGACCTCGGATTGCGGCGGCCCGCAAAGTTACCTGGGGGGCGACGGCGGCATCCACCCTCGATGTGTACCGCGAGGCCGCCGAGCGCAGGGAGCACCGACGGAAATGAAGATCCTCGTCACCGGCGGCGCCGGGTTCATCGGCTCGCACACCTGCGACCGGCTGCTGTCGCTTGGCCATGACGTCACGGTGCTCGATGCGCTGACCCCGCCGGTGCACCGGGACCGGCGGCCCTCGTACCTGAGCCCGGAGGCCGACTTCTACGAGGGCGACACTCGCAATCGCGACCTGCTTACCAATCTCCTCCGGCGGGTGGACGCCGTCTACCACTTCGCGGCCTACCAGGACTACCTGCCTGAATTTTCACGGTTCTCCGATGTGAACGTGGTCTCGACCGCGCTGATCTACGAGATCATCGTGGCGGAGCGACTCGACCTGGCCCGGGTGGTGGTGGCCTCGTCGCAGGCAGCCATGGGCGAAGGACTCTATCTATGCCCGGCCGACGGCGAGCAGGTCCCTGGCATGCGGCCGGAAAGCGCCCTCGCGGCGGGGCGGTGGGACATCCCATGCCCGGTCTGCGGTGGGCCGCTCGAGATGCAGGCCACCCCGGAGCGGATTTCGAATCCCCAGAACGCCTACGGGATGTCCAAGCTCGGCGAGGAAATGGTCGCCGTCAACCTCGGGCGCCGGTACGGCATCCCGACCGTGGCGCTGCGGTACAGCATCGTCCAGGGTCCCCGGCAGTCGGTCTACAACGCGTACTCGGGGGCGTGCCGCATATTCTGCCTCAGTTATTTCTTGGGCCAGGCTCCCACGCTCTACGAGGACGGCGGCGCGATACGCGACTACGTCAACATCGACGATGTGGTGGACGCAAACCTCCTCGTGCTGACGGACGAGCGCGCCGCCGGGCGTGTTTTCAACGTCGGGGGTGGCCGCGCGGTAACCACCCGGGAATTTGCTGACGTCGTCATGCGCCAGTACGGCTCTAGGGAGCCGGGCATGGTGACCGGCGAATACCGGTTCGGCGATACCCGGCATATCCTCTCGGACATCAGTGCCCTACGGGAGCTGGGCTGGGAACCCAGGAACACGCCGGCCGATTCGGTCGCAGCGTACGCCGAGTGGCTCAAGGGCATGGACGACCTGGACGGAGTGCTCGCCGAAGCCAACGCACGCATGCGTGCCCTCGGGGTAGTCCGGAGGACGCAGACATGAAGGCCTTTCTGCTCGCTGCGGGCGTCGGCAGTCGGCTGCGGCCGATCACCGACACCATCCCGAAGTGCATGGTCCCCATCGACGGCCAGCCGATGCTCGACATCTGGCTCGACGCGTTCGACCGGGCCCGGGTGGACGAAGTCCTCGTTAACCTGCACTACCTGCCGGACGTGGTGCGTCACCACCTCGAAGCGCGACCCGGGACGCCGGCCGTGCGTACCTTCTTCGAACCGGAGCTGCTCGGCAGTGCGGGCACGCTCGCTGCCAACCGGGCCTGGGTTAACGGTGAAGAGATGTTCCTGGCCTGCTATGCCGACAACCTCACCGATTTCGATCTGAGCTCGCTGGTCCAGGCGCACCGGGAACATGGTGCGATCGCGACTCTGACGGTCTTTCATTCCGAACGGCCCTCCGCTGGAGGCGTCGTGGATCTCGATGCGACCGGCACCATCGTCGGCTTCGAGGAGAAGCCGGCCAACCCGGTATCCGATCTGGTGAACGCGGGGATGTACGCGTTCCACCCGAATGTGCTTGACGAACTGGGCGGTCCCCTGCCGCGCGACATCGGCTATGACCTGCTTCCGCGGTTGGTGGGCAGAGCCAGGGCCCTGCCGGTGGAGGGCTACTTCCGGGATATCGGAACGATCAACGCATACGAACAAGCCCAGCGGGAGTGGCCAGTGCGAGCCGCCATATGATCATCACTCAGACGCCCTTGCGTATCGGCCTGCTTGGCGGTGGTACGGATCTGCCCGATTACTACCGTGAGCACGGTGGCCGGGTCGTTAACTGCGCGATCGACAAGTACCTCTACGTGATCGTCAAACAGCGATTCGACAACGATATCTACGTTAACTATTCGAAGAAGGAAATTGTCTCCCGCGTCGAGGATCTGGAGCATGAACTGGTCCGCGAGGCGATGTGGATGACCGGCGTGACGAACGGCGTGGAGATCACCACGCTGGCCGACATCCCGTCCGCAGGGGGTTCCGGTCTCGGCTCCTCCTCCGCAGTGACAGTCGGCCTGCTGCATGCCTTGTTCGCGTACCGCGGGCGACAGGTGACGGCGGAAGAACTGGCCGATCGCGCCTGCATAATCGAGCTCGATCGCTGCGGGAAGCCCATCGGCAAGCAGGATCAGTACATTGCCGCCCTCGGAGGCATCCGGGACATCCGCTTCGGGCCCGGCGATCAGGTGATGGCAGAAGAGCTGGAGCTGCCCGCCGCCACGCGCCGCGAACTGCAGCGGCACATTATGTTGTTCTACACGGGAGTGACAAGGAGCGCGAACTCGATCCTGGCCGAGCAGACGGCCAACATCAAAGCTACCCATGATCAGCTTGACGTCCTACGCGACCTCGCCGGTTTGGCCGCCGATCGGCTGCGCTGCGGGGATGTCGACGCACTGGGCGAAGCAATGCGCAAGGGCTGGGAGGCCAAGCGACAACTGGCCACAGGCATATCCAATCCCCAGATAGACACGGCGATCGACCGCGCGCTCGAGGCCGGGGCGACAGGCGCCAAGCTGACCGGCGCAGGCGGCGGCGGCTTCCTGCTCGTCATCTGCCCGGTGGAACGGCAGCGCGCCGTGCGAGAGAGCCTGGCCGATATGCGGGAACTGCCGGTGAAGCTGGACCGGCTAGGGTCGCGGATCGTGCTCAACGTGACGCGCGACATCTGGGGCTAAGGAGAATATGGCGTGTGTTATACCACGGCCAGGAGAAGCCATCCCCGGCCCCGGCCGTCGCCTGCCCCCGGGCAACCCCGCAACCCCTGGCGATGGTGTTGATGAACAAGCGAATTGCTCGCCGAGGCTGGCTCGTGCTGGCCGCAGGACTCTTGTTGGCGGCAGGAGTACTGCTGGTGCCTTTCGTTCGCGGTTCGGCTTCGTCGCACTCTGCCTCCCCTGCAGCCTCGGCCACGCCCGCTTCCTCCCAGGTCCCCGGCCAGAAGTACCAGATCTGCAACGAGCCGTCGCAATACCTGACGAGCCCGTGGACATACCACGCACTAGCGTCGGGAAGCCGGAGTTACACGGTTTCGCAGTACAAGGCGCTTCCCGGTTACGGGAAGACCCTGCCTCCCTTGCCTTCCTACATCGCAAGCGAGAGCTCCGCGACGGAGGCCGCCGTGATTTACGCGCCCGGCAGCTCTGTCAACCAGCCAGCGTACGACTTCCCGGAGACGCCCCTGCTCTACTTCTTCGAGGGAGGAGCGTACAGAGAGATCTCGTTCCAGACGGTACCTGGCGACCAGTTCATCGGCGGGTCCAGCTCTGGCTACCGCGAGCCAACCTTCAACGATGGCGGTGCGGCAGCGGGAATCGACGCCGAGAACGCCACCTACGATTTCTCTGGCGGCGCCAGCACTCTGGCGTCTTCAGCACCGACCGGGGCTAAAACGATCAAAACCAGGTCGCCGATCAGCGGCTACATCTGGCTGGCTGACCTTTGCCGATGGCACGACCTACCGCATCTCGAGCGTCTCGGGCACCACGATCACGCTTGCATCCCGACTGACGACCGCGGAGAGCGCCGGCAGGCGGTGTACGCCAACAGGCAGCCCCCGATCGCTTACGTATCGACAGCGGCCGAACAGGGCGCGACATCGGTGCAGACTCGGCGCGGCTACCACTCCGCTTATCCGCTACGCCAGCGTGGTGATCGGGGCAGACTCCTACACGATCGCGGCAGTTTCTGGCCAGCGCAGCGGCTACTCCCTCACCTTGAGAGGCGGGCTGGACTTCCCCGTCGACCGCTGGTACCCCGGTCTACTACGGCGGTCTCGCCGCTGACGTCAGCGTCGAGTACCTCGACATCTCTCATGATCTCCACGTCACCACCGGCACCATCTACACGGGCACGGGCTGGACGATCACCCATAACGACATCCACGACGGCTACTCGACTCCCGGCAACGGCGTTGCCATCTACGGTGGCGACCAGGGCACCATCGAGTACAACTGCCTTTCCAGGATGGGTGACTACGGCGTCAACCTCTTCGGCTCCAATAGCAGGTTCGACTACAACGAGATTTACGAGTCGAACTACAGGCCCGACCCTGGTTGCGGCTGCTCGGGCGGGGGCAAATGGTGGGGCACGCTCAATGCCGACATCGTCGGCAACGCATTCGTCGACGACAGCCCCGGCGGCGGGACCCCAGTCTGGCTCGACAACGGAAACTCCGGCACGCTGATCTCAGGCAACTACTTCTATATGAGCTACGGTTCGGCGATCGACAGCGAGACCGGCTTCAACCTGAATGTCACAGGCAACCTCTTCATGGATGGCGGCTGGGGAAAGGGCTCAGGCGGGTGCGGGAACAACTGCGACGGCGCGGTGGACCTGAATAGCTCGGGAGGTTTCAACGTTCCAGGCAGCCGCTACGAGAACCAGGTGCTCATCTCCGAGCAACCAATTCGTAGACAACTGGCAGGGCATCGACATCTGGCAGGCCGGCGCCCGCTCCTGTGAGAACTCGGGCGAGGGCTGGCCGAACGACGCCGCGTACTGCTCGGGCGGCTTCCCGAACAGCGCTTCCACAGCCTCGGGCGGGCAGTACTACTTCTCCCACGAGGGCGACAGCGCCCACGGCGGGGCTACCTCCCTGGCGCAACCGGCCACCGCGGGCAGTTCGACGATCCTGGTTGACGGGACCGAGCGCCATCCACGACCAGATCGGCTTCGGCGATCCCAGATCGACGAGGACCGCGGACCGAACGGACGTCGCTGCCTTCACCGGCTCGGGAACCATCAAGGCCAGTACTACCGGCTTCCCGTCTTCGGGCGAACTTCGCGTCGGGACGTCGGCGGCTTGGACTGACGGCGGCGGAAGTTACACCGGCGCCATCCTTTCCTACACGGGGACCACCTCAACGAGCTTCACCGGTGTCTCGCTGGTCCGAGGCTCCGGGACGCTGGCGGGCCCGATCCGGGAGGTCCAGCCCTACAAGGTCGCGGCCGAGAAGTGCTACGCCAACGACTGCGTCCTCACCGTCTCTCCGCCCCTGACCACACCGGAGGCGGCCGGTGCCGAGGTCAGCAACGCTGGCACCTGCCAGCTCTACGCCACGAGCACGGCGCTCCCCTCCGGCCCCCTCGCTCCCGACGGCACTTCCTACTGGGACGGTTGCCAGTGGGAGGCCAAGGACATCTCCGTGACCGGCAATGACTTCCAGTTCAACCCATCGGTCATCGCATCAAGCGCTCCCCTGGTCGGTGGCGGTAAAACGACGGCGTGCACGGCGGCAAACGCTGATGCTTGCGGAACCAACTTCATGGCGTACCAGGTAGGCGGGGAAGCTCCGTTCGATACGCAGAGCGGCGCCAACGCGATGATGAGCAGCTCTTCCTTCACGGCGTGCCCATCATGGGACCCTGGCTGCACGACGGACCCGCTTTCCAACCTGAACGCCGTCTCCAGCTTGCCGGGAGCGCCGCCGGACAATCGCGCAAGCGCCGGATAACAATGTCTGGTCGAATAACGTCTACAGCGGGCCTTGGGGCTGGTATGCGTACCTGTACGGTACCTGCGGTCCGCTGCCGACTGACCCGGCAACAAGCAAAAGCCTGCCGTCTGGCGCCTGTGGGGTCCTCGACTTCTCAACCTGGAATTCCGACTGGCAGCAGGACGCTTCCTCTGCCTATAGCGCAACACCAGGGGCTTAATGGGTCTTGACCTTTGGGCGTTCCCTCCTAGCACGTAAACATCGGGGCTCATCCATGAGGCAACTGAAACGCCACGTTAATAAGCTCCGCCGACCGCATCCCCGCCCGAACGAGCGTCGAGATGTCATTGCGATTGTGATCGTCGCAGCTGTTCCGGCCTGTGCGCCTATTTTCTGCCCAGCTCCCACGCCACCTCGCTCTACGCCAGTTCTGGAGCCGGGAGCGATAGCTTCAAGGCGTTGGCGACTGACAGTGCCTGTGCCAATCCGACGGTAATCCCGATGGACCCGAACAACGCCCAGAGCGGCGTCAGCAAAGGTAACTATTACATTACTAATGATTCATGGAATGCCGCCCACTATATGGGCCTGTTGCAGGCGCTATACGTCTGCAACTACAGCAGCTGGTTCGCGATCGCCAACATGAACAATGACACCGGCGACGGTGCCGTCAAGACATCGCCGAATGTGCAGGAAACCTGGTATCCCACCCCAACCAAGCTGAGCAGCTGGAAATCCATTACTAGTCAGTTCTCAGACGTGCCGCCTGGTACCGGCTCGAATTATGGTACTTGGGAGTTCGAGTATGACATCTGGCTAAACGGTCTCGCCGACAGTAACTCAACGGAGGTAATGATCTGGACCTACAATAACGGCCAGACTCCGCGCGGTTCAGCCAGCGGGTCGTTTACTGATGCGGACCACACCTATGAGGTGTACCATTCATCACCACCGTATCAGTACGTTGCCTTTGTCGACCGGAGCAACAATCTATCGGGCAATGTCAACCTACTCGATTTCTTCAACTACGTAATTTCAAAGGGATGGATGCCGCGCTCATCGACGTTGTATCAGATCTGCAATGGCGTCGAACTGGTATCCACGAACAATAGATCCGAAAAATTCGCCATTAACAACTTTTCCATTAATATGAAGGCTTATGAGGTCCGGCCGAAGTTATAATTCCGCCAAGTATCAAACATTCACGGATTTGGTCAGCTTGGGGGCATCACCAAACGTCCCGAATGAAACAATCCCACCACGTTCATCGCCTGGATCGATTAGAACATCAGTCCCACACTAGAGCACAGATAGCCCAGCGGGCGCCTACCTATACGCCCGGCAACCCTGAATTTGGTTTCCGCAGGCCAGGCCTCAGTTTGGAGCGACGCAGGGAGGTTCTGGGGACCCTCCGCCCAGACTCACACGAGCCCGGGCCTTTCCGACGTATCAAGACAGGACTGTCGCGGATCTAGTGGGTAGTAGAGGATGCTTCGGTTCGTCGGCATCATCTTGCTGAGGAGTTAACAATACGACGCGGCAGCGCCGCGTTGATAGAGCACGAAAGCTGGGCGGGCTTCATAGTCTGGAGGCAGGCTGGTTTCGGCACGCCGCTTCAGCATGGCGTGAGCAACTACCAGGAATAGGGATACCTTGGCACATACCGCATCACTCTCTCAACTTCAGGTCCCGGAATGGGCGCTCGTAAACGGGGATCTCGTTCGCTACGGGACTATGAATTCACATTAGCGCCGAGGCGCTAACCCGCGCACTTAGTGTATTCGAGGGAGTAAAAGGATACTGGAATGACTCTGGCGACGTTTTCGCTGTCCGTAGTCCTCGACGGCATTACGATAGGCTATGTCGGTCTGCGGCATTGTTCCATATCCCGGTTAGGTTTACGTACGAAGAATTCATGGCGGGGCTTTCGGCGCTGGCTGGGCGGTTGCTCGTGCCCGATCGCGACCTCTGGTTCCGTCCTACGCTTTACGTGACCCAGGGGCACTGGGGCGAGGGAACCTCTGCCGACCTCGTCGTCACGGCCTTCACCCAGCAGAAGTATGACCCAGACCCGATGCGGCTTGGCGTGAGCACCTGGCGTCGCGCGGCGGATGTTGCGCTTCCGACCCGGGTGAAGAGCAGCGCGAACTACGTGGGAGCCCGGCTTGCCAGGATCGAAGTCCATCGCCTTGGCTATGACGATGCGGTTCTGCTCAATGACGCTGGGCGGATAGCCGAGGCGACGGGAGCTTGCATTCTGATGCCGACCGCAAGGGCATTGCCAGCCCGCCGACCAGCGAGGGCTGTCTGGATAGCATCACGCTCGACGCGTTGGAGCTCATAGCCCGGGATCTAGGTCTAGTGTTCGAGCGGCGGCCGATTGAACGGACCGAGTTGCTGGCGGCCGACGAGTGCGGCATTACTGGGACCATCTCGGAGCTCACACTGGTGCAGGAGGTGGATGGATTCTGCTTCGGACTCTCCGGCCTGCTTTCTCAGGTCCGTCGACGATATCTCGAGATCATGCGCGGCGAAGCCGTCCTCCCGGGTGTCGATCTTGTTCCGCTAATCGGCGGGAAGGGGACGCCCGGACCGGGAATACTCCAGGGGGCAGTACGGGCGAACTAACCTCGGGGCTTTAGCCTCGGGCTTTCGCCTGGAATTAGCCATGCTAACGACTTGCAATGAAAAGTGCCTTAGCCTAGGAGGATAGGGCTTGTCAAGGGTCCTGTCCGTCCGAGCCGAAGGCACTTTCCAGGTGAAGAGTAGCGCACGTAGACGTTCGGCGTGGGGTCCGCGACTGCGGGCTCGCCGCTGCGAACGCGTCTCGTCTTCTGATCTGCCCTGGGTCGCGATACCCGTGGCAATAGCGGTCTCATCTCGCTGCAGTCACACCAGGAGCTTGAATTTCCTCATCCGCGTGATCTAGGGCCGGCCGCACCGATCGACCGCGCAGTACAGTCCCGATGCCGTTCTGGAGGGCCTGGAGGTAGGCTGGCATCGCCTCGGCCACTGCGTTGACGGTATGAGCGATCGTGGCCTGGTCATGGGCGGCCGACACCTGGACCCAGATGCTCGCCCTGGCTGGGAATGCCCGCCGCTGGGAACCGAAACGGCTCCGGCCGCGCATCTTCGCCGTCGCCGGGCGGCTCGCCCGCAGTGGCCGGCGGCTCCGGCTGCGGCTTGCCGCACCATGGCCTTGGGCCAGCCAGATCACCGCCGCCGTCGGCCAGGAAGGAGAAACCGCCAGGGCCTGTGGAACCCCGCCCACCCGGCGCGACAGCCGGGCATCCAGGCACGGCCGACACCTGAAATCACTCTCTAGCCGAGCAGCTCAGGCAGCCATGCCAGAAGCGCGAAAAGATCGAGGTTAATCCGGCCACGTGTGCGCTTGACAATCCTTTTCCGTCGGGGGCATATCCGACTGTGACGGATGCCACCCATCGTTCCGGGCGTTGTCCCACGAAAGACCGCCGTCACCGCGGCTTCTGCGAGCTGGCATCAGGCAGCGTCCGTTTCCTGTTCGAGAAGTGCGATGTACTCCTTGATCGCGGATGCAGGAATCAGCCGTATACGGCCTTGGGTTACGGATCGCAGGCGACCTGTGCGGATTTGCTCTAGATAACGCTGCGGCCCAGGGATAGCACGACCATGGCGTCCACGATCCGGTACAACTACTTCTGGTTGGCTTCGCTCGGACTCACGTGTTCATCAGCCTGAAACACGCATCGTCACATCAGCCACCCACCCGGCCGTCACGAAACAGCAGCACTCAAGCACTCAAAGTGAAACAGCGACTGTAGTACAAGACGCCCGCATTCATGACATCATCCGAGAAGCCCGCCGAGTTCTTGTGCGACGGGTTGAACCAGCCCTTTTTACGCATCTACCGGGACGGGCAAGCTTGGATGTCCGTTGAGTAGGAATTGAGCCGTACTGGACCGAGCCCCCGGCGGCTATTGAGCTCTGGGTGCTCCTGACGGCTCGCCGTGATCCAATTGTTATCTCCTCCGAGTAATCCGGGGCCAGCAAGTGGCCGTCTTCTAGCAACAGGTTTATTTTCGTCAGCCCGTCCAGGTGGGACAAGCCGTCCTGATAGACCCTGAACGCACGGGCAGCTGGGGGGCTACATGATGACGACTTACGGCAGGGCTAGGAGAAGCGCTGGCTTGCGCCTTGTTGCCTTTGCGGTCTTCTGTCTCCTCGCCGGCCTGCTGACCATACTGCACGCGCAGGAAGCTTCAGCTACGACCGCCTCTGACAACTTCGACCGGGCCAATGGGGCTCTGGGGAGCAACTGGACGACGGTTTCGGGAACAGGGGCGCCCCAGATTGTGAGTAATACTCTCCGGGTCAGAACCGCCGGCGCGCTTAGCAGCGCCTACTGGAGTGCTAGCACGTTCAGCAGTGACCAGTTCGCTCAGGCGAGCCTGCCGAACAGCTCGGGAGCCCAGTACGGGCCGGGGATAGCTGTCCGGCTGAGTGGCTCGAAGGGCTATTTCCTGTGGTACGGGAACTCGTCCAACACCGTGTCCCTGTGGAGGATGGACAGCTCCTCGAGCGAGACCCTGCTGAAGCAAAGTGCCTCCTTGACCGTATCCCCGTCATCTGACGTATGGAAGATCCAGGCGGTGGGCTCGACGATCTCGGGCTATCAGAACGGCAAGCTCGTCGTTCAGGCAACCGATACGAACATCACGTCCGGTAGTCCTGGCGTGTGGCTGTACTATTCGTCAACCAGATCGACAACTGGTCCGGCGGGGATGTGACTACGTACTCTATCGGCGGTACGGTCTCGGGTCTGTCCGGCACGGTGGTGCTGCAGGATAACGGCGGTGATGACCTCAGCGTCAGCGCCAGCGGCGCGTTCACCTTCGGCACCGGCCTTACCTCGGGCTCGGCCTACAGCGTGACGGTGAAGACCAACCCGGCCGGGCAGACCTGCTCGGTGGCCAACGGATCCGGCACCGTCGGGTCCGCGGGCGTCACCAACGTCGCGGTCACCTGCACCGCGAATGCGGCGGGCACCTACTCTATCGGCGGTACGGTCTCGGGTCTGTCCGGCACGGTGGTGCTGCAGGATAACGGCGGTGATGACCTCAGCGTCAGCGCCAGCGGCGCGTTCACCTTCGGCACCGGCCTTACCTCGGGCTCGGCCTACAGCGTGACGGTGAAGACCAACCCGGCCGGGCAGACCTGCTCGGTGGCCAACGGATCCGGCACCGTCGGGTCCGCGGGCGTCACCAACGTCGCGGTCACCTGCACCGCGAATGCGGCGGGCACCTACTCTATCGGCGGTACGGTCTCGGGTCTGTCCGGCACGGTGGTGCTGCAGGATAACGGCGGTGATGACCTCAGCGTCAGCGCCAGCGGCGCGTTCACCTTCGGCACCGGCCTTACCTCGGGCTCGGCCTACAGCGTGACGGTGAAGACCAACCCGGCCGGGCAGACCTGCTCGGTGGCCAACGGATCCGGCACCGTCGGGTCCGCGGGCGTCACCAACGTCGCGGTCACCTGCACCGCGAATGCGGCGGGCACCTACTCTATCGGCGGTACGGTCTCGGGTCTGTCCGGCACGGTGGTGCTGCAGGATAACGGCGGTGATGACCTCAGCGTCAGCGCCAGCGGCGCGTTCACCTTCGGCACCGGCCTTACCTCGGGCTCGGCCTACAGCGTGACGGTGAAGACCAACCCGGCCGGGCAGACCTGCTCGGTGGCCAACGGATCCGGCACCGTCGGGTCCGCGGGCGTCACCAACGTCGCGGTCACCTGCACCGCGAATGCGGCGGGCAGCGCCTCTGACAACTTCGACCGGGCCAATGGGGCTCTGGGGAGCAACTGGACGACGGTTTCGGGAACAGGGGCGCCCCAGATTGTGAGTAATACTCTCCGGGTCAGAACCGCCGGCGCGCTTAGCAGCGCCTACTGGAGTGCTAGCACGTTCAGCAGTGACCAGTTCGCTCAGGCGAGCCTGCCGAACAGCTCGGGAGCCCAGTACGGGCCGGGGATAGCTGTCCGGCTGAGTGGCTCGAAGGGCTATTTCCTGTGGTACGGGAACTCGTCCAACACCGTGTCCCTGTGGAGGATGGACAGCTCCCTCGAGCGAGACCCTGCTGAAGCAAAGTGCCTCCTTGACCGTATCCCCGTCATCTGACGTATGGAAGATCCAGGCGGTGGGCTCGACGATCTCGGGCTATCAGAACGGCAAGCTCGTCGTTCAGGCAACCGATACGAACATCACGTCCGGTAGTCCTGGCGTGTGGCTGTACTATTCGTCGAACCAGATCGACAACTGGTCCGGCGGGGATGTGACTACGTACTCTATCGGCGGTACGGTCTCGGGTCTGTCCGGCACGGTGGTGCTGCAGGATAACGGCGGTGATGACCTCAGCGTCAGCGCCAGCGGCGCGTTCACCTTCGGCACCGGCCTTACCTCGGGCTCGGCCTACAGCGTGACGGTGAAGACCAACCCGGCCGGGCAGACCTGCTCGGTGGCCAACGGATCCGGCACCGTCGGGTCCGCGGGCGTCACCAACGTCGCGGTCACCTGCACCGCGAATGCGGCGGGCACCTACTCTATCGGCGGTACGGTCTCGGGTCTGTCCGGCACGGTGGTGCTGCAGGATAACGGCGGTGATGACCTCAGCGTCAGCGCCAGCGGCGCGTTCACCTTCGGCACCGGCCTTACCTCGGGCTCGGCCTACAGCGTGACGGTGAAGACCAACCCGGCCGGGCAGACCTGCTCGGTGGCCAACGGATCCGGCACCGTCGGGTCCGCGGGCGTCACCAACGTCGCGGTCACCTGCACCGCGAATGCGGCGGGCACCTACTCTATCGGCGGTACGGTCTCGGGTCTGTCCGGCACGGTGGTGCTGCAGGATAACGGCGGTGATGACCTCAGCGTCAGCGCCAGCGGCGCGTTCACCTTCGGCACCGGCCTTACCTCGGGCTCGGCCTACAGCGTGACGGTGAAGACCAACCCGGCCGGGCAGACCTGCTCGGTGGCCAACGGATCCGGCACCGTCGGGTCCGCGGGCGTCACCAACGTCGCGGTCACCTGCACCGCGAATGCGGCGGGCAGCGCCTCTGACAACTTCGACCGGGCCAATGGGGCTCTGGGGAGCAACTGGACGACGGTTTCGGGAACAGGGGCGCCCCAGATTGTGAGTAATACTCTCCGGGTCAGAACCGCCGGCACGCTTAGCAGCGCCTACTGGAGTGCTAGCACGTTCAGCAGTGACCAGTTCGCTCAGGCGAGCCTGCCGAACAGCTCGGGAGCCCAGTACGGGCCGGGGATAGCTGTCCGGCTGAGTGGCTCGAAGGGCTATTTCCTGTGGTACGGGAACTCGTCCAACACCGTGTCCCTGTGGAGGATGGGCAGCTCCTCGAGCGAGACCCTGCTGAAGCAAAGTGCCTCCTTGACCGTATCCCCGTCATCTGACGTATGGAAGATCCAGGCGGTGGGCTCGACGATCTCGGGCTATCAGAACGGCAAGCTCGTCGTTCAGGCAACCGATACGAACATCACGTCCGGTAGTCCTGGCGTGTGGCTGTACTATTCGTCGAACCAGATCGACAACTGGTCCGGCGGGGATGTGACTACGTACTCTATCGGCGGTACGGTCTCGGGTCTGTCCGGCACGGTGGTGCTGCAGGATAACGGCGGTGATGACCTCAGCGTCAGCGCCAGCGGCGCGTTCACCTTCGGCACCGGCCTTACCTCGGGCTCGGCCTACAGCGTGACGGTGAAGACCAACCCGGCCGGGCAGACCTGCTCGGTGGCCAACGGATCCGTACTGCTGGTCTCGCGGGCGTCACCAACGTCGCGGTCACCTGCACCGCGAATGCGGCGGGCACCGTACCGGTCGGCGGTACGGTCTCGGGTCTGTCCGGCACGGTGGTGCTGCAGGATAACGGCGGATGACCTCAGCGTCAGCGCCAGCGGCGCGTTCACCTTCGGCACCGGCCTTACCTCGGGCTCGGCCTACAGCGTGACGGTGAAGACCAACCCGGCCGGGCAGACCTGCTCGGTGGCCAACGGATCCGGCACCGTCGGGTCCGCGGGCGTCACCAACGTCGCGGTCACCTGCACCGCGAATGCGGCGGGCACCTACTCTATCGGCGGTACGGTCTCGGGTCTGTCCGGCACGGTGGTGCTGCAGGATAACGGCGGTGATGACCTCAGCGTCAGCGCCAGCGGCGCGTTCACCTTCGGCACCGGCCTTACCTCGGGCTCGGCCTACAGCGTGACGGTGAAGACCAACCCGGCCGGGCAGACCTGCTCGGTGGCCAACGGATCCGGCACCGTCGGGTCCGCGGGCGTCACCAACGTCGCGGTCACCTGCACCGCGAATGCGGCGGGCGCGCCTCTGACAACTTCAACCGGGCCGACGGGCCTCTCGGTGCCAACTGGACCGACATAAGTGATGGCGGCATGGCCATCTCCTCCCAGGCGGCGGCGGGCACCAACGCCTCCGGCACGAGCGGCGACATGCGGACCGGTGAAAGCTACAGCAGCAATCAGTACTCACAAGTGGAAGTGACATCCAGCCAGCTCACTGGCAACCAGTGGATCGGCACCGCGGTACGAATGCAAAACTCTGGGCAGGACGGATACGCCGGTCTCTATTACTGGAACAACGGCAGTCCGGAGCTGACTTTGTACAAGCGGAGCAGCGGTAACTGGACGCAGCTCGGCAATGCATACAGTTTTGGTCCGCTGGCGGCAGGGACCCAATTGAAGCTGATGGTAGTCGGCTCCACCCTCTCGTTCCTGGAGAATGGCGTCGAGAGAATCGCTGTCTACGACAACAGTCTGGTTAACGGTGCTCCGGCATTATCGCCTATGGCACTGGAAAGGTGGACAACTGGTCGGGTGGCAGCGCCGGTTTCGAAGTCCACTACCTCAGTACGGATGCAAACGGCGTCGAATCATACGACATGATTTCAGCTGACGACGGTTACGGGCCTCAGATCCTCAGAGTTCTTCGTCCAACGAATCCGGCAGCCGGGGTCGCGCACAATTTCCTTTTCGTGCTTCCGGTTGAGTCTGGCCTGGGAACCACCTACGGGGACGGCCTTGCGACGGTTGAGGCGGCCAACCTTCAGAATCAATACAACCTGACGATCGTCGAGCCCTCTTTCGCCTATGATCCCTGGTACGCAAATAATCCGAACGACCCCAATCTCCAGTACGAGACCTTCATGACGTCGGAGCTGGAGCCATGGGTCAAGGCTAATCTGGCCACCACCGGCACCGAGCAGAACTGGCTGATTGGTTTCTCTAAATCAGGTATCGGCGCGGAGGATCTGCTGCTGAAGCATCCTGATCTGTTCACACTGGCAGCGGCGTGGGACTTCCCGGCCGGCATGTCCGACTATGACGGCACCGACCCTATTCGCGGCAGCACGGTCGGCGGGGACCCGCAAGACGGGTACGGCACGTCCGCGAACTTCCAGGCTAACTACCGCCTTTCGGCTGCTTTTCTCGATGCTCACAAGGCGCCTTTTGTCGGCACCGACCGAATCTGGATAGGCGGGTACAACGCGTTCCAGGCCGACATGACGTACTATGACTCGCTCCTCGCCACGGAGGGCATCGCTCACTCCACCGAGACACCGACGTCGATGGATCATACCTGGGACAGCGGCTGGGTTCCTATAGCCTTGTCCGCTTTGGAGCAAGAGAGTGTGAATTTGCACTGAGATCCCTTATAGACCAGACAGGGGCCGCGCGAGCCTCGTCGTCTCGATATGGTCCGCGGCGGTGCTGGAGTCGGCGTTGCAGGCCTTAGCATGAAGGCTGGGCACGCTAACGTCATCCTCGATGGTACGCTCATCCCGATCGGCCGGGTCGCCGCCGACCGGCCGTTCTATTCCGGCAAGCACAGGAAGCACGGCATGAACCTGCAGGTCATCGCCAGTCCCGACGGGGACATCGTGTGAGTGTCGGGGCACGGGATCGGCATGTTGGCTCTTTTGTGCCTGTGAGTTCATGAGTATGCCTGAGTGACTGATTCGCTGATGAGCGCTGCGTGCGGTAGGAGTGCGGGCGTCGAGCTATTTACCAGGGGTCAGGCTTGCCGATTGACGGGTGTCGGTGGCAGGAGGGTTCAGGTCTTTGTCCATCACCCATTGTGCGTGGACGCCGTTCCGGTCCTTGATTCGGTCGGTCAGGGTGAAGTCGATCCGGGGCGTCTGCACCCATAGCTGGGGGATGCCTTGCCACTGGGTCTCCAGCAGCGCGAAGCCGGCGAAGAGCGGGGCGACCTCGTCGCGGCGCGCGGGCGGGGCGAATTGGAGCAGCAGGCGTCCCTGATAGCCGCACCGCTGGTAGAAGCCCACCGCGCCGTCGATGCTGCCAAGCGTGAGCTGTCGCACTCCCAGGCTGCGGGCTCCTGATTCCAGCGCTGACAGCAGCCTGCGTCCCAGGCCCCTGCCGCGCACGGCGGCAGCGACCGCGAGGTGATCGACCGTCCCGAGCCCGCCGCCGTCCACGTGGCCGAGCGCGACGCCGGCGATCTCTTCTGCCTGCCTGGCGGCCAGCATCATCGGCGACTGGCTGGCCAGCCGGTCGCGGTAGAAGCCGGGGCCGCGCCATCCGGCCTGCAAGGACGGGAAGATCCGCAGGAGGAACCGGCAGGCAAGATCCAGTTCCTGCGGCGTCCGGATCGGCCCGATCGTGAACTCGCCCACGACTGGCAATGCTATGAGCACCGCAACCCGCGGCTGATTGGCGGTGATGGCCTCCCGCCGGTGATGATCGAGGTGTCTGAAGCCACGACCAGACCGGAACGAAAGGCCATCCATGCCAGTGTCGCATGCCCGCGTTACCGCCGTGACCAGCACCGATGACGAGCTGCCCGGCTTGGTGGAGGTGCTGGCGCAGGTCCCGGACCCGCGGAGGACGCGGGGCCGCCGGTTCGCGCTGGTGTTCATGCTGGCCGTCGCGGTGGCGTGCGTGCTGGCCGGGGCGAAGAGCTTCCGGGAGATCGGCGACCAGGCCGGCGACCTGCCGCAGGAGGTACTGGCCCGGCTCGGCGGCACGCCGCACCCGCTGCTGCGGACGATCGTCGCCCCGAGCGAGAAGCGGATCCGCACCCTGCTCCAGGAGCTCGACGCGGCGAGGCTGGATGAGCTCACCGGGGGCTGGCTGCGCGGCCTGGCGGACGCCGGGCGGCTGGAACCTGCTGCACGCGATCGCGATCGACGGGAAATGGCTGCGCGGCATCGGCGACGGGCAGGTCAAGCTGTTCGCCGCGATGCTGCACGAGGAGAAGGTGATCATCGCCCAGCACCCCATCCCCGACGACACCGACCAGATCACCCAGGTCAGGGAGCTGCTGGACCCGGTGGACCTGGCCGGCGCCGTCGTCACCGCCGACGCCGCCCACGCCCAGCGCGAGACCGCCGCGTACATCGCCGGGCCCGCGGAAGACGGGGGCCGGGAATCGGACTACTTCCTGTTCGTCAAGGGAAACCAGCCCGGCCTCCAGCGCGCCGTCTACGACCTGATCCAGGCCGCGGCCCGCGAGAGCCCGGACCACGTCGAGATCGATTACAGCCACGGCCGGATCATCAAGCGGTCCATGTGGGTCACCGATGCCGGCGGCATGGACTTCCCGCACGTCACCCGGGCCGTGCGGATCCGCCGCGACGGCTACGACACCGCCGGCGCCGCTATCACAAGGAAATCGTGCACGCCGTCACCAGCCTGGGCGAGGACCGGGCCGCCGCCGCGGACCTCGCCGCAGATCGCCCGCGGCCAGTGGGGTATCGAATCGGTCCACTGGGTGCGCGACACCGCCTACGGCGAAGATGCCAGCACCGGCTATGCCGGCAACGGGCCGCAGGTCATGGCCACCTTCAGGAATATCGCGATCAGCCTGCTCTACCTCGCCGGCGTCACCGAGATCACCCGCACCCTCCAGACCATCAGCCGCGACCGGACCCGCATGCTCAGCTACCTACCGCTATAAGACCCCGACCACAAACGCCTTTGCCGATCCCGTGGTGTCGGGGGCGCTCCCGGGTCGGTGACACGACAGAGACAGGCGGAATGGATCTGGGGCGTGCTCGCCAAAACTGGAAAAGCCGGCCTGATTACCCTGGCCGATAAGGGCTACCAGGGCGGCGGATAGGCGAAGATCCCTACCGCGGGAAGAACAAGCCGGAACCGCAGAAAAAGCCAACCGCGCCCATGCCACACTTCGCGCACCCGGCGAGCGCGCGAACGCGCAGCTCAAAACCTGGCGGATTCCTCCGCAAGCTCCCCTGGCGCCGGTCACCTTGCCAGGGCAATTCACGTATTGCAGCTCCGTAAGGCATAACCAGGTTGGAATGGGCTCACTAGCGACCCCTTTGCGACCTTTGGTGGCAATCCTGCGGGGAAAAGATAACTTAAAGCAGATGAAGAAGTATTCTACGGCCAATACTGGACCAATAAATGGGAAATTAATATTACTAAGATACTTATTGGCTGCCTTTATAAGTTTTCGGTTAGGCTCATTGTGCTGCCAATTGTAAGAAGTCGGAAAGGACCTCTTAATTTCGAAATACTGCGCGAGACTCTGGCGAAAGTCATTGAGAGCCTGCACGTTACTGTAAGGCCAGTATATATCCTGTCACGATGGCCGAAGTTAACATACGTCACGATAAATATACCGCCGTCATTCAAGAGCTGCGATATTTCGGTAAATTTCTGGGCCTGGAAGGTCCCCATATATTCAAAAAAACCCTGGGCAATGACGATGTCGAACCGCTTGTCATCAAACCGAATTGGCGTGTTGGCGAGATCAGCCTCGATCAGATTCGGCGCCGGGTCATGTATGGCTATATCGATACCATAGTATTCGATATTTGACTGAAGGAGAGGCATCAGAGCTGCGGGCCCGCAGCCAACATTGAGAAGCGCAAGCTTTTTACCTCGCGCCAACCTGTTTACAATTCGTGCGGACTTTTCAAGTCGATAGTGAGGCCGATTGTACTGTAGATTCTCCATACTCCAAAAATCCTTCTTATAGAGCGTGTTGCCGGTGCTCTCCTTAGGAACGAGACTTTCGCCGCCTGCCGGGTCGTTCATAACAGCTTCTCCCTGAAAAGATCTGTGCGAGCGCGCTTGTCTCCGGCCGCGGCCTCCTCCGTCCAGGCCATCCCAGCAGCCTCTCACCTTGAAGGTCAACTGGATAGGCAACCGAATCGCCATCCTGGATACAAGACCTGCGGTGGCCCCGTCGTGATACATCCAAGGTACGAGGCTTGGGTTTCCCCTCGAAGCACTCCCTTCAGGATTGGGTGAAGCGGGGTCACTAGCGGGGAGGTGAACACAGGGTTGTCCTCTGGCGATCCACAGTGGCCCTGGTTCAGTCTTGTCGCGTCCTGAGGCACGACGAACGCACTTTTATACGGCGACAGCGTCCTCTGGGACTGGCTGCAAAGGCTGGATGACCAGCGGTAGGCCGCCCGCATTCCGGCCACACTCGGACGCAGCCCTCCTTGCCCAAAACGGACATCTCACGACTATGCCGGACCCTCAGGTAGCCACGGGTTCCATAGGTCCCGGCACTCCTTCCTCGCTCGCAGGGACGACCCTGGCGCCGGTCAGGGAGCCCGCGGCAGGGCGCTGATGCGTTCCCAGACGGTCACGACGGCGGCCGCGCCCGCCCGCTGCGCAACCTTTGTGACCGCGATACGGCTTCATGCGGAGCCCGACCGCGACGATCGAGGGCCAGGGGGAGGACAGCCGTTCACGCTGGTCCGACGGCATTGGCCGTAGACGAGGCGCGCGCCGAGTGGCTTGATACACCGGCCTGGCTGAAAAACGGTGCCTCAACAGCCAACTACGCGTATCAAATCGGGCCCTCCGGTGATCCTGAGAGCGTCGTGTCGACCAAGGCGGGTGATCCTGAGAGCGTCGTGTCGACCAAGGCGAACGCCGGTGATCCTATCTGCAGTGAACAGCGAGGGGGGAAGGCGTGGGGGAGCTTGATCAACGGATACGGCGTCCTCGGCTCCGAAGGACGGCAGCCCGCGCCGACCGGACGAGACGCCGACCGTGGCTTCGCTCAGGCCGCGCGAGGCACTGACCATTGGGGACCCGAGTCCGGCTTCCAGTGCCAGAAGGACTCGATCCGAACGCTCCCTCCGGGCGCAGCTCTTCTTTGGAGATCTCGTCGCAGTCTCGCTGGCCTGGGGGCTGCCGATGCTCCTCCAGAGCCGACTGCGCCCAAGCCAGTCGGTAGCGGTGTGGCTAGCGGCCGTTGTTCGACGACTGCGCGGTGATTCCGAAGTCGCCGCCTGTATCGGTCCTCGGTGTGCTCTGAGTTCTCGCGCCAGGCCGTCCGGATAATCGGGGCCGCGGCCGTCGGCGGGTGCGTACTGGCGGCTTCCGGCTGGCTTGCAGGCTCCGTATCGGGCCTACCCGCCGCCCCCGCCGTGGAGGGCGCGATATGCGCCGCCTTCTTGATAATCGTGCTGCGGTGGCGCTTCAGGAGGTGGCTGAGGAGTCAGAGGGCCGACGGTACTGCCTAGAAACCGTGGTCCTGGTAGGTACCAACGAGGATGCCGCAGCCATGTGGCAGATGCTCTCTGACGAGCCGGAACTCGGTTACCGGGTCGGCGGCGTGGTCGGCAAGCAGGTCCAGGTGGCACCCTGGCTGGGCCTTCCGCAGCGGTCGGAACTGGCCGACCTTCCGCAGTTGGCGGACGAGATCGGCGCCGAAGGCGCGATCCTCGTAGGCAGCGCGGTGACCGGGGCCGAGGGCGCCGCCGCGGTACGGTATAGCTTGGCCTGCGGGCTGCATGTCCAGCTCTGGCCCGGGCTGGCCGGAGTGCGCAGCAGCCGAATTCGCACCGCTCCGGTGTGCAGGCCTGCCCATGCTCTACGTCGAGGCGAACAAGCCGCCGACCTGGCATTATGCGGCCAAGCGAGCCATCGACATCATGACCGCCGCCGTCCTGCTTCCGCTGTCCGCGCCGGTGATGCTGCTGGCCGCGATCGCCATCCGTTTGGAAGCGGCGGCCCCCAGGTCCTCTACCGGCATGCCGTGATTGGCCGGTACGGGGTTCAGACCGAAGTGCTCAAGTTCCGCACGATGGTGCCGAACGCCGCCCAGATGGTCGACGAAATCGCGGACCTGAACGAGAGGGAGGGCGGTCCCCTCTTCAAGGCCGCCAATGACCCGAGAGTGACTCGGATCGGCCGCCTCCTGCGAGACACGAGCATCGACGAGCTCCCAGCTCTGGGATGTCCTGACCGGCCGTATGAGCCTGGTTAGGGCCGCGATTCGCCATGCCCAAGGAAGCCGCCCAGTTCGACGAGGAGCATCAGCGGCGCACCGTC
>CAVUNL010000020.1:0-354264 GCA_963742795.1 uncultured Actinomycetes bacterium
CCACGGGGGGTGAACGGAGCCGGCCGGGACGCCCGGATGCCGCCAGGCTCGGGGACCGGGCTCCGGGATGGCCGCCCGGTCGTGCCATCACGCTGAGTGATACGTGAGATCAGGGAGAACGCGCACACTCCCGCCGATATGCGCGGTAGGGGGATGCATGGCGGATTCGTCTGCGGTCTGCGCGGAACTAGGCGATCTGGGCGCGATCACCCGGCTGACCGCGACAGGCGGTACCTGCAGCGGTTAGATGGGGCGCAGCCGCCGTGACCTGTGCCGGTGACTGGGGAGTCAACTATGCCGGAGTACGCCGGAGTCCGGGATTGGGTTACCGCCGCTGACGGCAACTCTCATCGGGTAACGGGGGACGGTGCGCCTGCGGTGCAGGCGCATGGCGGTGATCCATAGGGCGGCAGGGTGGCTCAGGTAGTAGGCGGGAGCGGTGTTCGGGCGGCGGGCGTCACGCTCCGGCTGGGCGGGTACATCGCCCGAGTGGGATCCGCCGCCGCCGTGACGGCTGTCATGGCTGCCCTGGACGCTGTCGCGCGCGGCGCGGGATGTCATTGCGGCGCTGCCCGGGTCGTGCTTGTCCTTGCCGTGCCAGGTGAGGGATCCGATGGCCCCGCAGAAGTAGTGGCCGGCCGGGCACCTGATCATGGCGCTTTCGAGGGGCCCGTCGGTGGAGTGCATGATGAACCGGCATCTGACCTCGGCGGGCAGCCCGCATCGCAGGGTGCCGTCGTGGTCCAGGTAGGCCGGGCAGTCAAGGAACATCATCGTGGCCTCCGTTGATCGCGTGGCCCAGGCGCACGGGCGGATGCCGTGGCCGTGCGATGCCGACAGCGTGGACAGTTCTGCCAGCAGCGAGTCATAGTGAGCACTGCCGGCTCGCGTGAGGTGCGGTTCATCAGGTCCTCCCGGATCGGTGATGGACCGGTGAGGACAAGACTCGTGGTTCCGGTCCGTGCCAGCATCTGCCGAAGGGGGTATATCTCGTCCGGCCAGGTCATATGAGGCGGCAGGCCGGGTCATACGAAACGTAGTACCTGCCAGGACGGTTTAGGGGGTGCGCAGACGTCACGTCTTCTGCGGTGGCAGCCGGGGTTGCCGGCCGAGCTGAGCTCGCTGGTGGGCCGCGACCTCGAGATAGCTGCCGTGCGTGAGCGGCTGCTCGCCGGCCGGGTGGTCACGCTGACCGGTCCCGGCGGGTGCGGCAAGTCCCGGCTGGCCCTGCGGGTGGCTGCGCTGGCCGCCGACGGTTTCGAGGACGGTGCCTGGCTGGTCGAGCTGGCCTCTCTCACCGATGCCGCGCTGGTTCCCGCGTCCGTCGCGGAGGCGCTGGGCGTGCCGGAACGAGATGCCGCGGACCCGATGGCGGCCATCGTGCGGGTGCTGGCCGGCCGCGAGCTGCTGATCGTGCTGGACAACTGCGAGCACGTCCTAGGGGCGGCCGGCCAGGTGGTGGTCATGCTGGCCGGGCAGTGTCCCCGGGTGCGCATCCTGGCCACTAGCCGGGAACGCCTGGACGTGCCCGGTGAGCTGGTCTTCCCGGTGCCGCCGCTGGGCCTGCCTGAGGACGGGTCGGTCCGCGCGGTGGCCGCGTCGGAGGCTGGCCGCTTGTTCGTGACTCGGGCCTGGGCGGCGAGCCCGGCGTTCGCGCTGACCGACGGCGACGCGGCCGCGGTCGCCGAGGTGTGCTCCCGGCTGGACGGCATGCCGCTGGCCATCGAGCTGGCCGCGGCGCGGTGCCCGACGCTCGGGCCTGTGCAGCTCGCGGCTCGCCTGGAGGGCCACCCCGGGCTGCTGTCTGGCGGCGCGGCCCGGCCGGGCCGGCACCGCTCGCTCGAGGCCTTGGTGTCCTGGAGCTATGACCTGCTCGGCGAGGCCGAACGGCGGTTGCTGGCCCGGCTGTCGGTGCTGCGCGGCGGATTCGACCTGGAGGTGGCCGAACGGGTCGCCGGCGGCGAGCTACTGGCGCCGCAGGCGGTCGCCGGCCTGCTGGCCAGCCTGGCCGGCAAGTCGCTGGTGCAGGTCCAAGCCGGCCCGATGGTGCGCTATTGGCTGCTGGAGACGGTCCGCCAGTTCGCCGTCGGCCGGCTGGCCGCTTCCGGTGAGGAGACGGCGGTGCACGCACGGCTGCTGGAATGGGCGCTGGAGGTGGCCCGGCCGGCGGATGCGGCCCTGTCCAGCGCCGAGCGGGCCGGCTGGTCCGGCCGGCTGTCCGCCGGGCAGGCCAGCATCCGTGCCGCGTTGTCCTGGGCGCTGGGCGGCGCCGAGCCGGAGGCGGGACGGGAACTGGCCGCCCGGCTGGCCCGGTGGTGGATCGCCACCGGCCGGTACAGCGAAGCGAGCCAGTTCCTGACCACGGCGGCCGGCGTCCCAGCCGAAGCGGCTCCCGGTATCCAGGCCCGGGTGCTGCTCGGCGGCGCCTGGTCGGCCTACAGCCGGGGCGACAACCGGCGTGCGGCCCCGCTGGCCGCCGACGGCATCGCCTATGCTCAGCAGGCCGGTGAACCCCAGCTGGAAGCCTGGGGCCGCAACCTCCTGGCCGCCCTGGCCTGGGCCGCAGGCGACGCGGACCGGATCGTCGCCGAACTCGAAGCCAGCCGGGCCCTGTCCGGCCCGGCCGATCCGGCGCTCGCGGCACGGGCCGAAGTCATGCTGGCTAACGCAGCCTTCCTGGCCGGCGACCTGGCCGACCAGGACCGGCACGGCCAGCTCGCGATCGAGCTCGCCCGGACCGCCGTTGGCCAGGAAGGGCTGGCCCTCGCGCTGTCCGCCTGGTCAATGTCCGCGATCGCCGGGCTGGGCATCCAGCCTGCCACCGTAGCCGCGCTCGACGAGGCCGCGAACCTGACGGCGGCGCACCCGGACCGCTTTACCGAGATGGTGATGCGCCATCTGCGGGCACGGCTGTTCGCCACCGTGGGCGAGCTCGACGCGGCCGAAACCGAGGTCGGATTGTGCTGGGCCGCGGGACAGGATGCCGTCCGGGGGGTGGAAGTCCTCGCTTCGCTGGCTGAAGCGCGCCTCGCCGCCGCCCGGGACGATATCGCTGCCGCCGTCGGCGCGCTGCGCCGGGCCGCCGACGGCGGGCGCCGCGCCGAGGTGGTCATGTTCGTTCCCACCGCCCTGGCCAGCCTGGCCTGCCTGGCCGCCAGTGCCGGTGACCAGCCCACAGCGGCTGCCGCCGTCGGCGAGACACGCGCCGAGCTCGGCGGGCGCCGCCAGGCCATCACCGCCGCCGCGCTGCGCTACGCCGAGGGCGTCATGGCCTGGCACCGGGGCGAGCTCGCCGACGCCGAGCACCTGGCCCGCGAGGCCACCGCGCAATGGCACCGCGGCAGCGACCGGATGGACGCCAGCGACGGCATCGAACTGCTCGGCGTGCTCGCCGCCGCCCGCGAGCGCTTCCCCGACGCCGCCCGCCTGCTCGCCGCCGCCGCCGCGGCCCGCGGACCACTCCAATACCTGGTCCCCGGATACACCGCCAACCGCGGCGCCGCCGCCACCGCCGCCCGCCAGGCCCGGCACATCCTCGGCGACGACCGCTTCACCCAGGCCTGGGAACAAGGCCAGCAACTCACCCTCGACGAGGCAGTGGCCTACGCCACCCGCAAGGGCGGCGGCCGCAAACGCCCCGCCACCGGCTGGGCCAGCCTGACCCCGGCCGAGCTGGAGGTCGCCCGCCTGGCCGGCGAGGGCCTGCGCAACGACGCCATCGCCCGGCGGCTGTTCATCGCCCCCGGCACCGTCAAGGTGCACCTGACCCACATCTTCGCCAAGCTCGGCATCACCACCCGCGGCGAACTAGCCGCACAGGCAACCGCACACGACCTGGCCCCCAGATGATCTGACGAGCAAGACGCCACTCGCTGTCCGTGCCACCACACGCGGTTGCACCGAAGGCCCCGCGGCCGCGTCAGGAGGCCTGGCTCTGACCTGATGGTGGCAGGCGTTCTGAGCGAGGTTCGGGCTGGTCTGTCGCACGTCGGGCTATCCCCGCCCGGCGTCGTCGCCGGGACTTGGCACGTAAGGTCGAAGCTGTGGTCCGGGACGAGTTCGTTGGTCGGCGCCGGGAGCTGGCGTACTTGCGCGGCTGGCTCACGGCGGCGGTCGAAGGGCAGCCCAGGCTGGTGTTGTGCGGTGGTGAGCCGGGGATCGGCAAGACCCGCCTGGCGTCGGAGCTGGCTGAGGTGGCCTCGGCGAGCTACGGCGCGGGCGTGGTGTGGGCGCGGGCGTCGGAAGACGGCGGTGCTCCGCCGTTCTGGCTGTGGCGACAGGCGTTGCCGTCTTCTGCGGTCCTGTCCGCTCGTGGCATCAACCGGGGCGAGCTGGGGCAGGCGGCGGAGCGCTTCGCGCTTTTTGACAACGCGACCCGGCAATTGTTCGCGGCGGCGGCTGGCGGGGCGGTGTTGCTGGTCCTGGACGATGTGCACTGGGCGGATCAGCCGTCGCTGCTGCTGCTACGGCACGTGGCCCGGGAGTTGCGCGAGGTTCGGCTGCTCGTGGTGGCGACTTACCGGACGGCGAGAGCCGACACCACCGCCGGCTGGCGGGCGGTTCTGCCAGACCTCATTCGCGAGCCAGTCACTGAGCAGATCGAGCTGAGCGGGCTGTCGGCGGCTGACACGGCCCGCTGCGCCGAGGCCATCTCGGACCGGCCCCTGCCCGGCGCGGTCGGGGCGACGTTGCAAAGCGTGACCGGCGGCAATCCGTTCTTCGTGCGGGAGGTGGCGCGGAATCTGGCGGCTTCGGCCGGGAGTGATGTGACGGTACCGGCCTCGGTGACCGGCCTGATCACCGCTCGCGTCGAGCGGCTCTCGCCGCTGACCCGGCGGCTGCTGGGGGCCGCCGCTGTGCTGGGCGAGCAGTTCGCGGTCGCGGTCGTCGCCTCCCTTATCGATCAGCCGGTCATGGCCTGCATGCAGCCATTCGAAGAGGCCAGGGACTCCGGCTTGCTGGAAGCGACCGCGACGGCGGGCGAATGGCGCTTCGCCCACGGCCTGGTGCGCGACGCTGTGGAGGCCGGCCTGCCGATAGCGGAGCAGGTTGACCTGCACCGGATGGCAGCGCAGGCGATCGAGCGTAGCTATGCCGGCGACCTGGGCCCCCGGCTGGCCGATCTAGCCCGGCACTGGGCTGCGGTCGCGGTCACCGGCGAGCGGGCCAACGCCATCGAGTGGGCCACCAGGGCCGGGCACGAAGCGGTGCGGGGCCTGGCTTATGAGGAAGGGACCCGCATGTTCCAGATGGCGCTGGATATCGGCGACCCCGACCTGGGCGAAGAGCAGCGTTGCCGCCTGCTGATCGACCTCGCCGACGCCCAGTGGCGGTCGAGCGACCTGGAAGGTTGCCGGACGGCGTGCGGGAAGGCCGTCGCCCTCGCGCATCGCATCGGGCGGCCCGATCTGGTTGGCGACGTTGCCCTCACCATCGAACCGATCGGCGACCTCGGCTGGGATCTCAATGTGCGCCGCTGGTGCGACGACGCCCTGTCAGCAGCTCCTGAGTCGGAGACGGCGTACCGGGCGCGGCTGCTGGCCCGGGCCACCGAGGCGTCGATTTACCTCGGTGAGCACGCCGCCGCCAGCCAGGCCAGCCGGACAGCGCTGGCGCTCGCCGGCCGATCGGCCGACGACACCGCGGTCATCGCCGCCCTGGGCGCCCGCCAGCTGGCGTGCAGTGCCCCGGAAAACCTGGCCGAGCGCGACACTATCGCCGCGCGGATGGTTGAGATGGGTGTTGCCCTGCGCCGCGCAACGGTAGAACTGCGGGGCCGGCTGTGGGTCATCGACACCCTGTGGGAACGTGGCGATCTGGCCGGGATCGCGGCGACGCTCGGGCGGCTGGAATGGTGCGCCAGGCAAGCCGGCGGCCCCTTCCCTCGGTGGCATCTGCTGTGCACCAAGGCGGCGCTGGCCCAGGCACGCGGCGAGTTCACCTCTGCCCTCGAATCGGGCCGGGCCGCGTTCGGCACCCTCCGCGCCGTCGGCCACCCGGCAGCGCTGGGCGCCTACATGAGCCTAGTCACGGCGCTTGGCCACCACATCGGTCACGACCGGACCGGTGCACTCACAGTGCTGGCCGGCACGCCTCCCGACACCACTGAGGTGCGTGACGAGCTGTTCGGCCACATCGGTCCCGCCCTGGTCCTGGCGGAATCCGGCCGGCTGGACGATGCGGCGGTGGCCTACCGGCGGGCCGGACCAGTGGCCTCGTGGCGGCCGCCGCCCTACTTCCGGGTCCCGGCCTGGGCCGTCGGGTCGGTGGTGGCGGCTGCCCTCGGCGCGGACGACGACGTCGCCTGGCTGCGCGACCGGCTGCTGGCCAACCGGGGCCGTCACGCCGTCACCGGGGCGGGCAACGCCAGCTACTTCGGTCCGGTTGAGCTGCACAGCGGCCGGACCGCCGCCCACCTCAGGCTCTGGAACGAGGCCGAATCGGAGCTCACGGCCGCGGCCGAGGTGAGCCGGGCCATCGGCGCAGCTGCCTTCGCCGTCGAGGCGGACTGTGAGCTGGCCGCCGCGCTGGCCCGGCGGGGCGGCGACGACGATGCCGAGCGGGCCCGCCAGCTTGCCCAGCGTGCCGCAGCCGCCGCGTCCGAACTCGGGATGCAACCCTGGCTGCAGCGGGCCCGGGCCCTTGCCCAAGGGCCGTCCCGCCAGCCGGAGGCGGCGTCAACGCTGACAGCGCGAGAGCTGGAGGTCGCCGGGCTGGTCGCGGCGGGCAAGTCCAACCGCGAGGTCGCCTCGGCCCTGTTCCTTTCAGAGCGGACCGCCCAGAACCATGTCCAGCACATCCTCACCAAGCTCGGCTTCTCAAACCGCAGCCAGATCACGTCATGGGTCCTCGCCCGCCAGCCAAATGAGTAACGCGATTGAGTAATTCGGCGGACGAACGCCACGCCGTCTCCTGTCATCGTTCTCCTTGAACAACCACAACCAAAAGGAGAACACGATGCCGTACACCCACATCAGCCATGTTCCCGGCCACAGCCTCGGCGATTATCAGGCGGTCGCCGACGTGCTCGGCCCCGAGCCCGCGGCCGGCCGCCTCGCCCTCATCGTCGGAGAGGCCGACGGCGCCTTGCACATCGTGGACGTCTGGGACAGCAAAGCCCACGCCGACCGCTTCGCAGCCGAGCGGCTCATGCCAGCATTCCAGCAGGCAGGCGTAAAACCCGGCCCCGAGGAGACCTACATCGGGTTCGACACCAACGTGCTCGAACTCGGCGCCAAGGTGACATAACCGACCCCCGGCCTCCCTATCAGACCCACCGCCCCGGGTCGTGATGTGCTCCTTCAGAGCCAGTGCGGGAAGCGCCGCACCACGACCCGGGCCTGGCTCAGCTCGCGAAGAACGACCGGAGTTCCTGGGCCACGCGTTCGGGTCGCCGCCATTGCCGGTCTCAGATGCCCAGATCCAGCGAGTTCGACCATCACGAACATACAAAGCCTTCCTAGCGGACATTCCCCGGCGCAGCACTCGATCTCACGGCAGCAACCCGAACCGAACTGGCGGATCTGTGCTCGCCGACTACCTCACGCTCAGTCCGGTAACCGCACACCGAGTCGGCAGGGATCGATCTGTGGGGTGCGTCTGTCCGGCCGTTGTCGACGGTGGCCATGACCGTCTTGCCCTCCGCGCTCAACTGCCGTGCCAGGCACTGTCACTGAACAACTCACACCAGCAAGACCGCGACATCGCCGCACGACGGCCAAGACTCTGAACACCCCCTCCACGAACGCGCGGGCGACCCGCCCGCTCCGGCCGCCAGGCAAGCGTCACGACCTCCCAAGCCGCCGGGCGACAAATGCGGATCCGCGTCCGGCTCAGCGGCCGCACGCCAAGCCCGAACACGCCGCTGCCGCGGCCCGTCCGTGGCCGTCCGTGAAACAGCCGACGGTGCGCACCGACCGTCCTGGGGCACGAATCCCGTCCGCCATGCGTCCGTGGACACCGCAACACAGGGGTCTACAGCGCGACAAGGTGACACAGCATGAGACACAGAAAAAACGGCCCGCATAGCCGAGATATCCCAGCTAGCGGGCCGTTTTCGCAGGTGGTGGCAGGTGTTGGGTTCGAACCAACGTAGGCTGAGCCGACGGTTTTAACAGCCCGCTCCTCCTACCCGAGACGGATGCCACTGACCAGCGGATACGCGCCGCGACGCGCTGAGCTGGGCCGTCGCCATCCGCTATGTGTCCGTGCACTCGGTGCCGCCGACGTCGGAACGCACGGACGGGCACGGACGGCGGCGTCAGGAGGCACCGCCCTCACGCCCCGGCCCGGGTTTTCTAGCCTTTGACCTGCCACTTTTCAGGATGCCTGATCGGTGTCGCCGTCTTCCTCGCCCCGGGTTCGGGCTCGGCGCCCTTGGTACCGAGGGCCGTCGATGATGCGCCGGTTGGCGGCGTCGGCCTGACCGTGGATGCGGTGGGCGTAGATCTTGAGCAGGCGGGCGACGCCGTCGGACGACTTCGGTGGCGGGCAGCCCGGGGTTGAGCCACGGCGACACTGCCGCCATGCCGACTGCCTGGCTGAGCTAGGTCGCAGACCTGGGCCAGGCACAACGGGTCACGTCGGGATCCGTGGTCCCGCTGCCATCCCCTGCGGCCCGTTCCTGGGACGGAGCCGGCGGGCGGTGTCGGCCAGGGCCCGGATCCGGGCGTTCTCGTGCCCGGTGCACCAGATCAGCCCTAGCGGCAGCGGCGGCAGGCCGTCGATGGGAATCAGGACGATGTCGTCGCGGCGGGACAACACGATGTCGGCCATCGTCGGGTGGACGGCGGTGCCCCGCGCGATCTCATCCAGCATCTCGTAGACGCCGCGTGCGTTGGTACGGCGAACCGGCCTGCCCGATGGAGTTCGCGGCGGCATGATCGCATCGAGCAGCGCACGCGGGAACGGCGACTCGATGAACCCGGTGTTCTCGTAGTCGGCGAGTTCCTCGGCATCGACCGTGCGCCGTTTCGCGAGGGGATGCGCACGCCCTACCGCCAGCACTCTCTCCCGGCAGTCGATCACCGGGCCCACGGTGAGGTCCGGCTCGTTCAGTGCCAGCCAGTTGACCAGCACGTCCACCTCGCCGTTGCGCAGAGTCTCGTAGGGGCGGATGAGGTCCACCTGTGACAGCACGGCGCGGCAGTCGCGGTGGTTCGCCTCGAATGCCGACGCCAGCCGGGTCAGCGCCTCCCCCTGAGTGGTGACGGTAACGCCGATCCGCAGTTCCCCGGTCTTGTCGCTGGCCGCCTGCCGCGCATCGGCGAATGCCGCGATGATCTCGGTGTAGGCGGGCTGCAGCCGGGCTCGCAGCCGTGCGCCGAGCGGGGTCAGCCTGACCTTACGGCTAGTGCGCTCGAACAGCTTGCCGCCAGCGTTGCCTTCCAATGCGGCGATGACCCGGGTGACCCGCGGCTGGGTGAGGTGGAGCCGCTCGGCCGTCCGGCCGAAGTGCAGCTCCTCGGCGAGGGTCAGGAAGATCTCGATGTCGGCGGTGTCCACAGTCCTGCGGCCATGTGGAGTGGAATACCCATGGCTCATTATCCCATGCCCGCCATTTGCTCGGGGCGGGACGCTCCCGGGCACATCGGCCGACCGCAGCGGCCCAGCCGCCACGCCGATTGATTCACCGGGAGCATCGTACGTTGCAGACTTCGCCGTTGATCGGATGACCTCCCGCGGGCCATGGTGGGCATAAGCGAAGGGCGGCCGGCCGCCTTGAATACTTGCCGGTGCCGGGCCTGGCTGTGCTATTTCCGGTGCCGGCCGCCGCCCGTCCGGCGGCACCCACCCATAGACCAGTAACGCGAAGGGGTCACGCACATGGCTGAAGCGGTAACGCGGACACGCGCGAACGCGCTGATCACCGTGCACAAGTACGAGCCTGCGGCCTACGACGAGCCGGCCGAGGGACCGGCGCTGACCCGGATCCACGTCGAGGAAAGCTTCTCCGGCGATATCGCCGGCGCCGGCGTCGTCGAGTTCTTGCAGGCTGCCCGCGCTGACGGGGCGGCGAGCTTCGTCGGGATCGAGCGGGTAAGCGGCAGCGTGGGCGGCCGGGCGGGCACGTTCCTGCTCCAGGACGCCGGGACGGTCAACGGGAACATCGTCAGCGGCGACTGGTCCGTAATCCAGGGCTCCGGGACTGGCGAGCTATCCGGGCTGCGCGGAGAGGGCGGGTTCCGGGCCAGCCTCGGCGAGGGTGCCCAGGTGTACCTGGACTACTGGTTCGAATGAACCCCTGCGCGTGTTACCGGAGAGAGAATCGTGAGTAGCTCCGTCGCCTCCCTGGACGGCAAGTGCGCGCTGGTGACCGGGGCAGCCACTGGCATCGGCAAGGCGATCGCCACGGCACTGGCAGCGGCCGGCGCGCGGGTGGTAGTGAACCACAACCACACCCCGGAGTCGGCGGAGAAGGTGGCAGTAGCGATTAACGCGGCCGGCGGGACCGCGATGGCCCTAGCCGCCGACGTCAGCAGCCGTGCCGAGTACCAGGCGATGGTCCAGCGGCTGCTGGCCGCGTTCGGCCGCTGGGACATCCTGGTGAATAACGCCGCGGTCGCGATCACTAAGCCGTTCCCCGAAGTCACCGAGGCGGAGCTCGACCTGAGCTATGCGGTCAACGTCAAGGGCGCCTTCCACGGCATGCAGCTCGCGCACGCCCGCATGGCCGAGGAGGGGCGGATCATCACGATCTCCAGCTCGACCACCGCGCTCGCGCTGCCCGGGTACGCGGTCTACGACGCCACCAAGGGGGCCGTGGAGCAGTTCACCCGCATCCTGGCCAAGGATTTCGGGTCACGCGGGATCACGGTCAACACGGTCAGCCCCGGCGCCACGGAAACCGAGACCTACCGCACCGGCAAGAGCAAGCAGTTCCTGGCCAGCCTGGAACAGATGAGCGCGTTCGGCCGCCTCGGCCAGCCCGAGGAGATCGCCGCGGTGGTCACATTCCTGGCCGGCGACGCGGCCAGCTGGGTGACCGCGCAGAACATCAGGGTCAACGGGGGCACCGCCTGACGTAGAGCGTCGGGGCGCCTGGGCGGCCAGGAACTGCCGCTATGTTGGCGCGGTGCAGCACGGCGATCTCGTGCCTCAGCTCGAGCAGCTCCGCGTCCTTGGAGGCCGATGACCGGCCGAGCAGGACCAGCCAGCCGCAGAGCCGGACGAACACGAGGTAGAGCAAGCGCAGGGACACGAATGATGATCATGTCTTACGTCCGACCCAAGCGCGTCGCCGCAGCTCACAGGCCACGCAGACTTCTGGCACCCCACAGGCTGATCGCGGGCCCCAGAGCCTGGCCGGCGACGCGCACACCGAACGCCTGCTCAACTGGATTACCGCACCGGGAATCGAGGCTAACAGTTGCGCCTGACTCACCCAGCTTGTGGCCCAGCTTGTGCCAGAGCACAAATTCCAGCGTGAGAATTTGGCCGCCAGCCATTACGATGGTGGGGAGGCCGAGAGGCGCTGCAACGGGCATCCGCCCGTCACGCTCGGCCCCATGCGGGGGATCGTATCTCCGCGACTGGCAGTGACCAAGGGCGCCTCCCATCTAGTGGGAGGTGACGGATGCTGGAACTGGCCGAGCTCCTTGATCGGCGGATCGCTGTCCTGGACGGTTCCTGGGGCACGATGCTGCAATCCAAGGGCCTGGCCCCGGCCGACTACCGGCTGGAGGGCCACGACCGCGACACGGTCGGCGACCCGGACCTGCTGAACCTGACCCGGCCGGATGTCATCCTCGACGCGCATCGGCGCTATCTCGCGGCCGGCGCGGATATCACCACCACGAACACGTTCACCGCGACCAGCATCGGCCAGGCCGACTACGGCCTGGCCGACCGGGTCCGCGAGATGAACGTTCGCGGCGCCGAGCTGGCCCGGCAGGCGGTGGCTTCGGCCGGGAGGCCGGCCTTTCGTGGCCGGCTCGGTCGGCCCGCTGAACGTCACGCTGTCCCTGTCGCCGAAGGTCGAGGACCCCTCCTACAGGGCGGTGACGTTTGACCAGGTCAAGGCGGCCTACGCCGAGCAGATCGCGGCCCTGGCCGAGGGCGGCGTCGACCTGCTGCTGATCGAGACCGTCTTCGACACGCTGAACGCCAAGGCCGCGATCAAGGCGGCGAGCGAGGTCGCCCCGCACCTGCCGCTGTGGCTGTCGGTGACGATTGTGGACCTCAGCGGCCGGACCTTGTCCGGCCAGACGGTGGAGGCGTTCTGGGCCTCGGTGGCGCACGCCAGCCCGCTGATCGCCGGCGTCAACTGCTCGCTCGGCGCCAAGGAGATCCGCCCGCACATCACCGAGCTCAGCAAGATCGCAGACACCTACACGGCCTGCCATCCGAACGCGGGCCTGCCGAACGCGTTCGGTGGCTACGACCAGACGCCGGAGGAGACCGCGTACCTGCTGAAGGAGTTCGCCGACGAGCGCCTGGTGAACATCGTCGGCGGCTGCTGCGGCACCACCCCGGAGCACATCGCGCGCATCGCCGCCGCGGTCCGCACCGAAACTGCCCGCACCGTGCCCCGGTCACCGGCCAGTCCCCGGTTTTCCGGCCTTGAGCCGTTCACCATCGGCCCGGACACCGGTTTCGTGATGATCGGCGAGCGCACCAACGTGACCGGCTCGGCCAGGTTCCGCCGCCTGATCGAGGCGGATGACTACCAGGCGGCGGTCGCCGTGGCCCTGGACCAGGTCCGTGGCGGCGCGAACCTGCTGGACGTGAACATGGACGCTGACCTGCTGGACAGCGAGCGGGCCATGACCACGTTCCTGAACCTGATCGCGACCGAGCCCGAGGTGACCCGCATCCCGGTGATGATCGACAGCTCCCGGTGGAGCGTGGTCGAGGCCGGCCTGAAATGCGTGCAGGGCAAGGGCGTGGCCAACTCGATCAGCCTCAAGGAGGGCGAGCAGCCGTTCCTTGATCACGCCAGGAAGGCCAAGCAGTACGGCGCGGGCGTGGTGGTCATGGCCTTCGACGAGCAGGGCCAGGCCGATACCAGGGACCGCAAGGTGGCGATCTGCGGGCGCGCCTATGACCTGCTGGTTAACCAGGCGGGCTTCAGCCCGCAGGACATCATCTTCGACCCCAACGTGCTCGCGGTCGCCACCGGGATTTCCGAGCACAACGGCTACGCCAAGGCGTTCATCGAGTCCCTCCCGCTGATCAAGCAGCGCTGCCCGGGGGTCAGGATCAGCGGCGGCATCTCGAACCTGTCGTTCGCGTTCCGCGGCAACGAGACCGTGCGGCGGGCCATGCACGCGGCGTTCCTGTTCCACGCGATCAACGCCGGCCTGGACATGGGCATCGTTAACGCGGGCCAGATCGCGGTGTACTCGGACATCCCCGCGGACCTGCTGGAGCTGGTCGAAGACGTGCTGTTCGACCGCCGTCCTGACGCCACCGACCGGCTGGTGACGTTCGCGGAGAGCGTCAAGCACGTCGCCGGGGAGAAACGTTTCGACGACCTGTCCTGGCGTGAGCAGCCGGTCGGGGAGCGGCTGGCGCACGCCCTGGTGCGCGGCATCACGGACTACATCGAGGCGGACACCGAGGAGGCTCGCCAGCAGGCCATTCGGCCCCTCGACGTGATCGAGGGTCCGCTGATGGACGGCATGAAGATCGTGGGGGACCTGTTCGGCTCGGGGAAGATGTTCCTGCCGCAGGTGGTGAAGTCGGCGCGGGTAATGAAGCGCTCGGTCGCCTACCTGGAGCCGTTCATGGAGGCCGAGAAGGAAAAGGCGGAGCGAGAAAGCGCCGCAAATGGCACTGCCCCGAGCACCAGCGGACACGGCCGGGTTGTGATGGCCACGGTCAAGGGCGATGTGCACGACATCGGCAAGAACATCGTGGGCGTGGTCCTCGGCTGCAACAACTACGAGGTCATGGACCTGGGCGTGATGGTGCCCGCCGACAAGATCCTGGACGCGGCCGTCGCCAACCACGCCGACGCGATCGGCCTGTCCGGCCTGATCACCCCGTCGCTGGACGAGATGGTGAACGTGGCGACCGCAATGCAGCGCCGGGGCATGACGCTACCGCTGCTGATCGGCGGGGCCACCACCTCCCGGCAGCACACCGCGGTGCGCATCGCGCCCGCCTACGAGGGCACCACCGTGCACGTGCTGGACGCCTCCCGCGTGGTCGGGGTGGTGTCCGACCTGCTGGACCCGGACCGGGCCCGGAAGCTGAACGAGACCAACGCGGTCGAGCAGCAGCGGCTACGCGAGCAGCACGAGCTGCGCCAGCGGCAGCCCCTGCTCACGCTGGACCGGGCACGCGCTAACCGTGCGCGGCCGGACTTCGGCGACCTGCCGGTCCCTGCCTTCACCGGGGTCCGCGCCGTGCGGCCGACCCTGGACGACCTGCGCCCCATGATCGACTGGCAGTTCTTCTTCCTGGCCTGGGAGCTGAAGGGCAAGTACCCGGCGATCCTGGACCACCCGGAGGCCCGCGAGCTGTTCGACGACGCCAACGCGCTGCTCGATGAGATCGTCGCCGATGGTCTGCTCACGCCGCGCGGCGGCTACGGCTTCTGGCCCGCGCACGCCGAGGGCGACGACATCGTCGTCGACGGCCACCGGCTGCCGATGCTGCGGCAGCAGACGGCCAAGCCCGACGGCCGCCCGAACCGCTGCCTGGCCGATTTCCTGGCCCCGGCCAACGATCACCTGGGCGGTTTCGCGGTCGCCATCCACGGTGCCGAGGGCCTGGCCCAACGCTACGAGCAAGCCGACGACGACTACACGTCGATCATGGTGAAGGCACTGGCCGACCGCTTGGCCGAGGCGTTCGCCGAGCACACGCACCTGGCCGCGCGCCACGAGTGGTTCGAGCCGGAGGCCACCCCCTCGATCGAGGACCTGCACGGCGAGCGCTTCCGCGGCATCCGCCCGGCGTTCGGCTATCCGGCCTGCCCCGATCACAGTCTCAAGCACGAGCTGTTCGACCTGCTCGGCGCGGCCGATTTCGGCCTCGCCCTGACCGAGTCCTTCGCGATGACCCCGGCCGCCAGCGTCAGCGGCCTCCTGTTCGCCCACCCAGCCGCACGCTACTTCACCGTAGGCCGCATCGGCAAAGACCAAGCCACCGACTACGCCTCCCGCCGTGCCCTCCCACTCCCGGAAGTCGAGCACTGGCTCCGCCCCAACCTGGCCTACGACACCGTTTTATCCCGCCCCCCACCTCCGCCCCCGCCGGACCCGCGCCAGCCGGGACCTTAATACCGCAGGACTGGTTGGGGGTTGAGGGTCCGAGGATCCGCAAGACCGTGCATCGAGCGCCGTCCAGGGCCGGAGCATCCAACCTGCTCGCCAGGCACCAGGTCGACCGGCTCTGGGTCACTGACGTCGCCTCGGTGTTCGCGGGCATCGAGGAACTCAACGCGGCCATCACCGAAGCCCCGACCAGCGGCGACCCCGTGCAGCGCGCCGCCTCAGCGGGTTGCGATATCTCGCCAGCGTGCCACGGTAAAGACGCTGGTAGATTGTAGGAATAGAACCCCTGAGCAACGGACTCTTAATCCGCGGGCACATCGGTCCAGTTACCGGGTTCCTCCGGTGATTTAGATGACCACTACCTGCGCCTCGGTCCTGGCCGGCAGATAGCGAGGAACGACGCCTATGGCGCGCCCCTGATTCCCTACTCAGATCCGCACCAGCCGACCAGGCGCCTCGTAGCGTCGTGATCCGGTGCGTAACCGGTGTAGGTACACGGCAGGTACATGTCAGGTCAATCACCGGCCCACGACAGGTGCATAACCGGCTCTCAAACAGACGAGGGCCAGGCGCAGATGTGAGGACCCGGCTAACAGGTGATGTGAGCATCGCGTGCCTCTGAGGTGAAGATCCAGCCAGCGGCGCACAGCGCGAGGTTCGTTCTCACGCTGAACGCCGACCCGGGAACGGCTGGCGTTACGACCTTCCGAAGCCTGCCGCAACGCCCGGAACTCGCGGGTGGCGTTCGGAGGGATCATCGCTCCGGACTACCGCGCCGCCCTTTCGGCGGATCACTGTCGTACCCGGTCAGGGCTACGAACCGGGCACCGTAGAACGTGGCCTATCCGGGCACGATGGCGGCCGGACCCCAGGCCACGGCGAACTAGACATCACCTATCCCGGTCGCTAAATGGGTGCCGCAGCTCAAACCAGGTCACCGTCCGCCCGCCACGCCGCCGCCGCCCCCACCGCGCCGCGAGGCCCGCAACGAGCTGAAGCCCCCGGCCGCCTTCCGCATCCCGGCCGGCACGGTGCAGCTCCGGCACCTCAGGGCCGCTGCGATCGGTGACCTCCACCCGGACAAGACCGTCCCCCGACGCTGACCGCGACCGTGACCGTCCCGCCCGCAGCCCCCGACCGGCTATGCCGGACACTATTGCCGAACAGCTCGCTCACCAGCAGGGCGGCGTCATCCCCGCACGGGTGCCCGGGACCGAGCACCCCGACTGCGAACGCGCGGGCGACCCGCGCCCGCTCCGCCCGCCCGGCCGCCGTCACGCTCTCCCGGATCTCCCGCCCAGCCATCAGCGCACCCGCCTTCCCCGGCCGCCCCCCGGGAAATCACCGGGGCCGCCAGGCCGGATCTACGGGAATGCACGCTCGACTCAGCGGCTCACGTCAAGCCGGAACCCGCGACCGGCGCGGCCCGTCCGTGGCCGTCCGTGGAAAGCCGACGGTGCACACCGACCGTCCTGGCGGCTGGACGCCGTCCGCTTACCTGCATCGCGCGGTGACTGCAAGTGGTTCGGCGATGGCCGTAAGCGGGACGACGCTGAGAGTGCAGGAATTTGACAAGGGGCGAGGGCCCGTAGGCTTGCCGCCGATCGGGTAGGCCTGTGACCTGCCCGCATGGCCCGATCAGGGTCCTCGCGAGGGTTCCCTTGTCAAATTCTGGAGCGGCCATCAGCCAGATGCCGCTGTTCACCGCGAACGTCGTTACCCCCGCTCAACGAGCGCGGTAGGTAACACCCTTGACGCGGCCACCCGGGAGCGGACCATGGCCGGCAGGGGGCAAGGGAGTGAGCGACGGGAGTTGGGCGGTTTCGGGGCTGGCGCGGGCCTTTCTGGTCTGGGACGGGGTGACCTGATCCGTGGCGGGACGGGGGGCGGCGAGGGGGCAGCCAGGCTTACCTAGGCCCGCGGGCGCTGTGCCGCGCCCGGCGACAAGATGATCGATTGGGCGTCCTCCCGCCTGCGGGGGATGCGGCCGCTCAGTCTATACAGGCCGTCCGCCTGGCCCTGCGCGGCAGGACCGGGAGCGGCTGACAGCGGACTGGCAGGAGCTGGCCGCGGTTACACCCCATCCGGTGAGGTCGGCGCCGGCTCGCCGCCTGGCCCTGGCCAGGATGGCCACCATGCGGGACGGGAACGGGGTTCAGGCGGCGGTCAGCGCGTCGTCGCCGAGCTCGGCCAGGATGTGGCAGGCCTGGCGGAGGATCTTGCGGGCCTCGGACAGGGCGGCGCGCTTGCCGTCCTGGCGGTCCTTCACCTGGGCGTAGTAGCGGTGGTCGGGAGCCGACGCGCGGGCGTGGGTCTTGCCGGCCTCATACACCGCCCAGCGCAGCACCGGCGGTCCCTGCCGGGACAGCCGCCCGGGCGGGCCCTTGCGGTCCGAAGACCAGACGGTGATGTCCAGCCCGGCGAACCGGACCGCCTTGCGGGAAGAGGAGAACCGCCCGGCGCCGCCCAGCCAGCAGGTCATCGCCAGCGCGGTGGCCGGGCCGACCCCGTACAGCCGCGCGGCGAGCACCTTCGCGCCGGTCAGGTGCCGGGCCGCGGCCAGCAGCCGGTGCCGCAGCACCTCCAGGCGGGCCTCGAGGGCGGCGAGCATGTCCAAGGCGGTGTCCACCTGCAGCTGCCCGGCCGGTGACAGGTGGCAGGCGGCGGCCGCGCGCACCGCCTGCAGGTCGCGGCCGGTGCGCAGCGCGGCCTCGCCCAGAGCCGGGGCGCCCTGGTGGAAGAACACCGCGTGGATGCGCTGCACCCAGGCAGTGTGCTCGGCGCGCAGGTCATGATAGGTCTCCAGCAGCGCCCGGCACTCCAGGATGTGCGACGGCGGGATCCAGCACTCCGGCAGCCGGCCCTCAGCCAGCAGCTCCCGCAGGTGCCGCGAGTCGGTCTTGTCGGTCTTGGCGTGCCGCTTGCGGCCCCGGGCGAACGCGGTATCGGCCGGCTCGGCGACGTGCGCCGCGACACCGGCGGCGGCCAGCTCCTCCGCGACGTAGCGCCAGCCGGTGCACCCCTCCAGCGCGAACGCGACGTCATCACGGCCGGCGAACCGCACCAGCCAGGTCCGCAGGTGCGCCCGGTCGGCCGGGGCGACCTGGCCGCGCTTCACCTCCCCGGTCTCCGTGTCCAGGTAGTCGAACGTCAGCTGCTTCCGGTGGATATCCAACCCGCCTACGATAGGCATCGGGACCTCCTCAAGCTCCAGCGGGGCCTCAGCACCCGCGCGAATGCCTACACGGTCAATCGTGACGCGTCTGAGCTGGGGAGGTCTCGCGCGGAAGACACCGGCCTCGGCTCAGCCTGGCCCGATGCATGTCATCTATATGTCCGTGGACGCCGCGACACAGGGACCTACAACGCTACAAGGTGAGACATGACGGGACAGAGAAGAGACGGCCCGGATAGCCGAGATATCCCAGCTAGCGGGCCGTTTCCGCAGGTGGTGGCAGGTGTTGGGTTCGAACCAACGTAGGCTGAGCCGACGGTTTTACAGACCTCTCTCCCTCTGTACGAGTCAAAGTGCCGCTGACCAGCGCATATGTGCTGGTCAGATGAGATTTTCGATTTCCTATGCTTTCATGCCCTCCGAGTCCGGGGAACTCGCGCGGCCACGGACAGGATCACGCGAGGCCACGGACGCCCCGGGCAGGAGCGGTTATGCTGACCGTCCGCCCGCTTTACTGCCCGGCGGCTGGCGTACCCTCCACCGCGCAAGCGTCCCGGATGCGCGGCCGACGACACGCCGCAGCTAATCACTTCCAGCACGTGTCAGCGTCAACGGCTCAGTCGTTGCTCCCGCCAAAGGGCCGTCGCGGCGCGCGCGTAGCCGCCGATCGGTGCCGGAACAAGTCCCTTTCGTCCGGTCCGTTCGAGGCACGCAGAACGGTATCTTCTGTCGCGTTGTTTAACCTTGTGGCGAATGCGCGGCTGTAAAGTCCGTTGCGTGCCCACCTTCGTGCTGCGCCTCATAGCTCCGCGCCCGGACTTCGCCCGGACTATGACCGACGCGGAGCGGGAGATCATGAATCGCCATGCTGCTCACTGGCGCCCGTACCTCGAACGTGGCGACATGGTCGTGTTCGGACCGATCCTGACTGACGACGACTCGTACGGCCTCGCGGTTGTCGAGACCGATGACGAGCAGGCACTGCGCGACTTCGCCGCGCAGGACCCGGTCGTGACAACCGGAACCGCGGCATTCGAACTCGGGCGGATGGCCGCGGGGCACGTCCGCGGACGCTGAGCGGCGCATCGCAATATCCCGCCTGGTGCGGCTGGTGCCCGGCGGTGGGTGCGGCTCAGGCGAAGAACGGTGATTGCGGCCGACAACGGTGCGGACGGGCGTCTGCGCGTCTCATTGCGTGCGAGCCTTCGACGTGTTCAGCTCCGCAGCCTGACGGATGAGCGCCCGCAACGCCGTTTCACTGACCATGTCCCCCTCACGGAAATCAACGGCGCGCACGGCGGCGCTGTCGAGCCGGGTGTTGAACACGTGCTCCGGGTCCTTCAGCAGCGCGCCCTTCGGGAATGTCAGCCGTACCGCGCTCTTGAGTGCCTCACCGATGCAGATGTTCCCATCGCGCGACCACACCGGGACGCCCATCGGCCGGGACGGCTTCTTCCATTTCACCTCCTCGACGATGGATGCGTCGGCGCTGAGGATCACCGCTCGCAATCGTGCCAGCGTCGTGCTCCGCCAGTCGCCGGGTGCCTTGATGATGGCGTCGATGGCGCGTGACGCCGCCGGGTCTTGGCGTGGACTGCTAGTGCGCGGTGTCATCCTTAGCTCACTCCCCACGGGCCGCAGGGCTCGCTCGTCGCATGCGCCAGGTGGATCATTATCTTAACCGTGCCTGCGCGTCAGGCCCGATGCGGACTCTCTTGTCGCTGCTGTTTTTAGAACTAAGTGGCTACGGTGTGAACGCTGCGCGGCTACATGTCTGCGCCGCAGACACCCTGGTCAGGTGCGGCGTAGACACGGACGACTCCAGATAACCGGCGTCATGCAGCACATCGGCGCACCAGGCTGCCGCGTTCCCTAACCGCCCAGGTCGGAAGTTCGCTGGCGTGCCGATCGGGGGGACTGTGCTGCCCCAAGAGGTGCTCGCAGGCGGCGTCGCGAGCGCGGAGAGTACGGCGGGACGCGTGCGGCCGCGGCGGCTGCTTCACGAAGTGCGCAAGGACGACCCCGTCTCCAGCAGGGTCTTCAGGCTGGCCAGGACGGCAGGCCACCCCTCGGAGATCGCTGGCAGCACGGCGCTGCCCGGCGCGAAGCCGTCGTGGGTGACCGTGAGTTTGACGACACCGTGGCCGACGTCCTCGATGTCGAAGGTGACCTTGGAGCGGGCTTCGGCGCGCCAGGCCGCTGCGGTCGCCTCGTCCATGCCGACCGCAGCGGCCCACTCCGGGGTGATTGTGTGCCAGGTATAGACCAGCCGGCGGGGCGGATCGGACTCGAGGATCACCTGCTCGGGGCCACTGACGACCAGTCCGGCTTCGTCGTGCGCCATCTCGTAGGTGGAGCCCTTCTTCCAGTCGGAATGAAATGTCTTTGGGCCAGCCTTCTGGTGCCGCCAGTAGCGTTTCATCAGTACGGGGTCAGTGAGGCCCTGCCACACGCGCTCGGGACTCTGCTGAACGTAGGTCGTGTAGACGAAGGCGGTCTGCTCACTCTTGGCGCCCATGGCGGTGACCTCCTGTACGGTAGCGGGATCCGGACTTGCATGTACCCGAGTTCGATTGGACGCATGCCGGGAGGCATGGACCTGAATAGCGGGATCGCCAGACCCGATTGCCAGTTCCTGTCGCCAGCGCCCGATGCTCGCGACGCTGGTCGAAAGCCCGCCCGCAGCGACGATTGGGCCGACGAGCACGTGACGCTGGCATCGGTCCCGAACGCCTGCGGCGGCCAAGCGCACAGAAGCGGGCGCCCAAGCGCCCAGGGGCCACGACGCCGTGCGACATCGCCCAGAATGACGCTTCCCCCGGACAGTCCGTCGGCGGGCGGATCCACAAGCGATCGCCGATAAGTGACCCGGCAGCTTGCCGATCGGCGCTTACTCGGCGTGATCGGCACTCGATCTCGGAGACGCGCACACTGCCGCCGTTCGGGGCGCAGCCCGGTCGTCGGGATGGCGGTCCACGCGCTGCACCAGAGTGATTATTCTGTTTGCCCGATGAGCCGGGGTTCCGTTCGGCTCGGCGGGGAGATGGTCAAGGTTCTCGGGCCGGCGTACGTTGGATGAGGGTCTTTCCGTGCCGCGCCGGAGGCGGGCCGCGGGCGGAGGGGCGGCGAGGGACGGCCGGTTCGTGAATGAGCAGCCTGCGTGGAGTTTCGCCGAACTCTTGCGCGAGTTGCGCGGGGAGGCGCGGCTGACGCAGGAGGAGCTGGCCGAGGCGGCGAGCCTATCCCCGCGGTCAGTCAGTGACCTGGAACGGGGAATCCACCGCACCGCCCATAGGGACACGGCCCGGCTGCTGGCCGATGCGCTGGGCCTAGCCGAGCCGGTGCGCGGGTTGTTCGTGGCGGCGGCCCGGGGCCGGGCGCCGGTCGCGGAGGTGCTGGCCGCACGGGCAGATGCGCCTGCCGCCTTGGCCGCCACGGTTGTCACGACCTCGCTGGGTCCGGCGGCTGTGCCGGTGCCGCGGGAGCTGCCGGCCGATGTGGGCGGGTTCGCCGGCCGGGCGGTGGAGCTGGCCGAGCTGGACCTGCTGCTGCCCGATGCCATCCAGGACGATGGCGGCGGGCCGGCGGGTCCGGTGGTGATCTCGGCGGTGTCGGGGACGGCGGGAGTGGGCAAGACCGCGCTGGCGGTGCGGTGGGCGCACCGGGTGGCGGCGGCGTTCCCGGATGGGCAGCTGTATGTGAACCTGCGCGGTTATGACCCGGATCGGCCGGTGAACGCCGCGGAGGCGCTGGCCGGGTTCTTGCGTGCGCTGGGGGTGGCGGGCCAGGATATTCCGCTGGAGGAGGCCGAGCGGGCCGCGCGGTTCCGGTCGCTGGTGGCGGGCAGGCGGCTGCTGGTGGTGCTGGACAACGCGGCCAGCGTGGAGCAGGTGCGGCCGCTGCTGCCCGGCACCGGGTCGGTGATGGTGGTGGTGACCAGCCGGGATTCGCTGGCTGGGCTGGTGGCCCGGGACGGAGCGCGCCGGCTGGATCTGGACCTGCTGCCCGCCGCCGAGGCGGTGGCGCTGCTGCGGGCCCTGATCGGCGGGCGGGTCGAGGTCGACCCTGCGGCGGCGGAGGCGCTGGCCGGGTTGTGTGCCCGGCTGCCGCTGGCGTTGCGGGTGGCGGCCGAGCTGGCCGTTTCCCGGCCGGACGCGCCGCTGTCCGCGCTGGTCGGCGAGCTGTCTGGGGAGGCAAACCGGCTGGAGTTGCTGGATGCGGGCGGCGATCCGCGTGGCGCGGTGGCCGACGTGTTCTCCTGGTCCTACCGGCACCTCGCTTTGGATGCGGCGCGGATGTTCCGGCTGCTGGGCCTGCACCCGGGCCCGGACTGGGACCGTCACGCGGCCGCCGCGCTGGTCGGCGCCAGCGTGGCCGAGGCCGGGCGGCTACTGGCCGTGCTGGCTCGGGCGCACCTGATCCAGCCGGCCGGGCCGGGCCGCTATGGCATGCATGACCTGCTGCGCGCTTATGCCGCCAGCCATGACCCGGATCAGGCTCGCCACGCGGCGCTGACCGGCTTGTTCGACTACTACCTGGCTGGCTGTTCCGCGGCGATGGATCACCTGGCGCCGGCCGAACGCGACCAGCGGCCCGACCCGCCTCCCGTGGTCGCGGCCGTGCCACAGTTTGGTGACCCGGCGGCCGCCCGGGCCTGGCTGGACGCCGAGCTGGCCACTCTGGTCGCGGTCGCCGTCTACGCGGCCGATAACGGCTGGCCGGGCCATACCATCCGGCTGTCCGCCACGCTCTTCCGCTACCTCGACGGTGACCACAATATCGAGGGCCTGACCATCGGCGGCCACGCGCTAGACGCCGCCCGCGGCTGCGGCGACCGCGACGCCCAGGCTCGCCTGCTGACCTGGATGGGGTGTTTCCACGGTCAGCAGGGCCGTCATCAGCAGGCCGCCGGCTATCACCGGCAAGCGGTCGACATCGCCCGCGACAGCGGCGACCGGTATGCCGAAGCCATCGCCGTGGGTAACCTCGCCGTGACTTACGGACGGCAGGGTCAATACCGGCTGGCCGCCGACCACTACCGGCTCGCCCGCAGCTCCTATCGTCAGCTGGGCGACGAGCTCGGTGAGGCCATTAACCTGACCAACTTGGGCAACCTCTTCGCTTGGCAGGGCTGTTACCAGCAGGCCGCGGAAACCCAGCAGCAGGCCTTGGCCTGCTTCCGGGAGCTGGGTGACCAGCTAGGCGAGGCCATCGCGCTGGGCAACCTTGGTGAGGTCTACTACCGGCAGGGCAGTTACCACCAGGCTGCCAGCCACCAGCGGCAGGCCCTCGCCTTGTGTCGTGAGAGTAGTCACAAGGGGCTGGAGGCTGAAGCGCTCACCAGGCTGGGGGAGATATGCAACCGGCTGGGCGACCATACCCAGGCCGGCGAATACCACCAGAACGCGCTCGCGCTGTACCGAGAAACTGGCCTCAGCGGAGAGGCAGATGCGCTCAACGGCGCCGGAGAGACCCTGCTCGCCACCGGCCGGCCCGAACAGGCGCACGCCTGCCACACCGCCGCGCTCGCCCTCACTCGTCAGACCGGCAACCGCCCTGAACAGGCCCGTACGCTAACCAGGCTCGCGGCGGTCTTCCGCCAGCAAGGCGATTATGACCAGGCCGCCAGCTATGACCAGCAGGCACTTACTATCTACCCGCAGATCGGCGACCTGGGCGGGGAAGCCGATGCGCTCAACGGCGCCGGGGAAACCCTGCTCGCCACCGGCCGCCACGACGAGGCGCACACCCGTCACTCGGCCGCGCTAAGCCTCACCCGCCAGACCGGCGACCGCTACCAGCAAGCCCGCGCCCACCACGGTCTGGCCAGCGCCTGCCAGGCCACCGACCAGCTGGATCAGGCCCGTCAGCACTGGCAGCACGCCCTGGAGATCTACACCGATCTCGGTGTCCCCGACGCTGACCGCATGTACGCCAGCCCCGCCTCGCCGGCGCATCCCCCTGTCGGAACAAGGTGACAAGGCCGCCTGCGCCCTCGCGTTCCTGCACCGCCCTGATGGACTGCTACCTCCAGCAATTCAGGCGGAGCCGATCCGCGGCATCCGCTGTCCCGGCCCGGCAATAGTGCCGGTGGAGGTGCTTCAGCGCTGCCAGCTGAGCCCCATCCATGCTGGCACTCAGCCCGCTGAGCCTGGCTGGCCCACCTAGTCCGCACCGTCGTGCAATCCGCACCTGGCGGGGGCATCGCGACTTCCGGCGGCCGGTCAAATCATGTGGGTGTTCGCGTGGGCCGTCGCGTGTGGTGAACCGGCTGGCCGCTAGTGATGCTGGAACCGACCACCGCTGAGCTGATCAGCTGCCGAAACCAGCCAGGAACCCTGCCAGAGCCTGGCCAAGCTACCGAGGAGATCACGATGCACCGGAGGAAGCCGATCAGCCGGGTCACCGAGCTTTCCCCGACAGCGGCCTCACCAGATGAGCGCCGCCCGGCCCGGTCGGGCTGACCGCATATCACGGTGCTGTTTCACAGCACTGGTCATTCACTGATCACCAAGGACACACAGATGACATTCAATCAGAATAGTAACTTCATGCAGCAGATGGCTCAGAATAATCAGCGCTTCCAGCAGTTCGCCCAGCAAAACATGCAACGTCAGCAAAACCAATTCAAAACCACTGCGAATGGGTGGGCTCGTGATGCCCAAAGGCGGTCTCAGCAACAGCAACAAAACCAGGTCCAGTACCAGCGGGCCGCCTATCTACAGCAGAAAGCCCGTTCCCGGCAGCCGCAGCCACCCTCGGCGGCCAGCTCTTTCCCGGCGGCTCAGCCGCAGCAGCCGTGGAGCCAGCAGCCACCATGCCGCCGCTGCAGGTCACCACTGCGTCCCGGCCTTCGGACGTGCCCGTGCTGTGGCACCTCGGCGGCCCGCGCATGGGGCCGAACATGGCGGGCGGCCGCTTTCATAATCCTGCTGGTAGGCCTGGTCATCCTGGCGGCCGCCGCGGTAGTGCGCGCATCCTCGCCGTCCCAGGGCAATGGCCAGGCCCCGGTCAACACATCATCCCAGAGCTACGTGCAGCCACAGTTCGCGCAAGCGGCAGCACTTTAGTCGCCCGGAGTCAAAATTCCCAGTCGATCCGCTTCCAAGGAGACATTCTCATGACCACAACCTCTGACCACACCGCCTTTGACCACAATGCCGTGCAGGCAAGCCTGGGCATAGTCTCCGGCGCCCACGCCGGCGCCACCATCGACCTTCCCATCGGCGAGACCGTGATCGGCAGATCCGAAGGCTGCACACCATTGCTGCGCACGGACCCGAGCCTGTCCCGCCGCCACGCGAAGATCACACGCAACGCATCGGGTGCGGTAACGGTCGAGGACCTGGGATCGCTGAACGGGACACGGCTCAACGGCTCGCCGGTGACGTCCACTACGCCTATACGCCCAGGTGACACCCTCACCCTCGGCGGCTCGACCCTCAGACTCCAGGTCTTCGCTACCGGGCCCGCGACCACCTTCATCACCAACGCACGCGGGGAAACAGCGCACGACACCCAAGAACCGCCAGCCGCGCTCGCCCAGCGGGCCCGGATATTGCTGGAGGCCGGTAACCTCAGCGGAAGCGAGGCGCTCTTCCGGCGTCTTCTCCAGCATCCCGGGCATGTCGCGGCCGGCCGGTACGGCATCGGGTACATCCAGCTCAAGCGCGGCGATCTCAGCGCCGCGCAGGAGTCCTTCAAGGAGTGCCTCAGAACCGACCCGAGACACGCCGATGCCGCCTTCCAGCTGGGGTTCATCGCCGAGCACCACGGATCCTCTGCGGCGGCTCGTGAGTGGTATCAGCAGGCGATATCGATCAATTCCCAGCACAAGGGCGCGCAGGGGCGCCTCAGGGCCATGGCGGGGGAGCATGCGAACGCGACCAGCCAGGCCAGCCCGCAGGAGGACCACAGCAACATCGCGGAGGAACCTGCACCGGACAACGTGGCCGACTACGGAGTCTACGAGTTCCTCAAGCAAGACAACTCGGTTGTCTCCCGGCAAGCAATCGCCATTATCGACGATCTCGCCATCGAGGCAAGGCCCACCTTGATCGCGTACCTGGGGGCTTATCTGTGGAGGGCCCTGATCGTTCTCCTGCTCGGGGTGGGGCTTCTCCGAGTGTATTTCCTGATCGTGGGGCCGGTCCTGCTCCTCGTGCTTTACCTGTACGTTCTGTCCGTCCGGATCCGCCTGCACCGGGGCCGCCTGCAAATCGAGCGCGGCCTGCTGCGGCGGCGGCTGAAGAACTACGACATCTGGCGAGTCCGCAACGTCGATCTCGACCGCCGGCTCCTCAACCGCATGAGCGGCGATGGCGTGCTCGTATTCGACCTCACGCCATATTCCATGGGTTCCCAAACGCGGCGCGCCCGCCGCGGGAACACCGTGCGCGTCATCGGGCTCGCCCGCGGGCCACGCCTCATCGACGTACACCAAAAGCTTCTCAGCCTGGAATTCCTGCTCCGAGGCAACCCCGTCGTCAAAGGCATCATTCAATAAGCACCGGCATAGCGGCCGGTCCAACATGAGGATAAGACATGACTGCAGAAAACGGGACTGCGAAGCAGGCATTTTGGGAATCAATCGAGCATGTCACAGAACAGCTGATGCATACCGTCGATCCCGGTCACCAGATACACTTGGTAGCGAACTGGGGAGCCGCCGAGATTTCCGCGGTGATAGCAACTTCTGCTCATGCCGTTGCCGCGGCACATGCTGCGGCGGTAGGCGATTGGCAGGCCGTCCCCGACCACGCCATCGACATGGCAAACGCCGCAGGGAACTTTCTATCTGGTGGCCTCCTGGGCGCCGTGGAATCGGCAGTGGATGCTGCAGCAGCTGTGAGCAGGGAGATGGGTCATGAAGCTCCCACATTCTCAGAACTTCAACATGAAGGCATCCATGACCTGGGAGACGCGATCGCGGATGGTATTTACTTCGCGTTGCACCCAGATGCAATTCCCGGCGCTGGAGCCGGTCCAGCTAACCACGCCGTGAATGGAGACGGACACGACGCCTCCAGCACCGACGGCGGGGCACACGACGCCTCCGGCGCCAGCGGCGTAACCCAGGACACCAGCATCGACGCCAGCCACGACGCCTCCAGCCTCGACGGCGGCTCCAGCTTCGACCCCAGCCACGACGCCTCCAGCCTCGACGGGAGCTCCAGCTTCGACCCCAGCCACGACGCCTCCAGCCTCGACGGGAGCTCCAGCTTCGACCCCAGCCACGACGCCTCCAGCCTCGACGGCGGCTCCAGCTTCGACCCCAGCCACGACGCCTCCAGCCTCGACGGCGGCTCCAGCTTCGACCCCAGCCACGACGCCTCCAGCCTCGACGGCCCAGCCAGCCACGACGCCTCCAGCCTCGACGGCGGCTCCAGCTTCGACGGCTCCGGTGCGGACGGAGCCGGAGGAGGATACGACGCCCTCGGAGCCGACGGAGGGGGAGGTTGAGAGGAGCGACAGATTGCGCCGCTGGCATGGCAAACAGCAACGACCATCACGGGCGAGGCGTGGTTATGGGATTGTGCAATAGAATTGCCATAGCGCACCGATCTGGACTATCTGAGCGCTACTTCGCTCGCAGTCTGTGCAGATCCCGGACGCGCCCGATTCGGCAGGGATCTGCGCGTCTGTCCGGCCGTTGTCGACGGTGGCCATGACCGTCTTGCCCTCCGCGCTCAACTGCCGTGCCAGGCACTGTCACTGAACAACTCACACCAGCAAGACCGCGACATCGCCGTACGGCGGCCAAGACTCTGAACACCCCTCCACGAACGCGCGGGCGACCCGCCCGCTCCGGCCGCCAGGCAAGCGCCACGACCTCCCAAGCCGCCGGGCGACAAATGCGGATCCGCGTCCGACTCAGCGGCCGCACGCCAAGCCCGAACACGCCGCTGCCGCGGCCCGTCCGTGGCCGTCCGTGAAACAGCCGACGGTGCGCACCGACCGTCCTGGGGCACGAATCCCGTCCGCCATGCGTCCGTGGACACCGCAACACAGGGGTCTACAGCGCGACAAGGTGACACAGCATGAGACACAGAAAAAACGGCCCGCATAGCCGAGATATCCCAGCTAGCGGGCCGTTTCTGCAGGTGGTGGCAGGTGTTGGGTTCGAACCAACGTAGGCTGAGCCGACGGTTTTACAGTACGCTCCTGCCTGCACCTCCATATATCATCTGACCTGCGCAAACGCGATTGGGTGATGGTCGCCGCGACGACCCTGTCCGCTTACCGTACCCGCGGGCTCCTGGCCGCTCTGCCGCACGGACAGCAACGGACAGCGTCCGCGTAACATGCCTGACCTGCATAGACGGTGCTACCCCTCCTGACGCAGCCGGCACGTCACAGAACCATCGTGACGACATGCCTACCACCCGGCGTCACCGTGCCATGCACTCCTGATGTACCGGGCATCGGCCTTCCATAGACCTCCAGGAGCGCCAGACGCCGCAACTAAAGATCTACAGGCTCTGCGATCCAGATCCGCCGCTACTGACCATCACGCTGCTACCAAGACGTGCGAAACTTCCACACGGCTTCGCGTTCCTTGTCGGTCAGACTGGTGGGTTTGTCCTTGTCGGTCAGACTGGTGGGTTTGATGGCGAGGTCTTTCGCCGCCCGCACCACGGCACTCGCCGGTGTCCCGGGCGGCAGCTCGCAATATTGAAAGCGCGGATCGCGGACCCGGTCGAACCTTTCGTAAGCCTCGCGGATCGGCGGACCAAGGCGCGCGTGCTCGGCACGCGGCGGAACGCGCCGTTGAGCCTCGGTCCTTAGCCCTCGCTTATCGGACACCACCGGATACTTCGACGGCCAGGGGGTGCCGACGAGGACGAGCGGCTTCCCGAGGGCAAGGCAGAAAACAACTTCTGAGCTGGTGCCGTCACCACCTTTAAATGCGATGGCGACATCGCAAAGCTCCGCTTCGACATAGTTCCGCAGGTGGTCGACTCCCGGCGTCAGGACGAGGCTGAGGCCGTCGGGTGCAGGTTCTGGATCCAGCGCCATCCCCGGCCTGACCACGCCGATCCACGGCGCCTTAGCGTCGCCTTTTCGCGCATCGATAGCGCCACGAAGCACGCGGCCCTTCAGGTCCGGAGAGTTTGGGTTATCCCCTCCGGTGAGCAAGATCGCGTCGCTCCGGCCGATCTCGCACCCGACCTGCTCGGCCGCCGTGAGGATGTTCTCGTCTGTGGCGCCCCCAAAGACTGCGATCACGGGCACCCTTGCCTCCGGCACCTCAGGCTGCTGTTGTTGGCTGGTGCCGTCTGTAGGCCCAGTATTCATGATGACTCCCTCCCTTTTCGGCCACCAAGCTCCCGAAAGCCATCGAAGCTAGCCATCTGACGTGAACGGGCTTTCCGGACAGCGGTGTTCCCTCTCTGACCCGATTCCACGAGTAAGCCGGTGACACACCTGTGTAGATGCCGATAGGTGCCGCTCTGGCCTGGGATGATGATCGCTGCCAAGTGACAACCAGCCCAGTGGAGAGGACACCTATCTGGTGAGCAGGATACGTGCCGGTGGCAGGCGGCGTCAGCAGGTGCGGGCCGGCGCGCCGGATGCGTCGCTGACGCCGAATGCGGGGATGGCTGCGATCAGCGAGTTGTGTGACCGGCTGGATGTGACTGGCGCGCTGGATGCGGCGGTCGGCCCGGTCAAGCAGCGGGACCGCGGCTTCGGGGCCGGGGAGCTGCTGACCGGGATCGCGGCGGCGCAGCTGGCCGGGGAGGACTTCTTGGCCGGGCTGGACCGCCAGCGCGGTGATGCGGCGGGCCAGCTGATCACCCCGGTGCCGGGGCTGGCGTCCACGACCGCGGCGGGCCTGGCCCGGCGGATCACTCCGGCGCAGTGGACAGCGGTTGAGCGTGGCCTGGCGGCGGTGACCGGGCGGGTGCTGGACCTGCTGCCTGCGGAGCGGGCCGCGGCGTTGGCCGGCGGCCCGGTCACCATCGACCTGGACACCACCGACGTGGAGGTTTCTGCCGACCTCCCCGTTATGCCGCGTGCAGAGAGTCTCTGCTGTTCGATGAGCTGGCTGAGCTGATCGACGCGGCATAATCAGAGGCTCTCGAGGAAGGCAAGCAGCGCGTCGGGTGGGCGGTAGCGGCGTTGCCGGTTACCGCGCAGCGCTGCGGTGCGGCCGAGGGCGCGCTCTTTGATCGCCATGTCGCCGTGAAGGTAGACCTGGGTCGACTCGAGCTTCTCGTGACCGAGAAAAAGACCGATCACCGCGATGTCGTTGCCTGCCTCGAGCAGTGTCATGGCGCAGGTGTGCCTGAGCGTGTGCGGGGTCACGTGTTTCTTGGCGAGCGACGGGCAGGCTGTCTGCGCCCGGCGCACGTGCTTGGCGACCAGGCGCTGCACGGAGCCTGTCAAACTGATTGAGACATCAGGCGGCTGGATTTATCCCACGTGTCTCCTGCGTCTCGATGGTGGGCCGGGGCTTGTTGATCCACACCCTGGCCGGCAGCCTGGGGGCCTGGGGCGGGCGCCGGAACCGGTCGGGGCGTGCGGCGAAGGCGTCGTCGAGGACCTGCTGGCGGCGGGCCTGGATGGCCCAGGCGGTGCCGTCGTGGACGGTGGCGGGGGTGTGCAGGCCGATTCCGGAGTGGCGGTGCTCGGTGTTGTAGTAGGTGAAGAAGGTGCCGCTGAACACGCGTGCGTCGTCCAGGGAAGCGAATGTGCCAGGGAAGACGGGGCAGTATTTCAGCGTCTTGAATATGGCTTCAGAGTAAGGGTTGTCGTCGGATACGTGCGGGCGGGAATGGCTGCGGGTGATGTTCAGGTCGGACAGCAGCGTCGCGACGTTCTTCGACGTCATCGAGGTGCCGTTATCGGCGTGGATGTAACGGGGCATGGTGCCCGCGCTGGCGGCGATCGCGTGGCGCATGAACGCGCTGGCGAGCACGCCGTCCTCGCCGTAATGCACCTCCTGGTGAATGGCTTTGCGGGAGAAGATGTCGATCATCAGGTACAAGTCGAAGTAGGTGCCGCGCCATGGTCCTTTCAGTTTGGTGATGTCCCAGGTCCAGACCTGGTCCGGGCCGTCTGCGACCAGCTCGGGCCGGACCCGGGGCGGGTGCTGCGCCTGGGCGCGGCGCTCGCGGACCTGCTCCGCGAGCGTCAGCACCCGGTACATGGTGCGGACGGAGGCCAGGTAGAGACCCTCATCGAGCAAGATGGCCCAGACCTGGGCCGGGGACTTGTCCGCGAACCGCTCACTGTCCAGCACCGCCAGCAGCGCCGCCTGCTCGGCCGCCGTCAGCGCCGCGGGATGCGGCGCCCGCGGCCCGCCCGGCGCCTTCTCAGCCGCCGGGGCGGGATTGCGCTGGCGGTGCAGCGTCGCCCGTGACTTCCCCAGCAATTCACACGCCCTCTTCACACAGGTCAGCGGTTCGAGTTCAGCGAATGCGGCATCGGTCACTTCTGCCGCTTCGCGCCTGAGTCCGCGCTCTCGGAGAGCAGCTCCAAGAGCGCGTGCGCTTTTCCCACCACTTCAAGCGCGGCTTTCGTCCGGGTCAGCTCCGCGGTGAGTTTCTCATTCTCTCGCCGCAGCCGCTCGATTTCCACCGCCTCCGCGCTGCGTCCCGGCCGGCGGCCGGCTTATCCGCCAGGCCATCCGCCGCGCCCGCGTCGCGTGATTTACGCCAGTCAGTGATATGCGAGCTGTACAGCCCTTCCCGGCGCAGCAGCGCACCGCGCTCGCGCCCGGTCTGCAGCTGGTCGTACTCCTGCACGATCCGGGCCTTGTACGCCGCGGTGAAGGCCCGCCGCTTCGGCTGCCCGGCCCGCGGCCCCTCGCCGGAGGCCACGGCACCATCTTGCCCTGCTGCGGCCGACGGCATGTCGGCCAAGGTCATAGTCACGTCTAGGTGATTCCTGTCTCGCCCTGCTCAGTCAGAGGTTTCGTTCACTCCTGTGTCTCAAGCGAGTCCGCGCTGAGCGCGCTCCCGTGAAGGGAGGGGAACAGCGGGTCGGATGGCTCGCCCGTCCGTTCGCGTAGCCACGCCCGCACGACCGCGGCTCCCTCCCGCCGGAGCGGGGTCGAGCGCTGCTTTCGGCCCTTACCCTGGCAGGTGACGTGCGCGCCGGTCCCGAGATGGACGTCCGCGCGGGTGAGCCCCGTGAGCTCGGACAGCCGGAACCCGGTCTGAAGCGCCACGACGAGGAGGGCGTGGTCCCTCCGCCCGGCCCAGGTGGTCTGGTCCGGAGCGGCAAGGAGCGCCTCGGCCTCGCGTCTGTCGAGGAAGGTCATGGCCGTCGCGTTGGAGCGCTTCTCGGGGATGGCAAGCACCTGGGCGATGAGCTCGGCGTGCTCGGGATGCCGGTAGGAGGCAAAGCGGTAGAAGGAACGCAGCGCGGTGAGACGGGCGTTGCGGGTGCGGGTGCTGTTGTTGCGCTCGTGCTCGAGGTGGTCCAGGAAGCCGGAGACAAAGGTCGCGTCCAGATCGGTGAAGTCGAGCTGTGCCGGCTCCTTGCCGGTGCGGGCGCGGGCGTAGCCGAGCAGGAGGCGGAACGCGTCTCGGTAGGAGGCGACCGTGCGCGGGCTCGCCTGGCGCTGGTGGCCGAGGCGGGTGATGAAGAACGCCTGGAGGGTCGGGGCGAGCGCGCTCATCGGGCCCGCCTTTCGACCCGCGAGCTCGCGAGCTGGAAGAGTTCGGGCGTGGCCGACAGATACCAGTAGGTCGATGCGGGGCTCACGTGGCCGAGATAGGTCGACAACGATGGCAGGAGCGCCTGGACATCGGCACCGGATCGGTGCCATCGGACGAGCGTCGCGACCGCGAAGCTGTGTCTGAGGTCATGAGGGCGCGGGCCGCCCCGGCCAGAAGCGGGCGGGCTGCCGACCCCGGCGTCGCGCACGAGCCGGGCGAAGGTCGCTCCGAAGCTTCGGTGGACGAGCCGGGCTCCCGCGGCGGCGAGGAAGAAGCTCGAGCGGTCTTGCGGCCGGGGGCAGAGCCGGTCCCGCCGGCTCGCGTAGGCGTCAAGCGCCCCGGCCGTGCTCGGATGGAGCGGCAAGAGGCGGGTGCGGCCGAACTTCGAAGAGACGACGGTAACCATCCCGCCGGCGAGGTCGACGTCGCTTCGGTCGAGCCGGATCGCCTCACCCCCGCGCATCCCGGTCGTGGCAAGCAGCCCGATGACTGCCTCGTAGGTTGCGGCGCGAAGCTCCGGCACGAGCGCGCGCGCTGCGTCCATCAGCGACGCGATCTCGGCCTGCGAGTAAAGGTAGGGTTGCGCGCGGCCCTTCGGGAACGCCAGCAGCTCCGGTGGCGGCACCTCGCAGCACTCGCCGATGGCTTGCAGGTGCCGGGCGAAGCCGCGCACGACCCCGAGGCGCTGGGCGTGCCAGGAGCGGCTCGTGCCACTCGGAGCGGTCGCCCAGCGAAGCGCGGCCTCGATCGTCACCGTCGCGAGATGCTCTTCGCCGGCAAAGCCGGCGAAGCTCCGAAGGAGCCGGCCCTCCGCCCGCAGCGTGAAGCCGAGGGAGCGCCGCAGCGCGAGGTACTCCTCGGCACGAGTCGAGAGCGCGCTCACCGGGCACTACCCGGCCACGTCATGGCGAGCTCGCGCAACGCGCTGTCGTCGACCTTGGCGTATGTTTCCGTCGCGTCGAGGCTGCGGTGCCGGAGGAGCTGGGCCACCTCGGGCAAAGAGGCTCCCGCCCGCAACGTCTCGGTCCCGAGCGTGTGCCTGAGCTGGTGCGGACCGAAGCGGGGCACGCCGCAGCGATCGCAGGCGCTGTAGACGACCGAGCGTACGCCGTAGCGCGAGAGCGCTCCGTGAGGCGCCCTCGCCTGCAGGAACACCCTCCGTCCGGTGACCCGGGGACGTCCGTCGCGGAGATAGGCGGCGATCGCCTCGCCGACGTCGACCGGGAGAGGGAGCCGCTCGGGCCGGCGCGACTTTCCCTCCACGACGATCTCTCCAGCACGCCAGTCGATCGAGTCGAGGTCGAGCCCGGCGACCTCTCCTGCCCGCAGCCCGAGGCGCAGGAGGAGGCGCAGCACCGCCAGGTCGCGGCGGCCGCCCGGCGTCGCCTGGTCGCAGCTTCCGAGCAGATCCTCGGCGACCGGGCGAGGCACCGCTCTGGGGAGCTGCGGCCCGCGCCACACCGCCGCGGCCGGCACTGCAGCCACCAGCGGCTGGCTCGTCCGGCCGGTGACATACAGAAACCGGAGGAAGGAACGCAGCGCGCCGAGCAGGTTGCGCGCCGAGGGCGCAGCGAGTCGTTCCACCTCCTCGCGCACCAGCGCGATGACCGCCGCAGGATCGAGATTCTCGGGGACAACGCCGCCGCCTCGCCACCAGCGCGCCGTCAGATGCCGGGCCCAGCGAACGTAGAGCTCCACCGACGCCGCCGCGAGTCCCCGGTCACAGACGAGCCAGTTCCCGAAGGCACCGACCAGCTCGTCTGCCGCCGTGACCGGTGGCTGCTCCACCTCCTCTGGTACGGCGCCCATCGCCCGCAGGTAACGGAGCAGCGGCTGAGCGGCGCGTGTCGTCGCGAGCCAGCGGCGATGAGTGCGGCGCCCGGCGAAGAACTCTTCCAGGACCGGTGGCGTCAGATCGCTCGCTCCTAGCCCTCGCTCGAGCAGCCACCTGCTCAGGTGCGCGAGCAGATGCGAGTGGAGTCCCACCGGACCTTCCGCATAGCCCTCCAATCTCATCGCCTCGGCGAACCCATCCCGGTAGGGCCCCAGGGGACCAACAACGTGCACCGCCAACCTCGCTGCCATGACCGCTCCTCTTCGTAGTCGGAGCAACAAGGATGGAGCGGCCAGCTCCCGTTATGCCGCGTCGATCAGCTCAGCCAGCTCATCGAACAGCAGAGACTCTCTGCACGCGGCATAACGGGGAGGTCGGCAGAAACCTCCTTATACCGATATCGGTATAAGGAGGTCTACGGCCGCAAGAAGCGCGGCGTGGCCTATAACCACCAGGGCCAGCGGGTCGGGCGGCCGCACGTGGCGGCCTGGGCCGAGACCGAGACCGTGCTGGCCGCCGACCTGGGCGACGGCACTGATGACCCGCGCGCGACCGCGCCGGACCTGCTGCGCCGGGCGCTGGCCGCCCTGCCGCATCGGGTACGGGCGTCGGGGCGGGTGGCGATGCGCGCCGACGCCGGGTACTTCGCCGGGCAGCTGGCCCGCACCGCCCACGACGCGCACATCAGCTTCGCGATCGGCGCCAAGCGGATCGCGCCGCTGTGGCGGCTGCTGGCCGGGATCGCCGAGGACGACTGGCATGACGCCATTGACATGGACCGCGCGCAGATCGCCGTCGCGGAGTACTGCCCGGACTGGTGGCCCGCGAACACCCGGCTGCTGATCCGCCGGGTCCTGCTGGACCCAGAGCAGGTCTCCGCCGACCCGCGGTCCCGGCGGCGCCGCACCCTGCACCCGGACCAGCGGGCCCTGCCGATCCCCGAACTGGCGCAGCAGCCGGCCATCTACGCCTACTCCTTCATCATGACCAACCTGGACGTGTCCAGCCCGGACACGGCGATAGCGGCAGAGCACTGGTACCGGCACCGCACCACGGTGGAGAACATCTTCCGCGACAGCAAGCACGGCGCCGCCTTGCGGCACCTCCCGTCGGGATACCCCCAGGTCAACCTGGCCTGGATGTGGGGTGCGCTGCTGGCCGCGACCATGGCCGCCTGGCTGCACCAGCTCACCGCCATCACCGCCGGGCAGGACATCCTGGCCGGGCACGGCGTGCGCGGCGGCAAGGCCATGATCGCCACCCTGCGCTGGCGGCTGATCGCCGTCCCCGGCCGGCTGGTCCGCCACGCCCGCCACCTGATCCTGCGGCTGCCGCCCGGCCACAGCCTGCTCCCCGAGGTCCTAGCCCGGCTACGGGAACTGCCCGCACCCGCCTGACCTGCACACCCTGAGCCCCGGCTCCCCGTCCTTACCCACGGCCCGCCAGCCCCGACCCGAAGAAAGGCACGCAGATCGCGAACCCGGCGCGGCCCCCGGGCCGTCATCATGCCCCCTACCGGAAATCCTGGCACATCAAGATCATTTACTGAGGCAGGGTGACCTCACCGCACTATTCGCGGAATCGGGTCTAAGGGGTTCCAACGGCCTGGGCTGAAGGATAGGTTTAGGTCTTCGTCACCCGGCGTTCCCGCCACGCCGAGTGGGCCAGAAGCTAAGTTCAGGAGGGGGCGCAATGACAGATCAGGTGATTTACCCAATTATTTACGTGCGGGGATTCGCCGGGGGCACGTCCGGAATCGACAGCGCCGCCGATGACCCTTTCTACGGCTTTAACGCCGGCGCCACCCATGTGCGGGTGGACGGGGACGGAAATCCACAATTCTACCAGTTCGAGGGGCCGCTGGTAAGGGCGATGGAAGACGAGGACTACCGGATCCTGGTGCACGGCGGCCAGCAGGCGTATCTCGCCAGCGTGGGAGACGGCACGCAGCCCATTAAGTCGATCTGGATTTACCGCTTCTACGATTCCGCGGCGGACACGTTCGGCGCTGCCGCCACTCCTTACAGCCTCCCGGTCGCGGCGAAAGGCCTGCTCACGTTCACCGATCTGGTCCGGAGCAAGACCGGCGCGCAAAAGGTCTGGCTGGTCGCCCATTCGATGGGCGGGCTGATCTGCCGCAGCATGATCCAGAAGGTATGCCCCGATACCGGCCGCCGGGCCGGCGATGTCGTCGACAAGTTCTTCACCTACGCCACACCGCACAACGGCATCGCGTTCTCGGTCGCCGGGCTGAACATCGCCGTGCCCGAGCTCGCCCCGTTCGGGGCCCAGATCTTCAACCGCGATGTCATGTACGGCTACCTGACCCCCGAGAGCACACTCAAGACCACGCCGGACCGCCCCGATGGCTGGGATGCCCACGACCTCCAAGGCAGCTTCGACCCCGCCCGAGTGTTCTGCCTCATCGGGACCAACGCCGCCGACTACGGGCTCGTCTCCAAGGCGGTGGGCCCGAAGAGCGACGGGCTGGTGCAGATCGACAACGCCTACGTGCGGCGGGCCAACCGGTCGTTCGTGCATCGCTCGCACTCCGGCACGTACGGGGAGGTGAACTCCGAGGAGGGCTACCAGAACCTGCGCCGGTTCCTCTACGGAACCCGCCGGGCCATGGCCGAGCTCGTCGGCGCCCAGCTGCCCCCGCCGACCGATCCGGATGTGACCGACATCTGGCAGGCCGAGATGCGGGTCAGCATCCGGGGACTGCCAGTGCTGATCAGCGAGCAGACGGCGGCCCACTACTGCCCGATCGAACTCGGCTCGGTCGCCGGTGCGAACGCCCGGAACGGAGGCGGCGCCGACGACGACGCGGTATCCCCCGGGACCGGCCCGGCAGCCGCGGGGGGTGCGGCCGTTCCCCTGGCCGCGGTCTTCCTGCTCGACCCGCAGCGGGCCGCGCAGATGCAGCGGGAGAACCTGCAACCGGGGACGACCTCGCCGCGCTGCCGCTACTTCCTGCACCTGAAACTGCTGCACCTGCAGGAGAAGCACGGCCTGTTCTTCTGGCAGAACCACCTTGAGACGCTGCCCGAATGGGAGGATGCGCTGATCGTCGACGTCGGCCCGGACGATAACGGTCAAGGTGAATTTCTGTGGGCGGCGTGGCAGTCGGAGAATCCCGACGTCACCTCGGTTCCGGACCCGATCAGCGCTCAGCCGCGACGTCCCGACCCCGGCGCCGCTGGCCCGCTCACCTTCACCATTCCATTGCCGCCGGCCGGCCAGCAGCTGCTCGGCCCCCGGCCCGCGGGAGGCACCCCGGCGGCCGTCAAGCTGACGGTGCAAGAGCTGTCGTAGCTACTCGAAGGGCCTTGGGCGGTAGCGAGCGCGCATATCGGGTGCCGATCTTGACCGAGGGGGCGAGTTGGTCGTCGGAGCGCAGATCATCGGCACTTACGCGGAGCCAGCCGGGCATGTCGCGGCCTCGCATATTCATCGGCGTGGCCTTCGTCGTCGCCACCAGGGCGACCGACTGCGCAGGATCGACGCGGACCATGGCGCCGCCCTCGCGCGATGGCCATGTTGCCGCGGACGAGGAAGGCGAGCCCGCCGAACATCTTCTTCTCGGTCAGCTCCGGGTCGCTGCCGATGAGCTGCCGGATGCGCCCGTCCAACTCCTGGTCGTAGGCCATGGCGACGAGCGTACAGACCGCGGGCCGCGCGACCGCGAATTTCTCGGGGCGCATCCCTGCCGAGCGACGCGCTCGGGCTGGGCGGGGTCGGGTGTCAGCCCTGCTTATGGAGCGTGGCGACTGTGACATGAGGCCAGCTGAGGTGTTGGAAGTTCAGCAGCACGAGCTGTGAGTACTGCAGCCGGCGCGGCTGCGTGTCTGCCTGTAGTGTCTCCAGCCAGAATGTGGCGGTGACGCGCGCCACGGCCGCGTTCGGGCCACCGGTTCCGCCTTCCAGAAAGGCAATGTTAGCGGTTCCGCCGCCGGGAAGCGAGGCGTCGTGGGATGACACGTGCAACGTAGTCGTGGTGGTGATCTGCGGTGAAGGCCCCGCGCGGAGGACGCTATTAGGGTTCTCGACCATTTGCTGAGTAATGCCAGTGAGCCCGGCACCGCTGGTCCGGAACTGACTGGGTATGCTCAGGCTCTGCTCGGGGAAGCGCAAACGGTTGGCCGGGTGGCCGATAGGGAAGGGCGTGATGTCGACGTCCGGGATGGAGGGGGCGCCAGCCGAGGTGTGGGCGGTGCCCTGGACCAGGATCGTGGCGCCGTGCGGGATGGACGCCAGGCGCGCCACAGTGCGGGGCTCCTGGGGCTCGCTGGTCTCCGGGACCGTGACCCACACGCCGGGCTCGAAGTGCTGTTTTGTGTTCGTGTTTGCGTCGGAGATCTGCTGCAAGTAGTTCAGGCCGACCAGGCTGATGTCGGGCTGCAGCAGGCCACGGTTGGGTATGTTCTTCAGGGCCGGGCCGAAGTTGAGCTGCTCACTGGTCACGTTGAGCTCGAGGAAGCGGTCCTGCCTGTTCGCCGGGTTGTGGGCCCGCCAGATGACGTTGAAGCCCTGGCCGGTCCACTTCCCGGCGAGCCCGGCGAGCAGGCCCAGCGGATCCGCCGTCGCCGGTTCTTCGATTGGCGGCAGCGGCCCAAAAACAAAATCTGTGGCCGGTTCCATGATTCCCCTTGACTGAACTGGAACTTAAAACAGCGACGGCGCGCGTCAATAGCCAAGCATTTCGGCGCGCCAACTCATCTGCCTGGTGGTCCGCGCTCATCGCGCCGCGCACACCCAAATTTGACTATTCATTCAGCAAATGATGCTAGACCGCCACGGGTTGATATGCAATGACCCGATTCAGGGCCAACCGGCCGCAACCCTCCGGGCTGGCTAGCCCTTACGGCTGGTGAGCACGGCTTGGCAGCCCGTCGGCCGGATCGATCACATACCGTACGCACGGCTCCGGAGTGGGTGATTGACGGGCGGACCCGCATGCGGCGCGCGGGCTCGCAGACCCAACCCCGGTGACCGGCCAGAGCACCATATGCCCTACTGCCCCAACCCAAAGGAGGTCTTCAGCGACACCACAGCGTTGACCGGTTGGTCATGCATGATGCAGCCTGCTGCATAAACAGTGCAAGGATCAATTCCATCCCATATTTGGGGCTCCTGCTCCCAAGTAGCCCTATATCTTGCGGTGCCAGAGCGTCGACCGGGGTTCGTGCGACAGGCTGGATGATGCATGGATGCGCATCATCATCCGACGTGGAGACCGGCGCTCTAGCCGGGCACGTGCTTTCGCGCCTAGCGTGTTGCGCGTGATGTCACAGAATGTGAGCCGGGCCCTGACTTGGGCTCTAGCCGCTGTCGTAGCGGCCGGTCTTCTGGTCCTCGCGATCTGGATAGTTCCATGGCTAGTGACGCGCAATGCAGGGCCTGGACTCACGGGGGCCACCCGACTGAAGGCTGAGAACGATGCGCGAACGCCAGTGGTGGCTGCGCTGGCTGTGGTAGGCGCAGCAGCGCTGACCGCGGGCGTCACCTGGCGCGCAACGAAAACGGCTCAGACGACTCAGCGGCTCAGTGAACTAGCCCGGATAACCGACCTGTACACCAAGGCGATCGACCAGCTCGGCAACGATCATCTGGCCGTTCAGACAGGCGGCATATACGCACTAGAACGAATCGCCCGCGACGCCCCCAGGGACAACCATCCGACGATAATGGAAGTCCTTGCGACCTTTGTCCGGGGAGTCTCAAACCTGCAATGGCCCTCCCTTGAGCCCGATGACACCCAGACAACTCGCACCACTCAACTCGCCGTACAAGCGGCGCTAACGGTCATTGGCCGCAGGAACCCTACATATGACGTACTGCCTATCGATCTTTCCGGCGCCAAGCTTCCCCAAGCGGACCTTACCCACGCGCCGCTCATGCGCGCTGACCTCAGCGCCGCGTGGCTCGCCGGGGCCAACCTCGCCTACGCCAACCTCACCGACGCGGACCTCAAGCACGCCAACCTCACCGACGCGGACCTCAAGCACGCCAACCTCACCGACGCGGACCTCACCGGCGCGGAGCTCCAGCGCGCCAACCTCACCCGCGCGCGACTCGACGGTGCCAACCTCACCGGCGCGGACCTCACCGGCGCGGAGCTCTTTAGCGCCAACCTCACCCGCGCGCGACTCGACGGTGCCAACCTCACCGGCGCGGACCTCACCGAAGTGGATCTCGGCAGCGCGCACCTCACCCGCGGCACCAACCTCAGCGGTGCGAACCTCCAGCGCGCGAACCTCGCCGACGCGGGGCTCACCAACGCGGACTTCACCGGCGCGTACCTCGGCGGCGCACTGTGGCCGCCGGATGAGAGAGCTCCGGAGGGGTGGGTCTGCGATCGAAGCTCGGGCCGACTCGGGCGCGCACGCGCCGACGCCTAGGGGTTGCGGCAATTGACTACGGACAGTTTGTCCGTCCTACGCTTAGCGGCCTGCCCGGCCATTCCCCAGCGCGAAGGAGCAGATCGCCGACCACTTGGCGAACCGGCAGGTCCGGGCGCTGACCGCCTGGTCTCGGGCCAGCCAGGCGCGCAGCGTGTACGCCGTGTAGCCTTCGACGCCGGCCGGGAGAGTAATGGCGGTGTCCAGGTGCAGCGAGGGCCAGATGCCCGGCAGCGCGGAGACCCGGCCGAACCCGGTCTTCTGCGCGATGCCCACCCACCCGGACCACACCTCGGCGGCCGGGCGGCCAGGACCAGCAGCGGCCAGGACCGGATACTCCGGCCCGGCCTGGCGGCCGCTGGGGACCGGTCTGCGGCGGATGGTTCGGCGGTCCGCGCCGGGACCAGGCTTCGCAAACCCGGGTCCGTGACGGGAGAGGCGTCGATAGGGGTAGCAGCCATGCCGGTCACCATCCCTCGGTTGTGGCGAGCGGGTGCGGCTCGCCGGTCAGCGCGGCTAGGGCGGCGGCGACCTCAGGTAGGCTGGCGCGCACATAGGTCGCGGTGGCGCCGGTATCGCTTCCGCCGTCGGTGTGGCCGGCATATGCGCGGGCAACGGCGTACCCGAAATTCCGCTCGGCCCAGGTCAGGGTCGTGTGACGGATCCAGTGGCTGCTGACCTGCCGAGTACGGACCCAGGGCAGTTGCCGACCCAGGCGAGTCCACAGGTGGTCATACCGGCGGGACGTGATCGGGTGTCCGTCGGCGTACCGCAGCAACTGCTCGTCCGACGGGGCGTGCCGTTCCCGGCCGTACTCGATGAGCCTGCCCATCAAGGTAGGGGAGACTGGCTGCCAGCGGATCGTCTCGCCCTTCTCCCGCAGCAGGATCAGGCACTGGTCCGGGTCCAGGTCGGCCGGGCGCAGGGCCAGCGCACCGCCGCGGCGGCAGGCCGTCTCTGTGTGCAGCCGCAATAGCAGGGTGTCCAGCTCCGGATCATCACCCGTGGCCGCAGCGGCGTCATTGATCTCCGCCAGTCTGATGTCCGGCAGCGCCCGGCGGTGGTCGGCAGGCGGCGCGGCTTGGCCACCTTGCGCGCCGGGTTGTCCGCCTCGGCGATCAGCCCGTCATCCACCGCGCGCCCGTACAGGCAGCGCAGCGCGGCCACCAAGTGCTCCTCAGCGCTGCGGCCCCCGCGGGCGTTGCGGCGGGCCACGACATGGGTCTTGACGTAGGCCATCAGCCGCCGGATCTCCGACGGCGTCGGCTCATCGAGACGGCGGCCACCCCAGCGCTCGAGCACCCGGTTCCAGTACGAGCCGTATGCCCGGCGGGTTCCGGCGCTCACCGCCGCCGACACCACCGGGACATACTCGGCGAACGTCGGCACCGGCTTGCGCGGCTGCGGGACGGCGGCCAGGTCGGCGGGGGTCAAGCCTATCCGCTCCAGCAGCACCAGTGCCGCCTCCACTACCGCCTGCCGGGAGGCCCCCGGATGCACCGCGGTCATGCCCGCCTCCCCTCGCCGCCGGGGACCGGGGCGTGCGCCCGCAGCGCCTGGCCCACACCACCGCGAACGAGTACGCAGTCAGCTTGTCCTCGCCGGGCGAGGCGGCCAGCAGCACGTGATCACCGGCCCGCAGCTCGGCTAGTACAGATTGGGCGGATATCGCGTGCCGCGCGACCGGCGAGCTGTCACTATCTGTAGCGAGCCGCCAGTGTCCGGGTTGCCGATATAGCCGCGGATATTCCGGTTGACGTACCGCGGCGAGGACAAGAAGGCTCGGCCAGGGCCCGGATCGTGCTTGTGTCCCACTCGCGCAGCGGCATGCTCTTCCCCCGTCGTCGCTCCTCTTCAGCAGATGTACCGGATAATGTGCCCGAGTCACGCGCCCAGCCGCGAGCCGCCTGCCGCGTGATGACTGGCGGGCGCCCGCGTTGTACCGGATAACCGGCCATTATCCCTGATCACGTGGGGGAATAGTCCGGCCGCGGTCCCGCGCGTGACTATCCGGCGGGAACTTGACTGCTTGTGGTGCTGCGTCTGGATCCTGTTTTGCAGCCGTCGAGTCGTAGCGCGTGCTCGATGAAGCTTTCCAGGACGCACACGGCTGCGGCTTGGGCTCCGAGCAGTGCGATATCGTGCGGGTTCGCGGGGAAGGCGCGGATCCTCAGGTAATCGGGCTGGTCACTTGCCGCGAACGCGTAGGTGACCTCTTGCCGCGCCCCGTCGAGGTAGGCGGCCGCGGCGGTGTCTGGTTTGGGTTCGGCGAGGGCAGCGGGCAGGTACATGATGACCCTGCTGGGATTGACGGTGTCGCTGACATGCGCCAGGGCCCGGCCGAGAGCGGCACCGCTGCGGTTGAATACCTGCTGTGCTCGCTGGAACTCCGGGTCGCGGGCGTTGATCTCGCTGATCTGCTCCAGGGTTCCGCCGCCGAACTCTTCCACGATGCGGCGCGGAGGCGCGAGCGTGTCCACGTGACCCATCTGGCCGCACGAGCAGCGTGCGTTGAATCCGGTGCCTGGCGAGGAGGAGTAGGGATCGCGTCCGAGCGGGAAACCGACGGAGAGGTGGCCTATCTCCATGGCCCGCCCGTTGCCTCCCCGGCGTCAGCCGGCCGTCCATGACCAGGCCGCCGCCGACACCCTCGTCGAAGACACCGACCACCACCAGGTCGGGGACGGCGTAGTGGATTTGGTGGATGGCGAGCACCGCGAGGGCGTTGACGTCGTTCTCGGCTATCACGGGGACGGGCCGGCCGAAGCCCGGGTCGGCCTCGAACAGATGGTGCAGCTTGTCGGCCAGCGGCACAGGATGGCTGGACCGATCGCGCGAAAGCGGCATGACCTTGCCCTTATAGACGGGCGCGCTCACTTCTACGCCGACTCCCAGCATCCGCAGTGGCGGCAGCCCGCGGTTGGCCCTGTCCTGGTCGCTTGCGTTCTTGAGGGATGTGACGTGCTGGTGGATCAGGTCAGCTGCCTGGTCCCAGCTGTCGGCGGCATCGTGCGCGGTGCCGAGCACGCGCGAGCTGTCCAGGCCGAGCAGCGCCGTTGTCACCTGCTGGGGCCGCTGCCCCGCCTGAACGACCTTCACCCCGGCCATCGCGTACAGGCTGCCCAGGCGAAGCGGTGACAGGGTGCGCCCGTCAGGGCTCCACAGGAGTTTCTCGCCGTCCTCGAGGAGTCCGTGCTCCTTCAGTGCTTTCACGGCCTTGCTGACTGTGCCCTGAGGGATGGCGCGCTGGTCAACGGGGCGGCGGGCGGTGGGGTTGCCTGCCGAGATCTCCACGCGGGATGTCTCCTCCGGAGCCCGCAAGGACGTTCGCGCCAGCACGTCGCCGAGCACGTCCTGGCCTACGCCGGACTGCCTGACCAATTCGTCCAGGATGTCCTGGAACTGTTCGTGCTTCATCGCCGGCCTTTGCTCTCGCTGCCCGGGGGTCCTGAGTACATGCTAGGCCCACATGATCTGCTGTTAACACCTGACGTTCGGAAACTTTGCGAACTTTTTACTGAATCTGGCTTGCGCTAAGAATGTCACGTTCCGTATGGTCGTGTAGCAGAGGCAATCAAGCCTGAAGGGGCCTGGTGAGAGGCAACGATCCCAGGTCAGGGGAGGTGGGAACCGTGACCGGAATGTATGTCTACGCCGCAGCCGCGCTGCTGGGGGCCGGGATGGTAATCGGGATCCTCGTGATGGTCTGCCTGGGGATCAAGCGGGACGACCGTCCCGGCGGCTTCCCGGCCGATGCCCATGACCGGATGGCCCGCGCCACCCGGAAGATCACCGGCGCAGGCGCCCGCAGCATGGAGCTGGCCGCCAGCCGCCGACACGACACCCTGTCGGTCTAGCCGACCCGCGGCGCCTGCCGGCGGAGAGCGTAACGAGGACCTGACCAGTCCCTGGTCTTAAGGCCAGCTGCGAGCAAAGCGGAACGGATTTACGTCCCTCCCTTCCCGGATCCCTGAGAACGGCCATTCTCAGGAGCAGACTCCCGGGGTCACTCCTGAGAACCTGGCCAACCCGGTAGCACGAGCCGCGGAATTGACTCCTGAGAACAGGGGAGCTGCTCGCCGAGCACGCCGGTCACGGTCCCGCCGCGGCGCCTGGTGGCCCGGGCCGCTACTCCTGCCCGGGCGGCAGGGCGGCGGCTACGCGCCCGGTGGTGACCTCGGGGACGTACTTGTAGATCGTGGCTCGGCTGACGCCGAGCAGCCGGGCGATGGAGGAGACAGTGTTGCCCGGCCGGGTCAGCAGATCGCGGGCGTGGCGGATCTGCTCGGCGGTCCTGGCCGGCGGTCGGCCGAGGCGGACGCCGCGGCCGCGGGCGGCGTCCAGGCCCTCGCGGGTGCCCTCGACGATCAGCTCGCGGATGAACTCGGCCAGCGCGGCGAAGACGTGGAAGACCAGTCGGCCGCCGGGCGTGGTGGTGTCCAGGGCCTCGTGCAGGCTCTTGAAGCCGACACCGCGCCGACGCAGCGTGCCCACGATCTGGATCAAGTCGGCCAGCGACCGGGATAGCCGGTCCAGGCTTGGCACCACCAGGGTGTCGCCGGGCCGCAGGTAGTCCAGGCAGGCCGCCAGCTCGGGCCGGTCGGCGTCGTTGCCGGACAGCTTGTCTGCGAAGACTCGGAGGCAGCCGGCCTCGGCCAGGGCGTGCTGCTGGCGGTCCAGCAGCTGGCCGGAGGTGCTGACCCGGGCATAGCCGATCAGCGCGCCGGTCCGCACGGCCGGTTCCGGGGCCAGAAAGCCGGGTGCTCGGGGTATCGGCGGAAGGCGCGGTCACACCCTGGACTGTAGAAGAAACCGGCCCCAGCCGGATTGTTGGACACGCCGGCTTTGCAACACCTTTTACAACGATGACCGGGCGGCGCGGCGCCCGGTCTGGGGCCCGATGATGATCATGTCGTGAATCGTTTGATTCTCAACACCGCGTGCGCTCCCGTGAGGCGGCTTAGTTGCGGGGCCGCCAGGTGCGGGGGGTTGTCGGCCGGGTAGGGCTCGGCCACGGCGAGGGGTTCGGCGCGCAGGGCGGTCGGCCGGCTTGGGGCCGCGGTGCCGCCCCGGATTCCGGGTTTGGCGATTGCGTGGCGAATCCTTTCCGGGTTGCCGCGGCTCTTACTAGTGGCGCTGGTAACGGGTCAGGATGGTGAGGATGAACGGCACAGCGGGGCGAGCGGCCGCCGGCGATGGCGTCGCCCGGTGGTTCGCGGGCGCGCAGCGGGGCGATCCCGAGGCGGTGGACGGCCTGTTGCGGGCGGTGTTCCCGACGGCGCGGCGCTTCGCGGCTCGCAGTTGTACGAGCCGGGAGAAGGCGGAGGATGCGGTGCAGGACGCGCTGACAGCGCTGGTCCGGCGCGTCGCCACGCTGCGGGCCGCCGAGACCGTGACCAGCTGGCTGTTCGTGACGATCCGTCACGCGTGTCTGCGGCGCATGCCGGGAGTTGTCCTGGTCCCGATCGACCTCGCCGGCGACCTCGCGGGAGCCGACCTCGCCGGCGATGTCGTGGACCGGGTGATGGTCGCCGCCGCGCTGGCGGCCGTGCCGGCGACGCAGCGTGAGGTGATCGTGCTGGTGGATCTGCTGGATCTCCCGGTTGAGCGGACGGCCCGGCAGCTGGGCATCGGCGTGCGCGCTGCCAAGAGCCGGCTGCACCGGGCGCGGCGGGCGCTGGCCGCAGTGATCGGGCAGCCGGAGCTGAGGAGGAGCGCATGAGCGACCCGGCGGCGCCCGGCCCGCTCGATGGCCTGAGCGAGGATGTGACGGCCGACGGCGTGTTCCGCGCCGTGCTGGAGGGTTACGACGCCGTCTATGACGCGCTCCCGCGCGGCGAGACATTCAACCGGTTGTGGCGGCTGAACGCCTACGACGGCGGCTTTCCCGAACAGTTCGCGCACATCGGCTTCCTGACCGTCCCAGAAGCGCAACGGCTGCGCGAGCTGCTGCAGATCCGGCCCGGCGAGGCGCTGGCCGACCTGGCCTGCGGCGCCGGCGGACCGGGCTTGTGGATGGCCCGGGAGTCCGGGGCTTCCCTGATCGGCATCGATCCCTCGGCCGCTGGCCTGGCGGCCGCCCGTCAGCGCGCCCGCGACGCTGGCCTGGCCAGCCGCGCCCGGTTCCAGCACGGCACCTTCGAGCACACCAACCTCGCGGACGGGGCGGCCGGCGCGGTGATGAGCATCGACGCGTTCCAGTACGCGCCGGACAAGCGCACCGCGCTCGCCGAGTTCGCGCGGATCATGCGTGCAGGCGCGCGGGCTGGGATCGTATGCTTCGAGGTCGACCCGGCCACGGTGGCGGGCGTGCCGGTCCTCGGCGTCGATCCGGTCCCCGACTACCGGCCGCTCATCGCGGCCGCGGGCCTGAACATCGAGGCGTATGAGGAGACACCCGGCTGGCAGGAGCGTGTGTACACGGCGTTCAGCGCCATCGTCGACAACGCCGACACGCTGATCGCCGAGATGGGTGAGCAGGCCGCGGCGGCTGCCGTCGCCGAGGCGATGCTCACCGTGCAGATGAAGCCCTACCCGCGGCGGATCATGGCGGTGGCCAGCCGCCAGCGCTGACCGATAGCCAGCGGCCGGTCGCCAGGCGGGCTGCTAACCCGCGAAACGAAAGGCCGATCGATGAACGACGACGGCATCGACGCCGGCCTGCTGCGGCGCGAAGTCCGCGACAAGTACCGCGACGTCGCACTCCGGCCCGAGAGCACCTTCGACTTCTACACCGGGCGGCCCCTGGCCGAACGCCTGGGCTATCCCCGCTCCATCGTTGACGCGCTTCCCGACCGTGCCATCGAATCCTTCGCGGGCATTGGCAACCCGTTCGCCCAGCGCCGGCTACAGCCCGGCGATAACGTTCTCGACGTCGGCTCCGGCGCCGGATTTGACGCGTTGGTCGCCGCCGGCCAGGTCGGCCCCGGCGGTCACGTGATCGGCATCGACATGACGCCCGAGATGGTCGCCAAGGCACAAGCCACCGCCGAGGCGCTGGGTCTTAGCCACATCGAATTTCCGCCAGGCGTTCGCCGAGGCTCTGCCGATCGGTGATGGCTGGGCGGACGTCGTCATCTCCAACGGGGCCATCAACCTGTGCACCGACAAGCGCACCGTGTTCGCCGAGATCCACCGCGTGCTGCGTCCCGGCGGCGCGCTGCAGTTCGCTGATGTCGCCAACGGCAACCCAGTACCACCCGAAGCCCTGCGCGACATCGATCTGTGGGCAGCCTGAATAGCGGGCGGGCTGCCCCGTGCGGGCTGGCAGAAGATGCTCGAAGACTCCGGCTTCACCAACATCACCATCGGCCCCGGCGTCGACACCTTCGGCGGCACCCCGGCGAGGAACAAGCACGTGCCTTCGGCGTGTACGGCTATACGTTCCTCGCCTTCAAGGAAAGGCTGACCCGGGCCGCGCCAAGAGGCTTCAGCTCGATGCGTCGTCCCCGCCGCAGGGTGATCCGCCACAGGCACCGGGGCAGGCCGCCCTCCTCGAAGGCGGTCAGGTCGAGCAGGGTGAACCCGGCGGCGAGCCGGCCGACGAGGGTCCGGTCGAAGAAACAGACGATGAACCCGCCGTTTTCGAACATGCCGTCGCCGCGGCGAGTCGGCGGAGCATCCGCAGCCCCTTGGCGATGATCAGCACGGCGGTTCCCTCGTTGAGGATCACGCCGCCGGTCAGGTTCAGCAGCCCGGCCAGCGCCGCGCCGACCAGCACCGCGACGCTGAGCAGGCTCGGGGTAGGACCTGCAACGGAACCGTTTCGTACGTTAAGGCGGTTCGGCGAGGTCAGAACCAGGGGCCATGCCGTTCCTGATCGCAATGTCGGCAGTCCCAGCTGCCGCAGCGGCTCTTCGCACTCAGCGTGACTGTCTATAAATCGATCGATTCTCAACATGATCAACTCGGCGTGGACCCAACGCGGGTCGTCCTGGACCTACTCGAGGGCCTCAAACGGGTCACCAGCAGTAACGCGCAGGTGCGCTGGCCAGACGGAAGAACGTAATTGCCAATATGAAGTAGCGGTTCGGACCGCGCTGGGGTAGTTCACAAGCTCCGCAGCCGGGGCCACGGCTGCGGCGGGCGCGGCGAGGCCAAGCCCCTGGAGGTAGGCGGCCGCGCTATCTCCTGGCAAGGCGGCCGGGACACTGCGCAACGCAGTACGACACCACACTCCACGAGCCTCCATGTGATCGACGTCACACAGAAGTCCTAACCAAAATTCTAACCACTCGGTTAGAGAAAACTTGGGGTTCCCATCAAACCTGCAGGTCACCGCCACAAACAATGGGGGGCCAACGACAGAACTCTGCTGATCAGCGGTTATGGGATGTCCGCCGGGGGCTGGTCCCGGCTTAAGCGGGCTGATCTCCCGGCGTTGCGGGTGTTGCGGGTTGTCCGGCGAGTTCGATGGAGATGGCTTCGAGTTCGGTGATGAGCTGGCGCAGGCGGCGGTGGGCGGCGAAGTAGGGGCGGAGCCGTTCGGCGTCCTCGGCAGTGAGGGTCTTGGTGATGGAGCGGGAGCCGGCTTTGCGGGTCCAGGTGGGGTAGGGGCCGTGCAGGACCGGCGGGGTGGCGTGGCAGTGGCAGCCGGGCCGCTGGCAGCGGGTGGTGCGGCTGGTGAGCGAGCCGGGCAGGGCGATGCCGATCTGGGCAAGCTCGGCCTGGATCTGCTGGTGGCGGCGGGCCGGGTCGTCCATGGTCACAGGATTCCTTATCCGCCGCGCCGGCGGCATCCCCCGCTGGCCTGCTTGAGGTCGCTATGTTTCAAGCATGGCCGCCCCTCCCGGGGACGATACGGCGGGCGCGGGCTTGGGCATGCTGCCGGCAGGCAGGGTGACCGCCCCCGCGCTGCGCGGGCTGTGCCGGTTCGCTGATGCGCGGGGAGTCCCGGCCGGCTGGGAGTCCTGGCTGGATTATGACGTGATCGAGGCGTTCTGCGTGGCCGGCCTGGCGGGCCGGGCGCCGGGCACCCGGGGCACGTACCGGTCGGCGCTGTACCGGCTCGCCGAAGCGGTGCACGGCCCGGCGGGGCAGCGGGCGACGCCGTTTGCGGGTGCGAGGGCGCCGGCGCCGTACTCGCCGGCGGAACGGGCCGAGGTGGCCGCGGTCGCGGCCGCGCAGCGCGACCCGGCCAGACGGTCCTCGGCGCTGGCGATGGTGGTGTTCGGCATCGGCGCGGGGCTGCGGCCCGGCGAGCTGGTGGCGCTGCGCGGCGGTGATGTCGTCCGGCACGGCCGCCAGGTGATGGTCCGGGTCAGCGGGCCGTCCGCGCGGGTGGTGCCGGTCACCGCGGCTTACGCCGGGCGGGCGGCCGGGCTGGCCGCCGGCGCGGGACATGCTCACCTGTTCCGGCCCGGCCCGGCGGACCGGGGTTACAGGAACTTCGTCACGAACTTCGCCCGCACCCTGGCGGCTGACCCGGCCGCGCCCCGGCTGAGGCTGGGCCGGTGCCGGTGCCGGTTTCATCTGCGGCCACCTGGCCGCGGGCACCCCGGCCGGCGAGCTGCTCGCCATTACCGGCATTTGCCAGGCCGAGTCCCTGGCCCGGTATGCACGTCACGTCGGCTGCGCCCCAGCCAAGGCTGCGCTGCGGGCCTGGGACAAACACCGGAAAGGGTGAGCATGGACGGCGGGCTGGAGGTCCCCGGGCCGGGCAGCGCCCCCGGCGAGCAGGCCGTGGCGTTTGCCGCCGGGCTCATCGACCGCAGCGGGCAGGCCCTGGTCATCGAGGCGGCGCTGGCCCACCGCACCGGGCGGCACCGGCCGCTGCCGGTGCGCGCCGTGCTGGCCGCGCTGCTGTGCCTGGCGCTGGAGGACCGGCCGCTGTTCCTGACCGAGGTCACCCGGCTGCTGTCCTGCCAGCTGCCGCCCGCGGGCCGCCCGGCTGCCCGGCGTGCCGGGCACCGCCGGCACCGGGCGGGCCTTCCTGGCCGCCTACCGCCGGGTCCGGTATTGCTTCCACGCGATCGTGTCCGTCGCTGACCCCTCGGCGCTGCCGAAAAACCGGCGGCTGACCGCCGGCGAGCTCAATGCCCGCATCAAGCCGATGACCCCAGATCAGGCCACCGCAGCCCGGGACCGGCTCGAGGCGCTGGTCAACGCGCTGCTGGAAGCCAGCATCTCGGTCCTCACCGAGGCTGAACGCGCCGCCTTCGACGGCGGCACCGCCTTGGACGCCACCCCGGTGCCGCTGTTTTCCCGCGGCCCGTCCAGGCGCGCCGGGCTGTCGGCCAGCGACCCGGACGGCGGCTGGTACGTCCGCGAGGGCGACCACCGCGAGCGCGAGGACGACAAGGGCAAGCCGCTGCGCACGATCGCCTGGGCGCTGGAAGCCACCATCGCCGCCACCGCCCGGCCGCCTCACGCCGAGCCCGGCTGCCCGAACCTCGCGACCGGCCTGGCCCTGACCCGGCCCGGACACGACCCCGGCGGCACCGGCGCCCGGGTCCTGGCATCAGCCGCCGCCCGCGGCCACAAACCAGGCTGGCTCGGCTACGACCGCGCCTGCACCCAGGCGCTCCCCGGGCGCTTCCACCTCCCGGCCCGCGCCCTGGGCTACCGGCCCGTCATGGACTACCGCGACGACCAGCCCGGCATCCAGGCCAGCACCGGCGGCGCGCTCCTCGTCGAGGGCACCTGGTACTGCCCCGTCCTGCCCGAGCCGCTGATCACCGCCACCACCCGGCTGCGCCGCCACGCCATCACCCGCGAGCTGTATGACCAGCAGATCACCGCCCGGGCCTGCTACCAGCTCAAGCACAAGGACGGCCCCGGCACTGACGGTCACCAGCGGCTGACCTGCCCCGCCCTCGGCCGCCACCCGGCGCTCATATGCCCCCTCCGCGCGGGCTCGCAGTCACCGCGCGACGGGCGCGCCAAGGTCCTCCAGCCACCCCCCGAACCGCCGCGGATCTGCCGCCAGACGGCAATCACCATCGCCCCGGACATCGGTGCCCGTTACCGCCAGGACCTGCCCCACGCGCTCACCAGCCTGGCACCAGACCTACGCCACCTTGCGCAACACCATCGAAGGCCTCAACGGCTACGCCAAAGACACCGCCCACCAGGCCCTCGCCCAGCCCGGCCGCCGCCGGGCCCGCGGCATCGCCGCCCAGTCCACCTTCACCGCCCTGCTGCTGATCGCCGCCAACATCCGCAAGATCCGCGCCCGGCGCGCCCTCACCGCCCCCGGCAAGGCCCGCACCACCCAGCGGGCACGGCGGCGCCGCACAAGCCTCCGCGACTACCACCCAGACGGCTAACAGCGCACAGCCCCCAGCCTCACCGCCAGCAGACTCGACCCCAAGCCAGGCAAGCACGCCCCCGATCCGCCCTGAGCGCTGCCAAGCCGGCCATCGGCGCCCCCGAACCAGGCCAAACCGCGACCAACGCAAACGTCAGACCCCCGCACCACACTCAAAGACAGGCCACCGCCACAGTTCTGTCGGCCCGACACCGGCAGTTCTGTCGGTAACCCATGGGGTGAGCGAGGGGACTCGAACCCCCGACACCCAGGACCACAACCTGGTGCTCTAACCAACTGAGCTACGCCCACCATCGTCGCCGAGTTATGCCGCGGCGACAGCAGAACGCGCGCTGCCCCGAGGGACATCGCGCGGCCTCCGGCAAGTATAGCGGGCCCGGGAGACCCTGCGCGTCAGCTCCCGGCGCTGTCCGCCGCGCCGGGCTCGGTGAACCGGGCCGCGATCTCGCGCGCGGTCGCCGAATCCGGTCCCGGCTGCGGCACGAATACCGCCTCCCGGTAGTACCGCAGTTCCTGCACGCTCTCCTTGATGTCGGCCAGGGCCCGGTGGCCGCCGTGCTTGAGCCGGGGAGGCGAAGTACGCCCGCGGGTACCAGCGCCGGGCCAGCTCCTTGATGCTGGACACGTCGACCATCCGGTAGTGCAGGTAGGCGTCGAGTTCCGGCATGTCACGCGCGATGAACCAGCGGTCGGTGGCGATGGAGTTGCCGCACAGCGGGACCTTCTTGGGCTCGGCGACATGCTCGCGCACATAGCCGAGCACGATGTCCTGTGCCTCGGCCAAGGTGATCCCGCTCGGCAGCTCGGCAAGCAGCCCGGAGGTGGTGTGCATCTCACGGACCACCTCCGGCATCGACGCCAGAGCCTCCGCCGGGGGCTTGATGATGACATCCACGCCCTCGTCGAACAGGGTGAGCTCAGCGTCGGTCACCAGGCAGGCGATCTCGATGAGGGCGTCTCGTTCGATGTCGAGCCCCGTCATCTCGCAGTCGATCCACACGAGCCGGTCATTCACCCTCACAGCCTATGACCTCGGCTGCCCTGCGTGGCCAGCGAGCCAAACTGCGGTAAATCGCCCCGCTTCACGATGTGCGCCGGCGTGTCGATCCCCGGCCTCAGGATGGAGTCCGGTTCCGGCTCCCCGAACCCGCTGGTCACCGGCACCACGCCCGCCCACAGATCCAGCTCGTAGTCCTCCGGTTCGTCCGACGGGCCGCCGCCGCGGATCTTCACCGACGCCTCGGTGAGCGGCAGCGCGAGGGCGGCCGTGGCGGCCAGTTCCTTCTTGCTGGGCTGCCGCACGTAGGACCACTGCCCGGGGACCAGGTGCTCGGTGATGGTGCGCAGCGCCAGGAGCTTCTCCTCCGGATCGGTGACCAGCCGGGCCACCCCGAACACCACGGCGCTGCGGTAGTTCATCGAGTGGTTGAACACCGACCGGGCGCACACCAGCCCGTCCAGGTGCGTGACCGTGACGCAGACCTGCTGGCCGTTGCCCGCCATGATGCTCGAGTTCGCCGACGACCCGTGCAGGTACAGCAGGTCGCCGAGGCGGCCGTACCCGGTGGGCAGCACCCGCGGCGCGCCGTCGACGATCACCCCGAGGTGGCAGATCAGCCCGGCGTCGAGCACGGCGTACAGGTCGTCCCGCTCGGTCCGGCCCCGCTCGCGGTGCCGTCCGAGCTCGGTGCGCGGGGTGCTGGAGAGGTCAGGCAGGCTCATGGTTCATCACGGTACGCCCAGGACCTTTCCCGCTACTGGCCAGCCACCGCACCGATGAAACATTGGTGCTGCCCCGACGGCACCGATGTTCCATCGGTGCCGTTGAGGCCCGGCCGCCAGCACCGACCGGCCGCCAGCACGAGCCGGTCGGGGCGCGAAAGTCAGGCAATCAGACGGCGGCGGCGCTGAGCGACGGCGCGGTCTGGATCTCGTGGGGCGTGCGCGGGCCCAGCCGGATCGGGGCCGCGCCGGTCAGCGCCGGTTCCGGCAGCTCACCAACCACGGTGTCCGCGGTGGCGATCTGGTCGATGTCGATCCCGCCGGGGCCGATGCTCTCGCACTCCGGTACCTGGGAGGCGCCGAAGTGCCCGCCGAGCGCCCAGTGTGCCCGGCTGCGCGCCCTGGTCGCCGCGCGGAACGGGGCTGGCGCGCCGGCCGGCCAGCGCCGGGGGACCTGCCACGAGTCGAGCCAGGCCAAGATCTCGCCCAGCCCGAGCATCTGGTAGCTGGTGAACGGCTCGCGTGGCGAGCCGAGGACCCCGATCTGCACGCAGAGGCGGCCCTCACGGTTCACGCCGGGCTGGCGGTGCGGGAGCTTGTCCGGCGCGTAGTCGATGCTCTCCGGCGTGCCGAGCGCGCACCCGGCCCGCACGATCGGCAGCAGCTGCGCGAGCTCGCCGGTCAGCGGATCCCACACCAGGTGGCATGGGCGATTCTCCTGAATGAGCCGCTGAGCAGCCGAACAAACCGAAACAGCCCGCGGATCCGCCCCCAGGGTCAGCCATACGACCCGTGGCGCTCCTCCCCCTAGTTGTCCCCCGTCGGTCTCTGCCCGAATGCACCTGACGCCTGGCATCCACGCATCCGCCAAGGGTTCCTCCCCAACGATCAACGGTCTAGACCTTCTAGCTCCCTGTCACCTGCTTACGTCAGCACCGGTGATTAGTCCATAGGTGGAGACGTTAAGATTTTCCGTTCTGTTCCGTTCTACGATTCGGTAGATCATGACTGAAAGCAGCACTCCTCCGGGAATTCCCAGCCCCGCGCGCCTGGCCGCCTGGCTCAACGACCACGTCCCGGGCGGCCCCTTGGAGCTGACCGACATCCAGCTCATCGCGGGCGGCCGCTCGAACCTCACCTACCGCCTGACCGTCTCGGGACCGGGAGCGCGCCGGGAGCGGAAGCGGGACCGGGAGCGGCGCCAGGAACGGAAGCGGCGCCAGGGTCGGCAGCAGACGGCACCCGGCTGCTGGTGCTGCGCCGGCCCCCGCTCGGTCACGTGCTGCCCACCGCGCACGACATGTCGCGGGAGTTCCGCGTCCTGTCCGCGCTCGCGGGCACCCGGGTCCCGGTCGCCCCGCTGGTCGCGTCGTGCACCGACGACGAGGTGATCGGCGCGCCCTTCTACGTGATGGAGTACGTGCCCGGGGTCGTGCTGCGGACCCGCGCGGACACCAAGGCGCTGACCGAGGCACAGGCCGCGGAGCTGTCCCGGCGCCTGGCCGAGATGCTCGCCGCGATCCACGGCGTCGACGTCGACCAAGTCGGGCTCGGTGATCTCGGCCGCGGCGCCGGGTACCTGCGGCGCCAGCTCGACCGCTGGCAGCGGCAGTGGGAACTGTCCGCGACCCGGGAGATGCCCGGCTACACCCAGCTCGTCCAACGGCTGACCGCCGCGCTGCCCGCGGAAGGCCAGACCACGCTGGTCCACGGCGACTACCGGCTGGACAACGCGCTGGTCACGCTGAACCCCCGGCCGCGGATCACGGCCGTGGTGGACTGGGAGATGGCCACCCTGGGCGACCCGCTGGCCGACCTGGGCCTGACCCTCGTCTACTGGACCGAGGCGGGTGAGGAAGGCTGGCTCGGCCCCGCCGGCGAGACCGACCGGGACGCGCGGGGTGACGGCCGACGCCACCGCCAGCCCCGGGTTCTGGACGCGGGCCGAGTTCGCCGCCGAGTACGCCCGGCTCACCGGGCGGGACGTGTCCCGGGTCGGTTACTACGTGGCGTTCGGCTACTTCAAGCTGGCCGTCGTCCTGGAGGGTATCCACGCCCGGTACCAGCAGGGCAAAACGGTCGGCGAAGGCTTCGAACAAGAAGGCTTCGCCGTACCGTTGCTCATCGCTCGTGCGCACCAGGTGCTCGACACGCAGTCGAGCACCTGATCAGACCCGGCGCCCCGCTCGCACCGGCCAGCTGTCCGGTGCCCCGCTCTCGCCGGGTCTGCCGCCCGGCACCCGCACGATTACCGAGCATTTTTGAGGCCCGGCGCCCCGCTTTCGCCGGACCTCTGAACAGATGACGCGCTGCCGACGTCCCCGGTTCACAGCGAATTGATAACAGCGCGGCCACTTCGGCGGCGATCGCAGCAGACAGCGAAGCGTCCGGCGGATCGACGGTCATCCGGGCCGTGGTCCCGCCCAGGCCGCGCAGCGCAAGCGCGTACTTCAGCCGGCCGATGCTCGCCCCCAGCGCGACGATCCGGTCAAGGACCAGCTGGTGCCGGGCGACCGCGGAACCATCGGAAGCGCCCAGCGCGGCGGCCAGCGCCGCGTACACCTCCGGGTAGGCGCCGCTGCGCCCGGAGATCAGCCCCGCGCCGCCGGCCCGCATGGTGGCCGCCGGGTTGGAGTCGTCGCCGGAGAACAGCCGCAGGCCCGGCGCCGCCGCCGCGTACGCGGCCAGGTCGCCCGCGGCCGACCCGCTGAGCTTGGCCCCGGCCAGGTCAGCCGCGGAAGCCATCGCTGCGAACACGTCAGAAGAAACACGAACGCCGGTCCGTTCGGGAAAAAAATAGGCGTAGAGCTCAAGATCGGCCGCGGCCTCCCGGATACGGCCGAAGTGGGCGATCAGCTCGTCGGGCCGCGCGGGCAGGTAGTAGGGCGTGATGGCCGCGATCCGCGTCGCCCCGAGCGCTGCCGCGGCCCGGGCCAGCCGGGCGGAGTGCCGGGCATCCGGCGCGCCGACGTGCGCGATGACCCGGTCCGGGCCCGCCTCGGCCAGCGCCAGCTCGATCAGCGCCAGCCGCTCGGCGTCGTCCAGGGCCGGGAACTCACCCGTGGTCCCGGCCACCAGCAGGCCGTCCAGCAGCCCGGCCACGAACTTGTACAGGGTTCGGTTGGCGTCGGCATCGACCTCACCATCCCTGCTGAACAGCGTCGGGACGGCCGAGAAGATGACGGGGGCTGGGCTCACCGCAATTCTTGCGGCTTGAAGAACGCGCTCGATTCCGGCCGCCACAGCAGGAACACCGCGCCGAGGCCGACCAGCCAGGTCAGCACCGGGAACACCAGGCCGAGCACCGTCTTCGGCTGGCTGAACACGCCGATCAGGTCCAGCGTGGCCAGGCAGAACAGGACCGTGGACAAGATCCGCGCCCAGTTCTTGCCCTGGTTGTTCGACCGGGCCATCCACAGCCACAGGGCGATCCCGATCACGCCGGACACGATGGACACGATGATGAGGAACCTGTCGTACTGGTTGACCTGGGCCGGAGTCCAAGTGGGCTTGGCCTTCTTGATCGCGGCCTTGAGGCCGCCGATGTCGGCCAGCGAGATGATCAGGCTGACGGTGCTGACCGCCGCGCCCACGTACATGAGCTTGACCGCGTTCATCACCGGCGGGGGAGCAGGAAGCCGCTCTGGTTCGACGGGATTGCCGCTGGACGGGTAGCGCTGGACCATGACGACCTCTGCTCGGGTGAACATGTCAAGTAATGCCTACTGAGCTTAGTGGCTCTCTACAGGGCGGGCATCTCACCTCCCTCGCCGGGCGATACTGGATAACCATGGCCGACGAGACCTCGACGAGCCCGCGGGAGGAAACGACCCTCCCCGTGCTCGCCCCCCCGCCGCCCCGGCTGATGCGCTGGGAGATCGTGACCGTCTTCGCGGTGTCCCTGGGCGCCAGCGGCATCTACGCCCTGGTCCAGTACATCGGCTCGCTGACCGCGCAGCAGTCGCTCAGCAAGCAGGCCGTGATCGTGCACGGCACGCTCGCCCCCGGCCGTCCGCTGCTCGACCTGTTCCTGCAGCTCACCAACATCACCCTGGCGCTGGCCCCGGTGCTGCTCGTGTTCTACCTGCTGGCCCGGTCGGGGGAGGGGCCGAAGTCGATCGGCCTGGACGCCAGCCAGCCGGGCAAGGACCTGGCCTGGGGCGCCGGGCTGGCCGCGCTGATCGGCGGCGCGGGCCTGGGCCTGTACCTGATCGCGTTTCACGCTGGCGTGGAGCTGAACGTGGTGGCCGAGAACCTGCCCGACGTCTGGTGGCGCTTCCCGGTGCTGGTGCTGTCCGCGGCCCAGAACGGCATCCTGGAAGAGGTCATCGTCGTCGGCTACCTGCTGACCCGGCTGGACCAGCTCGGCGTCAAGCCGGGCACGGCCATCGCCATCAGCGCGGTGATCCGCGGCTCCTACCACCTGTACCAGGGCATCGGCGCCTTCTTCGGCAACGCCGCCATGGGCGTCATCTTCGGCCTGTTCTACCGCAGGTACGGCCGGGTGGCCCCGCTGATCATCGCGCACACGCTGATCGACGCCGTCACGTTCGTCGGCTACGCCCTGCTGGCTGGCCACGTCTCCTGGCTGCCAGCCCCAGTGAGCGAGCCAGCCCCATGAGCGAGCCAGCCCCGTGAACGTCCTGACGCGGCTCTGGGACCACGTCTACGCCAGCCAGCCCGCCCCGCCCGCCTGGGTGGTGGGCGTCACCGCCCTGGCCGCCCTGCTCCTCGTGCTGAACACCGCTTGCTGGCGCCTGGCCGGCCAGGTGATCACGATCGCGCACGAGGGCGGGCACGCGCTGGTGTCCGTGCTGTCCGGGCGGCGGCTGGAGGGGATCCGGCTGCACGCGGACAGCTCCGGGGTGACCTACTCGCGCGGCAAGCGGCGCGGCCCCGGCCTGGTCCTCACCGCAGCCGCGGGCTACCTGACCCCGCCCCTGCTCGGCGCGGGCGCGGCCGCCCTGCTCGCGGCGCGGCACCCAGCCGCGCTGCTGTGGCTGGCCCTGGTCCTGCTGGCCGCCACGTTCCTGGCCGTGCGCAACGCATTCGGCGCGCTGGCCGTGCTGGTCACCGCGGCCGGCGTGTTCGCGGTCAGCTACTACGCCGCGGCCGCGGTGCAGGCCGGCTTCGCCTACCTGGCCGCCTGGTTCCTGCTGCTGGGCGGGATGCGCCCGGCCCTCGAGCTGACCCGCCGCCGCTCCGTCTCCCGCTCCGTCTCCCGCTCCGGCCTCTCCGACGCCGACCAGCTGGCCCGCCTGACCGGCGTCTCCCGCGGCGTGTGGGTAGCGGCCTTCCTCCTGATCGCCACCGCCGCCCTAGCCCTAGGCGCCCGCCTGCTCATCCCGTAGCGTCTGCCATGATCGTGAACAGTTCGCGGCAAATAGCGCCCGAAACTGTACATGATCATGAACCATGCTCCTTGAGCCGCGCCTCCGCCCGCCCGGAGCCGCGCCCGCCGGGCCGCCCGCGCTTCTGCCCGCCCGGCCGCCCCGCGCTGCCCGGCCGCCCGCGCCCGCCGCGCGAATCCCGCCCCCGCTACTCTTGCTATTTCGCAGTTATTGCGCACAATTTGGTAGACACGTTGACGGTATACATAAGGGTCGTTATTATCATTATGCGATAGATGCATTCTAACTATCCGAGAACCACCCCGGAGAACCGCCCGAGAAAGGTCACGAATGGCCAGGGCTACGGCAGTCAAGATGCCCCCGGAAGCGAGTGCCGTTCACGGATGCGAGGGAGCCCGCCGCGTCCTCGCCCTGATGCTCGCCTTCTCGACGGACAGGAACACCCTGACCGCGCGCGAGCTGGCCGCCGCCACCGGCATCGCGCTGCCCAGCGTCTACCGGTACATCACGCTGCTGCGCGAGACCGGTCTGCTGGCCGGGGACGAGCGCGGCAGCTACCGGCTGTCCGCCCGGCTCATCGGGCTGGCCCGGGCCGCCGAGGCCGCGGAGATGCATCATCGACATCGCCGACCCGGTCATGCGCGAGCTGGCCGCCGAGACCGGCGAGACCGTCATCCTGGTCCGGCTGATCGGCCGGTCCGCGGTCTGCGTGCACCGGGTGCAGTCCGCGCAGCGGCTGCGCATCTCGTTCGAGGCGGGCCAGCCGCTGCCGCTGGAGCGGGGGGCCAGCGCCCGGCTGCTGCTGTCCGGCCTGCCGCCCGAGCAGCGCCGGGATTACCTCGCCCCGCTGGCCGAACGTGACCCCGAGGCCGCGGCCCGGGTTGAGATCAAGGCCGCCCAGGCCGCCAAGCAGGGCTACGCCACGAGCGAAGAGGAACTCGAGAAGGGCGTGTTCGCCGTCTCCGCGCCGGTGTTCCAGGGCAAGCGCATGATCGCGGTCATCACCGTGCCCTCGCCTCTGGTGCGGGCGCCCGCGCCGCTGCAGGAAAAACTCCTCAGCCAGGTCCGCGCCGCCGCCCAGGGCCTCAACGAGGCCCTGCGCGTGACGCCGGCGATAACCGGGCACTTACAACGCCGGCGTCGCGCCGTTATCCTTCCGGCATGCCGGACTTCCGTGAGGTGATCCCGGGCACGCGCGCCAGCGCGGGTCACGCGTCATTGGCCGAGCTGCAGGCCGCGATGGCCGCCGGCGAGCTGACCTCCGCCGAGCTGACCAGCTTCTACCTGCAGCGCATCGACCGCTTGAACCCCGCGCTGCACGCGGTCATCACGGTCAACCTCAACGCCGGGCCCGAGGCGGCGGCCAGCGACGCGGCGCGCGCGCGCAGCGGGCCGCGCGGCCCGCTCGACGGCATCCCCGTCCTGGTCAAGGACAACGTCCAGGTAGCCGGGATGCCGACCACCGCGGGCTCACCCGCGCTGCTGTCCGCGGAGCCGCCCGACGCGTTCCTCATCGCAAAACTGCGCGAGGCTGGCGCGGTGATCATCGGCAAGGCCAACCTGTCCGAGTGGGCCAACTTCCGCTCGACGCACTCGACCAGCGGCTGGTCCACGCTCGGCGGCCAGACCGCCAACCCGTACGCGCTCGACCGCAACCCGTCCGGGTCGAGCGCGGGCTCGGCGGCGGGCGTCGCGGCTGCGCTGGCCCCGGTCGCGGTGGGCACCGAGACCGACGGCTCGATCGTGTGCCCCGCCAGCGCCTGCGGCATCGTCGGCCTCAAGCCCACCAACGGGCTGGTCAGCCGACGTGGCATCGTGCCCATCTCACCGGTCCAGGACACGGCGGGGCCGATGGCGACGTGCGTGGCCGACGCCGCGGCCCTCCTGTCCGTGCTGGCCGCCGCCGACCCCGAGGATCCCGTCGCACCAGGTAATAAACGTGATGCCGAACGGACCATCGTTACCGTCGGCCCGTCCTCCTTCACGCAGGCCCTGGACCCAGCGGCCCTGGACGGCGCGCGGCTGGGCATCTGGCGGGATCCGTCGGTTCCGGCGGGCGCGGCCACCGGCGCCGTGCTGGACATGGCGGTGGCCAAGCTGCGCGCGCTGGGCGCGGTGGTGACCGACCCGGTGACGCTGCCCGAGGTGGCCAAGATCTCGGAGCCCGAGTTCACCGCGCTGCGGTACGAGTTCAAGTACGGCATCAACGCCTACCTGGCCTACGTCGCCGGGTTCGGGTTCGGCGGCGCGCTGCCCCGCAACCTGGCCGAGCTGATCGACTTCAACAAGCGGAACGCGGACCTGGTGCTGTCCCGGTTCGGTCAGGAGACCTTCGAGGCCTCCGAAGCGACCAGCGGCGACCTGACCGATCCCGAGTACCTGACCGCCCGCCGCGAGGCCACCCGCTTGGCCCGCACCGCGATCTCCGCGCCCCTGGCCGAACACGGGGTGGAGGCCATCGTGACCCTGACCGCCAATCCCGCCTGCCTGACCGACTACGTGCTCGGCGACCACGACGTGTTCCACACCTCGAGCCCGGCCGCGGTGGCCGGCTGCCCGTCGATCACGGTGCCCGCCGGGTACGTGTCCGGGCTGCCGGTCGGCGTGTCGTTCTTCGGGCCGCGCTGGTCCGAGCCGCGGCTGATCGCCCTGGCCTACGCCTTCGAGCAGGCCACCGCCGTCCGCCAGATCCCGACCCTGGCCCCCAGCCTGGTCTTATCAGGGATTAGACCGCGCGCGTCCGGGTAGCGTGCCAGCCCCACCACAGCGCGGCCGCCGCGAGGGCGAGTAGGACTGCGAGCAGGATGAGCTGCAGGGTCCAGTACTGGCTGGCGGCGGGCGCCAGGTGCGGCACGGCCCAGCGGGCGGCGGGGAACAGGACGGCGAAGCCGGCCAGGGCCGCGCCGATGGCGGGCAGCGTGCGCCGCAGCCAGGCGCCGAACGCCGTGCCCAGCGCGAACGCGAGCGCGGCCTCGCCGGCCAGGGCCGCGCTGCTGGCGGCGAACCAGGACCACCGCGAGCTGGTGATGTCCCCGGCGGCGAGCTGGTGCTCCAGCCAGGCGTTGGCGCCTCCGGCGGCCAGGCCGGCTGCTGCTACGACGACGGCGAGCGTGCCGGCCTTGGCGACGTACCAGCGCTGCCGGGACACGGACTGGGTCCAGGCCGCGAGCTGGGTCCGCTGCTCGATCTCCCTGGCCACCAGCGGGGCGCCGATCATGGCGCCGATGATCGCGAGCACGGCGGTCAGGCCGTTCTGGGACAGCAGGATCGTGACGTTGTAGCGGCTGACGAAGGCAGCCTGCAGGCTGCCCGGATAACGGCCCTTCAGCGCGGCGCAGGCGGCCGCGGACCGGACGTGGAACACGCCGCTGCGGGCGCTGGGCGGCGGGCATCCGGCCGCGGCCAGCTGGCGGAGCCAGCCATGGTAACCCGCCAGCCAGTGCTCGGCGCTGAGCCCGGACGCGGTGATGAGGACGCACAGAGCCACGACGGTAATGCCGGTCCACAGCACCTGGCCCCGGTGCTGCCGCCAGATGAGGCAGGTCATGCCGGAATCTCCGCCGGGCGGGCGGCGTCGTCGCCGTCGAGGTAACCGAGCACGAGCTCGTCGAAGGCGGGAGCCTCCTCCTGCAGGCCCGGACCCGTGAGCTGGCCGCCCGAGCGGACCAGCGCCGTGGTACGCCCGCCCAGGCTGCGCTGGCTGATCACCTGCCAGCCGCCGTGGCCAGGCCAGCCCTGCGGGCCGGAGATGATCCGGTGCTGCTCGCGCAGGTCGTCGATGTCGCCGGCGACCTGGATCCGTCCCGAGCGCAAGACGATCAGGTAGTCGCAGATCCGCTCCAGCTCGGCGACGGAGTGCGAGGAGTACAGCACGGTAGCGCCGGTCTCGCTGCAGGCCTCGAACATGGAGGCCAGGAACTCCCGCCGGGCCAGCGGATCCAGGTTGGCCATCGGCTCGTCGAGCAGGAACAGCTCCGGCTTCTTGGCCAGCACCAAGGTGAGCGCGAGCTGAGCGCGGTGCCCGCCGGACAGCGTACTGACCCGCGCGCGCGGGCGCAGGCCCAGCCGCCGGATCCGGTCGGCCGCCATGCCGGCGTCGAAGCCGCGGTTCATGCACCGGCCTATCTCCAGCACGTCGGCGACGCGAAGCCGCGGCCACAGCGGTGCGTCCTGGGCGACGAATCCGATCCGGTCCAGCCGCTCGGCCGGGGTTCCCCCGGCCACCTCGACGGTGCCCGCGCTGGCCGGGAGCAGCCCCGCGGCCATGCTCATCAGCGTGGTCTTCCCGGAGCCATTCGGGCCGACCAGCGCCACTCACCGGCCGGCCGGCACGGTCACGGTGCAGTCCCGCAAGCCCCACAGACTGCGGCCGTAGCGGTGCCCGAGGCCGGCGCAGCGCAGGGCGGGGCTCACGCCGCACCGCCCTGCGCCGTGCTGTCGTCAGCGGGGCCGGCCGCCGGCTCGTCCAGCGCGACCTCGAGCAGCATCCGGACCTGCTCGGCCGACAGCCCCTCCTGCCGGGCCCGGTCCACCCACCGGGTCAGCGAGCCGAGCAGCTTCGGCGCGACCGGCAGGGACGTCACCGACGGCGCGGCGGCCACGAATGTCCCCACCCCCTGCCGCCGTACCACCAGCCCTTGGTGCTCAAGCTCTCCGAACGCCTTCACCACCGTGTTCGGGTTGACCGACAGCGCATCGACCACCTCCTTCACGGAGGGCAGCTGGTCACCTGGCCGCAGGCGGCCCAGCATTACGTCGCGGCGCACCTGCTGGACCAGCTGCCGGTAGATGGGGATGCCGGACCCGGCGTCGACACGGAACACGCACGCCTCCCAGATTGTCAGTGTATCGGTATACTAATAGAGTGACACTCTATAGGCAAGCCGGGACGCTGGCCAGGCACAAATCACCGCGCGATAACCTGACGGGCATGGATTCCTGGCGCCGTGTCGATGTTCCCGTGCTTCCGGGGAGCGGCCCGGCGCCCCGGGTGTACGACACGGCCTCGGGTGATCTGGTGCTGGCCGCGGCGGGCCCGGTGGCCACGCTGTACGCCTGCGGCATCACCCCCTACGACGCGACGCACATCGGGCACGCCGCCACCTACACCGCCTGGGACCTGCTGGTCCGGGCCTGGCTCGACGCGATGCCGGAGATCGCGGACTCGGCTGGGGCTCCTGACGCCCCGGCGCCGCCCGCCCGGTACACCGTGATCTACGTGCAGAACGTCACGGACGTCGACGACCCGCTGCTGGAACGGGCCGCCCGCGACGGCGAGGACTGGCGCGAGCTGGCCCGCCGCGAGATCCAGCGCTACCGCTCCGACATGGAGGCGCTGCGCATCCTGCCGCCCACCCACCTGGTCGGCGCGGTGGAGGCGCTGCCGGTCATCGAGCGGTTCACCGTCCGGATGGCGGAGCGCGGCGCGCTGTACGACGTGGACCAGGACCTGTACTTCGCCAAGTCCGCCGACCCGGAGTTCGGCGCGCTGTCCGGACCGGGCACTCCCTCCGGGTACGACCCCGCCGAGATGGCCGAACTGTCCGCGCAGCGCGGCGGCGACCCCGGGCGGCCGGGGAAGAAGGACCCGCTGGACACCCTGGTCTGGCGTGCCGAACGCCCTGGCGAGCCGGCCTGGGCCTCGCGGTTCGGCCGCGGCCGGCCTGGCTGGCACGTCGAGTGCGCCGCGATCGCCACCGAGTACCTGGGTCCCGTCTTCGACGTGCAGGCAGGCGGTTCGGACCTGGTGTTCCCGCACCACGAGCTGAGCGCGTCGCACGCCCGGGTCGCGTTCGCCCCGGCCGAGGGCGTCTTTGCCAGGGTCTACGCGCACTCAGGGATGGTCAGCTACCACGGCCACAAGATGTCCAAGTCGCTGGGCAACCTGGTATTCGTGAACCGGCTGCTGGCCGACGGCGTGGACCCGATGGCGATCCGGGTGGCGCTGCTGGCCCACCACTACCGGTCCGACTGGGAATGGACCGACGCCGCGCTGGCCGACGCCGACGCCCGGCTGGCCCGCTGGCGCGACGCGCTGGCCCACACCGAGGCGGCCGCCTCGGCGGACCCCGATGATGCCCCCTCGGCAGCGGCGGCCGAGACCCTGGCCGGAGTCCGCGCGCGCATGCGCGACGACCTGGACGCCCCCGGCGCGCTCGGCATCCTCGACCGCTGGGCCGACCGCTTGCTGGCCGACGCGCCGACCCGGATCACTCCCGCCGACGTCAGCCGGCGTCCGCCTGATCCGTGCCACCGTAGACGCCCTGCTCGGCATCAGCCTCTAGTGCTCCTGCCTGGCCCTCCCTGCGCCGCCGGTCCCGCGGACCCGACGCTGACCGTGGGGTCTGGGCAGATGTCACTGCGGCGGACCGGCGGTCAGGTGCAGGCTGCTGGTGGAGCGCTGCCCGGATGGGCTAACCCAGGCGACGGAGATCGTGTCCCCCGGGTGGAAGCGCGACAGGGTGCGGGTCAAGTCGTCGGGCGAGCCGACCGCCTGCCCATTGACCGCCGTGATGACCGCTCCGCCGGTCATGCCGGCCGAGGCAGCGGGGCTCCCGCAGATCGTCCCGATGATCAGGGTGCCGGAACTGACCGGCGCGATGGCCGAGGGCACGGTCAGGTCGGCGTTGCTGGTGTAGCAGGCCGGGCTGCTCCCGGCGCCGCCGGAGCCGCCGCCGTTCTGCTGCTGCTCCTCCTGCTGTGCCTGCGCCTGCGGGCTGCTGCTCGATCCGGAGCTAATGAAGATTCCCACGAACGGCGGGTAGCCGATCGTGATGGTCGAGCTGGCGTGGCCGCCGGCGATCTGCCGGGCCACTGACAGCGCCGTGTTGATCGGAATCGCGAATCCGGCTGGCGCCTGCTGCTGATCACTGACGGCGTTGCCCGCGGTGTCCATGCCGATGACTCCGGTGGAGCCGGCTAGCGGGCCGCCAGAGTCGCCGGGGACGATGTCGGCGTCCGTCTGGATCATCCCGGTCAGTGTCTCGGAGGCGGTCGAGCCTCCCTCCTCGCTCGCGGTGATGGTCTGATTCAGCCCGGTGACCTCGCCGGCCGTCGCGGTAATGCGGCCCCGGCCCTCGGCGTTGCCCAGGGCCACGACGGCGTTTCCGGTCTTGACCGATGAGGAGTTGCCGATCGGCACTATGGTCAGCCCGGACGCGTTCTGCAACTGGATCAGGGCGATGTCCCGGGTCTTGTCGTAGCCGACGACCGTGGCCGGGTAGGTCTTGCCCGTCGCGGCCACGGTAGCGGTGATCTTGGTGGAGCCGTCGATGACGTGGTTGTTGGTCAGCACCAGCCCGTTCGGGTTGATCACCATGCCGGTCCCGGCGGCCGCCTCGCTGTCGAACTGAAGGTTTGTGTTGATGATCACCAGGCCCGGCTTGACCTTGGTGACGATGGCCTGCTCGCCGCCGGTCAGCGGGGCCGCCGGGGCCGGAGCAGGTACTGCGCCGCTTCCCGGCAGCGAGATGCCCGAGCCGCCGGACCCCGGGTTGTAGAAGGCCAGGAGCAGGCCTGCCGCGAGCGCGGCCCCCAGCACCGCCATGAGCGTATGCGTCAGCATGTTGCCGCGGCCCCGGCGTCTGAAGGATGGCCCGTATCCGGTGTCGTCTATCATCTGTCCAGTCCACCTCACGAATCCGCAGACGGGAAGGCGGCCCGGGCTCTCGTGGCATAGACCCGGGCTATGTGCTGGAGCCCGCCCCGCCCGGCACGGCGCGCCGGGCGCTTGGCGGTCCGTAGCGGTGCCGGTAGAGCAGGTAGGCCGGCGGCCCGGCGAGGAGGGGAAGCCAGTAGGACGCGACCCGGTAAGCGAGAGTAGCCAGGAAGGCGTAGCCGGGGCGGACGCCGGCCAGGATCAGCAGGCCGCTGAGGCTGGCCTCCACGATGCCGAGCCCGCCCGGGGTGAGCGGGAGGAGGGCGACGATGTTGGCGGCGGAGTAGGCCAGCAGGACCAGGGAGGGCCGCGGGTTGGCTCCGGTGGCGCGCAGAGCCGCCAGCAGACAGCCGTAGTCGAAGCCGAGGCGGCCGGCGGTCAGCAGCACCGCCTGCCACCATTTCTTGTCCAGCACGGCCCTGATCGTGTCACGTTCGGTTAGCAGCCGCTGGTCCAAGCCGGTGAGCGGCGGCCGGTGCCCGTGGGTGATCCGGTTCCACCCGCGGATGATCCAGTTCCACAGGGTCTGCGCCGCACTCCCGAGTGCCGCCAGTGGCCGCTCCGTGCGCAGCATGATCACGCCAAATATCGTGTACAGGACAAACCCGGCGATACCGAGCAGGGCGGTATGGACGAGCCCGGGACTGGCAGGCGCGCCGGCCAGGATGACGGGCAGCACGAACAGGGGCAGCGCCAGCAGTCCGCCGACGCCGAGCAGCCCGAACGCGGTCAGCCCGCCGACGGCCGTGTCGGTGTCGAACCCGGCGGCGGTGAGCATGCTGAACTGGACGGCGGCGCCTGCCGCGTCGCCGCCGGGCAGGCTGTCGGTGACCGCGTTGCCGGACAGCCCGGCGGTGACCACGGCGAACCAGCCCTGGGTGCGCAGGGCCAGCCGCTGCAAAGCGAAGTTGCAGGTGAACGACGCCAATTCGGCGGCGAGCGCAAGCGCGAACCAGGCCGGGTTCAGCGTCGACAGGCGCGGCCACTCACCCAGCACCGCAATGAGGCTCGGCAGTACCAGGTAGATGGCCGCGCCCGCCACCGCGACGACCAGGGCCCGCTTGACGATGGTTTTCCAGGTCAGCGGGTGTGCCTGCGCGGCGTTGATCGCGGCGGCCTTCGCCGCGACCGGAGCGGGCGTCCCGGCCCCGGCCGGAGCGGGCGTCCCGGCCCCGGCCGGCCCCCCGCCGGGGTGCTGCGAATGTCTGCTGGTCGCCACGGTGTAGTTCATCCTCGATAGCCGGACCAGCACGCCCGCGGCTTTCTATTCGGCAGGCTCCGGCCGCTGCACGCACGATGGGCGCCAAGTGGCACCCACGCTAACCGAGAGCGGGCCGCGGGCGGGCCGCCGCGCCGCTCCTTTAACCCTTGAGCGTTTCCTTTTTAACCCTTGAGCGCTTCCTGCAGCTCGCTGGCGATCTCGTCGGTCGTGGCATCCACGGTCCTCTTCACCACTTTGTCGGCACTTGCGAGCGCCTGGTCGAGCGCCTTTTCCATCGTCGGTTCGCCCACCGCGATCAGCCCTGCCTGGCTGGCGGTGAGTTGCGCGGCCAGCTCGTGGAGTTCCTTGCGCGGCAGGGTCCCGCCGCCGAACCACTCGGGGATGATCCGGACGCCCGGGCGATCCATCCGCTTGGCCACGTGGGGTTTGCCGTTCTCCTGGTCGATGATGGCCGCATCGAACGAGCCGATCACCTTGTCCTTGTGCAGGGCCTCGATGGCGTCCAGGTCTGTCTGTGCGGCCGAGACGCTGCCGTAGATTGCGGCGTAGACGAGCATGGGCTTCTTGTCAGGCATGACATCTCCTTGATCCCGGGTTATCCGGCAGATGATTCAAGACCGGCTGCCTCTGTGCGGTGAATGTTCCCCGCCGTGGCCAGTCCACACGGCAATCACGCAGCGGTAAAGGCGATGCCGGCTCTCGCCGCATAGGCCTGGGCTATGGGCAAGCCGTCGGCAGATCCGCCGCCCCGGCCAGCTCAAGGGCAAGTTCATGCAGCTGATCGAGCGGGATCCCGAGATCTACATGCTGTTCGCGTTCATGCTGACGCAGACGCCTCGCAAGCCGACGCCGACCGGCAAGCCTCAGGTCAGGACCGTTGACCATATGCTCAAGCTCTTCAATCACATCCTGACGCACGCCCCGGAATACGACGACACCGGGCTCGTCGGTACTGCGAGATCACCGTGTACCAGGGACAGCAGGTGAGAAAGGGCGACCAGCTCGGCATGTTCCACTTCGGCGGCTCGACGCACTGCCTGATGTTCCGGCCCGGCGTCCGCCTCGACTTCGATTTCCACGGGCAGACGCCCGGGCTGATCTCGAGCAACATCCCGGTCAACGCCCGGATCGCGACCGTGGTCCGGACCAGTGAGCCTCACCCCAGTGCGCCATAGCCCGCCGCCGTGGGTGTGCCTGCCGTAAGTGTCGGGGCCGCGAGGGCCGCACACCCAGCGGTCTCTTGTCAAGCCCCGTCGTCCGCCTGTGGAACTCCGTGAGTGGCACGCTGCGATCGACCTGAAGGAGTTCCCTCGGGTCGCCGACGGCCGCTACTGATCCTACGTATGGGGCAACGAGAAGTGCTGCCCAGGACGGCGCGCCGCGCCCGTCACGGGTCGCCGGGGACCTGACTGGGGGCACGCGCGGGCCTGCCTGACGGTCCGGGCCTGGGGCCCGGTCGTCAGGCAGGCGTGGTGTGCGGGTGCGTGCGGGCGCATCAGGCGGTGGTGGCGGTGGCGCGACGGCGGCCGGCCATCTTGCGGTCCAGGAACACGGCCGCGGCCGCAGCGGCCAGGGCGGCCCCGCCCGCGATCAGGGCGATCTGCCAGCCGGCCATGCCACCGGTGCTGATCACCTGGACGGTGGCCGGGGCCGGCGCGATGGGGATGGTGCCCCCGTCCCCGACCGGTACCGGGTTAGCGAAGGCGGCGGTCGCGGCGGCGGCCGAGGCCAGCAGGCCGGCGATGACCGCGGCCAGGACGGTGGCTAGCCGGCCCAGGCGTGCGCCGGCCTGCCCGGTGGGCCACGAGTGGCGGGATCGGTGATGAGAAAGCTGTGTGGTCATGGTGGTGGTCCTTTGTGCTCGGATCCGGCCGGCTCTTGCGGCCCTCTTCGGACAGGTTCGCGCGGCCGGGCATGCGCTGGGCAGAGGCCGGCTGACCCCTCTTGCGACTAGGGGTCAGATGACCCACGGGCACCGCGGCCCGATCCCCGGACCCCGGGGCGGCGGCCGGGGGCTAGACCAGGCCTTCGGCCAGGGCCAGGCGGGTCAGGTCGGCGCGGCGACGGCAGCCGGTCTTGTCCCGGATCCGGTCCAGGTGCGAGCCGACGGTGCGGACGCTGATGCACAGCTGCGCGGCGATCTGCGCGTTGGTGCGGCCCTGGGCGACCAGGGTGACCAGTTCCCGTTCCCGGGCGCTGAGCCCTCCCAGCCCGGGGCCCGCCGCGACCGGCGGCGGCGCGGCGGGGGCGGTGAGCATCAGGGCGTACTCGGCCGCGGTGTCCAGGCTCATCGCCGCGCCGCGCTCCTCAGCCGCCCGGAACAGGGCCGGTCCCAGCGCCTGCCGGATCTTGCTCAGCGCTGCTTCATCTCTGCGGGCCTCTCCGGGCGGCCCGCCGGCGAGCCCCTGCTGCCGGAAGTGGACGGCCTCAGCGGCCCGCAGCGTGGCGGCTTCGGCGTACCGCCCGGTCGCGGCGCACAGCCACCCGCAGTACCACAGGCCGTTGCCGACATGCCACACGTCGCCAGTCCGCATAACGATCTGGAGCCCTTCCCGCAGGTGCGCGGCGGCGTCCTGGAACCGGCCGGCCCGCACGTCCAGGTCCGCCATCTCCATCAGCATCCAGGGCAGGTTAAACAGGTCGCCGGTGTCCCGGCACCAGGCCAGCGCCGCCGCGCAGGCGCTGTCGGCGCCCGCCAGGTCCCCGGCCTCGGCCAGCGCGACGAGCATTACCTGGTATCCCGACCGGGCAATCGTGCCGGGCATGCCGGTGATGAGCTGCTGCTGCCCGATCAGCTGAACGGCGCCGTCATGATCGCCGCTTTGCTCCACGGCGATGCTGAGGGCGTTCAGGGCCAGCCCCTTACCGGCCAGGTAGCCCAGCTCGCGGGCCATGGCCAGCGAGCGGCGGGCATCCTCGGCCCCCTCGGCGAGCCGGCCCACGTTCAGCAATACCGCCGACCGGCCGTTCAAGGCATCGACCAGCACCCGGGACGGGCCGTGATCCGCGACGGCGTCGCGGACCGCGGCGAAATGGCCCAGCGCCCCGGCCGCGATCGGCCGCGAAGTACGCGGCCCAGCCCAGCCAGCACTGGATAATGCACCACCCGTCGCTGCCCGGCTCGGCCCGCCCGGCCACCTCGGACAGCAGCCGGTACTGGCCGGCCAGCCGGCCGCGCAGCAACCACCACCAGCCCAGCGCGTCCGCCAGCCGCACCGCGAGCGCCGCGTCGCGGGCAATCGCCCAGGCCAGCACCTGGCGCATGGCGGGATCCTCGGCATCCAGCCACCGGGCCGCAGCCACCTCCCCGGCCCTGGACTGCAGCCCCGCCGCGGCCTCCTCGGCCACCCGCAGCGCGTAGGCGGCCAGCGCGGCCGCTGCCGTGTCCGGCTCGCCGGCCCCGGCCCGCAACCTCGCCCCGTAGGCCCGCAGCGTCTCCAGCATCACATACCGGGACCGCCCATCCGGGCCGGTGCGCGGCGGGACCAGCAGCGAGCACTCCACCAGCCGCAGCACCGCCAGCCCCGCATCCGCCCCCGCGACCGCCTCCGCGGCCTCGAGAGTGAACGGCCCCGGGAACACCGACACCGCCCGGAAGGCCCGCCGCTCATCGTCACCGAGCAGCTGGTAGCTCCACTCCACGGCCGCGGCCAGGGACCGCTGCCGCGGCGGCGCCAGCCGGTCCCCGCCGGCCAGCAGCGCGAACCGGTCCTCCAGCCGATCCAGCAGCTGGCCCACGCCCAGCGCCTCGGTCCGGGCCGCCGCCAGCTCGATCGCCAGCGGCATCCCATCCAGCCGCGCCACCAGCCGCGCCACCGCCGGCCCCGTCCGGCCATCCAGGACGAAGTGCGCGTCAGCCTGGCGGGCCCGGTCCGCGAACAGCACCACCGCCTCTGCCGTGGCCGCATCGGGCAGTTCATCCAGATCGGGCACCGCCAGCGGCGCCAGCCGGTACCGGGCCTCCCCGCCGACCCGCAGCGCCTCCCGGCTGGTCGCCAGTACCCGCAGCTCATCGCAGGCCGCCGTGAGTTCCGCGCACAGCCCGGCAGCCGCGGCGAGCACGTGCTCGCAGTTATCCAGCACCAGCAGCACCTGCCGGCGGGCCAGCACCCGGGCCAGCGTTCCCGCGACCGGCACCCCCAGCTGCTCCCGTACCCCCACAGCCGCCGCCACCACCCCCGCCACCTGCCCCGGGTCCTGCACCAGCGCCAGCTCGACCAGCCACACCCCGTCCTCGAACCGGCCCGCCACCCGCCTGGCCACCTCGCAGGCCAGCCGGGTCTTCCCCGAACCGCCCGGCCCGGTCACCGTCACCAGCTGGTACCGCCCAACCAGCACCGCCAGCTCGCGCACCGGCCCGACCCGGCCGACAAAGCTCGTCCGCACAGCCGGGAAGCCATGCACGGCGCCGACCGCAGTGACCGCCTCCCCCACGGCCGTACCATAACCCCCGCCGCCGCCGCCGTACAGCCCGGCCGTACCGCAACAGTGCATCGCCGCCCTCGGACTGAATATCCGCATCTGCTTGATATGTAGCTGATCGCGAGGCTCCAAGATCGAGGTGCGCGGCTGGTTCAGTGCCTTCCCCGACGCACGCGTCCAGGTCCACGGCTTGCACATCGCCGGAGATGCCGCCGTCGAGGAAGGCACCTTCACCGGAACCCACCACGGCGCCCTGCGCAGCCCGGCTGGTGAGATCCCGCCCACCGGCCGCCCGGTCACCGTGGACTATATCCAGGTGCTCCGCTTCCGCGACGGCAAGCACATCTCCTTCAACCTGATGTATGACCAGCTGCTTTTCGAGTCGACGGAGCTGCCATGATGGCCGCGCGGAAAGAACAATTGGTGCGGGGTGCGGCCCGCTACGCTCGTCGCTGGTCAGCTTCCCGGCACCCACAGTGCGAGTCCGGGCGGCATCGCTGCCCCGGGAGAGGTGGTTCCCGCGAACACGCCGTTGATGTAGGCGGCGGCATCGGTTGCGAATGCGCCGTCGTGGATCGCGGTCATTTGCAGGATCGACGATGCCTGTGTCTTGAGCTGCGCGGCGAGGTCATTGAGGGACACGCTGCCGTCGCTTGTCCAGGCGACCTGCCCCGCCCGGATCGCTGCCGCGCGGCCTTCGTCTCCTTGCTGGATTCGGCCATGCTGGGTAAGCGGATGGCTGCCCCGGCTGCCGGCAAGGAGGTCCCCGGACATGATCATTGACTGTGCTCACTACCACGACGGCCGCAGGCGCGACGAGGGCCAAGTGCCGCTGCAAGAGGCGGCGGCCCGGTGCGGGCAGGGCGGCTTCGTGTGGCTGGGATTGTTCGAGCCCGGGGACGAGGAGCTGGCCCAGGTCCGCGACACCTTCGGCCTGCACGAACTGGCAGTCGAGGACGCGCAGAACTTCCACATGCGGCCGAAGATCGAGAACTATGACCAGGGCGTCCAGCTGGTCATCCTGCGCACCGCGCGCTACGACGACGCCGCTGAGGACGTCGAGTTCGGCGAGATCAGCATCTTCCTCGCGCCGGCCTTCGTGATCACGGTGCGGCAAGGCGTGGCCAGCGACCTGCACGGCGCCCGGCAGCGGCTGGAGCAGCGGCCGGAGTTGCTCGCCACGGGCAGCACGGCCGCGCTGTGGGCGATCTTGGACCAGGTGGTGGACGATTACGCACCGGTCGTCGCCGGGCTCGAACGCGACATCGACCAGGTCGAGGCCACCGTGTTCTCCGGCGCCTCTGCGCCGACCGAACGGATCTACTCGCTGCGCCGCGAGGCCACCGACTTCTACCGCGCCGTCCACCCGCTGCTCGCCGTGGTCACCGCCATCGAGCGCGCCGCCGAAGCCCCGCAGCTACTGCCGTACCTGCGGGACGTGCAGGACCACCTGCTCCTGGTGAACGAGGAGGTCGCCGCCCAACGTGACCTGCTCGGCACGATCCTGGAGGCCAACATGGCCGTGATCTCGGTCGAGCAGACCAACGTCAGCGTCCAGCAGAACGCCACCGTCGAGCAGCTCACCATCCTGGCCACGGTCTTCCTGCCACTCACCTTCGTCACCGGGTTCTTCGGCCAGAACTTCGGATGGCTGGTCAGGCACCAGGACAGCCTCGCCGCATTCGTTATCTACGGTATCGGCGGCCTGGTAGTGCCGCTAGCGCTGCTGGCCGTGTGGCTCAGGCTCCGCACGCCTCGCACCAGGACGCCCGCCGCACTTGATGACCACTGACCCGCACCCGCGCCAAGCCGGGACCCGGGCACCCACCCGACATAAACCCGAAGAGCCTGTTTCCCCGGTAATCCTGGCCGTTGTCACTCTGGTCGGGCTTCCGCATGTCCCGGTAGCCGTTGCAGAGGTTGTTCAGGGTCTTGTCAAGCCCTGCCGTTCGCCTGTGGATAACCCGTGAGTTATCCACAGGCGAACGAAAATCGCCATGGCCATGCTCATCGGTCCCGCCACACCCTGGACGGCATGAGACAAACCGTTGCCGCGGGTGACGACCTCCCGCAGGCCCAGCACGACCAGCAGCAGCCGACCCTGGTGGCCCGGGCCGGCTCGCCAGGCGCCCTGCTGAGGCTCATCCCTCATCTGCTCGGCTTCGTCCCCGAGGCCAGCCTGATCGTGATCGGGGTCACGCCGCCCCGCGACCGCATCCGAGTCACGCTCCGCTATGACCTGCCCGACCCGCCCGCGGCCGACCTGGCCGCCGAGATCGCCGCGCACGCGCTCGGTGTGCTGAGCGCGCAGCGGCTGACCGCGGCGGTCGCGGTCGGTTACGGTCCCGAGGCGCTGGTGTCCCCGGTTGCCACCGAACTACGCGAAGCGGCCTGGCAGGCCGCGATCGACCTGCGGGAGTTCCTCCGGGTTCAGGACGGCCGCTACTGGTCCTACGTATGCGGCAACGAGAAGTGCTGCCCAGCCGAAGGAGTGCCGTTCGACACCGCCGCCGCTGATCCCGCCGAAGCCGCCGCCCTGGCCAGCGTCGGCGACAGGGTACTGGCCAGCCGTGCCGCCGTGGCCGCCCGCGTCGCCCCCCTCGGCGGCATCGCCGCCGAGTCGATGCGCCAGGCTACCCGCCGGGCCGAGCAGCACATCGCCCGGCTGCTGGCCAAGGTCCGCAAGTCGGCCCGCCTCGGCGCCGCCCGGCACATGATCGCCGCCGAGGGCCTGGCCGCGGTCGGCGCCATGATCGCGCGGTACCGGGACGGCGGCCGGTTCACCTCGGACGACGAGATCGCGCGGATTACGGTGGCACTTAGGGACCTAAGGGTCCGGGACGACGCCTGGGCCCGGATGGATCCCTCGCACGCCGAGGGGCACCAGCGGCTGTGGATCGACGTGGTCCGGCGCGCCCAGCCCGGCTACGTAGCCGCGTCGGCCGCCCTCCTCGCCTTGGCGAGCGGTCGTCAGCCTCAGGTCACGGCGCGAGGTGATACTTACCGTCTATCCACGCGTTTACGCTGTAGCCCATCTGCGATGACGCAAGCCAGGTCAGGGGCGGTGCGCTCTGCTGCAGGCCAACTTATACGGTCATCAAGCCGGCGGTCTGACCGCCACGTCGCCCGTGTCGTCGCGGAGCCCATGGGCGTGGATCTCATCGGCCACGCCGATGATAACCTGGTCAGTCGCAGCTGACTGAGAGACAGGGCTGGCGCAGCCCGTGCGCTCTGAGATCGACGCGCCCGGAGCCGTCGCGGGCCAACGCCCCGGCCTCGCTCACATGCCGAATAGAGTGCGTTACATACGGCTATGTTTATACGCTCACTCGCACTTTAGGAAAACTGTTAGTGAGGAGCACACGGCCAACCGGATGCCTACATAGGACCGCCCAAGCTGGGGGCATACATATCACCAGGGCAACACGTCAGCCGCCCCATGCCGCGACGTTCCGGTATGCGAGGTGACCGCGGACTGGGCCCCGCGACGCCTCAACCCGGATGACGGCCGTGGGGTCACCACCCGCGTCGCCGGTACGACCGCTCGCTGACCGGGGCGGCAGGGGGCACGGGCCAGGCCGCAACAGGCAGCTGCCGGATACCTGGTGGCCCAGGTTAGTCCCATACCCGCGCCGTGCGGTCGCCGTTGGCGGTGGCCAGCAGGAGTCCGTTCGGGCTGAACGCTACCCCGAGGGCCGCGCCAGTGTGGCCGGTCAGTTTGCGCAGTTGCTCGCCGGTGGCTGGGTCCCACACCCGCGCCGTATTGTCCCAGCTGACGGTGGCCAGCAGGCGCCCGTCCGGACTGAACGCAACCTCGAAGACCTCGCCGCTATGGCCGGTCAGTTTGCGCAGTTGCTCGCCGGTGGCTGGGTCCCACAGCCGCACCGTCCCGTCGTCGCTGGCGGTGGCGAGCAGGCGCCCGTCCGGGCTGAATGCCACCCCGTAGACCCAGGCGGTGTCGACGGCCAGTTTGCGCAGGTGCTCGCCGGTGGCTGGGTCCCACAGCAGCGCCCTGCTGTAGCTGGCGGTGGCCAGCAGGCGCCCGTCCGAGCTGAACGCCACCCCGAAGACCCCGCCGGGATGGCCGGTCAGTTTGCGCAGTTGCTCGCCGGTGGCCGGGTCCCACACCCGCGCCGTCCCGTCGCCTCCGGCGGTGGCGAGCAGTCGCCCGTCCGGGCTAAACGCCACACGGTTGACCGCGCCGCTGTGGCCGGCCAGTTTGCGCAGGTGTTGGCCGGTGGCTGGGTCCCACAGCCGCGCCGTCCCGTCGTCGCTGGCGGTGGCGAGCAGGCACCCGTCCGGGCTGAACGCTACCCCGTGGACCGCGCCGGTGCGGCCGGTCAGGATGCGGCCGGTCAGGGTGCGCAGGTGTTTACCGGTGGCCGGATCCCAGACTCGCGTCGTGTGGTCGCCGCTGGAGGTGGCGAGCAGGTCCCCGTCCGGGCTGAACGCCACCCCCGTGACTGGCCCGGTGTGGCCGGTCAGGATGCGGGCCAGGTGTGCTGGCGGGACCTGGGCCGGAACCGGCTGGGACGGCGCTGGCGAGGTGGCGTCGGCGACGGCGGGGATAGCGGTCTGAGTGGACGGGGGCAGTTGAGCTAGTTGCCGCGCTTGGGGTATTTCCAGCACCAGATCTTCAGGTCTGCTTACGGCGTTGATCATAGGCCACGGCCGTCGGCCCAAGAGAACCGGATACCATGCATTTCGTGCCGCGACTCTCCGCTTTGTGTTGCGTGCCATTCGTATCAGCTGCGCGGCTTTGGCCTCGAAGCTTAGCAGATCGCCGGCCGCGTTGACCATCCCCACATCGGCCCGGGGAAATGCCTCACCAAGATCCGCGCTAATCTGGCTGACCGTATTTCCCAGCTGGTCGGCCTCTTCCTCTATCTTTTCGGCGCGACGCTCAGGAGCCGGCTCACCGCTGAACCATACATTGCAGTTCGTTTTGCCGAAACGGCTAGCCACTTGCATCGGGCCGATTTTCCTGAAGAATTCCGCCGGCGAGCGCGCACTGAAAAGCGGCGGTTCCGTCAGGTTGGCAGGTAGTCGTCCGTAAAAGCGAACCTCACCCGCTTCGGTCAGAATGAGCCAGCCTTGCCGTTGGTCGCCGTACGGAACCGAGTTACCTGGCAATGGCAGCGTGAGCCAGACATGGTCCGCCCGCAGTGCGCCAGGTACGTCGGCCGAATAGCGTGTTTCACCAGGAAGTTGAGGAGGCTTATCTGTGCCGGTACCGCCCGCAGCCGAAGGGACAGCGCCGGGCGCGGCGCTCCTGACATGCAGCCGGGTTTGCCCTAGTCGAAGCTCATCCCCTGAATGCAGCTGCGTGGGACCCTTGATGCGCTCGCCGTTAACAAAGGTCCCCGCGCGGGACTTGAGGTCTTCGACAACGCAAGCCCCGCTTGGGTCACGGCGCAAGACGGCATGCCGTTTCGAGACCGATGCATCGCCGGTGAATATCTGCGAGCCTTCCGCGCCATGCCCCAGCACCATCTCGGCACAGTTCCAGCTCAGGACCGTAGCGGCTGGCTGGTTTTGATCCGCAGCGCTGGCGGCGTAGACGTCCCTGGACACTGCCAAGGCCGAGCCCGGACGGAGGCAGATCAAGACATGCACCGTTCCCGCGGCAGCGATTGTCAGCAGCAGGATACCTGCAGCATTGGGACTGCCCGCCAGCGCTATCGCCGCGATGTCAGCCGCGAGGTAGACGGTGAACACCACCCAGTCCCGGAGCCGGCGGCGAACGAGGGCGATAAATAGGAACGGCACGAAAGCCAGAACCCCGAAGGTCAATATTGGGATCGACGCCCATCCGATCTGACGGAACCGGCGCATGCGGATAAGCGCCCTTTCAGGATCCCACCCGGTAACCCGAGCCTCCCTCCGGGACGCCGGGATCAGATGCCGCCAGAGCGCGATGACACCACGTCCCGCCTCGCGAACTCCTGCATTTACTCCCCAGAAGACAGCCGCCAGAACAATCCATGGTGCAAGAAGCACCAGGACGGCCCACCACAGCGGCCGCTGCCACGGCGGCAGCTTAGCCTCGCTGACCCCGGCTGCGCCAGGCGTGCCACTCTGGCGCGCCAAGAAAATACAGATAAGCGATCCGCTGCCAATATATGTAGCCACTATAATGGCCAGCACTTCCGACGACATCGTCAGGCCGCCGACGGATTGACAATTTTCATCCGGCGACCGCAGCCGTAGGCGCTAAGCTCTGTACGGGCTTCCCTGAGCGCGATGACACTCACATTCCGTCGCAAGACCGCCACAGGAACCCAGTCGATACCCACCAGCGCATGTCCCGGCAAGACACCAGTAGCCGCCGACCGATCCCGGAAGCGGCTCCTGGCGACAGGACGCTGGTCAAGCTCGCCGTACACTGCGCATGCCTCGACGCAACGCTACACGTCCGCCGGCTAGCTCGGCAAGGCTCGCAATATCCGTTCCAGGGGCCTGCGCGGTCAGCAAGGGTTTTCAGGCGTAAATCAAGCTTCCGCTTTGCCAAGAGCCCTGTTGCTGAGCGCAGGGAATCCTGGAACCTGCTCCTCCGGCGACAGCAGTGATCTCCAGGCTCCCGCGCTCGCTATTCGTGCATAGCAGGCGCGGCCCTGCATCTTCCGCAGAGAAATTGCCGACCATCCCCCGCACAGACAATTTTGTGCCTCCCTGCGCACGACGACCCCATCCTGGCTAACTTAAATGATCAAGGACAGCCGCCATTCGGACAGCGATATGGTAACCACTACAACGCACTCATTTGCCGCGATCAGGGATGTCCGAGACCAGCAGTTGATGCTCACCGTTCCAGACGGTGTGATAGCAGTGCTACTGGCCGGGGCCAGGTTCGACGCAGAACTCGTTGCCCTCTAAGTCTTGCATCACCGTGTGGCTGGGACGGCGGCGGACCACGGTGGCACCCAGCTTCTCCAGCCTCGACACCTCGGCGGCCACGGCACCGGGAACCCTCAGGTCGAAATGCATCCGGTTCTTCGCCGCCTTAAGCTCGGGAACCCTGGTGAACCAGATATTTCGGGCCACCCCAGCCCGCGGCCTCGACGAATGCCTCGCCCGTGGTCGAGTCGTCATCCGCATCCGAGCCGAAGACGGCCGCCCAGAACCTGGCCAGCGCGCGCGCATCCGCAGCGTCGAATGATACGGACTTAATCACACTCGGCATGTTCTTAACCTAAGCGCAGCCCTCCCGATGTGACACCTGGATTAGCCGCACCGGCCCGCCAGGCCACGCCCAGGCACCGGGGCGGCATCCGCTTCTGCCGCCTATCGAGTGAGTGTGCCGACTACTTCTTCTTTGCAGGGGTTCTTCGCGGTGACCCGGGTTGTCGTGGACGGGAACCTCCGCCGATGTGCCTGCGTTCCGGCGCATCCATGCGGACGCATGCGGTCCTGCTGACCGACCGGCAGCCTTAGCAGTCGGTGCGCGTCATTGCCGCGCCTGGCGACCCGGCGGCGAGGCGGCTCGAGGTGGTGCCGATCCGGCAGCGGCCGTAACGTTCCCGGAACGACGCGGGCGTACCGTGAGCCGCGGTGAAGAAGGCAGCTCCGGCAGGCAGCCAAGGCTGCTGATGCCGGCGGTGGTCGCCGATTCCGCCGGCAAACCGGCAGCTGCCGGCTGCCCGCGGAGCTCAGGCCTGCCGGTCCGGCCAGGCCATCATCAAAGCTGGGAGGATCCCTAATGCCGCTGTACGTTTACCAGGCCGCCTACACCCCTGAGTCGGTGGCGGCCCAGATCAGGGAACCGCACGACCGGTTCGAGGCCGTCCGGCCCGCGTTCGAGGCGATGGGAGGCAAGATCGTGGTCGGCGGCTATCCATTTGGCGAGTACGACATGCTCGCCGTTATCGAGGCACCTGACGACACTACAGCGGCCGGCTTTGCGCTCGCGGTCATCGCCGGCGGCGCGGTCAGGTCGGCCAGCACTACCCGCCTGCTTAATGGCCAAGAATGGGTTGAATCCTTGCGCAAGGCGCAAGGCGCTGCTTACCAAGCCGCACGCTAGCCATACCGTGGGCCACGGCGAAGTTCAGCTGACCGGCCAACTCCAGTCCGACTCGACTCAGCATCGGCCGGGCAGCCTGGATGGTTATGCATCACCGCCCACCCCTGGAACTCACTCTTCTGCATGCCGCTGTCCGCGTACTCGTGATCCCGACGTGATGGATGATCTTGTATACGGCAGCGTCACACGATGCGGCTGCGGGACTTGCCCCAGTAGCTGTCCCGGAGGGCCTTTTTGTAGAGTTTGCCGGTCGGGAGCCGGGGGAGCTGGCTGGTGAAGTCGACCGACCGGGGGCATTTGAGGTGGGCGAGGTGCTCGCGGCAGAAGGCGATCAGCTCGGCGGCTGTGTCCGGTCCGGGGTCGATGCCGGGCATGAGCTGGACGACGGCCTTGACTTCCTCGCCGAGGTCGTCGTTGGGGACGCCGAAGACCGCGGCGTCGGCGACCTTGGGGTGGGTGATGAGGAGGTTCTCGGCCTCCTGGGGGTAGATGTTGACGCCGCCGGAGATGATCATGAAGGTGGCGCGGTCGGTGAGGTACAGGTAGCCGTCGTCGTCGAGGTAGCCGCCGTCGCCGACAGTGACCATCGACCCGTCGGGCGAGGTTGACTCGGCCGTCTTCTCGACGTCGTCGAAGTAGCGGAACGGCGAGCCTGGCTTGAACCACAGCGTGCCGTGCGTGCCCAGCGGCACGGGCTCGAAGGACCCGTCCAAGATGTGCAGGTCGCCGAGCACCACCTTGCCGACGGTGCCGGGATGGGCGAGCCATTCCCCGCTGTCGCATACCGAGCAGCTGATTCCCTCGGTCGCGGCGTAGTACTCCAGGAGGATCGGCCCCCACCAGTCGATCATCTGCTGCTTGACCGGCACGGGGCAGGACGCGGCGGCGTGGATGGCAATCTCGAGCGAGGACAGGTCGTACCGGCTGCGCACCTGTCCGGGCAGCTTCAGCATCCGGCTAAACATGGTCGGGACGAGCTGGCTGTGCGTCACCCGATGGCGTTCGACCAGGCTGAGGTACTGCTCGGGATCGAATTTCTCCATGATGATCACGGTTCCGCCGTAGCGGATGGCCAGGCCTACCGAGGCCAGCGGCGCCGAGTGATACAGCGGGGCCGGGGACAGGTAGGTGAGCCCCTCCCTGTACCGCCAAAGCCGACCGAGGAAGCCGACCAGGGGAAGCATCTCACCGGGTGGGACATCATCGAGGGGCCGCAGGATGCCCTTGGGCCGGCCGGTCGTGCCCGAGGAGTAGAGCATCGCCGTCCCCAGGCATTCATCGCCGATCGGCGTGTCAGGGAAGGCTCGGGTCGCTTCTTCCAAGTCAGCGAACATGCCGTCGTCTCCCGTGCCGTCCACGATCAGGCCGGACGTCAGCCGCGGGCACTCGCGCGCCGCCTCCAGGGCCACATCCCGGCACACCCGGGAGGTGATCAGGAGCTTGGCGGTGCTGTTGTTGAGAATGTAGGCCAGCTCCGGCGCCGTCAGGTAGGAGTTGACGCACGTGTAGTACAGGCCGGCCCGCTCCCCGGCACCGCAGGCCTCCAGGTACCGGCCGTTGTTCTCCATGAAGATCGCGTAGTGATCCAGACGGCCCAGCCCCCGGGCGCGCAGCAGGTGGGCCAGCCTGTTGGTTCGGGCCTCGTACTCGGCGTAACAGACGCTCTCACCGGTCGAGGCCATGATGAACGCGGCCTGATCCGCGCGCTCACGAGCATGCCTGCCTGGGTACATCGGCTTCCCCTTCGCGGCGCGAACTCGTCACCTACCGTAGGCCCAGGCACGCCCGGCCGTCGAGAACGACCAGTCAACGTCGGCGGCCGCTGCGCAGCGGCGGGAGTTCACGCCGGGAGAACTCGCCCGGCCGGTAGGGCGGTACCCGGGGTAACACTGCTGTGCGTTTCAGCCAGCACGTGCCCCAGCGCGGCGTCGGCAGCCAGGAGAGCCGCAGTGCGGATCGGCTATCTGCGGAAACCTCGTAAGCAGGCCGGACTGTCAGGCCATAAGCCTCGATCCACCGGTCAATTAAGGCTCAGTATCGCAACTTCCTTACCGTCGTACAGAGCCGACTGCAGCCTGGCGGAGAGCCGCCCAGGCTGTATGTTTATACATCAGCGCGTTTGGGGCGAATATCCGAATCTGCCGCGGACAGGGTCGCGCGCAATGGGCCAGACTCGAGGTCTCTGCCATGCCCGCGTAGCAAGCCGACGTCCCGTGATTGTGTCTGCCGAGGACAAGCTGGCGGGAGCCTGTTAGGGAGAGGAACCTAAATGCCGACGCCCGCGCACGTAGCCGCCGGATGCACGCTCCTCTGGGTCGCTGGCTGGCGATCAATGCCACATCCGAACGGCCAGAGCGCCGGATCAGCGGCCTGGTTCGTGGCAGCGTGCTGGCCTGGGCGGGCCGTTGCGATCATCACGAGGCCGCGGGTGCGGGCCTGGCCGGCTGGATGGTGTCCGCGCTGCGGCCGGCGGCTGACAGCACAGCCGGACGGCGATGACAGCGGCTTCGCCGGCCGCGGCCACGGCGGCCTGGTCATCGCCGCGGGCGGCCAGGTGGGCGGAGTGGTCGTGTCAGAAGTACTCCGGGTGCGGCAGCGTGATCGCCCTTCGCTAAAGATACGATCATGGCGCGGTCGGTCGTGAACCGGTAATAGCTTTGATCTCGGCAGCAACGTCGGCGGTTTCGACGCTCCCTATCCGCTGGAAGATCTCAAGTGCTTGCCGCAGCCTTTCTTCTGCGTTGGCGGCATCGCCGACGGCAAGTGCGGACCGGCCCAGGCCCGCCAGCGCGTGGGCCTCATCCCAGGAGCTGCCGATCTGGCGGGCCAGGTCGAGGGCCTGCTGGTGGCATGACCTGGCCTGGCGCAAGTCGCCGCAGAGCCTGTGCAGCACTCCAACCTCGTTGAGGGTAGTGACCTCACCGCCCCGGTTGCCGATGTCGCGGTAGGTGCTCAGCGCCTCATCCAGGGCCTGGGCAGCGCTCGGATAGTCCCCGGTCGCCCGCCGCACCATCCCTAGGCACGCGACGGCGTTGGCTTGGCCGCGCCGGTTGCCGATGTCGCGGTAGGTGCTCAGCGCCTCGTCCAGGGCCTGGGCCGCGCCCCGATAGTCCCGGGTCAGCTGCCGCACCTCGCCCAGGAAAGTGAGGGCGTTGGCCTGGCCGAGCCGGTCGCCGAGGTCCTGGTAGATGCCCAGTGCTTCCTCCAGGGCCTGGGCCGCGCCCGGAAAGTCCCCGGTCATCCGCCGCATCATCCCCAGGTTGGTGAGAGTGCTCCCCTGCCCGCGCCGGTCGCCGAGGTCACGGCGGATGCCCAGCGCCTCCTCCAGGTGCCCGGTCGCACTCCGAACGTCCCCGGTCATCCGCCGCAGATCCCCTAGCTGGGAAAGGGCATGGGCCTGGCCGAGCCTGTCGCCGAGGTCCTGGTAGATGCCCAGTGCTTCCTCCAGGGCCTGGGCCGCGCCCGGATAGTCCCCGGTCGGCTTCCGCACCTCGCCCAGGAAAGTGAGGGCGTTGGCCTGGCCGAGCCGGTCGCCGAGATCCTGGTAGATGCCCAGTGCTTCCTCCAGAGCCTGGGCCGCGCCGGGATAGTCCCCGGTCGCCCGCCGCACGTCCCCAAGGTCAATGAGGGCGTTGGCTTGGCCGAGCTGATCGCCGAGATGCTGTGCGGCGCGTACGGCGGTGATATGGCGGGCAAGGGCCTCCACCCATGGGCCGTCGTGCCGCAGCAGGGCCGCGGTGCCGGCGGCGAGCGCGATGACCCGGGCGTGGTGGCCGGTTCCGGTGGCGTAGTCCAGGCAGGCGAGCAGGTTGGCGCGCTCGGCCCGGGCCCACGCCAGCGCCTGCTCGCGGTCGGCCAGGTCGGGCGCTGGGGCCGGGATCGCGCCGTCCGCCGGGGCGAGAGCGGGGCGGGCCTGGGGGGCGAGGAGGGTGTCGGCGCGGGCGGTGGTGTGCTGGTAGTAATCCAGCAGCCGGGTGGTGGCATCGTCCCGGTCACGGTCCGGGTCAAGCCGCGCGGCCAGGGCGCGGGCGTGCTCGCGGATCAGGTCGTGCAGCCGGTACCGGTCCTGGGCCGGCTCAGCGATCAGGTACTGGTCGTACAGCGCCTCCAGGCCGCGGCGGGCGGCCGCCAGGCTGGTGCCGTCCAGGGCGGCGGCGGCGTAGGCGTCGATGTCGGCGCCGGGGTGCAGCCCGAGCCGCCGGAACAGCCGCTGCTGCTCGCCGGTGAGGTCGGCGTAGGACATGCCGAACGCGGCGGCGACCGACAGGTTCTCGGTGGCCAGCAGCTCCAGCCGGTCCACGGCCGCGGCCAGCTCGGCGGCCCGCCTCTGCAGGGACCAGGCGGGATGGTGGTGCAGCTGGCGGGCCACCATCCCGATCGCCAGCGGCAGCCACCCGCATAGCCGGGTGATCTCGGCCACCGCCGGATCGTCCGGGCTCAGCCCGGCCCGGCCGGCCAGCCGGACCAGCAGCGCGGCGGCCTCATCAGGCGGCAAGGTGTCCAGGCTGATCGCTGTCGCGTCTTCCAGCGCGGTCAGGTGGCGGCGGCTGGTGACCAGCACCAGGTTGCTGCCGGTGCCGGGCAGCAGCGGCCGGACCTGGTCGCTGCTGGCCGCGTCGTCGAGCACCAGCAGCAGCTGCTGGCCCGCCAGCCGGTCCCGCCACAGCGCCATCCGCGCCTCCAGCCCGGGCGGGATCTGCGCGGCGGCCACCCCCGCGGTCAGCAGCAGGCTGGCCAGCGCGTCACCCGGGTCCACTGGCTGCTGCCCGGGAGTGTGCCCGTGCAGCGGCAGGAAGATCTGCCCAGCGGGGAACCTCGGCGCCAGCTGGTGCGCGGCGTGGACCGCGAACGCGGTCTTGCCGACCCCGGCCATCCCCCCGATCGCGTGAATGCCAACCACCCCGTCCGGGCCCGCCACGGCATCCACAAGCTCGTCCAGCTCACGCTGCCGCCCGGTAAACGAGGCAATGTCGCGGGGCAGCGTCCTTGTCGCCGCCGCCGCTCCGCTCGTTCCGGCTCCGGTAGGTACGCGGCCCCGCGCGAGCGCCTCGAACCGGGCTCTGACCGGGCCGATCAGGCCGAGCGCATCGGCCAGCAGGCGAGCAGTATCCTTATGCGCCCGCCGGTTGACCCCCCGCTCCAGGTCACTGACCGTCCGCGTACTCAGCCCCGCCGCCTCCGCCAGCTCCTCCTGCGTCAGCTGGGCCTTCACGCGCAACTCCCGCAAGAGCCCGGCGAAATCCGGCGCAGGCAGATCGGTCATCTCACCCCCCTCAGACCTTCCCGCCGCCTGCCAGGCCCGGCGCGGCACCAAACGACCTGCACCCAGCGTAAACGGGGCCGGAAATACTGACCATCCCTTCGCCCAGTGCCGCGTTGCGCACGCGGTCCACGCAGTCGCGGCGCCGGCCCCTGAGAGTATCCCCTGCTTTGCACGCGGCAGCGCCCCGCCGGGCAACGGGGCGGGATGGCGCCGGCGGCGCTTAGCGGCCGTGCTGCCGAGCCGGTTCGCCATCCCGGGTATGCATCCCGCCGGCCACCTCTACTGCAGGATGCAGATGGTACCGGGCATCCATGGGTGTCCGGCCTGGGGGTATCTGCCTCGCTGATCTCCACGCAAAAACTGTGGGTAATCCTGTGCGCGCTCTTTCGTGGTGACCCTGCATTGCCTTGCCTAGCGTCCATCACAGGCAACACGGTATCGCCAGGCCGCCGGCCTCGGCGGTCCAGCTTGGAAGGAGCATCACGATAATGCACGGAAAAATCGCAAACGTCGCCGTAGTAGCAGGACTGGCCCTGGCGCTCTGCGGCGGTGTGGCAGCTTGCGGCCCGGCGTCCTCGCCGGGTCCTGATCCCCAGACCTCGACAACTGCCCCTCCGGCGCCGAACACGTCGGACGTAACGATCACCGGGAGTGCCGACACCAGCTCTGCTATTCCGGTGGCAGGCGTCACTGTCGCTTTCAAGGCCTCCGCCGACCTTGGAACTTGCGCAACCTGCGGCCTGCACACCGCGGTCACCGATGCCGCTGGCACCTACTCCCTCACCCTGCCCACCGGCGTTTATGAGGCACTCTGCGCCATGACGGGACAGACCTGCGAGGTGAATACGAATCCGCCTGTGGCCACGGCCAGGGTGACCGTCGACAGCAACGGCAGCCTCAACTTCCTGGTCGCCGGACCCACCCAATCGCCGCCGCCGCAGACGCAGCCCACGCCGCCAGGAAACGACGGCACCGTCGTAAGCGGCTACATGTACTACGCGAACGGCCAGCCGGTCGCCGGCCAGGACATAACCTTCGCCGACGTCGACTGCGCCAGCTGCGATTCCCAGCCGCACGTGACGACCGGGGCCGACGGCTCTTATTCGATCACCCTCGATGATGGCATTTACCAGGCCCAGTGTGACTACATCCCAGGCTGCGGCGTGCAGAGCAACAGCAGCGGCCAAGGGCAGACCGTCAACGTCCCGCCGGGCGGCACCGTGAACTTCATCGCCTGCGAGCCCAACACCGGACTGCCATACCCGCAATGCCTGCAAGGCTAGACGCGGGGATTCCTTTCAGCCGACACGAATGCTGACGATCACGAATTTCGTGATCGTCAGCGATTCGGCAGACCGCCCGGTACCGCCCTGCCCGGCCGGTCCGGGTGCGGCAGGACGGCCAGTATCTGGGCGGTTGTGAAGGGGAGGTTCGATGGGTGAGTACGGACCACGACCGTGCGGGCACCGGCCCTTGCGGCCGTTCCTGCGAGTGCTCGCGCTCTTGACGTGCTCCGCGCTGGCGCTGGCCGCGTGCGCTGGGTCGCATCATACGGTGCCGTCGCAGGCCAGCACGCCGACGACACTCAAGACCTTTCCGCCGTTGGCGATCGACGACTCTCATCTGCTGCCCGCGCCGGGTGCCCTGCCGAGGATGACGGACGCCGCGCAAGCGCAGGCTGCGGCGACGAGCGTGGTGACGGCGATCAACGCCGGTGGCACAGGCAGCCTGAAGGCGCTGCTCCAGGGCGTCCTGCTGTCCGGCGTCTCGGTCTACAACGGCGGCGCCCCCTCGGTGCTGGTGGCGGCGGGGGTCCCGGACGGCTCGGGCGTGCCCTACTGGCTCAACGCTGGGTCGGTGTTCGCGGCCAGCCAGCTGGAGCAGTCCGGCACCACGGTGTCACTGAGAGGCTACGTCGCGATGATCGTGGCTGGCCTGACGAACGGCAAGAACGTGCCGGCAGCCGCCAGCATCGCTTGGTCGTGGGTGTCGGACGTGGTTAACGCGCAGGCGACAGCCGTGCAGGATTTCCGCCACGACCTGCTGGTCGGCGAGGGGCCGCCGGGGCTGGCGCAGGCGGTCTCGGCCCGCTCCGACTACGCGCTGACCGCGGTACAGGAACTCGGGCTCTCGGCCATCTCGCGGATGCAGGCTTACCAGCTTGCCGCCGGGCTGCTGCACGAGGCAGGCGCCGCGTCGCCGAGCGCGTCGGCGCACACCACAGCCGACGTGTCAAGTGCGGCAGGCTGCGACGTGGACAACGCGCCCGACTCGGTCTGGACCGGCCTGGCCAGCTTCGCGAGCTGGACCCTGGGACTTGTCGGCAGCGGCCTGAACGGATCGTCGAAGACCCTTATCGGGCAGATAGCGGCGAGATTCGGAGACCTGCTCACCGTGGTGGGCCAGTTCATCGGCCTGGCCGGACTGATTAGCGACGTGCTGAGCATCGGCACGCTGATGGCGACGTTCCATGTCGACATCAGCCAGTCGCCGAGCCCACTCGTGCGCACGCGGGAGACAACTGCCGACGGCAGCACCTCTGGGGTCAAGGCGACCTTCACGGCGGGTAACGCCGACGGATCTGGCATGGCCGAGTGCGCGCTCCGCCTGGCCGCGATCGAAGGGCTCGACGCTTCGACCGGGGAGCCGGGAGCGATCAAGCGGGCCCTGGCCAGCTTCAAGGTCAGCGACGGCCCCGCGTTCTTCACATCGCAGCCGGGGCTGCGGACCGACTCGGACGGCATGGCGACCGCCACCCTGACCGGCAAACGCCAGCGGCGCGACAAGACCGGAGTCCCGCCCTACCAACGCAAGGTGACTGTCACCGCCACCGTGCACCCGGCCACCGCCAACGACCGGACCGTCAGCGCGGCCGTGGCCAACGCGATCTTCGGCGACGTCATGAGCGGATTCGGCGGGGGACTGCTCGGCACGCTCACCGGGACCGCGAAGGCCGTCTTCGTAAAGGGCACCACCGCCTGGATCTCTCTCGCCGACGCCGGCATCAAGGCGGCCGGCCAGCTCTATGACCTGGCCGGCGGGTACTCCGGCACCGAGAAGCTGCCGATGACTGACTACGGCCAGTTCCGGTTCGTCCTCGATGCCACCGCCGACGTGAACGGCATCCGCAAGAGCAGCGTCTACTGCATCGAAGGGCGCCCGCCCTGCACCACCTTTTCCGGGCAGGTCAATCTCAGCCTGCACGTCCACGGTGAAATACCCCTGCACATCACGTCGTGGCATGACGACGGCACCACCACCCAGGCCACCGTGACCGGCAAGGGAACAGTGGAGTACCTCCTCGCGTCCGGGCTGATGCGAACCGAGCAGGACAACAGCGTCCTGCCGGCGCAAATCTACGGGCCCGGATGCCAGGACCCCAACGCACCCAGGAACGTCGACGTGACAACCCTGACACCGGTGAACGGCCAGGCCGTTGTCACGGGGTCAGTGGTCGTCGACGACGCCACGGGCCAGGTCCGAAGCGCCAACCTGGACGAGTACGTGACCGGACTGCACGACGTGGCACATAACAGCCATTCCGGCTGCGTCGGCGACTGGGAGTTCGACGACATCGGCACGTTCCCCTACCTCCGGAACGTATCGCTGAACAACCGGAACGAGCCCGGCACGGTCACCGTCGAAGGCCTCTCCGTCGATTGGAAGAGCACCAGCCCGGCCATTCCCGCCAGCGAATGGCAAGCCGTCGACCAAACATCCGTCGCCGGCGCACCCGACGCGACCCTCCAGCGCACGGCCACCGCCCGGTGGAGGTTCGCTGACACGGATGCCGATACCGACACCGAAGTCGTCGACTTCAACGAGACGGACCTGATCGCCGGCGACCCGCGCGACTAACGGGACGCGGCGCCCACGGCGAAGATCATCGTCGGACGGCTGTCTACCCCCGGCGCGCGGCGCGCGGCGCGCACCCGACCCGCCTGACGGCGGCGGCTGGTCAGGTCGGCAACTCGCACAGCAGCCGGAGGCCGAGCGCGGGCAGTCGCCGGGGCCGCTCCGCGTTTGCCGGGACCGCGACGACGGTCGCGCGCTGCCGCTCTGCGGCGGCGAAGCTGGAGTACCCGGCGATCCGGAGGCTAGACCCAAAACTGAAGCATCCACGAAACCCGGGACGATCATCCAGGCAGTAACGGCAACGAAATCGCAGCCGACATCCAAGAATGCCGATTGGCGGTGCGGCATCTTCTTCATGACCGCTTCTGTCGGCACGCTCATCCCGATGGTGTGAATCACACACCCGCGCATCTTGGCGGTATCGGCGAGCATGCACGACCCTGACAACCGAACGGCAGGGCCAGCAGAATAGGCATCGACACGCCCAATCGAACTTACTCACATGCCGCATATCGCGCGCTAGCGCGGTCTCGCTCATCGCGCGCACCGTGGAGCTGACCGCGGCCGCCGAGCGGCGGAGCTGGCCGGAGCGGTGGCTCGGCCGCCAGCCGGAGGGGGTGCCGGGGACGCTGTCCGCGGCGCGGGAACGGATCACGTCCTACCTGGAGCCGCACTCGGTCTGGTTGCACAACAGCCTGCGTGGTGCCGCCGGGCTGGGCCTGGCGGTGCTCGCCGCGAGACTGACCGGGGTCCAGCACTCGTTCTGGGTAGTCCTCGGCGCGCTGTCGGTACTGCGCTCCAATGCGCTGAACACCGGGCAGGACGCCGTCCGCGCCATGGCCGGTACGGTAGCGGGTTTCATCGCCGGCGCGGCCCTGCTCGCGGGGATCGGGACGAACACCACACTGCTGTGGTTCTTGCTGCCGCTGGCGGACTTTCTCGCCGGGGCCGCTCCAGCGGTCATCTCGTTCGCTGGGGGGCAGGCGGCGTTCACCCTCACACTGGTGATCTTGTTCAGCATCATCCAGCCGGCCGGATGGCGCGTCGGCCTGGTGCGGATCGAAGACGTTGCCATCGGGGCCGGCGTGAGCATGGTCGTGGGTGTCCTGTTCTGGCCGCGGGGCGCGGCGGCCGCGCTGCGCCAGGCGCTGGCGCAGGCATACGCCGACGGCGCCAGCTACCTCGCCAGTACGGTGCGATCCGGGACCTCACACGGCGACCCGAGCACGCCCGCACCCCCCGCCCTGGCCGGCGACGCGGCCCGGGCCGCTGCGGCATCGCGCCGGCTCGATGACGCGTTCCGCACGTACCTGGCCGAACGCGGCGCCAAACGGTTGCCGCTTGCCGATGTGGCCGGGCTGGTCACCGGGGTCGCCGTGCTGCGTCTGGAGGCTGACGCGGTGCTGGACCTCTGGCGAGGCGACGACGGCCAGGCGGGCGCCGACGTAGCCGCCGCACGCCATGAGATCCTGGGCACCGCCGACCGCGTCACGGGCTGGTACGACGGTCTCGCGACGACCATGATCACCGGCGGTGAGCTACCCCAGCCGCTCGCTCACGACCAGGCCGCCGACGGCCGCCTTGTCCGGGCCGTACGCCGCGACCTGCTCGGTGACGACGGCAGAGCCAGCGCCACCGCGGTCCGGATGATCTGGACCGGCGATCACCTTGACGTCGTCCGCCGTCTGCAGGCGGCCATCATCTCACCCGCGCGCGCTACCACCGGGCAGCCCGCAGACGGCGGCGTCATCCCGCCTCTTCCCAGGCGATTCCTGGCGCTACTCCGGTAATCCGGCTCGCCGAGAACCCTACAGGCCGCCGCGGCCGTTAGCGCATCTCGCACCTTTAACGTTTAATCGCCGAGTTGTCAAGGCTCACCTTCAGCCTGTGGACGCACCGGGTTATCCACAGCCGACCTGTCGAGGCGGCGGTCGGCTCTGTCAGACCCGCCCCGGACGCTGGCGGCATGAGACAAACCATCTCGGCGGCTGACGCCGCCCCGCAGACAACTCCCGTCACCGTCCGGGCCGGCTCGCCCGCGGCGTTGCTGGCGATCGTGCCGCACCTGCTCGGGTTCGTGCCCGAAGCCAGCCTGGTCGTGATCGGCACCGCGCCGCCGCGTGACCGCGTCAAGGTCACGCTCCGGTACGATCTGCCCGACCCACCCGACACGGCCCTCGCCGCGGATATCGCGGCGCACGCCGCCGGCGTCATCGGCTCGCAGCAGATGACCGCGGCGGTGGCGGTGGGATACGGTCACGAGCCGCTGGTCACCCCGCTGGCGGACGCGCTCAGCGACGCCTTCTCGCAGGCGGGCATCGATCTGCGGGAATTCCTCCGGGTGCAGGACGGCCGGTACTGGTCCTACCTGTGCGGCGACGAGGCGTGCTGCCCGTCCGCGGGCGTGCCCTTCGATCCCCGCACTCACCCCGCCGCGGCCGCCCTTGCCGCCGGCCGGGCCACGGTGCTTGCCGACCGCGCGGCCATGGCCGCGCGCGTTGCGCCGCTCGGCGGCGCCACCGCGGACTCCATGCGACAGGCCACCCGCCGCGCGGAGCGCCATGTCGCCCAGCTACTCGGCAAGGTCCGCAAGTCCTCCCGCCTCGGCGTCGCCCGGCAGATGATCGCCGCCGAGGGATTGGCCGCGGTCGGCAAGATGATCGCCACCTACCGCAGCGGCGGCGCCTTCGCGACGGACTACGAGATCGCCTGGGTGACGGTGGCGCTGCGGGACCTGCGGGTCCGAGACGACGCCTGGGCCCGGATGGATCCCGTACACCGGGCCGCGCACCTGCGGCTGTGGACCGACGTGGTCCGGCGGGCCCAGCCCGGGCACGTAGCGGCGGCCGCGTCCCTCCTGGCCTTCGTGGCCTGGCAGTCCGGAGAAGGAGCGCTGGCCAACGTGGCGCTCGACCGGGCCCTGGCCGATGACCCCCGGTACTCCATGGCCCTGCTCCTGCGGCAGGTCATCACCGCCGGGGCGCCGCCCGCGCTGGCCCGGCTGCCGATGACCCCCGAGGAGGTGGCGGCCAGCTACGACGGCCAGGACGTGGACGACTCCGACCCGGAAATGGATGATGAGCATTAGGTCACGACCGGGCCACGGCCAGGTCACCGATCCGGTTACGGATACACTGCCTGGAATGTCCGTCCAGCTCACCGGAGGGTGCCCGTATGACCGCGGACACGCATGAGGTCGCGGTAGCCAGGTTGCGCGCGGCCTACACGGCGGTACCGCCCGGGACACCGGTGCGGCTGGCCAAGCACACCTCGAACCTGTTCCGGTTCCGCGACGCCGGCGCCCAGTCTCCGACCGCGCCGCTGGACGTGTCGGCGTTCGATCACGTGCTGCGTGTCGACCCGGCCCGCCGGACCGCCTGGGTGGGCGGCATGACCACCTACGAGGACCTGGCCGACGCCACGCTCGCGCACGGGCTCATGCCCAAGGTGGTGCCGCAGCTCAAGACCATCACCCTGGGCGGCGCGGTCACCGGGCTGGGCATCGAGTCCACCTCGCTGCGCAACGGCCTGCCGCACGAGTCGGTCACCGAGATGGAGATCTTGACCGGCGACGGCCGGGTGCTGCGCGCCACCGCCGACAACGAGCACGCCGACCTGTTCCGCGGCTTCCCCAACTCCTACGGCACCCTGGGCTACGCCCTGTCCCTGACCATCGAGCTCGAGCCGGTGCGGCCCTTCGTGCACCTGCGGCATTTCGCGTTTGGCAACGCCGAAGAGTGCATGGAGGCCATCGGCCAGATCGCCGCCGAGGGCAGCTTCCGCGGCCACCGGGCCGATTTCGTCGACGGGACCGCGTTCACGCCCGGCGAGCTGTACCTGAGCGTCGGGGCGTTCAGCGACGTCGCGCCCTGGCGCAGCGACTATACCGGCCAGCAGATCTACTACACCTCGATCGCGGCGGCCAAGGAGGACTTCCTTACCGTCCGCGACTACCTGTGGCGGTGGGACACCGACTGGTTCTGGTGCTCCAAGGCCTTCGGCGTCCAGCGGCCGCTGGTCCGCAGGATGTGGCCGCGCCGGTACCGTCGCTCAGACGTGTACCGCAGGTTCGTCACCCTCGACCAGCGCTACGGCCTCACCGACGCGCTGAACTCCCGCCGCCAGCAGCCGTCCCGCGAGTTCGTCACCCAGGACGTGGAGATCCCGGTCGAGCACGGCGCCGACTTCCTGCGGTTCTTCGACGCGAACGTGGGCATGCGCCCGGTCTGGATATGCCCGCTGCGTGACGCGCGGGCCTGGCCGCTGTACCCGCTCAAACCCGGCGAGGTCTACGTGAACTTCGGGTTCTGGGGCACCGCTGCCCTGCCCCCGGACCGGGCCGACGGCTACTACAACCGCCTGATCGAGGACGAGGTGTCCAAGCTGGACGGGCACAAGTCGCTGTACTCCACGGCCTTCTACCCCGAGGACGAGTTCTACCGGCGCTACAACGGCGAGGCGTACCAGGCGCTCAAGCGCGCCTACGACGGGCAGGGGCGCCTGCTCGGCCTGTACGAGAAGTGTGTCAGGGGACGCTGAGGCGTCCCGGTCAAGGGAAGGAACGCGCAGGATGGCACTAGCCGAGGTCTTCGAGGCATTCGCGGGACCCGACGCCCCGGTGGAGTTTACGGCCTACGACGGCAGCCACGCCGGCACGGCCGGAGCTCCGGTGAAGATCACGGTCCGCTCCCCGGTCGCCGTGGCCTACCTGGCCCAGGCTCCCGGGGCGCTCGGGCTGGCCCGGGCCTACGTGGCCGGCCAGCTGGACGTCGAAGGCGACATGTACGAGGCGCTGTCCCGGATGACCAAGGCCCAGTCCATCAGCCTGGGGCCGGCCGAGAAGTGGCGGCTACTGCAGGCCCTGGGCGGGCCGAAGCTGCTACTGCACCGGATGCCGGCGCCGCCCCAGGAGGTCCGGGTCAACCGGCGCTGGCTGGGCGGACGGCGGCACTCCAAGGGCCGCGACGCCAACGCGATCTCGCACCACTACGACGTCTCCAACCGGTTCTACGAGTGGGTGCTCGGGCCCACCATGGCGTATACCTGCGCCTGCTATCCGCGCGAGGACGCGACCCTGGAAGAGGCGCAAGCCAACAAGTTCGACCTGGTGGCGCGCAAGCTGGGGCTGCGTGAGGGCATGCGGCTGCTGGACGTGGGCTGCGGCTGGGGCGGCATGGTGAGGCACGCCGCGCGGGAGTACGGCGTCAAGGCGCTCGGCGTCACGCTGTCCGCGCAGCAGGCCGCGTGGGGCCAGGCCGCTATCGAGCGCGAAGGCCTGTCCGGCCTGGCCGAGGTGCGCCACCTGGATTACCGAGACGTGCTCGAGACCGGCTTCGACGCGGTCAGCTCCATCGGCCTCACCGAGCACGTCGGCAAGCAAAACCTCCCTGGGTACTTCTCGTTCCTGCTCGGCAAGCTGAAGCCCGGCGGGCGGCTGCTCAACCACTGCATCACCCGGCCGGACAACACCGAGCCCGCCATTCGCATGCGGGGGTTCATCAACCGGTACGTGTTCCCCGACGGGGAGCTCGAGGGACCTGGCCACCTGATCTCACTCATGCACGACACCGGCTTCGAGGTCCGGCACGAGGAGAACCTGCGCGAGCACTACGCCAAGACCCTGGCCGCCTGGTGCGCCAACCTGGACGCGCACTGGGACGAAGCGGTCGCGGAGGTCGGCCAGGGCACGGCCCGGGTCTGGCGCCTGTACATGGCAGGCTCGCGGCTCGGCTTCGACCGCAACCACATCGAGCTGCACCAGATGCTCGGCGTCAAGCTCCAGCCGGACGGCACCTCCGGCATGCCGCTGCGCCCGGACTGGGAGATCCCGCGCGTCCTGGCCCGCTGACTTAGCGCGCATACCTACCGCGAGGGCGCCGGGCGGTGGAAGCTGTCATTGGTCATGGCCCCAGCCTGCCCTGGGGATGTTGCCGGACTGCCACGCCCGCGTATCGCCGCGTGTACTTCGCGTGCGGGCCCGCCCGCGCCCGGCCCGCCCTAGGGTGGCGAGTGCGCTATCCTGTGCGCATGCGTGCCGTCCGGCTGCTTCTCACCTAGCCGCGCCGACCCACCGTCGTTGGCGTGGCTGCCCCTCGTGTCGAGGGGCGTTTTCATTGCAGGAGCTCAATCACCTTCACAGGGTTCACCGGGCCGGACCGATTCGATGGCGAGGAAATGATGAAAGCGGCCGAGAGCACCGAACTGGCGCAGCGCTACGACCCCCGTGACGTCCAGGAGAAATGGCAAGCGCGCTGGGCGAAACTGGACCTGTTCCGGGCCGGCGAGGACCCCGCCGATCCCCGGGAGCACTTCTACCTGGTGGACATGTTCCCGTACCCGTCGGGTGACCTGCACATGGGCCACGCCGAGGCGTACGCCATCGGTGACGCCCTGGCCCGCTACCAGTTCCTGCGCGGTCGCAACGTGCTGCACCCGATCGGCTGGGACGCGTTCGGCCTGCCCGCGGAGAACGCCGCCATCAGGAACAACACGCACCCCGCCGACTGGACCTACGCCAACATCGAGACCCAGGCCGCCTCGTTCCGCCGCTACGCGACCTCGTTCGACTGGAGCCGCAGGCTGCAGACCTGCGACCCGTCCTACTACCACTGGAACCAGTGGCTGTTCCTGCGCTTCTACGAGCGGGGGCTGGCCTACCGGCGGGACGGTTACGTGAACTGGTGCCCGGTGGACCAGACCGTGCTGGCCAACGAGCAGGTCATCGCCGGGAAGTGCGAGCGCTGCGGCGCGGACGTGGTGCGGCGGATGCTGAACCAGTGGTACTTCAAGATCACCGAGTACGCCGACCGGCTGCTCGCCGACGCCAAGCAGCTGGAGGGCTGCTGGCCGGACCGCGTGCTGCTGATGCAGCGCAACTGGATCGGCCGCTCCGAGGGCGCCGAGGTCCAGTTCGCCGTGGAGGGCCGCGACGAGCCGGTCACGGTGTTCACCACCCGGCCCGACACGCTGTACGGAGCCACGTTCTTCGTCGTGGCGGCGGACTCGCCGCTGGCCGAGCAGGTCTGCGCTCCGGACCGCCTGCCCGAGCTGCGCGCCTACGTGGAGCAGGTCCGCAAGCTGACCGACATCGAGCGGCAGTCCACCGACCGGGAGAAGACCGGCGTCTTCCTCGGCCTGGCACGCCATCAACCCGGTGAACGGCGAGCGGATCCCGGTGTGGGCGGCGGACTACGTGTTGCCCGACTACGGCACCGGAGCCATCATGGCCGTGCCCGCGCACGACCAGCGTGACCTGGACTTCGCCCGCGCCTACGGGCTGGACGTCCGGGTCGTGGTCGACACCGGGCAGCCCGATCCCGCGCGCACCGGGATCGCCACCGCGGGCGACGGCACGCTGATCAACTCCGGTCCGATAAACGGGCTGCCCAAGGCCGAGGCCATCGCCGTGATCACCGCCATCCTGGCTGAGAAGGGCCTGGGCCGGGCGGCGGTCAACTACCGGCTCCGCGACTGGCTGCTGTCCCGGCAGCGCTTCTGGGGCACCCCGATCCCGATCATCCACTGCCCGTCCTGCGGCCAGGTGCCGGTGCCGGACGACCAGCTGCCGGTCGTCCTGCCCGACCTGCGCGGCCAGGACCTGGTGCCCCGGGGCGTGTCGCCGCTGGCCGCGGCCGAGGACTGGGTCAACGTCGACTGCCCCCGCTGCGGCGGCCCGGCCAAGCGCGACACCGACACCATGGACACGTTCGTCGACTCGTCCTGGTACATGTTCCGGTACTGCTCACCCGAGTACACCGACGGCCCGTTCGACCTGGCCGAGGTCCGCCGGTGGGCGCCGGTGGACATGTACGTGGGCGGCGTCGAGCACGCCATCTTGCACCTGCTGTACAGCAGGTTCTTCACCAAGGTGCTGTACGACATGGGCCTGCTGAACTTCACCGAGCCGTTCACCCGGCTGATCAACCAGGGCCAGGTCATCAACCACGGCAAGGCGATGTCGAAGTCGCTCGGCAACGGCGTGGACCTGGGTGAGCAGATCGAGCGCTTCGGGGTGGACACGATCCGGCTGACCATGATCTTCGCCAGCCCGCCCGAGGACGACATCGACTGGGCGGACATGAACCCCGATGCGATGGTCAAGTTCCTGGGCCGCGTCTGGCGGATCGCCGCCGACGTCGCCGCCGCGGAGCCCGGCACCGGCCCGGGGAACCTCGAGCTGCGCAAGGCCACGCACAAGACCATCGACGAGGCCACCCGGCAGGTGGAGTCGTATCACCTGAACGTAGCCGTGGCAAGGCTCATGGAGCTGGTCAGCGCGACGCGGCGGGCCATCGACACCGGGCCCGCGGGCGCCGCCGACCCCGCGGTGCGCGAGGCGGCCGAGGTCCTGGCCGTGCTGCTGTCCCTGTTCGCGCCCTACACCGCCGAGGAGTGCTGGGAGCTGCTCGGGAACCCGCCCTCGGTGGCGCGGGCGGCCTGGCCCGCCGCCGACCCGGACCTGCTGGCCGAGGACACGGTCACCTGCGTGGTGCAGGTCAACGGCAAGGTCCGGGACCGCCTGGAGGTCGCGCCGACCATCACCGACGACGAGCTGCGCGAGCTCGCGCTGGCCGCGCCCGGGGTCGTCCGCACGCTGGGCGGACAGCCAGTCAGCCGGGTCATCGTGCGCGCCCCCAAGCTGGTCAGCATCGTCGCCGCGGCCTAACGAGATACGGAGCCGCGGCCTAGACAAGGTCCAGCCGCTCCGCCCGGCGATCAATCCCGCGCGCTGTCGACCACCGGACCAGCCGCCAGCTGCGGGATGACCGCCGGGACGTGACCGGAGCACGGCCTCCTGTAGCTCAGGAAGCCGTGCTCAGACGCGCCGCAGGACCGCGACGACGCGGCCGAGGATGCTGGCCTCGTCCCCGAGGATCGGTGTGTAGGCCGGGTTGTGCGGGATCAGCCAGGCGTGCCCGTCGCTGCGCTTGAAGGTCTTCACCGTCGCCTCGCCATCCAGCATGGCGGCCACGATGTCCCCGTTTACCGCGTCCTCCTGCTGCCGGACCACGACCCAGTCCCCGTCCGCGATCGCGGCGTTGATCATGGAGTCGCCGACCACCTTGAGCAGGAACAGCGTGCCCTCACCGACCAGCTGCCTGGGCAGCGGGAACACGTCTTCCACGTACTGCTCGGCCAGGATCGGCCCGCCGGCGGCGATCCGCCCGATCAGCGGCACGTACGCCGCTTCCTGGGACGGGATGTCGATCCCGGGAATGTCGGCCGGCACCTCCTCTTCGCGCTCGCGGCCCGGCTCCGGGCGAACCGCCGGGTGGCCGGGCAGGCGCACCTCCACGGTCCGCGGCAGGCCCACGTCCCGGTGCAGATAGCCCTTCTTCTGCAGCGTGCTGAGCTGGTAGGAGACGCTGGACGTGCTGGTCAGGCCGACCGCCTCGCCGATCTCCCGCATCGACGGCGGGTAGCCGCGCCGCTGCACGGATTCCCGGATCACCTGGAGGACCTTGCGCTGCCGCCAGGTCAGCACGTGGTCGGGATCGGGCTTGTCCGGCGTCTCCGGGACAATGACGGGCACGCTGCCCTTCGGCTTGCGCCCTGGTCGCCCCTTGGGTCTGGGTGCCTCGGTGCCGGAAGTACCCGTTGTGGTGCCTCCCATGGCGGTTTCCTCCATCTGATGACCTTCCGTGTCCGGATTCTTGCGTGCTGCCTAGAGACTAACGTTTCTCGCTTCGTATCCCAAACATCTGTTCGGACGTGTCGCGAAAATGTCAGACCCTCGCGATAGGAAGATGTAGTAGGTCTTCCGATCGAACAGGCGTACGATCGAGTGAAGATGCGATCGAACGAACATTATTAAGAGTATATCTCGAATGAAGGTTTGAGCAGCGGAGGTCGTCATGAGCGCCATGCGGGCAGAAGAACTGCCGGTCCTGCCGGAGCTGCCAGCGGCATTGCCGCAGGACAGCGCCCCAACTGACAGCGCTCCAAGCCACAGCGCCCCAAGCCACAGCGCCCCAAGCGACAGCGCCCCAAGCGACAGCGCCCGGACCCGGGCCGCCGTCCGCTGGACCTCCCCGCTCGACCCGCCCGCGCCCGCACCCAGCCAGGCCCCGCGCCCCCAGCCGCCCGGCGACCAGGCCGCGCGTCCTCGCCCGGCCCGCGACCAGGCGACACGCCCCGAGACCGCGAACCCGCCGCTCCGGCTGACCAGGCGCGGCCGCGTCGTGGTCGCGGTCGCCGCCGCGCTCGTGCTGGCCGCGCTGTCCCTGGTCATCGCCAGCGCGGCGCAGGCCACCAACCACCCGGTATCGTCCCGCGCGGGCCAGCAGGGGCTCGCCCAGGTCACCGTCCACTCTGGCCAGAGCCTGTGGTCGGTCGCGGAGAACGCCGACCCCGCCGCCGACACCCGGGTCGTCATCCAGCGGATCATCGAGCTCAACGGGCTGACCGGGAACGTCGTCTTCGCCGGCCAGCGCCTGTGGGTCCCCCGCGGCTGAGCCCGCCCCGCTTCAAGCCCGCCGCCCAGCAACCGCCAGCCGACAGCAAACCGCCGCCCGGGAGCAAATCGCCGCACCCGACACGCCGGCGCACCCGACACGCCGGCGCACCCGACACGCCGCGCAAGAACATCGCCGCGACACGCCGGCGCCGTCGCCAGAACACCCCGGCTGTCGCGGATTCCGGACTCAACGCTCGCGCCCGCTTGCCTCCGGCCGCCCTCGTGGTCTACCGTAACCACAACATCTAGTAGTTACACCGCTGTGGTTTTTCCAGAAGTTGTGTTACGGAGTATAATTAGTACAGCACGCAACCCTGGGGAGGTGATCGCGTGCACTGCCCGTTCTGCCGGCATCCGGACAGCAGGGTCATCGACAGCCGGACTGCGGACGACGGTGCCGCGATCCGCCGTCGGAGGTCGTGCCCGGAGTGCGGGCGCCGGTTCACCACGCAGGAGACGGTCATCTTGATGGTGGCCAAGCGCAGCGGGGTCACCGAGCCGTTCACCCGGGACAAGATCATCCGCGGTGTGCAGCGCGCCTGCCAGGGCCGGCCGGTCAGCGAGGACAAGCTGGCCATCCTGGCTCAGCAGGTGGAGGAAACGATCAGGGCCCGCGGCCTGGCCGAAGTCCCCTCGCACGAAGTGGGCCTGGCCATCCTCGGCCCGCTGCGGGAACTGGACGAGGTGGCCTACCTCAGGTTCGCCTCGGTGTACCGCGGATTCGAGTCGCTTGCCGACTTCGAGGACGAGATCGCGGTCCTTCGCGAGGGCCGGATCGCGAAAACAGCACCCTAGGACGGCACGAAGTTGTCATCGTTGCAGCATGGCCGCACACGGCCTGGGAGGGATCCGGAAGGGTCCCGGAAGGGGGAAGTTATGACTGAGACGGCGAGCAGCGCGGCCCGCAAGGGAAAGAGCGCCGAGGAGCCCCCCAGCCAGAAAACCCAGCGCGGCGGCCTCACGATGAGGCGCATCTACACCACGCCCGGCGTCCATCCCTACGACCAGGTCACCTGGGAACGCCGTGACGTGGTGATGACCAACTGGCGGGACGGCTCGGTCAATTTCGAGCAGCACGGCGTGGAGTTCCCCGACTTCTGGTCGGTGAACGCGGCCAACATCGTGACCACCAAGTACTTCCGCGGCGCGGTCGGCTCCCCGCAGCGCGAGTGGAGCCTCAAGCAGCTGGTCGACCGCGTGGTCGGCGTCTACACCGAGACCGGTCGCAAGCACGGCTATTTCGCCACCGACGAGGACGCCCAGATCTTCGAACACGAGCTCAAGTACGCCCTGGTCCACCAGGTCTTCAGCTTCAACTCCCCGGTCTGGTTCAACGTCGGCACCTCCTCCCCGCAGCAGGTGTCCGCGTGCCAGCCCTATGACGCTCTGGTCAGCACGCCAGCAGGGCTAGTCCCCATCGGCAAGCTCGTCGACGACGACGCCGTCGGCGCCAAGGTCTATGACGCCCACGGCGTGACGCCGATCGTGGCCACGAAGGCCAACGGCGTGAAGCAGGTACTGCGGCTGCACACCAAGGCCGGCTATGCGCTCGACGTGACATCGGATCATCTCGTCTGGCGGTCCTCCGCGCAGAGCACCGGCCGCTTCGTGCCAGCCGGGACCCTGAAGCCGGGCGACAAACTCGAATGGCACCGTCGCGACAGCCATGGCGAGGATGAGATCAGCCGTTACGACATCGCCGAAGCCGCTCTTGCGGGCTGGCTGCAGTCAGACGGGTTCGTGGGTCAGTACGAGGGCACGAACCGGTCCCTCACCATCGAGGCCATGACGGTCACCGACGCCGAGCTGGCATGGGTGACCGAGGCGCTCAGCCTGCTCTTCCCGGGCGTGCACAGTCATGAGCGACAGGTCAGTACGCAGGATGACCGCCTCGACTGCCGACGGACCCGGCTATACAGGGAGGTGCTGCGCGATTTCGTCGATCGGTGGGACCTGCTGACCCGCGGTACCGAGATGGCGGTCTCGCGTCGGCTCTTCACCGCGCCGCTGCCCGTCGTGGCCGCCTACCTGCGGAGCGTCTTCCAGGCCGAGGGGTTTGTCTCTGCGCGCGAGTCCTCCACCGTGGTGGAGGTCGACATGATCTCTGAGCAGCTCATCAGAGGTATGCAGCAGTTGCTGCTCCGCTTCGGCATCTACTCGCGGGTGGGCTTCAAGACGGATGCTCGTGCGGACCGCCACGGATGCTGGACTCTGCGTATCCAGTCCGCTGGCGACCGGCGCATCTTCGCGGACGTCATCGGTTTCATCGACCCGGTCAAGGCGGCGAAACTCGAGCGGAGCTTCGACCTGCCTGGGCTCCCTGCCCGTGAGACCAAGCGCCTGGAGGTCGAACGGATCGAGGATCTGGGCCTCATGGAGGTCTACGACATCCAGACCGAGAGCGGCGAGTACCTGTCCGGTAACCTGCGCGTCCACAACTGTTTCATCCTCTCCGTGGACGACACCATGGACGCCATCCTGGACTGGTACCGGGAAGAGGGCCTGATCTTCAAGGGCGGCTCCGGCTCCGGCGTCAACCTGTCCAAGATCCGGTCCAGCAAGGAACTGCTGTCCTCCGGCGGTACCGCCAGCGGCCCGGTGTCCTTCATGCGCGGCGCTGACGCCTCGGCGGGCACGATCAAGTCCGGCGGCGCCACCCGCCGCGCGGCCAAGATGGTCGTGCTCGACGTGGACCACCCGGACATCGCGGAGTTCATCGAGACGAAGGCGCGCGAAGAGGAGAAGGTCCGCGCGCTCCGCGACGCCGGGTTCGACATGGACCTCGGCGGCAAGGACATCGTCAGCGTCCAGTACCAGAACGCGAACAACTCCGTCCGCGTCTCCGACGAGTTCATGCACGCGGTGGAGGAAGGCAAGGAGTTCGACTTGCTGGCCCGCCGCACCGGCGAGGTGGTCGAGCGGGTCGACGCGCGGAAACTGCTGCGGAGCATGGCAAAGGCCGCGTGGGAGTGCGCCGACCCGGGCATCCAGTACGACGGCACGATCAACGACTGGCACACCAACCCCGAGTCGGGCCGGATCACCGCCAGCAACCCGTGCTCCGAGTACATGAGCCTGGACAACTCCTCCTGCAACCTGGCCAGCATCAACCTGCTCAAGTTCCTGCGCGCCGACGACACGTTCGACAGCGAGCGGTTCCGGAAGATCACCGAGCTGATCATCACCGCGATGGACATCTCGATCTGCTTCGCCGATTTCCCGACCGAGAAGATTTCCGTCACCACCCGCGCCTTCCGCCAGCTCGGCATCGGCTACGCCAACCTGGGCGCGCTGCTGATGGCCACCGGACACGCCTACGACTCCGAGGGCGGCCGGGCCATCGCCGCCGCCATCACCTCGCTGATGACCGGCGCCGCCTACAAGACCTCGGCCGAACTGGCCGCGGTTGTCGGCCCCTACGACGGCTACGCTCGCAACGCCGAGCCGCACCAGCGCGTCATCCGTAAGCACGCTGACGCCAGCGAGAACATCCGCCCGGTCGGCACCATGGAGCGCGACATCCTCGACCTGGCCGGCCGGACCTGGCAGGAGTGCATCGAGCTAGGTGCGACAAATGGGTACAGAAACGCCCAAGCTAGCCTATTGGCGCCCACTGGCACCATAGGCCTCATGCTCGATTGTGACACCACAGGTATCGAGCCCGACCTGGCCCTGGTCAAGTTCAAGAAACTGGTCGGCGGCGGGTCTATGCAGATCGTCAACCAGACCGTGCCGCGGGCGTTGAAGAACCTCGGCTACCCGCACGAGCAAGTCGAGGCGATCACCGAGTACATCGCCGAGCACGGCCACGTGGTCAACGCCCCCGGCCTGCGGCCCGAGCACTACGACGTGTTCGACTGCGCCATGGGCGAGCGCGCGATCAGGCCGATGGGCCACGTCAAGATGATGGCCGCCGTCCAGCCGCACCTATCGGGCGCTATTAGCAAGACCGTGAACCTGCCGGAAAGCGCCACCGTGGAGGACATCGAGCGGATCTACTTCGAGGGCTGGAAGCTGGGCCTGAAGGCGCTGGCCATCTACCGCGACAACTGCAAGGTCGGCCAGCCGCTGTCGGACGCCAGGAAGAAGCCGGCCGAGGCCGAGACGCCGGCCCCCGCCACACAAGCGGCCGCCAGCCAGCCGCACGACCACCGCCCGGTCCGCAGGCGCCTGCCCCGGCAGCGGCCCGCGACCGTGACCAGGTTCTCGGTGGCCGGCGCCGAGGGCTACATGACCGCCTCCAGCTACCCGGACGACGGCATCGGCGAGGTGTTCCTCAAGCTCGGCAAGCAGGGCTCGACCCTGGCCGGCGTGATGGACGCCTTCTCCATGGCCATCTCGGTGGGCCTGCAGTACGGCATCCCGCTCGACTCGTACGTGGCCAAGTTCACCAACATGCGGTTCGAGCCGGCCGGCCTGACCGACGACCCGGACATCAGGATCGCCAGCTCGGTGATGGACTACATCTTCCGCCGCCTGGCCCTGGATCACCTGTCCTACGAGGACCGGGCCGCGCTCGGGATCCTGTCCGCGGCCGAGCGCGCCGCCGAGGTGGCCGGGCACGACCCGGCCGGGCTGAGCGAGGAGGTGGATCCCGTGGAACTTGCCCAGTCGGCCGCCGTTGAACAGCCAGTTTCTTCCGAACGGCCCGTGGTGCAGCCCCCGGCTCCCGCTCCCGCCTCCCCGGCGGCGCCGAGCCCATCGGTGCCCGCGGCCCCGCACAGCTCCACCGAGCTGATCGAAGCCCAGCAGGGCCGCACCGCCGACGCCCCGCTCTGCCTGACCTGCGGCACCAAGATGCGCCCGGCCGGCAGCTGCTACGTCTGCGAAGGCTGCGGCTCCACCAGCGGCTGCAGCTGAAATGACCGCTCACAGTAAAGAGTTAGCAGAGCTCAGGAAGGGGTGCGGCTAGATCGCTGCGCCCCTCCTGAGCGCTAGCTGGACGCGGTCTGGCGTGCGATCTCCGCGCATCATGCGCCGCGCCGGGCTACGCAACGCGGAAGACTTCCCGAGGCCTCGTAGGAACAGAGCAGGCAATCCCACCGATGGTATGATTAGGTGGTGAGCGAGACAGCCAGTACTGAGAAGCTATCTGCCACCGTTCCAAAGGGCCTTGCCGCTCAGATAAGGGAACGCGCTGGCCGGGGCAATGTGTCGGCTTATGTTACCCAGGCCCTACTGCGCCAGCTTGAGCATGATCGCCTTGGCGACCTGGTCGCAGAATTGGAGCAGATCCACGGGCCGGTCAGTGAGGATGAGGTGGCTGCGGCGCGGTCTGAGTGGCCGTAGGCATGAGCCGTCGAAGGCGGGCTCGCGCCCGCGCGGCAGGCGTCATGGTCCTCGACAACGAGGGAGTCTCGAAGGCTGCTACCGACCGTCCCATGTACGTCCGGCTGAAGGTGGCCTACGACGACGGGCACCGCGTGCTGACCTCCGCGGCGGTTCTGGCTGAGGTCCTGCGCGGGAGCAGCCGTGATGCCGAACTGCATCGGGTGCTGGCCCGAGTGGTGGTGGAGCCGGTCAGCGAAGCTATAGGTCGGCGGGCGGGCCAGCTGATCGGCGCCGCGGGAATGTCATCCCAGCAGGCGGTGGACGCGATGGTGGCCGCGACCGCGATAGAGCAAGCCGAGCAGGCGGAGGCAGCCGATCGGACGGCATCAGTGCTGGTAGTCACATCCGATGTACCGGATCTGACCAGGCTTGTCGCAGGCCGGGCGGGCGTTGCCGTCACGCACGTCGGCAAGCTGGGCCGCTCGTAATGAGGAGGCAGGCGTCCAGGTCGCCAGTACTACCGCCCGTCCGCGGCGGAGACCTCAGCCCACTCGGCCTGTGAGGTAGGCGCGGGTATGGGGGTCCTCCGGGTCTCCGAAGATCTGCTGGGTCGTTCCGCACTCCACCAGCACGCCCATGCGGGTGTCGCTCTCGGGATTGACCAGTACCGAGAAGAAGGCGGTCCGGTCGCTGGCCCGGGTCGCCTGCCGCATGTTGTGCGTGACGATCACGATCGTGTACTGCTGCTTGAGCTCTTTCATCAGGTCTTCGATGGCACCCGTGGCGATCGGGTCCAGCGCCGAGGCTGGCCCGTCCATCCCGGTGGGCCTGCAGTACGGTATCCCGTTGGACTCGTACGTGGCCAAGTTCACCAACATGCGGTTCGAGCCGGCCGGCCTGACCGACGACCCGGACATCAGGATCGCCAGCTCGGTGATGGACTATATCTTCCGCCGCCTGGCCCTGGATCACCTGTCCTGCGAGGACCGGGCCGCGCTCGGGATCCTGTCCGCGGCCAGCGCGCCGCCGAGGTGGCCGGGCACGACCCCGCCGGGCTGAGCGAGGAGGTGGATCCCGTGGAACTTGCCCAGTCGGCCGCCTAGAACAGCCAGTTTCTTCCGAACGGCCCGTGGTGCAGCCCCCGGCTCCCGCGCTGACCACCCTCGACCGCAAGATGCCCGCCCGCTACCCCTCTGTCCAGGTCGAACTACTGCTCCCCTAGGGGGAACGTTTCCAGCTCAGGAGGGGCGCGGCTAGATGGCCGCGTCCCTCCTGAGTGCTATGGACATGCCTCTCGCGGGGGATTCGGGTCTCATGCCCTGGTATGACAACCCGGCCCGGATCTCATACCGATAATCAGCCTGCGGGCCGATGGTTCCTGGTCCGCCGGTCCGTAGCGTGACCGGTGGCTGGCCCGATCGGCAGGCCGCGCGAGTACGACGTGAACCGCGCGTACGGGGTGTCTTGAACAACGGGGATCCGACGTTCCCTGCGCGGGGATCGACATCGGGCAGATCCACGCCCACGCCGGGGTTACCCGCCTTCAAGCGAACCGAGCACACATGCGGCACCCAACGGACCGGCCACCCGGCCACACCTCGCGCATGAGCAGGCGGCTGGACCGGGCGGCCGAACGGGCGAGCCTCGGTCTGCTGGTGTTCATGTTCATCTGCGGGCTGGGAGTGCTGGCCGCGTTCGTGCCAGTTGGTCATGGGTTCGTACCGAAGGGCGGTGGCTGGTTCACCCCGGTGGTCGTCGGGGGCGCGTTCACGCTGCATCCGCTGCTCTTCGCCGTACCGTCGGCGGCCTGCTTTGTCCTTGGACTGCTCGACTGGCGTCGCCCGTGGCGGGTCGAGCATCTGGACCTGCTGGCGCTGGCTGGCTTCTTTGTCGTGGCGATGCTGCTCAGCGACGATGCCTCCCAGGCCGGCCTGTGGCTGGCAGCGGTCTGCCTGGGCTGGCTGTTCTCCCGGATGCTCGGCGCGGCCTTCGGGACGTGGCCGATGCCGGAACTGCGCCCGTCCATTAGCTCCCGATGGCTGGGCTTGGCCATACTGATCCTGCTGCTCGTCCGGATCGGAAGTGTCGCGAGGGGCAACGTTCTGGACGTCGGGCAGGCGAGCTCGCTCGGCGCCTGGCGCGTCCTGCACGGACTGCACCTGTACGGGGTAGTGTCCTGGCCGGGCCCCGGCGGGCTTCGGATCTACCGCCCGGACTCCTACGGCCCGTTCGCCTACTACGCGTACATCCCCTTCGTGGTCATCTTCCCGCCGGCGCCGGCGCTGGTCGCGACGCTGCTGCCGGCGGTATGCTTCGACGCGCTGACGCTCGCCGGACTACACAAGCTGGGCCGACGACTCGGCGGGCGGCCGCTCGCGCACGCGTTCGTGTTCGCGTACCTGCTCTACCCGTTTCCGGACCTGTCCTTGATGGCGCAGACCAACGACGCGCTGATCGCCGCCCTGTGCGTGTGGGCGATCGTCGCGGCCACGGAACGCCCGGCCGCTTGCGGGCTGCTCATGGCGGCCGCCGCCCTGACCAAGTTCCTCCCCGCGCTGCTCGCCCTGCAGTTCCTGGGTATCAGAACCGGCCGCTCGCGCTACGCGCTGACCCTCGTCGCCTCGCTCGCCGCGATGCTCGCCTGGCCGCTCATCACCTCCGGCCGCACGCAGTTCCTCGACTCGACGGCCGGCTACCAGCTGATCCAGCGCGGCGGCGGCATACAGTTCAGCATCTGGACCTCCATGCCGCACGTCGCGGTCGTGGCCAGGCCCGTACTCGCCGCCGCGCTCGTGCTGCTCGCGCTCGCACCGATGGCGCGACCCCCGGTGCAGGACCCGCGTCAGCACGCCGCCCTGGCCGCCGCGCTCCTCATCGGCGCGCAGCTCCTCCTGGGCTACTGGTTCTACAGCTACCTCACCTGGTGCTACCCGCTGCTCATCATCGCGATCATCCAAGCCCGATCGGACCGCGAAGCGCCCGGCCCGTCAGAGCACGGTGCCGTCACCGCGGTCGACGTCGCCGCGCCGGCTCGGCTGAACCCGCAGCCAAGCACGGTGCCCTGAGCCCGGCCGAGACGACTCAGCCCACCCGGCCGGTGACGTAGGCCTGGGTGCGGGGGTTCTCCGGATTGCCGAAGATCTGCTGGGTCGTTCCGTACTCCACCAGCACGCCCGTGCGGGTGTCGCTCTCGGGGTTGACCAGCACCGAGAAGAAGGCGGTCCGGTCGCTGACCCGGGTGGCCTGCTGCATGTTGTGCGTGACGATCACGATGGTGTACTGCTGCTTGATCTCTTTCATCAGGTCTTCGATGGCACCCGTGGCGATCGGGTCCAGCGCCGAGGCCGGCTCGTCCATCAGGACGATGTCGGGCTTGACGGCGAGCGTGCGGGCGATGCACAGCCGCTGCGCCTGCCCGCCGGACAGGCTCAGGCCCGACGTGCCCAGCCGGTCCTTGACCTCGTCCCACAGCGCGGCCTGGCGCAACGAGTGCTCGACGATCTCGTCCAGCGTGGCCTTATGGCGCTCGCCGTTGATGCGTGGGCCGTAGGCCACGTTGTCGTAGATGGACTTGGGGAACGGGTTCGGCTTCTGGAACACCATGCCGATGCGTCGGCGCACGGCGATGGGGGAGGCGTCCTTGCCGTACAGCGAGTCGCCGCGGTAGTAGATCTCGCCTTCCAGCCGACTGCCCGGTACCAGGTCGTTCATCCGGTTGAACGACCGCAGCACCGTCGTCTTGCCGCTGCCAGATGAGCCGATGAACGCCGTGATCTCACGCTCGTTAATGGTCAGGGATACGTCGGTGACGGCCTTGAAGGAGCCGTACCAGATGGAGACGTTCCGCACGTCGAGGATGACCGCGCCCGGCGCGGCCGCTGGCGGCTTGTCCTGGCTCAGGGCCGCGAGATCGGGCAGCTTGGTCTGGCCCGCGATGTCCTGTTGATCCTGCTCCACAAGAATCCCAGCGCGGCTTTCCGCCGGGGCATTCCGGTTCCCGGGTGAATACCTGGTGAAGTGCCGGACCGGGGCTGCGGGTCAGTCAGCGTCCCCGTTCGCCGGCGCTCGCGGCTCTTCGATCACCGGCCACCCGGTGACCTGACCCCGGACCTGGCCGCGCCCGGGATCGGTGCAGTCGAACGTGATATTCAAGATGAACGACGTCATGGCCTTCTCCGCCCTCGTCCGGACTCCGGAGCCGATCATCCCGGACCGGGTAAGGAACGGTCAGCCGTATTCGCGGATACGATCTGATCTTCTCGCAAGCCGGGCAATATTTTCGACGCTGTATTTGATACAGGACGTCACGCTGCTATCGTGTCACCATGACCGCTACCACAGCCGGAGGTGCGACGATGCGACGAGGCGAACCATCCGACTCGGTCGGCCGGGGACTGACTCCGGTCCGGCGCAAGATCGTCGAGGTTATCGACGACTCGGTGCGGAGCCACGGCTACGCGCCCAGCATGCGCGAGATCGGCGAGGCCGTCGGCCTGGCCAGTACGTCGAGCGTCTCGTACCAGCTCTCGGTCCTGGAACGAGAGGGCTACCTGAGCCGGGAGGCGCGGCGCCCGCGCACGGCCGCGCTGCGCGCGCCCGTTCCGCCGGCCGCTGAGCGCGGCCCCGACCGGGCACGCGAACAGCCCGGCGGGCCGGGACTAGCGCAGGTGCCGCTCGTCGGGCAGGTCGCGGCGGGCGTCCCCATCCTCGCCGACCAGCACATCGAGGAGGTCTTCCCGCTGCCTCGCCAGCTGGTCGGCGACGGCGAGCTCATCATGCTCAGGGTCGTCGGCGACTCGATGATCGACGCCGCGATCACCGACGGGGACTGGGTCGTCGTCCGCCGCGAGTCCGACATCGAGAACGGCGACATCGTCGCGGCCATGATCGAGAGCGACACGTCGGCCGACCGTGAGGCCACGGTCAAGACGTTCAAGAAGCGCGACGGGCACGTCTGGCTGATCCCGCACAACCCGGCCTACGTGCCGATCCTGGGCGACAACGCCACCATCGTCGGCAAGGTAGTCGCCGTCCTGCGCCGGATCTGACGCGCACAGTTATACCTGACCCTGGGTGGCGCCCCGAAGCAGCCGCCCGGACAGGGACCGCAGGACACCGATGAGCTCGGGCGGGTCGAGGACCTGGAAGTCGAAGCCCTTGAGCCCGACGTACAGCGCCAGCTCGTCCAGCGAGTTGGACCCGGTGTGCAGGACGCAGGCGTCCGGGCCGGCAGCTTCCAGCCGGCCCGCGGTAGGGGAGGTACGCTCCGCAACCTCCGCCAGCGGCGCCCGGAACAGGATGCGGGCCTGGTACCGGTACGGGGCCGAGGCGATGGACTGCGAGACGTAGGCGGCCACGTCCGGCGCGGGCAGCGGCCGCGGGGTGAAGCGGGCCCTCGGCGGGTCCGGCGGGCCCTGGATGCGGTCGACCCGGAAGGTCCGCCACTCGCCGCGACTGAGGTCCCAGGCCACCAGGTACCAGCGGCGCGGGGTGTGCACCAGCCGGTGCGGCTCGACCTCGCGGGTGGTCACGCCGTCGCGGCCGGGATACCGAAGGCGCAGCCGCCGCTGGTCCCGGCAGGCCGCCGCGAGCGCGGTCAGCAGGTCGGGATCGACCCGGTCCGCCGCGGAACCCGGCCCGGCCAGCGCCACCGTCGTGGCGTGGAAGGCACTGATCCGGTGCCTGATCCGGGACGGCAGCATCTGCTGCAGCTTGGTCAGCGCCCGCAGCGCGGTCTCCTCCAGCCCGGCCACGCTTCCGGTCGCGGCGGTGTGCAGGCTGATCGCCACCGCCACCGCCTCCTCGTCGTCCAGCAGCAACGGCGGCAGCGCGGCCCCGACCCCGAGCCGGTAGCCGCCCGCCACCCCCGGCGTGGCGTCCACCGGATAACCCAGGCCGCGCAGCCGGTCGATGTCGCGGCGCAGGGTCCGCAGGCCGACGCCGAGCCGGACGGCCAGCTCGGTGCCGGTCCAGTCCCGGCGGGACTGCAGCAGCGACAGCAGGCGGAGGAGCCGGGCCGAGGTTTCGAGCACGTCATCAAGTCTGCCGCTTATTGGTGCCAGAAGCTGACACCATTACTCCCTAACCTCGAAGTCATGACGACCAACGACACCCTCCGGCCCTACCGCATCAGCGTCCCGCAGCCCGAGATCGACGACCTCCGCGAGCGCCTGAACCGGACCCGGTGGACCAGCGACCTGCCCGGCACCGGCTGGGAACGCGGTGTCCCCGCCGCCTACCTGCGCGAGCTGGCCGCCTACTGGGCCAACGGATACGACTGGCGGGCACACGAGGCGGCCCTGGGCGCTTATCCCCAGTTCGTGACCACCATCGACGGCACGCAGCTGCACTTCCTGCACGTCCGCTCCGCCGAGCCCGGCGCCACCCCGCTGCTGCTCCTGCACGGCTGGCCGGGCTCGATCGTGGAGTTCACCGACCTGATCGGCACGCTCACCGACCCGGCTGCGCACGGCGCCGACCCGGCCGACGCGTTCGACCTGGTCATCCCGTCGCTGCCCGGCTACGGGTTCTCCGGGCCGCTGACCGAGACCGGCTGGACCGACGGGCGCACCGCGGCTGCGCTGGTCGAGCTGATGGACCGGCTCGGCTACCACCGCTACGGCGTGCAGGGCGGAGACGTGGGCGCGTTCATCGCCCCGCTCATGGGCCGCGCGGTCCCGGACCGGATCATCGGCGTGCACGTCAACGCGCTGGTCACCTTCCCGACCGGCGACCCGGCCGACATGGCCGCGCTGACCCAGGCCGACCGAGCCCGGCTCGCCGCGATGCAGCAGTGGCAGGAGCGTTCCGGGGCGTACCTGCAGCTGCAGGGCACCCGGCCGCAGACCATCGCGCACGCGCTGACCGACTCCCCGGCCGGGCTGCTGGCCTGGATCGTGGAGAAGTTCCAGGACTGGACCGACCCGGCGGCCAAACTGCCCGAGGACGCCGTGGACCGGGACCGGATCCTCACCGACGTCAGCATCTACTGGTTCACCGGCACGGCCGGCTCGGCCGCGCACACCTACTACGAGCGGTTCAACGACCCGGCCATGTGGGTGCCCCGGGACCGCGGAACCGTGCCCACCGGGGTCGCGGTCTTCACCACCGACGTGACCGTCCGCCGCTTCGCCGACAAGGTTCACAACGTGGTGCGCTGGTCGGAGTTCGACCGTGGCGGCCACTTCGCCGCCCTGGAGGCGCCCGACCTCCTGGGTACCGACGTCCGGGACTTCTTCCGCGCCCTGGACTGACCGCCGCTCAGCGCGTGACCGCCGCTCAGCGCGTGACCGCCGCTCAGCGCGTGACCGCCGCTCAGCGCGTGACCGCCGCTCAGCGCGGGACGGCGAGCAGGGTCTTGCCGACCGTGGCCCGGGCCTCGATCGCGGCGTGCGCGGCCGACGCCTCGGCCAGGCCGAACTCCTGGCCGACCACCGGCCGGAGCCCCGCCGCCGCCTCGGCCAGGGCCTTCCGGGTCAGCGCGGCCGCCTCCTCGGCGTTCGCCGCCCGCCCCGCAGCAGGGTGACGCCGTGCTCGGTCGCGAGTTCCGGCGTGACCGGCGCGAAGCTCCCGCTGGCCATGCCGAACGGGTAGAACCGGCCGCCCGGGCCTAGCAGCCCGAACGCCGCCCGGCCCACCTCCCCGCCGACGCCGTCGAAGACCACGTCGACCTGGCCGGCCGCCTCACGGACCGAATCCGGCCAGTCGCCGGACCGGTAATCGACGGCCACGTCGGCGCCGAGGTCGCGGGCCAGGGCGAGCTTGCCCGGCTCCCCGGCCAGCGCCACCACCCGCGCGCCGGCCTGCCGGGCCAGCTGGACGAGCAGCGTCCCCACGCCGCCCCCCGCCGCCTCGACCAGCACGGTCTCGCCCGCCGCCAGCCCGGCGCGGCCCACGAGGCTGAGCGCCGTGCGGCCGTCGGCCAGCAGCGCCACCGCGTCCCGCAACGACAGCTCGTCCGGGACCTCGATCAGCCGATCCGCGTCGGCCACCACGCGCTCGGCGTAGCCTCCGGTGCCGTTCAGGCTGGCCACCACCCGCCGGCGGCCACCGTACCGCCGGTCCCGTTGCCCAGGATCACCGGCAGCGCCGGGAGCATCGACGGATGCGGCGCCCGCCCGGCCCGGATCTGGGTCTCGACGAACGTCACGTTGGCGAACTCGGCCTCGATCACGACCTCGCCCGGCCCGGCCCCTGGTTCCGCCACCTCGGCGGCCTCAAGGACATCCGGCGGCCCGAACTCCCGCATCACCACTGCACGCACGACCGCACCTCCTCACCGGTCACCGCACCCTCACCGGTCACCGCACCTTCACCGGTCACCGCACCTTCACCGGTCACCGCACCTTCACCGGTCACCGCACCTTCACCGGTCACCGCACCTTCACCGGTCACCGCACCCTCACCGGTCACCGCACCCTCACCGGTCACCGCACCCTCACCGGTCACCGCACCCTCACCGGTCACCGCACCCTACCGGAGCGATTCCGTCCGACTCTCAGCATCCTATCGGAATGCTTTGCTCCGGATAAAGGTAGGCTGGCCCGGTGACATTCCGCTCCCTGCGCCCGGACTCGGTGCACGGCCGGCAGGCCGAGGCCCGGCGCAACGACCTGGTCGTCCTGGAGGCGGCGCGGGACGTGTTCAGCGCCCTGGGCGCGGACGCGCCGGTCTCCGCCGTCGCGGACCGCGCCGGGGTCGGCATCGGCACGCTGTACCGTCGTTTCGGCAGCAAGACCGAGCTGCTGCAGCGGCTGTGCGTGCTGGCGATGGAACAGGCGGTGGCGGCCGCGGACGACGCGCTGGACGCCGGCGACCCGTGGACCGGCCTGGCCGGTTACGTCCGGGCTTGCGTCGAACTGCGCAGCGGGGCGCTCGCCGCGCTGGCCGGGCAGATCGAGACCACGGCGCAGATGCGCGCCGTCGCCCGGCGGAGCATGACGCGCCTGGCCGAGATCGTGGCCCGCGCCCACCGTGACGGCAGCCTGCGCCCCGACGTCACCGCTCTGGACGTCACCTGGCTGATCGAGCAGTTCAGCCGCCGCCCCCCGGACCCGGTCGCCGCCGACGAGGAACGCAACGTCCGTGCCCGGCTGGTGGCCATCGCGCTGGACGGGCTCCGAAGGCAGGACGGGCCGCGGCCGCAAACGAGGCAGACCCTTCCGGGCCGCCCGCCCAGCCGCGCCGCCTACGTGCGCCGCTGGTCCAGCCGGTCCTAGGCCGATGGTTTCAGATCGAACCCGACCGGTGGCCGATGCCCTCACGTCCGTGAGGCGGGCTGGCCAGTGGCCATAATGGCGGGGTGAAGGAGCCGGAGATCCGGATCAGGCCCATCGACGAGGGCGACCGGCCGATGCTGGCCTGGCTCGTCACCGAGCTGTGGGGGTCGGAGACCGTCGCGGTCCACGGCAGCAGCCTCCGGCCCGCCGAGCTGGGCGGCTTCATCGCCGAACGGTCCCGCCGGGTCGTCGGGCTGCTCACCTACCAGCTGGTCGACACCATGCTCGAGATCGTCACGCTCAACGCCATCGATCGCCGCGCCGGGATCGGGACCATGCTCATCGAGGCCGCCGTGGGCAAGGCGCGGCGCTTCGGCTGCCACGAGATCCGCCTCACCACCACCAACGACAACGTCGACGCGCTGCGCTTCTACCAGCGCCGCGGCTTCCGGCTGGCCGAGCTCCGGCCCGGCGCGGTCGACCAGTCCCGCCAGCGCAAGCCGCAGATCCCCCGGGTCGGCGACTACGGCATCCCCCTCCACGACGAGATCGACCTCACCCGCCCGGTGTGAGATACAAGCCGTGAACGGTCCGGCGCGATAACCCCGTCAGCAGAGTCGGCGCAGGCTGTCAGCTGATCCCCGTGGCACCCAAGCGCACCGTGCAACCACTCGGCCACGCGTCGGCCTCGCGCCTAAACCGATGGTTGCCGCAACCTAATGGCAAGAGCGGCTGCTTCCTTAGTTGCATCCGGCGCCGTGAGTCGCGGCCGCCGTTGAGGCCGCCCGCAGGCCCCGGGGCGAGGCTGTTGCGGTCCCGCCGGGCCAGCGGTACCATCTAGCTCACGTGTTCGACCCAATGACGCTTTACCGGGGATGATTCGGGCTTCCGGGCGAGTTTAGGGGTCCATAGTACCCAAACCGCTCCCCGAAGCCCATATCATCCCGGATCTTTCCCGGCGGGAACGCGACGATCATTGACACAGGTCACGCAGGGAACGCTGGTATCACCCGCGACGAGAGCTGACCTGCCAGACCCAGACCGCACAACGCGGAGCCGTTAGCATCCCAAAACCATCGGTTGAGCTCGCCCTGCGCGTGTGACCTGAGGGGCGGGCGGGTCTGCAGCGTACGATGCGCCGATCCGGATCCGGCCCCAAGCGCCACCCAAACGCAAAGCGCCATCCAAACGCAAAGCGTCCCCGAAAATGACCTCTACGCCGCCGGGCCCTTGACCCGGCGGCCCCGGGTCCAGACGCCGGTGATGCGGTCCGGGTCGGCGAGCACGCCGATGTCGGCCAGCGGGTCGGCGTCCAGGGTAATCACGTCGGCGTCGTAGCCCTCGGCGAGCTGGCCGCTGCGCGGGGCCTGCGGCCCGAGGGTGAGCGGCCCGGTGGCGGTGGTCGCCTCGATCGCCTCCAGCGGCGTCATGCCCAGCTTGACCAGGTAACCGGGCTCGGCGCCGTTCTGCCCCCACGCGTTGGGCCGGTCCGGGCCGGTCAGGCCGATGTCGGTGCCCATGGCGATGGTGACCCCGTGCTCGTAGGCCCGGGTCACGGCCTGCGCGTGGATGTCGGCGATCGCATCGAGCTTGACTACCGCGTAGTCCGGCACGTCGTCCTTGTTGGCCAGGATGTCCTCGACGATCGTCCGGGTCGGGACCAGGATCGCGCCGGATTCGCGCATCGCGTCACAGCATTCGTCGTCCAGGTAGGTGCCATGCTCGATGGTGTGCACTCCGGCCCGCAGCGCGGCCATGATCCCCGGCTTGCCGTGGCAGTGCGCGGCCACCACCCGCTCGGCCAGCCCCGCCACCTCGACGATGGCCCGCAGCTCGGCCAGCGTGAACTGCTGGTGGATCGGGTCGTCGACCTCGGAGAGCACGCCGCCCGACGCGCACACCTTGATCACCTTCGCGTTGCGCCGCAGCTGTTCCCGGACGGCCTTGACGCACTCGTCGGGCCCGTCGGCCAGCCGAACGAGGCCGGCCTGCCGGCCCAGGTCGCCGATCCAGTCCAGCGGGTAGGAATGCAGGTCGCCGTGGCCGCCGGTGGTGGACAAGATCGCGCCCGCGGGATAGATGGCCGGGCCGTCCAGCACGCCCTCGGCGACGGCGAGGACCAGGTGGATGCCCAGGCCGCCCACCTCGCGCACCGAGGTGATGCCCGCGTCCAGCGCCGCCCGCAGGTCCCGTGCCGAACGCGCGCCGCGCAGCGTCAGCGGTTCGAGCGCAAGCTGCCCCAGGTCAAAGGTCCTGGTCCCGAGGAAATGCCCGTGGCAGTCCCACATCCCCGGCATGACCGCGGCCACCCGCGAGACGGTGGCGTCCGGGGTCGCCGGGGCCGTCCCGGCCGGCCCCGTGTAGTCGATCCGGGCTCCGTCCAGCACCACCACCCCGTCCCGGACGGGTTGGCCGTGGCCGGGAATGAGCAGCTCAGCCTCGATCCTGTGCATGCGCCTCTCCAAAGGTTTCAGAGCCTCAACACCACTTATCCTGACACCGCCACCGGACCCGCCAGCGCCAGCGCGCCCGCCAGCGCCACGCCAGCGCCACGCCACCGGACCCGCCTCGGTTCCACCATGAGGATTTTTCACCCACAGTATCGACGTGCGTGCTGTCGCGATCCTGGGTGATGCGCTATACAAGGACGTACGACTGTCCGGCAACGGGGTGCGGGCGCTCCGAGTCGAGGCCGATGGCGAGGCTGCGAGGCAGGGATTAGGAACGAAGAAACGAATGCTGCCACACGACCGGGCCCAGCCCGCCGCGCAAGACAAGCCAAGCTGGCCTGCCCGGATCATGCGGTGGGTAGGCCGGGCGCCGCTGATCATCAAGGTCGTGCTGGTCGCCGCCGCGCTGGTCCTGTGGCCGTTCCTGCTCCCGTTTGCGCTGCTGACCTCGGCCATCGCGGTGGCCCAGAAGCGGCCCGGGCGGGCCGCCGCTTACGCCACCGCCACCTGGGTCCTGCCCGTCGCGGTCTTCGCGCACGTCTACCGGGCCTGGTCGATCCCGCTGCTGATCCTCCCGTTCGTGATCGCCTGGGTGACCACGACCAAGAAGCTGGCCAGCGTGTACGTGCCGTGCCGCAGCACCGCCTGGGCCATGCTCTGGTCGATCCCGGCCGGATTCATCCTGCTTCGGGTGTGGCCGCACCAGCCGACCATCGGCGTGGTCGCGGCCATCCTCATCGCGCTGGCCATCCTGGGCTGGCGGCTGGCCAAGGTTCTCCAGGACGAGCGGATGTACGGCCGCGACGGCGCAGCGCACAATACCGGCCAGGCCCGCAGGCCCGGCCTGGGCCCGGCCGGGCCCATGCCCGCGGGCGCCCCCCCGGCCAGCGGGCGCTTCCCCGGCGGCCCCGGGCACCCGGGCGGCCCCGGCTACAGCCTCCCGGCCCGCGCCGCCGCCACTCCCTACGCCGAACACGCCGTCCGCGACCACCCGGTCTCCGCCCCGCGTCCCCAGCCGCAGATCTCCATCGAAGACGCCATGGCCGAGCTGGACGAGATGATCGGGCTGACCCCGGTCAAGGAGCAGGTCCGCTCGATCCGCGCCTCCATCGAGGCCGCCCGGCGGCGGGCCGTGGCCGGCGTCACCACCGAGCGGCCGATGCGGCACTTCGTCTTCCTGGGCCCGCCGGGCACCGGCAAGACCACCGTGGCCCGCGTGCTGGCCAAGATCTTCTACGCCTACGGGCTGCTGGAGGTGCCCGAGGTTATCGAGGCGCACCGGGCCGACCTGGTCGGGGAGTACCTGGGCGCAACCGCGATCAAGACCAACGAGCTGGTCGACTCTGCCCTGGGCGGGGTGCTGTTCATCGACGAGGCCTACAGCCTGGTCAACGAGGGCGACGGGCAGACCGACCGGTTCGGCGCGGAGGCGGTCCAGACCCTGCTCAAGCGGGCCGAGGACAACCGCGAGGACCTGATCATCATCCTGGCTGGGTACGAGAAGCAGATGGAGGGCTTCCTGACTTCCAACCCCGGCCTGGCCTCCCGGTTCGCCACCCGGCTGAAGTTCCCGAGCTACTCCCCGCCGGAGATGCTCGCCCTGGCCGAGGCGGCGCTGGACCGGCGCGGCGAGACGCTCGACCCGGACGCGCGGCCGGTGCTGTGGCGCACCTTCGAGGAGGTCGGCCGGCGCCGGATCGCGGACGAGCTGGGCAACGGGCGGTTCGTCCGCAGCCTGCTGGAGAAGGCGGGCCAGGCGCGCGACGTCCGGATCATGACCCGCACCGCCGACCCCTCCCGCGAGGACCTGATCACCATCCGCGCCAAAGACCTGCAGATGGCCTACGCCGAGCTGACCAGCAGGATGCGCGGCTACGAGGACACGCCCACCGTGGAGGGCGCGCTCGCCGAGCTCGACGAACTGGTCGGCCTGGAACCGGTCAAGCAGCAGGTCCGCGCGATCGCGGCCCAGCTGCGGGTGGCCCGGCTCCGCGACACGCACGGGCTGACCAGCCAGCCGCCGGCCCGGCACTTCGTCTTCACCGGGCCGCCCGGCACCGGCAAGACCACGGTCGCACGCATCCTGGGCCGGATTTTCGCCGCCCTCGGCCTGCTCGTCCGGCCCGAGGTGGTCGAGGCGCACCGGGGAGACCTGGTCGGCGAGCACCTCGGCTCGACCGCGATCAAGACCGGCCGGCTCGTCGACTCGGCCATGGGCGGCGTGCTGTTCGTCGACGAGGCGTACTCGCTGCACAACGACGGGTACTCCGGCGGCGACGCGTTCGGCGCCGAGGCGGTCCAGACGCTGCTCAAGCGGGCCGAGGACGACCGCGACCGGCTGGTCATCGTGCTGGCCGGCTACCCCGACGACATGGACCGGTTTCTGCGCAGCAACCCCGGCCTGGCCTCGCGGTTCAGCACCCGGGTCACCTTCCCCAGCTACCGGCCCGACGACCTGGTGCAGATCTCCCGCCTGCTCGCCGAACAAGCCGGGGACGCGTTCGACCCGCAAGCCATCGAGATCCTGAAAGAAATCTTCACCCACGCCTGCGCGATGGGCCGGGTCGACGAGCTCGGCAACGGCCGGTTCGCCCGGTCCCTGTTCGAGCGGGCCTGCGCCAGCCGGGACGTCCGGGTGGTGCGCCTGGGCGAGCAGGCCACCGCCGAGGACCTGACCACGGTGACCGCCGCCGACGTGGACACCGCCTACCGCGACCTCGACCCCTTGGCCGTATCCGACCAGGGCTAGCGGCCGAACAAACAGGTGGACCAGCGCTGGGAATTCTGGATCGACCGGGGCGGGACGTTCACCGACATCGTCGCCCGGCGCCCCGACGGGCGGCTGATCGCGCACAAGCTGCTCTCCGATAATCCCCGCGTCTACCGCGACGCCGCGGTGGCCGGGATCCGCCAGCTCCTGCAACTGAAAGCCGGCCAGCAGATCCCCGCAGACAGCATCAGGCAGGTCCGCCTCGGCACCACGGTGGCCACCAACGCGCTGCTCGAGCGCAAGGGCGAGCCCACCGTCCTGGTCATCACCCGCGGTTTCGGCGACGCGCTGCGCATCGCCTACCAGAACCGGCCGCGGATCTTCGACCGCCGGATCCTGCTGCCCGAGGTGCTCTACGACCGGGTGATCGAGGCGGACGAGCGGATCAGCGCCCACGGCGAGATCCTCACCCCGCTCGACGAAGACGCCATAACGCACGAGCTCGCAAAGGCGCGCCAAGACGGATTCAAAGCCGTAGCCATCGTCTGCATGCACGGCTACCGCTACCCGGGCCATGAGCAAAGAATCGGCACCCTCGCCCGAAGAGCCGGGTTCATCCAGGTGAGCGAGTCACACCGGACCAGCCCGCTGATGAAGCTGGTCTCCCGGGGCGACACCACGGTCGTGGACGCCTACCTGTCTCCGATTCTGCAAAGATACGTGTCCGAGGTGGCAGCCGAGCTCAAAGACGTCAAGCTCCTGTTCATGCAGTCCAACGGCGGCCTGGCCGACGCGGCCAGCTTCCGCGGCAAGGACTCCATCCTGTCCGGCCCGGCCGGCGGCATCGTGGGGATGGCCAGGACTGCGAGCAACGCTGGATTCACCAGAGTCATCGGGTTCGACATGGGCGGCACCTCGACCGACGTGTCGCACTACGCGGGGACCTTCGAGCGCGAGTACGAGACGCTGGTCGCCGGGGTCCGGATGCGGGCCCCGATGCTGTCGATCCACACCGTGGCCGCGGGCGGCGGCTCGGTGCTGCACTTCGACGGCAGCCGGTACCGGGTCGGGCCGGACTCCGCGGGCGCCGATCCCGGGCCCGCCTGCTACCGCAACGGCGGCCCGCTCACGCTGACCGACGCCAACGTCCTGCTCGGCCGGATCCAGCCCCCGGAATTCCCCCACGTGTTCGGTCCGAACGGCGACCAGCCCCTCGACGCGGCCATCACCCAAGCGAAGTTCAACGAGCTCGCCATGCAGATCACAAGACAAGCCGGCGATACCCGCGGACCCGAGCAGGTCGCGGCCGGCTTCGTCGAGATCGCCGTGGCCAACATGGCCAACGCGATCAAGAAGATCTCCGTGCAGCGCGGCTACGACGTCACCGAGTACCTGCTGAACGTGTTCGGCGGCGCGGGCGGCCAGCACGCCTGCGCGGTCGCCGACGCGCTGGGCATGTCCAAGGTGCTGATCCACCCGCTGGCCGGGGTGCTGTCCGCCTACGGGATCGGGCTGGCCGACATCGTGGCCATGCGCGAGCAGGCCGTCGAGGCCCCGCTCACCGAAGCCCTGATCGCCGCCCTGCCGCAGACCCTGCAGCCGCTCGAGCAAGACGCCCGCGACGAAGTCGAAGCCGACGCCGAGGGCACGCGCGAGAGCCGGATCACCGCCACCCGCCGCGCCCACCTGCGCTACGACGGCACCGACACCGCGGTCATCGTCCCGGTCGGCTCGCTGGCCGAGATGACCGCCACGTTCGAGGCCGAGTACACCCGCCGGTTCTCCTTCCTGATGCCCGACAAGACGATCGTCGCCGAGGCGGTCTCCGTCGAAGTGACCGGCGCCCAGGAAAACCTGGCCGCTGACACCACGGCCCGTTCGGCAGAAAGCCGCGCCGAGCCGGTGAAGGTCCGCATGTTCACCGCGGGCGCCTGGGCCGAGGTGGACCTGTTCCCCCGCGCCGCCCTCCGCGGCGGGCAGGCCGTGGACGGCCCCGCCATCATCGCCGAGGACCTCGCTACCACCGTGGTCGAGCCCGGCTGGCGGGCCGTGGTGACCGATCGCGGTGACCTGATGCTGGAGCGCACCTCACCGCGCCCCGACCGCGCCGAGGCCGGCACCAGGGCCGACCCGGTCATGCTGGAGATCTTCAACAACCTGTTCATGTCGGTCGCCGAGCAGATGGGCGTGCGCCTGCAGGCCACCGCGCACTCGGTCAACATCAAGGAGCGCCTCGACTTCTCCTGCGCGGTGTTCGACAGTAAAGGCGGCCTGATCGCCAACGCCCCGCACATGCCGGTCCACCTCGGCTCGATGGGCGAGTCGATCACGATGGTGATCCAGCGCAACCCGCACATCCGCCGCGGCGACGTCTACGTCCTCAACGACCCCTACCACGGCGGCACTCACCTCCCAGACATCACAGTCGTCACACCCGTCTTCGCTCCCGACCACGACGAGATCTGGTTCTACGTGGCGTCGCGCGGGCACCATGCCGAGATCGGCGGGATCTCGCCGGGGTCGATGCCAAGCGCCAGCACCCGGGTCGAGGAGGAGGGGGTGCTGATCGACAACTGGCTGCTGGTCGAGAACGGCCGCCTGAACGAGGCCGAGACCATCAACCTCCTGCAAACCGCCATGTACCCCTCCCGCGCCCCGGCCACCAACCTGGCCGACCTGCGCGCGCAGATCGCCGCTAATGAAGAGGGCATCCGCGAGCTGCACACGATGGTCGGCCACTTCGGCCTGGACGTGGTGCGGGCCTACATGGGCCACGTCCAGGAGAATGCCGCCGAGTCCGTCCGCCGGGTCATCACCGCCCTGCACGACGGCCACTACGAATACGAGCTGGACAACGGCGCGAAAGTCAACGTCACGGTCACCGTCAACCAACAGCAAAGAACCGCGGAGATCGACTTCACCGGCACGTCCCCCCAGCTGAAGGACAACTTCAACGCGCCCTCCAGCGTGGCCATGGCCGCGGTGCTCTACGTATTCCGGACCCTGGTCGACGACGACATCCCGCTCAACTCCGGCTGCCTGCAGCCGCTCACCGTGATCATCCCCGAGCACACCATGCTCTCACCCGAGTACCCGGCCGCGGTCGCCGCGGGCAACGTGGAGACCTCCCAGATCGTCACCGGCGCGCTGTACGCGGCGCTGGGGGTGATGGCCGAGGGGTCCGGGACGATGAACAACGTGACGTTCGGGAACGACCGCTACCAGTACTACGAGACGGTGGCCAGCGGCTCCGGCGCGGGCGACGGCTTCGACGGCACCGACGTGGTGCAGACCAAGATGACCAACTCCCGGCTCACCGACCCCGAGGTGCTCGAGTGGCGCTACCCGGTGCTGCTCGAGTCCTACCGGATCCGGCCCGGCAGCGGCGGCGCGGGCCGCTGGCACGGCGGCCGCGGCGGCATCCGCCGGCTCCGGTTCGACGAGCCCATGACCGTCGCCACGCTGACCGGCCACCGCCGCGTCCCCGCGTTCGGGATGGCCGGCGGCCAGCCCGGCGCCCTCGGCCGGCACTGGATCGAGCACCCCGACGGAACCGTCACGCCCATGCAGGGCTGCGATTCGGTCCAGGTCCGCCCCGGCGACGTCTTCGTCATAGAAACTCCGGGCGGCGGCGGTTACGGCTCTGTCGTCCCACTCGCCTCCGGCGCGCTCTTAAGGCGCTTCCTTCCCTCCTCGCTCGTTCCTCGCTCGTCAGTCCAGGCAGCGCCGCGCGCCTTTGGCTCGCGGGGGAGTCCAGGCGGCCGCGGTTACGGCTCTTCTTTTTTATGCCGAACGGAGCGTGGTACTTGCTCCCGGAAATCAGGGCCCGTCGCCGTCTAGTTCGCGCAGGACGGCGACCAGCGCGGCCTCGTCCCCGCTGGTGTGGTCGAGCACGGCCATCAGCGCGTGCAGGACCAGGTGCCGGTCCTGGCCGGCGTCGAGCAGCCGCTGGGCGGCCTCCCATAGCTCGGGCGGGTCGCCGCGCCAGAGCCGCTCGGCCAGCACCAGGTGCCGCTCGATGTGCCGGCCGACGCCGCCTGGCGCCGGGGTGGCGTGGTCGGCGGCCAGCAGGGCCCGCCGGTCCCGCGGGTCGGCCGGGTCCAGGCTGCTCAGGTCGGTGCCGGAGTGCCAGCCCTCCAGCACCGGGAACGCGAACGCGCGCCGCGGCAGGGCCTCCAGGTCGCCGTCCGGCAGCAGCCGTCGGACCAGCACGTAGTCCAGGCCGAACTCCGCCGGATCCCGGTACGCCTCGGCGAACATGCCCATCGTGTTGAACACGGCCTCCAGGGTCTCGGCCACCAGCGCGTCGTCCAGCCCGCGCCGCCGGCCCGCCCACCGGACCCAGGCCGCCAGCACGTGCGGCATCGCGTCCTGCTCGGCGAAGGACAGCATGACCTTGCGCGGCAGCCAGCTGATCAGGAACGTCTCCACCTTGGTGGGGCTCATCCGCAGCGGCCGGCCGAAGTCCCGGTCGCACCCGTAGTCGATGATCCGGTCCGCGCAGTGCGAGGCCGCGCCGCGGTCCGACAGGTCCTCGGCCTCGTCGGAGGCCAGGAACTCGGCGGCGAGCATGGCCCGCCGGTCCCGGCTCCAGGCCTGGCGCCGCGGCCCGGTCGCCCCGGAGATGGTGCGGCCGCGGTAGGGCGGCAGGGCCCGGATCCGGGCCCGGATGAACGCGTGGTAGGAGGGGAAGGACTCGCTGACCGGCGGGTCGGCCGCGCCGTCGGTCACGGTCAGCGCGGTTTCCAGCATGTGCCGGGCGTGACCCGCCTCCACCTGCCGGAACGCGTGCCGGCCCTCGGCGCCGCGCTGGGCGCTGACCTCGCGGCAGTGGTCAAGCAGCTTGTCCACCCGCGAGGTCACCCAGCCGTCCCGGATCATCCCGTCGGTGTTGTAGTCCACCACGGTGACCAGCGCGTGCGGCTCTTCGCCGGCGTAGCTGAACACGCAGATGACCTCGTCCTGGTCGCCCAGCAGGTCGGGGTTGATGTAGCACTCGGCCGGGGTCACGGCGCCTAGGTGCTCGGCCCAGCCCGGGCAGGGCACGCCGGTCTCGATCAGCTCCAGGGCCGCGCGCTCGGCCTTGGCCGCCTGCCGGGGCGTGCCGAGGCAGGCGATCCCGGACAGCAGGGCCAGCGCCGCCGGGCTGCGCTGCCCGGCCGCGTAGTCGACCAGCCCCTCGCCGACCAGCTGCTCCACGGACGTGGCACGCCGCGAACCGCGCTGCCCCCACCAGGTGCCGAGCAGCTCGCTGACCATGAGCTCCGCGTCGAGCGGGCTGCGCACGGCCAGCAGCTCGCGCGCGGCCCGCAGCATCTCGGCGAACAGCGCGTTGGGAGGCGGGACGCCCGCTCCTTGCGGGTCGCCTGATCCAGCAGAGCCTGAGCGGCCGGGATCTGGGCCGCCAGGGGTCTGGCTGCTTCGGCGCTGCGGGCTCACCCTGATAGCCTCTCAGATCTGGACATGCGGACGCTATGCTACGGTGTCATGCCCGCTGTAATTTCGCCTCATAAACGGCACGCGACACGCGGAGTCCCTTGACGTGCTTGGTAGATCAGCGTTCGCTGTCCGCGAATCCGCTTTCCTGGCCGCACCAATTGCCTGACTGTGGCACGCTTAATTGGTTGGCAGCGGGAACGATGATCCCGGGGAAGGAGCCGCCCATGGCAGCCCCCGGCGCGGTACGTGGGTGTCCACTGTGAGCACGGAGACTTCTGTACCTAGGCAACGAGATGCGTCCGATTCCGCCCTGGTGGACATGCTGATCCAGCAGGCGCCGGTCGGCATGGCATTTTTCGGGCCTGACCTGCGTTTCCGCCGGGTGAACGCCGCCCTCGGAGAGGTCATCGGGAAGCCCGACGCGGACCACGCGGACAAGCTCCCGTCCGAGATCTGGCCCGAGGAGCTGGCCGTCCGGGCCGAGGCCGCGCTGCGCAAGGTGCTGGCCGACGGCACCCCGGTCACCGAGTTCTCTATGATCCCGGGGGGACGACCCCCCGAGATCCCCCCGGTCCTGGGAGGAAACCTTTCCCCCAGACCCCCTCGGCCCCGTCGGCCCCCTCGGCCCCCCAGAACCCCTCGGCCCCCTTGACCGCGTTCTGGTTTCCTGTTCGCGACGCGGACGGCCAGATCGTCGGCGTGGGCCTGGTTCTGATCGAGGGCAGCGGGCCCGCGGTCGAGGAGGAGATCCGGCGCAGCGAGGAGCGCTACCGCTCGCTGGTCCAGGGCGGCGCCCAGGTGGTCTGGGTGGCCGGGCCTGACGGCGCGATGAAGGAAGACTCGCCCGAATGGCGGTGGATCACCGGGCAGTCGGCCGAGGGTTACATCGGCCAGGGCTGGCTGGACTCCATCCACCCCGAAGACCGGGAGCGGGTCGAGCGCGACTGGCGCGAGTGCGTCCGGACCGGGAAGGTGTTCGACGACCGCTACCGGATCCGCACCAAGTCGGGCTCGTACCGGCACTACGACGTGCGGGCGGTGCCGATCGAGCGGGACGGCAAGATCGTCGAGTGGGTCGGCGCCAGCACCGACGTCACCAGCCAGCGCGAGGCCGAGGAGATGCGCGGCCGGCTGACCGAGCAGCTGTCCGCCGCGGCGCTTCGCACCGCGCGGCTCCAGCAGGCCACCTCGATGCTGGCCGAGGCGCTCACCGTGGAGCAGGTGGTCGAGGTCATCACCGAAGTGGGCCGGACCGCGATCGGCGCCCTGCGCTCGGCGGTGGTGCTGCTCGAATCCGACGGCGCGCGGCTCAAGGTGGTCAACTCCGACGGGCTGCAGAGTACGCCCGACTCGGCTGGCGGCCCGCCGACCCTGCAGTCTCCGAGCGTCATCACCCGGGCGATCGCGACCCGGCGGCCGGTGTTGGTCGAGGACCCGGAGGACCTGCGCCGGCAGTTCGAGGGCGAGCTGGAGATCGACCCCGCTACCGTGATCGCGACCTCCGACGAGCGGTCCTGGGTCGGGCTGCCGCTGATCACCGCGGGCGCGCCGCTGGGCGCGCTGCGGTTCTCGTTCGGCCGCCCGCGGAAGATCACCGAGGAAGAGCGGGTCTTCCTGGAGGCGCTGGCCGGCCAGTGCGGGCTCGCGGTCGAGCGGGCCGGGCTGTACGAGCGGGAGCACACCACGGCCGAGACCCTGCAGCGCAGCCTGCTCCCGGACCAGCTGCCGAGCGTCCCGGGCCTGATCCTGACGGCCAGCTACCTGCCCGTCGCGCGGAACATGGAGATCGGCGGCGACTGGTACGACGCGTTCCGGCTGGCCGACCAGCGGCTGGCCGTGGCGGTCGGCGACGTCATGGGCAAGGGGCTCACCGCCGCGGCCGGGATGGGCCGGGTGCGCAACGCGCTGCGCGCCCTGGCGCTGACCGACGGGCGCCCGGCCGCCGTCCTGGGCGGGCTGGACCGGCTGTTCAGCGCGACCGAAGAGGAAGAGCAGGTCACCACCGTGGCCTACCTGGTCATCGACCCGGTGACCGGCGAGGGCATGCTCGGCAACGCGGGCCACCTGCCCGCCCTGGTCCTGGAGGCGGGCCACGCGCCGCGCTACGACCAGGTGGAGGCGGGCACCCCGCTGGGCTGGGCCAGCCCGCGCAAGCAGCACGCGTTCAGCATGCGCCCCGGCAGCACGGCGGTTTTCTATTCCGACGGGCTGGTAGAGAACAGGAATCGTGGTCTGGACAAAGGACTGGAAGAGCTGGCCGCGGTGGCCGCACGCGCCGACGAGGAACTGCTCGGCCACCCGGAACGGCTGCTTCGCTACCTCGTTGACCACATGCTCGCCGGTCATGAGCAGGACGATGACGTCACCGTGCTGGTCATGCACCGGCCTTCCGGGGAGATGCAGTGACCGGAGCGTACAAGTCACTGTCGCTCGGCGCCTATGGTGATGGAGTGGGAGACAGGCGGTTGAATCAGTCCCGAGTGGCTTCTAGCCAGCGAAGGAAGGGGTGACCGTGGTCGTGAGCGCTGCTAACTCCGCAGCGCGGAGGCGCTCCAGGACGTCGGGCCAGCAGCCCAGGGCCGTCGAGGACCAGACGGCTGCGGTAACCGGTCCTGGACCCCGGAACGCCGAGAACGGTTCCGAGGAGCGCGCCGACGCGGACGCCAGCTTGGCCGCGGTGAGTCTCAACGGCGAGGCGGCTGATCTGGACAACGCAGAGCTCGATGAGTTCGGTGAGCTTGACGCCGACGACGCGGACATCCAGGCTGCGCTCGCCGAGGGCGACCTGGACGAGCCCGATCTGAGCGACGTGGCGGTGGCCGACCTGGCCGGTGATGAGCTGACCGACGACACCGAAGGCCGGGACGCGCTCGAAGTGGTCGAGCCCGGGGTCGCCCCGGGGCTGGACACCGAGCCGGACGCCGAGGCGGAGGGTCCCGAAGCGCCCGAGGCGCGGGTGGTCAAGATCGCCCCGGACGGCGGCGGCGAGGACGAGGAGATCCTGGTCTTCGGCGACGACGACGATGACCTGCCGGCCGCCCAGGTGGCCGTGGCGGGCGCGACCGCGGACCCGGTCAAGGACTACCTGAAGCAGATCGGCAAGGTCCCGCTGCTCAACGCCGAGCAAGAGGTCGAGCTGGCCAAGCGCATCGAGGCGGGCCTGTTCGCTGAGGAGAAGCTCGCCGAGGGCGGCCGGAGCCTGACCACCGACCAGCGGATCGACCTGGAGTGGATCGCCGACGACGGCACCCGGGCCAAGAACCACCTGCTCGAGGCCAACCTGCGCCTGGTCGTGTCGCTGGCCAAGCGCTACACCGGGCGCGGCATGCTGTTCCTGGACCTGATCCAGGAAGGCAACCTGGGCCTGATCCGCGCGGTGGAGAAGTTCGACTACACCAAGGGCTACAAGTTCTCCACGTACGCCACCTGGTGGATCCGGCAGGCCATCACCCGCGCCATGGCCGATCAGGCCCGCACCATCCGCATCCCGGTGCACATGGTCGAGGTCATCAACAAGCTGGCCCGGGTGCAGCGCCAGATGCTCCAGGACCTCGGCCGCGAGCCGACCCCGGACGAGCTGGCCGTCGAGCTCGACATGACCCCGGAAAAGGTCATCGAGGTGCAGAAGTACGGCCGCGAGCCGATCTCGCTGCACACCCCGCTCGGCGAGGACGGCGACAGCGAGTTCGGCGACCTGATCGAGGACTCCGAGGCCATCCAGCCCGGCGAGGCGGTCAGCTTCACCCTGCTGCAGGAGCAGCTGCACTCGGTCCTGGACACGCTGTCCGAGCGGGAGGCCGGCGTGGTCTCGATGCGGTTCGGCCTGACCGACGGCCAGCCCAAGACCCTGGACGAGATCGGCAAGGTCTACGGGGTGACCCGGGAGCGCATCCGCCAGATCGAGTCCAAGACCATGTCCAAGCTCCGCCACCCCAGCCGCTCCCAAGTCCTCCGCGACTACCTCGACTGAGGCGGACCCCCCGCCAGCACCCGAGTCCCCCGAGCCCCAGCAAGCCCAACAGCGCCACCGGCTCCAACAGTCGGCCGCCCCAACCTGTGAATGTGGCACTCTGATGGCTCTTGCCAGCAGAGTGCCACTTTCACATGGGTCGGGACCCGGCCCGTGCGGCGACGCTCGGCGGCGCATCAACCCACCCGCCCCTACAGCAACATCTCTGGGGATACGCCTGTAATGAGTGAGGTGAGGGTGAATTCGCTGGGGGCGCGGGCGGCGAGGGCGCTGCCGGGCACCCACGCGGCCCGGGCAGCGCGCGGCCCACGCCGGGCGCGGCCGCGCGGCGCGGCCCGGCCGCCAACGGGCATGAAAAAGCCGACGCCAGGTCTGCTACTGACGTCGGCGCCTCACGCCGACGGCCGGCTCCGTTGCCGGCCAGGCTATTCGCGCGTTACTGCGGTTGCGGCTCTGACAGCCGGTTGGTCTCGTCCTGAATGTCGACCGCGACCTTGGCTAGCGCCTCGGCGTGCACGCGACCGTGGTGAGCACAGAACAGCAGCTCCCCCGAGTTAGCAAGTAGCACGCGAACATACGCTTGGGCGCCGCAGCGATCGCAGACGTCCAGGGCAGTCAGCGGCCTTGTCGGGGCTATGGCTCCGGTCAACGTCGCCTCCTTCGCGTCGTGCCTCCGGCTTCTACGTCCGTCTGGCTCTGGTATAACGCCTTACCGCTCAGTGCAACACATACCCAGGCGCCGGCGTTCCCTACTCCGGCTGCTGTACGCCACAAGCGAAACCGCATCCGGACACTTCGTGTTCAGTTTTCGCCCTGACGCGCGGTGCCCGTGTCCCGCCGGGGCGTGACCCGGCGGCACACAGGCACCGTGTGTCTCTAGCTGACATATACCCGGTAGCGGGTGGATAAAGCATTTCCGCGGACTCGGCCGCGTGGCACGCACCCGGCACCCGGCCGGGAACGCTACTCTGTTCGAGAGGCCCCGGACGGGGCCGCTTCCCGGAAGGAGACCGGCCCGCCCGTGACCGCCCCCACCACCATTGCCACCGCCACCCGGCTGCCCATCGGCACCGCGGGCGACGCCTCCTACACCGCCCGGCACCTGTCGGTGCTAGAGGGCCTGGACGCGGTGCGCAAGCGCCCGGGCATGTACGTCGGGTCGACCGACGGCCGCGGCCTGCAGCACTGCCTGTGGGAGATCTTCGACAACTCGGTGGACGAGGCACTGGGCGGGCACTGCACGCGGATCGACGTGATCTTGCACGCGGACGGGTCGGCCGAGGTCCGGGACAACGGCCGGGGCATCCCGGTCGACATCGAGCGCAAGACCAAGCTGTCCGGCGTGGAGCTGGTCATGACCAGGCTGCACGCGGGCGGCAAGTTCGGCGGCGGCTCGTACACCGCCTCCGGCGGGCTGCACGGCGTGGGCGCGTCGGTGGTCAACGCGCTGGCCGCGCGGCTGGACGTGGAGGTCGACCGGGAGGGCCGGACCTGGGCGGCCAGCTTCCGCCGCGGCGTCACCGGCGAGTTCACCGGGCCCGGCCCCGCGGCCGACTTCACCAAGCGGTCGGGATTGCGCGATCTCGGGCGCGTCCTGCGCAAGGCCACCGGGACGCGGATCCGGTTCTGGCCGGACCGCCAGGTCTTCCTGCGCGACGCCAAGTTCAGCTTCGAGGCCCTGACCGAGCGCGCCCGCCAGACCGCCTACCTGGTCCCCGGCCTGACCATCGCCATCCGCGACGAAAGCGGCGAAAGCGGCGAAAGCGGCAAAGCCGAAAGCGACCGAACCAGGCCACGCCGAGTTCCGTTTCGACGGCGGCATCAGCGAGTTCTGCGCGCACCTGGCCTCCGGCGAGCCGGTCACCGAGGTGCTGCGGCTGACCGGGTCGGGGAACTTCACCGAGACCGTCCCGGTGCTGGACGACCGGGGGCACATGACGCCGACCGAGATGGAGCGCGAGCTCCAGGTCGACGTCGCGCTGCAGTGGGGGAGCGGCTACGACGCCGTGGTCCGCTCGTTCGTCAACGTCATCGCCACCCCGCACGGCGGCACCCACGTCACCGGGTTCGAGCGGGCCCTGGTCCGCACGCTGAACGACCAGCTCCGCGCGGCCCGGCTGCTGAAGAACGGCGACGAGCCGGTGACCAAGGAAGACGTGTTCGAGGGCCTGGTCGCGGTGGTCTCCGTCCGGCTGCCCGAGCCGCAGTTCGAGGGGCAGACCAAGGAGGTGCTCGGCACCCCGGCCGCCGCCAAGATCGTCGCGCAAATCGTAAACTCCCAGCTCAGCGCCTACTTCGAGACCCCGCCGCGGGGCGCCAAGCAGCAATCCCGCGCGGCGCTCGAGAAGGTCGTGTCCGCTGCCAAGGCCCGCATCGCGGCCCGCGAGCACCGCGACAACCAGCGGCGCAAGTCGGCGCTGGCCAGCTCGTCGCTGCCGGCCAAGCTGGTCGACTGCCGTTCAGCCGACGACCGCAGCGAGCTGTTCATCGTGGAGGGCGACTCCGCGCTCGGCACCGCCAAGATGGCCCGCGACTCGGAGTTCCAGGCCCTGCTTCCCATCCGCGGCAAGATCCTCAATGTGCAGAAGGCCTCGCTGGCGGACATGCTCAAGAACGCCGAGTGCGCCTCGATCATCCAGGTCATCGGCGCCGGCTCGGGCAGCTCGTTCGACCTGGACTCGGCCCGCTACCAGCGCGTGATCTTTCTCGCGGACGCCGACGTTGACGGCGCTCACATCCGTACCTTGCTGCTGACTCTGTTCCACCGGTACCTGCGGCCCATGCTGGAGGCGGGCCGGGTCTTCACCGGTGTCCCGCCGCTGCACCGGATCGAGCTGACGAACGTCCGCAAGGGCCAGGACAAGTACCGGTACACCTACTCCGACGCCGGAGCTCAACCGGACCCTGCTCGACCTGGAGCGGCGCGGCCAGCGGTGGAAGGAGCCGGTGCAGCGGTACAAGGGGCTGGGCGAGATGGACGCGGCCCAGCTGGCCGAGACGACCATGGACCCGCGGCACCGCACCCTGCGCCGGATCAGGATCGAGGACGCCGCCGCCGCCACGCAGATGTTCAGCCTGCTGATGGGGACCGAGGTGGCCCCGCGCCGTGACTTCATCGTGGCCGGCGCGGCCGAGCTGGACCCGGCCCGCATCGACGCCTGAGCGAATAGCCAGGCCGGCCCGGGACGCCCGCGTCACGGGAAACGCCCCGGTGCCCGGGTCACGGAACGCGACCTGAGCCCCCGATAACCGCCAGCTGCCGCCGCAGCGCGATCCCCGACCCGTCCCGCTTGCCCACCGGGTCCGGCAGGATGACCGGACTGCCCTCCTCGGTCGCGCCCAGCGCCGGCCCGGCCCCGGCCCAGGCCATGACCAGCGCGTCCTCGCCCTTGAGGAACCGCTGGCAGCGCACCCCGCCGGTGGCCCGGCCCTTGCCTGGGTACTCGTGCAGCGGCGTCACCTTGACGCTGAGCCCGGCCGCGCCCGGCAGCGCCCCGGTGCTGCCCGCCACCGTGACCACCACCGCGGGGGAGTAGGTCCCCGGCGCTCCCACCGGCACCCCGGACGCAGCGTCCGCGGAAACCACGCCGAACCACACCACCGACGCCCCGGCAGACAGCCGAACCCCCGCCATTCCCCCCGCCGCCCGCCCCTGCGGCCGCACCGCCGACGCCGGGAACCGCAGCAGCTGCGCGTCCGAGGTAATGAACACCAGCTCGGAAGACTCCTCGGACAGCTGCACCGCGCCCACCACCCGGTCGCCGTCTCGCAAAGAAAGAACCTCGAAGTCGTCCCGGTTCTGCGGGTACTCCGGCAGCACCCGCTTGACCACGCCCTCGGCCGTCCCGATCGCGATACCGGCGCCGTTGACGCTGCACAGCCCGGCCACCGTCTCGCCCGGCTCCAGCGCCGCGAACTCGCCCACCGCCGTCCCCCCGGCCAGCGACACCGCGCCCGAGCCCCCCAGAACCAGCGCGGGCAGCTCGATCACGTTCACCTTGACCAGCCGCCCGGCCGACGTGACCACCCCGATCGTGCCCCGGGCCGTGGTGCGCACCGCCGCCGCGAGCACATCGTGGGCGGCGCGAGTCAGGTCCCCGGAAGGAGGAACCAGGGTCCGTTCGGCATAAATATCCGCGTCCGAGACGGCCACCCTGGCCACCCGCCCGGTGGCCGACATCAGCACCACGCACGGGTCGTCGGTCACCTCCAGCGGGACCGCCGCCGCCACCGCCGCATCGGAAGAACCTTCGAGCAGCACGGTACGCCGCGGCGTGCTGAACTTCTTGGCCACCTCGGCCAGCTCGTCGCTCACCACGTCACGCAACAGCGAGTCCGACTCCAGGATCGCCGTCAAAGACTCGATTTCGGTCCGCAAAACATCTTGCTCCCGCTCGAGCTCCAGCCGGTCGTAGCGGGTCAGCCGGCGCAGCGGCGTGTCCAGGATGTACTGGGCCTGGATCTCGGACAGCTCGAAGACCGCCATCAGCCGTTCCCGAGCCGAAGCAGCGTCATCGGAGGACCGGATGACCGCGATGACCTCGTCGATGTTGAGCAGCGCCACCAGCAGGCCGTCCACCAGGTGCAGCCGCTCCGAGCGCTTGCGCCGCCGGTACTCGGTCCGCCGCCGCACCACCTCCAAGCGGTGCGCGACGTAGATCTCCAGGAGCTCGCGCAGCCCCAGCACCCGCGGCTGCCCGTCGACAAGGGCCACGTTGTTGATGCCGAACGTCTCCTCCATCGGCGTCAGCCGGTACAGCTCGGCCAGCACCGCGTCCGGGTTGAACCCGCTGCGCACCTCGATCACCAGGTGCAGCCCGCGCTTGCGGTCGGTCAGGTCCTTCAGGTCCGCGATCCCGTTGAGCTTCTTGGCCTGGACCAGGTCCTTAATCCGGGCCATGACCTTCTCCGGGCCGATGGTGTACGGCAGCTCGGTGACCACGATGCCGGTGCGCCGCGGGGTCAGCTGCTCCACCACCGCGGTGGCCCGGCTCCGGAAGATGCCCCGGCCGGTCTCGTACGCCTCCCGGACGCCCTCCAGCCCTACGATCCGCCCGCCGGTGGGCAGGTCCGGCCCCGGCACGTACCGCATCAGCGCGTCCAGCGACGCGGCAGGATTCCGCAGCAAAAACCGCGCGGCCGCGATGACCTCGCCCAGGTTGTGCGGCGCCATGTTGGTAGCCATCCCGACCGCGATGCCGGACGCGCCGTTGACCAGCAGGTTCGGCAGCCCGGCGGGGAGCACGTCAGGCTGCTGCTCAGACCCGTCGTAGTTCGGGATGAAGTCGACCGTGTCCTCGTCGATGGAGGCCACCATCTCCATCGCGGCCGCGGTCAGCCGGGCCTCGGTGTACCGCATGGCCGCGGGCGAGTCGTCGCCGCCCATCGAGCCGAAGTTCCCGTGCCCGTCCACCAGCGGCAGCCGCATCGCCCACGGCTGGGCCATCCGGGCCAGCGCGTCGTAGATGGCCGAGTCGCCGTGCGGGTGCAGGCGGCCCATGACCTCACCGACGACGCGCGCGCACTTCACGTGCGAACGGTCCGGGCGCAGGCCCATCTCGTTCATCTGGTACAGGATCCGGCGCTGGACCGGCTTGAGGCCGTCCCGCGCGTCGGGGAGCGCGCGCTGGTAGATGGTGCTGTACGCGTATTCGAGGTAGCTGGCGCGCATCTCCTCGGCGACGTCGATGTCGACGATATTTTCTTCGAAATCTTCCGGCGGCGTGGTGGTACCGCCTCGTCGTGCTGCCATACCGAACATTCTGCCGTACCGTGCGGACCGCAGGGACCGGCCACGCCGGAAACTACGTCGCGGAGAAGCCTCCGTCCACGTACAGCGTCTGCCCGGTGACGTAGTCGCTGGCCCGCGAGGCCAGGAACACGGTCACCCCCGCGAAGTCGGCAGCCTGGCCGTTGCGGCCGACCATGGTCCGCGCGGCCAGGGCCGCCACGACCGCCGGATCGCTCGCCAGATGCGCGTTGAGGCGCGTCATCACGAACCCGGGGCACACCGAGTTGCAGCACACCCCCGACCGGGCCCACGCCTCGGACTGCGAGCGAGTCAAAGCAGCCAGGCCCCCCTTCGACGCCCCGTACCCGCCGCTGTTGGCGAACGCCCGCTGGGCCTGCTGTGAGGTGACGTTGACGATCCGCCCCCAGCCCCGGGCCGCCATCAACGGCCCGAACCGCTGCCCGAGCAGGAACGGCGCGGTCAGGTTGACCGCGATGGTCAGGTCCCAGTCGTCGACGCTCAGCGACGAAAGCGGTGGGCGGATGTTGACCCCCGCGCAGTTGACCAGGATGTCCACCGACCCGAACGCCGCCTCCGCCTCGGAAGCCGCCCGCGCGACCTCGTCCCGCAACGCCAGGTCCGCGCTGACCCACGCCACCTCAGAGCCGCCCGCCGCCTTCAGGGTGTCCGCCGCCACGACGAGCCGCACCTGGTCCCGGGCCACCAGGACCACCCGGGCGCCGGCCAGGGCCAGCGCGCGGGCCATCTCCTGGCCGATCCCCGAACTCCCGCCGGTCACCACCGCCACCCGGCCGGCCAGCGAGAAAAGGTCCGCCAGATACGGCACGCTCACAAGACCGGCCGCGCGCCGATGAGGTTCAGCGCGTGCGCGGCCAACCGGCAGCCGCTGGCCAGCGCCTCGCCCGGCGGCTTCTTGTCCAGCCAGGGCGGGATGAACCCGGCGATGAACGCGTCGCCCGCGCCGGTCCCGTCTACCACCCGGTCCACGGGCGGGGCGGGCACCCGGACCGGCGGCCGGCCGTTGGCGTAGAACAGCGCGCCGTCCGCGCCCAGCTTGACCACGACGTGCGGGTACCAGGCGGTGAGCACGCGGGCGGCTTGTTCGGAGTCTTCGCGGCCGGTCAGGACCTGGGCCTGCGCGGCGTTGACGAACAGCAGGACCGCGCCCGAGGACAGCTCCAGGAAGGGCTCGGCCCCGGTCCGCTCCAGCGGCGCGGCCGAGGCGGCGTCGACCGAGGCCGTCATGCCGGCCCGCCGCGAGTACTCGATCGCGGCCAGCCCGGCCGACCGGGAGCCGTCGGACAGCAGCGTGTACCCGGACACATGCAGGTGGGCGCCGGGGATGAACAGGTCGTGCGGCAGGTCGTCGGGGGACAGCGCCGCGTTCGCGCCCGGGTCGGACAGCATGGTCCGCTCGCCCTTGTGGGTGACCATGACCACGCACGTGCCGGTGGGCCGCTCCGGGTCCATCACCAGCCGGGCGTCCACCCCGTAGCCCATCAGTTCCATGTCGCGGTTGCGCCCGGCGATGTCCGCGCCGCGCCGCCCGACGAAGGCCACGTCCCCGCCGTCGGCCGCCATCCAGGCCGCGACGTTGGCCCCGGAACCCCCGCCGTGCATGGTCACGGCCGCGGGCGTGTCGCTGCCCCGGGCCAGCGCGAGCCGGGCGTGGGCTACCGTATCCGTCATCAGGTCGCCGATGACTACCACACGCGCCATACTGGTCATCACCTCGCTGTCAGTCTCGGGGGACGACCCCTCAGACCCCAGACCCCCTTACCGGCCGCAGGACTTCCTACGGTAGCGGCCCTCAGGCGTCAGTGACCAGCGCGCGAGCAGACATCACGCCCCGACCGCCGCCGAACACGCGGTGATCGCCAAATTGTCACCGGACCGTTATCGTCCGGCGTCGTGCCGGCGCGGTTCCGGCCCCCGGCCTCACCCCGGTCCCAGCGGCACGACCCGCCCCGCCACGACCAGTTCGGCCTCCTCGGACTCGGCGGCCAGCAGCTGGTTGAGCCGCCCCAGTTCGTCGCGGAACAACCGCCCGGCCGGCGTCGCGGGCACCACCCCCAGCCCGGCCTCGTCGCTGACCGCCACCACGTGCGCCCGGGTCTGCCGCCACGCCCCCGCGAGCGCGCCGATCCGGCCCGCCAGCCGCGCCGCCCCCTCCGCCGACCCGTCCCAGGCCCCGCACTCGTCCATCGCCGCGGCCAGCCAGGTGCCGATCCCGTCGATCAGCAGCGCCCCCGACGCGCCGGCCAGCACCCCGGCCAGGTCCGTGGTCTCGGCCGTCCGCCACCAGGCCGGCCGCCGCGCGCGGTGCGCCGCCACCCGCGCCGCCCACTCCGGGTCCCCGGCCCCGGAAATGGGCAGAGCTCCCGGCCCCGTCGCCACGTACGTCACGTCCGGCTCACCGGCCAGCCTCAGCTCGGCCTGTTCCGACTTCCCGGACCGCGCCCCGCCGAGCACCAGGACCCGCCATGGTGTCCGGCGGGCGTCAATTCTTTTTTCGGCCGAACGGTCCGGCCTCACCGCGTCCCCGTCCCCGGCCAGCATCACCCGCCAGAACCCGCACCGCCGTCGCAGCTCGCCCTCGGAGGACACGCGGTGATCGGCGAACGCCACCACCGTCACCGTGCCGGAGGTGATCAGCCCTCGCGCCCTCAGCAACCCCAGCTGCGCCGGCTCCCCGAGCAGGTCCAGGAACGCGATGTCATACGCCGCCGCCCCCTCCTCCGGCACCGGCACCGCCCCCGGCCCCACCGCATACAGCAGCCTCCCCCCGTCCGGTGAGGTCACCTCCCACCCCCCGGTCTCCTGCGGATCCCGCCCATCCGCCACCCGCCGCACCTCGGTACCCCTCCGCATCCGCCGCCACATCGGCATCCACGACCCCCGCACCCCCGACGCCCACCCGCACCACACCGTCAACAAGGATGGTCGACCATTTCTCGTGCGTGCCCGTCCATTCGTAGGCAGGAGGCACAGCGGCAGCCGGGCTGCGGCCAGCCCGCGGCCCCGCCGGAGCCCTCGACCAGGACCCGCATCAGTACCCCTTATCTGGGCCCCTTATCCGGCCAGGAACGACAGCCGGACCTGGCGGTCCGGGTTGTCCACGTTGAGGTCCACCAGCACCACCGACTGCCAGGTGCCCAGGGCCAGCCGCCCGCCGATCACCGGCAGCGTGGCGTAGGGCGGCACGAACGCGGGCAGCACGTGCGACCGGCCGTGCCCGCGGGACCCGTGCGCGTGCCGCCAGTGGTCGTCGGCGGGCAGCAGCCCGGCCAGGGTGGCCAGCAGGTCATCGTCGCTGCCCGCGCCGAGTTCGATCAGCGCGACGCCCGCGGTCGCGTGCGGCACGAACACGTGCAGCAGCCCGTCGCCCCCGGCCGACGCCGTCGTCGCGAACCCCGCGCATTCGCCGGTGATATCCCGGATCGTCTCGCGCCCGCCGGTGTGAACCTCGATGATCTGCGTCTTCATGCCGGATCATAGGCTGTGAGGTGTGACAGAACCTTCCTGGGCCGCGGGCACGCGGCCGCGGCTGGCCGCGGCCGCGCTGGTCCACGCCGCGGGGGTGCACCAGGGCGGCGACGAGGCCGAGATACCCGACGGCGCCGAACTGGTCGGCTTTACCTGCTGACCTCGCCCTGGCTGCTGGCCCAGCTGGCCAGCCTGCCCGGCTACGACGCGGCGCGCTGCGGCGAGCGATCCAGCTGATCAGTACCCGTAGACCGGGATCAGCAGGGCCCGGGCGATGGTGTGGAAGCGCAGGTTGAACCCGGCCACGGCGGGCGATATCTCGTCGTTGACATCCAGCGACTCGACGTCGAGCGCGTGCACCGCGAACACGTACCGGTGCGGCGGGTCCCCCTTGGGGGGCGCGGCCCCGCCGAAGTCCTTGACCATGTAGTCGTTGCGGACGTGGAACGCCCCTGCGGGCAGGCCGGAGCCGTCGGTGCCGGCCGCGTTCGTCTCCAGTTCGGTGACCGACGCCGGGATGCCGAGCACGACCCAGTGCCAGAAGCCCGAGCCGGTCGGGGCATCCGGGTCGAAGCAGGTCACCGCGAAGCTCTCGGTCTCGGCCGGGAATCCCGACCAGCGCAGCGAGGGAGAGATGTTCCCGCCGGTCATGCCCCACTGGTCCAAGACCTGGTTCTCCGACATCATCTGGCCATCCGCGACGTCATCGCTGTGCAGCTCGAACGACGGCACCTTCGGCATGAAGTCATAGGGCAGCGGCGGACGGTCGGTCATTGCTGACCTCCTCATCGAGGCGGGGTGCGTGGACGGTCCAACGCTATCGGTAAGCGGTGCGGCCGCCGGGGCGGGGCCGGAAGGCGACCTCGTTTGGTCCCGGTTTCTCCTACGGTGGTGTCGTGAGGCGACAGCCGGGGCGCAAGGTCCCCAGGCGGTCGCGCCGCCGGACCATGAACCGCGTGGCCCGCCGGATGCGCCGCCGGGCCTCGCGTGCCGTCTCCGGGCGGATCCGCCTGGGCACCGCGGGTGCCTCCCCGCGGCTGCGCCGGTGGACGCTGGCCCTGGTCCTGCTCGGCGTCGCCCTGCTGCCGTACCCCTCGCTCGGCGTGGTCAGCGGGACCCCGGTGGCCGCGTGCCGGTCGGGCTGCCGGGCCGGGTCGGTGCTGCGCATGATCAGGTGGACCCAGGCGCTCGTGGGGTCGTGGCAGGTGGTTCCCGGGCTGACCGGCACCGTGCCGGCGGCGGGCCTGGCCTACGTGTCGGTCGGCGACGGCGTGACCGCCCTCGGCGCCGGGCTGACCGTGTCCGGGTATTCGGCCCAGACCGGCGCGCCGTTGTGGGTGCAGACGCTGACCGGCTTCCCGGCGGGCGCGGCGATCGTGTCCGTGCGCACCTGGCCCGGCGAGGTCACCGTCGGCGTCTCCTCCACCAGCGCCGGGCGCCCCGAGCGCACCGAGGTCGTGCTCTCCGCCTCGGCCGGCACGGTGTCCGGCCGCTGGCCGGCGGGGGTGTTCGGCGGCGCGGTCTGGGGCAGCGCGCGGAACACGGTCATCGTCGGCCCCGCGACGGTGACGAGCTACGACAACGCCACCGGCAAGGTCCGCTGGCGGGTGAGCACCGGGCCGGTCCCGCTCGCCTGGCGGGCCGACGCCGGCACGCTCTACCTGGCCGAATCGGCCGGCGGGTTCGCGGGTTCTGCGCCCGTCACCGCGCTGCGCCAGATCGACCTGGCCACCGGCGCGGACGTCCTCATCCGGCCGATCGAGGGCCTGTCCTTCCCCGGGACGTTCAGCGCCGCGTTCGACGGCGTGGTGCTGTTCTCCACCGCAACCGGGGTGACCGCGTACTACGGCACCACCGGCGCCTGGCTGTGGACCATCGGCGGGTCGGTGTCCGAGGGCACCGATCCGCGCGAACACCGGATCTACCTGACCAGGGGATCCAGTCTGATCGCGGTGAACCCGCTCACCGGCCAGGTGACGGCGACCGCCTCCGGGTCGGCGGTCGACGGGTCGGCGGGCCTGTACGCGATCCGGGACGGCGTGGCGCTCGGCCTCGACCAGGGCGCGAACGGCGACGCCTGGGGCTACGACATCGCCGCGCAGCGGGTCACGCTGACCGCCGCCGGGCTGGGCTGGCCGCACTACTTCGTCGACCTCAGCGGCGTCGGCGGCAGCGCCGACCCGGCCAGTGACCTGGTGGTCATCGCCGCCTGCACGCAGCTGGCCCCCAGTTCCCCGGCCTCAGCCAGCCCGTCCGCGACGGCCAGCCCGTCCGCGACGGCGAGTCCGTCCGCGACGGCGAGTCCGTCCGCCACGGCCAGCCCGTCCGCTTCCGGAGAGCCGCCCACGTCAGCGAGCGGCACGCCCGGCTCCAGCGTCAGCCCGTCGCCGCCGCCGGCGCCCGTCCAGGGCTGCCTGCGCCCCGAACTGGTCGCCCTGAACCTGTAGGGCCCCCCATCTACGGCACCTTCGCGGTGGTGATCGGCCTGCTCGCCTGGCTGTACCTGGAGGCGGAGCTGACCCTGTACGCGGTGCAGATTAACGTGGTAATCGGACTAGGAAGGTAACGACGATCGCCAGAAGACATAAGGCTGACCCGGACGCACCCCACGTCGTCATCTGCGGCGCGGGATTCGCCGGGCTGTCCGCCATCTCCCGGCTCACCCGCGCGGGCCTGCGGGTGACCCTGGTCGACGGTAACCTGTACAGCACGTTCCAGCCGCTCCTCTACCAGGTGGCCACGGCCGGGCTGAACCCCGGCGACGTCGCCTACCCGGCGGGCGGCTTCGCCGGGCGGTACGGGGCGAACTTCCGGCACGGCGAGCTGGCCACCATCGACCCGGTGTCCCGCCGGATCAAGCTCACCAACGGCCTCGAGCTCGGCTACGACTACCTGATCATCGCCACCGGCGTGTCGGCCGCCTACCACGGCATCAAGGGCGCCGCCGAGAACACCTTCGCCCTGTACACCCGCACCGACGCCGACCGGCTGCGCGACCATCTGCTGGCGGCCTTCGAGCGGCTGAGCGTGGACAGCGGTGACCTGCACATCACCGTGGCCGGCGGCGGGGCCACCGGGGTGGAGCTGGCCGGCACGCTCGCCGAGCTGGGCGCAACCGTGCTCGCCGCCACCTTCCCGGACGTCGATCCGGCCCGGGTCCACGTCCGGCTCATCGAGATGGCCTCCTCGCTGCTCACCACGTTCAACGTGAAACTGCGCGAGTACGCCCGGGTCCAGCTGGACAAGCGCGGCGTGGACATCAGGCTGAACACGCGTATCGCCGAGATCACCAGCAGGCAGGTGCTGCTGGCCGACGGGGAGAACCTGCCCAGCGGCCTGACCGTGTGGGCGGCCGGGGTCGGGGCGGCCGACGCCGTGGCGGGCTGGGGCCTGCCCCAGGGCAAGGGCGGCCGCATCCTGGTCGGGTCCGACCTGCGGGTCCGGGGACAGGACCGGATCTTCGCCGTGGGCGACATCGCGGAGAACCCCGACGATCCCACCCCCCAGCTGGCTCAGCCCGCGCTGCAGATGGGCCGCCACGCCGGGGCGCAGATCGTCAGGCTGCACCGCCACGCCGCCACCGAGCCGTTTACCTACCACGACAAGGGCCAGATGGCCACCATCGGGCGCCGGTCCGCGGTGGTCCAGCTCGCCCGGGGACTTCGGCTGCGCGGCACGCTCGCCTGGCTGTCCTGGCTGGCCCTGCACCTGTTCTACCTGCTCGGCGGGCGTAACCGGGTGTCCACGATGATCAACCTGACCTACCGCTACCTGGCCTGGGGTCATGGCGGCGCCGTGATCGTCGGCGACGATCCCGACGCCCCCGTCCGCGACGCCCCCGTCCGCGACGCCCCCGCGCCCGCGACGCCCCCGGCCCCGACGCCCCCGGCCCCGACGCCCCCGGCCCCGACGCCCCCGGCCCCGACGCCCCCGTCCGCGGCGCCCCCGTCCGCGACGCCCCCGTCCGCGACGCCTCCGGCCAGCCGTCGGCTGCCGACCCAAGCCCGCCGTAGCCCCCAACCCTCTACGACGATTTGTAGTAGACCGGAGTAGGCTGTTCCTCGCGATGAAGACATTCCGCACACGCGGCGCGCTGGCGGCTGCGGCCCTGCTGAGCGTGCTGACGGCGCTGGCCGGATGCGCCGCCAGCGCCAGTAGTACCGGCTCGCTGGGCGGCATGCAGGCTAACCCGGCCTCCAGCGCCGCCGAGATGAACCCGAACCTCGACCTTGGCAGCTCGCTGAACTCCCTGCCGGCCCCGGACATCAAGCTGGTCAACCAGTTCGGCCAGCCGATGTCGCTCAGCCAGTTCCGCGGCAAGATCGTCATGCTGGGCTTCGAGGATTCCGAGTGCACGACGGTCTGCCCGCTGACCACGCAGAGCATGCTGCAGGCCAAGCAGCTGCTCGGCGCCGCGGGCAACCAGGTGCAACTGCTCGGCGTCGACGCGAACCCGGACGCGACCAGCGTCGCGGACGTGCTCTCCTACTCCCGGGCGCACGGCATGGTCAACCAGTGGGACTTCCTGACCGGCTCGCCGGCCCAGCTGAAGTCCGTGTGGAGCGCCTACCACATCGCCGTGCAGGTCGAGCAGGGCCAGATCGACCACACCCCCGCGCTGTTCGTCATCGACCAGCAGGGCCGGGAGCAGAAGCTCTACCTGACCCAGATGGCCTACTCCAGCGTCGGCCAGTCCGCGCAGGTGCTCGCCGATGAGCTGTCCAGCCTGCTGCCGGGCCACCCGCACGTGGCCAGCCAGGAGTCGCTGGCCTCCATCACCGTCCAGGGCCCCTCCGATCACGTCGCCCTGCCGTCAGCCACCGGCGACACCAAGGTCGACCTGGGCCCGGGGTCGCCGCACCTGGTGCTGTTCTTCGCCACCTGGCTGTCCGAGGTCTCGGACCTGAAGTCCGAGCTCATCGACGGCAACGCCTACGCCGCCGTGGCCCGCAAAGACGGCCTGCCCCCGCTCGTCGCGGTCGACGAGACGGTGGTCGAGCCCTCGGCCCAGGCCGTCCGCGCCTACCTGAGCGGCCTTGGCACCCCGCTCAGCTACCCGGTCGCCCTCGACACCACCGGCCGCGTCGCGGACGGCTACAGCGTGCAGGACCAGCCCTGGCTGGCCCTGGTCTCCGCGTCCGGCAAGATCATCTGGACCCACGACGGCTGGCTCCCCGTCCCCGCCCTGACCGCCGCCGTCCAGCACGCTCTCAAGCCCTAGCGCCGACCGGCCTCGGCACGGCCTCGCTGACCCTGTACTTCGCGGTTACCTACACCATCCGGCGGTTCATCCTCCAGGCCAAAGCCCAGCGGATCGCGGGCACTCCCCAGGACATCGGCGATCCGGGCACTCACGCCCCGTCCTGGTAACCGTCGCGGCCAGAAATCTCCGCGGAGCCTAAACCCGTAGGGCGACCCTTGGTCCGTGATCTCTGCCCGCCGCTCAGCGCGTCGCATAGGCCTGCGCCTCCGACGACCACCCCCGCAGCCGCAATCATCCCCGCAGCCACCGCAATCACTCCCGCAGCCACCGCAACTGCAACCGCGTCCGCAGCGTCCATCGTCACATCCACCACAGTCCTCGTTGTCGCCGTCACAGCCTGGGAACAGAACCGGTCCCACACCCGGAATCGTCTGCGCCCGGGCCTTGGCCAGCAGGGCCGCGGCCGCTTCCCGGGCGCTCTCGCCGCAGCGGGCCATCCGCGCCGCGATCATCCCGGTCACGATGGGCGCCGAGAAGGAGGTTCCACTCCATTGCGCTAGGCCGGAGAACGTCCTTACCTGCCCGACATCGGGTGGGATCTGGCAGGTGTACGTACCGCTGCCGATGGCGTTGATGAGGTTCTCGCCTGGTGCGTACACGTCGACCCAGCCCCCGTAATTGCTGAAGTCCGCGCGGCCTCGCCAGTCGGTCGCGAGCGCCCCGACGGAGAGCACATCAGGGAATGCGCCCGGCCAGGCCGGCCGCTGGGTCTTGTTGTTGCCCGCCTCTGCGACGCAGAGGACACCCTTGTACGACCGGAGCAGCTCCAGCCAGGCTTCCAGGGCCAGCGGCGGGATGTTCTTCCGGGTATGGCACGAGGCCGTTATGTGGACGATCTCGAAGCCGAAGCCGAACGCCGCGTGGAGCTTCCTCGCGACCTCCGATTCCAGCGCGCTGCCCGCGGTGTCGAAGATGTTCTCGACGTGGATTTGCGCTTGCGGGGCCATGCACCGCAGGACGCCCGCGACGAACGTCCCGTGTCCCCCGTAGGGCGAGATCGTGCTGCCCGGACCAGTCCCGGCCCGCGGGTCGGGATCGCCGTAAACGCCGGCGAGCCACGGGAAGGTTTCCGCCGCCCCCGCCACCAGCCCGGTGTCGGCCTGGAAGATCCGCACCCGGGCGCCGCCGTCCCGGCAGACCGGGGGGTAGGGTCCCGCCGTCGGATAGACCTGCTGGGGCTCCGTGGCCGAGCAGGGAGTCATGTGTGACGCGGCGGTCAGCACGTGATCAGGCGCTGCGATTCCCGGGCCGAGTTCGTCGTCGATGCTGTCGAGAAAGCGGAGCACGTCGGGCTGCCCGCCGCGAGCGGTCCCACGGTCGCCTTCAGGGGTCCCAGCAGCGGAAGCGTCCTCGTGGCGAGGCGAGTTCAAGTCGATGAGCACGACATCGTTGACCACTCGCCTGACGGCAACTTCCTCGATCCCGTGGGTCTGCTGGAGTACATCCAGTACTCCTCTTTGCTTCCTGGCGTCCCGAATTCGTTGGATTCCGTGCGTTCCGCCTTCCCCGCCGAGATACTGCTCGCGGGTGAGGATGCGGTCCTTGGCGTACATGTAGGCAATGCCACCGGAGTGCAGGTCGTCGTCTTCTTCGGCGTCGTCGCGGACACCGCCAATTTCGATCGAGATTTCGCGGTCGCGGAACGCGTCGACGATGATCCTGGCCTCCGCGACGGCCTTGGCCTCAAGCGCGGGCTCGAGCGAGCTGTACCAGTAATTCTCTTCTGTCACTGTGCCCTCCGAAATTAATCATTTACCCGATCTAACCGCAGGCACTGCCAGCAGGCCTGCGGTTCCTCAGAAAGCTCGCAGAGTCCGATGCACCTTACGGAGCAGCAATCGTGACGCCTTAATACATGGACCGCACCAAATCTGGAGACCTAGAATCGGCCTGTGGTCCGGGGAGGGCGCGCGGCCGCGGCAGGTCCGCGCGAGGTGGACGATTTGGTCGCGCTGGCCACGTCGCGGCCCTGGGCTGCGCTGACCAGAGCGCGTGCCGTGCTCGCCGGACGACCGGGCCCTCATGACGCCTCCGTGGCCCATCAGGCCGCGGGGATCGTGCTGCGCGACTACGGCGACGTCGAGGCCGGTGTCCGTGAACTGCGCCAGGCACTGCGCCAGGCCCGCCGCACCGGCTCGGCTGACCGCGAAACCGATGTGCTCGCCGGCCTGGGCGTGGCGCTCGTCTTCGCGGGCCGGACGGCGGCCGGGCTGGCCGCCTTCGAGGCCGCCATAGGCCGATCCAGTGGTGTCCTGGCGGCGCGGGTGCGGTTCCGGCGTGCGGTCGTGTTCTTCCGCCTGGGCCGGTTCCCCGCGGCCCTGGAAGACGCGCGGCACGCCGTCGTCGTATTGCGGCGCGCGGGCGACCTGCTGTGGACGGCTCGCGCGCTCAACACCCGGGCGAGTGCTTACCTGGCGCTCGGGTCGACCAGCCGGGCCGACGCCGATTACGTTTCCGCCGCACGGCTGTACTCCACCATCGGGCAGGAACTGGAAGCGCTCGATCCGGTGGTCAATCGCGCCATGACCGCCTTCGCGTCGGGAGACCTCCCGGCCGCGCTGGCCCGTCTCGATGCGGCGGCCCCTCGCTTCCAGCGGCTGAACGTGCCAATCACCAGGCTGCGCTGGGAACGGTGTGCCGTGCTACTAGCGGCCGGGCTGGCCGGGGATGCCGAGGCCGAGGCCGAGGCCGCGTTGCGGGAAATAGAGGAGATCCGTGGCAGGCTGACGCAGAAGGCGGACCTGCTGCTGATGGCGGCCAACTGCGCGCTTGCCGCGGCCCAGCCCCAGGCCGCCCTGGATTGGGCGCAGGCCGCGTATCGCATGTTCGGGTCACAGCGGAGCGCCTGGCGGCAGGCCCACGCGGCGCGCGTTCTCGTCCAGTCCCGGTACGAGGTCGGCCCGGTATCGGCCCCGATGCTGCGCGAGGCGAACCGGTCCGCCGTCCGGCTGGATGCCCTGGGCTCGAGCGACGCGGCGCAGGCGCACCTGCTGGCCGGGCGCATCGCCTTGGATCTCGGCCGCCGCGACGACGCCGAACGCCATCTGGCCGCGCTGGCCCGGACCCGGCGGCGCGGCCCGGCGTTGTCGCGGGCCAGCGGCTGGCTCGGCGAGGCCCTGCGCGCCGAGACCGCGGGCCGTCCAGGCCGGATGCTGGCCGCCTGCAGACGAGGGCTCGACATTCTTGACGAGCACCGTCTGACCCTGGGGGCCTCGGAACTCCGGGCCCAGGCCACCGTGCATGGCGCCGAACTGGCCGCCCTCGCCCAGCGGCATGCCGCGCAGGCCCGGCGCCCGCGGCTCCTGCTGACCTGGAGCGAGCGCTGGCGGGCCACCGCCTACGCGGTTCCCCCGGTGCGGCCGTCAGCCGACGCGGAGCTGAACACCAGCCTGGCCGCGCTGCGCGCTGTGACCAGGGGCCTGGACCAGGCACGGAGCCAAGGCATGCCGAGCGCGTCGCTGCAGAAGGAACAACAACGGCTGGAAACCGAGGTGCGCGCCAGCGCGCTGCGAGCCCGGGGTAACGGGCGGTGGACCCGCGCCCCGTTCAGCCCGGCCGACCTGCTCGATGAGCTCGGCCCTGCCCAGCTCATCGAGATCGTTGACGTCGACGGCGATCTGTACGTCCTGACCTGCGGGTCGGGTCGCATAAGACAGTTCGCCGCCGGCCAGGCCGGCGACGCTATGAAGGCGGCGGATTTCGCCCGCTTCGCCCTGCGCCGTCTGGCCGGCAGTCGCCCCGGTGACGACCCGGCCAGCGCGCTGGCCATCCTGGGTAAGGCGGGACCAGCACTCCAGCAGGCGCTACTCGGACCAGCCGTCCCGCACCTGGGCGACGGGCCGGTCATCATCGTCCCGACCGGCAAGCTGCACCCCATCCCGTGGACTCTGCTGCCCGCACTAAAAGACCGGGTAATCAGCGTCGCCCCGTCCGCCAGCGCCTGGATGCGGGCCCACCAAGCGCCAGAACCCAGACACCACCACGTCACCTTGGCCCGCGGGCCTGGCCTGGCCACGGACGGGGCCGAGGTGCCTATGGTCGCGCGGATGTACGACGACGTCACGGTGCTGGAAGACGCCGCCGCCACGGCCGACAAGGTGCTGTCCGCGTTGGACGGGGCGTGGCTGGCGCATATCGCCGCACACGGGATCTTCCGGGCCGACAGCCCGCTGTTCTCCTCGCTGCGGATGCACGACGGCCCGCTGACCGTTTACGACTTCGAGCGGCTGCAGCGCGCGCCGTACCGGCTGGTCCTGTCCAGCTGCGACTCCGGCATGCTGGCGCCCGCCGGGGCCAACGAGCTGCTTGGCCTGGTCAGCAGCCTGCTGCCGCTGGGGACGGCGGGGATCGTCGCCGGTATCGTGCCGCTGAACGACCGTGCTCTGGTCCCGTTGATGGTGGATCTGCACCGCTGCCTGCGCGCGGGCCAGACCCTGGCCGAGTCGCTCTACAGCGTGCGGCTCGGGCTCGCCGATGATCCGGTCCAGCACGCCACCGCCATGTCGCTGGTCAGCCTGGGCGCCGCCTGAGCCGCGGAATCACGGGAACCCAGCGGGAATCAGAGTGTGATCCACCCGGTCAGCACGTCGGCCCCGTCCTCGGTACGGCAGCGTAGCCGGAACGGGCTGTTCGGGATCGGGGTGACCGCGAAGCAGCCGATCTCGTCCACCGGCGAGCTGGCCACGCCAGCCGTGGTCTGTACCTCGAGCGTCCCGGCTCGCGGGGGGACGACCTGGCCGACCAGCGAGCCCGCGGTGACCTCCAGCTCGATGGACAACTGTGTCGAGGTGAAGGTGAGCGCCCGGATCGATGCGGTCTCCGACCGAACCACCGCGACCGCGTCCCGGTCACGGTTGGAGTCGTAGGTCAGCTGGGCGAGCTCGGCGTCGATGTTGTGCCACGCGTACGCGTTCTTGCCCGTCTCGACGAACCATTCGGGCACCTCCTCCCGGGCCCGGATCGCCTCACCCAGCGCCGCGAGGAGCTCCTCGTCGTCACGCACGTCGCTCGCCCGCCGTCCAGTTGACGTCGGCCTCACCCTCGATGAGCGCGGCGACGGCGGGGGACTTGCGAAGCCGTTCCAGGCAGCGGGCCCGCTGCGGGCCGATGCTTCCCACCGGGATCTGCAGGGTCGCGCTGATCTCCGCGTACGACACCGGCGGGTCTTTGGCGAGCATGGCCAGCAGCTGCTGATACCGGGGCGGTAGCTCCGCGAACGCTGCTCGCAGCGCCGCGTTCCGCTCAGCCATGAGGATCTCCTCGTCGATTATCGTGTTGTCCACGAATTGCAGAGCGTCGTCTAGTCCTGTCCCTAGCCGCTCCGATTTACGGGCCGCCGTCACCACCCGGAGGCACTCCCGGTGAGTGGTCGTAGCCAGCCACCCGGGCAGCGCGGCGGGTTCCCGCAGCTTCCCGAGCTGCTCGACCAGCAGCAGCCATACATTCTGCGCCACGTCCTCACGATCGGAATTGCTCAACTGGAACCGGGCACAGATGGACCACACCAGCGGCACGTACCGCTCCACGATCTCTTTCCACGCGGCCGGGTCGCCCCCGGCCGCGCGAGTAACAAGCGCGACGACCGTCGGGTCGTCACGCACGGCCAGCCTCCGCCGGCCCGCCTGCTGCCATCATCAGCGCCTCGGTAGTGGCGGTTAACCTCTTTTCTAACCCGGAGGGCACCGCAGCGCCACCTGATACACCCCACCAGGGCTGTATCTGACAGCCGTCTGGCGCCTCCGCGGAAATGCCGCGGCACTCGCGGGCAGCCTGGTGCTGGCCGCGATCACCGGCGCCATCCGCGCGATATGACGGTGCGCGTGTGGGTCGAAGCGAGCCAGGCTCTGCGCCAGGGAACCTGGATGACGGCCCTGCTGTGGGTCGTCTCGCTGGGCGCGCACCTCGGCTACGACTTCCAGGCCAAGACCCGCGAGGCTTACTGCGCGTCGGCAGGATACAGTGCGGGCCCGACGCCGCTGATCGCCTGCGCTTGCGCCTTGGCCAGCACCGCCTGGGCCGCGGTTTCAGCGTCTGCCCCGGTACGCGCCATCTCGGCCGCGATGATCCCAGCCACCATCGGGGTGGAGAACGACGTGCCGTCCCACTTGGCCATTCCCTTGAAGGTCTGCACGGCGGGCTGCTTCGGCGGCTCGCGGTAGGTGTACACGCCGTGGGCGTAGGCGTTGATCATGCCTTCGCCGACCGCGTACACGTCCACCCAGTCGCCGTAGTTGCTGAACCACGCCAGGTGTTCCTGGTCGGCGCCCAGGGCGCCGACCGAGACCGTCCAGTCGAACGCCGCGGGGTAGAACGGCCGGTCCGTGCTGTCGTTGCCGGCCGCGGCGACCAGGACGAGGTCGGCGTGCCGGGTGCGGAAGTCGCTGAAGGCGAGCGATTCCCAGTTGTTGCGGGTGTACGTACCGGCCGACAGGTTGACCACGGCCGGCGAGAAGTCGGCGATGAGCTGCTCGAGCTTATCGATGATCACGTATTCCAGTTCCCCGCCGGACGATGTGAAGTGATCGCTGACGTACACGGTGGCCCCGGGCGCCATGCTTCGCGCGACCCCGGCGATGAAGGTCCCGTGTCCGGCGTACTCCGGGATGTTCAGCTGGCCGCCGGGCAGGAGCGGCCCCAGTAGATCCGGGTCCCCCGTGACCCCGTCCAGCCACGGCACCTGGGCCGGGTCCAGGTTCTCCAGCAGGCCGGTGTCGCAGACCCCGAGGCGCACGCCGGTCCCGCCCGCGCCCGGCGTCACCGGCGGGCACGGCTGAGCCGGTGACGACTCGCACCCGCACGGCACCTCCGGTTCATCGGCCGGGCAGATCTTGGTGATGTGCGCGACGTACACCGGATCGGCCAGCGGCCGTTCGTCGCGCCGCGCCAAGTTGTTCGTTACCAGGCGATCCTCGATGAGGTCCAGCGCCTGCGGGACGGTCAGGTAGCCCTCTCGTCGGTAGACCTCATCATCAATCGACAGCACTGCGATATCGCCCAATCGCGACTGTCCGGGCAGTTCGACCCGGCGGACTCCACCCAGCACCTGCTGTATGCGCTGGATGTTGTCACCGCGGTCCAGGGTCAGCAGCTGGCCGGCCACGTACATGTACTCAATCTCGCCGCGCGGCGTGTAGGCGGCGTCGATCTGGATGCCTTGGCGGGCAAACGAGTCCCTCATGCCGTGCCACTGCGCGGCGGTCACCGAGTCCATCTATGCCCCCTTCGGGCGATCGCAGTCGTCGATAGTGCGGATATGCGTTGGCCGAGCCTGATACGCCCGAAGGCCGAGGGAAAATGGGGAGCATTTGGTTGAATGCCCGACCGTGCCGGGGAAGGGTTCCGGACGATCATCAACAGGATTCTTATCACTTGGCATGATTTGACGCACGTGACTCGCCCAAGCCGCAACCCTTGCCGCACCAGGCATCCCGAGGTGCCCGAAAATTGTATACCGCATTCACGGACAGATTTGTCCGTCCGGGAATTTGCTTGCCCGTTTACCTGTCATGGCCAAGGATCTATAAATATGACCGTCCCTGCCGAACTGGCCAGCGACGGGCCCGTAGATCTTCTTCCGCTGGCGCTGTCCCGCCCCAACGAGGCCTTGGAGCGGGCCCGCAGGGTGCTCGCGGGCCATCCAGGCCCCCTGGCCGCCTCGGTCGCGCGGCAGGCCATCGGCACCGTGCTGCGGGAGTACGGGGACATCGACGCGGCCCTGGTAGAGCTGCGGATCGCCCGCCGGCTGGCCCGGCGCGCCGGCTCGGACGAGCGCGAGGCGGACGTGCTCGGCACACTCGGGGTCGCTCTCATCTTCGCCGGGCGGAGCGTGTCCGGCCGTAACGCCCTCAATGCGGCGGTGCAGCAGTCCACCGGGCATCTGCACACCAGGATGGTGTTCCGGCGGGGCGCCGCCCTGCTGATCCTCGGGCGGCACGACGAGGCGCTCGAGGACTTGAACACCGCGATCGTGGCCATGAGAGCGGCCGATGACCAGCTCTGGGAAGCCCGGGCGCTGCAGGAACGGGCGGTCAGCTACCTCTCGTCGGGTTCGGCGCGGCGTGCCACCGCCGACCTCCGGCGCGCCGAGGAGCTGTTCGCCAAGAACGGCCAGGAGCTGGAGTCCGTGGAAGTCACCGTGAACCGCGGTCTGGTCGCCCTCCGGCTCGGCGACCTGCCGGACGCGCTCAGCTGCTTCGATGAGGCGGCGGAGCGACTCCAGCGGCTCGGCACCTCCGAACCCGACCTGAGCATCCACCGGTGCGCCGCGCTCACCGCGGCAGGACTGGCCACCGACGCCATGCAGGAGGCCGATGCCGCGATCGAGCAGCTGGACCGGATCCATGGCCGGCCCACCAAGCGGGCCGAGCTGCTTCTCACCGCGGCCACGTCCGCGCTCGCCGCCGGCCAGCCCGCGGCGGCCCTGGACCGGGCCACCGAGGCGCGCCGGCTCTTCGACCGGCAGGGTCGGCGCTGGTGGCGAGCGCAGGCCCAGCTGGTCCAGGTGAGCGCCAGCGTGGAGGCTGGTCCGGCGACCGCCGCCCTGCTCCGGGACGCCGGGCGCTGCGCCCGGGTGCTGGCCCATCTCTCCTCGCCCCACCAGCCGCTGGCGGAGCTGGCCGTCGGCCGGGTCGCCCTGGCCCTGGGCCGGACTGCGATGGCGAACCAGCACCTGGCCGCCGCCGCCGCTGGACGCCGGCACGGGTCGGCGCTGTCCCGGGCGGTCGCCTGGCGAGCCGAGGCGCTGCGTGCCGAGGCGGTCGGCGACCGGCGCCGTCTCATGTACGCCTGCCGGCGAGGCCTGGACGTTATCGACGAGTACCGGAGCATGCTCGGCTCCTCGGAGCTGCGTGCGCACACCACCGCCCACGGCGCCGAACTGGCCAATCTCGGCCTGCGGCACGCCCTGCGCCTCGGCCGGCCCAGGCTCATGCTGGCCTGGAGCGAGCGGTGGCGGGCGGTCGCGCTGGCCGTGCCTCCCGTGCACCCGCCCTCCGACGAGGAGCTGCAGGCCGACCTGGCCGCGATGCGAGACGTCGGCAGCAGGCTCACGCGGGCGAACAGCCTGGGGCTGCGAACCGCTCCCCTCAAGTACGAACGCCAGCGGCTGGAACGCGCGGTTCGGGCCCGGGCGCTGCGCACCCAGGGCGCCGGCCGGAACGGCGCCCCACGCATCGGAGGAATCGACGTTCCCGGCCTGCTAGATGCGCTCGGCGACGACCGGCTGCTCGAGCTAGTCGACATCGAAGGCGAGCTGCACGTCCTGGTGTGCGGCGACGGCCAGGTACGCCGGTTCGCGGTCGGCCGGACCGAACTGGCCGCGCGTGAGATCCGGTTCGCCCGGTTCGTGCTCAGACGCCTGGCTTACGGTTCGGCTCTGCCCGCGGCCGCGGAGGTGCACGCCCGGCTGACCAGGATGGGCCAGACGCTCGAGCAGGTTCTGCTCGGCGAGGCCGGCGCGCATACCGGAGACGGCAACGTAATCGTCGTGCCGCCCGGCCGTCTGCACTCGGTGCCCTGGAGCCTGCTGCCCGGCCTGCGTTCCCAGGCGGTGAGCGTCGCGCCCTCGGCGGCGTCCTGGCTCCGGGCCCGCCGGACCATCTCGGACACGGTGCTCGACCACGATGGGCTCGACGCCTCGGCCGGCCCGGTGGTCCTGGTCCGCGGTCCCCACCTGGCCTCCGAAGGAGCCGAGGTCCCTCAGCTAGCCGCCGGCTACGCCCACGACTGCGAACCCGTGGTGCTGGGCGGCGGCACCGCGACCGTGGCCCGGGTCCTGACCGCGATCGACGGCGCCCGGCTGGTGCACATCGCGGCCCACGGCACCTTCCGCCCTGACAGCCCGCTGTTCTCCTCGCTGAGCCTCGACGACGGTCCCCTCACGGTCTACGACCTAGAGCGGCTGCGCCGTGGACCGCGCCACCTGGTGCTGTCCAGCTGCGACTCCGGTGTCATCGCGCCGGCCGGAGCCAACGAGCTGCTCGGTCTGGCCAGCTCGCTGATCCCGCTGGGTACCGTCGCGATCGTGGCCAGCGTCGTACCGGTGAACGACGCCGCGGCAGTGCCGCTGATGCTCGCGCTGCACCGGGAGCTGCGCCGTGGCGCAAGCCTGGCCGAAGCCCTGCGCGACGCCCGCCAGGGATCCGAGTCAGACCCGGTAGCAGCGGCCACGGCGTGGTCGTTCGTCTGCCTCGGCGCTGGCTGAGGGAGACTTCACAGAGTGATCCAGCCGGTCAGCACGTCGGTGTCGTTGCCCGTCCGGCAACGGAGGCGGAACGGGCTGGCCGGGATGGGCTCGACCGCGAAACACCCGATCTCGTCCACCGGGGTCGTCGCGATCGTGCCCGCCATGGTCTGTACCTCGAGCGTCCCGGCTCGCGGCGGGACGACCTGGCCGAGCAGGGCGTCCTCGGTGACCTCCAGCTCGATGGACAACCGCGTCGAGGTGAAGGTGAGCGCCCGGATCGATGCGGTCTCCGACCGCACGGCTGCCACCAGGTCCCGGTCCCGGCCCTGATCCCGGTCACGGTCGGAGTCGTAGGTCAGCTGGGCGAGCTCGGCGTCGATGTTGTGCCACGCGTACGCGTTCTTGCCCGTCTCGACGAACCATTCGGGCACCTCCTCCCGGGCCCGGATCGCCTCACCCAGCGCCGCGAGGAGCTCCTCGTCGTCACGCACGTCGCTCGCCCGCCGTCCAGTTGACGTCGGCCTCACCCTCTATGAGCGCGGCGACGGCGGGGGACTTGCGAAGCCGTTCCAGGCAGCGGGCCCGCTGCGGGCCGATGCTTCCCACCGGGATCTGCAGGGTCGCGCTGATCTCCGCGTACGACACCGGCGGGTCTTTGGCGAGCATGGCCAGCAGCTGCTGATACCGGGGCGGTAGCTCCGCGAACGCTGCTCGCAGCGCCGCGTTCCGCTCAGCCATGAGGATCTCCTCGTCGATTATCGTGTTGTCCACGAATTGCAGAGCGTCGTCTAGTCCTGTCCCTAGCCGCTCCGATTTACGGGCCGCCGTCACCACCCGGAGGCACTCCCGGTGAGTGGTCGTAGCCAGCCACCCGGGCAGCGCGGCGGGTTCCCGCAGCTTCCCGAGCTGCTCGACCAGCAGCAGCCATACATTCTGCGCCACGTCCTCACGATCGGAATTGCTCAACTGGAACCGGGCACAGATGGACCACACCAGCGGCACGTACCGCTCCACGATCTCTTTCCACGCGGCCGGGTCGCCCCCGGCCGCGCGAGTAACAAGCGCGACGACCGTCGGGTCGTCACGCACGGCCAGCCTCCGCCGGCCCGCCTGCTGCCATCATCAGCGCCTCGGTAGTGGCGGTTAACCTCTTTTCTAACCCGGAGGGCACCGCAGCGCCACCTGATACACGCGCCGGAGACAAATCAGGATCCCGCTGTCACCATCTCCAGCAGGATGCCGGTGACGTCCAGGTGGCGGGGGGATGGGGCCACGGCCTTCCCGCTCATCCCCGACCCGTGCAGCACCACCAGCAGCGGACCCGCCGCGTCCGGCCCCCGGGCCAGCCAGTACCCGCGCCGCACCCCCGCCACGTTCAGGCTCCGGTACTCCAGGTCTCCGCGTCCCATCCCCGCATTATGCCGCCGTACCCCCGGTTGTTAGCGTGGCGTGATGACCGTCCTGCGGATTCGCGGCTTCGCCCTGCCCGGCGGCGAGCCGGTCGACCTGTTCGCCGACGGTGACCGGTGGACCGACGATCCGGTCCCCGGCGCCGAGCTGGCCGCCGAGGGCTGGCTGCTGCCCGGCCTGGTCGACGCACACACCCACCCTGGGGCGGAAGACCCAGGTAAGCCCCTCGACGAGGCGCTTCTCCGCGATGACCTGCGCGCGCACCTGGCGGCCGGGGTGACCATGATCCGGTCGCCGGGGCTGGCGGGCGATCCGCCCGCGTGGTTCGGCCAGGCCGGTGACCTGCCTCGCGCGGTGCACGCCGGGCCGTGGATCGCCCAGCACGGCCAGTTCTTCGACGGCTGGGGCCGCCGCGCCGACCACGCCGAACTCCCCTCGGTCGCCGCCGCCCAGGCCGCCCGGACTGGCTGGGCCAAGATCATCGGGGACTGGGGTCCGGACGACGAGCCTGGTGCTCCCGGAGGGTCGCCGCGAGCGGGCTGGGCGGGATGGCGGACTCTGAGGCAACGCTTGACAGCTCGAGGTCGCGGCCGGCCGCTCGCAGCAGCCGCCGCAAGGTGCGCACCGTGGGGCTAGCTATCCCCGTCTCATACCGTGCCACCATGGCCTGCGAGGTGCCGGCACGACGTGCCAGCTCAGCCTGGGTCAGGCCTGCGCTTCTGCGCGCCTCTAGCAGCAGTTCCACCGTGTCCACGCTCACTATTATGCCTTTTCAGGCATCAAACACCAATCGCGGCCTGGCTGGTACAGCGGTCCCGCGCCCTTCGGCTGCGACTGGTTCGCGGACGCGGCTTCGGCCAGCTGTGGGTCTTCGATCCGGCGGCCGAGATAACGTCGATCGTGCCCTGGCTGCCGGTGACACAATAGACACGGCGGCAAAGCTCCGGCCGCCTTTCCGGAAGGCCGAGGCCCCGCCGCTCCTGTCCTGGGACGCATAACCACAGCCGGCGCTTACCCGAGGTGAGGCAGGTGGCGACGCTTCAGCCAGCGGTCCACCGCGCCATCTTGATCGTTGACGTGGAGAGCTTCGGCGACCCCGCGCGGACCAATGCCCACCAGCTGGCCGTGCGCGACACGATGTACAAAGCGCTCCGGCGGTCCTTTGCCAGGGCTCGTATCAGCTGGGCCGATTGCGTGAAAGAAGACCGGGGAGACGGGGCTCTCGTCCTCATCCCTCCGGCGGTGCCGAAGAGCGGACTGGTCGCGGGCCTGCCCGGCTACCTCGCGGAGGCCCTGGCCCGGCATAACGCTGCCTGCCCGGAGGAGCAGCGGATCCGGTTGCGAATGGCGCTGCATGCCGGGGAGGTTCACCAGGACGCGTACGGGTACGCGGGCGCCTCCATCAACCTGGCCTTCCGCCTGATCGAGGCGCCAGTGGCGAAGATGGCCCTGCACGATTCATCCGCTGTACTGGCGCTCATCGTCTCGGAGTGGTTTTACGACGAAGTGGTGCGCCACCATCCGGCGGCCGAACCTTCATGGTTCTACCCGGCGCATGTCGCCGTGAAGGAAACGGAGACGACCGCCTGGATCCGCGTCCTGGGGCTCGCGGGGTCGTCCCCCGGCCGCGGTGCCGTGCCGGCCGCGCCGGGCCGGACGGCCCTGTCTCATCTGACCCGGCCCGTCCGGTCATTGCCAGCTTCCTCGTCTGGGGTGAGATACACGCTGCCGCCGGATGCGGCGGCGTTCACCGGGCGGGAGGAAGAGCTGAACGTCATCAGCGCCTCGGTGAGGAGGGCCGCGAGAACCAGCCGCGTGGTGGCCATTCATGCGATCGACGGGATGCCAGGCGTGGGGAAGACCACCCTGGCGGTGCACGCTGCTCACCTGCTGCGGGACCGGTTCCCGGACCGGCAGCTCTTCGTCAACCTGCACGCCCACACCCCTGGACAGGATCCCCTGACCCCGGAGGCGGCGCTGGCCGGCCTGCTGACGGCCGTCGGGATCGACGCCCGCAATCTCCCCCGTGATCTGGAGGGCCGGGCCAGCCTGTGGCGGGACCGGATGGCCGGGCAGCGGGCCCTCCTGGTCCTGGACAACGCCGCTAGCAGCGATCAGGTCGCCCCGCTGCTGCCTGGGGGCGCGGGCTGCCTGGTACTGGTCACCAGCCGCCGTCACCTGGGCGATCTGCCGGGAGCGGCACCGCCGGTCTTGCTGCAGGTTTTGCCGCCGGTAAAAGCGCGAGAAATGTTCGTGCGGCTGGCCCCTCGCGCTGTCGCAGACCCGGATGCGGCGGTGGCAGAACTGGCGCGGCTGGCCGGGTTCCTGCCCCTGGCCATCTCGCTGCTCGCCCGGGTGTACGCCGGGCACCCGTCCTGGACGCTGGCGGACTTGACCGCCGAAACCCAGGCCAGCATGCTCACCCTGGCGGCGGAGAAGGACAGCGTGGCCGCCGCGTTCGAGGTGTCCTACCGGTACCTGGACCCCGGCCTGCAGAAGTTCTTCCGCCGCCTCGGCCTCCACCCGGGTACCACGATCGACGGTTATGCCGCCGCGGCGCTGGCCGGCACGGCTCCGCGGGAGGCGTCCGGATACCTGGATACACTGCACGGCGAGGGCCTGCTGACCGAGGCGGGGTACCGCCGTTACGGCATGCATGACCTGATCCGCCGCTACGCCAGCGACCGCGCCGCCACCGACCCCGTTCGCGAACGCGAACAGGCGCTGAATCGGCTGCTGGACTACTATCAGCACACTGCGGCGCTCGCCGAGGCCCGGCTGGGCCTCCGGGCCCGCTCCAGCCAAACCCGTGTCCTGGCCATGCCGCCGACCGCGGTACCCGCCCTAACGGACGCCGATCAGGCGCTGACATGGGCGCGGACTGAACGCTCCAACCTACTGGCCTGCCTTGACTACGCTGCCGGCGGGGATCGGCAGGCCAGGGTCGTGGCGCTCACCGCCGCCCTGGCTACCCTGCTTCGGCAGGACGGTCCCTGGGTCGACGCACAGACTCGCCATACCGCCGCCGCCGAGGCCGCACGTCAGCTCGGCGACCGGCTGGGTCAGGCCAACGCCCTCCTGGAGCTGGGAACGGTGCGTTGGCTGACCGGGGATTATCCTGCCGCAGTCGCCGCGGAACAGGAGGCGCTGGGCATCTCCCGTGACCTCGGTGACCGGCTCGGTCAGGCGAACGCCCTGACCGGTCTAGGGGTCATACGGTGGCGAGCGGCGGATTATCCCGGCGCGGCCGCCGCGCTGGAGGAGGCCCTGGGCACCTTCCGTGACCTCGGCGATCGGCTCGGCTATGCCAATGCCCTCTTCGACCTGGGGACGGTGCGCTGGCTGACGGGGAACTATCCTGCCGCGGCCGCCGCCGAGCAGGAGGCGCTGAGTATCTGCCGTGACCTCGGTGACCGGCGTGGCGAGGCGGAAGCCCTCAACCGGCTGGGAGCCGTGCGGTGGCTGACCGGGGATTATCCTGCCGCGGCCGCCGCCGAGCAGGAGGCGCTGGGTATCTGCCGTGACCTCGGTGACCGGCGCGGCGAGGCCGACGCGCTCAACGTACTGGGGATCGTGCGGTGGCTGACCGGGGATTATCCTGCCGCGGCCGCTGCCCAGGAGGAGGCGCTGGGTATCTTTCGTGAGTTCGGCGACCGGCGCGGCGAGGCCGACGCGCTCAACCGGCTGGGCAGCGTACGGCGGATGACCGGGGACTATCCGGGCGCGGCCGCCGTACAGGAGGAGGCGCTGGGCATTTACCGCGCCATCGGCGACCTGGGCGGCGAGGTCGAGGCGCTCGACGAACTGGGAACGCTGTGCCGGGTCCGCGGTGATCTCGACCAAGCTGAAGCGTATTACCGGCTGGCCCTGGACCTGGCCCGCGAGATCGCCGGCCCCTGGTATGAGGCCGAGGCGCTGGCCGGCCTGGGCCGTCGTGCCCTAGCCGCCGGCCGCACCGCCGAGGCCGTCGCGGGCCTGCGGCGGGCACGGGAAATCTTCGAGCGGATCAGCGCGGTCGAGGCCGCCGCTGTCGCCGCCGAACTGGACGGCCTCACCGGAGCGGGACCGGCCGCATGAAGGTCTCCGGGCAAGATGACCGCTGGCCGGGACTCACCTCTATGGTCACGTCACGCGAGGATCGGCTTAGAAGCGGGATTTGAGGGTCTCGATTTGCTTGGCGTGCTCGCGCAGTTCGGTGTAGGCAGGCCGCTCGCGGATGCGGGCCAGGGCCCAGCGGACGGCCTGCGCCCGGTTGGCCGCGAATCCTGCCGCGATCAGCGTGTCCAGGGTCTCCAGGTCGGCCGGCCCGAGCCGGGCCATCACGGGGGTGAGGTCACCCTTTGGCTCGTCCGGCGCGGGCATCCGCAGCATCATCAAGCGCTGGTGGCCTTCGCTCTGGCAGGCGACGAACTGGAACCGGTTGGCCTGCGGCCATCGCTGCGGGATGTCCTGCTGGAGCTGCCGGATCGCGTCCCGGTAGGCCTGGTGGAAGCCCTGCAGGGGATCCTCGTCGCCTTCCGCCTCGGCCGCGGGCGCGACGGTCACCTGGATCACGATCTGGCCCGGCTCGACCGACGGTTCGTCGCCGTACTGCAGCACCGCGACGCTGTCCACCGCGCCGTCCGGGAAGCGCCCCCTGACGTCCTGCTCGATGAGGCCGGTGGCGGCACTATCCAAGCGTTCCATTGACGCTCTCCTAAGAGTTTCGCTAGCAATCAGAGTAGCTATAGCAACAACATTTTCTCAAGGATCTCAGCCCGGCTGCGACACTTGTAATCCGTGCTTGACCTGGGCGAATCTATGTTCGATAATCGACGGAATGGGGATCGCGTCTACGGAAACCAGACGGATATCATCTGCGCGGCCTCGGCTGTCCGTGGCCGCAGAGGTATCCGGATCCCTGGTTTCCCGGGCTGCCGATCCGCTCGGAGGCGGGACGTTGCCGGTGCTGCCCGCGCTGCGCGAGCTGCTGCCGCGGGGCGGGCTGGCCCGCGGCTCGGTGGTGACGGTGGCAGAGTTCGGCTTGCTGATCCTGGCCCTCGCGGCCGGGGCCTCGGCGGACGGGGCCTGGTGCGGGATCGCCGGGGTGCCCGAGGCGGGCGTGCTGGCCGCGGCGGGCCTGGGCCTGGACGCGGAGCGGACCCTGCTGGTCCCCGATCCGGGGCACGCCTGGCCGCAGGTGGTCGCGTCGCTGCTCGACGGGTGCGAGCTCGTCCTGCTGAGGCCGCCCGCGCAGGCGCCGGCCCAGGTCCGGCAGCGCCTGGAGGCGACGCTGCGGCGCGGCCGGGGCGTGCTGCTGGTCGTCGGTGACTGGCCGGGGGCGCAGGTCCGTCTCCGGGTCCTCACCCAGGGGTGGACCGGGCTGGGCGACGGGCACGGCCGGGCTCCGGGCGTGCTGCGCGCAGGTGACGGCCGACGGCCGCGGGGAGGCGGCCATGACGCGCGCTCGCTGGCTCTGGCTGCCAGCCGAAGACGGCAGCGTCAGCGCGGCCGAGCCGCCCGGCATCCCGGTGCCGGAGCGCCGCCTCCAGGTTGTGCGGGCCGGATGAGCGCGCCCGAACCCCGGGTCATGGTGCTGTGCTGTCCCGGCCTGTCCGCATCCCGGACGTCGCGGGAGTTCGACCGGGTGCTCACCGCGGTAATCGCGTTCTGCCCGGCGGTCGAGGCGGTCGAGCCGGGGGTGTGCGCGTTCGGGGCCCGAGGCCCGGCCCGCTACTTCGGCGGCGAGACGGCGCTGGCCGGCCGGATCATCGCCGTGGTCGCCGATCTCGGCGTCGAGTCCTGGGCCGGCGTCGCCGACGGGCTGTTCGCCGCGCGCCTGGCTGCCCGTGCCGCGTGGGAGGCTAGCACCGCCCGCCCGGTCCTGGTCATCCCGCCGGGCCGGACGCCGGAGTTCCTGGCCCGGCAGCCGGTGAGCGTCCTGGCCGGTCCGCAAGCGGTTGCCCGGCCGGGGGAGGGACCGGGGACCTGGCCGGCCAGGATCTCGCGGCCCTGCTGAGCCGGCTCGGCCTGCGCACGCTGGGGGATCTGGCCGCGCTGCCGGCCGACGACGTGGCCAGCAGGTTCGGCGCCGCGGGGGAGACCGTGCACCGGCTGGCCCGCGGCCTGGGCTCCCGGCCGCTGGCGGTGCGCCCGCCGGCCGAGGACCTGTCCGTGGCCCAGGAGTTCGACCCGCCGGAACCGCTGGCCGAGCCGGTAGTGTTCGCGGCCAAGGCGCTCGCCGAGCGGATGCACCAGGGCCTCGCGGACCGCGGGCTGACCTGCGTCCGGGTCCAGGTCCGGGCCGCCTGCGCCGACGGGCGGGAGAGCCGCAGGCTCTGGCGGCACGACGGGCTGCTGTCCGCCGCCGCCCTGGCCGACCGGGTCCGCTGGCAGCTCGACGGCTGGCGGCCGGCAGATACCGACGCCGCCGACGGGGGCATCGCGGTGCTGCGGCTGGTGCCGGACCAGGTGGTCCACGTCACCGGGCACCAGCTCGCGCTCTGGGGGGAGACCGTGGTCAGCGACCGGGTGGCGCGGGCCGCCATGCGGGTGCAGGCCATGCTCGGACACGAGGCCGTGCTGCGCCCCGCCTTGGGTGGCGGGCGGGACGTGGCCGAGCAGGTGAACGACGTTCCGTTCGGCGAAAAAAGGGAGCCCCGCCTGGCCGTGGGCCCGCCGTGGCCCGGTCGGATCATGGGTGCGGCGCCGGGTGTGGTGTACCCCTTCGCCCGTGAGGCGGACGTGACCGACGATGCCGGGGACGCGGTCACGGTCACCGGGCGGTGCGTGCTCTCGGCCGCGCCTGGCCTGGCTGGCGGCCGACGGCGAGCCGCCGCTGCGGATCACTGGCTGGGCCGGGCCGTGGCCGCTGTCCGAACGCTGGTGGGACCCGGCCGCCGCGCGCCGCCGGGCCCGGTTCCAGCTGCTGACCGGGGACGGGCGGGCCTGGCTGGCCGCGGTCCAGGGCAGCCGGTGGCTGATCGAAGCGGGGTACTGGTTATGGGCTGGAACAACCCGCCGGTGCCCTGGCGCGAGCTGCGGCGGCGGATGGCCTGGCGATTTGAGGGGGAGCTCCCGGACCAGCCTGATCCGGATCAGCGTGCTCCGCGCCAGTCCGCGAAGGCGGACCCGCCGCGCCTGCTGAAGCCGGCGCCGCCGCCCGCAACGGCCGTCGTCCCGTGGGCCGAGCTGCACTGCCACTCCTCCTACAGCTTCCTGGACGGGGCGGCCACGCCCGGCGAGCTCGTCACCGAGGCCGCCCGGCTCGGGCTCGAGACCCTGGCCATCACCGACCACGACGGGATGTACGGAGTCCCGCAGTTCGCGCAAGCCGCGGCCAGGCTCCGCGGCCAAGGGGCCCGCTTGAACACCGTGTTCGGCGCCGAGCTCAGCCTCGACCTGCCGTCCGGGCCAGACAAACCGCCCGACCCGGCGGGCCGCCACCTGCTGGTCCTGGCCCGCGACGCCGAGGGGTACGCCCGGCTGTCCGCGGTGATCAGCGCCGCGCAGCTAGCGGGCGGGGAGAAGGGGCGCCCGGTCTACGACACCGGTGCGCTGGCCGGCGCGCACGGCGGCCACTGGGTGGTGCTGACCGGGTGCCGCAAGGGGGCAGTGCCCGCGGCGCTGGCCGCCGGCGGGCCGGGCGCGGCCTGGCGGGAGCTGGGCCGGCTGACCGAGACGTTCGGCCATGAGAACGTGATGGTCGAGCTGAACTGCCACCACGACCCCGGCGACGACGAGCGCAACGACCTGCTGGCCCGGCTGGCCGCCCTGGCCGACGTGGGCGTGGTGGCCAGCGGCAACGTGCACTTCGCGGCGCCCGCGCAGGCCCGGCTGGCTCAGGCGCTGGCCGCCATCCGGGCCCGCCGCAGCCTAGCCGACATGGACGGCTGGCTGGCCGCGGCGGGCACCGCCTACCTGCGGTCGGGCCAGGAGATGGCCGCGCTGCTGCGCCGCTACCCGGGCATACTGGAGCGGACCGCGGCGCTGGGCCGCGAGCTCGCGTTCGATTTCCGGGTGATAGCGCCTGACCTGCCCGGCGCTCCCGTCCCGTCCGGCCATACCGAGACGTCCTGGCTGCGCGAGCTGGTGGCGCGCAAGGCCCCGGCCCGGTACGGGCCGCCCGGCGACGAGCGCGTGCCTGGCGCGTACCGGCAGATCGACCGGGAGCTCGAGGTCATCGAGCGGCTCAGGTTCCCCGGTTACTTCCTGATCGTGCACGACATCGTGGAGTTCTGCGAGCGGGAGCACATCTTGTGCCAGGGCCGCGGCTCGGCGGCCAACTCGGCGGTCTGCTACGCGATCGGCATCACCAACGTGGACCCGGTCTCGCACCACCTGCTGTTCGAGCGGTTCCTGTCCGAGGGCCGGGACGGGCCGCCCGACATCGACCTGGACATCGAGCACCGCCGCCGGGAAGAGGTCATCCAGTACGTCTATGACACCTACGGGCGGGACCGGGCCGCGCAGGTCGCCAACGTGATCACCTACCGGCCGCGGCTGGCGCTGCGAGACGCGGGACGCGCGCTCGGCTATACGCCCGGACAATCCGACGCCTGGGTCGCCCAGATCGGCCCGGGCCAGGCCGCCGCCGGGGAACCGCTGCCCGGCGCCCCCGTCCGGGCTGGTGCCACCTACCCTGCGGGTGGCACCAGCCCGGACCCCGAAAACCCCGAGGACGTCCCGGCCGCGGTGGCGGAGCTGGCCCGGCAGATGCAGCGGCTGCCGCGTCACCTCGGCATCCACTCCGGCGGCATGGTGATCTGCGACCGGCCGGTGGGGGAGGTATGCCCGGTGGAGTGGGCCCGGATGCCCGGCCGCACCGTGCTGCAGTGGGACAAGGACGACTGCGCCTACGCGGGCCTGGTCAAGTTCGACCTGCTGGGCCTCGGCATGCTGGCCGCCCTGCGCGACTGCTTCGACCTCGTCGAAAAGCACTACGGCCCGCGCTGGACGATGGCCACCATCCCGCAGGAGGACCCGGTCGTCTACCAGATGCTGACCGAGGCCGACACGGTGGGCGTGTTCCAGGTCGAGTCCCGGGCCCAGATGGCCACCTTGCCCCGGCTGCGGCCGCGGCAGTTCTACGACCTGGTCATCGAGGTCGCGCTGATCCGGCCGGGCCCGATTCAGGGCGGCTCGGTCCACCCCTACCTGCGCCGCCGCGACGGCCTGGAGGACGCGGCGATGCCGCACGAGTCGATGCGCGCGGCGCTCGGCAAGACGCTCGGCGTGCCGCTGTTCCAGGAGCAGATGATGCAGCTGGCCATCGACTGCGCGGGCTTCACCCCCGCCGAGGCCGACCGGCTGCGCCAGGCCATGAGCTCCAAGCGGGCCCCCGAGCGAATCAAGGAACTGCGCGACCGGCTGCTCGAGGGGATGGCCGAACGCGGTATCGGTCCGGCCATCGCCCAGGACATCTACGTCAAGATCCTGGCCTTCTCCAACTACGGGTTCCCCGAGTCGCACGCGATCAGCTTCGCCTACCTGGTCTACGCGAGCGCGTGGCTGAAGCGGTACTACCCGGCCGCGTTCACCGCCGCGCTGCTGCGTAACCAGCCGATGGGGTTCTACGCCCCGCACAGCCTGGTCAACGACGCGCGGCGGCACGGGGTCGTCGTGCGCGGCGTGGACGTGAACGCCAGCGACGCGCTCGCCGTGCTGGAAAGCGTCACCCTCGAAGGCACACCGCCGGCCATCCGGCTGGGCCTGTCCGAGGTACGCACCCTCAGCACCAAGACGGCCGAGCGGGTGGCCGCCGGCCGAGTGGCGGCCGGGCCCTACCGGGACCTGGAGGACTTCGCGGTCCGGACCGAGTTGCCCGCCGCCACGCTGGAGGCGCTGGCCACCGCGGGGGCGTTCGGGTGCTTCGGGCTGAGCAGGCGGGCCGCCCTGTGGGCGGCCGGGGCCGCCGCCTCGGTCCGCGAGGGGCAGCTGGCCGGCACCACGGCCGGCCTGACCGCGCCGCCGCTGCCGGCCATGACGCCGGCCGAGGAGACGCTCGCCGACGTGTGGGCCACCGGGACCTACAGCACGCACCCGGTGGCCCACATCCGAGCGGAACTCGCGGCGCGGCAGGTGCTCACCGCGTCGTCGGCGCGGTCCCCGGAAATGGACACCGCCGCCGATTCCGCCGTGGCCGTGGCCGGCCTGGTCACCCACCGGCAGCAGCCGCCCACCGCGCGCGGGGTGGTGTTCCTCAGCCTGGAGGATGAGACCGGGATGCTGAACGTCATCTGCCCCCCGCACGTCTGGGCCCGCCACCGCCGAACAGCGGCCACCGCGCCCGCGCTGCTCATCTACGGCCGGATCGAGCGCACCGGCGGTGCCGTCAACCTGGTCGCCACCGCCCTGCGCCCGCTGCGCGTCGCCGTCGCCGCCGGTTTCGCAAGCCGCGACTTCCGCTGACCGCGACGACTGCGGGACCGCGCCAGACGACTGCCCAGGGTCACTACTCTCGGTGACCGCCGCACGCCGCCCGCCGGCCGTCGACACAATTTAGACGCGGATCACCGGCCCGATGACGCGACCACCTTCCCGGCGCTGTCGTAGGCGACCCAGCGGATCGGCTTGGCCCCCGCGCGCACCGCGAACGCGAAGACCTTCCTGCCTCCGACCGTCACCAGCCGGACCTGGATCTTCGTACCGTCGGGCTGCGTGACCACGACGCGGGCCGCCGCGGCCGGCGCCAGCCCGCCCGCTATCACCGGAGTGCAGCCCTGATCGAGCGTGATAACCCCGGCCGCTGCGGGCACGGACGGGAAGCAGCCACCCCCGGGGGCCGTGCCCCCGTCAAGCCCGATGCAGGTCCCCCACGGGCCCAGGTACACGGTCGCCGACCAGGCCTGGCCACTGGCCGTGCCGGATCCGATCAGGCCCGAGACCCCGGACGCCGTGACCTGGCCAGGTTGCAGCCAGGAGATGATCCAGGCCATCCCGCCGGGCCGGTTGAACGGGACCGCGAAGGCGATCTCGCCGTGCCGGGAGTATGCCGCCACCTCGGTGATCGTGGCCCGCATCGGAATGGCGAACGCGGCCGCGGTCTCGTGCTCGGTAAGGTCCATCCAGTAGCGGAGCACGATCACCGCCCGCTGTCTCGGGCCCAGCCGCTGCAGCGCCGCCATCAGCGCCGAACGCTCGTCGTACTCGCGGATCGCGTCGGTCCACGGCATGTCGATGAGGGCGGACTCGGGCGGGGAGTCGGTCAGCCGTTCACTCACGCGGCGCTTGCGGAACCGGTTCCGGTTCTCGTTGATCACGATCTGCCGGACGTAGGCGTCCGGGTCGCCGCTACGCGTGACCGTGGCCCAGGCCGCGTAGGCCCGCGCGAACGCGGCCTGCGCCACGTCCTCCGCGTGGCCCTGATCCCCGGTCAGCCCGTACGCAAGCCGGACCATAGCGGGCCACCGGGCGTGCATGAACTCCCGGAACTCCCCGTCCAGCTTCGCGCTCATGGCTCACCCCCCTACAGCCATGCAGACCACCACCGGACCACGGATGGTTGCATGCCCGGGCGCCTTTGTCAGCGCACCCCGCGCGGCCGGAACTGCACGCTGATCCGCGGTCCGACCGCCTGGGCCGTCTTCGGTACGGCGTGCTCCCATGTTCGCTGGCAGCTACCGCCCATGACCAGCAGATCGCCGTGCCCGACCTCATAACGCAAACGATCGCCGCCGCCCCGCGGCCGCAGCGTCAAAGCGCGCGGCGCCCCCAGTGACAAGATCGCCACCATGGTGTCCTCACGCGAACCCCGCCCGGTCGTGTCGCCGTGCCAGGCCACGCTGTCCCGCCCGTCTCGGTACAGGCACAGCCCCGCGGTCCGGAACGGCTCGCCGAGCTCCGCCCCGTAGTGCGCGTTCAGCGCCCCCAGCGCGGCCCTCAGCAAAGGGTGCGGCAGCGGCACGTCCTCGCCGTAGAAGCACAGCAGCCGGGGCACGTCCACCACCCGGTCGTACATGTGCCGCTTCTCCGCCCGCCACGGCACCGTCTCGACCAGCGCGCCGAACACCGCCCCGGACCCCGCCAGCCACCCCGGCCGCAGGTCCACCCAGGCGTCCCGGGTCAGCGGAACCCGCCGCACCGAGGAACCTAGCGCCCCGAGGGCCGGACCGGAAGCCACGTCCAGCAGCGACTCCTGTACCGAAACGCTCACTCGAACAGCGTATCCTAATCCAAACGCAAGTTCGAGTATAGATCAACGATCTCCAAAGCCACCGCGGCCAGATCGGCCCGGACCTCGGGCGGCGACATCACCTCGACGTTCGCGCCCGTCCCCGTCCCCGTCCCGCCCGACGCCGGCCCTGCACCCAGCTAGCCGCCTGGCTAGGCCGCCAGCCCTGATCGGCCGTCGAATCAGAATGAAACTGGGCTTTCACCACGTCCTAGCGCAATGCCGCTTAGCTTGGACAGAACGTCCTCTGCTCAGAGCCTGCCGGGATCTGGCTCGTTCCGGAGCGAGGCCACCGCACAGGTTCTGGATGTTTCAGGGACTGGTGTTACTCGTGTGACCTGTGAGCGGAAAGCCGAACCGCATGGTTGCGGCAACCACGTCGTCCTGACGGCATGGTTGCGGCAACCACGTCGTTAGCTAAGCGGCATTTTGCGCCGTGTGCGAAGTGAAAGCCCAGTTTCATGTCCCACGCCTCCCGGCTAACCTCATAAGGTGCGACCGGTCCGCTGCGTGGTGATCGGCGCGGGCGTGCTCGGCGCGTCCGTGGCGGCCCGGCTCGCCCGGGCCGGGATGCAGGTAACGCTGCTGGACCAGGACGAGCCCGGCCACGGCACCAGCCGGTGGAGCTTCGCCTGGGTGAACTCCAACGACAAGGGCCCGCGGCCCTATCACGACCTCAACCACGCCGGGATCCGGGCCTGGGCCGAGCTCGCCCCGGGCCTCGACGGCGTGGCCTGGTACCGCCCCGCCGGGAACCTGGAGCTGGCCACCTCGGACTCCGGGCGCGCCGAACTCTCCGCCCGCGTCGAGCGCCTGGCCAGCTGGCGCTACCCCGCCCGCCTCATCGACGCGGCCGAAGCCGCCGAGCTCGAGCCCGCGCTGCTCCTTCCCGATCCGGCGGCCATGGTCGCGTGGTTCCCCGGCGAGGCCTACCTGCTGACCGAGCCGCTCATCGAGCGACTGGTCGCGTCCCTGACCAGCCAGGGCGGAACGGTGCTGACCGGCGAGCATGGCCGTGTGACCGGACCTGGACGCCGGACCAGGCGATACGCGCCGCGGATCCGCACCGCCGACGGGGCCGTGATCGAGGCGGACGAGGTGGTCTGCTGCGCCGGGCGCTGGACGCCCGGGCTGGCTGCGCTGGCCGGGGCGGCAGGCACCGTGCCGCTGGTGCCTTGGGACACGCCCGGGTCGCCCGCACCCGCACTGGTCGTCCGGGTCGGCCCGGTGACCCCGGAAGGCCCGGTGCGCCTGATCCACACGTCGCAGATAGCGCTGCGTCCCCATTCCGGCGGCCTGCTCCACCTTGAGGCACCGGACATGCCCGTAGACCTGCACACCCCCGAGGACGAGCTGCGCCGCCTGGCCGGCCAGCTGCTTGAAAGAGCGCGCCGCACGGTCCGCGGCCTGGACCAGGCGCGCGTCGTGGCCGCCCAGGTGTGCGCCCGCCCGCTGCCCGCCGACGAGCAGTCCATCGTGGGCCGCCTACCCGGCGCCGAATGGCTCTACGTCGCGGTGACCCACAGCGGGGTGACGCTGGCCGCTCACCTGTCCCGGCTCATCGCCGCCGACCTGGCGCCCGGCGCCCAACTGACGCCCGGAGCCCAACTAACCGCCGGCGCGCCTGACGCCCAACTGACCGCCGGTGCGCCCAGCGCCGACCTCGCCGCCTACCGCCCCGACCGCTTCGCCGGGATGGCTGCGCATGTTACCGGCTCTGCTACCGGGAGGTGATCGGCCGTGGGCTACCGGCTCCGGATGTCCGATGAGATTCACGACTGGCTGGCTGACCTGCACGAAACCGACCCGGCGGCGGCTCTGCTTGTGGGGCAGGCGCTGGCCGCGCTGATGAGCGAAGGCGCCAGCCTCGGCCCCCCGCTGGTTGTGCCCGTCGCGGAAGCCTGGCCCGAGGACCTGGCGGCGGCCCTCGATGCCTCCTACCAGCACCGCCTGGACCGGCTGCAGCTCGTGCGCAAGCGGGCTGACGGAGCCGCCTGGCTGGTCAGCGACATCCAGGATCAGGTCGACGAGCTGGAGTCGGTGCGGGCCCGGCTGGAGGACCGGCGGCGTCGTGCCCTGGAGGCGGGCCGGAAGGACGAGGCCGAGCAGGCCTGCCGGCGGCTGGTCGTGGCCGAGCGCGACATTACCCAGGCGCGGAAGCTGCTGCCTGGGCTCACCGAGACCGAGGCCTGGCTGCGGACCAGGCTGCAGCAGCTGCAGCGGCGGACAGACGCGTTCCGGGTCCGCAAGGAACTCCTGAAGGCCACCTACGTCACCGCCCGCGCCGAAGTCCAGGTGGCCGAGGAGTTCCCGGCGGCATCCGACCCCGGGGCGGCTGCCGAGGCGGCGGGCAGGCTCCGCGACGTCACCGCCGAGATCCGGCAGGAACTGGGCCGCCAGCCCCTGCCCGACGGCCTCCTCGAGCTACGGTCCGCCGCACCCACCGCACCCACCGCACCCGCCGCACCCGCCGCACCCACCGCACCCGTTACACCCGCTACACCCGCCGCACCCGTCTCGCTCGTCAACGGCGACATCCGGCTCATCTTCGGGCTCGAACCGCCCGGCACCGCCCTGCTGATCGCCGTGCTGGAGGGCCGCGAGGCGGCCCGGGACCAGTACCGGGACGCCGTCCTGCTGTCCGCGGACGTGCTGCTCGAGGCACGCGCCGGCCAGGCACCCGAGGCGTCGGCCCACGGCTACGACGACCCCCAGTCTTTCGCCGAGGAGTTCTTCCCCGGCCAGGCGGCCGAGGTCGACGACGGCGCGGCCGCCCTGGCCGCCCGGAACCGCGCCCGTACCCTGACCGAGGAGCGGACCCGGCTCGGCCTGACCCAGACCGAGGTGGCCCAGCGGATGGGCGTGCCGCAGGACCAGGTGGCCGCCATCGAGCGCGCCGACCCCGGCACCACCGACGTCCGCACCCTGGTCTCCTACATCGAAGCCCTCGGCGGCCGACTGACCCTCACCGCCGACTTCGGCGGCGACCGCATCGTCCTCCGCTGAGGTCCGCGGCGTTACCAGCGTCTGAGCACCGGCATGCTGGAACGCATGCCGACCCGCCCGCGCCTGGACCTCGAGGCAGCCCGGAACCGCACCCTCCCCGACGTGCTCCCCGAACCCGGCGCGCCGTTCCGGGTGATGTTCTGCGGCATCAACCCCGGCCTGTACTCCGCCGCGACCGGCTGGCACTTCGCCCGGCCGGGCAACCGGTTCTGGCCCGCCCTGCACCTGTCCGGGTTCACCCCGCGCCGCCTCGACCCGAGCGAGCAGGACCTGCTGCCCGGGTTCGGGCTGGGCATCACCAACCTGGTCCCGCGGCCCACCGCCCAGGCCGCCGAGCTGAGCGCCGGGGAACTGCGGGCCGGCCTGGACCACCTGGCCGCCCTCGCCGAACGCCACCGGCCGCGCTTCATCGCGGTGGCCGGCGTCACCGCCTACCGCACCGCGTTCGGCCGGCCGCACGCGGCCAGCGGCCCGCAGCCGGACCCGCTCGGCCCCGCGCGGGTCTGGGTCGTGCCCAATCCCAGCGGTCTCAACGCTCATAAAACGCTACCCATGCTGGCCGCTGACTACCGGGAGCTGCGAGAGGCGGTCGACGGCGGATAGCGGCGTTTGCCCGGGTCCTAATGGCATGGGATAATGCCGTTATGGCTTGGCTACCCACCTTCTCGCGTGCGCAGGCGACCGGGGCGCTGGCCGATGCCTACGCCGCGATGGACAACCGGCCCATGCCGCCGGTCTACCAGGCTCCGCACGGCGACGTGCCGGGAATCATCCAGGCCCACAGCCTTGACCCTGAGTTGCTCCGCCGGACGTTCAGCGTGTCCGGTGCGCTGGCGACCACCGGGCTGCCGTGGTCAGACCGGGAGCTGCTAGCCAGCACCACGTCGCGTACGAACCAGTGTTTTTATTGAACATCCGCTCACGCAGAGTTTCTGCGTGTCGCCGGCGGCGAAGCCGTCACCCCGTTGGCCGTTCTCCAAGGAGACGACGAGTCCCTGGCCCCGCGTGCGCGCGCCCTGGCCCGGCTGGCGGTGACCCTGACCGCGCGACCGTGGGCTCTCACCCAGGAGGCGGTGGAGGACGCGCGGCGGCAGGGCCTCGACGAGGACCAGCTCGAGGCGGCCATCGGCGTGATCTCGCTGTTCAACTACTTCACCAGGGTGGCCGACGCGACGGGCATCGAATTTGACTATCCCACGGCGCTGCCCGCCTTCCAGCCGGACCTGGGCCAGGTCACGGCGCCCCGCCCGGATCGGCCCGTCGCGCTCAGCGGGCCCGCCGGGAGCCGCCGGCGTCCTCGGCTCGAGGGATTGCGCGCCGCCTGGGAATCGTGGCGGGCTTATGTGCTGGAGGCCGACCAGCCCATAAGTCAGCGTGAACGCCGGCTTCTGGCCGCCGTGGCCGCCGAAGAGGCGGCTGACTGGGAAGGCGCCGAGGCTCTCAACGGGTCCGAATCCGGCCCGGATGGCGACGACCAGCTGATCGGATTCGCCCGCAAGCTCAGCCGCGAGCCCTGGCGGATGCGCAAGGAAGACCTCGACCGCCTGCGGTCGCTGGGCTATTCGGAACCGGCCGTCCTGCACGCGATCTCGGTGGTCGCGCACCAGAACGCCGACTCGCGCCTCGTCCTCGGCCTCGGAAAATCAAGATCTTTATGCCGAACGGAGCGTGGCTCACGCCTCCGGCACCCGCTGACCGCCACCCCGGGTAAGACCCTCTGGGGGGCGGACCGGAATCCAGTGTCCCTCCCGATCCCGGTCCGCCCAGGGCTGCGGTCCCCAACCGGCTCCCGACCGTAAGAGCGTGCCGCCGTGTCGCGGCCAACACTTTTTTGCAAAGATCTCTGTTGCGAGCCGACCGAAGGGGGTGCGCGGTGGCCGACTCTGGCCAGGAGCCACCGGACGACGACGGCATCGAGCCCGACCCCCGGTACACGTTTGCCAACGAGCGCACCTTCCTGGCCTGGAGCCGGACCGCGCTGGCGCTGGTGGTGGCGGGGCTGGGCGTCGTCCAGCTGCTGCCGCCGTTCCCCGGCGTGCCGTGGGGCCGGCACGTGCTCGGCGTTCCGCTGATCGTGTTCGGGGCCGTGGTCGCGGTGACCGCCTACCGCGAGTGGACCATGAGCCAGCGGGCCATGCGTCACGAGCAGCCGCTGCCCCGGTCGGTCATGCCCATCGTCATGACCGTGATCATCGCCGCGATGGCGGTCGTGGCCGCCGTCGTGGTCCTGGTCTCGGCCCTGCGATGACCCCCTGCAGTCCCGGCCCGCCCCGCAGTCCCGGCCCGCCCCGCAGTCCCGGCCCGCCCGGCAGTCCCGGCCAACCCGGCACACCCAGCCCGTCGAGCCATCGCGACCCCGGCCTGGCCCGGGAGCGAACCTCGCTGGCCTGGATCCGGACGGCGATCTCCTTCGCCGCCGTCGGCGGCGTGGTGCTCAAGCGGGAGGTCATCCCGGGCCTGATCCTGCTGGCTCTGGTCCCGGTCATCTATATGCTGGGCCGCCAGGCCTACAGCAGGCCGGGAAAGTTCAAGCTGGTCACGGCCACCATCGTCGCGGTGGCCCTGGTCGCCCTGGTCGTGGCGGTCACCCATTGACCGGTCAGCCGCGTGCCTCCGGGGTGACGAACCCCAGCTCGTAGGCCAGCACCACGGCCTGCACCCGGTCGCGCAGGCCGAGCTTCATCAAGATCCGGCTGACGTGGGTCTTGACCGTGTTCTCCTCCACGACCAGCTCCCGGGCGACCTCGACGTTGGACAGCCCGCGCGCCACCAGCCGCAGCACCTCCAGTTCGCGCGCGGTGAGCGGGCGCAGCTCCTCGGGCAGGCCCGGCGGGCCCGCGGGCGGCCAGCGCGAACCGGGAGATGAGCCGGCGAGTGATCACCGGGTCGATCAGCGCGTCGCCCGCTGCCAGGCTGCGGACCGCGGTGATCAGCTGGTCGGCCGGGGCGTCCTTGAGCAGGAAGCCGCTGGCCCCGCCGCGCAGCGCCTCGTAGACGTACTCGTCGGCGTCGAAGGTGGTCAAGATCAGCACCCGGGTGCCCGGGCTGAGCGCGATGACCTCCCGGGCGGCCCGCAGCCCGTCCAGGACCGGCATCCGGATGTCGAGCAGGGCCACCGCCGGGGCGTGCCTGCGCACCAGCTCGACCGCCTCCCGGCCGTCGCCCGCCTCGGCCACCACGCGGATGTCCGGCTCGGCCTCCAGGATGACCCGGAACCCCCGGCGGACCATCTGCTGGTCATCGGCGATCAGCACGGTGATCGGTGACTCGGCCATCAGGCCACCGTAGTCCTCACGAGTGACGGGCCGCCACAAAGGTCGCTCGCCGGCAGGACGACGCCGCCAGGCCTGGATTCCTAGTGTTTCCAGTATCCGAAAACACGGGGCTGACCTGCTCCGTTACCGATTTACGGAGGTTTGTCATGACCCCACTGGCCGGATTTGTCGCCGCCATCCTCGCGGGCTGGATCATCCGCGAACCCCGCCGGGCCGCCGCCGCGGTCCTCGTCCCGTTCCTGGCCGTGCTGGCCGTCCAGACCTGGACCCTCGCGGCCGGGCACGGTGACAACCCGCCCAGCACGATCCACGGCGTCAGCTACTGGGTCGTCCAGGCGATCATCCTGGCCTTCGCCCTCGGCATCGCCACGCAGCTCGCCATCGTGCTCCGGGCTCGGCCGAACGGCCATACCGCCGCCGGTGACGATGCCGGGGCGAGCCGACGCGCGCTGCAGGCCACGGCCGTGCTGCTCGTCCTGACCGCCGCGTTCCTGGCCGGGGTCGTGCTGACGTCGAAGCCGGTGCTGCACCACAACGCCAGCTCGCCGCTGCCCTGGTACGGCGCGACCGGCATCCTGGCCTGTGTGGTGTCCGTGGTCGTGCTCACGGTGCTGCACATCGGCCTCCGGCGTGCGGGCGCCCGGCAGCAGAAGCTGGCCGCCGCCCGCCCCGGCGCCGGCCGTGGCCGGCGGCCGCCGGTAGCGCGCCGGGTTGATCCGGGGCGACGGCACACCGACAATGAATCTGCAGGCGGGAGGGGTGCGAGTGATGATCAGCGCCAGGGCCCTGCGGGCCCCGCTGAACTGGACCATCGGGGGTCTGGGCGTGCTCGACCTCGGCGGCCGCGGTCATCCTGTCCGGCTACGCCGTCGCCCTGACCACCGGCATCATCCGCACCAGTCATCCGCACGGCGGCGCCGCCGCGTCCATCGGGGTCCTGTTCATGACCCTGCCGGTGGCCTGGCGTCGCCCGGCGGCCGGTGGCCGCGGCCGCCGTCATGGCCGCTGCGGCGCTGCTCAACGGGCTCGTGTTCGGCTCGATGGTGCGCTGTGGGGCCGTGCTCCCGGCCATCTTCCTGGTCGCCTACGCGGTCGGCGTCCGGCGCGACCGGGCCGCCTCGGCCGCGGGACTGCTGCTCTGCGCGGCCGCGGTCGTGGCCGAGAGCCCTTTACGATCCGCAGATCGAGGGCGGGGGCCTGGTCTTCGTGCTCCCGGTGCTGGCCGCCTTCTTCGCCTCCGGACGGCTGGTCCGGGCCAGGACGCAGACGGCCGCCGCCCTCCGGAAATCGTCCGCCGAGCTGCGGCGGCAGCGGGAGGAAACGGCTCGCCTGGCCGTCCTGGCCGACCGGGCCCGGGTGACCGCGGACCTCGAGCAGTCGCTGCACGCCCAGATCGGCGGCCTGGCCAGCACCGCCGCCGACCGGGCTCGGCGCGCTGGCTGGCGATCATCAGGCCGGCGATCAGGCCGCGGCCCGGCAGGCGCTGGCCTCGATCGAGCGGGACGGCCGGGCCGTCCTCGGGCACCTGCGCGAGGTGCTCAGCACGCTGCAGGAGCGCCCGACCAGTGAACCGCAGCCCAGCGAGCCCCAGCCGACGCTGGCCCGGCTGTCCGAGCTGCTGGCCCGGGCCACCACCGCCGATGCCCGGCTCACCGTCGACGGCAGCCCGCGGACCCTGCCGGCCGGGCTGGAACTGTCCGGCTACCGCATCGTGGAGCACCTGCTGCTGGCCTTGGAGGACGCGCCGGAAGCAGCCGTCGACGTGCGGCTCAGCTTCACCCCGGACGCCCTGGAGCTGCACGTGTCCGGGCCGCCGGCCGCGAACGTCGACCTGCGCGCGGTGCTGGCCGCGGCCCGGGAGCGGGCGGGCCTGCACGGCGGAACCGTGGACAGCCGGCTGGCGGGCGGGGTGTGCTACGCCATGGCCCGGCTGCCGCTGGTCAGCGGCCATGCCTGAGCTCCGGCGGTTCGCCCTGTCGTGGCGTTCTGATCTGCTGCTCGCGGCGATCGTGGCCGGCTGGGTCCTGGTCTACCTGAGCCTGATCGCCCGGGCCGGGGACCAGCACTGGATGGTCCTGGTCTTCGCGCTCCCGTACGCCGCCGCCCTGGGCGTGCGGCGCAGGTGGCCGGTGACCCGCCGCGGCCGTGGCCTGCGCCGCCCTGGCGGCGGTATGGCCGCTCGGCCTGGCCCCGGTGGTCGAATGGCGCGCTGACCGTCCCGTTCTTCCTGACGCCGTTCCTGTTCGCCTACTCGCTCGGCGCCGACGCCGGGCTCGCCGTCGGCCTGGCCGGGTCGGTGCTGCTGGCGGTCTGCCTGCAGCTGTCCAACGCGGGCGTCTTCAACCCGCTGGGCGAGATGATGACCGTCGGGCCGTGGCTGGTCGGACGCGTCGTCACGTCCCGCCGCCGGATGATCGAGCAGCTCCAGGCCCGCAACGAGGAACTGCGCGCCGAGCAGGAGCTGTTCGCGGCTGGAGTCCGTCCGCTACGAGCGGGCCCGGATCGCGCGGGAACTGCACGACATCGTGGCCCACTGCCTCAGCGTCATGGTCGTGCAGGCCAGCGCGGGGCAGCGGATGCCGCCCGCCGACCGGGACGGCGTGGCCGGAGCGCTGGAGTCGGTCGCCGAGGCGGCCGCGCAGGCCCAGACCGAGGTCGGCAGGCTGGTCGAGCTGCTGAGCGGGGACCTGCCCGCCGGCCGGCCGCCCGGCCTGCCCATGGTCGACGAGCTGGTGCGCCGGGCCAGCGGCGCCGGGCCTGGCGGTGAGCTGCCGGTTCGCGGGCAGCTGCGACCGGCTGGCCCCGCCGCGTCCGAGGCCGCCTACCGCGTCGTGCAGGAGGCGCTCACCAACGCGCTCAAGCACGCGCCGGGCGCGCCGGTCGACATCACCGTCCGCGAGCCAGGGCGCCGAGGTGGCGGTGGACGTGGTGAACGCGGCGCCGGGCGGCAGCGGCCCTCCGGGCTGGAGCGATCGGGGAGCGGCTTCGGCCTGGCCGGGATGCGGGACCGGGTCGCCGCCTGCGGCGGGAGCCTGACGTGCGGTCCCACCCCGGCCGGCGGCTGGCGGGTCTCGGCGCTGCTGCCCATGGCGCGCCGCCGCAGTCGTTACGCGCGGATGGCGTCGGAACGAATTCTGGCGTGTCGGTCCTGGCAAAACCGGCAGGGTCGGGCAGAATGAAACAAGGCCCCCTCCACGTATGAGATGGAGGGGGCCTTGTCAGGCCGCGCCGCGCCGGGTCGGCCAGTTGCCCGGCTTACCCTGCACTGCGGGCCGCCCGCCAGTGCCAGCCACCCGCCAAGACCCCGGTTTCCCGGCTTCTTTCACGTCCCGGAGTTTCCTCCGAGTGGTGCCCGTTTCCGACGGTGAAATATTTTCTACGCCTTATCCGAGCGCCTCGCAAGAGGTCCGGCCAATTTATTTTTGGTCTTTTCTTAATCCACACGATGTCCACAGAATGCGCACGGTTATCCGCACGTAGCTGCGGTTATCCACCAGCTTATGCACAACTCGTCCACAGGTAACCGGATGTGACCTGCAGGCCACCATAATAGGCATTGCCCTATGTAATCGGCTGATCTTTAATTGCCGTCGCCGGTTATCGGCGCGTCATTGCGATCACCGAAAGCCCGATCGCGTAACTTGCGCCCCACTGCTCTGCACGCGCTCCGGCCCGGCGTCCGGGTCCGGCCTCGCCGCAAGCCCCGACCGCGAGCGCTGCGCCCCCCGGCCCGTCCCCCTCTCGCGGCTCGTGCCGGCGAATCCGATGACAATCAGCACTCAATCACGTCTCAACTACGACGGGATAGCAAGGCTCCATGGCACGCGGATCCGGTGTATCTGGCTGGGGGTTAACCCCCCTCCGGTAAACGGGGGCCAGCGCCATCGGAATCCAGGCTGCAGATCCCTAGTGTGAACATCGGATGGGGATCCGACGGGGAAACGGGTGCGAAGATGAACGCGATCCTGAACGGGGCACGCTCCAGGTCAACACTGCTCACCGGCGCAGCCGGGCTCCTGCTGCTGATGACGGCCGTGGTCATGATGGCCATCGCCGCCCCCCAGATTCACCAGGTCCGGCCCGGGTCGGTGACCCACGAACGGCTGGCCTCCTGGGTGTGGGTGACCCGTGACCACTGGATGCCGGTCACGCCGGGCAGCGGCTCCGAGCTGACCCGGACCGACTTGGCGCTGGTGCCCTAGGCGGTACCGTGGCCCGGCGCTCGCGGGCCGCGCAGCACGCACACCGACCGGGGACCGACGGTGACCCGGTCCCCGGCCCGCCGCGAGGCCGCCGCCGCTCCGTCCCCGCTGGCCCGCTGCGGGTCGTAGCTGTCGATGGCCAGCTGCCACGCCTGCCCGGGCCGGGCCGGCGGGATGGTGAAGTCCAGCGGCTCCCACCACGCGTTGACCAGGACCAGGAAGTCGTCGTCCAGCAGCAGGGTCCCGTCCGCGGCCCGGTCCGGATCGTCCGAGCCGTCCAGGTAGAAGCCGACCGCGAGCGCGTTGGGGTCCGACCAGTCGCCCGAGGTCATCGGCGTCCCGGCCGGGGTGAACCAGCTGAGCTCGGCGGTCTGCGCCCCGGTCAGGAACCGGTGCCGGCGGAAGACCGGGTGCGCGCGCCGGAACGCCACCAGGCCGGCGGTGAACGACAGCAGGCCGTCGTCCACGGCGGACCAGTCGTACCAGGAGATCTCGTTGTCCTGGCAGTACGCATTGTTGTTGCCGTCCTGGGTCCGGCCCAGCTCGTCGCCGCCGAGCAGCAGCGGCACGCCGAACGACAGCAGCAGCGTGCCCAGCATGGCCCGGGACTGCCGGGCCCGCAGGGCCGCGCAGGTCCTCGGGCACGTCCGGATGGCGCATGGTGAGCCCCTTGACGTGCACCTCGTAGATGACCGTGTCCGAGTAGCCGCGCCGCGGCGGCTCGTCGGCGTCCCACCGGAACATGCCGTCGGTGACGATGCTGCGCGGCACGTGCCCGGCCGAGTCGAGCGAGCTCGGCGTGTCCGGGTCGGCGGCGTCGTGGCCGAACACCTCGGGCCCGAACGCGACCTCGCCGTGCATCGCCCGCGCGTACGGGTCGAGCAGCAGCTTGGCCGGGTTGCAGCGCAGCCCGCGGCCGGGGTCCCAGGGACCGTGCACCCGGAACCCGTAGGCCTGCCCAGGGCCGGTATCCGGCAGGAGCCCGTGCCAGACGCCGTCCTCGTATTCGGGCAGCCGGACCCGGGTTTCGGTTCCCGCCTCGTCGAACAGGCACAAGTCAACGGCCTCGGCGAGACCGGAAGCCACCGCGAAGTTGGTTCCCCCATCGTGCGGCGTCGCGCCCAGGGGCGCCGCCCGGCCGGGAAGTGCATCCGCCACCCGGCTCACGTTACAGCAGGCAGAAAACGGCTTGCCGCGTGGACCTAAGCTGCTTATGTGCTGAATTCCGGGCCGTCCGATCCCCCCGAACTCGCCGATATCGGCCGCCTGGCACGGCGCCTGGTCGACCGGGCGGTGCAGACCGCGCGGACCGAAGACCAGCCGCTGCGGCGGCTGCTCCTGGACTTCCTGGGCCCGGACGCGGCCACCCTGCCTACGGTCTCGGCCACCTGGCCGTCCTACGAGCACGTCAACGTCCAGGTCGGCCTGGAGGCCTGGCTGGCACAGGACCGCGAGCGCGCGCACGAGGTCTTCGGCATCACCGGCATCGGGATGATGCGCCACATGGAGATCGTCGGGATCGGCGAATTCCTCCAGCCCCCCAACCACGGCCCGTTCGGCTCGGCGAGCTTCGGCGGCGTGATGACCACCGCCGTGGCCAGCGGCCCCGATGGGCAGACCCATCCGTGCGTCAGCCACGGCATCTACCTGGTGGACGACGCCGGAGCCCGGCTGGTCATCGTGCTGCAACCCGTGTCGCGCGGCCCGAACCCCGAAGTGGTGCTCCAGATCACCGGCGCGGAGCAGGACCGGATCCAGGCCATCCTGGGCGAGATCCAGACGCTGGCCAGCGAGCGAAGCGTTTTCCGCGCCCAGGTGATCAGCGTCGGCGCCGAGGTGTTCGGCCCGGGGCCGAAGGAGGCGTTCGGGGGGCGGAGCGCCCCGCTGAGCTTCCTCGAGCGCCCGTCGGTCGGGCGCGACCAGATCGTGCTGCCCGCCGACGTGCTCGACAACATCGAACGGCAGGTGCTCGGGGTCGGCCGGCACTCCGGCCGCCTGCTGGCCAGCGGCCAGCATCTCAAGCGCGGCGTCCTGCTGCACGGCGCCCCCGGCACCGGCAAGACCCACACCGTCGGCTACCTGCTTGGCCAGCTGCCCGAGGCCACGGTGATCATCCTCTCCGGCCGGGCCCTGAGCCGGATCCGGGAGGCCTGCTCGGTCGCGCGCAGCCTGCAGCCTGCCGTCATCGTGGTGGAGGACGTGGACCTGATCGCCGAGCAGCGCGAGGCCCGCCCTGGTGAGCAGCCGCTTCTGTTCCAGCTCCTCAACGAGATGGACGGCCTCAATTCCGGGGCCGACGTGACCTTCCTGCTCACCACCAACCGCGCCGACCTGCTGGAGCCCGCGCTGGCCGCCCGCCCCGGCCGCGTCGACCTGGCCGCCGAGCTGCCCCTGCCCGACGCCGACGCCCGCCGCCAGCTGATCCGCCTCTACCAGGGCAGCCTGGTCCTGGACCTGACCCACCCCGAGACCGTCATCGAGCGCACCGACGGCGTCACCGCCGCCTTCCTCAAGGAACTCCTCCGCAAGGCCGCCCTCCTGTCCTGCGAAGCCGACCCGGCCGACGCCCCCGACGCCCCCATCCGCGTCACCGACACGCACCTGGCCGCCGCCCTAGACCAGCTCCTAGACAGCCGCAATCAGCTAACCCGCATCCTCCTAGGCGGCGAGCCCTCCCGCCCCAAGAAACCCCCCAAGAAACCCGCCCCCGCCCCCTAATCCCGTCTCACTGGCTCGTGCTCCCACGTCAGGGCGGCGCGGTGCCATAATGGCAAGATGTCGCGGCGGCGTAAAATCACCCCGGTCGTGGTCGTCGTAGGTGTCATCGCAGGCGGGACGGTCGCCGCGCGGCTCCTGGGCTACAAGCTGGGCACCAACGTGATCGTCCGGTGCCGCCAGGGGCACGTGTACTCCACCATCTGGATTCCCGGCGTGAAACTCAAGGGGCTGGACCTGGTCGTGGCCAGGATCCAGTACTGCCCGGTCGGAAAGCACTGGAGCCTCGTGGTCCCGGTGCGCGAAGCGGATCTGACCGAAGGGGAACGGCAATTCGCCCGGGAACACCACGACCTGCCGATTCCATAGGCACGTCGGTCGCCGCGCACAGCCGCCGGGCCGCTGAGGCCCGGCGGGTGGCGGTGGTCGCGGTCCTGCTCGCGGCGGCGGTCACCGGGCTCCGCGCCCGCGGCACCTTTGCCCACGGCGGCAACCAGACGGCGGCCGGGGCCAGCGGCGCGGTCCTGGCCACCGCGCTGTCCGCCGCCGAAGGCCTAGCCGTCATCGCGTTCATCGTCGTCGTGGCCTCCGCCCGGCCCCAGCGCCAGCCGAAGGGCGACGACGACGACGAGGAACTCTGGCGCCCGAAGATCCCGTGGTGGGCCAAGGCCGCCGGCGTCCTGCTGGCCGTAGCCGCGCTCATCACCCCGTTCGCCGTGCTGTTCACCAGGAAGCCCCGTCCCCTGGCGCGCAGACCGCTGGCCGGCGTGCCAGCGATCCCCGCGGCCCACGCGGCCACCTCATCCGCCAGCGAAATCTGGCCGCTGCTCACCGGCATGGTAATCGCGATCGCCATCGTGGTCGCGCTGACCCTGCTGGGCCGGCGCAAGCGCCCGGCCCGGGCCCAGTCCAAAGACAGAACGCGCCTGGCCACGCTGCTCGACAGCCTGGCCGCGGGCAGCGACGCGCTCAGCGCGGGCGGCGAACCCCGGGCCGCGATCATCGCGTGTTACGCGGCCATGGAACGCGGGTTCGCCGCGGCCGGATCCGCGCCCGCGGTCGCCGACACCCCGGCTGAGGTGCTGGCCCGCGCCACCCGGGCCGGCCTGGTCCGGCCGGAGCCGGCCGAGACACTGACCGGCATGTTCCGCCTGGCCCGGTACAGCACGTACCCGATGACCAGCGCCGATTCCCGGGTCGCCGCGGATGCCCTGACCCAGATGCGCTCCGACCTGGACCAGCGCGCAGGCCAGAGCGTCAGCCAGGGCAGTAAACCGTGAGCCGCCGCAAGCAGGCCGTCACCGGCGCCGCGACCGTGATGGGGACCGCGGCCGCGCTCGTGGCCGGCTACGCCGCGGCGGGCGCCACCGGCCTGATCGACGTGGCGGCCCTGGCCACCCTGGGCGTCCTGATCGTGGCGCGCGGGGCGGTCCGGGGGGAGAAACCACGCTCCGTTCGGCCGAAAAAGCAACGGCGGGATCCGGGGCGGCGGCCGGCGGACTTTCCCGCCTACGCCTCGATCGCGTCGGACGTGGAGTGGGCGCGGATGGCGCAGCGGCACTACGAGCACGCCCTGCGCCCCCGCCTGGCCCGGCTGGCCGCGGCCCTCGGCAAGTCCGGCGCGATCGACATGACCGGCCCCGCGGACCCCGACGGGCCCGGCCCGGACCTGGCCACGCTGGAGCGCATCGTCACCCACCTGGAGGCCCCGTGACCAAGACCGTGACCGGTACGGTCGCGGACACCGCGCGGCTGTGCGAGCGGATCCTCGGTGAAGTAGAACAGGTCATCGTCGGCAAGCGCGAAGCCATCACGACGGTCCTGCTCGGCGTGCTGGCCTCGGGCCACATCCTGATCGAGGACCTGCCCGGGCTGGGCAAGACGCTGCTGGCCCGCACGTTCGCCACCGTGCTCGGCCTGGACTTCAAGCGGGTCCAGTTCACCCCGGACATGCTGCCCGCCGACCTGACCGGCGCCATGGTGCTGGACCTGGGCACGGGGGAGGCCGCCTTCCGGCCCGGCCCGGTGTTCACCGGCCTGCTGCTGGCCGACGAGATCAACCGGACCCCGCCGAAGACCCAGGCCGCGCTCCTGGAGGCCATGGCCGAGGGCCAGGTCAGCGTCGACGGGGTCACGCACCCGCTGCCCAGCCCGTTCGTGGTGCTCGCCACCGACAACCCGATCGAGTACGAAGGCACCTACCCGCTGCCCGAGGCCCAGCTCGACCGGTTCATGGCCCGGGTCAGCCTGGGCTACCTGGACGCCGAGGGCGAGGCCGAGATGGCCCGCCGCCGGCTGGCCCGCGGCTCGGCGCCGCCGGTCCCGCCGCAGGTCACCGACGCCGCGCGGCTGCTGGCCATGCGGGAGTCCCTGGAATCGGTCCAGCTGCACCCCGACCTGCTCAGGTACGTCGTGGCCCTGATCACCGCCACCCGGTCCCACTCGCAGGTCACGGTGGGCGCCTCGCCGCGCGGCACGCTGGCCGTGATCCAGCTCGCCCGCGGGCACGCGGTGCTGGACGGCCGTGAGTTCGTCACCCCCGAAGACATCAAGGCGGTCGCGGTCCCGGCCCTCGCTCACCGCCTGGTCTTGCGCCCGGAAATGTGGGTCCGCCAGGTCACCGGACAGGACGTTGCGGCCGAGGTCCTGGCCACCGTGCCCGTCCCGCGCAGCCCCCAATGAACTGGCATCCCTCCGCGCGCGCCCGGAACCTGGCCACCGCGGCGCTGCTCGCCCTGGTCGCCGCGGTGCTCACCGGCCACGCCGCGCTGGTCCTGCTGGCCGCGCCCGCGCTCGGCGCGCTGGCCCTGCTGCCGCGCCGCCGGCCCTCGGAGTTGGACATCGATGTCACGCTGTCCAGCTCACGCTGTTTCGAGGGCGAGGAGGTGACGATCACCGCGACCGTCCGCGCCGCGCATCCGCTGGACGAGGCCATCCTGGAGCTCCAACCCGCGGCGCAGGTCACCCTGGCCGGCGCGAGCCCGCGCACGCAGGCCTTCCTGCGGGCCGGGCGGGTCAGCGCCCGGTGGGTGATCTGCCCGGAAAGGTGGGGCCGGATCTCGCCGGGCACCGTCCGCGTCGCCGGCCGGTCCGGCGCCCTGCAGACCTCACGGCAGATCGAGCTGGATCCGCTGGAGGTGTTCCCCCGCCCGGCCCGGATCCGGACGCGGCTGGTGCCTGCCGAGCTGCTGCGCCGGATCGGCGAGCACACCGGCCGGGCCGTCGGGGACGGCGTGGAATTCGCCGGCATCCGGCCCTACGTGCCCGGCGACCAGCTACGCGACGTCAACCGGGCGGTCAGCATCCGGCGCGGCCAGCTGCACGTCAACCAGCGGGCCGCGGCCCGGGCCGCGGACCTGGTGGTGATGATCGACGCGTTCGGTGATTCCGGCCCGGTCTCCGAACGCACCCTGGACCTGGCCGTGCACGGCGCGTCCGCCCTGGTCACCGCGTACCTGCGGGTCAGCGACCGGGCCGGGCTGGTCGTGCTCGGCGGGTTGCTCCGCTGGCTCGGCCCGGCGGCCGGCGACCGGCAGTTCTACCGCATCGCCGAGATGATGCTCGCGGCCCGTTACGACAGCTTCGTCACTCCCGACGTGGGGCGGATCCCGCGCTCCGCGCTGCCGCCGGGCACGCTGGTCGTGGTGTTCTCCCCGCTGCTGGATCCCCGCGGGTTCGGCGCCATCAGAGACCTGCGCCAGCGGGGGTTCCCGCTCATCGTGGTCGATACGCTGCGCGACGAGCCGCCGCCCGGCACCCGGGCCGACACGCGTCTCGCGCTGCGGCTGTGGCGGCTGGACCGGACCGCGACCCGTTCCGGCCTGCGGGCCCTCGGCATCCCGGTGCTCGGCTGGGACGCCGGCACCGAACTCGACAGCGTCCTGGCCCCGCTCCGCCAGCCCCCGCCCGGCGTGCGCCGCCTCGCCGGGAGCCGGCCGTGAGCCGCCGCACGGAGCGGGGTTCCTTCATGGGAGCGGCGTTCCCGGGGTCGCTGCTGAGCGGCGCGAGCGTGGCGCTCGGATTGCTCACTCTTGCCTGGCCGCTGGCGTGGGCGCCACCGTGGGCGTACGCCACCGCGGCCGCGGGCGCGGCCGCCGTGCTGGCCGCGGCCCTGGCCGGCTGGACGCGCGGACCCGTGCTCGCCGTCGGGGCCGCGGTCGCGGCGTGCGCCTTCTCCCGGGCCGGGGCCGCCGTGCTGACCGCCGAGGGGCTGTTCATCCTCGCCTACCTGCTCGCCGCCGACGCCCCCGCGGGGCTGACCCGGCCCGGCTCGTGGCTGCGCCAGCAGGCGTTCGGCGGCGTCGCGGGCCTCATGGCCAGCGGCGCGGTGCTGGCCGCCCTGTCCCTGCGCCAGGTGAGCTCGGTATGGCTGACCGCGGGCGGCCTGGCCGCCGCGGCCGGCGCCTACCTCGTCGCGCTGCCCCTCTCGCGGGCCTCGCGACCGGGCCCGCCGCGGGCCTCGCGACCGGCCTCGCCGCGGGGCTCAGACGTCGATGTCCAGTGACGCCTCGTCGATGGCCGTCACCGAGTCGGGCACGGTGATGCCCAGGCGTTCGGCCAGAGCGCGCGCCCGCTGGCGCTCCGCATGCGCCGCATACCCGCCCGCCGACGTGTTCGCATCCGCCGCCGCCGAACTCCTCGGCCGCTCGCATAAGCCGCCCTGCGGTTAGCAAGGGTGCAACCGCTGCTTGCTTCGCGCCGGAATGTATACCGGATATCTATTGACGTAAATCCTGCATAGATAGACATGGTTAATCTAGCTACATTAAACTCGGTTGCGGTGCTCAAGGGATCTGGGACGTATCTCGCCCGGGTGAGCCATGTAGGGGCGGCTGAGGGGAGGAGCCGCCAGGCCAAGGCGAGAGCTCTGGCCGGCGGGAGGGTCATGCGGGATGGATACGACTTAGGGTCACGCGGTGCGTGATCGCATCGCCTGTACATGTGCGCTCGTCCCTGCAGGGAGACAGGTAGTCGCAGCGCGCTCCTGGCTGTGGTCGGCGCGTACGCCGCAAGCACGATCGATTTGATTTCGCTGCTTATTAACGCGTATTCGCCAATCACGGCCATAACCCGCCGGTGCGGGTGATTGTCGGTCATCGTCTTTAGCCCTTGGGGGGGCCACATGAATTCTCCGGCTGTAGCCAGCCATTCTTCTCACTACGCGCGGCTGACCGGACCGAGTTCGGGCCCGTCAGCCGCGCGCGCCCCCGATAGCTTGTCACGGCCGTGGTGCCCGTGACGTTCAGGACCCAGGTGACGGTCGAGTATGACCCTGACGGAGCCGGCCGTCACCTGGTTAATCTGCGGAGGGGACGGGCGTGAGCGAGACCGCCCGCCACGCGGCGCTGACTGGCTGCCGCCCGGAGATCCCGCCTGGCCGGAGGTGGCGCTCACGGTCGGACGGCTGAGCTACGACCGCTACCGCGACTCGTGGCCGAAGGCCGCGCCGCCCGACCCCGACGACCTCGACGCCGCGTGTGACCTGCTGTTGCATGCCGCGCGGTACCAGGACGTCGACGAGCGCACCACGCTGTACCTGGTGCTCGCGCTCGGCCTAGCCCGCGACGCTCGGGGCGTGCACCCCGATCGGGCTCGGGTAAGGCTGGATCGCCGCGCAGGCCCGCGCGAGCGGCAGGAGCGCCTCGGCGATGCCCGCGGTGGTCTGCGCGTCGAGCCGGGCCCACGGCCGGGCCGCGGCCCAGTCGGTGGCGTTCTCCACCGCGTCGTGCGCCGCCTGGCCCGCGTTGGTGAGCCGGCCGTCGGTGCCCACCCAGCCGCGGCCGGCCAGTCCTGCCAGCGCATTGTCCCACTGCTCATCGGTCCAGCCGCGGACCGGCTGCAGGTCTTCGCGCCGCAGGTCCATGCAGCCCCGCAGGGCCACCGCCTCGCAGCCGTCGATGTCGGCGGCGGCCAGGGCGGCGAAGTGCCCGTCGCCCCGGTGCTCGCGCAGCACGGTGGCCGCCTGCCAGAGCCGGGCCAGCCCGGAGGACTCACTCGAGCCCTCTGGCAGCGGCAGCGCGGCGTTGGCCGCGGCCAGCACCCGGCCCGAGAAATCCAGTTCACCGATCGCCAGCCAGAGCAGGTCGGCGGCGCCGGCCGCCTCCTCTTCGTGTCCGGCCAGCAGGGTGCTCAGGGCCGCCTGCGCGCCGGCCAGCCGGGTCGCCAGCGCGTCCTCCGGCGCGATCAGGTCCCAGACCGCCGGGATCGCCCGGGCCACGAAGGCGGGCGCGAAGTTGAAGAACGAGGCGGTCACGACCGCTGCTCCGGTCGGCCCGAGCGGCGCGGCCCGGCCCGCGAAGTACCCGCGCCAGAAGCCTCGCAGCCCCGCCTCCTCGAAGGCCGCGCGCGCCTCGGGCGCGAAGTAGGTCACTGCGTGGATGGGCTCGAACAGGGTCCACATCGAACGAGCCGTATGCGCCGCATCAGCCACGACCGCTCCCTTCCCGGAGTTCCGTTCGCAGGATAACGTCCCGGCCGGCCCGGGTTTCTGACCGGGCGGCGTGCGCGCCCCGGAGCCGGGTAGGAGCACTCCCATGCAGACTGACCGGGCCCCGGCCGGCCAGCAGCCCGACGGGGGTCCTGGCCCGCCGGACAACTGGCGCAGCAAATGGCGGAGCTGGCTGCCGTTCGTGGTCAAGCCGCTGCGCCGCGGCATCCTCATCTTCGCCTTGGTGCTGATCATCGAGTACCTGGTCGTGCCGGAGCTGGTGGGGGCCAGCAAGGACCTGAACCTGCTCGGCCAGGTGAACCCGGGCTGGCTGGTCGCGGGCCTGGTGCTGGAGGGTGCGAGCCTTTTCTGCTACGGCCTGCTGACCCAGGCCCTGCTGCCGCCCGGCTCGTTCAACCCGGGCCTTTCCCGGCTGTTCCGGATTGACCTGGCCGCCGCGGCCATAGCGCACGTCATCCCGGCCGGAACCCTCGGCAGTGCCGGGATCGGCTACCGCCTGTTCACCGCCGAAGGCATCAAGGGCAACGACGCCGCGGTGATGATGGCGACCAAGGGCCTGGGCTCCACGGTCGTGCTGAACATCCTGCTGTGGCTGTCCCTGGTCATCTCCATCCCGCTGGCCGGCTTCCATCCGATCTACGTGACCGTGGCCGTCACCGGAGCCGTGCTGCTGCTGGGCATCGCCGCCCTGGCCTTCGGCATCACCCGGCAGAGCAAGCGTGCCTCCCGCATCCTGTGCATGGTCGGTGACCGGATCCCCGGCCTGACCGGAGACCGCCTGGAGCAGGCCATCCGGGAGGCCGGGAAATCGCTGTCCGCGCTGGCCCGCGACCGGCGCACCCTGGTCTGGTCGCTGACCTGGGCCTCGCTCAACTGGCTGCTCGACGTGGCATCGCTATGGTGCTTCGTGGCCGCTTTCGGCCGCCTGCTCAACCCGGTCGAGCTGTTCGCGGCCTACGGGATCGCCAACGTGGCCGGCGCGCTGCCCGTGACGCCCGCCGGGCTGGGCGTGGTCGACTCGCTCACCCCGCTACTGCTGGTCAGTTTCGGCGTCACCCGCAGCGTGGCCACCCTGGGTGTCTTGGCCTGGCGGCTGGTCAACTTCTGGCTGCCGATCCCAGCCGGCGCGATCGCCTACGTCTCGCTCAAGGTGCCCCGCGGAGCGGGCCTGAAGGCGATGCGCGCCGCGGTGGCCACCATGATGACCCGCCCGGGGGCATCGGACGCGCCACCCCCGGACCCCCAGGACGTAACGCACGAGGCGGAGACCGTTGCGCACGACGCGGAGACCACGGACCGTTCGGCGCCATGATGGTGATCTGGCGGCGGCGGGCCGGCCGATTTCCGCGCCCTGGCCGATCTCGATCTGCTCGCCGAACCCGATGACCTGCCGCGATCAGGACCAGGTTCGGCATAATGGAAGCGGCGATTGCGTAGCCTGCCCTGGTCTTGACCCCAGAACCCGAAAAGCGCCATGTGCGGAGAATCTGCCACGGTCCCCAAACAGCCGGACCAGCCTAGCCACCGGACCACGCTACAGCCGTCAGAAAGATTTAAGAATTCTTCTATCCGCCCGCCCATCCGATCCGGTCCCCACTCCGAAGGTCACATATGAACCCGAACGATTCGGATGCGTCACGGTTCAGGCCCGCGACCGCGGATAGGAGGGGAGAGCGGGATCTTGATGACCTGCTTGTCCACGTGGCACGTGGCGACCAGGACGCGTTCGAAACGCTGTATGACCGGATGGTCGGCCCGGTATACGGCGTCATCCGAAGGGTTCTCCGGGATCCGTCCCAGTCCGAGGAGGTCGCCCAAGAAGTCCTCCTCGAGGTGTGGCGGACCGCGGCGCGGTTTGACCCGGCCATGGGTGGCGCGGCGACGTGGGTGACGACCATTGCTCACCGCCGCGCCATCGACCGTATCCGCTCGACCACGGCCGCGGCCGACCGCGAACACCGGACCGCCGACGTCAGCCCGGCACACGATGAGGTCGCCGAGGCCGTGGAAGCCAGCCTGGACCGGGAGCGGGTCCGGCGCTGCCTGGAAAGCCTTACCGAAGTCCAACGTGAGTCGATCACCCTGGCCTACTACGGCGGGAACAGCTACCGTCAGGTAGCCCAGTTGCTGAACGTCACGCTGGGCGCGATCAAGACCCGGATCCGCGACGGGCTGATCCGGATGCGCGATTGCCTGGGGGTGAGCTGATGAGGTTCTTCCGCCAGGACCTGCACACGCTCACCGGTGCCTACGCCCTCGACGCGCTGGACTCGGCGAGCGAGCTCACCAGGTTCAACCGCCACCTGAGCCGGTGCCAGTCGTGTGCCAGCGAGGTCCGCGGGTTCCGCGAGGTGGCGACGGCCATGGCCTTCGCCGCCACCACCGAGGCGCCCGCCGCGATGCGCGAGCGGGTGATGGCGGCCGCGGCCCGCACCCGCCAACTGCCGCCCGAGATCAGGACCCACGCCCGCCCGCGCCGCACCCGCGGCTCGGCGCCCTGGATACCGTGGCTGTCCGGAGCGATCGCCACGGCCGCGATCGCGGTCGCGGTGTTCTTCGGCTTCGCCCAGTCCCACACGCAGAACGAGCTCAACCAGGCCCGGTCGCAGAACCAGGCGCTGGCCGCGGCCCAGTCCCGCGTCGAGGCCGAGCTCACCCAGGCCAAGGAGCACGACCAGGCGCTGGCCCAGATCCTGGGCGCGCCGCACGTCACGCTGCTGTCGCAGCGGACGACCAAGGGCGGCGTGGCCGTCGTGGTGCTGGACGCGGCCACGCGCAAGCTGGTCGTGGCCACCTCCGGGCTGCCCGCGCTGCCCGCGGGCAAGGTCTACCAGCTGTGGCTGATCGGCCCGGTGAAGATCGTCTCGGCCGGCCTGCTGCCCACGGCCCAGGCCGGGGTGACCACGCCGGTCGTGGCGGCCGGCATCGTCAAGGGCGACAAGCTCGGCCTGACCGTCGAGCCCGCCCCCGGCTCCAAACAGCCCACCACCACCCCGATCCTCGCCCTGCCCCTGCCGGTGTAGGAGGGCGGCTGACCACCGTAGCCCCGGTTTTTTGCCGAACGGCCCTTGGTATCACCGGCCAGGAAAGGCTCAGCGCAGCCCCTGGCGCGCGCAGAAAAAGCCCGCCCTGGCCGGCCCAAGAGCAGCCAGGGCGGGTCAGGCCGGCCACGGGAGGGGTTCAGGCCTGGCCAGCTCCAGTTGGTGACCCGGCCTCCGGCGATCACGACCCGGCCGGCCGCGCTCTGCTTGTCGGCCCAGACGGTGTACGGCCCGGCGGGCAGGTCCGGGTAGACGGCCGCGTACCTGGTCCCGGTCGGCATATGGCGGGGCCGCACCTGCGAATGCGTCCGGTGGGCACCGTGGTCGTCCCGGCTGATCTCGATCTCCCGGCCGTCCAGCCCGGCCGGCGTAAACAGGACCAGCGCGCCGACGTCGGCGCCCAGCTCCAAGACCACGGTTCCCGGGCCCGACGGCCCGGCCGCTGATTCGGTCATGACATGAACCTCCGAGGGTACGAGCGAAACCCCCGGCCAGGCCCGTGCGGAGGCCCGGCCGGGGGAGCATCGCTGTCAGGACGGGGTGTTGTAACCGCTGTACGGAACCCCGAGGTAGGGGAAGTGGTCGAGCGGGGAGGCGCTGACGCTGGCCGGCGTCAGCCCGTCGGTCAGCAGGCCCGCGGCCCCGTCTGGCTTGAACTTGCTGTCGATCAGCGGGTAGGTGACCCCGGCGATTGCCCGTAGCTCGATCGCTACCACGTCGTCGGCTACCCGGCGGCCGTTCGGGAACCCGGCCGCGTCGCCGCCGAGCAGCCCGAAGATGTTCGGGCTCTTGGCCGGCGCGATCGAGGTGTTCAGCCGCAGCATGTCGGCCACCACTGAACCGGTGAAGTTGGTGAATCCCTTGATGATCCCGGCCGGAATGCCGGTCATCAAGATCGCCTCCAGGTCGGCGCGCGGCTTGCCCGACTTGACCAGCGCCTCTAGGTTGGGGAACACGCCGGGGTACAGGACCGGCAGCAGCGCGGCCAGGCCGGGCTGGGTGACGTAATGGGCGAACTGCTTGTCGTCGGCGGGCGGCAGCGAGTTCCACCGGTCTTTGTCGCCCAGCGCGATGACCACCTCGTTGATCAGCGGGTTGCCCAGCCGCGAGACCTGACGGAACGGCCCGCTGTTCACGTTCTCGCCGCGATCGGCGTCCCACAGCCGCACTCGCTGGCGGCTGGCCGTGGTCCAGATACCGATGGTCGGGTGACCGCTTCTGGTCACCGCGGAGATCGGCACCTGGATCGCGATCGAGTGCACGTTCACGTGGTTGGTCGCGTTGACCCCGTCCGCCTTCGGCAGCTTGGGCAGGCCGAACGTGGCGTGCAGATCCTCGAACGGCCGCAGGTCGCCCAGGTCGAAGATCGCGCCCAGGTCGACGTAGAACGCCTCGGCGCGCTGCCCGGCGAACACGCGAATCCCGCCGCCCAGGCTGTGCACCGCGGCGGCGGCCAGGCTGGCGTAGTCCGGCGTGGACAGCGGCCCGATATTGCACGGCGGGCAGGCCAGCCCGCTGCCCAGCGAGCCACCATTGACGCTCACGCTGTAGGTCTGCACCCGGTTCCAGTTCGCGCTGCTCAGCGACTCGATAGGGCCGGTGTTGTACAGGAACGTGTCCGGATCGCGCACCGTGGTCTGGAAGCGGAACTGGTAGGAGATGTCGGCTCGGCCGTCACCGTTGTTGTCGATATGGATCTCGTAGAGGACGTCGTCGCCGAACTCGTAGAAGTTCGGGCCGCCCGCCGGGCTCTCCAGCGGGATGTAGTTGGCGATCAGGGTGACCGTGTCCGGGTTATCCGGGCTGACGAACGCGTACACGTCGGTGCTGTCGGCCACCGGGTCCTTGGAGATTTCCGGTGCCTCGCGGTGCGATGACATTCACTTACCTCACTGGCTCGAACTGGCTCGGATGGGCAGATGGCTCTGTTAACCGATGGCGGGTCAACCGATGGCGGGTCAACCGATGGCGGGTCAACCGATGGCGGGTCAGCCGATGGCCCGGACGATCCGGGCGGCCAGGTCCTTGTCGCGCAGGCTGGTCTGGCTGGTCCCGGAGAACACCTCGATGTCCCCGGACTTCGCATTGCGGACATGCACCACGACGGGTCCCGATGGCGCTGCCTTCAGGTCACCACTGGCGGATGCCTTCAGGTCACCGTGGGCCGGTGCCGACGACGTGGTGCTGGTGGCCGCGGCCGCCGGGCTCACGGCTGCGCCGAGCGCCGTGACGGCGAGCCCCGCGGCGCCCGCCGCCGCGGCGCCCTGGAGCAAAGCACGCCGGGACATACGCTCAGCCGGCTCGATGCTGTGCATCATGACTGGGCATGACGATCCTTTCTGTGACTGGTCGGCATGCACGTCGCCGCAGGCGAAGGCCACGCCGGGGAGAGAAAGAGAGGGAGTGCGAGGGAAGAGGGATAGGGCGGGACGGACGGACGGCGGACGGCGGAGGGCGGACGGCAGGACGGACGCGGACGGCGGAGGGCGGAGGGCGGACGGCGGAGGGCGGAGCGGCGGACGGCGGACGGCGACCCGGTGGCGGCGGACGGCGACCCGGTGGCGGCCATGGCGCGAGCCGGTGTCCACGTCGGCTCGCGCCTCGGGTGGCCTTGCTGGTCTGGCCGCCTTCGGCGGCGGGCGTTGGCCACCGGATCGCCTGTCACGCGCTTTCTTCGCCGCGGTCGGGAGAACGGATGGGTCCGTACGGAAAGATTTCTGTAACATTCAGGATTCGCCGTATGTACCGGACAAATTAGTCCGCTTACGGACAGCAATGACCAGCAGGCGCACCCGACTCACGGTCCCGTAATTCCGCGTCAGTCCCCGGGTCCAGCCTCCCCCGCCAGCCTCCCGCGCCCCCGCGCCCGGCCCCCCGCGCCCCGCGCCCGGCCTCCCGCGCCCCGCGCGGAGCGCTGTACCACCGCCCCCACCCCGAACGCCACCGCGGCCACCTGCACGCACAGGCCCAGTTCGTTCCCGATGACGGTGAGCAGCGCGGCGCGCCGGCCGACGGTCAGCGCCCGGCTGATGGTGAACAGCACGCTCGGGCCGGGGATCGCGACCAGGACGGTCACCACGGCCACGAAGGCCAGCACGTGACTTGCGGGAACCGTGACCCCACGCTAAGACCGGGGGAGCGGATCGGTCAGCTGATTTTCCGCCCGCCGCACCCCGGGTCGCCTCCTTCCCGGCGGACCGGGGCCACGTAGCATCCCGAGGGTGACCGCCACTGGTGAGGCCCGATCAGGCCTGGTGCTCGTGCTCAACTCCGGCAGCTCGTCAGTGAAGTTCGCCCTGCTGCACCCCCGGAGCGGGGAACGCGTGCTCGGCGGGCTGGCCGAGGAGGTCGGCACGCCCGAGGCGGTGCTGCACGTCCAGCGCGAGGACGGCGAGCCGGTCACCGAGAAGCTCGCCGACGGCAGCTACCAGGCGGTCATTGCCCGGATCCTCGGCCACCTGCCCGAGTCCGGGCCCGAGCTGATCGGTGCCGGGCACCGGGTGGTGCACGGCGGTGACCGGTTCACCGCGTCGGTCCTGGTGGACGACGAGGTGATCGCGGCCATCCGATCGTTCAGCCGCCTGGCGCCGCTGCACAACCCGAAGGCCCTGGCCGGCATCGAGGCCGTCCGCGCCGCCCGGCCCGGCCTGCCGCAGGTCGCCGCGTTCGATACCGCGTTCCACCACACCTTGCCGCCCCGTGCCTTCCGCTACGCGATACCCGAGGACTGGTACACCCGGTACGGGGTACGCCGGTACGGCTTCCACGGCACCAGCTACCGCTACGTCAGCGAGCGGGCGGCCGAGCTGCTGGTCCGGCCGCTCGGCGACCTGCACCTGGTCGCCGCCCATCTCGGCAACGGGTGCAGCGCGGCGGCGATCCGCGGCGGCGTATCGGTCGATACCACCATGGGGCTCACCCCGATGGAGGGGCTGGTCATGGGGACCCGCTCGGGCGATGTCGATCCCGGGATATTCGGCTACCTGGCCGAACAAGCCGGCGCTGACCGTCGATCAGCTCACCGACACGCTGGACACCGCGAGCGGGCTGGCGGGCCTGTCCGGCGTGGGCAACGACATGCGCGCCATCCAGTCCGCAGCCGCCAGCGGTAACGAACGAGCCCGCCTCGCCCTCGAGGTCTTCGTGCACCGGCTGGCCAAGGCGGTCGCCGCGCTGGTAACCGGCCTGGGCCGGCTGGACGCCTTGATCTTCACCGGCGGCATCGGCGAGGGCAGCGTCGAGGTCCGCAGCCTGGTCCTGGCCCGCCTGGCCTTCCTCGGCCTAGCCGAGGACCCCGAGGCCAACGCCCGGCACGGCCGCGCCACCGGCGGCCGGATCAGTCCGGCCGGCCCGGTGCTGGCCCTGGTCGTGCCGACGAACGAGGAACTGATGATCGCCCGCGACACCGCGCGCCTGGTCGCAGCCCGCTAACCGCCTGGACCGGCCCGGCGTACCGTCTGCTTGTGGTCCGCTACCGCGTCCTGGTCTCCGGCCGGGTCCAGGGTGTCTTCTTCCGCGGTACCTGCCCGCGCCTCGCCCAGGAACACGGCGTGGCCGGATGGGTCCGCAACCTGCCCGACGGCCGGGTGGAAGCGGTCTTCGAGGGACCGGCCGAGGACGTCGACCGCCTGGTGGCCTGGGCCCACCACGGCCCCCGTCACGCCGTGGTGGACCACGTGGCGGTGCAGGCCGAACCACCCGAAGGACTCGACACGTTCCGGATCACGTAGCCGCCGCCGGTCACCACGGCGAGCTTCCCTGTAAATGAGCCCATCGCCGCCACCTCAGATTCTTCCGGCCGCGCCCGGCACCTCAGATCCTTCCCGCCGCCCCGGCGACGGTTGTTGCGTCCGAAAACTGATATCAGTATGATAGACACGTAATATCGAGGACGTCAAGCGGAGGTGGTAGGGATGACGGCTCAAGCTCCGGTCCGGACCGAACAGCGGCCGGCCCCGGCCCAGGTGGCCGAGCATACGGCTTGGTCAACACCCGGCATCAAGGTCCTGGCGGCCGGGATCGTCGGGGCGGCCGCGGCTATCGCGCTGCTGTTGAATGCGCGTACGCAGGCCGGCAGCACCGCCACCGCCCTGGACTGGGCAGGCGCCATCCTGCTGATCGCCGCCGTCCTGCTGCTGATCGGGCTGACGCCGGTCGTCCCGGGCCAGGCACGAGTCATCCAGCTGTTCGGCAAGTACCGTGGCACGACACGCGATCCAGGGCTGCAGTGGGTCAACCCGTTCACCCGCCGCATCAAGGTATCCACCCGGATCCGCAATCACGAGACGGCGCAGGCGAAGGTCAACGACGCCGACGGCAACCCCATCGAGATCGCCGCCGTGGTCGTCTGGCGGGTGCAGGACACGGCCAAGGCCGTCTACGCTGTCGACGATTACACGCAGTTCGTGGCCATCCAGACCGAGACCGCGGTCCGGCACATCGCCTCCAGCTACCCCTACACCAGCCAGAAGGAGGGCGACCTGTCGCTGCGCGAGAACGTAGCGGAGATCACCGGGCAGCTCTCGGCCGAGATCGCCGACCGGGTCCGGCCTGCCGGGGTGGACATCATCGAGTCCCGGCTGACCCGGCTGTCCTACGCGGCGGAGATCGCCCAGGCCATGCTGCGCCAGCAGCAGGCCAGCGCGGTGGTCGGCGCCCGGTTCCGGATCGTCGAAGGCGCGGTCGGCATGGTCCAGCTGGCCCTGAAGCGCCTCGAAGAGGAAGGCGTGGTGGAGCTGGACGAGGAGCGCAAGGCCGCCATGGTCTCCAACCTGCTCGTCGTCCTGTGCAGCGAGCAGGCCACCCAGCAGGTCGTCAACACGGGCTCGCTCTACCAGTGAGCGAACGCAAGAGCATCCTGCTGCGCCTGGACCCGGCCGTCCACGACGCCCTGGCCCGGTGGGCGGCGGACGAGCTGCGCAGTACCAACGCCCAGATCGAGTACCTGCTCCGGCGCGCCCTCGCCGACAGCGGCAGGCTGCCGGGCCGGGTAGGAGCGATGCGCAAGCCCGGCCGGCCACCGCGCGAACCCTCGCCCGAATAGCTGCCATACGCTACGCTGCCCCGGTGACCAAATTAATGCGTTCCCCGCTGGCCGTCCTCGCCGCGTCCCTGGCCGTCCTCGCGTTCTCGGTATCTGCGGCCGCAGCGTCGCCCGCGTCCTCCGGGCCAGGCCTGAAGAAGGTCCACGACCCCGGCCACGTGACCGGGACGATCCACGGCCACTGCTCCTACCGCGACCGCGGCCAGCTCCCGGACTCGCACTGCACGCCCGGCAGCATCGACCCGGCCGTCACGCGAGCCGACATCCGCTCGACCATCTGCAAGAAGGGCTGGACCGCCACGGTCCGGCCGCCCGAGTCCCAGACCGAACGCTTCAAGTACGACGTGGCCTATCCCGCTTACCGCACCCCGCGGTCGGAGCGGACCGAGCTCGATCACCTGGTCCCGCTGGAGCTCGGCGGCAGCAACGACGCCACCAACTTGTGGCCCGAGTACCCGCCCACGCCGAACCCGAAGGACAAGGTTGAAGACGCGCTGAACGCCGCCGTCTGCGACGGCCGGGTCTCGCTGGCCGCGGCGCAGAAGGCCATCGCCGCGGGCTGGCTGACCGCAGAGAAGAAGCTCGGCCTCGGCAGCGGCGATGGCGGTGGCGGTGGCACCGGCGGGGCCTGGTGCACGGCCAGCGCCTCCTACAGCGCCACGTACCACGACTACGACATCTACGTGCACTCCAACCAGCCAGACCGGACGGTTACTGCCTCGGCCAGCAACGGGGCCTCGCACAGCTATCACACCAACTCCAGCGGCTACGCCGACGTCTACCTGGACGCCGTCGCCGGTGACCCGGTCAAGGTGACCGTCGGCGCGGCCACCTGCTCGACCACCGCGTAGCGAAGGCGAACCCCCGGGCTCCCTGATTCGCGCCCGCCTCGGGCCGTGCGTTTACATGGAGCGGTGACGGAGCAGCGCCGGCCAGCCCCGGCGGGGGCCGGCGCAGTGAACCGGCGCGCCGACGTACTCGCCCTCGGCAGCTTCGTCGTTCTGGGGCTGCCCGACGGCATGCTCGGCACCGCATGGCCGTCGATACGCGCCACATTCGGCGTGCCCGTCGGTGACCTGGGCCTAGTCCTGCTCCTCGGCACGGCCGGATCCGTCCTGGTCACGGTGTTCGTCGGGACCCTCATCCAGCGCCTCGGCGTGCCCGCCCTGCTGACCGTGGCCGGGTCGTGCGCGGCGGTGGGCGTCACCGGCTGCCGGCCTCGAGGTCGGCGCCGGGCAGTGGGAGGCGAGCTTCTGCCGCGGGCATCTGAACCTGTCCACGGGCGCGACGGGCCTGGCCACGTTCGGCTACTGGGCGCGCTGACCGCCGTGCGGATCTCCCTAGCCCTCGTGCCCCGCCCGCTCCCGCCCCTCACCGTGGTGCACTTCGGCACCGCCCTGGCGGTGATCGCCGCGGCGGTCATCTGGTGGCAGCCCGGCCCGGTCGGCACCGTGATCGCCTTCGCGGTCCTCGGCGGCGCCCTGGCCGGGGTCTTCCCGGCTCTGATCACCCTGACCCCGGGGCGTATCGGGGAGCGCCGAGCCCAGCACGTCATCGCCTGGCAGGTGGGCGCCGCCGCAGCCGGCGGCGCGGGCGTCTCCGCCCTGATCGGCCTGCTCATCGGCGCCACCAGCCTGGCCGTCCTCGGCCCGGCGCTGACCACCCTCGCCGTGCTGGTCGTCGCCTCCGAGCTCATCCTGGCCCGCCTCGCCCCGGTCCCGGCCCCCGGTCCCGGCCCCACGGCCCGCAGACCGTCCGCCGCGTTAGACCGAGTACCGGGTCAGCTCGGTTACGTGCGCTAGATCGGGTACCGGGTCGGTTCGGTTACGTGCGCTAGATCGGGTACCGGGTCGGTTCGGTGACGTACTGCCGTCCCGACGGCGCGGTCCACCGTACGTATCCATTGGGGAGCTGTTCGGCGTTCCAGCGGGGGTGTTGCTTGAGCCGGTGGTCGTGACGGCATTTGGGGTTGCCGTTGCACAGACAGGTGCGGCCGCCGGCGTCGTAGGGGATGTTGTGCTCGAAGTCGGCGCGGGCGGCGGGCCGGCGGCAGCCGGGGCCGGTGCAGGTCGCGTGCCGGACCTCGGCCAGGTGCCGGAGCATGACCCCGGGATCGTGGCCCCGGGCCTGCCACCGGTGATCGCACTCCCCGGTGGGGATCGGCCCGATCTTGATGAGCAGGTCCTGCTGCCCGGTGGTGAGCCGCCAGGTGCCGTACCCGCCGGGCGGGCCGGGCTGATCGGCGGGGGTGAAGGTGAACCGGGGGCCGCCGGGCGGGTCAGGCCCGTCCGGTTTTCGGCGTTTCACCGGCCGGGCGCAGCCGTGGCCGACCGCGTGGCCCTGCTGTCGGTCACCGTCACGCACCAGGTGGACCTGGGATTACGGGCCGCGGCCTGGGCCAGGTCGCGGGCCAGGTCAGGGTCGACCGGCCCGATCCCGCTCAGGTCGCCGGGCCGGCCTGCGCGGCCGGTGAGGGTGGCTTCGGGGATGGTCAAGGTGACATGCCCCGCGAATCCGGGCGGGATCATCCCGGCCAGAGGGCCGCCCGGGGCCAGGGCCGGCCCTGGACCGGTACCGGCGCCCGGGGCGGGCCCTGGGCCGGTGCCGGCGCCCGGGGCTGGGGCTGGGGAGGTGCCGTCCGGCTTGGTGCCGAGCGGCCGGGAGTCCATGCCGAGCAAGATGTCCAGGTAAGCGCGGGCCCGCAGCGCATCCATCCCGCCGTCCAGGCCGGCCTTCCTGAGCTCCCTGGCCCACGCGGTCACCCGCTGGTCCGCGGCCAGCACCTGCGCGGGCGGCAGTTCCCGCCCGGCCAGCCCCGCGTTCCCGCTCGCCTCAGCCCACCGCTCCACCCGGGTCCGCTCCGCCGCATGCTCCCGCCGCTTCTTGGCCTTGCCCGGGGCCACCTCCATGACCGCCCGGGCGATCGCGGCCCGCACCCCGGGCGGGGTCAGCGTCCCGGCCCGGTCCAGCACCTTGGCCTCGGCGGCCCGGGCCTCCTGCGGGTCCAGCAGCGCGGTGGCCTCGGCGATGATCATCGCCTTGCGGCGGCCCAGGATCCCGGCCCGGAACGCCGCCTTGGTCCCGGGCAGGTTGATCTCCAGCTCCTGGGCCAGCGACACGATGTCCCCGGCCGCCGCGCGGGACTCCCCCAGTACCGCGGCCAGCTCCTGGGCCACGAACTCATCACAGGCCCCGGGCATCCGCGCCGGGCCCGCCACCGCGGCGCCCGGCGCGGGACGGCGCCGGATCAGCTCCGCGACCGCGGCATGCTTGCGGCTGCTCGCGTAGGCCTCGACCCGGTCCCACGCGCAGATCACCCCGGCCAGCTCATCATCGGACGCGCCCGGGTACCGGTCATCCGCCCCGGCCGCCTCCTCCGCGAACTGCGCCAACGTGGTACACCCGGGCGCGGTATCCAGCGGCTTCCCCGACGCGAACCCCGACGCCCGGCTGGCAAACACCCCCGGGGACGACTGCGCGGACCCGGGCATCCCCGGCCCCCGCCGCCCCGCCGCCGCCGCGGCGTCCGCCGCCACCGCCGCGGTCAGCCCCGCCCCGGCCAGCACCGCCGCCTCCCGGGCCTCCTCGCCGGTGATCCGCTCCGCCTCGGCGGCCAGCTCCCCGGGATCCACCTCCGGCGGCGGCGCGTCGTCGGGGTCCTTGTCCAGGCCGACGGGATCTTCGTCCGCGGCCCGCAGGGCCAGGTACGCCGGGTCATCCATCCAGTCCGGCCACGCCGGGGCCGGGCGGGGCTCCTCGTCCCGCCCGGGGTCCTGGGGAATCGGTCCTGAAGGCATGTACCACGGTCCGTTCGAATGAATGATCTTGTACGAACACAGTAACGAAAAAACTCCGTCGAGGCAATTCGACACGCCGGCGAATGCGCTCCAGATCGCGGCGTTGCGGACACCGGTCAGCCCCGCAGGGAACGTGCGCCCGTACGCCCTCAGACGTGGCCCGGCAGGCGGCCCGCCGAGCATGACCACAGCCTCCAACCCAGTGACGCAGCCACCAGCCCAGCGACGAATCAGCCCGAACTCGCCACTCCGGACGGCGAAGAGAGCGCGGACGCCGACGTGGACGACGAAGCCGACGTGGAAGCGGGAGCCGACGTGGAGGCGGGAGCCGACGTGGAGGCGGGAGCCGACGTGGAGGCGGGAGCCGACGGTGACGACGAAGCCGAAGACGATGGCGAGGAGGAAGCCGACGGCGACGGCGACGCCGAAGATGATGGCGAGGAGGAAGCCGACGGCGACGCGGACGGCGACGCCGAAGCAGACGGCGAAGCCGACGACGAGCCCGACGCGGAAGCCGACGGCGACGCCGACGACGAACCCGCCGAAGCCGAAGCCGACGCAGAACCCGAACCCGAACCCGAACCCGGACCCGGACCCGGACCCGGACCCGAAGACACCGGCGGCAACCCCGACGCCGGAGCCGACGGGCTCAAGAACGAGGACGCCGACGGGCCCTGCAGGATAGCCGGAGTGACCTGAGCCGCGTGCCCCGAGCGCGAGTGCCGCGCCGGCGCCGAACCCCCAGACGCCGACGCCGACGAGCCCGAGATCAGCGGCGCCTGCGACCTCGAATCCGGTTCGGCCGCCACCGCCCCGGCCTGCGGCCTGGCCTGCCCGGCGGGCGACAGATGGACGGCGCCGGTCAGCACGACGACCGCCGCGGCGCAGGCGGCCACCACCCCGGCGGCGATCCACGCCGGACCCCGCGACCGGGACCAGCCGCGCCGCGAATGCCGCCCCCCGCCCCGCCCCCACTCACCCGCGGCCACCCCCGCCAAAGAAGACGCCACAGGAGAAGGCACAGAAGACACGGAAGCAACCCGCAGCTCCGCCACCAGCTCGCTCGCCGTCGGCCGGCTATCCGGCTGCTTAGCCAGGCACCTGCCCACCAGCGACCGCAGTTCACCCGGCAGCCCGTCAAGGTCAGCCGCGCTGTTGACCAGCCGGTACATGAGCAAAGCACTCGACCCGGCCCCGAACGGCCCTTGTCCACAAGCCGCGTACACCAGCACCGCACCCAGGCTGAAGATGTCGCTCGGCGGCCCCGCGTCCTGGCCCAGAGCCTGCTCCGGCGCCAAGAACCCAGGCGACCCCAGATCCGCGCCGGCAACGCCAGCAACGCCGGACAGCCCGAACCCCGTCACCCGCGGCCCGTCCTCGTCCAGCAGGACGTTCGAGGGGTTGAGATCCCGGTGCACCAGCCCCGCGTCGTGAATGGCACATAGCCCCGATGCCAGCCCGGTAGCCAGCAGCAGCAGCGCGTCGGCGGGCACCGGCCCCCGGTCGCGCACCGCGTCGGCCAGCGTCGGGCCGGCCACGTACGCCGTGGCCAGCCACGGGACGTCAGCGTCCAGGTCCGCGGCGACCACCGGCGTGGTGAACGCCCCGTTCACCCGGCGGGCCGCGGCGATCTCGGTCCGGAACCGCGGATCGGCGGCCACGTCGGCCCCGATGACCTGTACAGCGACGCGCTCTCCATTCGGCGCCAGGCCCAGGAACAACTCGTGGCCGCCCAGCGGCTCAGCCAACTGGTACGGCCCGACAGACGTAAGCGGAACTACCACCCTGAATCCCCACTCTCAGTGGCAGCTACGGCCATTACCACCTATTTCGATCTTAAGCAACGATCGCAACTGTGTATACGCGACCAAAGCGCCGCAAGGCCGCGACCGCGCCGGCCGCACGCGCCATGACCAGGCAATGCCGCAACCCGTAACGATTTCGGAACGGTCCGGGCCTACGGTTGGCTCGTTCCGGTCGCATTAGTGACGAAGTGCGCGGAATCTTGAGTCGCGGTGGTGATTGATGTCGGTTGATATGCGGCCTAGAAGGCCTGGCGACCGCTGCCCGATCACCGCCGCACGCGGGTCTTGCCTGGGGGGCCATTCGGCCATGCAAGGCACGCGGCTGGGAGGGAAAAGGAGAATCCCCATGTCCATCCGTAGATCGCTGGCATTGCTCGCCGTGCCGGCCGCAGCCCTGGCGCTGACCGCGACGCCCGCATTGGCGTCGACGTCAGCACACCACGCCGCGCCGAGCGGCACGAAGATCATCGTGGCCGATACGGCCTTCGGCCGCTCGCTGGCCGTCGGCTCCGGTCCGTTCAAGAATTTCACGCTGTACTACATCAGCTCGGATCACGGCCGCAGCTACGGCTGCACGACCGGCGCGACCAGCACTCCGGTCGGGCCGATCACCTGCACCGGGCCGTCGAACGACCAGAACGCCGAATGGCCCGCCATCACCACCAACGGCAGGCCGGTCGCCGGGCCGGGCGTGAGCCGGGCCCTGCTCGGCCGCGTCTTCCGCAAGGGCGTCGGCTGGCAGGTCACCTACGCCGGGCACCCGCTGTACCTGTTCGACCGGCAGTCCGGTGCGGTCACCGGCGAAGGCTGGTTCGAACCGGGCCTGCCGCCCTGGCACGGCATCTGGTGGCTCATCTCGCCCGGCGGGCGGCCGGTGCCGTGGGCCGGAACCCTGACCACGGCCAGGGTCGGCGGCCAGACCGTGCTGGCCGAGCCGTTCATGACCGGCATCGGCTGGGTCAACTTCCCGGTCTACACCTTCAGCGGCGACCTGGGCTCCTACACGTCAGCGTGTACCGCGATCTCGGCCTGCGCCCGCGCCTGGCCTCCGCTGTACACCAACGGATCACCCGGTTACAGCGGCGTCCCGGGCTCCGGTGTCGGGGTGACCAGCCTGCCCAGCGGCCTCAGCCAGACCACCTGGAACGGCCATCCGCTCTACCTATTCGCCTTCGAGGCCCTCGCGCCGACGTCAAACGGCGGCGCGGTGCCCGTGGGCAACGGCAACGGGATCAAGGCCTTCGGCGGCACGTTCAGCCTGGTCGTCAACCCGTAACCACGACGAAAGCCGGATGGGGCTCCCCCGAGGCCGACCCATCCGGCTTTCGCATGTCCTGACCCGCCGGCTCATGATTCATCAAAAATTTTCGCCGAACGGAGCGTGGTGCCTGCCGCCGTCACATGTACAGGCCGCCATTGACGGGGTAGAGCCCCCCGGTGATGTACCCCGAGTCCGGATCGGCCAGGAACTCCACCACCCGCGCCACCTCGTTCGGCTCGCCGAGCCGGCCAACCGGGATCCGGGTCACGATCTTGTCCATCGCGGCAGGCGGGACGCCCGCGGTCATGTCGGTGGTGATGTAGCCAGGCGTGACGGAGTTAACCGTGATGCCCTTACTCGCGGTCTCCAGGGCCAGGCTCATGGTCAGCCCGAATATCCCCGACTTCGCCGCCGCGTAATTGGCCTGCCCGAACCCGCCGGCCGACCCGATCACCGAGGAGATGTTGATGATCCGGCCGTAGCCGCGGTCCAGCATGTGCTGCAAGATGGCCCGGGACAGGTAGAACGCCCCGGACAGGTTGACCTGGATGACGTGATCCCACTCCTGCGGGCTCATCTTCCGCATGGTCTTGTCCAGCGTGATGCCGGCGTTGTTGACCAGGATGTCCAGCTGGCCGTGCCGGTCCAGGACCTCGCCGATGACCCGTTCACAGTCCTCGTCGCGGCCGATGTTGCCCTGGTGGATGCTGACGCCCTGGTCGGCGTACTTGTCGGCGAACTGCTGGGCGGCGTCGTGGTTCGCCGAGTAGCCGGCCGCGACCTTGACGCCGCGGTTCATCAGCCGTTCGCAGATGGCCAGCCCGATGCCGCGGATCCCGCCCGTGACGAGGGCGACCTGCCCGTTCATGTCAGCCATGGTGATATCTAGCCCTTCACGTAGTCCCCGGGCGCGTCGCCCAGGGCCGGATACCGGCGGCTGCCCATAGCGGGCGGCTTTATGTGCGCGCCGGCCCGGGCGTCGGACCATTCGGTCCAGTCCTGCCACCAGGACCCGCTGTGCTTGGTGCCCGCGGCTCGCCACGCCTCCGGGTCGGCCGTGGTGGCCTCGCCCGTCTCGTACCAGGCCTTCGGCCCGGGCGGGTTGACGATGCCGGCGATGTGGCCGCCGCTGGACAGCACGTACCGGACCGTGCCGCCCATCAGCCCGGTGGTCTTGAACGACCCGTGCCAGGGCACGATATGGTCGTTGATCGCGCCCACCACGTACGTGTCGTTCTTCACCGACGCCAGCGACAGCCGCTGCCCGGCCAGCTCCAGATCGCCTTGGGCCAGCTCGTTGCGCATGTACAGGGAGCGCAGGTAGAACGAGTGCATCGCGGCCGGCATGCGGGTGCTGTCGCCATTCCAGGCCAGGATGTCGAAGGCTGGCGGGTCCTGGCCCATCAGCCAGTTCGAGACCACGTAGTTGAAGATCAGGTCGTTGGCCCGCAGGATGTCGAAGGTGCCCGCCATATCGCTGCCCTCGAGCACACCCTTGGCCGCCATCTGCTTCTCCAGCCGGGCCACCGTCTTCTCGTCGGTGAAGGTGCCAAGCACGCCTGGCTCGCTGTAATCCAGCAGCGTGTTGAGCAGGGTGATCGAGCCGATCCGGTCGTCGCCCTTCTCCGTCAGGTAGGCGGCCAGCATGGCGGTCAGCGCGCCGCCCAGGCACAGCCCGATGATGTCGATCTTGGGCGCGCCGGTGATCTCGCCGATCACGTCCAGGGCCTCCCGCGGGCCGTGGATGAGGTAGTCGTCCAGGGTGGTGCCGCCCATGGAGGGATCCGGGTTCCGGTAGGAGATGGCGAACACCGTGCGCTCGTGCTGGACGGCCCATTCCAGGAAGCTGCGCCCCGGCGCCAGGTCCATCACATAGTACTTGTTGATCCACGGCGGGCTGGCCAGTACCGGGACCGCCCGGACCTGCTTGGTCTGCGGCGCGTACTGGATCAGCTCCATCAGGTCGTTCCTGAATACGACCTGACCCGGGGTGGCGGCCAGGTTCTCCCCGACCCGGAACGGCCGCAGGTCCACCTGCCGGGGCCGCCCGCCGTTGTTGACCAGGTCGCCGACCATGTTCCCGGCCCCGGCCAGCACGCTGGCCCCGCCGGTCTCGAACGCCCGCTTGAGCGCGGCCGGGTTGGTGAGCAGGAAGTTGGTCGGCGCGAGCGCGTCGAGCAGGAACCCGGTGGCCAGCGCGGCCTTGGCGTCGTCGATCGCGTCGCCGGACCCGGCCGCCAGCACGTCGTTCATCAGCCGCGCGGCGGCCAGGTAGCCCTGCCGGACGGTGAAGAACGCCGGGTTGTCGCTCCACGTCCGGTCCGCGAACCGCTTGTCACCCTCGGGCACCGGGACCGGCGGCGCCACGTCCAGGCCCAGCCAGCGGGCCGTGGCCGCGGGCCCGGCCATCGCCGCGCTGGTCCAGAAGCGCATCGTCGCGGCCGCCATCACGGCCGGCTGCCGGGCCGCCCGCGACAGCACCGTCATGGTGGCCTGGCCCAGCCCCGCCGAATCCACCGAAGCGAGCACGTCGGCCTCGGGCCCCAGCACCCCCGCCGCCGACTCCGCCGCCTGCCAGGCTGTGCTGGTCTGGCCGCCTTTGGCGGCGGGCTCCCCTACGGTCATAGTCCTTAGCCCTCCGGAAGTGCTTGCTCCTGTCTCCGACGCTACTTGCCCCGCCCCAGCCGCGTAACCCCAACGCCCTGTCTGTCGCCGTAACGTTCCCGGGACGATCCCGGCGTAGCGTGCCCGGCATGGGGAGGGTGCGGCCCGCCGCGCAGCGGCCAGGGCACAGAGCCGCGCAGCGGCCAGGGCACAGAGCCGCGCAGCGGCCAGGGCACAGAGCCGCGCAGCGGCCAGGGCACAGAGCCGCGCAGCGGCCAGGGCACAGAGCCGCGCAGCGGCCAGTGCGCCGCTTCCGGCCGTCCCCGCCGATGGGCGCGCTGGCCTTGGTCCTGGTCCTGTACGGCCTCGGCCTGCCGGTCGCCATCGGGATCCATAAGCCCGGCGACGGTCTCAGCCTCTTCGCACTGCTGATCGCCGTCGTCGGGCTGGTCATCGCCCGGCGCCAGCCGGGGAACAGCGTCGCCTGGCTGCTGCTGGGATTCAGCGCGCTGGTGGTCTTCTACGAGGACGCCGCGAACTACGCGGTCCTGGACTATCACTTCCACCACGGCAGGCTGCCCCTCGGCCCGGGCGCGGCGGTGGTCGCCTCGGAGCTGTGGAGCTCGATGTTCCTGCTGCTCCCGCTGGCCATCCTGGTCTTCCCGGGCACCGGGCTGCCGCCCCGGTGGCGGCTGGTCCTGCGAGCCTACCTGGCCGACTGCGCACTGATCACCGCCATGTTTCTGGCGGGCGGAGCGTGGGAGGTGAGCCAGGCCCCGGTCGTGGTCGACGGCAAGGGGCAGCTGGTCAACAATCCCGGGGCGCCGGACGTCCCGCTGATCGTGTTCGTCATCCTCGTGGGCGCGGTACCCGTGTTCTGGGTGTCGTTCGTGCTGCGTCAGGTGCTCAGCTGGCGGCGGGCCAGCGGAGAGCGCCGGGCCCAGCTCAAGTGGCTCATGGCGGGCAGCGCCGCCGCCGTCATCGGCCTGGCCGGAACCGTCCTGCTCGCCTCGGACGGCGGGCTGCTCGGGACGCTGGACAACGTGATGCTGGGCTTCGGGATCTTCAGCCTGCCGGTCTGCATCGTCATCGCGATCTTGAAGTACCGCCTGTACGACATCGACCGCCTGATCAGCAGAACGCTGTCCTACACGCTGGTCACCGGCCTGCTGGTCGGCGTGTACACGGGGCTGGTGCTGCTGGCCACGCACGTGCTGTCTTTTACCTCACCGGTGGGCGTCGCCGCGTCCACGCTGGCCGTAGCCGCGCTGTTCAACCCGGTCCGCCGCCGGGTCCAGCGGATGGTCGACCGCCGGTTCAACCGGGCCCGGTACGACTCCGACCGGACCGTGGCCCTGTTCGCGTCCCGCCTGAAGGACGAGGTCGACCTGGATTCGGTCCGCGCTGGCCTGGCCGGTGCCGTGCACCACGCGCTGGAACCCGCGCACATCACGCTGTGGCTGAGCCCGGACTCCGGCCACCCGGCGAGCCCGGCCGACCCTAGCTAGCGCTGAGCTCGCTGGGAGCCGGGTCCCCGTCCAAGGCCCTGCCGTCCAAGGCCCCGCCGTCCAAGGCCCCGCCGTCCAAGGCCCCGCCGTCCAAGGCCCCGCCGTCCAAGGCCCCGCCGTCCAAGGCCCCGCCGTCCGAGGCAAGCAACAGGAACGCCGCCGCGCGGCCAAACGTCTCCCCGACCGCCCTGGCCGCCAGCCGGGCCTGGTACTCCCGGTACCGCGTCATCTCCCACTCCCGTCCGCGCTCCGGGAGGGCCGCGAGCACCGGCTCGGGCAGTGACCGCCAGGTCCAGGCCGCGATCGGGCCGGCCCCGGGGCTCCCGGGCGTGCACTGCGGCTCGATGAAGTCCGAGTGGTCCAGGTGATAGCCCATCCAGTTCCGCACGAACCGCAGCCCGCCGAACGTCCCCTCGATGACCCCGCGCTCGGCCTCGCCGTGGCCCTCCAGCACCGCGTCGTAGACGTCCGGGTGGTAGCGCACCAGGGTGGCGTCGACCAAGGTGACCCACCACACGGCCTCGCTGATCGCGGCGTAACCGTGCGGCTGGTCCGAGGCCCGGGCCCGCAGCAGCCGGTCGATGGTGTCCCGCATCGCGGTAATGGTCCAGCCGAGCGCGCTCACCGCGGCCGGCGGATCGCCGGCGTGCTGGCGGTTCCAGGCCACCCGGCAGCGGGCCGAGCAGAACCGGGCGTGCTCACGCCGCGGCGCGAACAACGTGCCGCACTGCTCGCACTTCCGTGTCTCGGTCATCACCTTCCCCCCACCCATGTTACGCGTAACAGCGGCTCTTTCCCGGATTCGGCGTTCTAAGCCCGGTACTGTCGTGGCGTGACACCTCGACCGCCGTTGCCGCCCTTCACCGAGGAAACCGCCAGGCAGAAGGTCCAGGCCGCCGAGGATGCGTGGAACACCCGCGACCCGGAGCGCGTGGCGGGCGCGTACAGCGAGGACTCCGTCTGGCGCAACCGGGGCGAATTCGTCGCCGGCCGGGCCGAGATCGTTGAGTTCCTGCGCCGGAAGTGGGCCCGTGAACTCGACTACGCCTTGCGCAAGGACCTGTGGTCGTTCTACGGCAACCGGATCGCCGTGCGGTTCCAGTACGAGTGCCACAATCCCGCCGGCCAGTGGTTCCGTAGTTACGGAAACGAACTGTGGGAGTTCGACGCCGAGGGTTACATGGTGCGCCGGGAAGCCAGCATCAACGACGTGCCCATCGCCGAGGCCGACCGTCGCATTTTCGGACCGCGGCCGCAAGCCGAGCGCGGGCAGTCATTTCCGCTGCGCTGATGCCGGCGATCACGGCGGGGTGCCCTATTACACTGCCTATTGGGGGCGCAGCGCCATCCAGACCGCGTGCGCCTCGGTCTCGCCCGGGTTGGCCCAGGTATGCGGCTGGTCGCCGCGGAAGTGCAGCGTGCTCCCGACTCCCACCTGGTACAGCTGTCCGGTCACGGTGAACTCGAGCAGGCCGTCGGTGACGTGCACGAGTTCCTCGCCGGGGTGCTGCATGGGCTTGCGCCCGCTGGTCGCGCCGGGGGCCACGGTAGCCCGCGCTCCGGCCAGCAGGAACCGGCTGTACGGCCCGGAGATGCTGTTCAGGGCGATGCCCTTGTGCGAGGTGTACACCGGCCGGTCTTCGTCCGGCGGGGTGAGCACCGCGACGTCATCGCGGGCGATGTCTTCTTCCACGAAGTAGGAGACCGGGCGGCCCAGCGCACCCGCGATCTTGAGCAGGGTGGTGATGGTGGGCACCATGCCCCCCTGCTCGATCTTGTGGATCGCGGCGGCCGACACGTCGGAGCGTTCGCCCAGTTGCTGCAGGGACAGGCCCATCCGCTTGCGGAGGCTGAATACCTTCAGCCCGATGGAGCCGACGATGCGCTCCAGCTCTCCCGCCGCCCCGTCCGTACGCGTCTGGGGCTGCACGTCCAGGCAGGGAGGTCCCTCGGTGCGCGGCACTCGGTTCATTCGGTGTCCGTCTTGACGTTCAGCATGGCCGCGGCCAGTATAGTGTACGACTCATAGCGGATACTAAACGTCCCGTCCCGGTCGTGGGAAGAGGGTGCTGCCGGAGATGAGCCCGGAGATGAGCAGGGCCCAGCGGATCGTGGTGATCGGCGGCGGCGCCGCGGGCATCGGCGCGGCCGGAGCGGCCAGGGCCGTGGACCCGGCGGCGGATATTCGCGTTTACACCGAGTTCGAGGACGTCGGGTACAGCCCGTGCGGCATTCCTTATGTCCACGGCAAGGAGATTCCCGATTTCGAGCGGCTCTTTCTGGCGACAAAGGAAGCCTACGCTGGCCAGGGCATCGATATCCACTATGAGACACGGGCCACCGGATTCGACACGCAGCGGAAAGTCGTGTCCGTGGCGGACGAGGGCGAGGTCGGCTACGACACGCTGATCGTGGCCACCGGGTTCGACTATGCCGATCCGGGGGTACCCGGCACCGATCTCGGCGGCCTGTACTACGTGAAGAACATCCGGCGAGCCATGGAGTGGGACAAGGTCCTCGACGGCGTCCGTCAGGCGGTCGTGGTCGAAGCGTCCCCGCTGGGCCTGGAGATGGTCACCGCGCTGTGCCACCGCGGCATCAAGACCCACCTGATCGACCCCGGCGCATGGGCGCTGTCGGTGGCCACCGATCCGGACATCGTCGCCCCGGTCCAGGACTCGTGGCGGGAGAAGGGTGCCGAACTCCACTTCGGCACCACCCTGACCGGGTTCCTCGGCGACGGCACGGTCCGGGCCGTCGCGACCTCGGACGGGGAGATCGCCTGCGACCTCGCCGTGGTCTGCACCAAAAAACAGGCCAACACCACCCTGGCCCGGGCTGCCGGGCTCCGGATCGGCTCGGCCGACGGGGTCATCGTGGACGAGCGCATGCACACGTCGGCTCCTGACGTCTGGGCGGCCGGGGACTGCATCGAGGTGCCGCACAGCGTCACCGAGATCCCGGTCCAGGGTCTGTCCGGCAGCCACGCCTACGCCCAGGGCAAGGTCGCGGGGACCAACGCGGCCGGCGGTCAGCGCACCTACCAGCCAGTCAGCGTGCCGTGGGGCATGGTAGCCGGGGACTGGATGATCGGCGGCGTCTCGTTCAGCGAGACGCTCGCGACCGCGCTCGGCATCCCGCACGTGGTCGGTGTGGCCGAGGGCATCTCGCGGGCCCGCTACTACCCGGGGGTGGAGAAGGTCCGGGTCAAGCTGCTGGCCGATCCGAAGACGCTCAACCTCATCGGCGCGCAGATGGTCGGCCGCGAGGGGATCAAGGAACGCGCGGACTTCCTGGCCATGGCGGTCCGGACCGGGATCACCGTCCGCGAGCTGGCCACCATGGAGAACGTCTACTCGCCCCCGATCGGGGCGCTGAACGAGCCGATCGCCGTGGCCGCGCAGAACCTGCTGTCGGGACTGAGGTCCTGAGGTGTCGTTCTCCCGCTGGCTGCGCGCCACGTCGGAGCACTATCTGATGATCGCGGCGCAGGAGAAGATCGCCGCCAAGTACGGGGTCGCGCCGCCCCGGCGGCCGCACGGCCGGGAGATCTTCTGGCTGCGGGTCTACGTGCCGGCCTACCGGGCCGTGCCCTGGCCGGTCCGTTCGGCCATCATGCGCCGCCTGCCCGGCAGCCATCGCATGACCTGGACGAAAACACAGCGTCCATGACGAGTACACGAACACTCTCAGGGAGGTTCCATGCCGATCACCATTGAGTCGCCGCGTGGCGAGGCAGGCGTCGATTCGCTGTATAACACCGAGGAGAAGATCTTCGACGACATCCGGGCCAACCCGGGCGAGAAGGCGTTCATCTTCATCCACTCCGTCCCCTTCGAGGGATCGGTGTCCCTGGTCAACCTGCTCACCTCCACCCGGCTGGTGCGCAAGGGCTTCGACGTGTCGATCATCCTGTACGGCCCGGGCGTGCTGCTGGCCTCCCGGCACCGCGGCTACCCGACCATCGGCACCGAGGGTTTCCCCGGCAACCTGGCCGGGAACCGGCAGATCGAGACCCTGCTCAAGGAGGGCGCCACGGTCTACGCCTGCCGGTTCGCGATGGGCGCCCTGTACGGCTTCCGCGAGGAGGACCTGATCGACGGGGTGAAGGCGTTCAGCCCGCTGGACGTCCTGGACTCCGCCCTCACCGCGTGGCGGGCCGGGGCCTTCCAGCTCAACACCTGGACCGTCTGAGGGTCGTTCCCCCGGGGGCGGCTCACGCCGACGCCCCCGGGGGCTACCCCATTTGGCTGGCAGGGAGGTAAGTCCATGGACGGAATTCACGACCTCGGCGGCATGCAGGGATTCGGCCAGGTGCAGGAGCTGACGGCCGATGGGCCGTTCGCCGAGCCGTGGGAGGGCAAGGCCTTCGTTATCGGCGCGCTCTCGGCCCGGATTGCCGGCGGGAACCTGCATGCGATGCGCCACGCCATCGAGCGGGTGCCGCCATCGGAGTACCTGGTCGGGTACTGGAACCGGTGGACGATCGGGGCCCAGATCATGATGGAGGACAGCGGCATCGTCACCGAGGAGGAGGTTCGAGCCCGGGCCGCGCGGCTGAGCGGGCAGGACGTACCCGAGCCGTCGCCGCCCACCCCGGACAAGCCGCAGATGCCCTCCGGCGGCGCCGGGAACCTTCGGGTGCGGGAAACCCCGCCCGTCTTCGCGGTGGGCGACCGGGTGCGGGTCGCCGATCGCGATCACCCGGGTCACACCAGGCTGCCCAGGTACGTCCGCCGGCGGACCGGGACGGTCACCGCCCTGCAGCCATGCCAGGTCTTCCCCGACACCGCCGCCCATTTCGTGGGCGAGGACCCGCAGCACTGCTACACGGTGGACTTCGACTCACGCGAGCTGTGGGGTCCCAGCGCGGAGCCGTTCCGCCTGTCCATAGACCTTTTCGAGCCGTACCTGGAGCCGGGCCCATGACCTCCGCATCCGAACCCCTCGACCCGGCGCTGCGGGTGGAGGCGCTGGCCTCGCTGCTGATCGACCGCGGGCTGCTCGACGAGGCGACCATCGAGACCTTCGTCAAGACCTACGAGCAGTCCGTCGGCCCGATGAACGGCGCCAAGGTGGTGGCCAAGGCGTGGACCGACCCCGAGTACCGGGCCCGGCTGCTGGCCGACGGTACCGCCGCGATCGGCGAACTCGGGTTCAAGGGCCCGCAGGGCGAGCACATCGTGGTGCTGGAGAACACTCCCGCGGTGCATCACGTGGTGGTCTGCACCCTGTGCTCGTGTTACCCCTGGCCGGTGCTCGGCCTGCCGCCGTCCTGGTACAAGGACCCGGCCTACCGGGCCCGGGTGGTCCGCGAGCCCCGGCAGGTGCTCCGCGAATTCGGGCTGGACCTTGACGACGGCGTCGAGGTCCGGGTGCACGACTCCAGCTCCGAGGTCCGGTACATGGTGCTGCCCGAGCGGCCGGCTGGCACCGCGCGCTACTCCGAGGCCGAACTCGCGGCCCTGGTCACCCGGGACGCCATGGTCGGCGTGGCCGAGGTGACCGTCCCGTGACCGTCGCTGGTGATCACGCCGATGCCGCCTACCTGCTCGACTCGGCCTGGCCCGGCCGCGCCGCCTCGCGACAACGGCGAGCTGGTGTTCGCGGCGCCGTGGGAGAGCCGGGCGTTCGGCGTCGCGCTCGCGCTGCACGACGCCGGGCGCATCGACTGGGAGGACTTCCGCCAGTCGCTGATCCGCGAGATCGGCGACTGGGAAGCCGCCCACCCGTCCGGCGAGGGCTGGAACTATTACGAATGCTGGCTGCGGTCGCTGGAACGGCTGGTGAGCGGGACGGGCCTGGTTGCCGCCGACGACCTGCGGGCGCGGCGGGCCGAGCTGGCGGCCCGGCCCGCCGGTCACGATCACCGCCACGACCACGACCACGATGACGAGTGACCGCCGAAGCCGACCAGGGACGGCCGCACACGAACTCGGTGGTCGCCCGGTGGGAGGGCGGCTGGCGGTGCCGCGTCTCGGCCGGCGGATTCGACCTGGTCGTCGACGAGCGGGAGAGCTCGGGCGGTACCGGCACCGGACCCATGCCGACCGAATACCTGCTGGCCGCCATGGCCTCGTGCTACGCCCTCGCGCTGGCCTGGGCGGCCGGGAAGCGGGGGATTGACCTGCCTGGCCTGGCCGTCACCGCTACCGGCACCTACGACGGTCCCCGGTTCTGCCGCCTTGAGCTGAGCGTGGCGTCCGACGCGCCGCCCGACGTGGTCGAACGGCTCGTCGAGCCCGCGCTGCGCGTCTGCTACGTGTCCAACACGCTGGCCACATCCCCGCCCGTCGAAGTCACCGTCCACCCCCACCACTCACCACCAGCGAAGCCCGAATCATGATCGTGAACAGTTCGGGACAACTATTGCCCGAAACTGTGCACGATCATGAAACAGCACCGGTCGCTCAGTCGTTGCCTGCCTCCATGGCGGCGTGGTCGAGCAGTTCGTCGTCTCCGGGGACCGTCCCGCGGGAGGCGATCGCCCTGGCCCCGCCCTCGGGCATCACGCCGATCAGCCCGGTCGGGCCCGCCTGCCCGGCTCCGCCCAGCGCCGGCTGCCCACGGCCGAACATGCCGAGCCCGGCGTACTGCTCCAGCTTGGCACGGGAGTCGGCGATGTCGAGGTTGCGCATGGTCAGCTGGCCGATGCGGTCGGTCGGCCCGAAGGCGGAGTCCTCGGTCCGCTCCATGGACAGCTTGTCGGGGTGGTAGCTGAAGGCCGGCCCGGACGTGTCCAGGATGGAGTAGTCCTCGCCGCGCCGCAGCCGCAGCGTCACCTCGCCGGTGATCGCCGTGCCCACCCAGCGCTGCAACGACTCGCGCAGCATCAGCGCCTGCGGGTCCAGCCAGCGGCCCTCGTACAGCAGCCGGCCCAGCCGCCGGCCCTCGTGGTGGTAGTTGGCCAGGGTGTCCTCGTTGTGGATCGCGTTGACCAGCCGCTCGTAGGCCGCATGCAGCAGCGCCATGCCCGGTGCCTCGTAGATGCCCCGGCTCTTGGCCTCGATGATCCGGTTCTCGATCTGGTCGGACATGCCCAGGCCGTGCCGACCGCCGATGGCGTTGGCCTCCAGCACCAGGTCGACGGCGCAGGCGAACTCCTTGCCGTCGATGGTCACCGGCCGTCCCTGCTCGAAGCCGACCGTGACGTCCTCGGCCGCGATCTCGACCGCGGCGTCCCAGGCCGGTACGCCCATGATCGGCTTGACGATCTCGATTCCCGCATCGAGGTGCTCCAGTGCCTTCGCCTCGTGGGTCGCGCCCCAGATGTTCGCGTCGGTGGAGTAGGCCTTCTCCGCGCTGTCCCGATAGGGCAGGCCGTGGGCTGCCAGCCACTCGGACATCTCTTTGCGGCCGCCCAGTTCGCTGACGAAGTCGGCGTCCAGCCACGGCTTGTAGATCCGCAGGGAGGGGTTGGCCAGCAGGCCGTAGCGGTAGAACCGCTCGATGTCGTTGCCCTTGAAGGTGGAGCCGTCTCCCCAGATCTGCACGTCGTCCTCGAGCATCGCGCGCACCAGCAGCGTGCCCGCGACGGCCCGGCCGAGCGGGGTGGTGTTGAAGTAGGCGCGGCCGCCGGACCGGATGTGGAACGCCCCGCAGCACAGGGCGGCGAGCCCCTCCTCCACCAGGGCCGCCCGGCAGTCGACCAGGCGGGCGGCCTGCGCGCCGTAGGCGGTGGCGCGCCCCGGCACGGAGGCGATATCAGGCTCGTCGTACTGGCCGAGGTCGGCGGTGTAGGTGCACGGCACGGCACCCTTGGCGCGCATCCACGCGACCGCTACCGAGGTGTCGAGGCCGCCGGAGAAGGCGATGCCGATCCGTTCGCCGACGGGCAGTGAAGTGAGTACCTTGGACACGAATGAAATTATATGCACACTAGTGCATGATCATCCAATCGCTGAGAAATCGATTGTCGAAACGCCTGCCGCGACGGACAATGACGCCGATGCGACCCTTCGGTTTAATCTGAGCCACAGGCGCTCTGGCCTGGGCCGTCGGCGTTCCGTGCCAGCGGCCTCATCGCCGTGTGTCGTGGCCTCGCCGAGCCGACCGTGAGCCCGGCGCGGCGCGTGCCCCACCTGGTGACCGGGGCCGTCAGGCCCCGCGGTCACCGGCCTGGTCAGGCGCCTCTGCCGCCTCTGCCGCGCGGGTTTTTCATGATCATGAAGGGTTCACTACTATGGAGTAGCAAGGTCTTCGCGATCATGGTCGCGTTCCGCTCAGCCGCTGGTCGAGGTCGGTCAGCGCGTCGGCGAAGCAGCTCAGCGGCGCCTCCGCGACGCCCGCGCCGACCTGGCCGGTCCCGTCGGTGCGGTGCAGGATCCCGGTGGTCACTGCGGGAGTGACGCCGAGCTCCACCACCTGGCGGACGTCCACCCCGAGCGGCGTCCCTGCGTTGTCCAGCAACGGGATCTTGAACCGGCTCGACCGTCCCGCGCACACCGCGGCGAGCCGGTCGGTCAGCTCGGCCGCCGCGCGCATCTGGCCGCCCAGCAGTTGAGCGACCGCGGGCGAACCGGCCGCCGCCGCCGCGCCGAGCCCGCACAGCTCGAGCACCGCGCTGTCGCCGATGTCCCGGGCGCTGGTCTGCGGTCCCTGGCCGGGGTAGTACAGGGCGTGCCCGACCTCGGGCGCCTCGGTCACGAACCACCGGTCCGTGCCGGCCAGCCGGACGCCGAACGTGGTCCCGTTGCGCGACATCGCGGTCACGATTGAGGCGTCAGGGACCTGCGCCGCCCACTCGGTCAGCGACCGGGCCGCGGCCATGCCCAGGGTCAGGAAGAACAGGTGGTTACCGGCCATGAAGCGGGCGAACGCGGCGCTGTCTGGACCGCCGAGCTCTACCAGGTGCGGGAGCCACTCGCGGATCAGCAGGTTCGTCGCGGCCTGGGTCCGCACGTGCACGTCGTCGCCCATGGCCAGGGCCTGGGCCGCCAGAGCCAGCACGTCGAGCGGTCCGGTGCGGGCCAGGATCCGGCCGATCACCGGAGCGGCCACCTCGCGCAGGAACACCAGCCGGGCCACGGCCGCGTCGCTGTCACACCCGAACCAGGCCACCTCGCCCGGCCCCTGCGAGACCGGCGCGTACCCGGTCGTGCCGCCGGCCTCATTGCTCAGCACGTACAGCGGCGCGCCCGACCCGAGCGCGGTGGCCATCGGCACCACCACCCGGTGGACGTTCGCCGGGCTGAGCCCGATCTCGCCTCGGCTCAGCCGGCCGTCCGCCTGCTCCGGGCTGGCCGCCCAGCCTTCCGCCACCGCCGCGGCCCGCATCGACCTGCGCAGCGGGTCAGGCGCGTCCGCGTAGGCGATGGCCGGCCCGCAGTGCAGCAGGGTCGCCTCCGGCAGGCCCGGCACGGCCTCGGCCACCGTGGTGATGCCGGTCAGCAGCGGGATGCCCCGGTCCAGCCGGCGCAAGACCTCAGCGTTGGCCGTCTCGATCCGCTCGGCGTGAATCCCGTACAGCCGGCCGAGCGCCGCGACCGCCGCGGGCTGGCCCCCGGCCGGAACCCGCCAGTCGACCGAGACCACCGGCGCGCCCTGCTCCCGGATCGCGTCGCCGAACAGCGGCAGGCCCACGTTGACCACGCCGACCCGGGTCGGCAGCGACAGCGGTTGCGTCATCTCACCCTCCGTTCAGTGAAAGCCCGCGGTTCTCAGGGGCAGATCCGCGGCCCCGGGGTTCTCAGGGGGCAGACCCGCGGCGCCGCGGCGGGCGGCGGCCAGCAGCGCGTCCTCGGCCGCCTGGTAGGTGTCCCGCCAGCGCCGCGCCTCGTCGGCCAGCTCGCGAGCCTGCACCGCGACCTGCTCGGCCATCCTGATCACCTCGTCCGGCGCCGCGCCGCCCAGCGTGGTCCGGCTCACCACGATCTGCCACGGGTCCAGCGCGGCCGACAGGTCGTGGCCGGTCAGCCCCAGCGGCCGGCCGATCACCTCGGTGGCCGACGCGTCCAGCAGCGCGCCGTCGATGTCGCTGCCCCGCAGGCCCGCGGCGCTGGCCTGCCGGACCGCGTGGCCGACCACCCGGTACGCGCTGCGGTAGTCGATCCCGCAGATCTGCATGACGTACTCGGCCAGGTCGGTGGCCTGCGAGAAGCCCGACTCGAGCGCGGCCCGCATCCGGGCCGCGTTCACCTCCAGGGTGCGGACCACACCGGTGGTGAGCCGCGTGGTCCGCAGCGCGAGGTCCAGCGCCCGAGGCACCTCGCCGTAGGCGAAGATAAGGTTGTCGCTGCGGGCCGACGGGGTCTTGGCCACCGCCAGCAGCCCGGTCAGCCTGCCGGTCAGGATGCCGGCCGCGCCGCGGACGATCGACAGCGCATACGGGTTCCGCTTCTGCGGCATCAAGACGCTGGCCCGGCTGTAGCCGTCGGCCACGGTCACGTAGTCGAACTCCTGGCTGGCCCAGATCTCCAGGTCCTCGGCCAGTTTGGACTGGCTCAGGACCAGGCCCGCGGCCGCGCCGACCATGTCGAACAGCCCGTCGACCTGCCACATCGCGTCCCGGGTGTGCTCGGCGACGGTGCGGAAGCCCAGCAGGGCGGCGACGTGCCGGCGATCGGTGCGCAGCCGGGTGCCATTCACGCATCCCGCTCCGCCCGGGCTGGCGTCGGTCCACGCCAGCGCCTCGCTCAGCCGTCGGCCTCCGCGCAGCACCGGGAACGCGAACGACAGGACATAGTGACCGAACGTCGACGGCTGTGCGTGCTGCAGGTACGTCTGGTCGGCCATCAACGTGCCCGCGTGCTCACGGGCCCGGCTCGCGAGTTCGGCCGCGAGCGCGGCGGCGGCCTCGATGAGGTCGGTCAGGTCGCTGCGCAGCCGCAGCCGGAAGGCGACCCGGACCGCCTCCCGCCGTGGGCGGCCCGCGTGCAGCCAGCCCGCCACGTCTCCGACCCGGCTGACGAAGTACCGCTCCCGCGAGTTGTACGGCTCGCCGTTGGCCGGGTCATAGGGGAAGTCGCGGGCCGGGATCTGCATGACCTCGAGCAGGAGCGCGAGCAGCTGGCGGGCCGCCTCGGGCGGGATGACCCCGGCCGAGGCCAGGTCGAGCAGGTGGGCCAGGTCGGCCAGGTTCATGCCGTGATGCAGGACCGGCGCATCGGCGTTCTCCAGCTCGAACCCGGCCTCGATGAGTTCCACGGCGGGCGGCCCCATGGGCGGCCCTGCTGGCGCACTGCCCGCGGGCCGGGACGTGGTGGTCACCGGTCCGCCTCCGCAGCCAGGGCAACGACGTCTAGCTGGCCCCCGGTATGCCAGAAGACCACGTTGCCGTCCCCCGCGTACCGGCTGACCAGAGCCAGCGCCTTCGCGGTGTAGACCGGATCCACCATCAGTCCCTCCGTCCGCATCGCCTGTTCGGCCGCCGCGGTGCCCTCCGGCGACGCCAGCCCGTGTCCCGGCCCGCGGGCGTCGGCCACCACCACGTCATCGGGCCCGACCCCGGCCCCGGGAACCAACCCGGCCCCGGGCGCGGAAACCGCTCCGGCCCCGGCCCCGGATACTCGCTCCGCGCCCGGAAGGCCTGGTGGCCCGGATCCGGTCAGCACACGCAGGCAATCCCGCGCGAGTCCGAGCACCCGCCAGGCGCGGAGCCGGAACCAGCGGCGTAGGCAGCGCTGCCAGCCGCACCCGCGCCGCCCCGGTCACGCCCTTCCCGGTCACGCCCGTCCCGATCAAGGCCACGCCCGCCCCAGCCACGCCCGCCCTGGTCACGGCCATTCCTCTGGCTCGGCCGCCCGGGCCGTCCGCGCCCGCTCGACCACCAGGTCGGTCATGACCTGGCACGAGCCGGTGTCCGGTTCCGCGGTGAGCTCCCGCGCCTCGCCCGGGCTGAACAGGCCCGCGTTCACCAGCGCCTGCTCCGCGGTCACGCCGGCCAGGTCGGCCGCGCCGGCCAGGCCGCCCGTGCCAGCTCCGAACGCCTCCTGCAGCCGCTCCTGCGCCCGGCGAGCGCCCAGCCGCGGCGCCAGCAGGCCCAGGGCCCGTTCGCTGACCGGGTACCCGCCGTGCCGGGTCAGGTTGCGGCGCATCGCCTCGGAGTCCACGCTCAGGCCCGCCAGCAGGCCGAGGGCGAGCTGCAGGGCGGCGGCCGCCAGCAGGCAGGCCTCGGGCAAGGCCACCCATTCGGCCTTCCAGCCGCGGCCGTCCCGCTCGTGCTGCTGAACCACCGCTTCGATCATCACGGCCGCGTTCGCCCGGACCAGCCTGGCTAGGGTGTCCAGATGCTCGCTCGCCTCAGGGTTGTGCTTGTGCGGCATGGTGATGCTGCCGACCGTCCCGGCCGGAGCCGCCTCGGCCAGCTCGCCGATCTCCGGCCGCTGCAGCTCGTACACCTCGCCGCCGATCCGGGCCAGGGTGCCGCAGATCAGCGCGAGGAGCTGGGCGAATTCCGCGCCGCGGTCGCGGGCCGTGAGCCAGGAGATGCCGGGATCGGCCAGCCCGAGCTCGGCGCAGAACCTGGCCCGGACGACCAGGCCCTGGTCCCCGTAGAACACCAGGCTGCCCGTGCCGCCGCCGAGCTGCCCGACCAGCCACCGGGGAGCGCCCTCCCGCAGCCGGTCCAGGTGGCGGCGGACCTCGTCTGCCCAGGAGGCGGCCTTCCAGCCGAAGGTGACCGGACTGCCCGGCTGGCCGTGCGTGCGGCCCGCCATCACGGTGGCCCGGTGCGCCACCGCCAGGTCCAGCACTTGTTCTTCGATCCGCCGCAGGTCCCGCCAAACGATGCCGCCGATCCGCCGCAGGGTCAGGGCGGTCGCGGTGTCGGTGATGTCCTGGACGGTGGCCCCGGTGTAGACGTACTGGCGTGCCTCCTCGGGTACCACCTCCTGCAGGGCGCGGATCAGGCCGAGCATGGAGTGGGAGGTCTGCCGGGTCTGCTCGGCCGCGTACCCCAGGTCGAGCCGGCCGGGCTGCGCGTGCTCGGCGATGAGGCGGGCGGCGCCGTCCGGGATCACGCCCGTCGCGGCCTGAGCCCGGGCCAGCGCGACGATCACGTCGAGCCAGCACCGCAGCCGGCCCTCCTCCCCGAGCACGTCCCTGGCTTCGGCCGTACCCCAGAGATGCTGGTAGAGGGGCGAGTCGGTAATCCTGGTGCTCATCGCGGGACCGGGTCCGCGGCAGCCACGGCTGAACCGGGCTGAACCGGGCGCGGCCGCGGCTGAACCGGGCGCGGCCGCGGCTGAACCGGGCGCGGCCGCGGTCCCCGGGACGGACAGCGCCAGCCGCAGCCCTTCCCGGATCTGCGCCATGCTGGCCCCCCACGGCACCACCACCAGGCCCGCCTCGCAGCTGACCCGGTCCTCCAGCAGGCAGCACTTGGTGATCACCGGCATCGCGGCGGGCGGCGCGTCGCTGTCGGCCAGCTTCCGCGGGCACATGTCCACCATCGGCACGTCGCCGCCGTAGAACCAGTCGTGGATGGACCGCGACCGGGCGCATCCCACCAGCGTCCACGGGGCCCGCTCGGGAATCTCGTCCAGGTAGGACACCTCAACGGGCGCCCGCTTCTGGGCCGGTTCCCCGGCCCGGCACGGGAACAGGTAGTGCCGCGCGGGACGGGTCGCGGCCAGCTCGTCCAGGTCCACCAGGTAGGGAACGAGTTCGACCGGCGGCAGGTCCTCGGCCAGGTCGAGGACCCGGCTCAGCTGGTCGGCCAGCTTGGGCGGCCACGGCGGCACCACCTCCACCACCCGGATCCGGATCGGGGCCGGGTCGAGGATGAAGCTCACGTGGCCGTAACGGCCGCGCACGATCACGCACCGGGCGCCGGGCGCTTGGTCGGCGGCAACCCGCGCCATCTGGGTGGGCACGGCGGTGTCGGTCCCGGCTGCGTCGACGAACGCGGTCTCGTCCGGCCGGGCGAGCACCGACATCTCCACGACCGGGGAGAACAGCGGCACCTCCGATTCCTTGCTGACCTCCACCACCGCGCTGGCGGGCCCGCGGCGCGCCACCACGTACCTGGTCCGGCGGTAGACCGGCCGGCCCAGCAGGTAGGCGCGCAGGCTCTCCTCGTCAAGGGCCGCCGGTACGTCAGCCATGCTGACGTTGCGGTACTGCGAGGGAACCAGGTTCAATGTCACGTCCGATGCGCGGGCAGCGAACCGGGCGACCAGGCCCCGTAGGTGTCGGCCCGCAGCGAGAGCCGCAGGGTCTCCAGCCCGAGCACATCGGCCGGGGCCACGTTGGCCAGGTTCACGTCGGGGCCGAACCGGCGGACGAACCACGCCTGCTGCTGCTCCCGAGGAGCCTCGAAGACCAGGAAATCCGGCCCGGCCACCGAGACCAGGGCGGAGATCACCTCCTCGCGCACCGTCCCGGAGGAGTCGTAGATGCCGACGGTGCCGCTGGCGCGGCCCTCGGCGAGCACCCAGGTGGCACCCGCCTCGAGGTCGGCCGACAGCGCCTGCGCCCATTGTCCGGGCGTCAGCAGCACGCCCGGGTCCTTCGGGCCCACCTCGGCCAGGACGATGAAGTGCCGGGCCGCCTCGGCGATCAGCTGCTGCTTGGCCGCCTGGTCCATCGCCACCGTGCCCGCCGAGACCTCCACGCACGGGAACCCGCAGCCGCGCGCCCAGTCAAGAAACTCCATCGCCCGGCCCTGGGCCCAGGCGATCTCCAGCAGGGTCCCGCCGGGTGAGGCGAGGACGCCGTGCCCGGCCAGCAGCTCGAGCTTGCCGGGCAGGGTGGGGTCCAGGTAGGAAATGCCCCAGCCGAGCTTCCACACGTCGATGTAGGACGCGCTCATGGCCAGCAGGTCCGCCGACTGTGCCAGCGGGATGCCCCGGTCCAGTACGTGGGTGATGCCGATGCCGCGCGGCTTGGTCGCCCTGGTCGGCAGGTCGAGGAAATCGGGACCCGGCATAAACGCTATGATAGATATTCCTACACTTTAGTGCAAGGACGGATCCGAGGGGAGCGCGGATGGCCGCCGACCTGCCGGCGTTGATCCACCGGGTGCGAACCCATCCCGGGGTGGCCGCCAAATCCGAAATCGGGCTGGTCAGCGAGGTCTTCGGGGACACCGACTGGCTCGCGGGGCCCGGTGATGACGGCGCGGTGGTGCCGGCCGCCGGGACCTCCCTGGTGGTAGGCGGCGAAGCGATCCTGCCTTCGTTCGTCGCGGCCGACCCGCATGGAGCCGGTATCGCCGCGGTGACCACCAACCTTAACGACCTGGCTGCGATGGGGGCCTGGCCGCTGGCCCTGGTCGACACGGTGACCGGTCCGCGTCCGGTCATCCAGCAGGTCCTGGAGGGCATGCGCTGGGCCGCCGGCCTGTACCAGGTGCCCGTGGTCGGCGGTCACCTGACCGTCACCGCGGGGCCGCCCGGGCTCTCCGCGTTCGGCCTCGGCCGGGCCGACCGGCCGCTGGCCGCCCGCGACGCCGAACCGGGGCAGTCGCTCGTGGTCGCCTGCTGTGTCGAGGGCCAGATGCGAGCCGATTTCCCGTTCTTCCCGTCGTTCGACGAGCGGGGCGAGCGGCTCGGCGGCGATGTCCGGCTGATGGCCGAGGGGGCCTCAAGCGGCTGGGTCGCGGCGGCCAAGGACGTCAGCATGGCCGGCCTGGTCGGCTCCCTGGCCATGCTGCTGGAATGCAACCGGCTGGGGGTCACCGCCGACCTGGATGCGTTGCCGGTCCCGGCCGGGGTGAGCCTGGAACAGTGGCTGTGCTGCTTCCCGTGCTTCGCGTTCCTGCTGTGCGTTCCGGCCGGGCAGGAGGCAGCGTGCCTGCGCGCCTTCGCCGGCCGCGGCCTGGCCGCCGCGGTCACCGGCACCCTGGACGACACCGGCCTCCTCCGGCTCCGCCTGGCGGGCCAGGTGGCGACCGCGTTCGACCTCGGCACGGAATCGGTGACCAACCTGACCCGCTCCGCCGGAACCCCCGGTCCCGCATCGCCGGTCCTCAGCTGACCCCACCGCCCTCGTTCCCGTCCTCATTGAGGCTGAACGGACCGCGGTTCGTCCTCCCGCGACTGCAGGAACCCACCGGCAGGACATGGGTGGCCCGGTTCGTCGCCGGGACCGGTGAGATTCACCGGGCCATCCATGTCCGTCACGCCGGTATCTCGTACCTCGGGTCCCGGGTCATCAGGACTGGACGGTGCCGTTCAGTACCCCCCCGTTGGCGGCGTTGAAGCTGGCCAGGGCCGAATTGCCGGCCGCGATCTCCTGGCTGGCCTGGGCGGGGCTGTCGTCCTGCTGGTTCGTGTTGTCCCCGGAGTAGTCCTCCCCGGCGGTGACGTAATCATTCATCGCGGTGACCCAGTCGGTGTTGTCGGCGGGCGGCGGGTCGTAATTGGGGTCCAGGGTGGCCTGCGCGTCCCCCTCCAGCTGGGAGCCGTCCAGGGCGAGGTTATCCGGGTTATTGCTGGTGTCCGAGGAGATGCTGCTGAGGTCCTGCTGCACGTTCTGGAGCGCCCCCTGGACCTGCGCCAGCCATCCGCTCTCCCCGCTGGCGACCGGGTTCACGCAGTCGACGGTGCACGATGACTCCGACGTCGCGGCCGGGTCTGCTGTCACGGCCGGGTCTGCTGTGGCTGCCGGGGCTGCCGCAGGTGCCGTGGACGGCGCGGCCGACCCGCCGCAGTTGTTGTCCGAGTCGGTGACGACCTGCCCGTACTGGGCGTTGATGGCGTCGCCCTCGGCCGTGCCGTACTTGCTGATCAGGGCGGCCTTGATCTGGGCGGCCGACATGCTCGGGCCCGATGCCGGGTCCACCGACACGACAGCCATCGCGTTCCCGAATGACATGTCCCGCTCGACGTACCCGATGGCGCACGATTCCTGGCTGGCGCTGCCGCCCGAGCCGGCCGCGGCCGTGAACTGGCTGACCTCGGCCTGAGTCCACTGGCCGGGGGCCGACCCCTGAGCCGGGGCTGCTGCGCCCCCGCCGCCGCATGCCGTGACGGTAAATGCGGTCACGGCGGCGGCCAGCGATCCAGCCAGCAGGAACTGCTTCCTGTGCGCCTTGATGAAGACCATGATTCCTCCCCTTTATCCAAGCCAGTCCAGTCTGGACAGGCTTCGTTTCTTTCGGCAATTACTGGGCGCGGCTTTGCCGCCTTGCCGAAAATGCGCCCGGTGAGGTTTTTCGCGGCAAAGGTAAACCTGGCATTCGTGAAGCGACAGCCCGGTACCACCGGACCACGCAGGCACGAATGTCAAACTCGCCGGGGCAGTAGTTGCCTGGGTCCCGCGGTTTCCCGCGAGACCCAGCGTTAGCGCAGGTCAGTGATATCTGTTGGGATTTCGGTCAGGATTTCAGGGACTCCATTGGGACTCCGCAGCCTTGGCAGAAGCTGTCTCCCGCGATGATGCGGGTGCCGCACTTGACGCAGAAGCTCGAAGCCGCCCTGGCGCCGGTGCCGGTGCCTGCGCCTGTTCCCGGGCCGACGGCCCTTGGTGCGCCTGCTGTATCGACGCCTGCCACCCCAGGATGCGAGTTCTTGTGCTTGAGAACGAGCAGCAGCACGGCGGCGACCAGGCAGATCAGCGCCAGCCAGCCGGAAGCCGTGTGCAGGAAGCTCTGGCGTTCTATGCACTCGCCGCCCGAGCTGAATATCGCTACGGTGTCGCTGCATGACGGGAGGCTGGAGGTCGACGCCAGATACGCGATCGCGAATACCGCCGAGGCGATAATTGCCTTGGTAAAGGTCGGTGCCTTGGTGAATTTAATGTTTCATAAGCCGAACATTAGGTCCGGCCCGCCCCTGGCGGCAGAGGCCGAGTGGCCCACTACGCGCGCGCCGCGTGTGGGCCGGCCGGCCCACATCAAGGGGAAGGGACGACCGGTTCGATGCCCGCCTGTATGGCGTAGCGGGTCAGTTCGGCGCGGTTGCGGGCGCCGGTCTTGTCCCGGATCCGGTCCAGGTGCGTCCGCACTGTGTTAGGCGTGACAAAGAGCGTCTCCGCGATCTTGGCGTTGCTCGCTCCGCCGGCCAGTAGCGCCATGATCTGCCGCTCTCGTGCCGACAGCGGGCCAGCCGGGCTGTCCGCCGGCGCGCAATGGACGGCAGGAACGGTCACGGCGGGCGCAGGCCTCGGATCTGGCTGGGCTGTGCCCACGGCCAGGGCTATGGCATCGGCTTGGCTGAGGGTGCGGCCGTGCTGGTAGGCGGCATCGAACGCGGCCTCGCCCAGCGCGTCGCGCAGCCGGGCATGGTCACTGGTGCGCATTTTCGATTCCTTCACATCGAAGGCCTGTCCGGCCTGCTCGTACTGGTGGTCGGCAGCGCCATGCAGAGTGGCGGCGACGGCGGGGTCGGCGTCCGCGCCAGCGGCCAGCGCCAGACCGAGGAACGCAGTGTGCACCCAGGTCATCTCGCTGGTGGCTCGCGCCCTGTCCAGGACGCCGACGAGCAGGCGGCGCGCACTGGCGGCATCTCCGTTCATGAGGTACGCGAACCCCAGGTTCATCTCTGCGGCGGCGGACAGGTGCTGATAGCCGTGGGCATCGGCGACCCTGAGCGCGTCCTGCAGGTAGGCCAGGGCAGCCGGGAACTCCCCGGCAGTGACCTGGTCGACGCCAAGGTTCACCAGGGTGACGACGAGCGTGTAGTTGTCTCCGGACGCCCGCGCGAGAGAGAGGACCTCCTGGTAGTCAGCGAGGGATGCGTCCAGATCACCGGTCTCGGCCTTGAACACCGCGCGGTGGCCGAGAGCGACGACGAGCTGGATGGGATTTCCGGCTGCCCTGGCCAGCGCGACGGCGTCGTCGGCCCTGGCCAGCGCGGCCGGCAGGTCGCCCTGCAGGTAGCTGAACCAGTTGAGCGCGGCGAGGGCGTCGGCGGCGAGGGCGTCATCGGCGAGGCCGCGGGCGATCGTGATGGCCTCCTCCGCCATCGAGGGGATGTCCGGGCTGCGGTCGAAGTGAGTGAGCAGCTTGCAGTTCGTGACCAGGGCACGGGCCAGGTAGCGAGTCGGCTGGCGGGCATCGGGGCGCCCGAGCAGGGCGCCGAGCGCCTCGATGACCTCGCCGCTGTGGCCGCGCGAGAAGACGAACGTCCGCAGCCCGGCGGCCAGCCGCAGGCCGGGCTCGGCGCCGCCGGGATCGGCGATGCTGAACGCCAGCGCGGCACGGATGTTGTCGAACTCGGCCTCGATCCTGTCAAGCCAGCGACGTTCGTCCGGGCCGCGCAGCCGCGCGGCGGCGGTCTCGACCAGGGACAGGTAATGATCGCGGTGGGCGACGCGGGCGTCCTGCAGGTCCGAGCCGGCCCGCCGCGCGAGGCGTTCGGCGGCGTAGTGGCGGATCGTCTCAAGGAGCCGGTAGCGGGTCGACCCGTGGATCACCTCGGCTTGGACCAGGCTCTTGCCGACCAGCGCGGCCAGCAGGTCAAGCACCTGCCATTCCGCGACGTCGCCGCCGCAGGCGACCGCTTCGGCGGCATCCAGGGTCCAGCCTCCGGCGAAGACGGAGAGCCGGTCGAACACGATCTGCTCCTCGGAGCTGAGCAGGTCGTAGGACCAGTCGACCAGGGCACGCAGGGTCTGGTGGCGCGGCAGGGCGGTACGGTTCCCCGTGGTCAGCAGCCGGAACCGCTGATCGAGCCGGGCGTTGATCTCCGACACCGAGAGGGAGCCAAGGCGGGCCGCGGCGAGCTCGAGGGCCAGCGGGATACCGTCGAGACGGACGCAGATCGCCGCCACCGCCGCCGCGCTGGCGTCGTCGACGATGAAGCCCCGCCGGTGCAGCGCGGCGTGCTCCGCGAACAGCTGCACCGACTCGAAGGCGGCCAGCCGGTCAGGAGCGGCGAGATCGGCGGGCGGGACGGCCAGGCCGGGAACCCGGAAGACGTGCTCCCCGCTGATCGCCAAGCGGCTCCCTGCTCGTGACCAGCAGGCAGACCCGAGGGCACGACCGGATGACGGCGTCTGCCAGCTCGGCGACCGCGCCGAGCACCTGCTCGGCGTTGTCGAGGATCAATAGCAGGTCCCGGTCGCCGATGGCGTCGATCAGGGTATCGAGCATGGCCCGCCCCCGCGCCTCGGTGACCCTGAGCGCGGCGGCCGCGGTACGGGTCACTAGCTCGGGTTCTGCCACCGGTGCAAGCTCGACGAGCCATACCCCGTCGCCGGTGCCATCGAGGGCATCGGCCGCCACCTGCAACGCCAGCCGGGACTTGCCGATCCCGCCAGGACCCGCGATCGTGATCAGCCGCGACCCGCCCGACACCAGCGCGCGCAACTCGGCCAGTTCCACGGTCCGGCCCACGAAGCTGGTTGCCTGCGATGGCAGGTTGTGGCGCAGCGCCGGATCGTCAAGCGAGCGCAGCACGCCGAACCCGTCGGCCAGGCCCGATCCGGTCACCTGAAAGACCCGCTCGGCGCGCCCCAGGTCCTTCAGGCGCTGCTCGCCCAAGTCCCGGAGCCCGATCCCGCCGGGCAGCCGGTCGGCGAGCAGCGCGTACGTCGCCGCTGTCACCAGAACCTGACCACCATGGCCGATGTCAAGCAACCGGGCGGTCCGGTTCACCACCGGACCGACGTAGTCGCCGTCGCGCTCCGCGCAGGCACCAGAATGCAACGCCATGCACACCCCGATGGGCAGGCTCGACGCCCAGGGCTCGGCACCGGCAGCCCGCTGGATGGCCACCGCCGACGAAAGCGCGGCAACCGGGTCGGCGAACACAGCGCGATGTGCCTCGCCCACCGTCTTGAAGACGTGGCCGCCGGACGCCTCGATCTGCTCGCGGACAATGCGGTCATGGCGGGCCGATGCCGCCGCCATGGCATCGCGGTCGGCCTCCCACAACTGGACGCCGCCCTCGATATCGGTGAACAGCAACGTCACCAAACCATCCGTAAGCTTCACTTACCCAGTGTGACACCCACCCCACCCCGCCTCGCGCGGGTAAGTTGCGCCCATGGCGGTGCTCGCATTGTGGAGTGCACCACGAGCACGATCGACGGCTTTCTTCCGATCGATGGTTGAGCGCGGCGATATGACCGTACTGCACGAACCGTTCTGCAACCTAAGGGACTATGGCGAGACTGATGTCGGAACGCGAACGTTCGATTCGCCCCTGTCGCTCCTCGCCTGGCTGCGCGGATGAGACACATAACACGAGCGTGTTCTTGAAGGACACCGCCACGGCCGGCGAGCACTTCCGGGACGTGCTCGCCGACCGGCGCTTCCTCGCCGAGTCCCGGCATGCATTCCTCATCCGCTGTCCCGAGGAGATCGCAGCGTCCAACTACGCGCTGCACCCCGGCATGAACATCGGCTCGATCGGGCTGGAGAGGCTGTGCGAGTTGCAGGCCGCTGTCCGCGATGCCGGGGGGAACGCTTCGGTTGTCATCGACTCCGATGACCTCGTGGCACGACCTGAAGCGACGATGGCGGCCTATTGCGAGGCCGTTGGGCTGCCCTTCAATCCACGGGCGCTCACCTGGGAGCCCGGTGAGCGGTCCGAGTGGCGCCGGTCCGCGCGCTGGCACGTGGACGTCAGTGTCAGCTCCGGCTTCGAGCGGCGCGAGCGCGTGTACCGGCACACCGTCGAGAACTCCGGCGAGCTGGCCCGGTTCGCCGCCCACCACCGGCCGTTCTACGAGCGGCTTTACGCACAGCGGTTGGACGTTACGCCGTGGGAGCAGGACGAGAATTCCTAGCCTGTCAGCGCTAGCACAGCTGGTCTGGCTGAAGGCCGATCAGCATCCGCTGGTGCGCAATGCCGGCGTAGGTCACCAGCCCGCCCGTCGGCCGCCAGCCGAGCCACTCAAAGAACCGCACGTTGGCGGGCTGGATGTAGGCCTCCATCTCCCGCCCGCCGCGCGCCCCGGCCGTGGCCACGGCGAACCGGACCAGCGGCGCGCCCAGGCCGTGCTGGCGGTAGCCATCCAGCACCGCCAGCCGGTCGCCTTTCCACCGGCCAGGCGCCTCCGGTACCGGATAGAGCCGCACGGTCCCGCAGGCCGTTCCGCCAAACAGCCCGACCACGTGCACCGTCGCCGTGTCGTCGTCATGGATGTCCCGGTCCCAGCCGCCGCCGGTCCCGGTACCCGCGTCCAGGAACAGGCCCTGCTCAATCACGAAGACCTGATGACGGATCCGGAAATGGGTCGCGAGCTCCTCCGGGGTGGAAACTGCCCGGCAGGCCAGCCCGGCCGGCCGGCTAGCGGTTGCTGAGGAGCGGGAGGAAGGTCCGGCCATCATCATCCGTAGGAGTCTCGAGCAGGCTCATCGCCGAACACGCCTGGCACCTGGCACACCCAGCGGCCACGCCGCGGGCGCCGAGCCCGCGCGCGGTCAGGTAGGGCACCACCCGGCGGTAGATCGTCTCGCAGTATTCCGGCGACGGGGCGGGCAGGTGCTCCATCAGGCTGCCGACCGTCGGGCGCAGGGGCACCACGAACGGGTATACCCCGATGTCGATCGCCCGCCGGCAGCCCGCCACGGTGAGTTCGGGGTCCTCGCCCATGCCGAGGATCACGTAGGTGGACACCTGGCCCTCGCCGAACGCGGCCACCGCCCGCTCCCAGGCCCGGAAATAGCCGTCGATCCCGGTACGGGCCTTGGCCGGCGCGATCCGGGCCAGCACCTGCGGGTCAAAGCTCTCCACATGGATGCCGACCGACTCGATGTCCATGTCCCGGACCCGGTCGATGACCGCCAGGTCGCGGGGCGGCTCGAACTGTACCTCGACCGGCAGGCCCGCGGCCTCGCGTATCGCCTGGCCGCAGCGCGCCACGTACAGCGCGCCCTTGTCCGGAGTCGCGGTGGTCCCCGTGGTCAGGGTGGCATCCACCGCTCCGTCGAGTTCCTTGGCCGCGACCGCCACCTCGGCCAGCATCTCCGGCGTCTTCTTGGCGATCGTCCGGCCGTTGGCCAGCGTCACCCCGATCCCGCAGAATGCGCACTGGTCGGAGTTCCCCCAGTAGGCGCAGGTCTGGATCACCGTGCTGGCCAGCGAATCCAGGTGCAGCAGGGCGATCTGCCAGTACGGGACGCCGTCCGCGGTGGACAGGTCGTAGTAGCGGGGCCGCTGGAACGGCTCGGCCGAAGCCAGCCGTGCGCCGTCCCGGTAGACGCCCCAGCCGTCATCCTCGGCGCGGAGCACGTACGGCGAGGCTTGCACGTACTCGGCGCTAGTGGGCACGGTGGCGGCGAAGCCATCGATCCAGAGCATGCCGGCGTCCGCCGGCCCCGCCCCGCCCTGCCGGGATTCCAGCGGCACCTCGACCCGCAGCCCGTGTCCCTGCAGTTCGGTGATGAGGTGGGCCAGCCCGGCTGACCCGCCCGGATGGTGTGCCATCCCAGGGGCCGCAGACTCAGCCATGGTTCCCTCCTTCGCCAGGCCACGCTGCCGTCTGTTAGATGCGATACGAACGTTCACCATCCTTGATAAACCTTGCGGTCACGTCAAGGCAAGGTCTCAGTCGACTTTGGGCCGCACCTCGCGCAGGGCGGCGGCGAACGCGTCGCGGTCAAGGTAGCTGCCGACGGCCTCGCCGATCCGCAGGCCGCCGGTGGCCAGGTCGATCTGCCCCCGGTCCAGACGGTACAGGGCGCGGCTCAGGGTCTCGTCCGGCTCGATCGAGATGATGACCGCCCGTCCGGTGCCGGGTTCGGCCTCGATCCGCTGGTACGGGACGAAGGGCGCGCGATCCTCCGAGCCCGTCTCGGCCACTACGGCCCAGGACTCACCCTGGTCGCGAGCCCGCGTCAGCGCGGCCCGCCGGCCCTGGGCGGCGAGCGACGCCACCAGTTCCCGGTAGCGCATCGCGCACGCGGCCGCTGCCACCAGGCCAGGCTGGATGCCGGCGTCCGCTCCCTCGGCCAACTCGTCGACCAGGTCGCCGCCGCGGGCGTGCGCCGCCAGCAGGCTGGGCAGGTCCAGGCAGGTCTCGCGCAGCCGTCCGAGCAGTTGCTGGATCAGGCTGACCGCCTGCTGGTACACGTCGGGCCGCGCCATTATCGTCGGGAACAGCCGGGCCTCGGCCTCGTCCCAAGACCGCAGCACCGCGCGCGGGACCTGCGGTCCGGCGGACTGCGCGCCAGCACTGTCGGGCCCGGAACTTGCGGGCCCGGAACCGGGACCGGCCATTGCACCTCTTGCGCGCCGCGTTTACTATTCTTAACGAGTCGTCACCTATACGACTCATATTTAACCCTACTCCGTCGATCAGCAGGGTCCCATGACGAAGACTGCGGTGGTGGCGCTCGGTGGCAACGCCCTTACCCGGGCGGGGCAGTCCGGGACGTGCGACGAGATGCTGGCGAACGCGGCGGCGATGGCGTCCGCGGTGCACGCGGTGATTGAGGCCGGCTGGCGGGCGGTGATCGTGCATGGCAACGGCCCGCAGGTCGGCAACCTGGCCCTGCAGCAGGAAGGGACCGCCATGGTGCCGGCCCAGCCGCTGCCGCTGCTGAGCGCCATGACCCAGGGACTGCTGGGCAGCCTGCTGGTCCGTGCGATCGACCTGCTGCGCGGACCGGGCACCGCGGTCGCGATGATCACTCATGTCACGGTCGACCCGGCCGACCCGGCGTTCGGTGCCCCGTCCAAGCCGATCGGCCCGTTCTTCGAGCCCGCCGAGGCGCGGCAGCTGGCGCAAGCGCGGGGCTGGGTCGTCCAGCCCGACTCCGGCCGCGGCTACCGGCGGGTGGTCGCCTCACCCGAGCCGATCGGCGTGATCGAGATCGACGCGCTGCGGGCCCTGGTGGACGCGGGCCACCTGGTCATCGCCGGCGGCGGCGGCGGGATCCCCGTCCGTGGCACGGCACCACAAGGCGGCCTCGCCGACGCGGTCATCGACAAGGACCGGGCCGCCGGGCTGATCGCCCGGCTGCTCGGCGCGCAGGCTCTGCTGCTGGTCACCGCGGTGGACCGGGTCATGCTCGACTACGGCCAGCCGACGCAGTCCGAGCTGGGCACGATCACGGCCGCCGAGGCCGCCCGTCACCTCGCCGAAGGCCAGTTCCCGCCGGGCAGCATGGGACCCAAGATCGAGGCGGCGCTCCGCTTCCTGGCCGACGGCGGGGAACTGGCCCTCATCACCTCGCCGGACCTGCTGGCGGCCACGCTGACCGGCGCGGGAGCACGATCGGGCACGCGCATCGAGCGCAGCCTCGGCCCCGCGGAGCGCAGCCCCGCCCCCGGCCCCGCGGAGCGCAGCCCCGCCCCCGGCCCCGCGGAGCGCAGGCCCGCCCCCGGCCCCGCGGAGCGCAGCCCCGCCCCTGCGGGGCGTAGCCCGGCCCACGCGGAGCACAGCCGGTGAGCGTCCCGGCCATGCAGGTGTACCCCGGCACCTACCGGGATTCGCTGCTGCTGATGAGCGCGACCCGGGCCATGGAGGACGGGCCCGGGGTGAGCTGGGCCAGTGCCGTGATGGCCACCCCGGCCGCCGTCGAGGACCTCAGCGGCCGGGGCTTCGCGCCGGGTGACCTGGCCGGCGCCGACGCCAACGCGCTGGTGCTCGCGGTCCGCGCCGCCGACGCCGCCGCCGCCGCCGACGCCGTGGAACGGGGTCGGGCCGCGGTGTTCGCCGAGGCCGCCTCGCCGACCGAGGAACCCGGTCGCCCCGCGCCCCGCACCGTCGGTGAGGCGGCGGCCAGGCTGCCGGAGGCCAACGTGGCCGTGGTGTCGGTACCCGGCCCGTACGCCGCGGTCGCCGCCCACTCGGCCCTGTCGGCGGGCCTGCACGTCCTGCTGTTCAGCGACAACGTACCGCTGGCCGAGGAAGTGGAACTGAAGGAACGCGCCCGTCGGCTGGGCTTGCTGCTGATGGGCCCCGGCGCGGGGACCGCGGTGCTGGCCGGAGTGGGCCTGGGGTTCGCCAACGCGGTGACGTCCGGCCCGGTCGGCGTGGTCGCCGCGGCCGGGACCGGGGCCCAGGAGGTGATGTCCCTGCTGGACCAGTGGGGCATCGGTGTCTCTCAGGTGATCGGCGTCGGCGGCCGGGACCTGTCGGCCCGCGTGGGCGGGCTGATGGCCCGCGAAGCGGTGCGCGCGCTCGATGCCGACCCCGGCACCGAGGTCATCCTGCTGGTCTCCAAGCCCCCTGACCCCGACGTGGCCAGGACGGTAATCGGCGCCAGCCGGTCCACTCCGGTCGTCGCGGCCTGCCTCGGCATGTCCGCTCCCGACGGCCGGATCGGCGGCGCGCTGCTGGCCGACACCCTGGAGCAGGGTGCGCTGCAAGTGGCCCAGATCCTGGGTAGACCCGTGCCGGAAACATCTGAGGACCTGACCGGGGCCATCGAGCGCGCGGCGGGCCGGATGGACGGCTCCCGCCACGCCGTACGCGGTTTCTATACCGGCGGCACGTTGTGCTACGAGGCCCAGGTCGTGCTGACCCGCGCCCTCGGCCCGGTCTACTCCAACACCCCGCTCCGCCCAGACCTCGGGCTGCCCGCGCCGCCCGGCGCGCATCTCTGCCTGGATCTCGGCGAGGAGGAGTACACCAAGGGGCGTCCGCACCCGATGATCGACCCGACGGCACGAACCGAGATCATGCGTGCCGAGGCGTTCGGCGGCGACGTCGCGGCCGTCCTGCTCGACGTCGTCCTCGGCTACGGCTCTCATCCCGATCCCGCGGGCGAGATCGCGGGCACCTGCGCGGACCTGGTCGCCAACGGCACCGCGGTGATCGCCTACGTGCTGGGCGCGCGGGCTGACCGCCAGGGCCTCGACCGCGAGCGTCGTACGCTAAAGGATGCGGGCGCGATTGTCACCGCGAGCGCCGCCGGGGCGGCGCGGGTCGCGGCCGCCGTCGCGGCCCGCCAGCCCGCCCTGGCCGCCGTGGGGCGCCCGTGACGGCGCCATCGGTGACGGGCGCGCAGGTACCGGTCGGCCTGGTCACCTACTCCGTCAAGCCGCGCGGCGGTGCGGTCCACACCGTTCACCTGGCCGAGGCGCTGCACGCGGCCGGGTACCCGGTCCGGGTCATCGCGCTCGGCGATCCCGACGTGGGCTTCTTCCGTCCCGTCCGGGCGCCGGTCACGATCATCCCCGCCCCCCCGCACCTGCCGACCCTGGAAGAACGGGTCTTCGCCAGCGTCGCCGCGCTGGCCGAGGGCCTGGCCCCCCTCGCGGCCGCCTACCCCGTCCTGCACACCCAGGACTGCATCTCAGCCCGCGCCGCCGACCAGGTCAGGGACACGGCCGGCACTAGCCGCCCGGTCGTGGTCCGCACCGTCCACCACGTCGACGACTTCACCAGCCCCTCGCTCATCGACTGCCAGCGCCGGGCCATCCTCGAGCCCGACCGCATCCTGGTCGTCAGCGAGCATTGGCGGGACCTGCTGCACCGCGAGTACGGCACCGAAGCCCAGGTCGTGCACAACGGAGTCGACGCCGCCCGCTTCCAGGACGTCGACCCCGGCCAGGCCAAGGAACTGCGGCAGCGCGCCGGGGCCGTGGACCGGCCGCTCATCCTGTCCGTAGGCGGCATTGAGCCGCGCAAGGGCAGCGACACCCTGGTCCAGGCGATCGCCGCACTCAACAAAGCGGCACTCAACATGGCGGCACTCAACAAAGCGGGCCGCGACCCGGTGCTCGCGGTCGTCGGCGGCCACTCGTTCCAGGACTACCGCCCCTACCGGGACCGGGTGCTAGCCTCGCTGCCCGGCCTGGGCCTGCACCTCGACGACGACGTGGTCTTGGTCGGCACGGTGCCCGACGCCGAACTCCCCGCCTGGTACGCGGCCGCGGACGTCCTCGCGTTCCCGTCCACCAAGGAAGGCTGGGGCCTGGCCGTCCTGGAGGCGATGAGCGCCGGGCTGCCCGTGGTCGCCTCCGACCTGCCGGTGTTCCGCGAGTACCTCACCTCGGGCCGGGACGCCTTGCTGGTACCGGTGGACGACGCGCCCGCCCTGGCCGCCGCCCTGACCTCGGTCCTGGAGGATCCGAACCTCGCGGCTAGCCTCCGCGAAGCCGCGCGGGCCACCGCTCAGCGCTTCACCTGGGCCCGGTCCGCCGCCGAGCACCAGGCCATCTACGCCTCGCTCGCACCCGCCGGATAACGCGGCCTGCCAGTTGACGAGCGGAAGCAGCCGACTGGGCTCCCCGCCCCGATCCCAGCCGCGCCGCCAGTCACCAGAGCGGTCAATCCGTGAACATCCATGCCAGCATCCTGCGCCGCCGCACCGACATTCCCGCGGACCGGGCAAGTCGGTCGCTAGCGGTAAATCTCCCGGCGATGCCCGATGTCGACCACTAGGACCAGCAGGACCTGATCGTGGATCTCGTAGACGACGCGACAATCGCCCACCCGGATGCGCCACGTCTCCTGGCCGGCCAGCTTGCGGCAGCCGCCGGGCCGGGGTTCGCTCGACAAGGTCTCGATGGCGGCCAGTACTCTCCGCCGGAGCGGCTTGTCCAGGCCAGTGACCGCCTTCGCCGCGCGCCGCGAGATCTCGATGCAGTAGGTCATGCCTGACCGCGCGTGCCCTCCGCCTCCGCGACCAGCTGATTGAACGAGATGACCTCGTCCTCACCGGTGGCCAGCCGCGCCCTAGCTTCCTCAGCCCGCCGGGCCCAGTAGTCGTCCTCGATCTTCTCGTAGTTCTCGGCGATGTCGGCGGGCATGAGCGCGGCCACGCGCTTTCCGCGCCGGGTGAGGTAGATGAACTGCCCGCTCGCGACCGCGTCCAGCAACTCGGAGATCCGGGAGCGGGCTTCGGATGCGGGCAGCTCGATAACGCCGTGCTCGTCCGCCGGGCCGACTGGTTGCGCACTCATGTATTAATTGTACAACGCAATCAATTCGTACAACAAAGCCAGTCGCAGTGCTCATCCTCTACGGCCGCTGTAACGCCACTCCTCTACGGCCGCCGTAACGCCACCGGCCCCGATTCCGTTTCGCATCAGGGACCGCTGTGACGAACACGGAGGTCGGCTATGCGTCACCGGATCGGCATCGTCCTGGCCGTCATCATGACCGGCGTGCTGTTCTTCCCGGGAGCCTGGGGTTACCTGCGGCTCCTGCGCCTGCCCGCCCCGGCGGATCAGCTTTTCGCAGACGACGAGTTCACCACGCTCGAGCCGGAACTAGAAGATCAGCCGACCACCCAGCTCACCCCCATCCGGGCCACCACCCTGGCGCCCATCCCGGCCGCGCCCTGGCACGACGCCAGCCCCCCGGGCGTCCCCTAGCGTCCGGCTGAGGTCCTGCTCCATCCCTCCGCCCGCACGCCAGCAAAAGACATTTCAGCCGAACGGACCCTGGTTTCTGCCCCTGTCACCTCGATCGCCATCACCTCGGCTCCGCGGACCTCTAACGATGCCTCAAACGCTCTGGCCGTCCTTGAGGTCAGTCGGCTGCGGCAGCCTGACCGGTATCACGTGCAGGCCCTCGATCCCCTCGAAGTCCGCGACGTTGCACGTGTAGACCGGCAGGCCGTGCGCCATAGCGGTCGCCGCGATCAGCGCGTCATAGGCTCGTGCGGCGGTTTCCCTGCCCGACCGCCGCAGTGACGCGGCGACCTGGCCGAAGGCACGGGCGGAGGCCCGGTCGAAGGGCAGCGGGTCGAAGTCGGCCTCGGCCTCCTGCAGGTGCGCTTGCCTGGCCGCGCGTTCCCGCTCATCGTGGGCCACCAAGGGTCCGACCGATAGCTCGGCGAGCGTCACGGCGGTGATGAGCGGTTCAACCGGCAGTGCCGACGGGTCGGTAATCTGCCGTAGAGCGATGACTGCAGAGGTGTCAAGGACCCCTTGAGCCGGGCGCTCATCGGAGTCGGTCACAGGGCAGGATCCAGTACCTCGTCGAGGTCGGCCCGCATGGCACCGTAGTCCACGGGCGGCAGTCGATGCCACCGGGCGACCAGCGTCTCAGCCGTCAGCGGCCGCCGGCTGACGGGCCTGAGCTCGGCTACCGGCTTACCCGCCCGCGTGACGGTGATCTGCTCACCCTGAGCTACCCGGTCCACGACCTCGCCGCCGTGATTCCGTAGCTCGCGGATCGTGATCTCGGCCATGCACGCCATTGTATCACGCGTGAGACACGTCGCTTGCGATTGAGCAGGCCGTGACGCGTCACGCCGGCAGGAACACGCACTTGGTGGCCAGGTAGGAGTCCATGCCCTCCGGGCCGTAGATGCTGCCCATCCCGCTGGCCTTACGGCCGCCCCACGGCGCCCCGAGATCTGGCACGTACAGGTTCACCCCGAACGTCCCGACCCGCGCGCGCCGCGCAATCGTCAGCCCGCGCTCCGGGTCGTCGGTCCACACGCTCCCGGCCAGCCCGTAGCTGGAGTCGTTGGCGATCGCCACCGCCTCGGCCTCGGAATCGTACGGGATCACGCTCACCACCGGCCCGCAGATCTCGTCCCTGGCGATGGCCATCCCGGCCGTCGCCCCGGCGAACACGGTGGGCTCGTAGTAGTAGCCGCGCACCGGCGTGGCCAGCCGGCGCCCGCCCACGACCACGCGGGCCCCGGCGCAAACCCCGGCCGTCACGCAGGACTCCACGCTGGCCCGCTGCCGCGGGTTGGCCAGCGGTCCCATGGTCGTCTCCTCGGCCTGCGGATCGCCCACCACCAGCGATGACGCCTGCGCGGTCAGCGCGCCGACCGCCTCGTCGTACCGGGACCGCGGGGCCAGCACCCGGGACATGGTGAAGCAGGCCTGCCCGGAGTTGGCGAAGCACAGCGAGCCGAGTTGCGCGGCCGCGACGGACAGGTCGACGTCGTCCAGCACGATCGCGGCCGACTTCCCGCCCAGCTCGAGGGTCACCGGCTTGAGGGTCTGCCCGCAGATCGCGGCGATCCGCCGCCCGGCCGGCGTCGGCCCGGCCACCGCCACCGTGTCCACCCCGGGGTGCGCGGCCAGCATCTCGCCCACCTCGGCTGTCCCGGTGACCAGGTTGAACACCCCGGGCGGGAACTCGGCCGCCTCGAACGCCTCAGCCAGGATGTACGCCGACAGCGAGGTCTCAGGGGCGGGCAGCAGCACCACCGTGCAGCCCGCCGCCAGCGCCGGGGCCAGCTGGCAGAAGGCCAGGATGAGGGGGTAGCTCCAGGACGCGATCACCGCCGCCACCCCGGCCGGCTCGCGCCGGACCACGGTCCGCCCGGCAAAGCTGATCGCGTCGCGAATCTCCTCCGAGGAAAGGTCCCGGGCCAGCGCCGCGTAGTACCGGATGATCGCGCACGGGACCGACACGTTGCTGCGCCGGGACAGCGTGATCGGCATGCCCATCTCGGCCGTGACCAGCCGCGCGGTGTCCTCGGCCCGCGCCTCGAGCGCCGCCGCCAGCCGGTCTAGCGCCGCGGCCCGCTCCGCCGGGCTGAGCAGCGGCCAGCCGCCGTCGTCGAACGCCCGCCGGGCCGCGGCCACCGCGACCTCGACGTCCCGCTCGATCATCGACGGCACGGCGCCGGTGACCTCTTCGGTGGCCGGGTTGACGATCGTGATCACGTCGGCCGACCCGGAGCCGACCAGCCGGCCACCTGCGTACACGTCCCGGTACTCGAGCAACGCGGGGCCCCTCGGTCAGGGTGAACAGTGAAAGTGCCTGCTAATCTGGTCGCCGGACGTGCCACTTGTCAAGCTTCCACCTGTGGCAACCACAGCGAAGCCGAGGCTTGTGACCCGTTTCAGCAGGTGAACAACACACAGGCGCCACGGTTTGTGGTCAGCCATAGTGCCCGTCGCTAGCGACAAACGTATGATCGCGAGCATGGCGCTGCCCGACTGGTCGCCGGTCCTGTCCCCGTCAGGCGAGAGCCCGGAGACCGACCGCGACCACAGCGACCGGCTCGACCGCGAGAACGCCGCGCTGCGCGAGCTGGTCACCGTATACCGCTACCTGTCCGGCCTGGCCCTGCAGGACGCCGACCTGGCCGGGGTGGTGCAGCTTATCTCCGACCGGATGACCGCCACCGTGGCCGTGGTCACCCAGCTCATGGACGTACTGACCGCGACCGCGCCCGGCATGAGCTCCGACAAGGCCGCGACCGCCGTCAGAGAGCACGTCGTCCATCCGAGACTCGGCCAGGTGCTCCGCGCGTCCCGGCTGAGCCAGCGCCCGCTCCGCCTGCCGAACGTCGGCGGCACCCCCGCCATCATCGTGGCCCCCATCCTCGTGGGGGACGAGGTCCCGTCGTACCTGATCACCATCGACCCGGCCGACAACCTCTTCGGCGAGGACATGAGCCTGCTGGTCACCGAACACGCCGCCACCATCTGCGGGGTCATCCTCGGCCGCGAGCGGGTGGTCGCCGCGGCCGCCCGCCGGGTCCGCGACGATCTGGTCGAAGGCCTGCTGCTGGGCCGCGGCCGCGACCACACCGACACCGGCCGCTGGGCCGCGCACCTGGGCTACGACCCGGCCCGCGACCACAACGTCATGGCCGTCGCCTTCGACCTGCCCGCGCCGCCGGCGGCCAGCCCCGCGGACCTGACCGCGCAGCGGCAGCGGATCTGGGAGAGCATCGAGCACTTCGTCGCCACCCGCGCGCCCGACGCGATCGTCTCGGCCCGCGAATCCGAGGTGGTAATCGTGGCCGCCGCGCCGGACGAGCCGGGACCGGCCGCCATGGACGCCCGCCGGCTGGCCCACGCCTGCCTGGCCCGGCTGGCCGAGCTGTTCCCGGCGGCCAGGGTCGTGATCGGCATCGGCGGCCCCTGCCGCGACCCGCGCGAGGTCGCCCGCTCCTACGCCCAGGCTCAGCGCACTACCCAGACCCTCAAACGGCTAGGCCGGCAGGGCACGGTCAGCGCGTTCGGCGACCTGGGCATCCTGCGCCTGCTGCTCCAGGTCCCCGACCTGGCCGAACTGCGGTCGTTCGCCGCCGATGTACTCGGCAAGCTCGCCGTGCACGAGCAGGAGCACAAGTCGGAGTACCTGACCACGCTGGCCTGCTACTTCCGGGAGAACAACAGCCCGCAGCGGGCCTCGCGCATCCTGCACGTCCACCCCAACACCGTCGCCTACCGGGTCAAGCGGATCGAGGAGATCACCGGGCTGCGGCTGGACAACTACACCGACCGGCTCATCGCCCAGGTCGCGCTGGAGATCCTCGACGCCCTCGGCGAGGAGCCATGAGCCGCGCCGTACCGCTGGGCCACCAGACGCTGGTCTGCGACGGCGCGATGGGCACCATGCTGCACGCGGCGGGCGCCGCGCTGGACCGGTCGCTGCCCGAGCTCAACCTGTCCGATCCGGGGCTGGTCAGCACGATCCACGAGAGCTACCTGTCCGCGGGCGCGGACATCATCCAGGCCAACACGTTCGGCGCGAACCGGCTCTGGCTCGGCGACCACGGCCTCCCCGACCAGGTCGGGGAGATCAACCGGGCCGGGGTCCGGATCGCCCGCGCGGCCCAGGATCAGTGCGAGCGCGAGGTCTGGGTGGCCGGCTCGGTCTCGCCCGCGGTCACCGCGTCGCAGCGCCGCCGGATCGGCTCGGCCGAACGCACCGAGGTCATCCGCGAACAGGTCCGGGCCCTGGTCGCCGGCAAGGGCGTCGACCTGCTCATCCTGGAGACGTTCGGCTACCTCGACGAGCTGGTCGAGGCGGTCGCCGCGATCGCCGGCCTGACCGGCGTGCCGGTCATCGCCCAGGCCACCTTCGCCGACGACGCGTACACCCTGGGCGGTGAGACGCCCCGGGAGGTGGCCACCGTGCTGTCCGGCCTGCCGGTGGCCATGATCGGCACCAACTGCACCATCGGCCCGCAGCGCATGCTGACCGTGGCCGAGGACCTGGTCCGCTACGCGTCGGTGCCGGTCAGCGCCCAGCCGAACGCCGGGCAGCCGCGCCGCACCGGCCCGCGCAGCTTCGAGTTCGCCATCGACGGCGGCTACTTCGCCCGCTACATCCGGCGGTTCGCCGAGGCCGGGGTGACCCTGGTCGGCGGCTGCTGCGGCACCACCCCCACCCACATCCGGGCCGCCGTCGGCGCCGTCCGCGACAGCGGCCTGTCCCCGGTGCCCGGCCGTCCCCTCGCACCGCGGCAGCGCTCCCGATCCAGCGAGCCCCCGACCCGGCCCGCCGCGCCGAGAGCGCCCGCCCGCTCCGTCGCCGGCCACCCCGGAACCCTGGCCGACCAGCTCGCCAGCCGCCGGTTCATCGTCGCGGCCGCGGTCGCCACCCCGGCCGGCGGTTGCGGGGTCCGCGCCGGCGAGGCCCTGGAGGCGGTCGCCGTGCTGCAGGCCCAGGGCATCGAGCTGCTCGCGGTCCAGCCGCCGGAGAGCGCCCGCACCCACCTGGACTCCCTGGACATGGCGCTGCACCTGCAGCAGCAGGCCGGCGTGGAGACCGTCGCCACGGTGGCGACCTGGGACAAGACGATCATGACCCTGCAGGCCGACCTGCTCGGCGCGCACGCCCTGGGCATCCGCAGCGTGATCAGCACCACCGGCAGCCCGCCGGTCCGCGGCGACTACCCGGCCGTGGACGGGATCTGGGAGGTCGACTCGCTCGGCCTGATCGCCCTGCTCGACGGCCTCAATAAGGGCCGCGACTCCAACGACCTGGCCCTGACCACCCGGACCTCGTTCTGCGTCGGCGCCCGGGTCAACCCCGGCGCGCGCGACATGGACGCCGAGATCGCCCGCGCCCGGGCCAAGGTCCGGGCCGGCGCGCACTTCCTGGTCAGCCGGCCCGTCTACGAACTGGACTCGCTGCTCCGCGTGGTGAGCGCCCTCAAGCCCGAAGACGTCCCGCTGCTCCTGTCGGTCACCCCGCTGCGCAGCTTCGAGGAGGCGGACTACCTGGCCCACGAGGTCCCCGGCGTGACCATCCCGCCGGACACCCTGCGCGCCATGGAACGGGCCGGCCGCGGCGCGGCGCGCGCGGCCGGCACCGAACTCGCCGCCGACCTGCTCCGCGACGCCCGCAAGCTGGTCAGCGGCGTCATCCTAACCGCCGCCGAGGAAGACCTGACCGTGCTAGCACCCCTCCTCGCCGTAGTCGCCTGAAAATTTATGCCGAACGGACCGTGGTGCTCGCTCAGCGGAACAGCTTGTCGATGTAGTCGGCGCCGATCCCGACCTTCTCGTAGTGGTCGCGGCACAGCTTGATGTAGTCGAACACGTCGAAGTGGCCGTTGGGCTCGCCGTTCTCGTCCAGCCAGATCAGCGGGCCGGTGACGTTGAACGTCACTCGCATCGGCTCGTCGCTCTCGTACGCCACCAGCGTGTGCGCCTCGCCCGGCGCCTCGTAGATCCAGTCGCCGGCGGTCGCCACCCAGTCGTGCTCCAGGTACCCCCACTTGCCGGAAATCGTGTAGGCGAAGACCTGCTGCGGATGGTAGTGCCGGTTCACCAGCCCGGGGCCGCGGCACAGCAGCACGTCGCACCACCGGTTCTGGCTGGGGGAGATGAACAGCGGCCGGCTGCCGACCGTCTCCGACAGCGGAGCGTAGTAGCGGTCGTCGTCGATGGCCGCGTTGGCGATGTACGCCTCCGGCATCGCGCCCGGCCGGAACACCTGCGCCACCGGCTTGAACTCCCGCCAGAACTCCCCGCCCGCCATAGCTCCTCCTCGGCGATCGCACGACGCCAGCATCAGCGTCCCCCAGCCACCACTCAAAACGCCAGTGGCCAGAGCACAACGCGTCACCGCCGGGTATGTCGCCCGAGACAACCGCCGCAACCAGCCGGACCGGACGCCTTGCCGCGGGGCCACGCCGCGCAGGAGGCTCGGACCGCGGCCGGGTTCTACCGGATCCTGCAGCCGCGCCGGGACTGGACCCACCTGGACACCCAGGCGCCCGGCGTCGCCCTCCACGGCAACCCGATGTACTGCGGCCGGATCTACGCGGTCTATCACGCGGGCCTGGTCATCCCGGTGATCGGCGCGGCGCGCGCCGCGCTGGAGGACTACGAGCAGATCATCACGACCAAGATGACCTACTTCCCGCCCCCGGTGCCGCGCTACACCCACCCGGACTACCAGCGGACCTACGGCCAGGCCCTCGCGCTGACCGACGCGGCCGAAGCGATCGTGCTGCACGCGGGGGAGCGGTACGTGGAGCTGGCCGAGCGCTGGGACCAGGCCGGCCAGCCGTTCACCCGCGAGGAGGACGTCCGGCTGTTCGCCGCCCTCCAGCAGGCCGGCCAGCTGGCCGCCCGCGCCGTCGAGATCATCTTCGCCGCGGCCGGCTCCTCGGCGGCCAAGCGCGGCACCCGCCTGCAGCGCTACTACCGGGAGACGGCCATGTACCAAGGGCACATCGCCGCGCAGCACCTGAGCACCGCGGGCGATCTGGCCCGCGTCCACTTCGGCCTGCCCGACAGCCTGTTCTGACCCGGCCGCCTCGACCGGAACCAGCGGTCAGGCCTCGTGGATGAGCAGGCCGCGGATGTTGCGGCCGTCCAGCATGTCCCGGTAGCCCTGGTTGACCTCGTCGAGTGTGTACCGGTTCGTGACCAGCTCGTCCAGCTTGAGCTGCCCCGCCTGGTACAGCTCGAGCAGCTTCGGGATCGTGTCGAACGGGTTGCCGCTGCCGAACAGCGCGCCCTGGATCCGCTTCTCGAACAAGGTGAGCTCGAACGACGGTATCTGGATGGTCTTCTTGCCCGGGCCGGCCAGCCCGGTGATCACGACCGTGCCGCGCTTGCGGACCGCGGCGAACGCCGCCGAGATGACCTCCTCGGTCACCACGCCCACCGTGACCAGCGCCTGATCGGCGCCGACGCCCCGGGTCACGTCAGAGACAATCGATGCCGCGTCTTCCGCGGAAGCCGCGACGTGCGTGGCCCCGAACTCCATCGCGTTCTCCCGCTTGAACTCCAGCGGGTCGACCGCGATGACATTGCGCGCGCCCGCGAACGCCGCGCCCTGGACCGCGTTGATCCCGACGCCGCCGATCCCGTAGATCACGGTCGTGTCGCCGGGTCGCACCGCGCCCGCGTTCACCGCGGTCCCCCACCCGGTCGGCACCCCGCAGCCGACCAGCGCCACCGTCTCCAGCGGCAGGTCGTCGTCGATCTTGACGCAGGAGTGCTCCGACACCACCGACCGCTGCGAGAACGTGCCGAGCAGGCACATCTGGCCGAAGTCCTCGCCGTCGGCATGGAACCGGAACGTCCCGTCCGGCAGGCAGTTGTCCACGAACAGCGCGCCCATGTCACACAGGTTGGTCATGCCGCTGGCGCAGAACCGGCAGTGCCCGCAGGTCGGCAGGAACGAGCAGACCACGTGGTCGCCGGGCTTGAGCCGGCTCACCCCGGCACCGACCTCCTCGACGATCCCGGCGCCCTCGTGCCCGCCCACGATCGGGTACCGGACCGGGATGTCGCCGGTGCGCAGGTGGTCATCGGAGTGGCACAGGCCCGCCGCCACGAACCGGATCAGCACCTCGCCCTCCTTGGGCGGGTCGAGCTCCAGCTCGATGATCTCCCAGTCCTTGCCCATGTCCCTGAGCACCGCTGCCCTGGTCTTCATGCCAACCTCCCGCGTCACGTCCGCCGACCATCATCCGCCGCCGCGACCCCCGGGGTCCATGTGTCCGGCCCCAAGAGAAAAAGATCAAATTCATTTATCCGAACGGACCGTCGTGCGTGCTACCAAAAAAGGCGTTAGTTGCCGAAGAATGGCTAGGGTTGCTGGCAGGAGCCGCTAATGAAGCGGCTGGCCGCACGTGCATACGATTCTGAGGAAGCCGGGCGACCGGACGACCCCGGCGCCCCCCACCCTGCCTGGAGGCATGCCATGCCCGTCGAGTTCGGCTTGGCTCTGGAGAATTTCACTCCGGAGACGAAGGTCCCGGACATGGACGCCGTGTGCGCGTACTCGATCACCGCCGAGGAACTCGGCTTCGCGTCGGTCTGGGCCTGGGACCACCTGTTCCTCGGGGCCCGGCGGCCGTTCCCGTTCCTGGAGGCGCTGACCACGCTGAGCATGGTCGCCGCGCGGACCAGCCGGATCATGCTCGGCACCGGCATCCTGGTGCTCCCGATCCGGGAGCCGGCCATCCTGGCCAAGACCGCGGCCACCATCCAGCTGGGCAGCAACGGCCGCCTGATGCTCGGCGTCGCGGCCGGCTGGTACGAGCGGGAGTTCCACGCCACCGCGGTGCCGTTCGCCCAGCGGGGCCAGATCTTCGAGCGCAACCTGGACATGCTGTACCGGCTGTGGGACGAGGACGACGTGAGCGGCGAATGGGACGGCCGGGTCCTGTCGCACGTACGGATGCTGCCCCGGCCGCGCCCGCGCCCGCAGGTCCTCATCGGCGGGTACGTGGACCGGGTGCTGCGCCGGGTGGGCACCCGCTCGGACGGCTGGGTGACCTACTTCTACACCCCGGAGTCCATCGCCGGAGCGTGGGAAAGGATCCGCGGCTACGCCGAGGACGCCGGCCGCGACCCGGACCAGCTCAACCTGGTCGCGCAGGTCCCGCTGTGCATCGGCGACTCCTACGAGCAGGCCACCCAAAAGGCAAAGGAGTACGTCGGCGACTACTTCGACGTACCGGCCTGGAGCGAGGCCACGCCGGAATCGGCGGTCCGCGGCACCCCCGAGCAGTGCGCCGAGCAGATCGCCGCCTACCTCGAGGCCGGGGTCAAGCACCTGGTGTTCTGCCCGTACAACTACGAGCTCGAGCAGGTACAGCGGCTGGCCATCGAGGTCCTGCCGAAGCTTGGCACCAGGGTGGCCGACTGATGGAGCAAGTGCTCCCGACGATGAACAGGGCCCGCGCCGAGCGTGAGGCCCCCCGGCGACCATCGGTGGACAAGCGGATGACCGCCGAGGAGGCCGTGCAGCTCATCCACGACGGCGACCACGTCGCGATCGGCGGCACGCTGTACTCGCGGACGCCGATGGCGCTGGTCTTCGCCCTGCTCAAAAGGCGGCGCCGGCACCTCACCGTGTCCCGCCCGCTGGCCTGCTACGAGATCGAGCTCTTCCTGTCCACCGGCGCGCTCGACCGGATCGTCTCCAGCTGGGTCGGCATCGGCCTGCCCTGGGGGCTGGCCCCGATCTTCCGCCACTACGTCGAGCGCGGCGAGGTCGCCTACGACGAGTGGAGCCACCTGGCCATGGGGCTGCGCTACAAGGCCGGCGCGATGGGCGTGCCGTTCCTGCCCACCCTGACCATGCTCGGCTCGGACCTGGCCACCCGGCTGGACCTGCAGACCGTCACCTGCCCGTACACCGGGGAGCGGCTGGCCGCGGTGCCGGCCCTCAACCCCGACGTGGCCCTCATCCACGTCCACCGGGCCGACATGCTCGGCAACGTGCAGGTCGACGGGTACCAGCACATGGACGTCGACATGGCCCGGGCCGCGCGCACGGTGATCGTCAGCGCCGAGCAGATCGTCAGCCCCGACGAGATCGCCGCCTGCCCGGACCGCACCATGCTGCCGCACTTCGCCGTCGATGCCGTGGTGGCCGCCCCGCACGGGGCGTACCCGCACGAGTGCTACGGTCGCTACGCCCCGGACCTGCGGCACTTCGACGCGTACGCCGCCGCGGCCAAGCAGGACGGCCCGGCCGCGGGCCTGCGCTACGTGCAGGAAAACGCGGACGCCGGCTTCGCCGACTTCCTCAAAACGGCCGGCCCGGACCGCCTGGCCGCCCTGGCCGCCGACGCAGAGGAGCTGACCCCGGGATGACCGACATCACCGGCGAGGAGCTGATGGCGATCACGGCCAGCCGGCTGCTGTCCGACCACACGGTGGTCTTCGCCGGCGTGGGCATACCGCTGCTGGCCTCCGCGGTGGCCCGGCACCGGCACGCGCCGCACCTGACCATCGTGCTGGAGGGCGGCATCATCGGGACCACGTTGCTGCCGGGCCAGCTGCCGATCTCCACCAACGAGATGCGCGCCGCCTACGGAGCGCAGATGCTGACCGACATCACCGACATCTTCCTGTACGCCCAGCGGGGCTACTTCGACTACGGCTTCCTCGGCGCCGCCCAGGTCGACATGTACGGGAACATCAACACCAGCGTGATCGGCACCATGGAACGACCAAAGGTCCGGCTGCCGGGCAGCGGCGGCGCGAATGACATCATCTCGCTGTGCCACGAGGTGCTGATCGTGACCCAGCACGAGCCGCGGCGGTTCGTGGAGCGGGTCGACTTCGTCACCAGCCCCGGCTACCTGTCCGGCGGGGACAGCCGGGCCCGGGCCGGGCTGCTCACCGGAGGGCTCGGCGCCGTGGTCACCGACCTGGCCCTGCTCGACTTCGAGCCGGCCAGCCGCCGGATGCGGCTGCGCGCGCTGCAGCCGGGCGTGAGCGTCAGCCAGGTCCGCGCGCAGACCGGCTTCGAGCTGCTGGTCAGCGACGAGATCACCGAGCTCGCCCCGCCGACGCCGGAGGAGATTGTCATCTACCGCGAGCTGCGCGACGGCCCAGCCGCGGGCGTAGCCGACGTAGCCCAGCCTTACCGAGTCGCCGCGGGGCCCGCGTGAGCGCCCGGCCCGCCCGGGTGGGGCTGCTGATCCCGTCCTCCAACACCATGATGGAGGTGGACTTCACCCGCGACCTGCCGCCCGGCCACGCCCTGCACACGGCGCGGATGTACATGGAGGACACCACCCCCGCAGGCGAGAACCGGATGCTGGATGAGTTCGCGCTGCCCGCCGCGCGCGACCTGGGCACCGCCCGGCCCGACGTGGTCGTGTTCGGCTGCACCAGCGCCGGGGCGCTGCGCGGCAACGACTACGACGCCGAGCTATGCCAGCGGATCAGCGAGCTGACCCACGCGCCGGTCGTGTCCACCATCGGCGCGGTCCGGACCGCGATCGAGGCGTCCGGCGCGGCCAGCGTCGGGGTGATCACGCCGTACGTCGACGAGCTGAACGAGAAGATCAAGGCCAGCATCGAGGACGACGGAATACAGGTGGCCGGCCTTGCCGGGCTCGGCATCACCGACAACTTCCAGATCGCCGAGGTCCCGCCCGAGGAGATCGTAGAATTCGCCGAGCGGGCCCTCGGACCCCTGGCCGCCAGCGGCACCATCGACCTGGTCTTCGCCTCGTGCACGAACTTCGGCGCGATGGCCGCGCGCCCGGCCATCGCCGAGCGGCTGGGCCTGCCCGTGGTGACCAGCAACCAGGCGGTGCTGGCCGCCGCCGTCGCCCGCCTGCAGGCCTTATGGTCGCCCCCGCCTTCGACTACGTAGCCGCCGGCAGCTACGACGAGGCGGTGCGCCTGCTCGCCGCGAGCGCCGAACGCGACCAGGAGGCCAAGATCCTGGCCGGCGGGCAGAGCCTGATGCCGATGCTCAACCTCCGGCTCGCCCATCCCGAGCTGCTCATCGACATCAACCCGGCCGACCAGCGCCAGCCTTCTATCACGAGAGACATGCTCCGGCTGCCCGCCCTGACCCGGCACCGGGTCCTGCTCGAGCACGACCTGGTGCGCCAGCACTGCCCGCTGCTCGCCGACGCGATCAGGTACGTCGGCAACGTGCGGGTCCGCAACCGCGGCACGATCGCCGGCAGCCTGGCCCACGCCGACCCGACCTCCGAGATCGGCTGCTGCGCCCTGGCCACCGGGGCCCGGGTCGTGGTCCGCGGTCCCGCCGGAAATGGGCCGAGCGAGCGCACGGTGCCGGCCAGCGAGCTGTTCGCCGGCTACTGGTCCACCACCCTCGATCCCGCCGAGATCATCACCGACGTCCTGATCCCGGCCGCCCGCCCGCGCCAGGGCTGGTCGTTTCAAGAGATGGTCCGTCGCACTTCTGACTTCGCCATCGTGGCCGTCGGCGTCATTTTTAATATGGCCGAACGGTCCGGGGAACCCGCCTCCGCCACCGTCGCGCTGGCCGGGGTCGCCGACCGGGTGGTGCTCGCCGACCCGGAGCTGCTCAACGACGATCCAGACGAGAGCGCCGCCCGGATCGCGGAAACCCTCGACCCGCCCGACGACGTGCACGCGTCCGGGGCCTACCGGCGCCGGCTGGCCCGGGTGCTCACCGCCCGCGCGCTCCGCGAAGCCTCCGCCCGGGCGGCCGTATGAACAAGCGCCAGGTCGTGCTCAGCGTCAACGGCCGGGACCACGAGATGTGGATCGCGCCGTCGGACACCCTGCTCGACGTGCTGCACGACGAACTCGGCCTGGCCGACGTCCGCTACGGCTGCGGCGAGGGCGTGTGCGGCACCTGCACCGTGCTGCTGGACGGCGAGCCGGTGAACGGCTGCCTGACGCTGGCCGTGCAGGCCGCGGGCCGCCAGGTGACCACGCTGCGCGGGCTGATGGGCCCCGGCGAGGCCATGCACCCGCTCCAGGAGTGCTTCCTGCGCCGCGGCGCCTCGCAGTGCGGCTTCTGCACCCCCGGAATGATCTTGACCTCGCTCGACCTGGTCCGAAGGACCGGCCGCCCGAGCCGGGACGAGATCAGGTACGCCCTAGTCGGCAACTTGTGCCGCTGCACCGGCTACACCAAGATCCTCGACGCCGTCGAAGAGTACGCCGACTTGGCCGTCGAGCCATGACCGCCGGCGGGCAGCTCACCGAGCCGCGGGCGGCCTACCGGGTGGTCGGCACCTCACCGGCCCACCACGACTTCGTGGACAAGGTCAAGGGGTCGCTGCACTACGCGGCGGACTGGCAGCTGCCGGGCATGCTGCACGGCCGGATCGTGCGCAGCCCCCTGCCCAGCGCGCGGATCACCGGTATCGACGTCACCGCGGCCCGGGCGCTGCCCGGCGTGGCCGCCGTGCTCACCGCCGCCGACGTGCCCAGCAACCAGATCGTCGAGCTGGCCAGCGGCGGCCTGGCCGAGCTGCAGGTGACCATGCCGGTGCTGGCCGCCGACCGGGTCCGGTACATGGGGGAGCCCGTGGCGGTCGTCGCCGCCGCGACCCCGCAGCTCGCGCACGAGGCCGCCGAACTGGTCGCCGTCGACTACACCGAACTGCCCGGCGTGTTCGACGTCCAGTCAGCACAGTCCGCGGGGGCGCCGCGGGTGCACGACGTGGGCAACACTCTGGTCAGCTGGCAGATCCACTGCGGCGACGTGGCCGGCGCGCTGGCCGCCGCCGACGTGGTGGTCGAGGGTGAGTACCGCAGCCAGCACGTCGAGCACGCCTACCTGGAACCCGAGGCCGGGGTGGGCTGGCTGGAGAACGGCGTCCTCACGCTGCGCGTGTCCACCCAGGTCATCGAGCACGCGGCCATGATCGCGCACATCCTGAGGCTGCCGCAGAGCAAGGTCCGGGTCATCGCCGCGTACATGGGCGGCGGCTTCGGCGGCAAGGAAGACATGACCGTCGAGCCGTACCTGGCCCTGCTGGTCTGGCACACCCGGCGGCCGGTGCGGATGATCTGGGACCGGCAGGAGTCGCTGGTGGCCAGCACCAAGCGCCACCCGTTCGTCATGCGCTACCGGACCGGGGCCGACCGCGATGGCACCATCACCGCCCAGCAGGTCGAGATCCTCGGCGACGCCGGCGCCTACCCGAACCTGTCGCCCCGGGTGCTGTTCGCCGCGGCAGCCTGCGCGTGCGGGCCCTACCGGGTGCCCAACGCGAGCATCACGTCCACCGCGGTGTTCACCAACAACGTGCCGGCCAGCGCCTTCCGCGGGTTCGGCGCCATGCAGATCGTGCTCGGCTACGAGTCGCAGCTTGACGAGCTGGCCGTCCGCCTCGGCCTGTCCCGCACCGAGCTGCGCGAGCGCAACTTCCTGGTCAAGGGCGACCTGCTGCCGACCGGGGAACGCCTCGACACGTGCGTGGAAGTGGCGCAGACCATGCACCGCGCGCTCGCCCTGCTCGGCGAGCCGCCCCGGCCGTCCGGGCCGGGCAAGCTGACCGGGCGGGGGATCGGCTGCAACCGGCACCCCTACGGCCGGACGATCTGGTTCCGTGACCGCGCCTCGGCGTGGCTGAGCCTGCAGGCCGACGGCACCCTGCTGATCCGCTCCGGCGTCACCGATCTCGGCGCCGGGCAGGCGGCCAGCCTGTGCCAGATCGCCGCCGAGGTGCTCGGCGCGCCGCTGGATGACATCAGCATCTACATCGGCGACAGTGCGCTCAACCCCCCGGCCGGCGGCACGTTCGCCACCCGCCAGCTGTACATGTCCGGCAACGCGGTCCTGCACGCCGCCCGCGAGCTGCGCGACCGGATGGCGCCGGTGGCCGCCGACCTGCTCGGCGCGTCACCCGACGACCTGGAGTTCGCCGACGGCCGGGTGAGCGCTGAAACCGGCGAGGTGAGCATCACGCTGGCCGAACTGGCCGCCGCCTGCGACAAGCGGGCCATCAGCACCGCGCACCTGTCGACCTGGCGGGCCGAGGCCGGCTCGTTCGACCCGCGTACCGGGCAGGGCGACACGTTCCCCGATTACACCTACGGCACGCACGCCGCCGACGTGGAGGTCGATGTCGAGACCGGGCAGGTCACGGTGCTGCGCTACGCGGCCTGTCACGACGTGGGCCGGGCCATCAACCCGATGCGGGTCCAGGGGCAGATCCAGGGCGGGGCCATGCAGGGCCTGGGCTACGCGCTCACCGAGGACATGGCCATCGAGGACGGCTACGCGCAGGCGGCCCTGTTCGCCAACTACCTGATCCCGAACGCCCAGGATTTCCCGGATGTCCTGGTCGACATCGTGGAGAGCGGCGAGGGCAAGGGCCCGCTGGGCGCGCGCGGGATCGGCGAGCCGCCCATCGGGAACGTGGCCGCCACCATCGCCAGCGCCATCCAGGACGCGATCGGCGTCCGCCCGGACCAGCTGCCGATGACCCCCGAACGGATCCTGGCCCTAATCGATCAGGCACTGCTGGACGAGCGCGCCCGAGAGGCGACACGAGAGGAGCGCCAGGAGTGAAGGCGGCGAGTTGACCTCCCTCGGACTCGAGCACGACGTCATCGACCGCGCGACCTACCGCCGCACCGTCGACTGGTTCCGCTCGGCCGGCGTCGTGCTGCCCACGTTCGCGCAGCTGGCCGCGCCGGACAGCATCCCGGCGGCGATCCGCGGACCGCTGAAGGACGTGAACCCGGACCAGGCCAACAGAGCGAACCTGTTCCGGGTGCACTGGTACAACGACCGCGACCGGGCCGGACGGGCCGCCGTCCCGGTGCACGTGGTGTTGCCCGCCGAACTGACCGGCGTGGAAGCCAAGATCGTGGTCGCCCTCGGCGAGGAGTTCCCGATGATCCGGGCGCACAAGGTGCTCGCCGCCTACGCGTGCCTGGTGCCGCGCATCGTCACCGGCACGTTCGATCCGGCCCGGGACCGGGCCGTCTGGCCCTCGACCGGGAACTACTGCCGCGGCGGGGTGGCGATCTCCGCTCTGATGGGCTGCCGGGGGGTGGCCGTCCTGCCCGAGGGCATGAGCCGGGAGCGGTTCGCCTGGCTCGAGGACTGGGTCACCGACCCCGAGGACATCATCCGCACCCCCGGCACCGAGAGCAACGTCAAGGAGATCTACGACAAGTGCGCCGAACTGGCCGCCGATCCCCGGCACGTCATCTTCAACCAGTTCGCCGAGTTCGGTAACCACCTGGTCCACTACCAGTGCACCGGCCGGGCCCTCGGGGCCGTGTTCGACGCCCTGGCCGACACCGAACCGGGCCTGCGGCTGCGCGCGTTCGTGTCGGCCTCCGGATCGGCCGGCACCCTCGGCGCCGGTGACTACCTCAAGGAGCGCTACGCCGCCAGGATCGTCGCCGCCGAAGCGCTGGAGTGCCCGACCATGCTGGCCAACGGATTCGGCGAGCACAACATCCAGGGCATCGGCGACAAGCACATCCCGCTCATCCACAACGTGCTGAACACCGACCTGGTGGCCGGCATCTCCGACCGGGCCACCGACCAGCTGTCGGTGCTGTTCGCGGCCGGCCAGGGCCTGGAGTTCCTCCGGACCCGGCGCCGGGTCCCCGAGCCGGTCGTCAACCAACTAGAAGCCTTCGGGCTGTCCAGCGTCTGCAACATCCTGGCCGCGGTGAAGACCGCGAAGTACCTGCGTCTCGGCCCGGACGACGTGATCATGACGGTGGCCACCGACGGGGCCGGGATGTACGGGAGCGAGCGCGAGCGCATCGCCGCCCGCGACTTTCCGGACGGCTTCGACCTGGCCGACGCGGCCGAGACGTTCGGCCGCTGGATGCTCGGGACCGGCCCCGGCGACCTGCTGGAGACCACGCTGGCCGACCGGAACCGCATCTTCAACCTCGGCTACTACACCTGGGTCGAGCAGCAGGGCGTATCGCTGGCCGACTTCGAGGCGCGCCGGGACCAGCGGTTCTGGACCGGCCTGCGCGACCTGCTGCCCGCCTGGGACGCGATGATCACCGAATTCAACGAGCGGACCGGCCTGGCCGAGGCCGGATGACGCCGCTGGCCAGCACGATCTCCTGCGCCGGGTGCGGCTACGTGGCCGACCCGGCCGACCCCTACCCGTTCCGGTGCCCGCGGGCCGGGACCGACGACGCCGACCACGTGCTGACCCGCGTCCTCAACCTGACCAACGCACGCTTCCCTGAAGGCGACGAAGCGAACCCGTTCCTGCGCTACGGCGCGCTCATGCACTCCTGCCACGTCGCCACGGCCCGCGCCCCGGGCGACCAGACCTACCGCGACCCCGCCTACCGCGACCCTGCCCACCGCGACACCGCCTACCGCCACCTGGTCGCCTCGCTCGACGCGGCGGTCGCCGCCGTGGACGGCCACGGGTTCCGGGCCACCCCGTTCTTCCGCAGCCGGGAACTGAGTGACGCCCTGGGCTTCGACCGCGACGGCGGGGTGTGGGTCAAGGACGAGACCGCGAACGTGTCGGGCTCGCACAAGGGCCGCCACCTGATGGGCGTGCTTATCCACCTGGCGGTCATGGAGCGCTGCGGCCTCACCGACCCCGCCCGCCGCCGGGAGCTGGCGATCGCCAGCTGCGGAAACGCGGCCCTGGCGGCGGCCGTGCTGGCCCGGGCCGGGGGCTGGGGACTGACCGTGTTCGTGCCGCCCGAGGCCGACCCGCGGGTCGTCCGGCGGCTGTATGACCTCGGCGCGAACGTGGTCACCTGCCCGCGCGAGCCCGGCATCCCCGGCGATCCCGCCTACCGCAGGCTGCGCCAGGAACTGGACGCCGGGGCGCTCCCGTTCACCACCCAGGGCCCGGAGAACGGCCTGGCCATCGAGGGCGGCCTGACCCTGGGCTACGAGCTCGTGACCGATCTGGCCGGCGGTCCCGGCGACCTGGACCACCTGATCGTCCAGGTCGGCGGGGGAGCCCTGGCCAGCTCGACCATCCAGGCGCTCCGTGAGGCCGCGGACCTGGGCGCGCTCGGCCGGATGCCCGCTATCCATACCGTGCAGACGACCGGTGCGCACCCGCTGGAGCGGGCCTACGCCCGGGTCCGGGCGCTGTTGCCGCCCAGCCGGCCCCGGACACGATACGCAAGACGATGGCCGAGGCCGCGCAGCACCGCTCGGCGTTCATGCAGCCCTGGCCCGAAGAGCCCGCCAGCGTGGCGGCCGGCATCCTCGACGACGAGACCTACGACTGGCGGGCCGTGGTGGAAGGCATGCTGACCACCGGCGGCCGGCCGCTGGTGGTGAGCGAAGACTCGCTGACCCAGGCCAGCCGGCTGGCCGTGGCCCGGACCGGGATCCCGGTCGACCCGACCGGGTCGTCTGGCCTGGCCGGGCTGGTCGAGATGCGGCGCTCGGGTCAGGTCCGCGACCACGACCGGGTGGCCGTCCTGTTCACTGGACAAGAGAGAGGAACGCCATGACCAAGCGCACCTACGGCGGGCCGCTGATCGACGTGGCGGGCGCGGTGGACCTGCACTGCCACCCGTACCCTGACCTGTTTCCCCGGCTGGCCGACGACTTCGACATCGTCCGGGCCGCCCGCGACGCGGGCATGAAGGCCATCGTGCTCAAGTGTCACCACGAGAACACGGTGTCGCGCGCCTACCTGGTGCAGCGGGTCATTCCGGGCATCCGGGTGTTCGGCGGGGTCGTGCTGAACTACTACGTGGGCGGGATCAACCCCGCCGCCGTGGAGGCGTCGCTGAAGCTCGGCGGCAAGGAGGTGTGGATGCCCACCGTCGACGCCGGCTATCACGCCGAGGTCCACGGCGGCACCGGCGGCTACGACTCGCAAGCCGGCGGCCGGAGCCAGGCCGAGGGGATCTGGATCGCCGATAAGGAGGGCAAGCTCCGGCCCGAGGTCAAGGAGGTGCTCGAGCTGGTCGCCCAGTACGGCGCGATCCTCGCTACCTCGCACCTGGCCCCGCGGGAGATCGTCGCCTTGGTCCGCGAGGCCCGGTCGGTCGGCGTGGAGAAGATCGTCATCACCCACCCCTACTTCCGGGTGCCCAACCTCGACCTGGACACCCTGGAAGAGGTGGCCAGGATGGGAGCCATGCCCGAGTTCGGCTACTGTACGGTCTCTCCGGCGTGGCAGTACGCCGCGCCGGAGAAGATCGTGCAGAGCGTGGAGCGGATCGGGTCCTCCCGCTGCCTGCTCGTCTCCGACACCGGGCAGCGGCACAACCCGCTGCCGTCCGAGGCGCTGCGCATCTTCGCCCAGACGATCTTCGAGAAGGGGGTGCCGGCCGAAGACGTGACCCGGATGATTACCCACAATCCGATACAGCTGCTAGACGTGGACGCCGACTACGAGCCGAGCCCCACCGACCTGGCCTGGGCCCGCGCCCTGGTCGAGGACCCGTGCGCGGACCCGGGCTGCACTACCACTACAACACCATGCGCTACCGGGTGACCAAGCTGGAGCGCATGCTGGGCGAGTTCGCCGACGACGCGGCCGCCACGCTGCGCATCGGCGTGGCCCTCGAGGTCCTGCGCATGTACGAGATTTCCGGCGATACGCTGCAGGCTCTCCCGTGAGGCCCGCTTCGCGCGGATGACCAGGAGGGCACAGGGATATAGTGAGCCCTGTCTTGCGCCAGGCAACCTCCCCTCCCTCCCTCCCGAGGATTCCTGATGACCGACAGCAGCCCGGCCGCCCGCGGCCCGGAAGCAGCCGACGACACGGCCCAGACCGGCATCGACACGACCGTGCCGCACTCGGCCCGGATCTGGAACTACTGGCTGGGCGGCAAGGACAACTTCGCCGTCGACCGCGCGGCCGGCGATGCGTGGGAGGCGACGTTCCCGGGCATGCGCGATATCGCCCGCGCCTCCCGGAGCTTCCTGACCCGCAGCATCGCCTACCTGGCCGACGACGCGGGCATCCGGCAGTTCCTCGACGTCGGCACCGGCCTGCCGACCGCGGAGAACACCCATCAGGTCGCGCAGCGGATCGCGCCGCAGGCCCGCATCGTCTACGTCGACAACGACCCCCTGGTCCTGGCCCACGCCCGGGCCCTGCTGACCAGCACGCCGGAAGGCGCCACCGCCTACATCCACGCCGACCTGCGAGACCCGGACAAGATCCTGGCCGAGGCCGCGGACACCCTGGACTTCAGCCAGCCCATCGCGCTGATCCTGAGTGGCGTCCTGGGCCACGTGGTCGACATCGGCCAGGCCCGCTCGATCGTGCGCGACCTGCTGGCCGGCCTGCCGTCCGGCAGCTACCTGTCCCTCAACGACGGCACCAGCGTCATCGCCCGAGAAGCGCTCGAGCAGGCCACGCAGGACTACAACGACAGCGGTGCGCTGCCGTACGTGCAGCGGACTCCGGAGGAGATCGCCAGCTTCTTCGACGGCCTGGAACTGGTGGAGCCCGGCGTCGTCTCGTGCCCGCGCTGGCGGCCCGACCCGGCCCCGGGCCCTGCCCCCGACGGGCCGCCCGCCGAACTGGACGCCTTCGGCGGCATAGGCCGCAAGCTCTGACCAGGAAGCGCTAACCCGGATCGGGCGCGGCGCTCAGCTTCAGTTCCGAGCTGTGGTAGGCGGCCCGCCCGGCCAGCTCCGGGCTGTACCGGGTGATGATCTGCCGGACCCGCCGGGCGGCCAGCGGGCCGAGCAGGTCGTAGCACCCGATGAACAGCTCGCGGGCCTGCGCCCGCGGCCACGCGGACGGCAGCAGCTCGGCGGGCAGGTCGGGGTCCAGGCCGGGGAAGGCCCGCCACTCATCCATGACCCGGGTCCGGGCGATGAGCGCGTCCATGGGCGGTACCTGCCCGGCCGCGGTGGTGTCCCGCAGCTGGCGGGCGAAGGAGATGAAGTGCTCGTACCGCCCGCGCAGCCCGTCCAGGTCCCAGGCGCGGGGCGGGATGTCGCACTCGGCCGGCACCGACGTGGCCCGGAACGCGGTCGCGGTGGTGATGTCGAGGTCCTTCAGGTACCCGATCACCTCGGCGGCGTGATCGCGCGGGGACAGCCACAGGCCGTCGTACAGCGGCGCGAAGCCGAGCCAGCGCAACTGCTTGCGCAGCGCGTCGCGCGCCGCCCGGTTGTCCTCGGGGATGGAGAACGCCACCAGCGACCACAGCCCGTCCCACGGCGGGTTCGCCGCGCCGAAGGAGAAGATGCGCCGCGCGCCGTCGTCCAGGATCGCCGCCGCGCGTGAGCTCAGCCGGGAGTACGTCCTGCGGCCGGCCTTGGACGTGACCAGCAGCCCGTTGCGGGTGCAGCCGGCTCAGCGCGGCACGGGCCGCCGAGTCGCTGACCCCGAACTCGGCCAGCAGCGCGACGATCGCCGCCGACGGCAGCGGCTCGGTGCGCTGCCACCAGTAGTCACCGAGCAGGGTGAGCAGCAGCCGCGGCGGCCGCTGCGCGACCGCGCCGGGCGACATCCACGGCTCGACGTTCCAGATCTCGTCCGCGTCTAGCACGCTACTCACGAGATGAGAATAACTTCGGCGCCTCGGTGCCCACGTTCGTGACATGTGACATTCTGAGCGACGAGAAGCACATGATAGGAAAACTGTTAGCCGGGAACCGCTGCAGAGAGGATCACCATGGCCCGCAGGACCAGCCCCCCGTTCCGCGCCGACCACGTCGGCAGCCTGCTGCGTCCCCAGCGGCTGCTGATAGCGCGCGACGACTTCGCGGCGGGCAAGATCACCGCCGCCGACCTGCGGGCGGTCGAGGACGAGGTGATCCCCGCCGCGATCCAGATGCAAGAGGAGGTCGGCCTGCAGTCCGCCACCGACGGCGAGTTCCGCCGCGCCTCCTGGCACATGGACTTTATCTACGCCCTGGGCGGCGTGTCCAAGGCGCCGGGCCACCTGACCGTGAAGTTCCACAACGCGGCCGGGGATATCGAGTTCACCCCGGCCTCCATCCACATCGACGGCCAGCTCCGCATCGGGGACACGATCTTCGCCGACGCCTTCGTCTTCCTGCGCGATCACGTCCGCACGGCGGTGCCCAAGCTCACCATCCCGTCGCCGAACATGGTGCACTACCGCGGCGGCCCTGCCTCGGTGGACTCCGCGGTGTACCCGGACATGGAGGGTTTCTGGGCCGACCTGGCCGCCGCGTACGCCGACGAGGTGCGCCGGCTCGGCGAGCTGGGCTGCACCTACCTGCAGTTCGACGACACCAGCCTGGCCTACCTCAACGACCCCGCCCAGCGCGCCGAGATCAGCGAGCGTGGCGAGGACGCCGAGCACATGCACCTGCGCTACATCAAGCAGATCAACGACGCGGTCAAGGACAAGCCGGCTGGCATGGCCATCACCACCCACATGTGCCGCGGCAACTTCCGCTCGAGCTGGGTCGCCTCCGGCGGCTACGACTTCGTGGCCGAGGCCCTGTTCTCCGAGCTGAACGTGGACGGCTTCTTCCTGGAGTACGACGACGAGCGCTCCGGCGGCTTCGAGCCGCTGCGCTTCGTCCCTCCCGGCAAGATGGTGGTGCTCGGCCTGGTCACCACCAAGCGTCCCGAGCTGGAGTCCAAGGACGACCTCAAGCGCCGCATCGACGAAGCCGCCAAGTACGTGCCGCTGGACCAGATCTGCCTGTCCGGCCAGTGCGGCTTCTCCTCGACCTCCGAGGGCAACGCGCTGACCTACGACCAGCAGGTAGCAAAGCTCCGCCTCATCGTCGAGACCGCCCATGAGATCTGGGGCTAGCAGAGCGTCTGGGGCGATTGACGCAACCAACTCCGCCGCACCTCGTCCTAAGAAGTAAGACGATTGTTGCCAAACGGCACCCACACCTGCTATCCCCAGACCGCCACTCTCGACCTCTGAAGTTAGCCACCACCCCCAGACACCACCCGCCGCGGCGCGGGGCTGTGCCCACCCACAAATACCGGCCCGCGGATTTTGTGCCACCCGAGCATTCGGAGGTCACCCGCCCCGATCTGCTTGTGTGTCTGCACAACGGGCTCGGAACCAAGCTTGTGGCGGCTGTCGTTGATTTCCGGCGCGGTAGCTTCGACCATAGTCAATGTGGCCGTAAAAGGGTCATCGCAATTCCCCTTTCCGCGGCTGTTATGCCAATACCGGCGAATCGGAATAGGCAAAGCATGACCGCTGCGTCACCAGTTCCTGTCCATCCGCGCCTGGGCGTCCGCGTGGCCTACCGGCTGCAGCGCGTCCTGCGGCCGAACGCCGGCTACCGCTGGTTCGCCGCCCGGACCGAGTCCTCCGGCCCGGCCCTCGCGCTGTTCACCGGCGCGGAACGCCAGACCAAGCAGAAGGCGTTCGGCTGCCGGATGTGCGGCCAGTGTGCGCTGCCCGTGACCGGGTACGTGTGCCCGATGGGCTGCCCGAAGGAACTGCGCAACGGGCCGTGCGGGGGAGTGGGCGCGGACGGCTCCTGCGAGGTGTACCCGGACCGCCGCTGCGTCTGGGTCGACGCCTACGATCGCGCGGCCGCCGCAGAAAGGGCCGGTGACCTCCTATTGCTGCACCGCCCGGTCGACCACCGGCGCTGGGGCCAGAGCTCGTGGCTGAACTACTGGCAGGGCCGCGACGAGGACCTGTGGACCGATGCAAACAACGGAGCCCGCCTATGAGCCTGCGCGAGCGGCTCGCCTCGGGCGGCTTCGCGGTGACGGCCGAGATCAGCCCGCCCCGCGGGGCCAGCACCGACCAGATCACCCAAACCGCCGCGCAACTAAAAGACTGGGTGGACGCGGTCAACGTCACCGACAACCAGGGCTCCAACGTCCGCCTGGCCAGCTGGGCCGGGAGCCTCGCCGTCCTCAACACCGGGCTCGAGCCGGTCATGCAGATGACCTGCCGGGACCGTAACCGCATCGCGCTGCAGTCCGACCTGCTCGGCGCGTCCGCTCTGGGCATCCGCAACATCCTGGTCATGACCGGTGATCACCCGAAGTTCGGCGACCACCCGGGTGCCAAGCCGGTGTTCGACCTGGACAGCGTGCAGCTGCTGTGGACCCTGCGCACCATGCGCGACCAGCACGTCCTGCTGTCCGGACGTAAGCTCGACCCGGCGCCGGACTGCTTCCTGGGCGCGGTGGAGAACCCGTTCGCCCCGCCGGCGGAGTTCCGGGCCGACCGGCTGGGCAAGAAGGTCGCGGCGGGCGCGCAGTTCGTGCAGACCCAGTTCGTGTTCGACGTCCCGGCCTTCGCCCGGTGGATGGCGCAGGTCCGTGACCTGGGCCTGACCGAGCACTGCGCGATCCTGGCCGGGGTCGGCGCGGTCCGGTCCATCAAGGCCTTGGACTACATGCAAAGCCACGTGCCCGGGGTCGAAGTGCCCGACTACATATTCCAGCGGCTGCGGAACGTGCCGTCGGCAGAACAAACGGCCGAGGGCATCAAGCTCGCGGCCGAGATCGTCCAGCAGGTGGCCGAGATCCCCGGCGTGGCCGGGGTGCACCTGCTGGTGGCGGGGAACGAGCAGGCCGTCCCGGCCATCCTGGACCGGGCCGACCTGAACCTGACCAGAGGCACCGATGGACGTTGACCTCCGGCCGGTCCGCAAGCTGCGCGAGTCGGCCGCGGCGCGTTCCGCGCTGGGCCCGATCATCGAGGCGGTCTGCGCCTCGCCCGCCGACTTGGCCAGGCTGCGCGTGGTCTGCGACTGGATCCAGTACAAGCAGAACTTCCGCGAGCCCGTGGTGGCCAGGCCGATCGGCGCTACCGATACCGAGATCGCTTTCGACCTGCGCCGCTGCGCCGACATCGACGTGGAAGCCAGCGTGAAGCACGCGCTGGAAGGCGCCGGCGGGGTGGCCCTGGAGCCCTGGGTGCCTGGCCGGGACAGCTGCATCTGGCGGTTCAACGCGCTGTACTGGCAGGCCCTGTCCGAATGGGAGCAGGCGACGGGCACCCAGTACGAGCAGTCGCTGCCGGGCGGCGAGAGCGACGCGCGGAACACCGAGGCGGCCCGGGAGCTGATCCTGGAGCTGTTCAGGATCTGGGATGAGCTCGACGCCCGCCGGGCGCTGCCGGACGAGCTGTACATCCTGGAACTCGGCGTCGGCAACGGCAACCAGGCCCGGACCTGGCTGGACGAGTTCGTCCAGCTGGACCGCAGGCACGGGCGCGACTACTACCGCCGGCTGCGCTACCTGATGGGCGACTACTCCCCGCACGTCCTGGAACGGGCCCGCCAGGCCGTGGCCCACCACGTCGAGCGGATCAGCGCGCTGGTCGTGGACGCCACCCGCCCGAGCATCACGCTCGGCTTCCTGGCCGGCAAGGCGTTCCTGGTCTACATCTCCAACGTGTACGACAACCTGCCCACCGACGAGCTGGCCTGCATCCACGGGCGCACCTACCAGGTGCAGACCCAGGCCTTCCTGACCGACGACGACGCCGACCTCATCGCCGGCCAGTTCGGCATCGACCGGTCCAGGCTGGTCCCGCTGACCGACCGGCTGCTGCGCATCGGTCCCGAGCTGCTGAGCGAGTCCGCGCCCGGCCAGTTCCCCGACCCCGGCCACGCGGTCGGGTTCTGGCGGGCGGTGTGGGACGCGCTGCGGCTCCGGGAACGGTACGTCCCGCTGGAGGGCCTGGACAGCTACCAGCTCACACCGGACCTGACCGGCGAGATCCTCCATTCGCTGATCGAAGCGGACGGCGACGTCCGGATGCACGTCAGCAACGGCGCGCTGTCCAGCCTGACCGGGACGCTGCCGCTGCTGCACCCGTTCGGCCGGGTGCAGTGCCACGACCTGTTCCTGACCGGCAGCCGCCAGTACCGCACCGGGTTCTACGGCCCGGGCAAGTACGACGGCTCGGTGGTCAACTGGGTCAACGGCCCGCTGCTTCAGCTGGTCGCGAGCCGCCGCGGGTTCGGCGTCCAGTTCGCGCCGTTCCGCCAGCGGCCCGGCTCGAACATCACCACGCTGACCGCGCAGGCGCGTGACTAAATGATCCTCCCGACGACCGTGGTCGGCTCGTACTCCGTCCCGGAATGGCTGGAACGCCTGAAGACCGAGTACTACCAGCGGCGGATCAGCGCGCAGCACCTGGCCGATATCCACGAGGTCGCGATCAAGGCCGCGGTCAAGGACCAGGAACTGGCCGGCATCGACATCGTCTCCGACGGCGAGCTGCGCCGGGACAACGACGTGGACTATTTCCTGGCCCGGATCCCCGGCGTGCACATCCCGCAGCGGGCCAAGACCGACTACTTCGACTACTACGACGCGGAGGTCACGCGGCCGCTCCCGGACAACCCGGACTCCAGCCTGGACCTGGCCGCCGACTTCCGGTTCACCCGCCAGCTCACCCAGCAGCCGGTCAAGTTCTCCTTCACCGGCCCGTTCTCGCTGTCCCGCCGGATCCGCGACGGCGGCTACGAACGGCCCGGCGACCTGGTCCGCGCGCTGGCCCGCCGGCTGAACGCCGAGGCCCGCGCGCTGGCCGCGGCCGGCGCCGACTTCCTGCAGATCGACGAGCCGTTCCTGGCCGGGTACCCGGAGCACGTCGAGCTGGCCGTGGAGGCGGTCAACATGGTCACCGACGGCGTGGACGCCACCTGGGCGCTGCACGTGTGTTACGGCAACCGGTACGCGCGGCCGTCCTGGGAAGGGCACTACGACTTCCTGTTCCCCGCCGTGAAGGCCGCGCGGGTCGACCAGGTCGTCCTCGAGTTCGCCCGCAAGGGCCTGGATGACCTGCGGCTGATCCGCCAGCACGGGTGGGACCGCTGGCTCGGGTTCGGCGTGATCGACGTCAAGACCGCCCAGGTTGAAACGCCTGAGCTGGTCGCCGAACGGATCCGCCGGGCGCTGGAGTACCTCCCGGCCGACCGCCTGATGATCAATCCCGACTGCGGGCTGCGGCACCTCGCGCCCGAGGTGGCCCGGCGCAAGCTGCGCGCCATGGTGGCCGGGGTGGCCGCCGTGCGCGCCGAACTCACCGGAGGCGACAAACCATGAGCGATGGCTTCCTGTTCACCTCGGAGTCGGTGACCGAAGGCCACCCGGACAAGGTGGCCGACCAGATCTCCGACGCGATCGTCGACGCCGCGCTGACCGAAGATCCCGAGTCGCGGGTGGCGGTGGAGACGCTGCTGACCACCGGGCTGTGCGTCCTGGCCGGCGAGATCACCACCAGCGCGGTCCTGGACTTCGCGGCCATCGCCCGCCAGGTCATCTGCGACATCGGCTACGACACCGGCGAGTTCGGCTACGACGGTAACGCGATCGGCGTGCTCACCGCCCTGGACCGGCAGTCACCCGATATCGCCCGCGGCGTGGCGTCCTCTCATGACGCGCGCATCCAGGGCAGCACCGACCCGTTCGACGCCGCGGGCGCGGGCGACCAGGGCATGATGTTCGGCTACGCGACCAGCGAGACACCCGAGCTGATGCCGATGCCGATCGTGCTCGCGCACCAGCTCGCCCGGCGGCTCGCCCGGGTCCGCCGCAACGGGCTGCTGCCGTACCTGCGCCCGGACGGCAAGACCCAGGTCACGGTGCGCTACGACGCGGCGGGCCGGCCGGTCCGGGTGGAAAAGGTGCTCATCTCCACCCAGCACGAGGACGGCGTGGAGCCCAAGCTGCCCGACGCGCTGTGGGAACAGGTCGTGACGCACGTCCTGCCCCCGGACATGTACGACCCACTAGCCCTGCGCCGGGAGTTCTACGTCAACCCGACCGGCCGGTTCGTGATCGGCGGTCCGGTCGGCGACACCGGCCTGACCGGCCGCAAGATCATCGTCGACACCTACGGCGGGTTCGCCAGGCACGGCGGCGGCGCCTTCTCCGGCAAGGACCCTTCGAAGGTAGACCGGTCAGCGTCGTACGCGGCACGTCACGTGGCCAAGAACATCGTGGCCGCGGGCCTGGCCGACCGGGCCGAGGTCCAGGTCGCCTACGCGATCGGGATGGCCCGGCCGCTGTCCCTTCTCATCGAGACGTTCGGCACCGAGAAGGTCCCCCGCCCGCTCATCGCCGACCTAGTCCAAAACCATTTCGACCTGCGGCCCGCCGCCCTGATCCAGGCCCTGGACCTGCGCCGCCCGATCTACCGCCCGACCGCCGCCTACGGCCACTTCGGCCGAGACGAGGCCGGCTTCACCTGGGAACGTACGGACCGTGCCGCCGCCCTGCGCACTGACGCCGGCCTTTTATCCGAACGGAGCGTGGTGCACGCCCCCGCCACCGCGGTCAGCTAGCCGGGCCCGGCCGCCCCGGCCCGCTTGTGGCCGGCCTCAGGAATTCCCGGGTCGTTTTTGGGAGCCGCGTCATTGTCCAGCGGGAACGGTCGTGGGAATCTCCGCATTAGCGTGCGGCGATGCCCAGTTTCCCACCATTGGTGCCCATGGTGGCTGCCGCAGGGAAGGGCCAAGGAAGGGGCCGCCTGTGCTGGCCGCAGTGACCAGATCACCTGGTGAGATGGTGATCGAGGACGTTTCGGGTCCGGGACCCGCCCGTGCCGGAAACGTTATCGTCAGGCCGGAGGCGGTGGGTATCTGCGGGTCGGACTTCCATCTGTTTTCCGGTGACGTGGCCGCGCTTTCCGGCGCTCGCGATTTCTATCCGCGGATTCAAGGCCACGAGGTTTCCGCGATCGTGGCAGATCCCGGCGAGGCCAACGCCCTGAAAGAAGGCGACCGGGTCGCCATCTGGCCGCTGCTGCCCTGCGGCACCTGTTATCCCTGCCGGGTCGGCCGGCCCAATGTATGCCCGCGGTTCCGCCTGGTCGGCGTGCACCTCGACGGCGGCCTGCAGCAGCGCCTGGAGGTCCCTGCCTCGTCCGTGTTCGGCGTGGGTGACCTGGACCCCGACGGCACCGCCTTCGTCGAGCCCGTCTCGGTCGCCGTGCACGCCCTGGCCCGGGCGAACCTCAAGCCCGGCGAGCAGGCCGTCGTGTTCGGCGCCGGGCCGATCGGCCTGGCCACCACCCTGGCCGCCAGCCAGGCGGGCGCGCGGGTCACCACGGTCGACCCGGTCCCGGCCCGCCGCGACCTGGCCAAGCGGCTGGGCGCCGAGCGCGTGACCTGGGGGCCATGCGAGGCCCTGCACGACGAAACACAGGACTGGACCGGCGGCGAAGGCCCGCCGCTCGTGGTCGAGACCAGCGGCGAGACCGACGTCCTGCCGGCGGCCATGCAGATGGTCTCGCCGGCCGGCCGGGTCGTGGTGGTCGGCATGTCGTCGGGTACCGCCCCGCTGCGCCCGGGCGCCTTCCCGGAGAAGGAGATAGACGTCCTCGGTTCCAGCTGCGCAACTGCCGAGGATTTCCGCACGGCGATAAGCCTGGTAAAAGCAAACCGGGCCTCGCTCGCCGCGCTTTTTTCGCACTATTTCCCGCTGACCCGTGCGGGAGAGGCATTCGAATTCGCCATGAAACGACCACCGGACGCCATAAAAATCGTGGTGACCGTGAATTGAAAACTAAGCCGAAACTCACCACCGAAGAGGGGGAGAGATGAAAGCAAATATACTCCCGGCGCGAAGAACCATCGTCCTCGCCGCGGCGATCGCGATCGCCGCCGCCGGCTGCAGCAGCTCAAGCTCAAGCAGCAGCTCAAGCTCGAGCTCGAGCAGCAGCGCGCCGGCCAGCACGTCCTCGGCGAGCACCTCGGCGGTCAGCACGACGCAGTGCGGCACCAAGCCGGGCGTGGCGGCCACCGGGACGCCGATCGCGCTGGGCGCCATCGCCACCAACCAGCCGGGGACCTCGTTCACCGACATCCCGAACATGGCCAACGCGTACTTCGCGTGCGTGAACGCCAACGGCGGCATCAACGGCCACCCGATCAAGCTCTACATCGCGACCGAGCAGACCAACCCGGCCCAGATCGCGGCCGACGCCAAGCAGCTGGTGCAGACCGATCACGTGGTCGGCATCATCGGCAACACGTCCATCATCGAGTGCTCGGTGGACAGCAGCTACTGGCAGAAGCTCGGCTACTTCGTCGTCGACTCCGGGATCGCCCCCGAGTGCTACTCGACGCCGAACAGCGCCGCGGTCAACATGGGGCCGCGGTACAGCTCCGACGGCGCGGTACAGTACGCGCTGGCCCAGCACGCGTCCAAGATCGTGTTCGACCAGTCGAACGTGCCCGGCACCGGTTACATCGCGGCCGGCCCGGCGGCGCTGGCCAAGGCGGCGAACGTGCCGATCGTCCAGCTCACCGAGAACGTGCCGATCTCCGACGCCGACTCGGTGGCGATCAAGGAGGTCGACGACGCCGGCCCGAACGGCGCCGTGATCCTCAACTTCACCCCGCCCGAGGCGCTGATCATCCTGCAGGCGGCCCAGAAGCTCGGCCTGGAGGACCATGTCAAGCTGTGGGGCTGCTCGACGCCGTGCAACACTGACTTCCTGGCCACCTCGCTGGGAGCCAAGTGGGACAACAAGCTGTTCGTCAACGCGGAGCTGACCCCGCCCGACGGCACCAACACGACCACGATGAACCTGTACAAGGCGATCCTCAAGCAGTACGGCTCGGCGGTCTCCGGCGGCATCGGCAGCTTCAGCCAGATGGGCTTCACCGAGGCCGAGATCGCGGTGCACGCGCTGGAGACGATCACCGGTGCCTACACGGTGGCCAGCGTCAACGCCGCCCTCAAGGGGGTCAGCAACTTCAATACCGGCATGCTGTGCCAGCTGTGGACCTACGGCAGCTACCCCCTGCACATCCCGAACAACGAGGACTACACCGTCACGCCGAACAACGGCAAGATGGTGACGGCCCAGGGCTGCACCCAGATCTCGTCGGTCGACCCGCAGATCGCGCAGTACCGCAGCGTGGCCGGCACCGCAGCAGCCGCGCCGACATCATAAAAAGCTCAAATGCCACCTTGGTCTGACTTCGAGCCGTTCATCGTCAGCGGCCTGGCCCTGGGCGGGGTGTACGCCCTGTCCGGGGTCGGGCTGGTGGTGCTGTACCGGGCCACCGGCGTGCTGTACCTGGCCTTCGGCGCGGTCGGCGCGATGGGCGCGCTGATCGCCTGGTCGCTGGGCCGGGAAAACGCGCCGGGCTGGCTCACCTGGCTGGTCTGCATCGCCGCCGCCGCCGCCATCACCCTCGGCTACGGCCTGATCTTCGGCCCCGCCCTGGCCAAGCGAGACCCGCTGGTCAAGGCGGTGGCCACCATCGGGCTGACCCTGATCCTGTACGGCCTGATGGACCTGCTGTGGACGACCAGCGGCGGCGAGGCCCGCTCGCTGACCCTGCCCTCGGACAACGGCGGCTTCTCCGTCGGCCAGATTCAGGTGAACTGGACCCAGGTCATCGCGCTGGCCGCCGGGGTGGTGCTCACCGTGGGGACCGGGCTGTTCCTGCGGTACACCAAGCTCGGCACGGCCATGCGGGCCATGGCCAACGACCGCGAGATCACCGCCACCCTCGGGGTCCCGGTCCGCAGGGTCGAGGCGGCGGCCTGGCTCGGCTGCGGGGTGCTGGCGGGCATCGCCGGGGTGCTGCTCGCCGACCTGGTCGCGCTGGACGCCACCACGCTCACCTTCCTGGTCATCTCGTCGCTGGCCGCGGTGCTGATCGCCCGGCTGCGCTCGATCACGATCACCTTCGTGGCCGCGATCGTGATCGGCCTGCTGCATGACCTGCTGACCCCGATCACGTCGCTGACCAACTACCGGGACATGACCCCGTTCGTGCTCGCCGCCGCGGCCCTGCTGGTCATGCCGCGGAGCCAGGTCATGGCCCAATCCCGCGAGGAGGCTTAGTGAGCGAGCCAAAGGGGCGCGGCGTTGCCTGGACTGAGGAGCGAGGGACGAGCGACGAGGGAAGGCGACGCCTCAAGGCGCCCCGGAGGCGAGCGAGCGAGAGAACCGCCCGCCCGCAGCTGATCAGGATCGCCACGATCACGGTCCTGCTGCTGTTCGTCCTGTTCGGCTTCCCGCAGCTGCTGAGCCTGTACTACATCGACACGATGACCCAGGTGGCCGTGTACTCGATGGTCACGCTCGCGCTCGGCGTGCTGGTCGGCTGGGTCGGCCTGGTCTCCCTGGGCCAGGTCGCGGTGCTCGCGATCGGCGCCTGGGTGGCCGCCCGCCTGCTGTTCGCCACCACCCAGCCCTATCCGGTGGTCTTGCTCGAGGCGGGCCTGATCACGATGGCGGCGGGCGTGCTCATCGGGCTGCCCGCGCTCCGGCTACGCGGCCTGTACCTGGCCCTGATCACGCTGATGTTCGCGGGCGCGATCACCGTGGTGCTGGCCACGCTGAACTTCCCGAACGGCGGCCACGGCTTCACCGGCTACAACGGCAGCCTGGTCCATATCCCGCCGATCCGCCGGCCCAGCATCGCGTCCAGCGACCCGGCCTACTTCCGCTACTCGGTCATCGTCGCGATTCTCATGTTCGCGCTCGTCCTGGCCCACACGAAAACCAAACCCGGCCGGGCCTGGGCGGCGATCCGGCAGAGCGAGCCGGCCGCGCTGGCCGCGGGCATCAACACCACGCTGTACAAGCTGTGGGCCTTCGCTCTGGCCTCGTTCATCACCGGCGTGGCCGGCGGCGTGCTGGCCGGCGCGGTGCACTACCTGTACTCGATCGGCTTCCCGACCCAGGATTCGATCACCCTGCTGGCCGTGACGCTGATGGGCGGGGTCTACAGCATGTGGGGCGCGGTGGTGGCCGCGCTGCTGTACCAGTTCCTGCCCGCCCTGCTGAACAACTGGGGTGTCTCGGCCGACTGGCTCACCATCTTGTTCGGGCTGGGCGTGCTCCAGGTGCTGACCACCGCGCCGGCCGGCCTGGCCGACCAGGTCCCCAAGGACCTGGCCCGCCTCGGCCGCCTGCTGCGAAGCCTGGCACGACGAAAGCCCGCAACGGGGAGCACACCATGATCGAGGTCGAAGGCCTGACCGTCCGCTACGGCGGCGTCACCTCGCTGGACGACATGAGCCTGACCTTCGAGCAGGGTACCTGCGGCCTCATCGGACCGAACGGCGCGGGCAAGACCACCTTCTTCAACGTGCTGAGCGGTTTCGTCCGGCCCGCCGCGGGCACGGTCCGCGCGTTCGGGGTAGACCTGCTCTCGATGGCGCACTTCCGCCGCGCGCGGTGGGGGGTGCGCCGCACGTTCCAGACCGAGCAGGCCATCGAGGAACTATCGGTGTTCGACAACGTCGCCATGGTGCACGAGCACTCCAAGCTCGGCGGGGCCACGCGCAGGAAAGACGTCCTGGACGCCATCGGCTTCACCGGCCTGGACGCCGACCCGGACGCCAGGATCCGCACGCTGACCGCCGGCCAGCGCCGCCTGGTCGAGGTCGCCCGCGCGGTCGTCGGCCGGCCCCGCCTGGTCCTGCTCGACGAGCCCGCCGCCGGCCTGCCCGACGTGGAGACGAGCCACCTCAGTGACGTCATCCGCGCCATCCCCGAACACACCGGCGCTCTGGTCATCCTGGTCGACCACGACATGAGCCTGGTCTCGGCCTGCTGCGCGACCACCGCCGTGCTCGACTTCGGCAAGCTGATCGCCTCCGGCCCGACCGCCGCCGTGCTCCGCAACGACGACGTGATCCGCGCCTACCTGGGGGTCGCGTGAACGCCCTCCAGATCGCAGACCTCACCGTCGAGCGCGGCGGCCGCACCGTCGTCAAGCAAGTCACCGTTGAGATCCCGGCCGGCCAGGTTACCGCCCTCCTCGGCCCGAACGGCGCGGGCAAATCCACCCTGGTCCTGGCCGTCGGCGGCGTCCTTAAACCCAAGGCCGGGTCCGTCCTCCTCGACGAGTCAGGCTCTTCGGCTGGCGACCTCACCGGCCGCCGCCCGGAGCGCATCCGCCAGGCCGGCGTCGCGATCGTCCCCGAGGGCCGCCGCCTGCTCCCGGACCTGACCGTGGAGGACAACCTGCGGGTGGCCAGCTACGCCCTGTCCCGCGAGGCGGCCCAGGCGGGCCGGACAAAGGTCCTGGAACTGTTCCCGCAGCTCGAACAGCGCCTCGCCGCGCTGGCCCGCACCCTGTCCGGCGGCGAGCAGCAGATGGTCGTGCTGGCCCAGGCGCTGATCGCCCAGCCGCGCTACATGCTGATCGACGAGCTCTCGCTGGGCCTGGCCCCGGTGGTGGTCAGCCGGCTGATCCCGGTCATCCGTACCATCGCCGACTCCGGCACCGGCGTGCTGCTCATCGAGCAGTTCGCCACCGTCGCCCTCGGCCTGGCCAATCACGCCCACGTCATGGAGGGCGGCCGGATCCGCTTCTCCGGCCCGGCCTCCGAGCTCCGCGAGCACCCCGAACTGCTCCAATCCGCCTACCTGCTGCGCGGCAGCCCGGACCAGCCGGCCGCCGTACCGCCCCCGCCCGCCGTAATCCCCGATTTATTCATGCCGAACGGACCGTGGTACCCGCCCCCGGCCCCTTACCGGCCAGCCCGATGGTGAAGCTGGCCGGGACCGCCGCCAGCGTGTGCCAGGCCGGCACCGGCGGCCCGCACGACGCGCTGCCCAGCCCGTGGTGCGCCGCGTCCACGTGCAGGTGGATCCGCCCGTCCGGCCGCAGGTCGCAGCTGTGCAAGGCCGCGGTCAGCGCCGCGGTGCTCCACGGCCGGGCCGTCACGTCGACCACCGGGTCCCCCAGGACGGTCAGCCCGGCGCCGTCGGCCCGGGTCAGCCGCGCCCAGCGGACCGCCCGCCGGTTCCCGTTCTCCTGCGGCCGCACGTACGGGGTCTGCAGCTCAGCCAGCGTGCGCCGGTAGCGCCCCACCCGCACGGCGCTCTCGCTGTCCCGGTACGCCTCACCCGGCCCGAGCCCGAACCACTCAAGCTCCCCCTCTTCCCCGGCCACGCTGAGCGCCACCCCGAGCCGCGGCAGCGGCACGTCCCAGCTACCCCGCGGCGTGACCGCGACCGTCAGCCACACCCGCTCCGCCTCCGCGCTCCACCGGTAGACCACGTCCAGGCCCAGGGCCGTCCCCGCGGCCCCCGCCCGGGTCCGGACCGTCAGCCCCGCACCGCCCGCCTCGACGCCGAGCACCTTGTGGTGCACCCGGTCCAGCCCCGCCCGCCGCCACCCCGTCACCAGCGGCCGGTCGTCGTCGATCGGCGCCCGCCACACCTCCACCCGCGGCCCGTCCAGCTCGAGCCCGCCCAGCCCGATCAGCTCCCCGGTCCGCCCGTCAAACCGCGCCGCCCCCAGCGCGATCACGTCCCCCTCGACCGCCGCCGCGATCCCGGCCGCCCCGGTCCCTGCCGCCGCCGCGATCCCCGCCCCCCCGGTCCCCGCCGCCGCCCCAGACCCACGAGTCACCTCGTGCGTCCCGGGCCCATCGATCCGCTCCTGCGCCCAGGCGACCTCGTGCCCCGCCGGTGCCCACGACTCCGCCTGACCCGTGACCGCGCTGACCGTTAGCCAGCCTTCCCCCGCCCTCATCTGGTCGACCAGTCTCATCAGCTCGCCTGGCCACTCGACGCTCCCCCTCTGTCCAACCCGGGTGACCGGAACAGCCAGCTCCCCGTGGCCAAGCAAAGCCCCGTTCTCCTCCAGCAGCCACTCCCAGCGCAGGTAACCGGTGTCGCGCGTGTGGTGCAGGTTGCGGACCTCGATCGTCCGGGCCCGCGAGTCCACGCCGATCCGGACCGGCTCGACCACCTTCTTGAACTCTGCCAACCCCGGCGACGGCGTGCGGTCCGGGAACATCAGCCCGTCGATGACGAAGTTCCCGTCGTGCACCTCCTCGCCGAAGTCCCCGCCGTAGGCGTAGTACGGCGTCCCGTCGGCGTTGGTACGCGCGATGCCGTGGTCGATCCATTCCCAGACGAACCCTCCGGCCAGCCGCGGATGCGCCTCGAACAGCTCCTGGTAGTCGCGCAGCCCGCCCGGCCCGTTGCCCATCGCGTGCGCGTACTCGCACAGCAGGAACGGCAGCCCGCGCCTGTGCGCGTCGTGGGCCGGGTCGGCCGTCCCGGGTTCCTGCCGGTGCCCGATCGTGGCCACCTCCGGCAGGCCGGCGTACATCCGCGAGTACACGTCGGCGTAGGAGCAGTTCTCGTGGTCGCCCTCGTAGTGGATCAGGCGGCTGCCGTCCCGCTCCCGGATCCACGCGGCCATGGCGGCCAGGTTCGCGCCGGTCCCGGCCTCGTTTCCCAGCGACCACATGATGACGCAGGGATGGTTCTTATCCCGCTCCACCATCCGCTCGGCTCGGTCGAGATACGCCTCCCGCCACGCCGGGTCGCCGCTCGGGTTGCCGCGCCAGCCTCCGAAGGCGAACCCGTGCGTCTCCAGGTCGCACTCGTCGATCGCCCACAGCCCGTGGCGATCGCATAGGTCCAGGAAGCGCGGGTCGGGTGGGTAGTGGCTGGTCCGCACCGCGTTGACGTTGTGCCGCTTCATGGCCAGCACGTCCGCCAGCATCGTCTCGGGCGTCAGCGTCCGTCCGGTCCGCGGGTCCCATTCGTGCCGGTTGACCCCGCGCAGCAGGATCGGCGCGCCGTTGACGGTCAGTACCCCGTCCATTACGGCCACCCGCCGGAACCCGATCCGGACCGCGATACGCTCCTCGCCCGCCACGATCTCGCCCGCGTACAGCCGCGGCCGCTCGTCGGACCACGGCTCTACGCCCTCGATCACGTGCGGCCCGGCCGGATCGGCCGCGGCCAGGCCCAGCTCGGGCACGCTGAGCCGGGCCGGCGCGCTGGTCTGCACGGCCAGCGTGCCCCGCCCGCTGCCCGGGTCGAAGTCCGCCTGGACGAAGAAGTCCGCCAGCCCCCGCGCCAGGATCCGCACCGGGCGGAAGATCCCCGACAGCCACCACATGTCCTGGTCTTCCACGTAGCTGCCCGCCGACCACTGGTGCACCCGCACGGCCAGCACGTTCTGTCCGTGGCGCAGCGTCCCGGAGACGTCGAACTCGGTCGGCAGCCGGCTGCCCTTCCCGTCACCGAGCCGCACCCCGTTGAGCCACACCGCGAAACAGGAGTCCACCCCGTCGAATCCCAGCACGGCGCGCGGCAACGGGAAACCGTCCGGCACGGCGAACCAGCACCGGTACTCCCCGGTCGGATTGGCGTCGGGAACCCGCGGCGGGTCGACCGGGAACGGGTACGTCACGTTGGTGTACGCCGGCGCGCCGTGCCCGGCCATCTGCCAGCACGACGGCACCACCAGCTCGGCCCACCCGGAGTCGTCGAACTCCGCTTGCTCAAACCCGCGGCTCACGTCGTGCCGCCCCGTCGCCAGCCGGAACCGCCACCGCCCATCCAGCTCGATCACAGGCAGGCTCGACCCGAACCAGGCCCTCGCAGGCAGCCGACCCCGCCCAGGATCCGTGTCCTCGACGTAGGCCCAGTCCTCCGCCACCCCAGGATTCTAAGCACCTGTAGCGTTGGCCCCATGGCCGAACCGCATGTATCCCCGACCTGGCAGCCGCCGTCACAGGACGAGCAGTCCGCCGGTACCCTGGACGCCGCCGAGCAGGACGAACTCCCCGACTCCGCATACGCCTTCCCGGCCCAGCGCAAAGAGCCGCTGACCTCAGCCAGCCACGTCCGCTCCGCCCTGGCCCGTTTCGATCAGGTCCAGGACGTCACCGACGCCGACCGCGCCGTCGCCTTCGAGAACATCCGCCGCGCCGCCGCCTACTTCAACGTGGACATGACCGAAAGCTCCTGGCACGACCTGATGCACTAACGCCTGATCCGGGCCAGGTGAGTACCAGCTTCGAAGGTCGGTTCGCACTCGCGTAACCGGCAAAACGGACGACCACGCACCCCGCAGCACCCGCGGTCCGGTGCTCGTGCCACATAGGCGCCACACCCATCGGTTCTCCTCACACCGGCCCGACAGTTGAGCTGATAGTGCAGCATATTGTGCGTTAAAATCGATGCAAGATCTGCCGCATCGAAGGAAGCGCCTGTGGCTACGAGACTCAGCGAACCGGCCAAGGCCCGCAAGAGCCTGCCGCTCACCGAGCGGGACCTAGCCGACCTGGAGCGTCTGCGCGGGCAGACTCCTGAGCGGGATGCCCTGGCCGAGCTGGCGGGCATAGAGATCGAGAGCGTCACCGAGGCGGCGCTCCTGCACATGATCTTCGCCGCGGGTATGCGCGCCATCCGTGAGCGGGCCGAGGAACGCGCCTACTTCAGTGCTGCCGCTGACCGGCTGGCCAGTGGCGAGGAAGCCGAGAGCCGCCGTATAGCGCGGCGCAGACGACCCGCCTGGGCTGACGAGGGCTGACATTCTCCCGCCATGACCGAGATACTGCGCGGGCGCATCTACCGTGCTCACCTGACCCACATCGGCGAGGACAAGTTCTTCCTGGTCGTGTCGAACAACCGGCGCAACCGCGCGTTCGAGCAAGTGCTCGCGGCCCGGCTGACGACCACTCCGCCCAGAGACGAACGCCCTGCGATGGTGCCTCTCAGCCAGGGTGAGATCATGACCGGCTGGGTCTCCTGCGACGACATCGAGGTCCTCTACGACGACGAGGTCCGCGCCGACCTCGGCGCGATCACCGCCCCGACCATGCGCCGCGTCGAAGTGGGCCTGCGTGCCGCTCTCGGCATGCCCGACTGACACTCCGGGCCGGAGGCGTTTCCGCGGAAACGCCTCGATCATGCCAGCCCCCCGGATGACCGCCCGCACCTGCCAAGGGATATAAGGGTGTCTGGCGGTAACAGCCCAACGTCGAGAAGCGGACAGAGGCGGACATGAGCACTGACCGAGCTGACCAAGTGGCCAAGCTGACCCCGTTGACGCACTGGTGATCTTCGGCGCCACCGGTGACCTGGCCAAACTCGACACCTTCCCCGCGCTGGTGGGTCTGGTCGAGCGGGGCGTCCTGGACGTCCCGGTGATCGGCGTGGCCAAGAGCGGCTGGAGCCTGGACCAGTTCCGCGACTACGCCACCGCCTCCCTGAAGCTGAACAACGTGGACCCGGGCAGCCCGCCCGCGGTCAAGCTGCTCGAGCTGCTGCGCTACGTGGACGGCGACCTGGACGACCCGGCCACCTATCAGGCCATATCCGACCAGATGGGCCAGGCCAACAAGGCGCTGTTCTACCTCGAGGTGCCGCAAGGGCTGTTCGGGCGCATCGCCCAGGGCATCTCCCAGGCCGGGCGCGCCCAGGGCAGCCGGATCATGGTGGAGAAGCCGTTCGGCAACGACCTGGCCAGTGCCCAGCAGCTGAACGCCACCATGCACACCTATTTCCCCGAGGACGCCATCTACCGCGTGGACCACTGGCTGGGCCTGGAAGCGGTGGACAGCCTCATGTTCGTCCGGTTCGCGAACTCGGTCATCGAGCCGCTGCTGAACCGGGCCTACGTGCAGAGCATCCAGATCACGATGGCGGAGGCCTTCGACGTCTCCGACCGGGGCAGCTTCTACGACAAGACCGGCGCGATCAAGGACGTGATCCAGAACCACCTGCTGCAGGTCCTGGCCACCGTCCTGGCCGAACCCCCGGACGGGAACGGCCTGGATTCCTGGCGGAGGTCCAAGGCCGAGCTCCTCGGAGCGCTGCATCCGCTGACCCCGGAAACCACCGTCAAGGGCCAGTACGATGGCTACCTCGACGTCAAAGGGGTAGCCCCGAACTCGAAAACCGAGACCTATGCGGCGATCAGGCTCGCCGTCGACTCCTGGCGCTGGGCGGACGTACCGATCCTTATCCGGGCCGGCAAGTGCCTGCCGCTGACCGCCACCGAGGTCACCATCACCTTCAAGCGTCCGCCGTACAACGTGTTCGGGCTCGGCGAAGACGAGGGCATGGACAACGTCCTGCGGTTCCGGATCAACCCGGAGGACCAGGTCACCCTGTCCCTGATCGGAAAGAAGCCCGGCGTCGGCTGGCAGCCCGACGCCGAGGAGCTCAGATTCGCCGAAGGCCCAGGCGACGACCTGCGCCCCTACGACCGGCTCATCGGCGCCGCGCTCGACGGGCAGCACTGGCTGTTCGCCTCGCAGGATACGGTCGAGGCGGCCTGGCGGGTCGTCGACCCGGTGCTCGGCGACGTCGTTCCCGTCCACCCCTACGAGCGCGACACCTGGGGCCCGGCCGAGGCGGCCGGCCTGCTGCCGCCCGGCGAGAGCTGGTACAACCCGGCAAATTAAGCACAGCGGGCCACGCCCGTCAGGGCTGGTTCTGCTGGTCGGCCAGCATGATGACGTCGCTGATCGAGCGGACCAGCCCGTGCCGCCGCCGGATGACGTCGGCGATGATCCCGGTCCACCCGGTCTGGTGCCAGGCGCCCAGCGCCGCGGCGTTGTCGCCGTGGAAGTACTCGGCGAACACCAGGTTGTCCCGCCACGCCGGGTCATCCTGGAGCAGCGACGTCCCGCCGAAGCACGGCCGCCGGCCGTCAGGCCCCCGGGTGAAGATCGAGATGAGCCGCTCCTGCAGGTCGGTCGCCACCTTGTCCAGGGTCAGCCGCTTACCGGACCCGGTCGGGCACTCGATGGTGAAGTCGTCGCCGAAGAACAGGTAGTACCGTTCCAGGGCGCTGATCACCAGGTAGTTCAGCGGGAACCAGACCGGCCCGCGCCAGTTGGAGTTGCCGCCGAACAGGGACGTGGTGGACTCCGCGGGCTCGTAATCGATGCTGGCCGTGATCCCCTCGACCTGGAGCACGTACGGGTGCTCCCGGTGGTAGGCCGACAGGGCCCGCAGCCCGTGCGGGGACAGGAACTCCTTCTCGTCGAATAGCCGGCTCAGCAGCCGCCTCAGCCGGTCCGGCCCGACCAGCGCCAGCAGCAGCCGCTCCTCACCCCCCAGCCCGCGCAGCATCCCGCGCTGGCGCATCGCGTCGGGGTCGGGCAGGTCCTCGCGCCCGAGCAGGTCGGCGAACTGCTTGCCCAGGATAAGCGCCTGCCGGAGGTCGTCCTCGCCCACCACCGACGCGGCAAGCAGCGGGATCATGCCCACCATCGAGCGGACCTTGATCGGCACCTGGTCTCCGGACGGCGTCACCAGCCGGTCGTAGTAGAACCCGTCGGCCTCGTCCCACAGGCCCTGGCTGTCCAGCGCGTCGCGGATGGCCGCGAAGTGCTCCAGGAACTTGAGCACCAGATCGGACGCCGGGCGCTGCCCGGCCTGGCCCAGCACGGTGGCAATGGTGCCCAGGGCGATCGCGTAGGAGCCCATCCAGCCGGTGGCGTCGGACTGCTCCAAGATCCCGCCGACGGGCAGCTGCGAGCGGTCGATGGGGCCGATGTTGTCCAGGCCGAGGAAGCCGCCCTCGTAGACGTTCTTCCCGCCGGCGTCTTCCAGGTTGACCCACCAGGTGAAGTTGACCAGCAGCTTGTCGAAGATCCGCGACAGGAACTCCAGGTCGCGGCCTTCGTCGACCGCGAACACCTCCAGCGCAGCCCAGGCCTGCACCGGCGGGTTGACGTCGGAGAAGTTCCACTCGTAGGCCGGCAGCGTCCCGCTGGGATGCTGGAACCACTCCCGGCACAGCAAGATCAGCTGATACTTGGCGAACGCCGGGTCCACGTGCGCCAGCGTCACGCAGTGGAAGCCCAGGTCCCACGCGGCGAACCAGGGGTACTCCCACTTGTCCGGCATCGACATGATGTCGAACGCGTCGAAGTTGCGCCAGTGCGAGTTGCGCCCGCTCAGCCGCTCGGGCGGCGGGGTCGGCTGGCCCGGGTCGCCGTCCAGCCACCGGGTCACGTCGTAGTAGAACAGCTGCTTGCTCCACAGCATCCCGGCGAAGGCCTGCCGCATGACCATCCCCTCGTCGTCGCTGGACTCCCGCGGGGTCAGCTCGGCGTAGAACTCGTCCGCCTCGGCTCGCCGCGTCGCCACCACCTGGCCGAACTCCGCGCCCAGGGCCGCCGCACTAGAGGCCGCCGCACCAGAGGCCGCCGCACCAGAGGCCGCCGCCGCCACCGGCCGCAGCCGCAACCGCAGCTCCGCCGAAGCCCCTCCGGCCAGCGTGACCTGATACCAGAACGCGCACTTGGTCCCGGTGCGCCCGGGGTTGACGGTGGGCGTCCCGGAGATCACGTGGTCGTTGATGCCGTCCTTGGGGTAGGGCGTGAGCGGCGCCGCGCCGTACAGCCGGGCCACGTTCGTCTCGTTCTCGCAGAACAGCGCCGCGGGTGACGTGCCGTCAGGCCCGGGTCCGGCGATCAGCTCCAGCTCGCCCGCGAACGGGTGCTGGATGGACACCGCGGAAGGGCCGGAAGCGGCCGCCTCGAGCACCGGCCGTGCCGAGTCGTCGCCCCAGGACCAGGTGTTGCGGAACCAGGCTGTCGGCAGCACGTGCAAGGTGGCGGCGTCCGGCCCCGCGTTGGTCACCGAGATCGCCATCAGCAGGTCGTCCGGCGAGGCCTTGGCGTAGTGCACCTCGACGATCCAGTACCGGTTGTCCGCGAACACCCCCGTGTCCAGCAGCTCGTACTCCGGTTCGAGCCGGCTGCGGGACGCGTTCACCGAGATCAGGTCCTGATAGGGGTACGCGGCCTGCGGATAGTGGTAACGCCACCGGTTCCAGGCGTGGCTGGGGATCGCGTCCAGGTACCACCAGTGCTCCTTGACGTCCTCGCCGTGGTTGCCCTGCTCGCCGGTCAGCCCGAAGGCCCGCTCCTTGAGGATCGGATCGCGCCCGTTCCACAGGGCCAGGCCCAGGCAGAGCCGCTGCTCGACGTCGCAGAACCCGGCCAGCCCGTCCTCGCCCCATCGGTAGGCCCGCGACCGGGCCTGATCGTGCGGCAGGTAATTCCACGCGTCACCGTCGGCGCTGTAGTCCTCACGGACCGTACCCCACTGGCGCTCGCTCACGTACGGTCCCCACCGGTACCAGTCGCCGGCCTGCCGGAGCCCGTTCTCGAGCTTCCCGAATTCCTCGACCCGCTCACGTTCAGCGCCCATCGGTGCCCTCTCTCCGGTCCGGGTCCTCGCCGTAGGCCTGTGCCACCGCCGTAGGCTTTCCTTTTTTATCCGAACGGGCCGTGGTACCACCGTCCGGGTCCCTCGAACGACCCCGGGGTTAGGCTTGTACCTCAGCAATCCAGCACACGGACATCGGGACGGTCGCCATGGCTATTGATGAGACCGGAAGTCAGCCGAACGGGGCCTGGCCCCAGGTGAGGTCCGGCCCGCTCGTGGTCGGCGGGATCCTGGTCGGAGTCGGCGCCGTGGTGGCGTTCGCCGGCCTGGCCGTCGCGGGCTCGCACGTGTTCGCCGCCACCCGGGCCTGGGTCAAGGAGCTGGAGACCCCGCCCAGCGAGCTGGCCCGGCTCAAGTGGGAACAGGCTAAGACCGCCGCCGCCTCCGGCGCGGCGACCTGGCGGGACCACCCGAACGCCAAGGTCCGCCTCGCCCGCCGCACCTCTTCTGGCTGATCTCTAGGACACATCTCCGGGCTTCCAGAGCCGGGCCTCGTCCCGGGTCGGCTCGAACAGCTCGACCGGGTTGCCCGACGGGTCTTCCGCGATGATCTGCTTGCCGCCCACGCCGGTCACCACGTCGTTGCGGAACCGGATTCCGTCGCGCCGCAGCTTGGCCACGGTGGCGTCGAGGTCGGGGACCTCGACCGCGAACCGGTTCCACCCGCCGGGCTGGGGCAGCGTGCCGTCCGGCATGGCCTGCCCGCCGCCGGCCGGGGCGCCCGGGACGCTCAGCACCAGGCGCAGGTCACCGCGGTTGAGCATGGCGAACATATCGTTCGGGTGGATCTGCACGCTGAACCCCAGGTGCCTGGTGTAGAAGCCGATGGCGGCCTCGACGTCGTGCACGATGTACCGGACGCTGACCGTGGCCCGGGCCGGCCTCCCGCCGGTACCGGGGCGGCGCGGCGCCCCGGTCCTCGGGCCGGCCCGTGGGCTTCCTGAACAGGTACCGTTCGCTCACGCCGCCCGGCCGAAGACGGGCAGGTAGCCGAGTTCCTGCCCGGCGGCGGTGGGATGGTAGGACGAGCTGATCGCGAAGATGTCCACCGAGTGCAGCCAGCTGCCGGAGTCGCAGATCTCGTGCCCGCCGAACTGGCCGCGGACGTCGGCGAACGTGTCGTTGTTGGCCTCCGCGGCGGCCTGCAGGGCGTTGTCGAGGTCGTCCGCGCCCTGGTTGAGCGCGGCGCGGTCCTGGGTGCTCAGCCCGATGCAGGAGCCGGAGTTGGACAGGTCGTACAGGTCGGGGTAGCCGAGCACGACGACCTTCGCGTTCGGCGCGTCGGCCGCGATCGTCTGCAGCGTGCTGTCGAGCCGGGCCGGCAGCTGGCCGGCGACGAACGTCTCGGCGGTCTTGACCGCGTTCACGCACGTGCTGGTCGAGGCGAGCACGCAGGTCTCCATGACGCTGGAGAAGCCCGCGTCGTTACCGCCGATCGTGATGCTGACCAGCGTGGTGCTGGCGCTCAGCGCCGATACCTGGCTGGCCAGGACATCGGCCGTGGTCGCGCCCGAGCAGGCCACCGAGACGAAGCTGGCGGGCGAGTTGGCGCCGGCCCATTGCTCCGGGTAGGCGTTTGTGCTGCGGTCGCAGCTTCCGCTGGATGAGATGTAGTCTCCGGCGCCGGTTCCGGAGCTGTAGGAATCGCCCAGCGCCACATAATTGACCGGGCCTGCCGCGCGGGCGGATGTTGCCGTGACCAGGCCCGTGAGGGCCGTGGAAACAACAATGGCAGCATTGAAAACAACCCGGAAAATATCCACGAATCACCCGCTATGACCATGAAACGAATTGAAGGACGCACGCATTGTTCTTGTACCACGCGCCAGCGGGCAGATCAATATCCCGCTGGCGGACCAGCTCGACGACGGCTCGGCGTCCCCCTGCAGGAGTACCCCGAATCATCACCGCGGCCGACGCGGCGCGCGCGGCGGACGGGCAGGATTGGGCATATGTCAAGAGGAGAGGACTATTTTAATGATTGAGGTGCAGGGCCTCACGAAGCGGTACGGCGAGAAAACCGCCGTCGACGAGCTGACGTTCGGCATTGAGCCGGGCAAGGTCACCGGCTTCCTGGGTCCGAACGGGGCCGGCAAGACCACTACGATGCGGTGCATCCTCGGGCTTGACTACCCGGACGCTGGCACCGTCACGGTGGACGGCCGCGACTACCGCGACCTGGCATACCCGATGCGCGAGGTTGGCGCGCTGCTCGACGCGAAGGCGGTGCACGGCGGCCGGTCGGCCTACAACCACCTGCTCTGCCTGGCGCAGACCAACAACCTGCCGAAGCGCCGCGTCGGCGAGGTCCTGGAGCTTGTCGGCCTTTCCGAGGTGGCGAAGAAGCGGTCCAAGGGGTTCTCGCTCGGCATGAGCCAGCGCCTTGGCATCGCCGCGACCTTGCTCGGCGATCCCAGGGTGCTCATGTTCGACGAGCCGGTCAACGGGCTCGACCCCGAGGGCATCTTGTGGATCAGGAACCTGATGAAGTCCTTGGCCGCCGAGGGGCGCACGGTCTTCGTCTCCAGCCACCTGATGTCGGAGATGGAGTACACCGCGGACCACCTGATCGTGATCGGCCGGGGCAAGCTGATCGCCGACTGCTCGATGTCGGAGTTCATCGCGGGCTCCTCCGGCGCGGCCGTGCGGGTGCGTACCCCGATGGCGCAGGAGCTGATCAAGGGCGTGACCGCCGGGGGCGCGACCACGGCCACCGACGACGATGGCGCGATCGAGGTCCGCGGGATGACCGCGGGGGCGGTGGGCGACATCGCGTTTGAGCAGGGCATCAGGCTGCACGAGCTGACCACGGTCCATGCCTCGCTCGAGGAGGCGTTCATGGAACTGACCGCGAGCAGCGTGGAGTACCACGCTGGGGTTCCCGTGGCGGCAACCACTAGCGGAAGCGGAGCCTGAGCGATGGCCACTACGACAACGCTTAATACCCGGCTTTCCCCGCTGCCGCCGGCCACCGGGCGGGCCGGGCTGCGGGGCGCGATCGCCTCGGAGTTCACCAAGATCCGCTCGGTCCGGTCGACCTACTGGACCCTGGCGGCGCTGCTGGTCGTCTCTATCGGCATCGGCGCGGCGATCACGGGAGGCACCGAGGCCAGCTTCAGCCACAACCCGGCCAACAAGGCCGCGTTCGATGCCACCCAGATCTCGCTGATCGCGTTCTTCGAGATCGGCCAGCTGATCATCGCGGTGATCGCCGCGATGGTGATCACCTCCGAGTACTCCACCGGGATGATACGCACCTCGCTGACCGCACAGCCCCGGCGCGGCACGGTCTATGCGGCGAAGGCGATCGTGCTCACGTCGCTGACGCTCATCGTGTCGCTGATTACGTCGTTCGTCGCGTTCTTCGTCGGCCAGGCGCTGCTGTCGTCCAGCGGGGTGAGCGCCTCGCTGTTCCACTCCGTCACGATCCCGCAGAACGCGATTGTGAACTGCCCGCAGAAGGGCGTGGGTGGCGGCGGCGGGTTGCCACCCGGATGCAAGGTGGTGTTCTCCGGCACCTACGTGATCTCGCCGACCACCGTGCTCCTGGCGATCATCGGCTGCGCACTGTTCGTCACGCTGGTCGCGATCCTCGCGTTCGGCGTCGGCGCGCTCGTGCGGCACACCGCCGCCGCGATCGCGATCGCGATCGCCGCGCTGTTCATCATCCCGGTCCTCGAGCAGGCGCTGCCGAACGAGTGGCGCTGGGACATCATGCGGTTCCTGCCGGACGCCGCGAACCGGGTGGTCTCGGTTACCATTCCCGGCAGCGCCGACCCGCACCTGTGGTCGGCCTGGCCGCAGCTCGGCGTGACGGCGCTCTGGGCCGCGGCCCTGCTCGGCGCGGGCGCCTACCTGTTCCGCAAGCGCGACGCATAAGTCAGCCCTACGGTGGCCCGAGGGCCGCGGGGCAATTCCCGCCCTGTCAACGGTCGGGAATTGCCCCGCTGTCCCCGTTGACGGCCTCCGGCCCGCCCTCATCAGGCTCATCCAGGCGCTCCACGTCCAGGTCGAGCAGCTGCCGCGCAGCGCCTCGGCGAACGCGCCCTGCTTGGATGCGCCGTCGCCGAAGAAGCACAGCACCACCTGGCCCTGCTTGCGGATCTGCGCCGCGTACGCGACCCCGGTGGCCTGCGGGATGCCCTGCCCGACGATCCCGGACGTACCCAGGAACCCGCGCTCGGGATCGGCCAGGTGCATCGAGCCGCCGTAGCCGCCGCACAACCCGGTGGCCCGCCCGTAGATCTCGGCCATCATCGCGTTCGGGTCGCTGCCCATGACCAGCGGGTAACCGTGACACCGGTAGGTGGCCATCACCTGGTCACCGGGACGCAACGCGGCCAGCGACCCGACGATCGAGGCCTCGGCCCCGTCGGCCAGGTGGGTGTGGCCGCGGATCACGCCCGGGTGCTCGGTGAACGTCGCCTTGACCTGTTCCTCGAACTCCCTGATCCGCAGCATCTGCCGGTACATCCTCCTCAGCTGCTCCTGGTCCGGCTCGGGCACCGCGTCGCTCATCACATGCCCTCCTCACGAGTCAAGATCACCAGCAGTTCGTCGACCCCCCGCACCTGCAGGTGCGGGCGGCGCGCGGCGGGCAGGCCGTCGTAGGCGTCCGTACCGCCCAGGCCGGTGCCGACCGCGATGGCCAGCGCCCGGCCCCGGTGCGCCATCGGCACCTCGAGCTGGGGGTCATCGCCCACCACGGCCAGGTCCGCCGGACGGGCCCCGAGCCGGTCCGCCGCGCTCCGCAGCGCGTCCAGCGACGGCTTGCCGACCACCCGCAGCCCGCACCCGGTCAGCGACGTGATCATGGCCGAGATGGCTCGGGAGGTGCCGAGCGCCCGGCCGCCGTCCACCGCGAAGAACGGCGTCTCCGAGCAGCTGTACAGCTCGGCGCCGTCCCAGACCGCGTGGCAGGCGGCCTCGAGCGCCGGCATGGTGAACTCGGGGAACCAGCCGGCCAGCACCGCGTCCGCCGCCGTCCCGGCCGCCGGCGGCACTACCTCGAATCCGGCTTCCGCCAGCGGTTCGGTGAGCCCGGGCCCGCCCAGGACCATGACCCGGCGGTGCCCCTGGCGGCCGAGCACCCGGACCGCGCTGCTGGCCGGCGTCATCATCGCCTCGTCGGCCAGGCCGAAGCCGATCTCCCGCATGATCCCGGCCAGCCGCGCGGGCGTCCGCGTCGTCCCGTTGGTGAACACCACGAACGGCAGCCCGCGCCCCGCCGCCCAGCTGGTGATCTCCACCGCGCCCGGCAGCGGCCGCAGGCCGTGGTTCTGCCGGTCGCCGAGCACCAGCGTGCCGTCCAGGTCGAACACCAAACCCCGGGCGTCCCGCAGCCGGGCCAGCGGATCAAGGTCACCCACGGCTGGACCCCCTGAGCTCGAGGCGGAAGCCGGGCTTGTCCACGATCAGCCGCGTGGCCGGCGGGCGGGAGCCGAGTTCGCGCAGCAGCCGCAGGACCGGCTGTACCTCCGGGTGGTAGTGCCGCGCGGCAGGCGCCGCGGCCAGCATCGCGTCGACTTCCTCGCCCGGCATCCCGAACCGCAGCAGCAGCTCCTCGTCGGTGATCCCGCGCGGCAGCCGCTGCCGCAGCTCGGCCACGGTCGGCGGCGGCGGCTCGGCGGCCAGCTCGCGGGCCCGCGGCCGGTCCAGGATGCGGTCCTGGACCCACGGCTCGACGTCGGCCGTCGGCTTGCCGAAGCTGCCCAGCACGTACCGGATCACCTGGTCGGGCACCACCTCGTACCGGATCCCGCTGACCACGTTGGACAGCGCCTGCCCGCACACCATCTGCGGGAACGGCGTGACCATGATCGGGTAGCCGAGCTCGGCCCGGACCCGGCTCACCTCGTCCAGCACCGCGTCGAATTGCGACTCGAGCCCGATCTCGGCCAGCTGGCGCCGCAGCGTGGTCAGGACGCCGCCGGCCACCTGGTGCCGGGTGAACGCCGCGTCGAACGGCTGCGGCCGCCCGGCCGGCAGCGACTCCGCGGCCGCGAGCCGGTCGAAGTACCGGGCCGCCCGGGCCAGCAGCCGGTCGTCCACGGTCACCGGGTGCCCCAGCTCGCGCAGGTTCGCCACCGTGCGTTCGGCGTCGGGCAGCGAGGACCCGTCGGCCAGCGCGCCGCAGGCGACCTGCAGGACCTCCACGCCCAGGCCCGGCGCGGCCAGGTAGACCAGCGGGGACAGCCCGATCGTGCAGTGCGCGTGCAGTTCCAGCGGTTTGCCCGCCAGCCGCGCCCGCACCGCGGGGATCAGCGTGCGCGCCCGCTCCGGGGTCAGCAGCCCGGCCGGGTCCTTGATGTAGGCGCGGTCGATGTCCCGCGACGCGGCGGCCTGCGCGGCGATCCCGGCGTAGAACGCGTCGCCGTGGACGGCCGAGATCGTGTACGTCAGCGCCGCGATGATCTCGGTCCCGCCGGCCTGGCGGATCATCCGCGCGCTGGCCAGCACCGCGTTCATGTCGTGCGTCGGGTCGAGCACCACGAACCGCGAGATCCCGGCCGCGACCAGCCGCTGGTAGACCAGCCGCATCACGTCCGGGTGGGCCCGTTCCCAGGAGATGAAGCGGAACCCGGTCCCGATGAACTGCAGCGGCGTGTCCGGCATCGCGGCCCGGGTGAGCCGGATCCGCAGCCACGGGTCCTCCCGGTGGTTCCGCACCGCCACGCCCATGGCCGTGCTCGAGCAGAAGTCCAGCGCCCGGAACCCCACCCGGTTCAGCACCGGCGCGATCTCCAGGATGTGCGCCGTCCGCAGCCCGGTAGCGCTCCACAAGCTCTGGTTCCCATCCCGCAGCGACACGTCTACCAGCTGCACCTCACCCAGCACCCCCACCCCCCTCCAGCCACCGGCCGAGGTACCCCGCGTCCACCCCGCCCGCCACAAACTCCCAGTCGTCGACCATCCTCGACAGCATCGGCACGGTGGTCGCTACCCCGCGCACCTGGCACCGGGCCAGCGCGCCGCGCAGCCGGGCCAGTGCCTGCGTCCGGTCGATGCCGCTGATCACGAGCTTGGCCAGCAGGCTGTCGTACTGCGGCGGTACCGCCGACCCCGCCTGGATGTGCGTGTCGACCCGGATGCCAGGTCCGGCCGGGAACACCGCGCTGGTCACCGTCCCGGGACTCGGCCGGAAGCCCTCCGCCGGGTCTTCGGCGTTGACCCGGCACTCGATCGCGTGGCCGCCGACGCTCACGTTGGCCTGGGATAGCCGCAGCTCGCGTCCCTCGGCGATCGCGATCTGCTCCGCGACCAGGTCCAGCCCGGTGACCGCCTCGGTCACCGGGTGCTCGACCTGGATTCGAGCGTTGAGCTCGAGGAACCAGAACGCCCCTCGCCGCGTGTCGACCAGGAACTCGACGGTTCCCAGGCCCTGGTACTTCAGGTGCAGGCCGAGGGCGACCGCCGCCACCCGCATACTGACCCGCAGCGTCTCGCCGAGCAGCGGCGCCGGCGCCTCTTCGACCAGCTTCTGGTACCGCCGCTGCACCGAGCAGTCCCGGTCACCGAGGTGGATCACGTTCTGGCCGTCGCCCAGCAACTGCACCTCGATGTGCCGGGCGGGGGAGACGTACCGCTCCAGGTACACCCGCGGGTCGCCGAACGCTGCCTGCGCCTCGGCGCTGGCCACCGCGACCGCGTGCTCGAGCCCGCCTACGTCGCGGACCACTCGCAGCCCTCGTCCGCCGCCGCCGCCAACCGCCTTGACCAGTACCGGGTACCCGATGCGCCCCGCCAGCGTGCCCGCGTCGGCGGGCTCGGCCGGCCCGCCCGGCAGCACCGGCAGCCCCGCCGCGACCGCGCGCGCCCGGGCCGCCAGCTTGTCCCCGGCCGCCTCCAGCACCTCGGCGCTAGGTCCGATGAAGACGATCCCGGCCGCCTCGCAGGCCCGCGCGAGCCGCGGATTCTCGGCCAGGAACCCGTACCCGGGATGGATCGCGTCCGCTCCCGCCGCGACCGCCGCGGCGGTGACCGCCTCGACGCTGAGGTAGGTATCGGCCAGCCCTCCCGGCCCGATCCTGATCGTCTGGTCGGCCATCCTGGCCGGCACCGCGTCCGCGTCCGCGTCCGACACCGCGAGCACGGTCTCGATGCCGAGCCGCTGGCAGGTGCGGATGACCCGGACGGCGATCTCGCCGCGGTTGGCGATCAGCACCCGCCGGATGGGAGACACTAGTCCGTCCTGATGCGCAGCAGCGTGGCCCCGCGGTCGGCGAACTCGCCGTTGTCCAGGCAGATCTCAGCCACCGTGCCGGCCGCGTCCGCGGTCACCGAGTTGAACAGCTTCATGGTCTCCACGATCCCGACCACCGTGTCCGCGCCGACCCGGCTCCCCACCTCCACGAACGGCGCCGCCCCCGGCCGCGGCGCCCGATAAAACGTCCCGGGCAGCGGCGCCCGCACCGCCACCAGCCCGTCGCCCGACGACACCGATGAAACATCGGTGCTGTCAGAGCGACACCGATGTTTCATCGGTGCGGTTGTCTCGTACGTCGCCGGCTCAGCGTCGGACCCCAACCGGCCCGATGTTCCATTGGGCCGGTTAGAACCGGCCCGATGTTCCATTGGGTCGGTTGCCGGAGTGGCCGCCGGGGTCGGCGCACCGCCCGCCGGGGTCGGCGCACCGCCCGCCGGGACCGATGCACCGCCCGTCGGGACCGATGCACCGCCCGCCGCATCCGCCGCATCCGCCGCATCCGGGCCGCGAGCCGCCGCAGCCGCCGGAGCAACGTCGACCACGGTCGGTGCAACTCGGGTATCCGTGGATTGCGTCCACCCGTCCGGGGTGCGACGCAGCGTCAGCCGGAAGCGGGGGGTCTGCAGGTCGAGTTCGTCGTAGGGCAGCGAGTCGAGCAGGGCCAGGATGTCGGTGACGTCCTCATTGGTCAGGTCCATCACAGCGGCTTCTCCAGCCAGGCCAGCACGTGGTCGCTGGCGCGGGGTTTGGGGGTGGCCAGGGGAACCTGTTCCCGGGCCGCCCATACCGTCTCCGGGCGGCTCTGCAGCACCCTGATCCGGTCCGCGGCATCCCCGTGCATCGCAGGGCAGGCCGGGTCGTCGCCGAGCAGCGCCCACTCGATGTCCTGCGGCACGCCGTAATGCTCCTCGATCCGCCGCCCGACCGCGGCCAGCGCCCGGGCCTCGTCGTCGGTGAGGCAGGGAAGACCGCGCAGAGCAATGGGCATGACCGAGGCGGAGATCCCCGGCTCGTTCGGCCGAAAAGAATGCAAGCTGAGCTTGGCGCCGGTCCGGCGCCCGGTGATCTCGCCGGTCACCTTGCTGACCGTGAAGGAGTCCGGGGTCACCTCCCCGGCCACCAGGGCGGAGCCGAGGCCCCAGGTCCCCTCGATGGCCACCACCGAGCGGTCGCCGGTGACCGGGCTGCGGGTGAACATCACCCCGGCCGCGCGCGGCCGGAGCATGCGCTGGACGACCACGCCCATGGCCAGCCCGTCCTCGGGCAGCCGCAGACGGCGCCGGTAGGCGACCGACTCGTCGTTGTACAGGCTGGCCCAGCACCGGCGCACCGCGTCGAGCACCTCGGCCGCGCCGCGCACGGCCAGATAGGTGTCCTGTAGTCCGGCGAAGCTGGCTCCCGCGGAATCCTCCATGGTCGCGCTCGACCGCACCGCGACCGCCGCCGCGGGTCCGCCCAGATCCTCGTACGCCTCCGTGACCTGGGCCGCCACCTCCGGCGGCACCGCAGCAGAAACGATCCGCGAGCGCATCCCGGCCGCCACCCGGCCGATCGCCGGGACATCCCCGGGATCCAGCGACGCGACCGAGCCCACCAGCGACCCGGACGGATCCATCGCGGCCAGCATCTGCCCGAACGCCGGCGCCGTCACCACGTAACCGGGCGGCACGGGAATCCCCAAGCGGATCAGCTCGCCCAGGCCTGCCGCCTTGCCGCCCCCCTGACCAACAGCTTCCGCAGCGCCCGCGACACCCGCCACACCCGCAGCGCCTGCCTCATCCGCCACGCCTGCATCACCCGCCACGCCTGCGTCACCCGCAGCGCCTGCGTCACCCGCCACGCCCACCTCGGCGAGGCCGCGGACAAACCGGCCATTCACTCGATGACCTGGACGGTCCCGCGGTCGCCGTCCACGCGTATCCGCTGGCCGGTTCTGATCCGCTTGGTCGCGTCGCCGGTGCCGACCACGGCCGGCATGCCGTACTCCCGGGCCACGATCGCCGCGTGCGACATCGAGCCGCCGATGTCCGAGACCGCCGCCTTGATCTTGCCGAACACCGGCGCCCAGCTCGGCGCGGTCACCGGGCAGACCAGGATCTCCCCGTCGCGGATCTCGCCGATCTGGTTCACGTCGGTCAGCACCCGGGCGGGTCCCTCGACGACGCCGGACGACGCGCCGAAGCCCCGGACCTCATCCGAGGACGGCGAAAGCCAGGCCTCGATCCGCTCCTGGGTCACGCCCCACAGCATGCGCACGGCGGGGTCGTTCAACGCCGTGGGCACCGGCCCGAGCGCGGGCGGCGGTGACCACTCCTTCATGGCGGCCAGCATCTGCTTGCGCGCCGAGACGATCGGCTGCCAGTGGGCCGCGCCCAGCGGCGGGCCGCCCGCGGCCCAGGCCAGCATGACGTCCGACAGCGCCTGATCGACCTCGGTGTGGTGCAGCTGGAACACGTCCTCGGCCTCGGCCAGCACCCCGAACCGGGCCAGCAGCGCGCCGAACTCGCGGATCTTGCCGAAGAACTGCGAGGTGAACCAGTGCTCGCAGTAGAACTTGTGGTCCTCCACGAACGGGAACACCCGTCGGCACAGCCCCAGCATCTGGTCGAACGCCGTCTGTTCTTCCGAGGAGGACAACAAGGCACGGTACGAGGAAGCGATCCGCTCCCGCTCGGCCCGCAGCTCCTCGGTGGGACGCGCGGAGAGCGTCCCGGACCGTACCTGGGCCACGTACCGGGGCAGCGCCGTGAACGGGACGGTCAGGTCATCGGCCCAGCTGCGGTGGTGATGGTAGAAACCGTCGCCGGTGGACACGTTGAACCACGGCTCGCGCGCCTCTTCGAAGGCGGACAGCCACCGCTTCCCGCCCTCCCCGCGGTCTGCCAGAGCGGAGAGCACCAGCGACGGCGAGCAGCCCTCGGTGAACAGGTCGTCCACCCCGGCCTCGACTGCCAGCCGGGCCAGCCCCCGCAGCTCGTCGTCGGGCCGGTACATGATCACGTCGATGCCGGCCACCATCCGGGCCGCGGTCTGGTCGCTGATCTCCGGCCACGCCTGCTTGCAGAACTGGAAGAACACCACGTACGCGCCGTAGCCGAGCATCAGCATCTCGGTGTGGTGGTGCCACATCGTGGAGAACAGGTCGATGCACCGGTGGAAGTTCTGCCGCACGAAGTGGTTCTGCGCCACGCCGGTCGACGAGAAGACCACCGACGCGTCCTCGAACTCCGGCAACGACGGCACCGTGACCGACTCGATGTCGTGGATGAGGGCACGCATCCGGTCCTTCCAGCCCTCGTACAGCGCGTCCCAGTTCTCGTAGTAGTAGCTGGCCCGCTCGCCGAAGATCGCCGCCCGCCGGCCGATCTCCTCGGGGTCGGTGACCGGGATGGCCGTGATGTAGACGCGCCCGTTGACGATCCGGTGCTCGATGCCGAGCGTGGTCGGGAAGACGAACACCCGGGCCGTGTTCGCGCCGATCGCGCTGTACGGCACCTCCGCGGTGATCGTGTCGAAGGCCGGCATCGGCTCCGGGAAGTGCATGGAGTTGTAGAACCAGAAGCGCTGGTCGTCCTCGGGCTGGAAGCGGGTGAAGTACGGGTACATGGACCGCCAGTCCTCGGCCCCGGCCGCGTCGGCGATCTCCGACGGGAGCGGGAACCTCGCAGCATCATCAGTCCCGTCCATTGCGCCCTCCTCAGCGGGCCACGGCGATCGCGGCCATCGGAAACGTCCGCGTATCTTTGCGCAGGTCCGCACCGCCGAAGCTGCCACAGCCTAGCGGGCCGGATCAATGGCGAATCCAACCATTTCGGTCCGCCCGATCTTGGGCCATCCACCAAGGCGGTGCTGAGCATGGAAAATGGAACCAGTAGGCACGACGATCAGGAGCGCAGCAGACATGCCCCGCACCGGTAATGCTTCCGATTGGCAGCACCGCCTGGCCGCGCAACGCCAGGAAGCTGAACAGCTGGCGCGGGAACGCAGACAGCAGGTAAGGGATCGGGAGAAGGCCCGCCAGGAGGAGCTTCTCGAATCTCAGCAGCGGACCGCGGAGGAGCAGACCGCCGCGGTGCAGGAGCAGATCAAGAGCCTCGAGGAGGTACTGACGAGCGTCCTGCCGCTCGCGCCGATGAGCTTTGACCGGCTCATGGCCACCCCGCAGACCCCGGCCTTCGATCCCGGCCCGCTGGGCGTGGCCGCACCCGGTCCGGACTGGAGCGACTTCGCGCCTGCCAAGCCGGGCGGCCTGCTCCGGTTCCTGGGGCGAACCGCCCGCTTCAAGCGGCAGGCGGCGCAGGCGCGGGGCCGTTTTGAGGCCGCAACGGCCGAACACCGGGAGCATGAGTCGCAGCGACAGCAGGCGCTGGCCACGGCGAGGGCCAAGTACCACAAGACGCTGACCGAAACCCGCGCCCGGGCCGCGGCACGCAACGCCTACGTCGCCGGCCGCCAGTCGGCGTTCATCGCGGGTGAGGCCGAGTCCGTGGCGTGGTTCGCCCGCTGCGTGCTCAGGGCGTCCCGGTACCCGGACGGATTCCCGCGCGAATACCAGGTCACCTACGATCGGCCGGCCCGGAACGTCACGGTGGAGTTCGAACTGCCCGCGCAGCACGTGGTGCCGCCGGTCCGCAGCTACCGGTACGTGAAGGCACGGGACGTCATCGAGCCGGTGCCGCGCCCGGAGCACGAGATCAGCCATCGCTACGAGCGCCTCATCTCCGGTATCGCGCTGCGGACGCTGCACGAGATCTTCAGCGCCACCGCACCCGAGGTGGTGCGGGCGGTGTCCTTTACCGGGTACCTCAGCACCACCGACCAGGCCACCGGGAAGCCCGTCCGCCCGCACCTGCTCGCCGTGTCGGCCGAACGGCCCGCATTCGAGGACCTGGTCCTGGCCGAGGTCGAGCCGGCCGCCTGCCTGGCGCGCCTGGGCGCGGTAACACCCGCGGCGGCTATGGAAGCGCCGGCTGGTTAGAACTCGGTGTCGCGTTCGGCGGTTTCGAGCAGGTCCATCAGGGCGCGGAGCGCTTCAAGGTAGGTCCTGGATTGCTGGACCAGCGGCGTCCGGTGCCCGGCATCGAACTGCCGGGCCACCTCATCCTGCCAGTGCTGGGCCGCCTCCTCCCAGGCGGCGCCCAGCAGGCGGAGCTGCTCCTCACCGTCGCGGTCCGGCCGGGTGTGCATCAGGAGGCGCCGGCCTGGACGCGGCGGGCGGCCTGCAGGTCGGCGATCAGGGCCAGCAGCAGGCTTTCGGCACGAGGCAGGTCGTTCTGCAGCAGATCCCAGAACGCGCCGGCGGTGCCGCGGAACTCGCCGGCCGCCTCGTCAACCCGCTGCTGCCACCGCCGGATGTGCTCCAGCCATTCCGCGGCCTGCTCCACGGCCCGGGCGTACCCCGAGCAGTCCGCTCCCGGGCCGGCCCGGCAGGCGTCGAACTCCGCCTGGCTCTGCTCCAGCCGGGCTTGCCAGTGGCTGGCCTTGGCCGCCAGCGACGCGCGAGTGATCTCGATCTCGCCGCCGCTGCGCTCGGCCACGCTCCGCTGGACGTGCCGGAAGCGGACTAGCGCCTCGTGAAACCCCTTCAGGGCCTCGATGTCGGCGTGGACTCTGTTTGTCCCCCCGGACCCACCCCAGACCACGTCGGCTTACCCGCGGTTCGTCTCGGTCCGGCTCGTCCCGGCACCCGCACCCGCTCCCAGGCCCGTCTCGAGGTACTCGCGGAGCCGGTCGATCAGGGCGGCCAGGTGCGCCTCGTGGCCTTCGGTGGCGGACAGGTACGCCGTGATGCCCGGCGTGACCTCATCGAGCGCCTCGCCGAACATCCGGTACATGTCATCGCGCCAGACGTCCCCGAGTTCCCGCCAGTGACCCCGCATGGTCGCGAAGTTTTCCGCCAGGTCCCGGTTGAACTGCATCAGGTGAGCCCTGAACTCGGCCAGCGCGTCAATATCGTTGATAACCCCGGACATTGCCAGTTCTCCTGTTTATTCATTACCGGGCCGGTTGCAGAGGCCCTCGAATTCGGCGGCGATCTCATCGAGGCTTAGCTTGACGATATCCGGATATTTCGCCACCCCGCCCGCGGCGATGTGCTCGAGCCGGCTGCCGTACGGTATGGCGATTTCCTGAGCCCGCATGATCGCGTGCACGGACGCGGCCAGTGGCGCCAGGAAGCGGTTGACCTCCCGGTTCCGGTCGGGATTGTCCTCCGGGACCTCGAGCAGCACGGCCCGCAGCGCGTCGAGGGCGGTGCCGATGGCCGCGGGCGGCATCGTGTTGGTGATGTCCTGGAGCGGCTCGCGGTGCGTGGCCCAGACCGCCTTGCCCAGCTGGATTTTCAGTTCCGTGGCCGCGCCGTCTTCCCCGGCCTCGGCGAGAAAGCCGGCCAGGCGCCGTACCGCGTCCCGGTCCCCTCGGTCCAGCAGGCCCCTGGCCAGCGCCATGGTGCTGCCGACCACCTTGGCCCACAGCATGCCAGCCTCCGCGTAGGCGCCGAGCAGCTGCGCCTGCCGGTCACCGCTGTCCTCATCCACCGCAGCGTCAGCGCCGGCACGGCCGACGCCGAGGATGCCGGCCAGGCCGACCGCCTTCAGCAGTTCCCGGCTCAGGAAGAGCAGATCCTCGCACTCCGCGGCCAGCTGCCCCGCCCGTTCCTGGTCTTCGGCCAGCAGGAACTGAGCGTAGATGGCCGGCCGGACGGCGTTTCTGAGGGATAGGTATGCAGACGGGGCCATGGCAGGCTCGACGGTCCTTTCCTGCGTGGTCATGCCGGGCTCCCGAACGCGGCCCCGGCGAACGCGGCCTGGGCGAAGGAATACAGCGAGGCGACCGAGTACGGCTTGAACTTCTCGACCTGCTCGGCGGGCCACTCGGTATCCCGGTACAGAGCGCGGTCGTCGTCCAGGCTGGCGGCGGCGGATACGCCCAGCAGGGCGTCGCTTTCCGAGGGGGACAGCACGCGGAGCACCGCCCGCAGGCCGAAGTGAGCCAGGCCCGCCCGGCGCAGCGCGCGTTCCGCGGTGGCGTACCCGTCGGTCCAGGCCACCACGTGCAGGCCGGCGTCCGGTCCCTTGTCGGCCAGCCGGACCAGGCGGGCCGAGGTCTCGCTCGGCCGGCCGTAGTCGCCTTCGGCCAGCAGCTCATGCCAGCGGTGCAGCCCGGCGATGAGGAAAAACCGTTCCGGCCGCGCCGAAACGCCGGAACCGTCGACGTCGGCGAGCCGGGCGTCCAGGTCGTCGAGGAGGTCGTCCAGCGCCTCCCCGGCGGTCCGGCGGTCGGCGATCCGGACCTCGTGGGGCAGGCTCCGCAGCGGGTCGAAGAAGCCGTGGGACGGCGACGAGGGCCGGGTGAACTCTGCGACGGTGAAGCGGACATCGGCCGGGGAGCGCTGGACCGCGGCGCTGAGCAAGGTGGCCAGCAGCAGCCCGTGGCCATGGTCCTCGCCGCCGGCGATGAGCAGGTTGGACCGGACGTAGCGTTCGAACGTCGCGGTGGTGGCGGGCTTGATCTCGATCGCCTCGCCCAGCCACGCCGCCACCGTAGCGCCCGGCGCCACGGCCAGGCCGCGGCAGCAGAAGCCGGGGAAGCCGCGGCAGCAGAAGCCGGGGAAGCCGCGGCAGCAGAAGCAGCAAAGGCAGCACACGGCTGGTGAGCGCCGAAATCCGCGGGCGCGTCGGGGTCGAAACTGGCCGGCGGCGGGTACTCCCGCCCGCCCCCAAGCCCCCGTACCGACGCAATCAGCGAGAGCCGTTCCCGCGTTGGCAAATAAGCGATCCGCATCACCGGGTTGTCGCCCTCGCCGCGGCGGTCGTTGTAGATCGCGTCCCCGGCCTGGACCAGCCTGGTCGCGGCGTCGTTGCCCTCCCCGAGAATCGCCTGGGACACCGACGGCTGCGTGCAGCCCAGCGCGATCCGCAGCGCCATCTGCTCGTAGACCGGCCGCAGGTACGCGGCCAGCGGCCCGCCGGGGGACTGGGTGGCCAGCAGCAGGTGCAGGCCGAACGCCGCGCCGCGCTTGGCGATGTCCGCCAGCAGCCGCCCGGCCTCGCGGGCCAGCCGGTCCTCCTCGCTGAACAGCACCTGGAACTCATCCATGATCACCAGGGCCCGCGGCAGCACATTCCCGGTGACGGAACGGTAGTCCGGCAGGTCGGTCACCCTGGCCTCACGGCACAGCCGCGCCCGCCGGTCGATCTCGTCGTGGAAACGCCGCAGCATCGACAGCCCGAACTCCCGGTCGGTGCGAGAGGTGATCGCGCGGGCGTGCGGCAGGCGTTCGGTCAGGTAGGCGTCGAACTCGACCTCCTTGAAGTCGAGGAGGTACAGCTCCAGCTCCTCCGGCGGGTAGCACAGCGCGAGCTGGCTGATCAGCACGTGCAGCAGGTTGGTCTTCCCCATCCGGACGTCCCCGCCGACCAGTCCGTGGTGCACCCCCCGGACGCCCATGACGAAGCGCTGCGGCTCGCCCTTGCCGTCCACGCCGATCTGCACGTCCAGGCCGTCGGTGGTGACACCAGACCAGCGCCGCGACACACTAACCGCGATCCGGCCGAAGGGCAGGTCCCGGGCGGCCGAACTGGCCGCGGCCCCGACCGCGTCCAGCCACGGGTTGGCCCGGGCCGCCGCGGGCATCTGGTCTGGCTCGATCGTGCTCCGCCCGAAGTCCGGGTCATCCCAGGTGAGGTCCCCGCGCAGGTCCAGGCCCAGGTTGGTGCTCAGCGCGCTCAGCGCGGCCAGGTCGAACCCCCGCGGTAGCGGAAGGCTCGGGTCCAGCGTGGCCAGGATGTACAGGCCGGCCCGGGGCCCGTTGCGGGCCAGGTTGCCGAGCAGCTCCGCGGCCTGGTCGTCGACGCCGGCCGGGAACCCGGCCAGGACCAGGACGTGGTAGGGCACCAGGACCCCGGTGGTGGCCGCGTTGTAGCCCTCCACGGAGTCGTACACGTTGGTCAGCCGCCGCTGGGTGACCTCCACGACGTGGTCGGTCAGCGTCATCAGCAGGGCCTCGATCTCGGCCGGCCGGGCCGCGACCCCGCCCCCAAAAGTACCGACCCGCAGCTGCGGCGGCAGCCGCAGGAACGCGCTCAGGTGCCGCCCCTGCCCCACCGGGTCGGCGAGCGCGAACCGGACCAGGCCCGGCCCCGTGGCGGTGACCAGCCGCAGGACCAGCGCCTGCAGCAGCGACCGGGCCCCATCCGCGAACCCGCGCTCGCTGATCAGCACGTGCCCGTGCCGGGCCAGCCGAGCCACCGCCGGAAGCGCCGGGCCCGCCGGCAGCAAAGGCAGCGCGGGCAGCGCCGGGCCCGCCGGCAGCGCCGGGCCCGTCGGCAGCGCCGGGCCCCCAGGCGTCCGTAGCAGGCCGACCCGCAGGCCGTCCGGCGGCGGCGCGTGCGGGTCCGGCCGGTAGCTGTCCCACGCCGGGTCACCGAACCCGCTCAGCGCCCACGGATGCGCGGCGGCCAGCGCGGTCACCGGCCCGGCCAGGTCGCGCCCGGCCCACGCGCGCGGGTCGCCGAGGCCGTCCAGGTAGCGCTCATGGCAGCGGCGCGCCGCGGCGGCCGATGAGGCCAGGCGGACGCAAGCGTCACCGATCGCGCGCTCGATCGCCTCGACCGGCATCGTCACCTCTGTTGTCAGCCTGCCCACCCTTATGTTCAACCCGTTGCCGGCGATCGGCAACCGCCAGTAATCCCGGCCGCCCCCGCCGGGACCCGGTAACCGTGACCCCGGGACCCGGGACCCGTGACCCCAGAACTCGGGACCCGGTAACGATATCGGGGGTCAGGCCAGTCGCCGCTCGGTGGCCCACCGGGTGAGCTGGTGCCGCGACGACAGCTGCAGCTTGCGCAGCACCGACGACACGTGCGACTCGACCGTCTTGACCGAGATGTACAGGTCGCGCGCGATTTCCTTGTACGTGTAGCCCTGCGCGATCAGCCGCAGCACCTCCCGCTCCCGCGAGGTCAGCTGGTCCAGCTCCGGATCGAACGACGGCTTGACCCCACCCGAGGAGCCATCACTAGCAGCGAACGCGTCCAGCACGAACCCGGCCAGCCGGTGCGAGAACACCGCGTCGCCCGCCGCCACGCGCCTGATCGCGTCGGCGAGCTCAACGGTGGAAATGGTCTTCGTCACGTACCCGCGCGCGCCCGCCCGGATCACCGCGATCACGTCCTCGGGCGCGTCCGACGCCGACAGCGCCAGGAAGCGAACGGATGGAAACAAAGGCTTGATCGCCTGGATCACGGCCTGCCCGCCGCCGCCCGGCAGGTGCACGTCGAGCAGCACCACGTCGGGCTGCACCGACCCGATCAGGTCGATCGCGGGCTGCACGTCGTCCGCCTCGCCCACCACCTCGACCTGCCGGCCCAGCTCGGCCCGCACCCCGGACCGGAACAGCCCGTGGTCATCGACCAGCACCACCCGCGGCGTCCCGCTCACGACGCGCCCCCGGAACGAGACGGAGCGGCCGCAGGCCGCGCCATCCGAAGTGTCACCTTGGTTCCCTCGCCTTCCGCGCTCACCACGTCGGCCGTCCCGCCGCGCCGGACCATCCGCCCGTGCACGGACTCGGCCAGGCCCTTACGGTCCGCGGGCACCAACGAAGGGTCGAAGCCCTTCCCCCGGTCCCGCACCACGATCGACACCGAGTCCGGCTCGACCTCGGCGAACAGCGAGATCACGCCGGCCCCGGACCACTTCGCCGCGTTCACCGTGGCCTCCCGGGCCGCGGCCAGCAGGGCGTTCAGGTTCTCGTCCAGCTCGCAGTCCCCGACCGTCACCGCCTCGACCGGGACTCCGTACCGGGCCTCGACGTCCTGCTGGATCTGCCGCACGCCCGCGGCGAAGGTCATGTCGGAATCCGCCTCGTGCGGCGCGCGCCCCTCGAACAGCCAGGATCGCAGCTCGCGTTCCTGCAGCCGGGCCAGCTGGATGACCTTCGCCGGGTCGTCCGCGCGCCGCTGGATCAGGGCCAGCGTCTGCAGCACCGAGTCGTGCACCTGAGCCGAGATGTCGGCTCGTTCCTCGGCCCGGACCTTGGCCTGGCGCTCCAGCACCAGGTCGCGAGCAATCCGCAGCCACCACGGGCCGAGGAACAGCACGATGCCCGCGATGACCAGCACCACCCCGCCGAGCGGCCGCAGCAGGGCCACGCTCGCCCGGGCAGAGAACAGCCAGCCGGCCCCGCCGAACACCAGCAGGCCCGCCAGCGTCAGCCGGATCGCCGACCGCCGCCCAGGTCGCGCCGGCCGTCCCGCGCCCGCGCCCGCCGCGCCCAGCGGCTCGACCAGCCGCCGCAGCGTGGCCTGCTCGTCCGGCGAGGCGTTCCGCCAGATCAGCGCCAGCCCGGCCACGGTCACCGTCTGCGGCCATGCCCAGCCGGCGAACCAGCCGTCGTTGAACACACCGCCCACGAACAGCACAAAGGCGAGCAGCGTGGCCAGGCCGGCCGCGAGCGCGATGCCGGCCGAGTCCGACCGGGCCCGGCTGCCGATGCTGGAGTCCTCGCCCGCGGCCGGGATCAGCAGCCAGCCCGCCACGTAGAACGGCACGAAGAACCCGCCGCTGACGAGCGCGATCAGCACGAACACGATCCGCACGGTGGTGACGTTCAGACCCTTCCAAGCCGCCACGCCGGAGGCCACCCCGCCGGCCAGCCGGTCGGCCGGGTCCCGCCGCAGCGGCCCGCCGTGGCCCCGGCGCCGCAGCCAGAACGGCCCGCGATGCCCGTGCCCCCACGGGCCGAACTGGTCGCGTCCGCGGTGCCAGGGTGCCGGATCTTCCACGCTCTCCATCATCGCTCCCCTCGCGCGTGCGTGGGTATAGGGACCAACCCTGACCCGACCCTGAGATCTGCACCCGGGATCAGGGTCGGATCAGGGATCATCCCCGATGCGCGCCAAGGGCCCGGGGACGCAATCTAGGGCCATGAACACGAACACCGTGAACCCGGAAGACACCACCACCGAATCCGAGCGGAACACCCACCCCGCGCCGGAGCGCGTCCTCCTCCGCCGGTCCTACACCGACCGCATGCTGGGCGGCGTGGCCGGCGGGCTGGCCCGCTACTTCGGCGTCGACACGATGATCGTCCGGATCGCCTTCGTGGTCCTGACCGTCTTCGGCGGCGCGGGCATCCCGATCTACCTGGCCGGCCTGCTGCTGATCCCCGACGAGGGCAGCGACCAGTCCATCGCCGGCTCCCTCATCGAGTCCCTCCAGAGGAGGTAGCACCATGTCGGCGCAACGCACTTCTCCCCGCGGCGGCTTCCCGCCACTGTTCCGCGGCATGTACTCCGACCAGCACCTGCGCGTCTCGGACGCCGAGCGCCAGACGGTGACCGACCGGCTGGCCGAGCACTTCGCCGACGGCCGTCTGGACCAGGCCGAGTTCGACGACCGGGTCGGGCGGGCCATGAACGCCAAGACCCGGGCCGACCTGAGCGGCCTGTTCTCCGACCTGCCGGAAACAGGGGCTCCGGCAGTCGCGGACCACCCCCTCGGCCGCCGGCGCCGTCACCCCGTGCTGCTCTTCGTGCTGCTCGTCTTGTTCATCATGGCGACCGCGCACGCCGTGCTGTGGGCAACCCTGCCCTGGCTGTGGGTGGCGTTCCTCGGGGTGGCCCTGCTGTTCGTCACCGGCACCATCGGCCGGCACCGCCCGCACCAGGACCGTGAAACCCAATAAAGACCTTTTTTGGCCGAACGGAACGTGGTTCCACCCCCTGCGACCTGCTCAGGAGCGCACCGGGGCGGGACCGCGTTCGCGTCTCAGCTGGCCGGCCGGGGGTGGCTCGGCTGCCGTCCGGTCTGCGGGGGCGGCGGGATCACCGAGCAGTCCAGCGCGTGGCTGGGCGGCGGCGGGATCACCGAGCAGTCCAGCGCGTGGCTGGGCGGCGGCGGGATCACCGAGCAGTCCAGCGCGTGGCTGGGCGGCGGCGGGATCACCGAGCAGTCCAGCGCGTGGCTAGGCGGCGGCGGGATGGCCGAGCAGTCCAGCGCGTGGCTGGGCGGCGCCGGGATCACCGAGCAGTCCAGCGCGTGGCTGGGCGGCGGCGGGATCTTGGTGCAGGACAGCGCGGTGCTGGGCGGCGGCGGGATATGCGACCCAGGCTCCATGACCTAATGGTGCGTCCTGTCCGGCCGTCAGACAAGACCATCGCGGATCAGATCCCGCCGGCCAGCTCAGAGGTCCACACCACGAGCCTGGTCCGGTCGCCGCGGAACAGGTCGCGCGCGAATTCCAGCGGCTCGCCGGACCGGGCGTAGGCGGTGCGCTCGACCAGCATCAGCGGCGCGCCCTCGGCCACCTCCAGCGCCTCGGCCTCGCGCACCCCGGCCGTCACCGGCTCCAGGCTCTCCCGGGCCCGGTGCGGCCGCAGCCCGTACCTGACCTCGAGCAGCTCGTACAGCGAGCCGTCCAGCCGGCCGTCCAGCAGCCCGGGGAACCGCTCGGCCGGGAACAGCGAGCGCTCCAGCACGATCGGCCGGCCGTCGGCCAGCCGGATCCGCCTGATCTCGTACGCCGGGCCGTCCTCGCCGATCCGCAGCGCCGCCCCGGCGGCCGGGCCCGCCGGGCGCAGGGTGGCGGACAGCACCCGGGCCCCGGCCACCATCCCGTGCCGTCGCAGCTGCTCGGAGAACCCGGCCAGCGTGGTCAGGTCCTGCTCCAGTTTGGGCGCGGCCACGAACGTCCCGCCGCGCCGCCCCATGGTCCGCGCTACCAAACCGCGCCGGGCCAGTTCGGCCAGCGCGTGCCGCAGCGTCATCCGGCTGACCCCGAACCAGGCGGCCAGGTCGTGCTCGGTCGGCAGCCGGTCGCCCGGCACCAGCGCCTTGGTCGCGATCTGCCCGGCCAGCCAGTCCTCGATCTGCCCGTGCACCGTGGTACCCGGCCCGCGCACGATCTCCGGCGGCTGCCGAGTACTGGTGCGCAGCGCGGGCCAGACGCGGCGGCGCCCGGCCCGCGGCTGCCCAGTCCCCGGCTGCCCAGTCCCCGGCTGCCCAGTCCCCGGCTGCCCAGTCCCCGGCTGCCCAGTCCCCGGCTGCGCGGCCATATCGGGCTAGGCGGCGGCTCCGGTGCCGCCTGCGGCCTCGATAGGGTCGTCCTCGGGCGGCGTGGTCACCGGCGCGAACGCCTTGGTCCGGCCCACGATCAGGTAGTAGATGGCCCCGACGAGCGCGATGAAGATCACGACGGTCCACAGGATCGGGATGCCGTCCAGGAAGCCGAGATGGAAGCAGCGCCGGCGCGTCTGGTTGGGCTTCGGGTTGCTGGCCGCCCGCGGCCAGGCGAAGTTGACCAGCATGGCCCCGCCGTAGAGCAGCGCGACGATGTTGACCAGGATGCCCCAGCGGCCCAGCTTGAACGGCGCGGTCCTCCTGGGCCAGCCGCGGGCCCGCGCCCGCATGATCACGATGTTGCCCAGGAAGTAGCTCAGGTAGATCATGCCGGTCGCCGCGATCGCGATGATCGCGGCGCCCGCGTACTCGATGAACGGGATCGCGGACAGCAGCGCGATCACGATGCAGCCCACACCGGGGTGTGCAGGTTCGGCGCGACCCGGGACAGCGGCTTGGAGAATCGGCAGCTGGTTGTCGCGCGCCATGCCGAAGCAGAGCCTGATCGTCGCGGCCATGATCGACAGGCAGCAGACGAAGATCGCCGCCGAGACCACGAACAGGTACAAGGTGGCGAACCGGTGGAGAAGTTGGCGTCGATGATCTGCGCGGGTCCCCACGCGCCCTTGACCGCGACAGCCCAGGTTCGGGATCGCCACCAGCGTGGCGAGCAGGAACACGCCGCCGATGATGAACGCGCCGATCACCGAGTACAGCACCGCCTTGGGTGCGGCCCGGCGCGGGTCCTTGGTCTCCTCGGACAGCGTCGAGGCGGTGTCGAAGCCGTAGATGACGAACAGGCTCATGAACATCGCGGCCAGGAACGTGCTCCCGTTGACCGGGAAGCCCGCGCTGTTGGTCACCACGTGGAAGCCCTGGTGGTTGTGGAACGCCAGCAGGACCAGCGCGAACACGAACATGCCGAGGATCTCGAACACCACGCCGGTGTTGTTGATGAGCGAGACCAGCCGGACCCCGTAGATGTTCAAGATGGTGATGACGACCAGCGTGATCAGCGCCACCACCAGCTGGGTATGCAGGCTGGCCGGGTTCAGGGAGTGCCAGCCGAGCCCGTTCAGCGCGGGGATCAGCGCCAGCGGCAGCGTGGCCACCACCGCGGTCGACGGTGATGATGCCGGCGAACAGGTAGATCCACCCGGTGAACCAGGAGTAGCTCCGGTTCGCCAGGTACTTGGTCCACTGGAAGACCGAGCCCGCGATCGGGTAGTGGCTGGACGACCTCGGCGAAGTTCAGCGCGACGATGAACTGCCCGAGCGCGACCACCGGCCAGGTCCAGATGAACACCCCGCCGATGGTGATCAGGCCCAGCGAGAACAGGGTGAAGATACCGGTCGACGGCGAGATGTAGCTGAACGCGACCGCGAACGAGCTGAAAAACCCAAGCGAGCGCTTGAGCTCTTGCTTGTAGCCGAACCCGGCCAGGTCGGCGGAATCCCGTTCCTGCCCGCCGGAAACCTCGGTGCCAGTACTCATCCAGGGGACCTCCCCTTGCGACCGACGGAACCCGTGACCCGCCATTTGAGCGCTAAATGTACGACCGCAACCCTTTACTGTCTAGACCCATTAACCGCAAAAGCACTACCGTGGCCCCGTGAGGCCCTCATGGTCTAGACCGGAACTCGACGCGCTCTTCGATCGGACCGAGTACCTGGCCGCCCGGCCGCGCACCGTGCAGGAGCTGCCCGGCGGGCTGACCAACCGCAACTACAAGGTCACCACGCCGGACGGGACCTTCGTCGCGCGCATCGCCTCGGGCGGCACCGAGCTGCTGGCCATCGACCGGGACTGCGAGTACCGGAACTCGGTGGCCGCGGCCGCCGCCGGGGCCGGGGCGCCGGTCATCGAGTACCGTCCCGGCGACCGCCTGCTGGTCCTGCGCTTCATCGAGGGGCGGACGCTGGCCAGCGCCGACGTCGCCGCCGAGCAGAACATCCCGCGCATCGCGGCGGCCTGCCGCCGGCTGCACGCGGGCGGGCGGTTCGGCAACGACTTCGACATGTTCGACATCCAGCGCGGGTACCTGGCCGTGGCCCGGTCGCGCGGCTTCCGCATCCCGGCCGGCTACGACGACCTGCTCCCGCCGTTCACCGCGGCGCAGAAGGCGCTCGCGGTCCGGGCCACGGAGACCGTCCCGTGCCACAACGACCTGCTCGCCGCCAACTTCATCGACGACGGGGACCGGATCTGGCTCATCGACTACGAGCTGTCCGGCAACAACGACCCCTGCTTCGAGCTAGGCAACATCGCGGCCGAGTCCCACCTGTCCGGCGACGCCCTAGCGGCGCTGGTCACCGCGTACTACGGCCGCCCCCGCCAGAGCATGATCGCCCGGGCCCGGCTGCTCGGCCTGGTCGGCATGTACGGGTGGACCCTGTGGGGCGCGATCCAGAACGGCGCCAGCCCCATCGAGTACGACTTCTGGTCCTGGGCCATGGAACGCTTCGAGGGCGCCGCCGCCGGCTTCACCGCCACGGACTTCCCGGCCCTGCTCGAGGAGATCCAGCACGATGACTGAGGGTCCAAGCTGGCCCGCCCGCGTCCCCGAGCCCGGCGCTTCCCCCCTGCCCGCCCGTGCCCGCGTGGTGATCATCGGCGGGGGAGTGATCGGCACCAGCGTCGCCTACCACCTGGCCCACATGGGCTGGACCGACGTGCTGCTGCTCGAGCAGGGCCAGCTGTCCTGCGGCAGCACCTGGCACGCGGCTGGCCTGGTCGGCCAGCTGCGCGCCTCGGAGAACGGCACCCGCCTGGTCCAGTACTCCACCGAGCTGTACGACCGGCTGGAGGCCGAGACCGGCCTGTCCACCGGGTTCCGCCGCTGCGGCGGCGTGACCGTGGCCCGCACCCAGGATCGCCTGACCCAGCTGAAGCGCACGGCCGCGACCGCCGAGGCCTACCAGCTGGAGTGCGAGCTGATCAGCCCGCAGCAGGCCCGCGAGCGCTACCCCGTGCTCCGCATCGACGACCTGGCCGGGGCCATCTGGCTGCCCGGCGACGGCCGGGCCAACCCGACCGACCTGACCTTCGCGCTGGCCCGCGGCGCCCGCGACCGGCGGCGTCACGATCCGGGAGCGGACCCGGGTGACCGCCATTGTGACCAGGGACGGCGCCGTAACCGGCGTCCGCACCGACGCCGGCGACGTCGAGGCCGAGGTGGTGGTCAACTGCGCCGGCCAGTGGGCCAAGCAGGTCGGCGCGATGTGCGGGGTGACCGTGCCGCTGCACTCGGCCGAGCACTTCTACGTGGTCACCGAGCAGATCGACGGGGTCCACCGGGACCTGCCCGTGCTGCGCGACCCGGACGGCTACACCTACCTCAAGGAGGAGGTGGGCGGCCTGGTCGTGGGCGGGTTCGAGCCCGAGGCCAAGCCCTGGGTCGCGCCCGACCAGCTGCCCTACCCGTTCGAGTTCCAGCTGCTGGACGAGGACTGGGACCACTTCGCGATCCTGATGGACAACGCGATCACCCGTATCCCGGTGCTGGCCGAGACCGGGATCAAGATGTTCTACAACGGCCCGGAGAGCTTCACCCCGGACAACCAGTTCATCCTGGGCGAGGCGCCGGAGCTGCGGAACTTCTTCGTCGGCGCCGGCTTCAATTCCGTCGGCATCGCATCAGCCGGGGGAGCCGGACGGGCGCTGGCTGAGTGGATCGTGGCGGGGGAGCCGAGCCTGGACCTGTCCGCGGTCGACATCCGGCGCTTCGCCGCGTTCAACGGCAACAACCAGTGGCTGCATGACCGGGTCAGCGAGGTGCTGGGCCTGCACTACGCGGTGCCGTGGCCGAACCGCGAGCTGGACGAGCGCCCGCCCGTTCCGCCGGTCCCCGGCCTACCACCTGCTCCAGCACGCCAACGCCTGCTTCGGCAGCAAGATGGGCTGGGAACGGGCCAACTTCTTCGCCCCGCCGGGCGAGAATCCGGTCATCGAGTACGCCTGGGGCCAGCAGAACTGGCAGCCCTGGTCCTCGGCCGAGCAGCGCGCCGCCCGCACCGCCGTCGCCGTCTTCGATCAGACCAGCTTCTCCAAGTACCTGGTCACCGGGCGGGACGCCGAGCCGGTCCTGCAGTGGCTGTGCACCAACGACGTCGCCGTCGAGCCCGGCCGGACCGTCTACACCGGAATGCTCAACGCGCGCGGCACCTACGAGGCCGACATCACCGTCACCCGCCTCAGCGCCGACGAGTTCCTCCTGGTCAGCAGCTCGGGCAGCACCGAACGCGACCAGGACCACATCCGCAAGCGGATCCCCGCCGGCACGCACGCGTCGCTGGTCGACGTCACCTCCGCCTACGCCGTCTACGGCGTCATGGGCCCCCGGTCCCGGGACCTGCTGTCCCGCCTGTCCCGCGCCGACTTCGGCGACGAGGCGTTCCCGTTCGGCACCAGCCGCGAGATCGACCTGGGCTACGCCACCGTCCGCGCCACCCGGATCACCTACGTCGGCGAGCTCGGCTGGGAGCTGTACGTCCCGCCCGACTTCGCCGTCGGCGTCTACCAGGACCTGGCCGACGCCGGCGCCGACCTCGGCCTGGCCAACGCCGGCTACTACGCGATCGAGTCGCTGCGCCTGGAAAAGGCCTACCGCGCCTTCGGCCGCGAGCTGACCCCCGACTACAACCCGGTCGAGGCCGGCCTGCTGTTCGCCTGCAAGCTCAAGACCGCTATCCCGTTCCTCGGCCGCGAAGCCGTCGAGAAGGCCCGCGCCGAGGGCCCCCGCCGCCGCCTGATCTCCCTCGTCCTGGACGACCCGGCCGCCATGATCTGGGGCGGCGAGCTAGTCCTCCGCGACGGCCTCGCCGTCGGCCAGGTCACCTCCGGCGCCTGGGGCGACACCCTAGGCGCCTGCGTAGCCCTGGCCTACATCCGCCACCCCGCCGGCGACCCCCTCACCCCCGACCACGCCCGCACCGGCCACTACCAAATCAACGTAGGCGGCCACCTCCACCCCGCCACCCCCCACCTCCGCCCCCCCTTCGACCCCACCAACGACCGCCCCAAAGGCCGCTACGACCACCAGGGATCCGACCCCGCTCCCTAGGCCGGATACTCAGGGCAAGCAGCACTCGGCAGACGCTTCCTGACGCGGCCCTGCAAGACTGAGTGGCATGGGCGCGCGTACCCGGATCCCGCTGTGGGTGCTGCTCCCCAGCCTGGCCGTGAGCGTCGTGGCCCTCGGAGCGATCGCGGCCGGTGCCATCGGCATAGCGGGAGCGCGCGGGGATCTGATACGGCAAGCGGACAGCAACCTCCAGGCCTGCGCGGGCCAGATGCTGAGCCAGGGTTTCGTGGCCGGGCCTACCTCCGGTCCAGCCCCGGCAGGTGCCTGCGACATGGAGTTGCTGAGCGCCAGCGGGCAGTTGCTGACTCCCCCGGCCCCCGGCGCGGGCCCCGGCCCAGCCATCCCGGCCAGCCCCTCGTGGCTGGCGGCGCACACGGCGCGCCCAGCCACCGTACCCGGCACATCCGGCGGAAGCTGGCGCGTTCTCCTAGAGGCGGTCCACTACCAGCCGCAGCGCATCCTGTTCGTCTACGGACCGGAGGACGTGCGGTACGCGATCAGCGGGCGAAGGGCACGTGGCCCGGCGGGGCTGGTGGTCATGATGACGGGACTGGCCGGCATCGACCGGCTCACCGGGCAGGTTGCGGCCGGCTACGCGGCCGCGGCAGGCGCGATGCTCGTGCTGCTGGCCGTCGCCGGGCTCGCCGTGACGCGGGCCGTTCTACGGCCGCTCCGCGGGACCGCCCGGTCGGCCGCCGTAGCCGCGCCAACAGCATTCCGCGGGACGCTGAACAGGATTTCGGAGCAGATGGACGCGAGCCGCACCGCGGAGGCCGCGGCCCGCCGGTCGGCGGCGGAGATGTCGGAGCGGCTGAGTGAGGTGAGCCTGGAGCTGCGGACGCCGGTCAGCATCGTCCGCGGGTTCGCGGAGTATCACCGGCAGCGGGCTAGACCGCGGCCGCCCGCCGGTGACCCGATGGTGCGACGGGTTGCCGATGAGGTCACGCGCATAGAAACGCTGGTCGCGCGGCTTGATGTACATCCTCCGCACATTCCGCCGGACCGGACGGATCCGGATTGACCGTTACCAGCCCGGCCCGGCCCAGCCGAGGGTGGATGCACATCCGTCAACCATTGGCTGAGGTGGGCCGGCCGGCCGGAGCGCCGGGGAACGGCTGGGCGCTGGCGGTCTTCAGCAGCCCCGGCAGCTTGCTCACCTCCTTGGCGTAGGCGGCGCGGTACTGCTGGACCGCGGCGGCCAGCGCCGAGGCATTGGCGTTCACGATCTGCTGCTCGTAGCTGGCCTGCACGGCGAAGTAGATCCCGGCCAGGTCCGTGGAGTCGGTGCAGTCGGCGTCGGTGACGGCCGCCGCGATCTGCGCCTGGTTCGCGGCCGGGCTCACCTGGCTGTCCGGGTTTATGTGCCGCGTCCCGCCGAACATGTTCTGCAGTTCCTGGCGGAACACGTTCTGCGGCTGCTTGAAGCTGTAACCGTTCTTGGTCATGCACGCGACCCAGGCCTGCGTGGCGCTGGTCACCTCCGCGTCCTTCGTCACGTCGTTGTAGAGGTCGTTGCTCAGCGTGTCGACGCCGGCCAGCGGCCCGTTCTGCATGGCGTTGGTGAAATTCTCGGTGATGGTGCCGCATTTGCCGATCGCGGCCTGCTCCGCCTGGGGCAGGCTGGCCGGGTTCGAGCCCAGCCCCCCCGCGTCGATGCCCAGGGCGCTCAGCGCGGAGCCAGCCGGAACCCGGAAGCCGTACTGCTGCGCCTCGGCGGCGCCGAGGTAGCCCCACGCCCCCCACGGCTGGGAGAACGCCAGGTTCGCGGGTCCGATGTTGATCCCGAACGGGACGTTGGTGCTGTTCGGGTAGCCCGCGACGGTCATGCACGCGCTGGAAAGCGCCTCACCCGACTGGTTGGGCGCCAGCCCGTCGTTGTTGGACTGGCCCAGTGCCGCGTACGGGGTGAATGCCTCGCGGGACAGCGCCGCCTGGGCCGAGGACGGCGGCGCCGGCCGACCGACGGCCGGCGTGCTGACGGCCGTGACCGGACCCTTGGACGCGGCGGCGGTGCACGCGGACAGGCCCGCGCAGCAACAGATCAGGAGAAAAAGGGTAGGCCGGGCGCGCATTTTTTCATTCCTTCCGAACGGGCCGTGGTTCACGCGTGCCGCAACGCCGCCAGCGGGCTGGTCCGGGCCGCGCGCAGCGCGGGATACGCGCCGGCCAGGAAGCCGACCACGCTGCCGATCAGCGGCGCGGGCAGGGTGTAGGCCGGGTTCAGCACCGCGGTCCAGTCCTTGAACGCGGCGAAGATCACCACGGTCCCGACGCCGATGCAGGTGCCGATCAGGCCGCCGAGCGTGCCCAGCGCAGTGCTCTCGGCCAGGAACTGGGCGGCGATGTGCCGCGGCCGGGCGCCGACCGCGCGGCGCAGGCCGATCTCCTCCGTGCGCTCGAGCACCGCGACCAGCGTGGTGTTCGCGATGCCGACTGCGCCGATCAGCAGGCTGATCAGCGCCAGGACCAGGAACAGCCCGGCCAGGTCGCCGCTCACCTCGCTCTGCAGGTTCTGCGGGTTGGGCGGCGAGGTCACCACCAGGCGGGCCGGGTCGGTCGGCAGTTCGGCGGCGGCGATCTGCTTGGCCACCGCCTGCGCGGCGCCGATCCTGGTCGCCACGACCATCTGGGCCTCGTCCTGGTTCCCGATGCCGGGCTGCGGGTTGCCGAAGTCGCCCAGCGCGGTGTTCTCCGGGATGAGCATGGCGCTCTCGTCGGTCACCACGCGCTGCGCCGAGCTGTAGATCCCGACCACCGTGTACGCGATCCCGCCGACGAACACCGCGGGATGACTGGCCAGGCGGGCGGGAGAGATGCCGAGTTCGGTCGCCGTGGTGGTGTCGATCATCGCCACGTGCTGGCTGGTGTCGTTCTCGTAGGTGGTCAGCGCCGAGCCCGCGACCATGCTCAGCCCCATGGCCGCTACCGCGCCCGGCGAGGCGGCCAGCAGGTTGGTGGTCTGGGAGGCCGCGGCGGACAACGCGAGCGAGCCGGTGAAATCCGTCCCTTGCGGAAGGGACACCGGCCACCAGACCCCGGCGGCGCTCACCCCGGTGATGTGGTCGGCGACCGCGTCCGCGTCGGAGGGAAAGCCGATCGGGGGGTTGGCGTCCGGCGGGGCGACGTTGTTGGCCGGCCCGTTGTCCTCCACCGTCACCGTGGTGTCCTCCAGGACCGTGAACTGGCGGGAGACCTGGCCTGCCCCGGTGGCGGTCAGGCCGAGCACGGCCACGAACGCCCCCACGCCCAGGACGGTGCCGAGCATGGTCAGCCCGGCCCGGCCCGGCCGCTGCACGATCCCGGCGACCGCCTCGGCGGCCGCGTCCCGCGCGGTGAGCCGCGGCACCGGCAGGTGAGCAGCAGCGCTACGCATGCTGCACCTCGGTCAGCTCGGACAGCACCCCGTCGCTGATCGCGATCGTCCGGCCCGCATGAGCCGCCACCGAAACGTCGTGCGTGATCACCACGATCGTGAACCCGGCCGCGTTCAGCTGGTCGAGCAGGTCCATGAGCGCGGTCGCGTTCCGCGAGTCCAGGTTCCCGGTCGGCTCGTCGCACAGCAGCAGGCTCGGCCGGTTGACCAGCGCCCGTGCGATCGCGACCCGCTGGCACTCCCCGCCGGACAGCGTGGTGGGCAGCGCGTCGAGCCGGTGGCCCAGCCGGACCGCGTCGAGCGCGTCGACCGCGGCACGGACCCGGGCGCTGCGCGGGGTCTGGTTGTACAGCTCGGCCAGCAGCACGTTCTCCAGCGCCGTCCGGTACGGCAGCAGATGGAAGGCCTGGAAGACGAACCCGATCCGGCTGCCGCGCAGCGCGGACCGGTCCCGGTCGCCCAGCCTGCTCGTGTTCATGCCGTCCAGCAGGTAGCTGCCCCCGGTCGGCGAGTCGAGCAGGCCGAGCAGGTGCAGCAGCGTGGACTTGCCCGAGCCGGACGGCCCGGTCACCGCTACGTAGTCACCCGCCTCGATGACCAGGTCGGCCGGTCGCAGCGCCGGCACCGGCGGCGGGCCGGGGTAGGTGCGGGCCAGGCCGCGCAGTTCGATCACCGGCGCACTCATCTGTGCCTCCCGACCACGCCCCTCCGGCTCGCTCACCCGCTCACCGCCACGCGGTCACCGGCCGCCAGGGCGCCAGCCGTCACCGGGGTCACCTGGACGTAGCCGTTCTCGGAAATGCCCGGAGTCACCGGGACCTGGGTCTGCTTGCCGTGCGCGCCCACCACCGTGACGTAGCTGGTGCCGGACGCGGTGGTGACGATGGCGGCCACCGGCACCGTGAGCACCGGTCCCTCGGTCCGCCCGGTCTGGACCGTGACCAGGACGTTCTCGCCGTTCAGCCCCGCGGCCAGCGGCTCGGACGGATGCACGGTGACCGGGATGAACACTGTCGAGCCGACGCTGCCCGATCCCGACCCCGAGGCCGATCCCGACCCCGAGCCCGAGCTTGAGTCCGAGCTGCTCGAACTGGACCCGGAGTCGGCGGACCCTGAAGAGCCCGCCGAACCCGAGCCGCCCCCGATATCCACCACCGCTCCCGTCGGCGTGACGGTGGTTGCCGTGCCCAGGTCCGTCACGGTTCCCGTCGCGTGGATACCGGTCACCTCGTCGTAGATGGTTACGTTCAGCCCGGTCTTGACCTGGCCGGCGTAGGCCGGGGGCAGCTCACCGGTCAGCGCCAGCGACCCGCGCGCCGCGAGCTCCAGGAACGGCTGGCCGGGCTGCTCGCCGGTGGCGCCGTTCACCGCCACGACCGTGGCGGGCAGCGCCGGCAGGAACACCACGTCCGCGGCGGGTACGCCGCCCGATGACGGCGGGGTGTAGCCGAGGTGCTCGTAGTACAGGGTCACCGCGTACTCGGTCGCCGCGCCGTAGTACCCGGGTGTGTCGCCGTCGTCGTAGTACCCGAGCGAGGCCAGGGCCTGCTGCAGCTCGGTGACGTCCGGCCCGGTCTCGCCCGGCGTCAGGTCCCGCCACGCGGGCACCGTACCGGTCAGCGCGAACAGCGGCTGGCCGTCGATCTCGGCGAGCTGCTTGCCGTTGGTGATCGTGTCGCCCGCCGCGACTTCCAGCTTCGAGATGTACACCGAGGACGCGCCGCCGCCCGAGGACGCGCCGCCGCCCGAGGACGCGCCGCCGCCCGAGGACGCGCCGCCGCCCGAGGACGCGCCGCCCGACGAACTCGACGGCGCGGTCGCGTACACGTCGTACTGGGTCGCCGGGTACACCGTGCCGCGCATCTCCACCGACGCGGTCAGGATCTGGGACACGACCGGGGCCGTCGTCACCGTCGGGGGCGGGGCCGCGGTGTCCGCGGCCAGCTGCTGCGGCGACTTCACGAACGAAGCGCCGATCAGCCCACCGACGGCCAGCAGGGCGGCCGCGATCCCCACCCCGATCAGCACGCGGCGCCGCCGGGCCAGCCGCGATCCGCGCGTCGCCTGCCGGCCGCTGCTGTCGTCAGGGCCGCTTTGCGTGGCCATGGAGCCAAGTTGCGTCACAAGAGTCCTCCGTTATTTCGCCTGCCGCCCGGAGGCCCGGCAAGCGGGCCGGAACAGGGGCCGGAACACGCCTGAACCCAGGGCTGGGCCTTACCTTCTACGCCGGTTCTCAGGAAGCCGCGCGATCCGTGTGTGAGTTCCGTGTCAACCAGGACCCGCGGGCCGCACGGCGGCGTTCACACGAAACTTGAAGATTTCTCGCACACAACGTTCATCGCCATATGCTCCGATAACGTGATGCCGCCCGACGACGGGACCCTGCTCGTGGTGGACGACGAGCTCTTCCTCCGGGAGGCCGTCGCCGCCTCGCTGCGCTTCCTCGGATTCGAGGTGACCGCCGCGGAGAACGGGACGGACGCGCTCCGGCTGGCCCGCAACCGCACCTTCGACCTGCTCATCCTCGACGTGTTGCTGCCCGACGTCGATGGGTTCGAGATCGTCCGCAGGCTGCGCCGGGACGGGAACCGGGTCCCGGTGATCTTCCTGACCGCCAAGGACACGCAGGACGACAAGGTCACCGGGCTCACCATCGGCGGCGACGACTACATGACCAAGCCGTTCGGACTGGAGGAGCTGGCCGCCCGGGTCCGGACCGTGCTGCGCCGGACCCGCCCGGTACCCGTTGAGCCGGTCCTGTCGTTCGCGGACCTCACCCTCGACCAGGACACCTACGAGGTCCGCCGCGGCGCGCGGCGGATCGACCTGTCGCCGACCGAGTTCCGGCTGCTGCGCTACTTCATGCTCAACCCCGGCCGCGTGCTCACGCGCGCCCAGCTGCTCGATCACGTGTGGGACTACGACTTCGGCGGATCCAGCACGGTCGTGTCCACGTACGTCACCTACCTGCGGCGCAAGCTGGCCAGCGACGGGCCGGACCTGATCCACACCCAGCGCGCCGTGGGGTACAGCCTGCGCCTGCCGCGTCCCGGCGACCCCGACGAATACCAGGGGGCTTCCGATGAGTCATTCGACCACCACCAGTCATAGCCGGACATCCCGCGCGACGGTCATGGTCCAGCGGCTGCTGCGGGCCCAGCTGCGCCTCAAGGTGATGGCCGGCGTGCTGGCCGTCACCCTGGTCGCGCTGGTGGCGTTCGACGTCGCGGCGGTCGCCACCGTCCGCCGCTACCTGCTCAACCAGACCGACAGCAACCTGCAGGTGGCGCTGACCCTGACCCTGCCCAGGCTGGCCGGCTTCCTGGCCGCCCGACAAGTCGCCAACCACGCGGCAGCGGGACCGCGAGCACCCCACGCGGTGCCCGCGCAGTCGGCGCTGCCGTCCAAGGAAAAGGTTCCGGCCCTGCCCGGCGCCTACGACATGGTGTTCCTGCCGGTGCGCGGCGGGCAGGTAACCCTGCAGGTAGCCGCGAACAGCGGGACGAACACCATCGACTGGATCCTGCCGCCCCGCGTGGCCAGGATCGCCGCCAGACCCGGCCCGCATACCCTGCTCGGCCCGAACGGGACGACGCATCTCCGCATCGTGTCCCTTAGTGCCCCGGGCGGATCGCTCGTGGCGGGCACCAGCCTCGACCAGGTCTACGAGACCATCGTGCAGGTCGAGCTCATCGTCGGTCTGGGTTCGATCGCCGTGGTGCTGCTCATCGGCTTCGGCGTCTTCGTCGTGCTGCGTCGCGGCCTGCGCCCGATCGAGACGATGGCCGCGCAGGCCGACCGGATCACCGCCGGTGACCTCACCGACCGGGTCACCCCGCACCATCCCGGCAGCGAGGTGGGCAGGCTCGGCACGGCCCTGAACGGCATGCTGGCCCGGATCGAGGCCGGCCTGCAAGAGCGTGAGGCCAGCCAGCAGCAGATGCGCCGGTTCTTCACCGACGCCAGCCACGAGCTGCGCACGCCGCTAGCCTCGCTGCGCGCCAACGCCGAGCTCTACCAGCAGGGTGCGCTGCGCGGACCCGACGAGGTCGACGAGGTGATGGACCGGATCGTGCTGGAGACCCGGCGCATGGGCCGGCTGGTCGACGACATGCTGCGGCTGGCCCGCCTCGGCCAGCATCCGGGCCAGTCCTGCGAGCCGGTCGACATGACCGCTGTGGTCGCCGGGTGCGCGGAGCGGGCGCGGATCGCCGACCCCGCCCGGACCTGGCACGTGCGGATCGCCGACCGCCTGGCCACGGTCGGCGATGAGGAACTGCTCCGCCGCGCGGTCGACAACCTGCTGATGAACGTGCTCGTGCACACCCCCGCCGACACCGCGGGCGCCATCAGCGCGTACGAAACCGGCGGGCAGGTCATCATCGACGTCAGCGACGACGGCCCCGGCGTCCCGCCCGACCAGCTGCCGCACATCTTCGAGCGCTTCTACCGCGCGGGAGCCCGGTCCCGGTGCGCCGGCTCGGGTCTCGGCCTGGCCATCGCCGCCGAGATCGCCTCCGCGCACGGCGGCACCGCGTGCGCCGCGCCAGACAGCCAAAAGGGCCTGCGGATCACGCTGTCCCTCCCGGTGGACGGCCGGCCCGACGCCGACTCGGACCCGTACCCTGGCGAACGCGAGCTAGCCGCCACCGTCAGATGAGTCCTGCTCGGCCCTGCAAGGCCGCTCCCGCATGATCGTGGGTCGTTACCCACGTCCTGACGCCGGTAACGACCCACGATAACGATTTCGGACCCTGGAGAGCGGGAGGCGGGCACGCGGGCACGCAAGGAAGCTCAGTCGAAGTTGTTCTTCCGGCCCTCCCGGACGTAGTCGACGGTCGACGCAATGTGCTGCGAACCGTGCACGGCGCGCTTCTTCGCGATGTGACCGAACATCTGGATGCCGAACCCGCCGTCCAGGTCGTTGACGATCCGCTGCTTCCACGGCCGCCGGACGATCTGCGTGGTCAGCCGGCGCACCGTGCGCGGCTGGGTCATGATGTGGTCGGCGATCTCGTACGCGCGAGAAATCAGCCGCTCGCGCGGCACCACCTCGTTGACCATGCCCCACTCCAGGGCCTGCTGGGCGGTGATCGCCTCGCCGGTCAGCAGCGCGTAGGCGGCGCGCTTGACCCCCAGCAGTTCCTGGAACGCGTTATGGATGCCGTCGGCGGGCACCGAGCCGATGTCGTAGTGCAGGTCAAACAGGACCGCATCCGACGCGGCGATGGTGATGTCGCACATCAGCACGATCTCGGAGTGGAACCCGGGCCCGTTGAGCACCCCGATGGTCGGGATCTCCACGTCGTTGACCAGGGCGCTCACGTTGATCCGCCCGTCCTTGTACGCGTACTCGTAGGCCCAGTACTCCATGTCGGCTTCCTCCAGGGCGAAACCCGAAGGATCTGACGCCATCATGAAATCGGAACCGGAACCAGTCAGGATCAGCACCTCGTTCGAGGGGTCCGCGCCGACCGTCTTGAGCATCTGCCCGACCGAGCGGTGGTTCTGCACGCTGAGCTGGACCGAACCCCCGAGCGTGTGCGCGGCCACCAGCAGCACGCCGTCGTCCCGGCGCTCCAACCGGTAGAAGTCCTTGAACGTCTCCCGGTACTCCTCGAACCGAGGCGTGGGCACGAATTCCTGCAGCGACATTGGTCATCCCTCCGGCTCAAAGCCAAGCGCGGCCACGCGGGCCTGCTGTTCGTACAGCGACAGAAGGTCCGAATCGCGCAGCCCGACGCCAGCCCAGGCTGCGAACGTTTGCACTCATACGGCTCCTCACTAAGACGCAAACTCAAAAGGTCACACCGGCGAGTACTCACCGCCGTCAGCGGCCACGACCGGCACAAACGGCGGCGCGCCAGCACAACCAAGAGCAGACCAGATCGTCTCGACCAGCGCCGACGTCGACAGCCCGTACTTGCCGAACAGGTACGGCGCGTCCAGCGCCCCCTCCGCGAACGTATCGCGCAGCCCGACCCGGCGCAGCGGGCGGGCCGCCCCCGCCTCGGCCATCGTCTCGGCCACCGCCGAACCAAGCCCCCCGATGATCGAGTGGTTCTCGGCCGTGACCACCAGCCGCACCGAAGCCGCCGAAGCCGCGGCCAGCACCCCCGCCGTATCCAGCGGCTTGATCACCGGCACGTTGATCACCGACACGGACACGCCGCACCCGCCCAGCGCCCGCGAAGCGCCCAGCGCCGCGGCCAGCATCATCCCGCTGGCGAACAGCGCCACGTCCGTCCCGGCCGCCACCACCGACACCCGGTCCAGCCGCAGCACGTGATCCGAGTCGAAGATCACCGGGATCTCCCCGCGCTTGAGCCGCACGTACACCGGCCCCGGCACATCCGCGACCGCGGAAACCACCTGCCGCGTCTCGACCGCGTCGGCCACGTCCACCACGGTCATGTTCGGCAGCGCCCGCATCAGCGCCACGTCGTCGGTGGCCTGGTGCGACGGCCCGCCCGGCGTCGACACGCCCGGCATGAATCCGATGATCCGCACCGGCAGGTTCGGGTAAGCGATCGCGTTGGCGATCTGGTCGTACGGCCGCCGGGTGGCGAACACCCCGAAGGTATGCACGAACGGGACAAAACCGCAGCGGGCCAGCGCCCCGGCCATGCCCATCATGTTCGCCTCGGCCATGCCGCCGTGGATGAACCGCTCACCGAACTCGGCCTGGAACAGGTCGACCTCGGTCTGCCTGGTCAGGTCGCCGGACAGGCACAAGATGTCGGCGCGCTGCCGGGCCGCCTCGACCAGCGACCGGCCGTACGGCTTCAGCTCGGTCCGATACGGCGGCTCACGCACGCAGCGCCTCCAGCTTGCCGGTCAGCTCAGAAACCGCCGCCGCGGCCAGCGACGGCGGCAGCTTGATGAAGTGCCCGTCGGCGTCCGGCGGCAGGCAGTCCAGCCCGTGCCGGGTGGACGTCCGGCACACCAGCACGCTCGGCCGCTCCCGCTCCGCCCCGGCCGCGATAAGCGCAGCAGAAATCCCCGCCACGTCATGCCCGTCGATATCAAAGACGCGCCACCCGAACGCCGACCACTTGTCCGCGATCGGCTCGAGCGTGGTGATCGAATCGACCGGCCCGTCCACCTGCGAGTTGTTCGCGTCCAGCAGCACCACCAGCCGGTCCAGCCGATGGTGCGCGGCGAACAGGGCGGCCTCCCAGACCTGCCCCTCCTCCAGCTCCCCGTCGCTGACCATGGCGAAGATCCGCGCGTCCGAGCCGAGGAACCGGTCGGCCAGCGCGAACCCCAGCGCCGCGGACAGCCCCTGGCCGAGCGACCCGCACGTGTAGTCCACCACCGGCGAGCGCTCGGTGCCGATCGCCTCGAACACCGAGCCGTTCTGCCCGTACCCGGACACGTCGGCCAGCCCCAGCTCGGCCGCGGCCGCGAACGGCCCGATGATGTAGTGCCCCGGCGAGCACACGATCCGGTCCACCCCGGGCCGCGCGGCGCCGAACACCGCGGCCACCTGCTCCGCGGACGACAGCGCCTGCCCCAGGTACCCGAACCCCTGCGGCGCCACCATCCGCACCGCCCGCAAGCGGATCCGCAGCGCCAGCTCCCGCGGATCGATCGTCTCAGTCATCACTGGCATCATACGGAGGACCCGCCCGCGCCCCTGGCCGGGGCCCGCCGCCGCAGGCGGCCAGGTCAGCAAGGTGCACCACGGACCGTTCGGAAGAAAATCCTTTATGCCGAACGGAGCGTGGTGCGAGCTCCGGGCCCCCTGAATGAAGCGCCGTTCAGGGCGCGCCCAGCGTGATCTCGATGCCGCCTGAGTCGAACGCGTCCAGCGACTGGGTCCAGGTGCGGCCCGGCCAGTAGTAGCGCGCGACGCCGTCGGCGGGCCGGTACTCGGCGGTGTACAGCGTCCCGAAGCCCTCACCGAAGCGGGTGGCGTACAACGGCGAGCGCAGGCACGCCGCCACGACCCCGGCCGCGTCAGCGCCCTCGGCGAGCAGGTCCTCCAGGAACTCCTGGCGTTCGACGCTGCGGATCGCCGCGGCGTAGGGCTCCCATTCCACGCGACCCTGGTGGTTGGTGGCCACGGCCAGGTCGGTAACGCGAGCCTGCCGGTCCGGGGCCAGGTACACGGTGGCCCGCTGCCCGGCGGCGTCCAGCACGGTGACGTTGTAGGACATGTGCACCGGGATCCGGCGCAGCGCCGCCACGGCCTGCTCGGCGGTGGCGCAGGTCTCCAGCACGTACCGGATCACCAGCGGGATCCCGAACCCCTCGCCTACCTGCGGCCGTCCCCCGAAGGTCAGTGAGACGGCGAGCCCGGCGTCGTTCACCCCGTCCAGCAGTCCCCACAGGCAGTCCAGCATCCCGAGCACCCGCCGGCCGGCGTACGCGGTGCTGGCCACCACCGCGTCGAACAGGCGGTAGTCCCAGTCGTAGTTGCGGATCAGCGCCGGGCCGCCGTCCAGGACCGCCGCCTGCGAGCACCCGGTGAGGAAGGGCGGCGGGTTCCACAGCGCCAGGGCCGGGCCCGCGTCGGCCGCGCCGGGTCCCTCGACCATCGCGCCCAGCCGCTGCCAGGCCGGGACGAGTTCGGGCATGTGCTCTTCGAGCCGGGCCCGGGCCTGGGCCGCGGTCGGACGGGCGTTCGCGCCCTCCCGCCACCACCGTGAGAACGCCGGCCAGGTCGTCGCCAGGTGGTCGCGGATCGCCTCGCCGGGTTCGTCTTCGGTGAAGGCCCCCAGGGCCAGCGGGATTTCGCCCGGCGCGGGCGCCTGCTGCCACGGGACGGCGGGCACCGGCCCGGCGGCCCAGTCGGTGGCGGCGACCCGGGCCAGCCAGCCGCGCCAGTCCGACCAGTCCACATCCTCAACCCACCGCTGCCAGTCCTGCCAGCTGGCGGGCATCGCCACCCGGCTCGCGCCGTCCCCGTCCGTGCTCATGCGACCTCCCGGCCGCTTCCCTCCCCATCCGGGCCCGGGTTAACCGCCCGCGGCTGTGGCGGGCTCGGTGGCGATGACGGCCGGGCCCACGATCGAAATCTCAGCCACGGTCCTCAGTGTCCCGGTCCGGTCGTCTCGGCGAAGTCCCGGACCGCCGCGAGCAGCCGGTCCGGCGTCTCGAGCTGAGGCAGGTGCCCGGCCTCGGCGATGAGCAGGAACCCGGCGCCCGGGATGGCCTTGGCGTAGGCCCGGCCGTGCTCGACCGGGATCATCCGATCGGCCTCACCCCAGACGGCCAGCACCGGGACGGTGATGTCCGGCAGGCGGTCCAGCAGCCCGGGGTCGGCCATGCCCGGCCCGCCGTAGACCGCCAGCGCGGCCCGGTTCCCGGCCATCATCGCCTTCACCGCGTCCGGCATGTGGTCCACGTCCAACCGGATGGCGTCCGGCCGGTAGTAGCTGAGCTCGGCCACCTGATCCAGGGTCAGCGAGAAGAAGTCCGGGGCCGGGTAGTCGGGCACCACCAGCCCGGCCGCGTCGACCAGGACCACGCCGCTGACCCGCGAGCTGCCCAGCAGCGCGATCTCGGCCGCGATCCACCCGCCGATGGAGTTCCCGACCACGGTCACCCCGCTCAGCCCCAGCTCGTCGAGCAGCCCGGCGTAGACGCGGGCCAGGGACCGCATGCTGTCCAGCCCCTCCGGGCGCGGTGTCCCGCCAAACCCTGGATGGGTCGGAACGATCACCCGGGCCGGCTCCTGCGTGGCCAGCAGATCGGCGAACCAGTCCACGGACTGCGGGCCGGCCCCGCCGTGCAGCAGCAGGAATGGCCGCCCCTCGCCGCGCTCGGACACGGTCACCGGCACCGCCTCGATCCCGTCCACGGTCACGCTCACCACGGTGGTGTTTGCCATGTCTGCGACTCCCTCGTAAGAGTGAACTATCACGCAGGAGACTATGAGATCCGTCCTCGTTATGCAAGTTCTCTCTCATAAAGAGTGTTAACTTGCTTAATGAGAACTTGCTTCATATCGTTAGTTCATGACCACGAGCACCCGCGCCGCCGCCACGGAACCGGCCGCGCCCGGCGCAGGCCGCGTGAACCAGAAGGCCCGCACCCGCGCCGCCATCATCCGGGCCGTGCAGGATCTGGCCCGCGACGGCGCGGAGATCACCATGCCGTCGGTGGCCCGGGCGGCCCTGGTCTCCGAGGCCACCGCCTACCGGTACTTCCCCGACCTGGTCTCGCTGCTGCTGGAATCCGACGTCGGGGTCTGGCCCGACCCCGCCGAGGCGCTGGCCCCGGTCGCGGCCAGCGACGACCCGGTCGAACGCGTCGGCTACGCCGCCGAGGTCCTGTTCACCGGGATCCTGGCCCGGCAGAGCGCGGTCCGCGCCATGATCGCGGCTTCCATCACGAGGCCCGACGTCGCGGCCCAGCGCCCCGGCCACCGCTTCGCCCTCATCGACCACGCCCTGGCCCCCCTAGCCGGCCCAGAACCCGAGGTGCTGGCCCAGCTCAGGCGGGACCTGGCCATCGTCATGAGCGCCGAGGCCCTGTTCGTCCTCACCGACCTGTGCGGGCTTTCCCCGCCGGACGCCGTCGCGAGCGCCGTCCGCACCGCCCGCTCGCTCACCGCCGCCGCCCTCCACCGCCCGTAGCCCCCCGCGAACGCCCCGTCCAAGCCGCGAGCCCCAGGCCCCGCCCGTTCCAGCCACCGCCTAGCTCCGGTCCCGCCCCCCGCCAGTCCCGCCCGCCACACCGGTCCTGTGCCTCACTCCACTCCCACCCCTCCGGTTCCCGGCCCGCGATCCAACGGCATGATTGCGGCAATCATGTCGTCAGGTGCGCATGGTTGTGGCAATCACGTCGTTGCCGGCGCCGGGAATGTCGGTCCAGGTCCGCATGATCCTCCTATGAGATCGACAACATGCCTTAACCGGGCGGCTCTGACCGTGATCCTTGATCGTCAGCTTGACGTGATCACGCTGCGACAAGCCGGCGCGGTCGGCGTCACGGAGAGCGCACTGCGGCACCGGCTCCGGCCGGGCGGCCCCTGGCGGGTGCTGCTGCCGACCGTGTATATCGCTGCTACCGGTATGCCTTCCATGGCTCAGCAGCAGGTAGCCGCTCAGCTGTACGGCGGAGCCCGAAGCGTGATTACCGGTTCGGCCGCCGTACTTGCCCACGGCATCCGGGCTCCGCAGTCTGAGTTCGTGGACGTGCTTGTCCCGCTCGCGCGGCAGCGCCGGGATGCGGGCTTCGTGCGGCTGCATCGGACCAGTCGCATGCCCGATCGCGTCTACGACTTCGGCCCGATCCGGTTTGCGCTCGCTCCTCGGGCGGTCGCGGACACGGTCCGCGGCCTGACCAGCCTGCGCGACGTGCGCGCGATCGTGGCCGACGCCGTGCAGCGGCGGCGGTGCGACGTACGCGAGCTCGTCACCGAACTCAATGCGGGACCAATCCCGAGGTCGGCGCTGTTCCGCAAGGCGCTGGGCGACGTGGTCGACGGAATCCGGTCCACCGCGGAAGGGGACCTCAAGGACCTGCTCGCGAAGTCCGGCCTGCCGGCGCCGCTGTTCAACGCCTCGATATACGACGGCGACGGCACCTTCATCGCCCGGCCGGACGCCTGGTGGCCTGAGAAAGGCGTCGCGGTCGAGGTCGACTCCCACGAATGGCACCTGTCGCCGCACGATCACACCCGCACGCTCGAGCGGCAGCGCCGGATGGCCAAGCGCGGCATCCTCGTGCTGCCGTTTACCCCCCGGGAGATCCGCACCCAGCGGGCCGAGGTACTGGCCGCCATCCGGGACGCCCTCGACGGCGCCGGCGACCGCCCCCTAGCGAACCTGCGCACGGTGGCGGCCTGACTGGCCCGATCCTGGATCAGCTCCGCGGCGGGCCACTTTCCGCGGTGCCGGACCGGTCATCGCGCATCGTGTGGAAGTCGGGCGGGGTCTGGGGTGACTGGTCGGTGATCAGCTTGGCCAGCTTGGCCAGCGAATCCTCCAGGTCCTGGGTGGTCACCACGTCGGCCAGCGCCAGGCGGACGGAGGCGATCTCGCGGGCCAGGAACTCGGTGTCGGCCTGGGTCCGCGCCGCCACCTCCCGGTCCCGCTCGATGTTGGCCCGGTCCCGGTCGTCCTGCCGGTTCTGGGCCAGCAGGATCAGCGGCGCGGCGTAGGCCGCCTGGGTCGAAAAGGCCAGGTTGAGCAGGATGAACGGGTACGGATCCCAGTGGTTGATGGCGCCTATGGTGTTGAGGATGATCCAGGCGACCACGAGTACGGTCTGGCCGACGATGAATCGCCCGGTACCGAGGAACCGCGCCATCCCCTCCGCGAACCGCCCGAACGCGTCGGCGTCATAGCGGGCACCCATCTGCGGGGAGCCGCGCGGAACGGACAGGTCGGCCCGCTCGCTGAGACGGCGCAGGGAAATCCGTGACACCTCAGGCTCCCGATCTCCGCCAGTTCGCGGGCAGCAGGTGGTCCAGCACATCGTCCACGGTCACCGCGCCGACCAGGTGGCCGTCCTCGTCGCACACCGCCACGCTGACCAGGTTGTAAGCCGCGATCCGGGCCGCCAGGTCACGTTCGGGCAGGTCCGGCCGGACGAAGATGCGCGACTCGACGCACTGGCCGATCAGTACGGACGGGGCCCGGCGCAGCAGCCGCTGGAACCCCACGGTGCCGAGGTAGCGGCCGGTCGGCGTCACCATGGGCGGCTCGCATACGTACACCTGCGCGGCCGAGGTGATCGGCGTGTCGGGATCCCGGACCCGGGCCAGCACCTCGGCGACCGACGTGTCCGGGGTCACGATGAGCGGCTCGGAGGTCATCAGCCCGCCCGCCGTCTGCGGGCCGTACCGCAGCAGCCGCCGCAGGTCCTCGGCCTGAACGCTCTCCATCGCGGTCAGCAGCCGTTCGCGCTGTTCGGCCGGCAACTCGGCCAGCAGGTCCGCGGCGTCGTCTGGCTGCATCTCTTCCACCACATCGGCGCTGCGCTCCAGCCCGAGGCTGGCCAGCAGCCGGACCTGGTCCTGCTCGGGCATCTCCTCCAGCAGGTCGGCCAGCTTCTCGTCGTCCAGGGCCGCCGCGATCTGGTCGCGGCGGCTGGGCGCCAGGCCCTCGACGGCGGTGGCCAGGTCGGCCGCCGGCAGTTCGCGCAGCTCAGCCAGCTGCTCGGTCAGCGGGTCGCTCTTGAACAGCTCCGGGTACTGGTCCCAGGGCACGATCTCCGGGCCGCGGTGCAGCAGGCTCCGGCCCCGCGAGACGGCCAGCGCGGAGACCTCCCAGCCGATCCGGTGCTGCTCGTTCGGGCTGATGGCCACGTCGACGACGCTCCCGTCCGTGACGTGCTGCCCGTACAGCTCCGAGACCAGGATCTCCCCGGTCCGGCGGGTGAAGCGGTCCAGGTCGACCGAACCTCCCTTCAGGTGGGCGCCGTCGAGGGAGATCTCCGTGATCTGCCCGAGGTTGACGAAGATGCGGCGCCGCTGCAACGTAACGACCAGGCCCAACGCCCGGGGCGGTTCCTTCGCGGGGCCGGGCAGGATCACGATGTCGCGGATCCGGCCGATGGTCAGGCCCTCGCTGTCCAGCAGCGGACGGCCCTTCAGCCTGGACGTGAATACCTGGTGGCCCGACATGACCCGGCATCTCCTCCTCGCGGCCGACCCGGCCAGCACCATTATCGGTTCAAGTCACGAGGTCACGCGAGAGTATGGTGAGCCGCTACCCAGATCGGCAACTGGTATCCGGCCACCGGCTCGTGGTCCCGCCGGCCGGCGGGACCACGAGCAGGCTGCAGCTCCAGGCAGGTGCAGAGCGATCGATAGTGAGGTCCCAGTCGCCGGCCGCGAGGTTCAGTCCCGCGATAACCAGGAAGAAGGCTGCCCATCCGTAGACGCCGTACGCGAGGCATATGACACCCGCGCCGGCCGCGATGCTGCCACCGAAAATACGCGTGATCCCGAAGCCGCGGATGTGGCGGTACTCAATGGGGTTGATCAGGCGCTGCAGGCCGGGCCGCGGGGGAGTTAGCCACCACCGGCGCAGGCGCTTCGCGGCGGTGTTGCCGTTGGGTGCGTTCATCGGGATGCCTCCTGCGGAGTGTGGTGTCGGCCATCCGATCACCTACCAACGTGATATCACATTGATATCTGGCTTGTCAACGGCGGCAGTCCTTACCGTTCGGGCGGCGGAGCCAGATCCTTGCGCCCGGTCAGCACGAACCACCAGGTCAGGCCGAACACATCGGCCGGGGCCGCCGCGCTCCCGGGGATCAGGTGCAGCACCACCACGGACAAGGCCGCGGCGACGGCACCGCGGATGAGCAGGCGCAGCGGGCGGCCGCGGCGGACCCGCGCCGGGACCTGGGCCGCTCTGATCAGCGGCTGCCACGGCGGGACCGGCGCCGGCCAGGCGTCGGCGGGCACCGGCGGCAGCGGCGAGGTGTCCGGCTCGGCCTGCTCGATGAGGTCGGCGTAGGCCTCGCTGCGGGCCCACGGGGTGCGCAGCTGGGCGTAGGCGGCCGACGCGGCCGTGTACCGGGCCAGGTCGCCGCCGTCGGGCCGGTCGGGGTGGGTAGCGGCGGCGATGGACCGCCAGGCGGCGCGGACCTGCTCGTCACTCAGGTCGGGCCGGCCCGGCAGCCCGAGCGCCGCAAACGGGTCAGGGTTCATCGCGTGCCTCCGGGTCCGAAGGCGTCATCGAGGCTGGCTGGTCCCTGCGGCCAGGTCGGCGGCATGGGGTCGGCTTCGCGGCGCGCCTCGGGCACCTGGACCAGCGGTCCGGCTGCGGGCGCCGGGAGCAGCGTGAGGGGCGACGCCTTGGGCCGGGCGACCTGCACGAACGTCGCGGCGCCGCCCTGGATGTAGCAGGCCTGGCCCACCTCCAGGTGACGGATGAGATCGGGGTCGGCGACCGGGGCCCGCTGGATGCGGGTCGTGCCCTCATCGGCCCAGACGTTCCCGACCAGCTTGTGCGCGGTGTCCAGCACCCGCCGGTGCCCGGCCAGCGCGGTCAGCGGCTCGGGGTAAGGGGTCCGCAGGACGAACACTCCGCCGTCCGCGGTGGCCGCGATCCGGTACCGCTCATCGTCATCGCGGCCCAGGCCCTGCCAGGTCTGAGCGGAGACCTGGACTCCGATGCCCAGCGACCGGCCGCGCTCGTACAGGTTGGAGATGGGCACTCGCCGGGCCACGGCGGAGTAGTCGTCCGCGGCCAGCAGTATCACCCGCGGCTCGGCATCCGGGACGGTGGCGGCGCGGGCGGCCAGCTCGGTCAGCGCCATGGCCTGGGCCTCGGCCACCGAAGGTTCACTGGTGCCCTCCAGGATGCAGTACCAGGCGTCCGCCTCGGCCAGGGAACCGGGACCGTCCAGCGCGGGACCGAGCCGGCCAAGCAGGGTGGCGTACCGGAGCTGAATGTCGGGCAGGTGCCTGCCCGCGGCCCGGGCCCGGGCCAGCTCCGCCGGGTGGCGGCCGTCGCCCCAGGCGCGCTGCAGCCACTTCGCCTCGAGCCGGTCCAGGAACGCGGCGGTGTTCACCGGCGGCCCGCAGAGCGCCAGGACGGCCAGGTCGAGCACGGCTTGCAGGATGTCGGCGTAGTAGGCCGCCGCGCCGGTCCCGGTGTCGATCATCTGGTACAGCAGCACGGCTAGATCCCGGGCGGGCAGGTCCCACAGGCACAGCCGGGCCTCGTCGGGCCAGATCGCGACCCGGCCCGCGCCGGCCCCGTAGAGCAGGCGGCGGGTCCGGTCGGCCTTGGACCGCGCGTCCCGGCCGCCCTTGCAGTCCAGCACGATCAGCAACGGCCGGTTACCCCGCCCGGCCCGGGCCGCCTGGAGGGCGGCGGTGAACCACCCCGCCCACTGCCGGATCATCAGGTTAGTCTTGCCCGACCCGGTCGCGCCGACCACCACCATGTGCCGACCGCTGGCCGCCGCCGGCAGCGAGAACACGGGCCGCCAGTCATGCCCGACGTGGCGGATCGTCCCGCCGACCGGGATCCGCCCGCCCCGGGCCAGCAACGGCACGGCGCCGGGCGCCTTGTTCAGGCCCTTGGCCGTCCGGACCTGCCGTTTCCACTGCCGGGCGTCGAAGATGATCGGCGCGGAAGCCGTCCATCCGCCCACCCCGGCGGTGACGGCGTAGGTCCGCCAGGCCCACGCCAGCCCGGCCAGCGCCAGCCCGGCCGGGATCGCGACCGGGACGAGCAACGCGAGCGTGTGAGCCAGGCCGGCCCCGCCCAGGTGGTGGAAGCCGTGGCCCCACGCCCGGCCCGGGATCAGCGCGGCGGACCGCCAGCCCGGCACCCGGACCTCCACGATGATCAGCCAGACCGCGGTGACCGGCAGGGCCCAGGCGGCGGTCCGGAACAAGCGGATCGCGGGCCAGCCGCGCAGCCACGCGGCCGCGTACTCGATCACCGCGACCAGCGTCACCGGCCACGCCGCGATCACCACGGCCACCAGCAGCAGCCATCTGGTGACCGTAACCGTCTTGCGGAGCAGCCACAGGCACACCCTCAGCTTCAGCCACGACCACGCGCTCATCGCGGCGGCTCCGGCATGAACGCGGCCGGCGGCAGGTCCCGGACCGTCACCCGGGCCTGTTCCCAGGGCGCCAGGCCCGCCGCGATCCGGGTCACCACCGCCCGGGCCGCCGGGGCGGTCAGGTAGATAACCTGCGCGTACTGCATCGCGGTCAGCAGCTCGGTGATGATCCGCGCGGTCCGCCCCGCCGCCTTGGGCGTCAGCTCGACCTCGATCGCCCAGACCTGCCCGGCGTAAGGGGCTCCCGCCACGCTCGGCCAGTGGATCTCCGCATCCGGCACGTGCCCGCCGCGCCCCGCCGCGGGCTCGTCGGCCCGCAGCCGCCGCTCGCAGTGCCACCACGGCTGCCCCGCCGCCCAGGCCGGGCTGGCCTGCATCCACAACCGGGCCGCCAGCACCGCGCGGATATGCGCCAGCCGCCCCAGCGCCGGCCGGCCAGCCGGGAACCCCAGCCCCGTCGCGCTCATCCCGTCCCGGGTCAGCCAGCACCAGGCCGGCCCGGGACCCAGCCGCCCGACCGCGGCGTATCCGGTCCGGCGCCAGCGCCGCACGATCGCGGGCAGCCGCCCCGGCGGCACCCCCAGCGCGGCCGCCAGCAGGTCATAAGGGGCGCCGTAATGCTCCCCGCACAACAGCAGGCCGTCGATGTCCCGCTGGGTCAGCTGCACCACGCCCGCGTCCGCGCGCCGCGCCGTCCTGCCCGCAGGGCTAGTAGTCCCGGTTTGTACTGCCATGACGCTCCCCGCCTTCCCGCAGTAACATCAGCCTCGGATGCCCCGTGTGTTCAGGTCCGCACGAGATGTGACGATTGTTCCGCCCGGGCAGGCGCGAGTAAGGTCCATACGACGTCCGTAAGCGCATCGTCATGATTACTTTCTGTAGCTGAAGTGGGGGAGGGGCGAGCCGCCGCCTGGCCGGCCAGGCGGCCTCCGCATGAATCACGCAGGATCTCCACCTGGCCGCCACACCGGCGGCGTGAGTTGGGTTTGATTCGGCCAAGAAGGGCTGTGATGTCAGGGGCGCGTCGACATGCTGTACGTGTCTGTCCTGGGCGAGCAGGCCATCACCGACGGTGAGGCTGGCGTTCACGTGCATTCGTCGCACGCGGTTGCCCTCGTCGCGTTCCTGGCTGCCCACGCCGGGACGCCCCAGCCCCGGCAGCGCATCGCCGGGATGTTCTGGCCGGACTCGACGGACGCGCAGGCGCTGACCAATCTGCGCCGCGAACTGCATCACCTGCGTCAGGTACTAGGAGATGAACCCTCGCTTGTGGTGTCCTTCAGGGATCTGTGCTGGCGCGACTCGCAGACGTGCCGCGTCGACCTGCGGATCTTCGAGGGTGAGCGACAGGCTGCCCTGACGGCGGCAGCGGCCGGTGATGACGCCGGGGTCCTGGCGCATGCGGCGACGGCGGTCGCCCAGTACCGGGGCGATCTCCTGCCCGGCGCGTACGACGACTGGGTGCTCGAGGCCAGGTCAGAACTTGAGCGCCAGTGCACGGACCTGTGTGATCTGCTGTGTGCGGCGCGGGCGCGTACGGGTGACCTGGCCGGGGCGGTGGATACGGTCCGCCGCCGGATCCAGCTGCAGCCGCTGGAGGAGGCCGGGTATCGCACCTTGATGCTGTTGCATGCCGATCTGGGCGACCGCGCCGGTGCCGTCAGCACCTACCACCATTGCGCTTCGGTCCTGGAGCGTGAGCTCGGGGTCATCCCGGACCAGGCGACGCGGCAGGCCTTCCAGCAGCTGATGGCCGACACAGACCAAGCCGGCGCAGGCCGGCCGGGTCTCCAGCCTGACGCCCCCCGCTCCGGGCTGGCCGCGGCCCGGCTCGTCGGCCGGCTGCGAGAGCTCGGCCAGCTTCAGGAGCTGTGGCGGACCGCGGCGGCGGGCCACCCCGGCCTGGCCCTGGTCAGCGGCGGCGCCGGGGTCGGCAAGACCCGGCTCGTGGCCGAGCTCGCCGAGATGGCACGGCTGCACGGCGCGGTGGTGGCGAGCAGCCAGTGCTTCGGAACACCGGGGCGACTGGCGCTGGCGCCGGTGGCGGACTGGCTGCGGAACCCGGCCGTGCAGGCCGCGACGGCGGGCCTGGATCCGGCCTGGCGCGCCGAGGTGAGCAGGCTGATGCCGGCTGCGGGGCCCGGAGAACGCGCGGCAGGCTCGAGGTCAATGGCGGATGCCTGGCAGCGCCACCGGTTCTTCGAGGGTCTCGCGCGGGGCCTGATGGTCCTCGGGCGGCCGCTGCTGCTGGTCCTGGACAACATGCAATGGTGCGATCGGGAGACGCTGGCCTTCCTCACGTTCTTCCTCGGCCTCGCCTCCGGCACCCCGGTCCTGGTGGCCGGGACAGTGCGGAACGACACCCACGGCCAGGACCCCGAACTCGCTGACTGGACGGTCCGCATGCGGGCCGCCGGACTGCTGACGGAGCTGACCCTGGGCCCGCTGGACGCCGCCGACACGGCACGACTCGCCGAGGCGATCTCCGGCCGGTCCCTGCTGGCGGACGACGTGGACCTGCTGCAGGCGACGACGGGAGGCTTCCCGCTTTACGTCATCGAGGCCGTACGCGGCGGTGTCGATCCCGGCGGCACGTCGCGGCCGGCCGGCGATCTCACGGCCGTGCTGCGCAACCGCCTCGACCAGGCGACCGCAGCCGCCCGGGAGGTGGCCGGCCTGGCTGCGGCGGTAGGGACGAACTTCACCCTTGACCTGCTCACCGAGGCGAGTGACCTCGACGTCGGCACCGTGGTGGGGGCGGTCGACGAGCTGTGGCGCCGCCGGATTGTGCGCGAGTTCCGTGACGGCTACGACTTTTCCCACGATCTGCTCCGCGATACGGCATACGCGCAAGTCAGCCCGCCGAAGCGCTGGCTGCTGCACCGGCGCGTCGCGCAGGCTCTGGAGCTGCTGCACGCCGATGACTCGGCCGCGGTCTCTGCTCAGCTGGCCGAGCAGTATGTCCGCGGCGGGCGGCCGGAACGGGCCGTCGTCTATTACCGACGGGCGGCCGACGTGGCAGCGGGCGTGTTCGCCCATGCCGAGGCGATCCGGCTGCACCAGGAAGCACTGTCGATCGTGCGTAGCCTTCCGGAGAGCAAAGACCGGGACCGGCAGGAACTCGAGGTCCTGGAGGCCATGGCCGCACCGCTCAACGCCAGGTACGGCTACTCCTCACCCGAGCTGCAGCAGGCCCTCGAACGGTCGATCGACCTCGCGGAATCACTGGGCCGGACCGACTCGACGCTCACCGGGCTGGTCGCGCTCTGGGCGACGCAGTTCGTTCAAGGGCGCATCGCCGACGGCTACCGGACGGCCACCCGTGCGCTGACCCTGGTCGATCCCGACTCCGAGCTGAGCGGTCTGGCTCATTTCGCTGTCGGCGGGTCGGCCGTGAGCCTGGGGATGCCTGCACAGGGGTTGCGTCACCTCGAGCTCGCCGCCAAGCTGGCGAGCGGTGCCGTCTGGCTGAGCGTCGGCACCAGGGCCGATGTGCACGGCACGGCCTGGGCGGCACACGCCCACTGGCTGCTCGGCCACGACGCCGAAGCCCTGTCGGCCAGTCAGGAGGCCATCAAACTGGCCAGGGTGATCGACGACCCGTACTGCCTGGCCGTGGCCCTGGCCTATGGCTCCATCACCCACCAGATGCGCCACGATATGTCCGAGCTGAGGGACACGGTCGCCGAGTTGCGCGAGCTGTGCGGCCGGTACGGTTTTGCCTACTACCGCGAGTGGGGGCTCATCCTGGACGGCTGGTCCCGTCCGGACGAGTCGGGCATCGGCCTCGCCCGGCAAGGCATCGCCAACCTCAAGACAGCGGGCTCGTTCGCCCGCAGGCCGTACTGGCTGTCGCTGCTCGCCGACCTGCTGGCCCGGAACGATCGGACCGACGCCGCACGAGCGGCCCTGGACGCCGCCCTCATTGGCGGTAGGGAACGCGACGACCTGTGGTGGCTGCCCGAGGTCATGCGGCTGCGCGCTGCCTACGACGGGGAGGAGGGGGCCATCTCGCGCCTGCGCTCCGCAGCGGAGATGGCGTCCGCCCACGGCAGCGTCGGGCTGCTCCGGCGCTGCGAGCACGATCTCGCTAGCCGTGGCCGCCCGGAGAACGCCTGGTCTCCCAGGCGTTCTCCCGGCCGGCTGACGCGAGCGCGCACGCCCGAACGCTCCGCGAACGATGCTGGTCCTAGCTTCGTGATGGCCCTGAGCATCAGGGCGCGAATCCGGAGGGAGCCACATGACCATCACATCCGCCAGCGTCGCCACCGAGGCGTACGAGCAACTCGCCGCTGCCCTGCGCGGTGACCTGATCAGGCCGGCCGACGCCGGGTACGACGAGGCGCGCGCCGTCTACAACGCCATGATCGACAAGCATCCCGCCGCCATCGCGCGTTGCCGCGACGCCGCCGACGTCGTCACCTGCGTGCGTTTCGGCCGTGACCACGGCCTGGAGATCGCCGTCCGCGGCGGCGGTCACAGCGCAGCTGGCCTCGGGGTATGGGACGACGCCCTGGTCATCGACCTGTCGCTGCTGCGCAGCACCACGGTCAGCCCCGAGAACCACACCGTCCGCGCCGACGCCGGATGTAGCTGGGGGGACATCGACCACGCGACCGTGGCGTTCGGCATGGCCACCCCCTCCGGCTTCCTCGCGTCCACCGGCGTGGCCGGCCTGACGCTCGGCGGGGGCATCGGCTACCTGGCCCGGCGTTTCGGCCTCACCGTCGACAACCTCCTGTCCGCCGACGTCGTCCTCGCCGACGGCACGTTCGTCACGGCCAGCCAGAGCTCGCACCCCGACCTGTTCTGGGCGCTGCGCGGCGGCGGCGGGAACTTCGGCGTCGTCACCTCGTTCACCTTGCGCTGCCACGACATCGGCGAGCACGGCACGATCATCGGCGGCCCGGTGCTCTACGACTTCGCCGACACCGCCGAGGTGATGCGCTGGTACCGGGAGCTGCTGCCCTCGCTGCCCGAAGAGCTGAGCGGCTGGATCGGCCTGATCACGATCCCCCCGGCTCCGCCGTTCCCCGAGGCGCTGTGGGGCCGCAAGTCGTGCGTCATCGTCTGGTGCTACACCGGATCACACGATAAGGCCGACGAGGTGCTCGAGCCGGTCATGACGTACGGCTCGCCGCTGCTGGTGGGTGTGCAGGCCATGCCGTTCAGCGTGCTGCAAAGCGCGTTCGACGGCCTCTACCCGGCCGGGCTGCAGTGGTACTGGCGGGCCGACTTCTTCAACGAGATCTCCGACGCCGCCATCGACGTGCACATCAAGTACGGCGCGCGGTTGCCGACCGGTCACTCCACCATGCACATGTACCCCATCGACGGCGCGACGAGCCGGGTGTCCGACGCCGCGACGGCCTTCGCCTACCGCGATGGCGGCTGGGCCGGCGTCATCGTCGGCGTCGATCCCGATCCCGCCAACGCCGCGCTCATCTCGCAATGGGCCCGGGACTACTGGCAGGAGCTGCACCCGACCTCGGCTGGCGGCGGCTACGTCAACTTCCTGATGGACGAGGGCCAGGACCGGGTCAAGGCGTCCTACCGCGGCAACTACGACCGGCTCGCCCAGGTCAAGGACCGGTACGACCCGGACAACACGTTCCACGTCAACCAGAACATCCAGCCCGCCCGCCAGTCCAGCCCTTAGGCGGCGGCAGATGTCACGACCCGTGCTGTTCGTGATCGATGACGATGCCGGGGTGGTCCGCGCGCTGCGAGACGATCTCGGCCGGCGGTTCGGCAAGGACTTCCGCGTCATCGGCGAGTCGTCGGCCGCCGCGGGACTGGCGATGCTGGGCCAACTCGCCGGCGAGCGGGAACCTGTGGCGCTGCTCATCGTCGGCCACGACCTGAACGAGATGTCCGGAGTGGGCTTTCTCGCGCGCGCACATAAACTGCACCCGCTGGCCAAACGGGTGCTCCTGGTGGAGCGCGACTACTCGGCGCGCAGCCCGGTCGTTCGGGCCATGACGCTCGGCGAGGCCGACTATCACATCACCAAGCCGTGGATGCTCGAACAGGATCTCTACCGCGAGATCAGCGCGTTCCTGGCCGAGTGGGCCAAGGATCAGCAAGCCGGCTTCGAGCTGTTCCACGTCATCGGGCTGGCCCAGGACCGGGGTACGAACGAGCTTCGAGAGCTGCTCACCCGGTTCAACGTGGCGTTCCGCTTCGAGACCGCCGACGGCGAGCGGGGCCGCCGCCTGCTCGAGGCCAAGGGCCTTGACGCCTCACGCCTTCCGGTCATGGTCCGCCATGACGGCTACACGATGGTCGAACCGGCGCCGGCTCAGATCATCGCGGCGGTGGGCGGGAGCGTTTCCAGCGACGTCGACGAGTGCGATCTCGTCATCGTCGGCGCGGGACCAGCCGGCCTGACCGCCGCTGTCTACGCCGCATCCGAGGGCCTGCAGACGGTCGTACTGGAAGAAACCGTTTCCGGCGGCCAGGCGGGAAGCAGCCCGATGATCCGGAACTACCCGGGCTTCCCGCACGGCATCAGCGGACATGAGCTCACCCGCCGGGCCTGCGAGCAGGCCTGGATGTTCGGCGCGCACATGGTGTTCTCCCAGCCCACCGCCGGCTTGACGCGCCAGGGCGGCGGATGCGTCGTGCACCTGGCCGATGGCCGGCAGATCGCGGCCGACGCGGTCATCGTCGCACCCGGCATCGCCTGGCGCCGTCTGGGCGTAACCCGCCTGGAGGCGCTAGTCGGCTCGGGCGTTTTCTACGGCGCAGCCGGGAGCGAGGCTCGAGCGATGGAGGGCCGCGACGTCTATGTCGTGGGAGCGGGCAATTCAGCCGGCCAGTCCGCGCTGTTCCTGGCGTGGTACGCCCGGCGGGTAACGATGCTGGTGCGGGGCGACAGCCTGGCGCGGTCGATGTCGGACTACCTGACCCGGGAGATCGAGGTCACCTCCAACATCACCGTGCGCCTGCACACCGAAGTCACCGACGGCCACGGATCCGACCACCTCGAATCGCTCACCCTGCACGACCGCCTGCACGACCGGACCGAGCAGGTCCCGGCGGCCGCGCTGTTCGTCCTGATCGGCGGCGAGCCGCGGACCCAATGGCTACCCGAAGCGATTCAGCTCAACGGCGGCTACATCCTGACCGGACGCGACGTCGTCCGGGACGGAGCGCATCCGTCGCGGTGGCCACTGGATCGCCCGCCGCTGCCGCTCGAGACCTCCATGCCCGGCGTTTTCGCCGCCGGGGACGCCCGCTACCGCTCGATCAAGCGGGTTGCCTCGGCCGTCGGTGACGGCGCGACCGCCGTGCGACTCGCGCACGAGTACCTCGCGGCCGGACGCGCAGCCGAACTCTCGCTGCTATCCCGCGGGTGACGGGTCGTGGGAAGATGTCCGGTGAGGAGTAATGGAAGCGACCATCGGATTTGACCTGCGCTCGATCGTCTCGGACCCCAGCTGGACCGTCGATCGAAGGGCTCGCTATCTGCTGCGTCGTGACGTCCCGTCGGTACGTTCGGTCGATACGCTGGTCTGGGAGCGACCGCCCGGACTCGCGCGTCCGCCGGTACCGGTGGGGCTGTGGCCTAACCTCTCCGACCTGTACGCGGCGGCCGGCGCACTGGATAGCGCTGGCGTCGTGGCGGTGCGGATCACGGCGTTCGAGGAGGACGAACCGACGCCGGAAAGCCTCGATCCGATCGGGCCAGCCGTCGAAAGGTACGACCTCCTTGGCTACGACGTCGCCGACTACTGGCCTGCTGGGCGGCCTGACCAACTGTGGCTATTCGCCCGAGGAGGCGGCGTCACTGGCGCCGGTCTGGGCGCCTCTCCTCAACGAATGGCACCTGTTCGACGATCCCGACGATGCGGAGACGTACGCGGAGGTCACGGAAAAACGAGTGCCCGAGCACGCGCCGTTTTACGCCTACGGCATCTATCAGCTGCGCTGATCGGGAGCGGTCAGCGGGCTGCTCGCCAGCGCACGCCCCGAAGTCCTTCACCGAGGATGAGCGGTCCGCCTCGTGATCATCGCGTACGAAACCCGACTCGTGACGCCGCGGCCTCGCACGTGACCTTTCGCGTCACTCGACGTGCTGCTGGAATAGTGGCGTGGACGTTCTGAGCAGCCGGATCCTGCTGCGGCCCAGCGACTTGGACCGGAGCCGCCGCTTCTACCGCGACGTCCTGGGCCTGGCCGTCTACCGGGAGTTCGGCCCCCCGGAGGATCCCGGGGTGGTGTTCTTCCTCGGCCCGGGGTTCCTCGAAGTCTCCGGGCACGCGGCCGGCCCTCCCGGGCGCTCGGTGATGATCTGGATCCAGGTGCGGGATGTCCGCGCCGAGCACGCCCGGCTGGCCGCGGCCGGAGTCCCGGTCATCCGGGAGCCAGCAACAGAGCCCTGGGGCTTGATCGAGATGTGGATCGAGGACCCCGACGGCACCCGGATCGTCCTGGTCGAGGTTCCTGCCGATCACCCTCTGCGCCGTGACCCGCGACCGGCTTCACCGCCAAGCTGAGGAGCGACGGCATCAGGCAACTTGTTAGCAGCGTCCTTGGTAGGCGCCGCTGGTGAAGGTGGTCCAGGGGGTCCAGTTGCTGCCGTCGCCGGAGATGATGACAGCTGCCTTGGCGTTGCCCAGCGGGTCGTAGGTGGACAGCGAGCCGTGGTCCGGGTTGATCTGCCAGTAGCCGCGCTCGCCGGCCGCGCCGGTGGCGAACTGCTGGCCACTGGATTCGGCCATGGCGATCGAGGCGGCCATGACCGCCTCGGCGTCCGAACCGCCTGCCTGTTCCCACAGCTCCTCGAGCCCGGGGCAGCTCAGCGTCCCGCTCAACGCCGCCGAGGTGGTCAGCACGGTGGACCCGGCGGGAGCCGATGTCGTGCGGCTCGCCGGCAACTGGTAGGGAACCTTGAGCACCTCGCCCGGGTCGATCACGTTCGGGTTCCGTACCACGGACCTGTTGGCCTGGTACAGCCCTCGCCAGTCCGCCGGGTTGCCGTAGAACCGCTGCGCGATCGAGGACAGCGTGTCGCCTGGCCGGACGGTGTAGTGGCGGGGCTGCTCATGATGTATGACCAGGGCATCGGTGTGTATCTGCTCGGCGATCGCGGTGCCCCGGTCGCGGGCCTGGTTAGCACCGTGTGTCTGCTCGACGACCGTGGTCCTGGCGGAGACCTTGGCGGCGGCGTGGGCCTGCGGGGCGGCGATGAGCACGCCCGCGATCGCCATTGCCGGGGCTGCCTTGTATGCCGTCTCCGCTACGTTCTGTACCTGCGACGGCCTGGTGTGCCTGCCCGTCCGCCTGACCTTCCGCGGGCGGCGGTGCCTGTGCGATGAATTCACAGCACTCCCTTATTCGTTCCACGCCCGGCGCACAATTGCGAGTAATGGCCGGCGCCGCGACCGCCATTTACTGACAACGCGGCACTGGCCACTCACCCCCGGATACGGCCTACACAACCGGCACGTTCAAACACAGAGAGTCACGTAATGAACCGGCAACATTTTCCGGCTCGCGGTTCGGGTTGGCATCATGGAGTGAGTCAACCTTTCGCCGTTACTAGTGTCTTATTGGGCATGGCAGACGTATGGCAGGCCTCTGCTCCGGAAACAGGGGCGGTACCGGTGGGCGCCTTGTTCCGGGCCCGGTACCCGGAGCTGGTGCGGCTTGCCGATCTGCTGGGAGCCGATGATCCCGAGGACATCGCCCAGGAGGCATTCGCCCGGCTGATCCAGAGGCAACGGACGCTCCGCAGCCCGGACGCTGCGCTCGCCTACGTCCGGTCGACCGTCTGCAACCTGGTCCGCAACCGGCATCGCCATCTGCGCGTAGTCCGGCTGCGGACACCTAGCGGACACGACGAGGCCTCGTCCGAGCACGCGGTCATGCTCCGCGAAGACCGCCGCGAGCTGCTGGCCGCGCTCGCGGCGCTGCCACCGCGCCGCCGGGAGGCGATCGTTCTTCGGTACTGGCTCGATCTGTCCGAACGGGAGATGGCCGCCACCATGCGCGTGTCGGCCGGAACCGTGAAATCGCTGGTCAGTCGTGGCCTGGACGCGCTCGGTCAGGCGCTGGAAGGCAAGATATGAACGCTCTAGAAGACCGGCTGCGGGAGACCCTGGCCGAACGGGCCACGCTGTCGCCCATCGACCCGGACGCCTGGGACAAGACGGTGGCGCGAAGCCACCGTCGGCGGCGGTTTCGGTGGCACCGGCCTGCGCGGACCGGGCTCCTGGTTCCGGCCGCGGCGGCTGCGACCGTTACCGCCATCGCCGTCGCCGCCACCTTGCTGACCGGACACGGCGGCCTGAGCGGCGCCCCGGGAGCAAAGCCAACCAGGCCCGCGACCTCTGGCACCTCGTCGCCCGTCCCGCCGCCGCCCGGGCGGAACTACCTGGTTCTCCGCGAGATTCCGCCGGTGACCCCGTTCGTCCGGATCAAGCTGGCCGCAGATGGGCACACGGTATGGACCTACCTGTGGTTCGGTTACGTGCCCGGTTACGCCAGCGCGGGCACCGCGCTGTGCGAGGTGAACGACGGCGGGGTATATGACGGGTACTCCGCGTGCACCTCCGGGCGGCTTCCGGCCGGCGTACTCGCGCGGTCCGCTGCGACCGATGGCTCGGGGTGGATCAGGCTCGGCGTGGCCGCCCCGCAGGTCACCTCCGTCACCGCGGTACTGCCGGATGGGCAGACGATACACGGTACGGTCGAGCCGGTCCGCGGCCTGCCGTACAAGCTCTGGGCGGTTAGCTACCCGGTCGATCCCGCTGCCCGGCTGGTGTTCCGCGACGCTGCCGGAGGCGAACTCACCCACCTCGACATGCCAGGGGAACAACCCGCGCCGTCGCGCCCGAGCCATGACGGGATCGCCCTGTTCCGCTACGGCAGCGACATGATGACGGCGTACCGCATCAGCGGCGACCGCATCGGGTTCTGGGCGGGCGGCGACTCCATGTGGTCCGACGTCCCGATCAGCGAATCGTCGCTGAACGCGATCGAAACAGGATCTACCAGGAGCTCCACCGGGTCCACGCCGGACGACTGGTTCGGGTACGCGCCCAGCGGGGTGGCACGCGTGGCACTGCGGCTGTCCGACGGCCGGCAGTTCAGCTCGCGGACGATCCCCGGCTGGCCGGGGAGCGGGGTCGTGTTCTGGGGCCCGCTGAGGTTGCCCGCCCAGATCGCTATGCCCGGCGACATCATCGTGATCACCTACGACGCCACAGGACACGTCCTTAGCGAGGTGCCGCTCATCTTCCTCGGCTAGGCCGGGAGCATGAGGCTCATTCTCCCTGGACCGCGGGATGGATCCGGCCGGGCGCCTGATCCAGCCACGTCCCCAGGGCAAGATCACTCCGGCGGGGCTGGCATCATAGAGGCAAATGAGCAAGTCACCCTCCCGCCGCTTCCCTGTGACCGTCACCCAGCTGCCGGTCACCCGCTGCCAGATCTGTCACCGCACTGTGGCCTACCGGCCCGGAAACCTCAGTGAGGTGCTGACCGAGCACTACCGCCGGGCCCATCCCGAAGCGCTCGGCATCCATCCCCTGTAGCGCTCGCAGGCCCCCCACGTACCGTCGCTGGCGTCGATCGGCGCGCTGAGCTGACCAGGCGAAACCGGGCGCACGAACCACGGACCGTTCGGCAGAAAATAAGGAACTACCGACCGGCACGTCCGCGATGTCGCCGACCGCCACCCGGACGTGCCGTAGCATCGACGTGAGCTGCGCCGTCTCGTCACCGGACAGGGCCTGGAGGCCGAAGTCCGCCCGGTTGAGCGCCGTGGTGGCGTCGCGGGCCACGGCCCGCCCGGCGTCGGTGATGGTGGCCAGGACGACGCGCCGGTCCTGCGCCGAGGTGTGCCGCTCGACCAGCCCGCGCTGCTCCAGCCGGCGGATCGCGTTGGTGACCGAGGCCGGGTGGACCATCAGGCGCTCGCCCATCTTGCCCATCGGCATGGACCCGCTCCGGGTGAAGGCCAGCAGCCGGAGCGCCTCGTACGCGGCGAAGGTCAGGCCGTAGGGCTGCAGGGCGGCCTCGATCCGGGCCAGCAGCAGCTGCTGGACTCGCATGACCGAGGTGACGGCCGCCATGTGGTCGGCGTGCTCGGGCCACCGGGCGCTCCACTGGCGGTGGGCTTCGGCAATGGGGTCGAAGGGGTCTGGGTCGGGCACTCACCCACCGTACGACACCCCGCCGCCGCCTTGACGGGACGCGTCAATTACTTTAACCTCCAAATATTGGCCGTCTAAGTACCCGAGGTCTGTCATGTCCGGTTCGGCGAAGCCCAGCGACCTGCACGTCCCGGCGCACCCGGTGCGGTTCGTCACCGCGGCCGCGCTGTTCGACGGGCACGACGCCGCGATCAACATCATGCGGCGGATCCTGCAGGCCCAGGGCGCGGAGGTCATCCACCTCGGGCACGACCGGTCGGTCCGCGAGGTGGTGGACGCGGTCCTGGACGAGGACGCCCAGGCCGTGGCGGTCAGCTCCTACCAGGGCGGCCACGTCGAGTACTTCGAGTACCTGGCCCGGCTGCTGACCCAGAAGGGCGCCGGGCACGTCCGGGTGTTCGGCGGCGGCGGAGGCGTCATCGTCCCGGCGGAGATCACTCGCCTCGCGAAAGCCGGGGTGCGGATCTTCTCCCCCGAGGACGGCCAGCGGCTCGGCCTGCCCGGCATGATCAACGAGCTGATCCGCGAGGCCGACGTCGACCTGGCCGCCGAACCGCCCCCGCTGGAAGCCCTCCTGGCCGGCGAACGCCGCGCGCTGGCCCGCACCATCACCTGCCTGCAGGCCGGCCGCCTGCCGGACGAAGACCAGGCCGCCCTGGCCGCGGCGGCGAGCGCCCGCACCGTCCCGGTGCTGGGCATCACCGGCACCGGCGGATCGGGCAAGTCCTCGCTGACCGACGAACTGGTCCGCCGCTTCCGCACCGACCAGCAGGACAAGCTGCGGATCGCCGTGCTGGCCGTGGACCCGACCCGCCGGCGCGGCGGCGGCGCCCTGCTCGGCGACCGGATCCGGATGAACGCCCTGGGCGGCGAGCACGTGTTCTTCCGCTCGCTGGCCACCCGCGGCGCCCGCGAACTGCCGGAGCGCATCGAGGCCATCATCGCCGCGTGCCAGGCCGCCGGATACGACCTGGTCATCCTGGAGACGCCCGGCATCGGGCAGGGCGACGCGGCCGTGGTCCCGCTGGCCGACGTGGCCCTGTACGTGATGACCCCGGAGTTCGGCGCCGCGTCGCAGCTGGAAAAGATCGACATGCTGGACTTCGCCGACGTGGTGGCGATCAACAAGTTCGAGCGGCGCGGCGCCGCCGACGCGCTGCGCGACGTGTCCCGCCAGCTGATCCGCAACCGGTCCGCGTTCGGCGCCCGGCCGCAGGACATGCCGGTGTTCGGGACCAGCGCGGCCACGTTCAACGACAACGGGGTCACCGCCCTGTACCAGCACCTGGCCGGCCTGCTCGCCGCCCGCGGGCTGCCCCTGGCCGGGGGCGTGCTGCCCGCGGCCACCGGCCGGACCTCCACCGGCGCGGCCTCGGTCATCCCGCCCGCCAGGACCGGCTACCTGGCCGAGATCGCCGGGACCGTCCGCGGCTACCACGAGGAAACGGCAAGGCAGGCGCAGGCGGTCCGCCGGGTGCAAAGGCTCGCCGCCGTCCGGGCTGAGCTTGCTGAAGACATTGTGGCCGAACGGTCCGTGGCCGCACTTCTGGACCATGCTCAACGCGAGGTCGGGGCGGACAGCGCCGAGGTGATCGCCGGCTGGCCCGCGGTCGTGGACGCCTACTCCGGGCTCACCCGGGAATCACTGTCGGGGACGGCCATCCCGAAGGTGGCGCTGCCGCGCTACACCGACCACGGGGACCTGCTGCGCTTCCTGCGCGAGGAGAACCTGCCCGGGTCCTTCCCGTTCACCGCCGGGGTGTTCCCGTTCAAGCGGGAGGGCGAGGACCCGGCCCGGATGTTCGCCGGGGAAGGTGACCCGTTCCGTACCAACCGGCGGTTCAAGCTGCTGTCCGCCGGGAACCCGGCCACCCGGCTGTCCACCGCGTTCGACTCGGTGACGCTGTACGGCCGGGACCCGGGGGAGAGCCCGGACGTGTACGGCAAGGTCGGCACCTCCGGGGTGTCGATCGCCACCCTGGAGGACATGAAGGCGCTGTACGACGGGTTCGACCTGACCGCGCCCGCCACGTCGGTGTCGATGACGATCAACGGGCCCGCCCCGGCGATCCTGGCTTACTTCCTCAACACCGCCATCGACCAGGGCGCCGCGAAGGGCCTCACCGCCGCAGAGGTCCTGCAACAGGTCCGGGGGACCGTGCAGGCCGACATCCTCAAGGAGGACCAGGGCCAGAACACCTGCATCTTCTCCACCGAGTTCTCCTTGCGGATGATGGCCGACATCCAGGAGTGGTTCATCGCCAACCAGGTCCGCAACTTCTACTCGGTATCGATCTCCGGGTACCACATCGCCGAGGCCGGCGCGAACCCGATCAGCCAGCTCGCCTTCACCCTGGCCAACGGGTTCACCTACGTGGAGGCCTACCTGGCCCGCGGCATGGCCATCGACGACTTCGCGCCCAACCTGTCGTTCTTCTTCTCCAACGGCATGGACCCGGAGTACACCGTGATCGGCCGGGTAGCCCGGCGGATCTGGGCCGTGGCCATGCGCGACCGCTACGGCGCGAACGAGCGGTCGCAGAAGCTCAAGTACCACGTGCAGACCTCGGGCCGGTCGCTGCACGCCCAGGAGATGGCGTTCAACGACATCCGCACCACCCTGCAGGCGCTGTGCGCGATCTACGACAACTGCAACAGCCTGCACACCAACGCCTACGACGAGGCCGTCACCACCCCCGGCGAGGAGTCGGTGCGCCGCGCGCTGGCCATCCAGCTGGTCATCAACCGCGAGTGGGGACTGGCCATGAACGAGAACCCGCTGCAGGGCTCGTTCATCGTCGATGAGCTCACCGACCTGGTGGAAGAGGCGGTGCTGGCCGAGTTCGAGGCGATCAGCGCGCGCGGGGGAGTGCTTGGCGCGATGGAGACCGGCTACCAGCGCGGCCGGATCCAGGACGAGTCCATGCTGTACGAGCAGCGCAAGCACGACGGCACGCTGCCGCTGATCGGGGTCAACACGTTCCGCAACCCGGCCGGGACCACGGCCGCCCCCGCCGAGCTGGCCCGGGCCACCGAGGAGGAGAAGAAGTCCCAGCTGGAACGCGTCCGGGATTTCACCGAACGCCACCGCGACCAAGCCCACGGCGCCCTGGCCGAGCTGAAGGACGCGGCGCGCTCGGGCGGCAACGTGTTCGCCGTCTTGATGGACGCCGCCCGGGTCTGCAGCCTGCAGCAGATCACCGAGGCATTCTTCGAGGTCGGCGGTCAGTACCGCCGTAACGTCTGAGGAAAGGATCTCGCCACGCCGCAGGACGATCTCGGCCACCCCGTCCCGCTGACCCGCCCGGCCCGCCGCGTGGTCTCCCTGGTGCCGTCCTTGACCGAGTCGGTGGCGGTGACCCGCGCCGGGGCGCTGGTCGGCGCGACCACCTGGTGCACCCATCCCGCCCGCCTGGACGTGGCCCGGGTCCGCGGCACCAAGAACCCCGACCTGGCCGCGATCAGGGCGCTCGAGCCCGACCTGGTGCTGGCCAACCAGGAGGAGAACCGCCGCGTCGACGTGGAGCGCCTGCGCGCGGCCGGGGTGCCGGTGTGGGTGACCGTGATCCGGAACCTGGACGAGGCGGTGGCGTCGCTGCGCCGGATGTTCGGCCTCGCGCTGGGCTGGCCCGAACCCCCGTGGCTCACCCGCGCCGAGCAGGTCTGGGCCGAGCCCGTCCCCGGCCCCCGGGTCCGCGCCGCCGTCCCGATCTGGCGCGATCCCTGGATGGTGGTGGGATCGGGCACGTTCACCGGCGACCTGGCCGCCCGGCTCGGCCTGGACAACGTCTACGCCGACCACCCCGGCCGCTACCCGCACGTCGACCTGCCCGACCTCGAAGCCCGCGGGCCCTCGCTCATCGTCCTGCCCGACGAGCCGTACCCGTTCAGCCCCGAGGACGGCCCGGAGATGTTCCCCGGCCACCGCATCGCCCTCGTCGAAGGCCGCGACCTGACCTGGTACGGCCCCTCCCTGATCACCGCCCGCCCAGCCCTCCTATCCCGCCTGCAAGCCGCGCTCACCCGCTAGTCCTGCCCCGGTCGGCAGTCATCGGGGTCCCCACGTACGCGGCTCGCCCGACGGAACGGTGGACTTTGAGTCTGACTGGGCTCCCTCCCCGGGCTGGTGCCGCTGTCCTTTGATTACCTGTACTCGGGACTCGGGCCGGTCTTTGGCAGCCGTTTCCCCTAGGTGAATCAGTCCGGTAGGTGATGACCGATCGCCTGCCTGAGTGCGAGCCTGCACGGGATAGGCGCGAACCGGCGCCAGGTGAGAGGTACCCGGTGGCCCGCAGGCCTGAACCAAGACAGCAACGCCATCCCTGCACGGCAAGAGCTGGGCCTGTCACTCGTCAGGGGGTGAGGCACACGGCCAGCAGGCGCGGCAGCGTATTGTTCGCGCGGCGTTCCGTCGGCCGCCCTATCGCCCGCGGCGGCTCAATAAGTGAGCGGGCGGCGGGACGGCTTTTAAGCAAAGGGGGCTGGCGGTGGATGGTGGCCTTGTGATTGTCGGTCTGACGCTGCTGCTCGTCGCGGCGGTGTCCCGGCCTTTGTCGAGCACGCCCGTCACGCCCGCGATGGTGGTCGTCGCGGTCGGCGTTCTGGTCGGCCCGCTGGTGCTTAACGACCTGACGGTGCGGCCCACGAGCGAGACGGTGCGGACGCTGGCCGAGGCGACGCTCGCGGTGGTGCTGTTCTCCGATTCCTCGCGGGTGAACCTGCGGGCGCTGCGGCGCGAGGCTTCGATGCCGGTCCGCCTGCTTGGCATCGGGCTGCCGCTGACGGTCGTGCTGGGAGGGCTGGTCGCGGTGGCCCTGTTCGGCCCGTTCTCGCTCAGCGAGGCGTTCATCCTGGGCGTGATCCTGGCTCCGACCGACGCCGGGCTTGGCAGCGCGGTCGTCACCGACACCAGGCTTCCGCAAGTTGTGCGGCAGTCGCTGAACGTCGAGAGCGGCCTGAACGACGGGATCTGCGTCCCGCTGCTGCTGATCTTGCTGGCGACCGTCTCCGGCGCCGGCGGCGAGGCCCACCCGGTGCGGGTGGTCGCCGAGCAGATCGGGTACGGGCTGCTCGGCGGGCTCGCCGCCGGCGCGCTCGCCGCGGCGGTGGTGATCCTGGCCGGCGGGCGGCACTTGATCGACGATGCGTGGCGGCAGATCATCCCCCTGGCCGCGGCGGTGCTCGGGTACGGGATCGCCAACGCCCTGGGCGGTTCGGGGTTCATCGCCGCGTTCGTGGGGGGCGCGCTGTTCGGCCTGCTCGCCGGCGGCAAAACCGCGGGAATGATGGGCTTCACTGAGCAGGCCGGGGCGGTGCTGGACACCGTGACGTTCCTGGTTTTCGGCGCCGTGCTGCTCGGCCCGGCGTTCAAGCACCTGAGCTGGCAGATCGCGCTGTACGCCGTGCTGAGCCTCACGGTCGTGCGGATGGTCCCGGTGGCGATCTCGCTGTGGGGCACGCACGCGCGGGCTCCGACGGTCGCGTTCATCGGCTGGTTCGGCCCCCGCGGGCTTGCCTCGATCGTGTTCGCGGTGATCGTCGAGGACGCGCATCTCCCGCACGCCGCGACGATCGTCGCGGCCACCTACCTGACCGTCGGGCTGTCGGTCCTGGTGCACGGGCTCTCGGCGGCGCCGCTGGTAGGCCGCTACGCCGCCTGGTACCAGGCCGCCGCCGGCAAGAGTCCTCCTGCGCTGGAGAGCCAGCCAGCGCACGAGCACCGGGCGCGGGGATCCGCCTTGCTGAGCAGGTGACCGCTGGACACCCTCGGGGTGCGGACATGCCCGTCGAGCACCTCATTGACCGTGACCACATGCTCGCCCGCTGAATCTGGCACCATGACACCCTCCGCAACCATGCCTACGATCGCGAGAATCCGCCCGCCTGCACCGTTGTGTCTACGGCACCGCAGACCTCGGCGGTACCAGGCGGAGCCTGCCTGGGCAACTGGTCTCACTACGAGGCGCTGCCTGCCGCTGGCTGCTGGCCGGCCAGGCTGCGGGAGCCTGCTTCGCCGGGAGGAGCCCGGCGCCAGCAGCCGTCGCTACAGTCAGGGCATGGCTCAGAACATTCAGGACTGGCTAGCGGGGTTCGCTGCCGAAATCGGTACCGTCCCGCCAACCCGCGAAGAGCTGGACATGCTGCTCGAACTCGCCGGGATCGCCGCGCACGCCTCGGAGCGGCCTGCCGCGCCGATTACCTGCTGGCTGGTCGGCCGGGCAGGCCTGCCTCCCCGGGCCGCGCTCGCCGCCGGCAAACGGCTTGCCGCAGGCCGCGAGGCGAACGGCAGCTGACGTGAGCCGCCGGGCTGTGCCGCTGCGGCCATGCGCTAACACCCCTTGACGGGATCATCGCTGCCGGCGTCGGCGGGCGCGGACCTTGGACTAAGCCCGCCAGGACCTTGTGCCCTGGTGATCCGGCTGCGATTGCCCGGAATCTCTACGGGTTGCCGGGGAACCGGTGGCCGCTCTAGTCACCTACGAGCTGTTCGTCCGGCCCGCGCTACGGGTCATGGCCGGCTGCCCGGTGCTCGACCGGCCGTGGGTGGCCGCGATAGCGGAAACTGACCTGCCTCGCCGGTCGGGGCCCAAGCTCTACCTGGTGCGGGTGACGGCACGGACCGGGACAGACGGGGTGCTGCGGGTACGGTCATCGGGCGGCCAGGAATCGCACATGCTGATGGTCCTGGCCCAGGCCAATGCCCTCGCACTGCTGCCGGACGGCGACACCCTTGCCCCCCCGTCCGGCGTGTCGGCTCTGATGAGTGGCCCAGTGCGGCGGGGGACGGCGCGGCTCAAGTCTTTTCACCTAGGGGAGAAGACTGGCAGGGGATGACAGGTCACTTGCGGCCGTTGGACCATCGATTGGGGCGCTTAGGGGCCGAAGAACCCTGGGAACGCGTCGCCGAGTCGGGAATGGTCGGCCTTGCAGGCGACGACGAGCCTATACGTTGCCCAGATGCGCGGATCGAGGTTGTTATGAGTTCTGTGATGGCGCCGAACGTGAGCGGTGTGGGCGCCCCGGGCCGGCGCACTGTTTACAGCATGTGCGGCATGTGCGCGGTGCGTTGCCCGATGGAGGTGACGGTCGAGGACGGCCGGGTGACCTGGCTGCAGGGCAATACGCACGACCAGGCCCTCGGCGCCAGCTTGTGCGCGAAGGGCGCGGCCGGCCTGTTTCTGGAGTGTGACGACGAGCGGCCGCAGACGCCGCTGATCCGGGCTGGCGAGCGTGGCGGCGGCCAGTGGCGGCGGGTGTCCTGGGACGAGGCCCTGGACTACATCGCGGGGAAGCTGACTGAGACGATCGATGTCTTCGGCGGGCGCGGTATCGCGCTTTCCGATCGTGGCGGCCCCTTTACTGACCTGACCCAGGCCTTCGTCCGGGCGCTCGGCTCGCCGAACTACTTCGATCACGATGCCGCCTGCGCCGGCAATGTCCATAACGCCACGCGTTCGCTGTACGGCTTCGGCGCCGCGGGGCTCTTGTTCGACTACCAGCACTGCAAGCATCTGGTGCTCTACGGCCGCAACATCGTCGAATCGCTGGCGGTCAAGGAGGCTAAGGCGTTCATGGCCGCGGTGGCGAGGGGGATGCGCTGCACCTACATCGATCCGCGCGCCACGATCACGGCGTCCAAGGCCACCCGCTACTGGCAGGTCCGGCCGAAGAGCGATTACGCGCTGAACCTCGCCATCATCCATGAGGTCCTGGAGCAGGATGCCTACGACAAGGACTTCGTCGCCCGCTTCGTCTCCGGCATGGACTACCTGCGGGAGGCGGTTAAGGACACGACGCCGGAGTGGCAGGAGCCGCACACCGGCGTTCCCGCCGCCGAGCTTCGCGCGTTCGTGACCGAGATCGCCGCGGACGCACCGCATGTGATCTTCCATCCGGGGTGGATGTCAGCTCGTCACAGGCAGTCGTTTTACGTGAGCCGCTCGGCGCTGATCCTGAACGCGCTGATGGGCAATATCGAGGTTCCGGGCGGGTGCGTGCTGGCGAAGCCGCCCGAGCACTACGGCCGCAAGGGCCTGAACCATCTGACAGATCGCGTGCCGGAGGTCAAGGAGCCGCGCGTGGATGGTGCTGGCGGCAAGCGGCCGCAGTGGGATCCGGCGATCGGCATGCTGCATCAGGCCTTCGCCGCGATGGAGACGGGGCAGCCGTACGGGATCGGCGCGTACTTCGCCTACCGCCACGACCCGTTCACCGGCATGCCCGACCCGGAGGCGACGCAACGCGCGATCGAGAAGCTGAAGCTGCTCGTCTCGATCGACGTGCGCTACTCCGAACTGGGCTGGTTCGCCGACGTCATCCTCCCCGAGTCGACCTACCTGGAGCGCGCGAACATCCTGGGCCAGATGAACGGCCCGGTGCCGGTCTTCACCATGCGCGACCAGGCGATCGCGCCGCGCTTCGACAGCCGCCCGGCGTGGTGGATCTTCCGCGAGATCCTGCACCGGATGGGCATCAAGCAGGCGCTTGACTTCGAGACCATCGAGGAGCTGTGGAACTACCAGCTCGACGGCACCCAGGTCACTGTCGCCGAGATGCGCGAGGCCGGGATCGTTCCTCTGGCCGACGCGCCCCGGCTGATCCCGCGCGAGGAGCTCACGTTCCCGACCCCGTCGGGGAAGATCGAGATCGACAGCGAGGTCCTCAAGCAGGCCGGGCTTGAGAGCCTGCCGGCGTACGTCCCCAAGGAGGCGCCGGCGGGCGAGAAGTTCACGCTGCTGTTCGCGAAGACGGCGACGCTCGCGCAGGGCCAGTCGCTCAACAATCCCCTGCTCAACGAGAGAGCGCCCAGACAGGTGCTCTGGATCCACCCCGACCGTGCCGCGGCGCTCGGGATCGCCGACGGCGACGAGGTGGAGGTCAACGGCGGCGGCCGCTACACCGGTTACCTGCCGGCGAAGGTCACGCGCTGGATCCATCCCGACGCGGTGTTCATGTTGCACGGCTACGGCGCCACGGTGCCGCTCGCCACGCGCGCCCGCGGCCGTCGGCGTCGCCGACCAGCGCCTGCAGCACGGCAAGCTCTACGACTTCGATCCCGCCGGCGGTGGCAATGCGCTGACCGAGACGGTCGTGCAGGTGAAGCGCCGGACACCGGAAGGAGCAGCAGGATGAGCAAATACGAGCTTCGCCACGACGAGGCCAACTGCATCGGCTGCCTGGCCTGCGAAGTCCATTGCAAGACCAACAAGCAGCTTGGTCCCGGTCCCGATCCGTGCCGGGTTATCGCGCTGGAACCGGTCGAGGTCGACGGACTGCCCCGGACCCACTTCGTATTCATGCCGTGCTTCCACTGCGAGGACCCGTGGTGTGTCCGGGCGTGCCCGACCGGCGCGATGCAAAAGCGTGAGAAGGACGGCATCGTGTTTGTCGAGGACAGCCTCTGCATCGGCTGCAAGAGCTGTATCGCGGCCTGTCCGTGGGGCACTCCGCAGTGGGACCCCGCCACGAACAAGGTGGTCAAGTGCGATTACTGCATGGACCGGATCGACGCCGGGCTGCAGCCCGCCTGCGTCACCAAGTGCGTGACCGGCTGCCTGTCCTTCGGCGAGGCCAACGAGGTGCCGGACCCGCGCCGCGAGCGCTACGCCCGTCACATCCTCGCCGAGCCGCCGGGCGGCGAGGACACCTCGCCATGAGCGCGGTCCAGACGCTGCCGGGCTGGCTTGACCAGGACGCCGCCGCCCTGGCCGGTCCTGTGCCGCCGGCGGCCACGCTCGCCGGCGCGTTGCCGGGCCTGGCCCAGGCGCGGGAGCTGACGCCGTTGCAGCGGTTGCAGCGCGTGCAGGAGTCGGGCCTCGCGGAGAGCAGCGGTGCGGGCGAACCGATCTCTCTGGCCTGGCGCCGGTTTCTGCGCGGCGCCGGCCCTACGGTGCTGGTGATCGATGCCACCGGCCTTGATATGCGCGCCCGCGGCACAGCCGCGGTCCTCGACGGCGCTCCGCGGCTGCTGGCCGAGGGGGTGCTGATCGCCGCGGGCCTGCGCGACAGCCGCGAGGTCCAGCTGCGCCTCCCGGCCGAGCTGAACGGTCACGAAGCCGCCCTGCTGAACGCCGTCGACGCGATCCGTACGCTCGCCCACGTCACCACGCCCCGCATGCAGCTGCAGGTGCAGCGCGACAGCCACCCCGGCCCGTGGGCGGAGGGGCCGCCCGGCGACGCCTCACGGCTCATCCACACCCCTGAGACCTGGTGCCGGATCGCCCTGCTGTTCGCCGGCGCGCCGGGCCTGGAGGCGTCGCTGCTGACGCTGCGGCGCGGCATCAAGCAGCGCGGCCTGGTCGAGCTCGCCCAGTCACAGAGCCTGCGGCAGCAGATCGACGCCTGGGGTGGTGGCGTTGAGGTGGCAGGCCAGGACCCGGTGCTCGTCTTCGACGACGGCCTGGGCGGCTTCCTGCCGCTGTCCGCGGCCGGCGTATCGTGCCGGCCGCTGTCGCTCGCCTCGGCCGGCGTCGTGCCCGTGCCGTCCACGCTGATGGTGATGGCCGAGGGCGCGTGCCTGCTGCGCCAGACGCGCCGCGCGCTTTACCGGCATTGGCAGCTCGCCGACAACGCCGAAGGCGATCCGGTGCGCCCCCTGCTCGCCCGGGCCGGCCGCCTGGTGGCCGAGCTGACGCTCGGCCGCGGTGACGCCGCCCATCTCCGGGCCCTCGACGAAGTCGCGCTCGAGCTGGGCGTGCAGGGGCTGGCGGCCGCCTGGCCGCTGGGCAGCTCGCTGCGCTACTACCGCGAGCAGTGGGAGCAGCACGCCCGGCGCGAGTCCTGCCCGGAGGGGCTGTGCTTCGAGCACCAGGCCGCGCCGTGCCACGGCACGTGCCCGGCCAACATCGACATCCCGAGCTTCATCGCTCACATCGGCCATGGCGACTACCGGGCGGCGATCGAGGTCATCAGGCGTGACAACCCGCTGCCGCTGACCTGTGGCCTGGTCTGCCCCGCGCCGTGCGAATCGGCCTGCCTTCGCGGCGGCAGCAACGGCGCCGTGTTCATCCGGCCGATGAAGGCCAAGGCGGCCGAGCACTGCCTCGCCGACGGCGGCTACCCCAAACCCCAGATCGCGCCGGACAGCGGCAAGCGGATCGGCATCGCCGGCTCCGGTCCAGCCGGCCTCACCGCCGCCTACTACCTGCGCACCTTCGGTCACCAGGTCGAGATCCTGGAGGAGCAGGAGAAGGCCGGCGGAATGCTGCGCTACGGCATTCCGGCCTACCGCCTGCCGCCCGACCTCCTCGACCAGGAACTCGACCAGATCCGGGCGCTCGGAATCACGATCCGCACCAGCGCCGAGGTCGGCAGCCTCGATGCCTTCCGCAAGAACTACGACGCCGTGTTCCTCGGCCTCGGCACCCAGCGCTCGCGCCCGATCCCGATCGACGGTGTCCATCAGTCCTTCGTGCTCGGGGGCATCGATTTCCTGCGGGACGTGCGCAGCGGCGAGCCGGTCCGGGTGGGGCCGCGGGTGATCGTCGTCGGCGGCGGCAACGTCGCGATCGACGTCGCCCTGACGGCTCTGCGCCAAGGCGCCACCCACGTCGACATGGTCTCCCTTGAGACACGCCGCGAGATGCCGGCCAGCGCCCACGAGATCGAGAACGCCGTCGGGGAAGGCGTGCAGCTGCACCCCGGCTGGGGCCCGGTCCGGATCGGGGAGGACGGCGAGACCACCTTCCAGTTCTGCGAGCAGGTCCACGACGAGACCGGAAAGTTCGATCCGAAGTTCGACGCCGCCCGCCTGCTGACGCTCGAGGGCGACCACGTGATCCTCGCCACCGGTCAGGGCACCGACCTGACGATCCTCGACGGCAGCGCGGTCGAGACCACCCACGGCTTCATCCTCACCGACCCGAAGACCCTGATGACCAAGGTGCCAGGCGTCTACGCCGGGGGCGACGTCGAGCACGGCCCGCGGACGGTCGTGGAAGCCATCCGCTCCGGGAAGATCGCCGCGAACGCGATCGATGCCTGGCTGCGCGGGCAGCCCATGGACAACGCCACCGGCACGCCGGTGCGCCGAGCCGACGTGCTTCCCCTGACCGTCGCGGCGGATGAGCGCACGCATCTCCCTCGTGCCGTGATGCCCGAACGGACCGTCGAAGAAGTCGTCGGCCTCGGCAACTACGTCCAGATCGAGGAGGGCCTGACCGACGCGATGGCCCACGACGAGGCGCGCCGCTGCCTGCGCTGCGACGTCTGCATCGGCTGCGGCCTGTGCATGGCAGCCTGCAGCGAGATGGGCGTCGACGCGCTGCGCATGGCAGACACCGACGCCGGCCGGCTCGCCTACTTCGACTTCACCCGCCCCGCCGAGCTGTGCATCGGCTGCGGCGCCTGCAGCCAGGTATGCCCGACCGGCGCGATCCGGATCGCGGATGAGGTCGACCTGTCCGCCGGCGGCGCCACGCCGGGCCTCGTGCGCCGCACGATCATCACGGGAACCATCGTGTGCGAACAGCCGCTGCTGACCTGCAGCGAATGCGGCGCGCCGACGCAGACGCCCGCGCACCGGGAATTCATCCGCGATCGCCTGCCGGATCACATGGCGGCCCTTCTGGACCGCGAGCTCTGCCCGTCATGTGCGCGGCTGCGGGCCGATCGTCCCGCCGGGCGAGGGGCAGCGCCGGCTCTCCCGCGACCCAGAGCTCAACTCCCGGTGATTGCGATCACGTCTGCGGGCCAGCGGAAAAGGCTATCTGGGGAGCAGTCATGAAGGCAGTAACGGTTCAGCCGGGGGTTGCGGGGTCGGTTCGCTTCGAGGAGGTCCCCGAACCGGACCAGAGCACCGGCTCGATCCTGGTCCAGGCGGTGGCCGTCGGCATCTGCGGAACCGACGTCGAGATCACCTCGGGCGCCTACGGCTGGGCGCCCCCCGGGCGGGACCGGCTCATCCTCGGCCACGAGTCCCTCGGCCGGGTCGTGGATCCCGGGCCGGGCAGCGGCCTGCAGGCCGGCGACCTCATCGTCGGGATCGTCCGGCGCCCCGACCCGGTGCCCTGCCCCAACTGCGCCGTCGGTGAGTGGGACATGTGCCGCAACGGGCAGTACACCGAGCGGGGCATCAAGCAGATCGACGGGTTCATGTCCGAACGCTGGCGGATCGAACCCGGGTACTTCACCAAGCTCGACCCCTCCCTCGGCATCCTCGGAGTGCTGCTCGAGCCGACCACCGTGGTGGCCAAGGCCTGGGAACTGGTCGCGGCCATGCGAGCGCGGGCCTTCTGGGAACCCCGGCACGCGCTGATCACCGGCGCCGGCCCGATCGGCATGCTCGCCGCCCTGATCGGCGTCCAGCACGGGCTCGACGTCCACGTCCTGGACCAGGTCACCGAGGGCGCCAAACCCCAGCTCGTCGCCGACCTCGGCGCCACCTACCACACCGGGGCCATCGACGCCCTGGGCCTGGAACCCGATGTCGTGATCGAGTGCACCGGGGTCGGCTCGGTGATCATCGACTCGATCCGCCACGTCGGCGCCGGCGGGGTGGTCTGCCTCACCGGAGTGGGCAGCGGGGGGCGCCGAGCGGGCTATCTCCGGCCGACGTGGCCAAAGTGGTCGTCCTGCAGAACAACGTGGTCCTCGGCTCAGTCAACGCCAACCGGCGGCACTTCTACCGGGCCGCCGAGGAGCTGGCCCGGGCCGACCGGGCCTGGCTGGCCCGGCTGATCTCCCGCCGGGTCCCGCCCCAGAACATCGCCGACGCCCTGCAGCGCGGGCCAGACGACATCAAGGTCGTCGTCGACTTCGGAGGCTGACAATGGCAACTAACACGGAAAAGGATCCCCAGCGAGACGGCAAGGCAGTCGCCTGCAGTACCGAGCAGACCCAACTCGGTGAGGGCATCCGGTGGGACGACCGCCGCGGCGAGCTGCTGGCAGTCGACATCCTGGCCGGACGGGTCGCCCGGGGCCTGCTCCGCAAGGACGGCCTGATCGAGCGCGTCGGGGTCTACCAGCTGCCTGAAACGGTCGGGATGGTCGCTCCCATCCAGGGGGACGACGGCTGGGTACTCGGGGCCGGGCGCGGCTTCGTCCACCTCGCGCTCGACGGCACCCAGCGCACCATCGCCCAGGTGGCACCGGCCGGGACCCGCATGAACGACGGCGCCTGCGATCCCCAGGGCAGGTTCTGGGGCGGGACCCTGGCCGACGACCACCACACCGGCGGGGGCGCGCTCTACCGGCTGGACCGGACAGGGCGGACCGAGGTGATGCTCGAGGACCTGACGATCTCCAACGGAATCGGCTGGAGCCCCGACGGCCGGACAATGTACCTCGTGGACAGCGGCCCGCGGGTGGTCCACGCGTTCACGTTCGACGGTGATCGCGGCACTATCTCCGCCGGGCGAGTCCTGGTCACCGTGCCCGAAGACATCGGAGCACCAGACGGGATGACGGTGGACGCCGCGGGTGACCTCTGGGTGGCGATCTACGGCGGCGGGCGGGTCAACCGCTACGCACCCGACGGCTCGTTGCGCGACGTGTACCCCATCCCGGCCCGGGTGTGCACGTGCTGCGCCTTCGGCGGCCCCGGCCTGCACCGGCTCTTCGTCACGACAGCGACAGAGGGCTGGACCGACGAGCAGCGCCGCGCCGATCTGGACGCCGGCCTGGTCTACCGGGTGGACACAGATGCCACCGGCCGGCCGGCAGCGCCGTTCCGTCCGGATCCGGCGTGGTGGGAAGGCTTCACCCGGTGAAGGAGAACCACCAACTTCGAGACCAACAGGCGCCGAGGCGAGGACGTCGGAGCACCGGACGGAATGACCGCCGGTACCGCCCGATCCGCTTGAGCGGCCGCGACGGGGCCCTTAGCGTCCCCGGCGACGCTCACGCCGGTGCATCCCGGCGACGGAGCCCGGTGACAAGGGACACCCGAGCGGGTCGATGAACAGCGCACATGGCCCGGTGGCGGCCGGCACGGTGCCGTCGAGAAGCTTGATGCTGTAGGTGAGCGTATCTCCGTCCAGGTGCGGATCCTGGATGACCACGACCGCATCCTCCGGAGGCCTGTCGCCCGGCTCCGCGAAGGACAGGACGGCGTTCGGGGGGTTGTCCGCGAAGCTGTTGTCCCCCGCTGCCCAGTTGGCGACGAAGAGACTAGATGACATGTGCCCGACCTCGCGCTGGGGCCGGTCGGCGAAGTACAGCGTCGACGGCGACACGCCCTGCAACGTGATGGTTCCCCGGTCGCTGGTCATGCTCGCCGCGGTCTGGACGAACAATGCCTCCATGTCCTCAAGCTGCTGCTCGGTGACTTCACTCATCATGGCTCCTCTCTCACGCCGCCGTGCCCGGCTGGGC
>CAVUNL010000021.1:0-32635 GCA_963742795.1 uncultured Actinomycetes bacterium
AACCCGTGTAGTACTTGCTCATCGCCGGCTTGGCGATCGCCGCGGCCACCGCCGAAAGCCAGCCCGGCTCGATCGTCGCGTTGCTGCCGATGATGGGGATCAGGTGGCCCGCCTGCTGCAGCTCGGCCAGGTACGTCGCGTCGGACTGCGGGTCGGCTTCGGTGAAGATGACCTGCGGGTGTTGCGCGATGAGCTGCTGGACCTCCGGCTGATAGGAGGTCTGCTTTTCTGCGATCTTCTGGTAGATGACCATCTGCCCGCCCGCTGCGCTGTAGCCCTTCAGCAGCGTCGGCACGACGGACTGCGAGCCGATGTCGTTGCCGAACACCGCCGCGGCCCGGAGATAGCCCTTCTGCTTGGCATAGAACGCCATCGCGTAGCCCAGCACGTCGTCTCCGGGGGTCATGCGCCAGAAATACGGCAGCGTGGTGTGGTCGAACGACGCCTCGCCGGTGTCGCCGAACATCGTGACTTTGGCCGCGTTGATCAGCGGGGCGGTCGAGTCCGCCTCATCCGAGCTCGGGCCCAGCACGCCCAGCAGATGCGGCGTGGTCGCCAGCATCTTCGCCCCGGCGGTGACCGCGTCGGCCGGGTCGCCGCGCGTGTCGTCGATCGCGCAGACAACCTTGTTGCCCAGCACGCCGCCTGCTGCGTTGACCGCGGCCGCCGCGGTAATAACAGCCCGCCATCATCTCCGGCCCGTATGACGCATCCGGGCCAGTGAACGGGTTGAACGCCGCGACCGTGAGGGTAGAGTTCGTCACGGCTCCGGACTGCGAGGACGAGGACGAGCACGCCGCCGAGGCCGAAACCGCCAGGACAGCAGTCGCCGCGACCAGCGCGAAAGCGCGGGTCCGGTGGGATCTCCGAAAAGGCATGTGCGCGATGCTCGCACTCCGTTCCTATATATGTCAAGGTTCATACCCAAATGAGACCATTAGTTGTATATAGGAATGCACTCTGGCAGACTCGTATCCGGGCCCGCTAGCCCGCCCGACAGGGTAAACCCAGCAGGAAGCACGACGAACCCGGGCCTAGCCGGTACGTGCCGGGGCACGCCGCAGGCCGGCAAGCCATCCGCGCAATCGCGAAAACGGAGCGTCATGAGCACCTCGGTCGTCAGGGCGGCGCGAATCCTCGACCGGCTGGCACACAGCCGGACGCCGATGACGCTCGCCGAGATCGCCAGCGAGCTCGACATACCCAAGAGCACCGCCTACACCATCCTGCGCGACCTGGCCAGCGAATCCTTCGTGACCATGTCCTCTCCGCCCGCCTACTCGATCGGCCTGAAGGCATTCGAGGTCGGCTCGGCGCACCTGCGGGCCTCCGGCACCGCCGGCGCCGTGGCACCCGAACTCGCCCGCCTGACCCGCGCACTGAACATCACCTCGCACTACGCGGTCCTGGACGGCACCGAAGTCCTCTACCTGTGCAAGGAGGACCCGCCGACGCTGGGGATCCAGCTCGCAAGCGCGATCGGCGCCCGCCTCCCGTCCCACCTGACCGCCGTCGGCAAGGCCTGCCTCGCCTGGCTCGAGGCCGACCGCCTGCCCGGCCACGTCGAACTGGCCACCCGCGGAGCCGACGGGCAGACGATCTCCCTGCCCGACCTCACCGCCGAGCTCGCCCAGATCCGCGTGCAAGGCTTCGCCACCGACGACGGCGCCGCCGCCGTCGGCATCCAGGGCGTCGCCGCACCCGTATTCGGCCTCACCGGGCTCAAAGGCGCCATCGGCGTAAGCCTCCTGCGCGGCTCCGCCCCCGCCCTCGACCCGGTCGCCGACGACGTCAAGACCGCCGCCGCCCGCGCAACCATCGCGCTCGGCGGGACCACACCCAATCACCATGTCCTCCCGCGCAACGACCACGCCGACCAAACGAGCGTGGCCCGGCGGTAGTTCCCGGGCGAGTTCTCTCACACGACTTTCGAAGACTTACCCGAGTCCCAGTTCCCTGGCGATCAGCATGCGCTGGACCTCGGACGTGCCCTCGCCAATCTCCAGCACCTTGGCGTCGCGGTAGAAGCGCCCCACGGCCGACTCATTCATGAACCCGTACCCGCCGAACACCTGCGTGGCGGCGCGCGCGTTGTCCATGGCCGCGTTCGACGCGGTCAGCTTGGCGATCGAGGACTCCTTCTTGATCGGCTGGCCGGCCACCAGCCGGGCGGCCGCGTCGTACCAGGCCAGCCGGGCGGTGTGGGCCCGCGCCTCCATGTCGGCGACGGCGAACTGGATCGCCTGGTGCTGGTCAAGCCGGCGGCCGAACGCCTCGCGCTGGCGGGCGTACCGGACGCACTCGTCCACGCAGCCCTGGGCCAGGCCGGTGGCCAGCGCGGCGATCGCCACCCGGCCCTCGTCGAGGATGCGCAGGAACTGGGCGTAGCCCCGGCCGCGCTCGCCGACCAGGTTCTCCGCCGGGACCCGTACGTCGTCGAAGGACAGCTCCCTGGTGTCCGAGGCGCACCAGCCGACCTTGGAGTACTCCGGGCCCGGCACGAATCCGGCCGTCCCGGCCGGGACGATGATCGAGGAGATTTCCTTGCGGCCCTGCTCGTCGCGACCGGTGATGGCGAGCACCGTGACCAGGGAGGTGATAGACGTGCCGGCGTTGGTGATGAAGGCCTTGCTGCCGTCGATCACCCAGCGGTTGCCTTCAAGTCTGGCGGTGGTCCGCATGCCGCCCGGGATGTCGGATCCGCCGCCCGGCTCGGTCAGGCCGAAGGCGGCCAGCCGCTCCCCCGCGCACAACTCGGGCAGCCACCGGCGGCGCTGGTCCTCGGTGCCGAACCGGTAGATCGGCATCGCGCCGAGCGACACCCCGGCTTCCAGCGTGATCGCGACCGAGGAGTCGACCCGGGCTAGTTCCTCCAGGGCCAGGCAGAGCGCGAAGTAGTCGCCGCCCATGCCGCCGTACTCCTCGGGGAACGGCAGGCCGAACAGGCCGAGCTTGCCCATCCGGGCCACGAGGTCGTAGGGGAACTCGCCGCGTTCGTAGTAGCCGCCGATGACCGGTGCGACCACGTCGCGGGCGAACTGGGCGACGGAGTCCCGCAGGTCTTGCTGCTCCGGCGCGAGCTGGTAACTGACCATGAGCCCGGTTTCCAAGGGGGACTGGGGGGATGGGTCCCCCCAGGATAGTTGAGCACGCTGCCAAGGGCTCAGCGGCGGCGGTAATCTAGCGTCGGCTTGTATTCCTATCTGAGAGTGAGGCCATGGCCAGCCTGAGCTGCCCCGATTGCGGCGTGAAGGTCCAGCCGGAGGATCTGATCTGCTTCCGGTGCGGCGCGAACCTGCCGCACGTCAGCGGTGCCGACGACGACATGCTGACACCGACCATTTCGCAGAAGTTCATCGCTGCGGATCCGTCGGCGAGCTGCCCGCGCTGCGGTACGCCAGTGTCCGACGCGGCGGACGTGGTCTGCACCACATGCGGGGAACCGCTGCCCACCGGGCGGCGTCGCCGCATCTCGCCCGTTGTGATGCGGATCACCTTCCCCACCGGCAACGTGGACATCCCGGCCGGGACGTCGGTCCTGCTCGGGCGCGATCCCGCCGAATCGCTCGTGGCCGCGGCGTTCGCGCACTTCGACAACGTCTCCCGGCGGCACGCCACGGTGCAGGTGGACGACTCGGGGCACGCCTCGATCAAGGACGAGAATTCCACCAACGGCACGTACGTGAACGACGACCGGGTGCTGCCCGGCGTGGAGGTCCGGCTGGTCGACGGGGACCGGGTGCGGCTGGCCGCGGACGTGACCGGGGACGTGTCGCTGCCGGAGGGCGAGCCCGACCCCGCGGCCCTGAGCCGCAATGGTCGCTAGCGTCCGGACGGACGCCTGCGTCCGGACGGGACGGGACTTGAACAACGGATAGCACGGAGCCGAACGGGGACTAAACGGGGCCAGCCTCCGGTTGTCGGGATTATCGGTGGGTTGTTGCTGAGATGATCACCTGACGTTCCCGGGGGCTCGGGCCATGCCACATCTCATGCTGTCCTGGCAGTACGCGCTGATTATCGCGGGCGGCCTGGTCATCGTCACGGCCGCTTCGCGGGTCCCGCGGGTCGCGCGGACCTGGACCGGGTGGCCACTGTGGGGCGGAGTGGCCTGGGAGGCCGCACTGCTGTTCGGGCTGTACGGCCTGTGGCAGTTCGCCGGGTCGTTCACGGTCATGAGCCCGGACGGGGCGCTGCCCAGGGCCCGCTGGCTCTGGCATGCCGAGCGGCTGTTGCACCTGCCCAGCGAGACCAGCGTGCAGCGGCTGTTCCTGCCGCACCCGCTGCTGATCCAGGCGTTCAACCTGTACTACGACATCCTGCACTTCCCCCTGCTGGGCGCCTGCCTGGTCTGGCTGTACGTCCGGCACCGCGACCGGTACCCGCGGATCAGGACGACCGTGGCCCTGTTCACCGGGGCCAGCCTGCTCATCCAGTTCATCCCGGTGGCCCCGCCGCGGCTGCTGCCCGGTACCGGGCTGGTCGACACCGCGCTGAGGTACGGCCAGTCCGTGTACTCCTGGCACGGCGGCTTCGACGCGGACGAGCTGTCGGCCATGCCCTCGGTGCACGTCGGCTGGGCGCTGATCGTGGCGTTCGCGGTGATCACGGTCTCGCGGAGCCGGTGGCGCTGGCTGGCCGCGGGCTACCCGTTGCTGACCTTGCTGGTGGTGGTGGTGACGGCCAACCACTTCTGGCTGGACGGCGTCGCCGCGGGTCTCCTGGTGGCCGCGGTGCTGGCTGCCCAGCGCCTGATACGGGGGCTACGGTCCGGTAAATCTTCAGAAAGCGCACAGGTCACACCTGTGCGCGGGGAATTGTCCGTGCGATCATGACGCCATGAGTGACCTGCAGGTCGTCTCGTTCCGGCCGTCGGCTGACCAGTACGCCTGGACGTTCGGCGGCGCGGCTCCGGTGGCCCGGATCCGGCCGCCCGCGGTGCTCGAGGTGTACACCGAGGACTGCTTCGCCGGGCGGGTGCGCGCCGAGACCGATTTGGTCTCCCAGGTGTGCGAGTTCCCGTTCCTGAACCCCCAGACCGGCCCGTTCTACATCGAAGGCGCTTCACCCGGCGACACCGTGGCGGTCCACTTCGTGTCGATCGAGCCGGCCCGGTCCTGGGCTGCGTCCACGACGGTGCCGTTGTTCGGCGCGCTCACCGGCACGCACCTGACCGCCCTGCTGAACAATCCGCTGCCCGAGGTGGTCTGGCTGTGGCAGCTCGACGCCGCCGCGCGGACCTGCCGGTTCACCGCGCGGCGCGGCTCGTTCACCGTCGATCTGCCGATGGACCCGATGCACGGCACGGTCGGGGTGGCGCCTTCGAACCTGGAGGTACGCAGCGCGCTGGTGCCCGACGCGTTCGGCGGGAACATGGACACCCCGGAGATGCGGGCCGGGGTCACCTGCTACCTGGGCGTCAATGTTGACGGCGGGCTGCTCTCGCTGGGCGACGGGCACGCCCGGCAGGGCGAGGGCGAGACGTGCGGCGTCGCCGTCGAATGCGCGATGAACACGGTGCTGGTGGTGGACCTGCTCAAGGGCGTGCCCTGCCCGTGGCCGCGGCTGGAGTCGGACGCCTACATCATGTCGGCCGGCTCGGCCCGGCCGCTGGAGGACGCGTTCCGCATCGCTCAGCACGACATGGTCACCTGGGTGGCCTCGCTGTGCGGCCTCGATCCGCTGGACGCCTATCAGCTGGTCACCCAGGCGGTGGAGTCGCCGCTGGCCAACGTGTGCGACACCAACTACACCTCGATCGCCAAGATGCCCAAGCGCTACCTGGGGCCGTCCCTGGCTCCGGGCGCGGTGATGCAGGACGCGCACGCCCGGCTGCGCGACCTGGCCGACGAGTACCGGCGCTAGCCGGTTTTAACGCTCGCCGGTTTTAACGCTCGCTGTCCAGCATGGTGAGCTGGGCCGGATCGTAGCGGTCCCCCGCGACCGCGTCGGCGGGCACGGCGGCCTCGATCGCGGCCAGCTCGTCGGTGCTGAGCGTCAGGTCCAGCGCGCGCAGTGCCTCGTCGAGGCGGTCGCGGAGCTTGGTCCCGATCAGGGGGATGATGTCGTCGCCGCGGGAGGCGACCCAGGCGATGGCCAGCTGCGCGGCGGTTACATCGCGTGCCGCTGCGATCGTCTCGAGCGCGGCCAGCAGCTCCAGGTTCCGGGTGTGGTTCTCGCCCCGGAACCTGGGGAAGCGGGCGCGCGGGTCATCGGCGGCCAGCTGAGCGGTGCCGCTGCTCAGCAGGCCGCGGGACAAGATGCCGTACGCGGTGATGCTGATGCCGAGCTCTCGCACGGCAGGCAAGATGCTCCGCTCGATGCCGCGGCTCATCAGCGAGTACTCGATCTGCAGCTCAGACACCGGGTAGACGGCGTGCGCGCGGCGGATGGTGTCCGCGCCCATCTCCGACAGGCCCAGGTAGCGGACGTAGCCCGCCTGGATCATCTCGGCCACCGCGCCGACCGTGTCCTCGATCGGTACCTCCGGGTCGAGCCGGGCCGGCTGGTACAGGTCGACGTACTCGGTGCCCAGCCGGGTCAGCGTGTAAGCCAGCGAGCTCTTGACCATGGCCGGGCTGGCGTCGTGCCCGACGAACGCGCCGGACGGATCCCGCTGGCCGCCGAACTTGACCTGGATGAACACGCTGTCCCGCGGGATCCCGCTGCCGCGCAGCGCATCGCGGAGCAGGAGCTCGTTGTGCCCCATGCCGTAGAAGTCACCGGTGTCCAGCAGGGTGATCCCGGCGTCGATCGCGGCGCGGATCGTGGCGATGCTCTCCTGGTCGTCGGCCTGCCCGTAGATGCCTGACATGCCCATCAGCCCGAGGCCGGCCCGGGACACCACCGGCCCGCCGCGGCCCAGCGTGGTCGTCTTCATCACCCCAGCACCATACCGGCCCGGCCCGGGCCGGGCCGGTATGGTCGGGTCGCGTGACCAGGATCGTTCTCGCCTCTGCCTCCCCCGCCCGGCTCGGCGTGTTGCGCGGAGCCGGGCTGGACCCCGAGGTTGTCGTCAGCGGCGTGGACGAGACCGCGTTCACGGCGGCGACGCCCGCCGGGCTGGCCGGCCTGCTGGCCCAGGCCAAGGGCGTATCGCTTCCGCTGCTGCGCCGGCTGCTTGCTGAGCTGGGCGTGAGCCTGACGTCGCTGTGGACCTGATCGCCCGCGCTGATCCGCACCGGGGCCGGACGTACCGCACTACCCTATAAAGGCGAGCGAACCGATACACGAGCGAAGAACCCGGACGGATGCATGGAACCCGAATCCACCGTGCTGGACAGCCTCCGCAGGGCGGTCGAGGCGATGCCCGACGACGTCCCGCTCCGCGTGCACCTGGCCACGCTGCTGCTGAGCGCCGGCCAGCGCGACGAGGCCATCCGGCACGTGGGCGCGGTCCTGCAGCGCGACCCGGGCAACACGGCGGCGCTGGACCTGCTCCGGGAGGGCCCCACGCCGGCCGAGGCCGCGGGGGCAACGGATTTTTCTGCCGAACGGAGCGTGGCGCGTCCTGGATCGGCCAACCCGGCCGAAGCCCGTGGTGAGGCGGCGGGCGGCCGGTCGCCGCAGTACGACTGGTCGCAGGCCGAGGACGAGCTGCGCGACGTGCTGCCCGCCATGTTCGTCGGCGAGGGCGACGCGGCGGATTCGGCCGCGGCGGGCCTCGACGCGGCCGACGCGTACGATGCCGAGCACGCCGGGCTGACGCTCGCCGACGTGGCCGGGATGACCGAGGTGAAGCAGCGCCTGGAGGCAGCGTTCCTGGCCCCGATGCGCAACCCGGACCTGCGCCTGGCTGTACGGCAAGTCGCTGCGCGGCGGGCTGCTGCTGTACGGGCCGCCGGGCTGCGGCAAGACCTTCATCGCCCGCGCGGTGGCGGGCGAGCTGGGCGCGCGGTTCATCGCGGTGTCGTTCGCGGACATCATCGACATGTTCGTGGGGCAGAGCGAGCGGAACATCCACGAGCTGTTCGAGATCGCCCGGCGGAACGCGCCGTGCGTGCTGTTCCTGGACGAGGTCGACGCGATCGGGCAGAAGCGCTCCCAGTTGCGGCACACCCCGATGCGCAGCGCGGTCAACCAGCTGCTGCTGGAGCTGGACGACATCTCGGGCAACAACGAGGGCGTGTTCCTGCTGGCCGCCACGAACCACCCGTGGGACGTGGACAGCGCGCTGCGCCTGGCCGGGCCGGTTCGACCGGACGCTGCTGGTCCTGCCGCCGGACGCGGCCGCCCGCGAGGGGGTGTTCCGCTACCACCTGCGCGAACGGCCGGTGGCTGGGATCGACCTGGCCAAGCTGGCTAAGCGGACCGACGGGTACTCCGGCGCCGACATCGCGCACATCTGCGAGACGGCCGCCGAACAGGCCCTGATGGACTCGGTCCGCCGCGGCGAGCCGCGGATGATCGGTCTGAGTGATCTCGAAGCCGCGATCGGTGAAGTCAAGCCGTCGCTGGGCGCCTGGTTCGACACCGCCCGCAACGTCGCGCTGTTCGCCAACGAGGGCGGAACCTACGACGACCTGGCCGCCTACCTGCGCAAACGGCACCTACTGTGAGCAGTGTTGGCCTCGGGGGGACGACGCTGCCGGCCTGGCCGCCTGCGGCGGCGGGCCCAGACCCCCCCGAACCCTCCGGGGGCCGCCGGTGATCGAGCTACGGCAGGAACTGGCGCGCGCTTCGGCGATGCTCGACGTCCGGCGGTTCGACGAAGCGTCTACCTTGCTGTCGCGCATCGTTGCCGCCGAGCCGGAGAGCGCCCGGGCCTGGTGCCTGATGGCCCGCGCGCACCTGGGGGCGGACCGGTACACCGAGGCCATCGAGGTGGCCAACCGGGCGGTGGCGCTGGACCCGTCGGACGAGTGGCCGCACCGCCTGGCCAGCAACGCGCTGGTCCACCTGGGCCACCACGGGGACGCGCTGCGCGCCGCGCACGAGGCGTGCCTGGCTCGCGCCCAGCTACTGGCAGACCCACGTGTGCCTGGCTCAGGCCGCCCTGGCCGCCCAGCGGCTGGACACCGCCACCGACGCGGCGGCCCGGGCCCGGGCCCTGGCCCCCAACGAGCCCGACGTGCACTTCCTGTCCGGCAAGGTGAGCCTGAGCCGCGGCGACCTGGCCGCCGCGCGCGAGCATCAAGAGCGCGCCCTCGCGCTGGATCCCGCGCACAGCGGCGCCATGAACGAACTGGGCCGGATCCGGCTCAGGCGGAACGACCCGATCGGCGCGATCCGGCACTTCCTGTCCGCGGCCCGGGCCACGCCGGATGAGCGCATCTACGCCAGGAACATCGACGTGGTGATCCTGCGCACGGTGTCCCGGACGATCTACGCGTTCACGCTCATCGCGCTGATCTTGATCTGGGTCCCGGCGATCAGCCACGTGAACCGGCTGCCGTTCGCGATCGGCCTGGGCTCGCTGGGCGTCATCACCGCCGCGGGCTTCGCCTGGATGGTGCTGCGCCTGCCGCCCGAGGCCCGCCGGGTGGTGCGCCGGACCCTGCGCGCGCCGCGGGTCGCGGCGGCGCTCGCCCTAGCCCTGGGCGGAGTCGCGCTGGCGTTCGGCATCGTCGTGTTCACGCCCGAACTCGACCTCGCGCAGATGCTGCCGATCGCGGTGGTCATCACCGTGGTCGCGCGGCTGGCCGCGTTCGCCGCCCTGCGCGCCGCGGCCCGCAAGCAGCGGTAACCGCGCCGGCTGCGCGCCATAGGGCCGTTGGGTTAAGATACATCGCGTCTTGTCCATTCAGGCTGAAGGGAGCGCCATGGACGCGGCAAACGGGGGTACGGGGCACGTGGAAGGCGCCGCGGCGGAGCCGGGGACGGCCGGGAACGGTACTGGACCGGAAACGACCGGGAGCGGGGCGGGGCTCGAGGTGGGCGGGGACGGGAGCGGGGCGGGGCTGCGGGTTTCGGATCGGGAGCGGGATGCGGTGGTGCAGCGGGTCCAGACGGCGTTTGCCGACGGGCGGCTGGACGACACCGAGTTCGACGAGCGGATGCGGGCGGCGCTGACCGCGCGCACGCGCGGGGACCTGGACGTGCTGCTCACGGACCTGCCCGCCGAGACGGCGGCGCCGGGGCCGGCGCCCGCGACCGCCGGGCGGGGGCCCGGGCGGCTCGCGATCGCGCTGAAGAGTTCGGTCCGGCGGGGCGGCCGGTGGCGGGTGCCGGAGCGCTACACGACGGTCGTCTACAAGGGCAGCGGCTGGCTGGACCTGCGGGCCGCCGAGCTCAGCGGGCCGGTCACCACGTTCGTGGCGGTGGCCTACAAGTCCCGGGTGACGATCTTGGTGCCGCCCGGCGTCCGGGTCGAGATGACTGGCTTCGGCGTCACCCAGGGCGCGGACGAGGAGGATCCCGGGTACCGGCTGCCGACGGACGCCCCGGTGATCCACGTGCGCGGGGTCGCGTACAAGGGCACGGTGGAGATCACTACCCGGCCGCCGGAGCGTCTCGCCGTGCACCGGTAACCCCTCGGCTGGGTCAGCAGAGCCAGGGACCGGCCTGGCGGCACCTGATGTCGTGCGGAGGCTCGTAGAACGTCGCGTCCCGGAGCTGGGCGTGGCAGGTCTGGCAGGACACCAGCAGGTGGCCCATGCCCCGGCCGCGTTCGGCTCCTTCCCGCGCCGCCGCGCAAATACAGGGTTTCCAGCCGACCCGGGCCTGGCCCGGCCACAACGGGTGGCCGAACGGGCAGTGCTGCGGCTTGTGCTCGAACAGGGAGACCGGCATAAAATGATCATGCCAGTCTCCCTGGTGCTGGCGCTAGTTCGAAGAAAAGGTCTAATCAGCTTCATGACCAGGTGGTGCCGGTCGGTTCCCGATCGTGCCGTTGGCGCGGTTGAAGAGGTTGGTCGTCGCGCCGTCAAATTGTCATAGGCCCATGGCATGCTGTGGCGTATGCAGGTCCGGTACCGCTATCGCATCTACCCGGCGCCGGGGCAGCAGGCATCCCTGGCCCGGGTGTTCGGCTGCGCCCGGGTGGTGTTCAACGACTGCCTGCGGCTGCGGGAGCAATGCCACGCGGCCGGGGAGAAGATCTCCGACACCGAGGTTCAGCGCCGGGTCGTTACCCTGGCGAAGCACACGCTGGAACGGGCCTGGCTGGCCGACGTGGCGTCGGTCGCTCTCGTCCAAGCATGCCAGGATGCGCGCCGGGCCTACCGAAACTGGTTCGACTCGCTGTCCGGAAGGCGGAAGGGCCGCCGGGTTGGGCATCCCCGGTTCCGGTCCAAGCGCGGGCGCCAGTCGATCCGGCTCACCCGGAACGGGTTCGCCCTGCATGGCGCCCGGCTGTACATCGCCAAGGTGGGCGATGTACGGGTGAGGTGGTCGCGGCTGCTGCCGTCCCAGCCGTCGTCGGTGACGGTAATCAAGGACTCGGACGGCCGGTATTACGCATCGTTCGTGGTGGAGCGGGACACCACGCCGTTGCCCGCCTGCGGGCGCGAGACCGGGATCGATGTGGGTCTGGACCGGCTGGCGGTCACTTCGGACGGCCAGATCATCGTCAACCCGCGGTTCCTGCGGGCCAAACATCGTCACCTGGCCAAGGCGCAACGCGCCTTGTGCCGCAAGCAGAAAGGGTCCGCGAACCGGGCCAAGGCCAGACGCCGGGTGGCGGTCCTGCACCGCAAGGTCAGGGAGACCCGGCTAGATCACGCGCACAAGACGGCGCTTCGGCTGGTCCGCGACAACCAAGCGGTCTACGCCGAAGACCTTGCCATCACGGGCCTGGCCCGGACCCGGCTGGCCAAGTCGGTGCACGACGCCGGGTGGGCGCAGTTGCTGCGGCTGGTAGAGGAGAAGGCGGAGTACTATGGGCGCGCGTTCGCCCGGATCGGCCGGTTCGAGCCGACCTCCCAGGTGTGCTCGGCCTGCGGGGTCAAGGACGGCCCTAAGCCGCTCAGCGTCCGAGAGTGGACCTGCGCAGCGTGCGGGACGGTCCACGACCGGGACGTGAACGCGGCGAGAAACATCCTGGCGGCCGGGCGGGCCGACAGGCTAAATGCCTGCGGAGGCCAGGTAAGACCAGCATCTGTGCTGGCACCGGCCGGTGAAACAGGAACCCTCCGAGGTGCCGCATGACCGGCACGGCAGGAATTCCCGGCCTTCACGGCGGGGAGGGCGTCAAATGGAAAGCCCCAGACGTGGAGCGGCCGGAGGGGCCGCTGACCGGACCGGAGCGCCCGATGCTGAAGGCGTTCCTCGACTGGCACCGCGCTACGCTGCTGTACAAGTGCGCCGGTCTGACCGGCGTGCAGCTCGCCGAGCGCACCGTGCCGCCGTCGGGCCTATCCCTGCTCGGGCTGGTGCGCCACATGACGAAGGTTGAGCGCGCCTGGTTCCGGCAGCGGTTCGCCGGCGAGCCGGTTGGCAACCCGTTCGGGGATGACGCGAAGGCCGATTTCGAGCACCTCGACCCGGCCCGGGCCGCCGCTGACTACGCCCGGCTGACCGAGGAATTCAAGCTCGCTGACGCGGCCGTGGCCAACGCGTCCCTCGACGACACGTTCGTACATAACGGCGAGGCCATGTCGCTGCGCCTTATCTACCTGCACATGATCGAGGAGTACGCCCGCCACCTGGGCCACGCCGACCTGCTGCGCGAGCGCACCGACGGCGCCACCGGCGAATAGCCGCGACTCACCACCCCGCGGCCGGAGCGCGGTGAAGACGCCGTTGTCCAGCCTGCCGAACCAGAAGTCTTGGACAAGCTGGTGGTCCTCGCTGGATCGGCGGATAGCACCGTACAGCTGCCGCCCGGGCAGGGCGCGTCAGCGCCCGGCCACCGGCGGGCGTCCGGTGTAGACCGCGCGGGGCCGCAGCGGCCCGGGCCCGGCGTAGGCCTCCAGGGCGTGGGCGATCCAGCCCGCGGTGCGCGCCACGGCGAAGACCGCCTCCCCGGAACCCCGGACCATGCCCGCCACCCGGGCCAGGGTGGCGATGGCGAAGTCGATGTTCGGCTCGGGCAAGGACTTGCGCCTGACCTCGGCCAGGACCGCCTCGGCCACCGCGAGCTGCCCGGACTTCGGCGCGGCGCGGCGCACCAGGTCGAGCAGCAGAACCGCGCGCGGGTCGCCGGTGCGGTACACGAAGTGCCCGAACCCGGGCACCTTCTCCCCCCGGCGCAGCAGTTCGCCCACCACCCGCGGGACGTCGTCCGGGCCGGCGGCCGCGGCTAGCATCGCCTCGGCGCCGAGGGAGGCCCCGCCGTGCAGCGCGCCGCCCACCGCTCCCATCCCGGTGGCGACCACGGCGTAAGGATCCGCCCGGACCGACGCGGCGGCCCGCGCGGCCAGCGTGGACGCGGCGAGCTCGTGGTCGGCCAGCAGGACCAGCGCGGCCGACACGGCACGCCGGAGCAGCGGACTGGCCCGGCGGTCACACAGCCGCGGCCACAGCCGGTCCGCGATCGGGTAGTCCGTCGGGTGGTCGCGGGTAGTCGGTGCCCGGGTAGTCCGCGCCCGGGTAGTCCGTGTCCGGATAGTCCGGAGTCGGATAATCCGAGCCGGCAGGGGGAAGGCAGTCCACCAGGCCGGCAATGATGCTGCGCCCGGCCGCGACGACCGCCGCTGGATCCAGTTGCAGGCGCAGCGGATCGGTGGCCGCCATGGCGGGCACGATGACCTGGAACCGCTCGAGCGGCAGCGTCCCGGCGGGCAGCGCGGCCTGCGCGGCCCGGCCCGCGGCCAGCGCGGCGGGCGTCGCCTGCCACGGCGCCGGCGCTTGAGGGGGCCCGGGGGCTTGGGGGGACACGGGGGCTTGGGGGGACACGGGGGCGGTGGCCTGGCCGGGTGGCTGCGGGGGGAACTCGCCGGTCCAGAGCAGTTCGGCGACGTCCTCGAAGGTACGGCTGGTGGCGAGCCGGATGACGTCGAGGCCGCGGTAGCGCAGCCGGTCGCCGGTGATCTCGGTGATGGCCGACTCGACCGTGATGTCGGCCACGCCGGCCGGGCGCCGGGGACGGCCGCGCCGGGCCAGCCGCTCGACCTCATCGGAGTCGAACAGGCTGCCCCGGCCGTCGGCGGCGCGGTCCCGGCGCAGGACGCCGCGGCTGACGTAGGCGTAGAGCGTCGCGGGCTTGACTCCGAGCCGCTGGGCGGCCTGGGCGGCGGTCAGGAACTCGGTCACGCGGCCATCACCGGGCCAGCAGGGCGGAGGTCGGGCATGCGGTCACCACGGTCCGTTCGGAATAATGATTTTAATCAATGTTGACTGGATTTGCTGCAACTGGTCAATCTTGACTTATGCCATCAATCCACTTTCTCGACGTGACCAATCGGGACGGAGTGCAGACCGCACGCACCGGGCTGTCGAAGTTCGGCAAGGTCATGGTCAACTACTACCTGGGGCGGCTGGGCGTGGCCCAGTCCGAGATCGGGTTCCCGTTCCTGTTCCACGAGGTGCCGTACGTCAGGGCGTGCCTGGCGCTGGCCGAGGCGGGGGCGTTCGGCGACCTGCGGCTGTCCGGCTGGTGCCGGGCGGTTCCCGCGGACGTCGAGGCCGCGGTCGCCGTGACCGGGCCGGGCGGACGGGGCCTGAGTCATTACAACGTGTCGATCTCCACCTCGGACCAGATGATCGCGCACAAGTTCCGAGGCCGGCTCGACCGTTCCGCGATCATCAACCAGATGGTCGAGGCGGTCACGGTGGCGAGGGAGGCGCTGGGTCGTGCCGGAGGCGCGCGAGACGAGCACAGTATCGGGGTCAACGCGGAGGACGGGTCGCGGACCGACGACGGGTACCTGCTGGAGTTCGCGGCGGCGGCGCGGGAGGCGGGCGCGACGCGGGTGCGGTACTGCGACACGATCGGCGGCGACTCCCCCGGGCGGATCCGGGAACGGTTCGCCAAGCTGGCCACCGCGGTCGGCCTCCCGGTCGAGACCCACTGCCACAACGACCTGGGCATGGCCGTGGCCAATTCGGTGTCCGGCGCGCTCGGCGACCTCGACGCCAATCAGGACGCCTGGGTCAACACCTGCGTGAACGGGATCGGCGAGCGCGCGGGCAACGCCGACCTGCTGTCATGCATCCTGGCGTTCCGGTACGGGTTCGGGATCGCTGATACCGCGGTGATCGGCGATCCGGTCGACCTGTCCTGCGCGCGGCGGTTCGGGCTGTGGGCCGCCTACGCGTTCGGGCAGCCGCTGCCGCCGGCCTGGCCAGGCGTCGGCCGCAACGCGTTCGCGCACGAGTCGGGCATCCACGCCGACGGGGCGCTGAAAGACCGGGCCAACTACGAGCTGTACGACGACTCGGTGCTCGGGCCGTTCCCGGCGGACTGGTACGCGCGCGAGGGCCGGGTGGTGCTGACCGGCGAATACGGCGGCAAGGCCGGCTTGCGGCACGTGCTGGACGGGCTCGGCGTCACGGTGGCCGACGGGGACGAAGACCTGGTGTTCGCGCTGGTCCAGCTCTGCGCGTCGGCAACCGGCAAGCCGCTGACCGACGACGAACTGCGGCTGATCGCGGGCTACCCGCGCCAGCTGGCGCTGCTGTTCCCCGGTCAGCTCCGATAAGAATCGACGTCGGTTTCCGCCGGTTATGGTACCGGAGCGGTGCACCGTGACACTTAGGCAGCCTCAGTGTCTGTTACTGCGCATTTCTGGTCATAGTTGTTCTCATTGCACTCGGGATCTGTTCACCTTTTGTTCCGTCTGCGGACGAATACGGAGCCCATGCTAAGGCTGGCCTGAGGTAATCCTCGGTCTATTCCCTGCATCCGCCCAGCTCACGTACAGAAGGCGAAGGGAGCCCGATGAAACTGAAACTGATCACGCAGGTAAGCGCCGCAGCGGCGGCGGGTCTGGTGGCGAGCGCGCTGACCGCGGCCACAGCAGGCGCATCGCCCCAGGCCGCCACCGGTGACGCGACGACAACGCTGGTCGCCGCCGCGTCGCACGTCACGAGCACGCCGATCAAGCACGTGGTGGTCATCATCGGCGAGAACCACAGCTTCGACAACGTCTTCGCGACCTACCAGCCGCCGGGCCACCAGAAAATCTGGAACCTGCGATCGGAGGGCATCGTCACCAAGAGCGGGAACCCCGGCCCGAACTTGGCGGCCGCCTCCCAGCTAACGGCGGTCAACACGAAGAAGTACACGCTCACGCCGACGATCACCGGGAAATACACCACGCTCCCGCAGCCGAACACCACCTACGTGGCGCAAGCCTGTGACGGCCTGCCCGGCAACAGCGCGGACACCCGGTTCCCGGCCACCCTGCCCAACGGACCGTTCCAGATCACCAAGTACGTCCCCTACTTCGACAGCCACCTGGAGTACTCCAAGTACGGTCAGTGCGAGCTGTTCGGCGCGTACGTCGGCGACCCGATCCACCGCTTCTACCAGATGTGGCAGCAGAGCGCGGCCTACCGCGACCGGCTCGCCACCTGGACGATCAACACGGCCGGGGACGACAACGGCGCGATCCCGCCTGCGCCCATCTACCAGGGCGGTGTGCAGATGGGCTTCTACAACATGGCGGAGGGCGACGCCCCGATCCTGCGCAACCTAGCTCAGCGCTACGCGATCAGCGACAACTACCACCAGGCCGTGCAGGGGGGCACCGGCGCCAACCACATCGCGCTCGGCACTGGCTTCGCCGCGTCCTATCAGAACTCTTCCGGAAAAGCGGTCGCTCCGCCGTCCGGGGAGATCGAGAATCCCAACCCCAAGCCTGGGACCAACAACAACTACACCCAGGATGGCTACGGCAGCAGCACCGTGCCCAACACCGGCGGCAGCTATTCCGAATGCGCCGACCACTCGCAGCCGGGTGTCGGCCCGGTCTTCAGCTACCTGAGCACGCTGCCCTACCAAATCTTCAACAATTGCCGGCCTGGCCGGTACTACCTGCTGAATAACTACAACCCCGGCTACCAGGCCAACGGCGCGCTGCAGACTGCGCCCTATACCGTGCCGCCGCAGATCAGCGACTACGTGACCATCGGCAACAAGCTGTCGGCGCACGGCATCAGCTGGGGATACTTCGGCGAGGGGTACAACAACGGGAACCCGACGTCCGATTACTGCGGGATCTGCGACCCGATGCAGTACTCCGCGTCGATCATGACCAACCCGACGCTGCGTTCTTACACCCAGCACGACTCGAACCAGTTCATCGCCGACGCGACCGCAGGCACGCTGCCCGCGGTGTCGTTCCTCAAGCCGGGCGATGACGACAGCCACCCCGGCTACTCCACGCTCGCGGCGTTCGAGAACTTCGCCGCCCGGGCCATCGCCGCGATCCAGAACAACAAGAAGCTGTGGGCGTCCACGGCGATCTTCATCACCATGGACGAGAGCGGCGGCTACTACGACTCGGGCTACATCCAGCCGGTCAGCTTCTTCGGCGACGGGCCGCGGGTGCCGATGATCGTGGTCTCCCCGTACGCCAAGCTCGGCTTCGTCGACCACACGTACACCGATCACGTCTCGATCCTCAAGTTCATCGAGGCCAACTGGGGTCTGTCCCCGCTGACCAGCTACAGCGAGGACAACCTGCCGAATGCGACGCCGGGCGTCTACGTGCCCCGGAACCGGCCAGCCATCGGTAACCTGATGACGATGTTCAACTTCAGCAGCCCGAATTTCGGGACGGTCCGGCTTGGGACTCGCCCCGAGCCGTCCGGGGGCGTGATGCCCAGCATCGGCCTGCAGCGCTGAGTCCTCGATGACCGGGGACCCCCGGACCCCTGGCCTCCAGGGCGCCGGCTAGGACATGAAAGTGGCACCGTACCGGTAAGAATAGGTACGGTGCCACTTTCATCGAGTGGGGAGCGGCGATGAAGGTCTTTATCTCGTTTGACATGGAAGGCGTGGCCGGGATCGTCGACTGGTCGCAGTGCCGCGGGCCGGGGCAGCCGTACGAGGAGGGCCGGCGGCTGCTGCTGGGCGAGGTCAACGCGGCGATCGACGGGGCCATGGCGGGCGGGGCGACCGAGATCGTCTGCAACGACTCGCACGGGACGATGAACAACCTGGACCCGGAGGAGCTGCACGGGCAGGCGGCCTACGTGTCCGGGCGGCACAAGCCGCTGTACATGATGCAAGGCCTGGACACTACCGCGGACCTGGTGTTCATGGTCGGCTACCACGGGTCGATCTCGGGCGAGAGCTCGGTGCTGTCGCACACCTACAACCCCGCGGTGATCTCGCACGTCACGCTCAACGGGACCGGGGTCGGGGAGAGCGGGATCAACGCGCTGGTCGCGCTGGCCTGCCAGGCGCCGGTGGGGCTGATCACCGGGGATCAGCACACCATCGCCGAGGCCGATCCGTTCCTGCCCGACGCCGAGCGGGTGGTGGTCAAGGAGTCGTTCACCAGGTTCGGCGCGGCCAACCTGCACCCGGAGGTGGCCCGGGAGCTGATCGCCGACGGGGCGCGGCGGGCGGCGGAGCGGGCGGCGGCCGAGCCGTCGGAGGTGTGGGAGATCGCGGCCGGGGCCTCGGAGGAGTCGGCGGCCTCGGAGCTGGCCGTGCTGCGGCCGCCGGGCATCTCGCTGCCCGCGGTCCTCGAGGTGCACATGCAGACGGCGGACATGGCCGAGGTGGCCTCGTGGGTCCGCGGGGTGGAGCGGTCCGGCGTGCGGACGGTGAGCATCAGCGGCGAGGACCCGCTGGCGGTGTTCCGGTCGTTCGTGGGGGTGACCTATATCACCCGGGTGTCCGAGGGACGGTTACGTGGGCGGAGCCGGCGGCGGCGCCGGTGGCCTGGCCGCGGTCCCAGCGGGCCAGGGTGGCGTCCCAGTCCAGCGGCAGCGTCATGCCGCCGTCGGCCAGTTCCGCCTCCCAGTCCTCGGCGGGCACCCGCCACAGGACCTCGAACTCGATGCCGCTCGGGTCCTTGGCGTACAGCGACTTGGACACGCGGTGGTCGCTCTCCCCCACCAGCGCCCCGGCGGCCAGCAGCCGGGCCCGGGCGTCGACCAGGTCGCCCAGCGTGCCGACCTCCCAGGCCAGGTGGTACAGGCCGGGGTGTTCGGGCTGGTCGGGCGCGTGACCGGTGCCGATCTCGAACAGGCCGAGGTCGTGGTCGTTGGCCGAGCCCGGCGCGCGCAGGAACGCGGCGCGGCCGGGAATCTCCATGCGGACCTCGAAGCCGAGGGTCTGCCGGTAGAAGTCCACGGTGCGCTGCAGACCGTTCACGTACAGGACAGCGTGGTTGAGGCGGCGGACGGCCATCGGCGCGGCTAGCGGATTTCGCCCCGGCGGCGGCGGCGGAGCTCGCGGTACCGCCGTCGCTGCGACTCGTCCAGCATCAGCCAGGCGGTGGCCGGCACGGCGATGGCCACGACGATGAGCGCGAAGGCGAGCCACCAGGGGATGAATCCCAGCAGGATCAGGCCGACGACGACGCCGCCGATACCCCACTTCAAATGCGGTGACATGCTGACTCCGTTCAGTCATTCTGGGTCGGCATTCTGGGTCGGCATCCCGGACCCGCATCCCGGACCGGGAGCCCCCGGGCCAGCCCAGCTTTTTCTAGTTTATAGCCCCCTGGCGCATCCCGTGGATGTCGTCCGCCCGGCAGGCCCAGGGCAGAGTACGCTGCGGGCATACGTGGTCACGACCGATGATCGATTCCTGGGGAGGGCACCGTGACGATCGCGATGCCGGTGGAGCCCGAGGCCAACGAGCTGCTGAGCCGTAGCCCGCTCGCGCTGCTGATCGCGATGATCCTCGACCAGCAGGTGACGCTCGAGAAGGCCTTCAGCGCGCCGCTGGACCTGGTCCGCCGGCTCGGGCACGAACCCACGGCGGCCGAGCTGGCCGACTTCGACCCGGTGGCGCTGGCCGGCATCTTCTCCGAACGCCCGGCGCTGCACCGCTACCCCAAGGCCATGGCGGCCCGCGTCCAGGACGTGGCCCGGCTGATCGTGGACCAGTACGATGGCGACCCCGAGCGGCTGTGGACGACGGCCAAGACCGGTCCCGAGCTGCTCAAGCGGGTGTCGGCGCTGCCCGGGTTCGGCGCGCAGAAGGCGCAGATCTTCGTGGCCCTGCTCGGCAAGCAGTTCGGGGTGCGGCCGCGGGGCTGGCGGGAGGCGGCGGGGCCGTTCGGGGTCAGGGGCTCGCACCTGTCGGTCGCGGACATCTCCGACGCCGACTCGCTGGCCCGGGTGCGGTCCTACAAGCAGGGGCTGAAGGCCGCGGCCAAGGCAGCTGCGGTCGCGAAGACGCCGTAGATTCCGGCGGGTCCTTGCTAGCGTCAGGCCGTGGACTCTTTCGTCGACGAACTGCCCAAGGCCGAGCTGCACCTGCACCTGGTCGGGTCCGCGTCGGTGCCGACGGTGCTCGGGCTGAGCCGCGACCAGCTGGCCGACCTGGCGCGCAATTCGGTACGGGCCTCGTTCCTCGGCGCCGCGGCCAAGCAGGCCCTCATCGACGAGATCGACCAGGTGGCGGCCGGCCGTGCCTGACGTGATTCGGGTGCGGCTCCGGCCGGTCCGGGAGGCTGACCTGGCGGCGCTCGAGGAGGGCCACTCGCGCGACGCCGACCGGTGGAACTGGTTCCGCCACATGCCCGTTCCACGTCGGGCGCTGGCGGGACACCGTCATCTACAGCGTGCTCCGCGCCGAGATCAGCCTGGACCAGTTCTAGCGTCCGCCCAGGCGCCGGGCCGCCGGGCGGCGACAACCGGCCCGAGGATCGTACGGGTAGGGTTTTTGCGCAGGTAGGTGGTTCTTGCCGTTACATGCGGGCACGGTCGGGTAAGGCCATCGGTAAGGGTCAGAAACGCGAGGGTATGACCAGCCAGCCGGGAACGACGGGGCCGGGAACCACGGGTGATACCGGGACACCGGACGCCGGACCGCGCGCGGGTTCGGGGCTGTCCTGGCCGCTGGTGCTGCCGCTCACGCTGCTGGTCATCCTGGGGCTGGCCGGGCTGCGCGGGGCGGTGACCGCGCCCCGGTGGAACGGGCCGCTCCGGCACGACGGCCTGGCCATCGGGTTGGCGCTCGAGGCCATCCTGGGGATCCTGCTGGTGCTGACCACCCGGCGCCGGTCGCGGGCGATGCGCGCGTCCCCGCTCGGTGGCGTACCGGTCAACGATGTGGCGGCCAAGCTGCGCGGGGTCCTGACCGTGGTGCTCGGGGCGGGCATGATCGCCGTGGCGGTGGCCATCTTCGTCAGCTTGCACCTGCACCTCGGAGGCGGGGTTCCGGCCCAGCCCTCGGTCAGCGCCAAGCCCATCCCGAAGCGGACGCTCCCGCCGCAGAGTCCGCAGGCCGTGTCGGACTTCCGCGTCCCGCTCACCGTCATCCTGTACGTCCTGCTCGTGGTCCTGCTCGTGGCCGCGGTGCTGCTCAGCATCTGGTGGTCCCGGCGGTTCCGGCCCTCGTTCGGCGGCAAGACCAGCGGCTTCCTGGCTGAGGATCCCGAGGACCTGCGGGAAGCGGTGGAATCGGGCCGGCTGGCGCTGCGCACCGTCGACGACGCGCGGGCGGCCATCATCGCCTGCTACGTGGCGATGGAGGCCAGCCTGGCCGAGCGGGGAGCGGCCCGGGCCGTCGCCGACACGCCCGACGAACTGCTGGCCCGGGCGACCACGAGCGGCCTGGTGCGCGGGACCGCGGCCGCGCGGCTGACCGCGCTGTTCTACGAGGCCAGGTTCTCCAGCCATCCGCTGGGCCGCGGCCAGCGCGACGCGGCCGAGCAGGCCCTTGATGAGCTAGCCGCCGCTCTGGCCGCGCCCGAGGAAGCACCCGGCGAAGCGAAGGCCGTCCCGTGACCGCCTCCGAGGAGGACCGGGACGACGGCGGCATGGTGAGCCCCTGGCGCGGCACGACACCGGAACTGCTTACCGCCGGCATAGTCGTCACGGCGGCCGCCGTGGCCGGCTACGCGGTGGCTGGCTGGGCGGGCCTGACCGTGGTGGCCGTCGCGGCCGCGGCGGGCGTGATGGTCCTGGTGCGCGCCTTGCTGCCGCAGCTCACCCCGGACGCCGCGCGCAAGGCCCGGGAGAAGCCGCAGGCCCGCACGCTGACCGGCTACTCACACCGCCGGTTCGTCGTGCATAACGCGATGACCAGCCGGGACTACTATGACGCCGAGCTTAGGCCGGTGCTTGAGCACCTGCTGGCGGCCCGGCTGGCCGAACGCCATGCCATCAATCTGTACCAAGACCCCGAGAAGGCCCGCCGGCTGCTCTGCCGCACCCCGCGCGACAACGGCCTGTGGCGCTGGATCGACCCGGGCCCCAGAACCACCCGGCCGGAGAGGTCGGCGCGGGAGCGGTCCCGTCCAGGACACGAGCGGCGCGGCATCCCGCGACACACCCTGGCGCGCCTCATCGACCGATTGGAGAAGCTTTGATGGGCCCCGAAGAAGCCGCGGCGACCTGCTCGGCCATCCTGGACGAGCTCGAGCGCGCGGTTGTCGGCCGCCGCCGGACCCTGGAGCTGGTCCTGGTCGGCGTCCTGGCCGGCGGCCACGTCCTGCTCGAGGACCTGCCCGGGCTGGGCAAGACCCTCATCGCCCGGTCGTTCGCGAAGGTGCTCGGCCTGGACTTCGCCCGCATCCAGTTCACCCCGGACCTGCTGCCCTCCGACGTGGTCGGCGCCCCGCTGTACGACCAGAGGTCGGCCGACATGGTGTTCCGCCCGGGGCCGGTGTTCACCCAGCTTCTGCTGGCCGACGAGATCAACCGGACGCCGCCCAAGACCCAGGCGGCACTGCTCGAGGCGATGGGCGAGGGGCAGGTCAGCGTGGACGGGCAGACCCGCATGCTGCCGCAGCCGTTCATCGTGCTGGCCACCGACAACCCGATCGAGTACGAGGGCACCTACGAGCTGCCCGAGGCCCAGCTCGACCGGTTCCTGATGCGGCTGCGCCTGGGCTACCTGAGCACCGGCGACGAGACCGACATGCTCCGGCGCCGGGTGTCGCGGGCCACCGAGTACGCGGAGCTCAACGCGGTGACCAGCCCGGACGGGGTGCTGGCCATGCGGGACTCGCTGGAGCAGGTGGAGATCAGCCCCGACCTGCTCGACTACATCGTGGCCATCGTCAGAGCGACCAGGAAGGACGCCCAGATTCAGGTGGGCGCGAGTCCGCGCGGCGGCCTGGCCCTGGTCCAGCTGGCCCGCGGCCAGGCGGTGCTGCGCAAGCGCGACTACGTGGTGCCCGACGACATCAAGAATGTGGCAGTGCCCGCGCTGGCGCACCGGGTCACGCTGCGGCCCGAGCTGTGGGTGCGCCAGGTCTCGGCCGACGAGGTGGTGACCAAGCTGCTGGTGGGCGTGCCCACGCCCAAGACCGATCCGACCGTCCGGGCCAGCGGCCGCGACCAGGCGTCCGCGGTCACCGGCTGATGTCGAATCCCGCGGGGGCCTCGGGGGGGCTCGGGGGGGTCGTCCCCCCCGGACGGCAGAGCGGGGGGTCGTCTCCCCGGGCTAGCACTGCCTTTACTCCGAACGGACCGGGGCGCGATGCTCCCGGTCAGGAGTTCAGCCTGCAGTGGCGGTCGTCCCGGCACGGCCGCCGGCTGCTCACGCTGGGCCTGGCCGCGCTGTTCATCGCGACCGTGGCCCGGCGCCCCGAGTTCGCGGGCCTGGCCGCGCCCGCGCTGCTGCTGCTGGCCGCCGGGCGCAGCCAGCAGCGGCCGCCGCGGGTCAGCCTGCGGGTCCGGCCCAGCACCCGGCGGGCCTTCGAGGGCGAGCTGGTGGCCATCGACGTGCTGGTCGAGGGCCAGGGCGCGTGCGGCGTGCAGTGGACCTGGCATCCGGGCCGGGAGATCGAGCCCGTCGGCGCCGCGGCCGCCGACGGGCCGCGGGCCCGTTTCACCTTCTCCCCGCAGCGCTGGGGGCGGCGGGAGATCGGCACCGTGGACGTGGTGCTGCGCGACCGCTGGCGGCTGGCCGAAGGCCACCTGACCGTGAACCTGCCCTCGCTGGACTGCTATCCCGCCCCGGCCCAGCAGCGGACCCAGGTGGTGCTGAGCCGGCTGCCGAACCGGCTCGGGGAGCACGCGGCCCGGATGTTCGGCGAGGGCATCGAGTTCGCCGGCGTCCGCGAGTACGCGCCGGGCGACCGGCAGCGCAGCATTAACTGGCCGGCCAGCACCCGGCGGGGGCGGCTGCAGGTGAACACGTTCGCCGCCGAGCGCTCCCAGGACGTGGTGCTGCTGGTCGACGGCACCTCGGACGTGGGCGAGCCGGGGTCATCGGCGCTCGACCTCGCGCTGCGCGGCGCCGCGGCCGCGGCCCGCGCGTACCTGGACGCCCGGGACCGGGTGGGCGTGATCACCTACCACTGGGGCTCGGTCGGCTGGCTGGGGCCCGGGCTCGGCCGGCGCCAGGTGTACCGGATCATCGACTCGATGCTGGCCAGCGAGCGGGGCGCCGCGGGACCGGCCTTCGGGTCGGGGTCGGCCGAGGGCACGAGCATGCGCCGGCTGCCGCGGGCCGCACTGCCCCCGGGTTCGCTGGTCGTGGTGTTCAGCCCGCTGCTGGACCAGCGGTTCGTCGAGATCCTGCGGGACATGCGTGAGCGCGGCTTCACCATGCTGGTGGTGGACGTGCTCAACGCCGATCCGCCCGTCCGGCCGCGCAGCACGGACCGGATGGCCCGGCGGATCTGGCGGATGGAACAGGAGGCGATCAGGTTCTCGCTGCGCGAACTGGGCGTCCCGGTGGTGCACTGGGACGGGACCGCTTCCCTGGACCTGCCGCTGGCCCGCTACACCCGCCGCCCGATGATCGCCTCGGGGTCGCGGCGATGACCCGCTACTGGGTCGCCATCCGGGCCGCCGCGGCCCTGCTCGGCGCGGGCTGCGTGGTCTGGGCTGCCGCCCCGCTGGTGCACACGGGCGGAGCCAACCTGGCCCTGATCCTGGCCATCGCCGGGGTGGCCGCGGGCACGCTGCGCCTGGCCCTGGCCGGGGTCCCGGTGCCCGAGGACGCCTTCCTGCTGCCGGTGCCGGCACGGGCCGGGCTCCGGTTCCTCGAGACGCTGCGCCGGGTGCCCTGGGAGGAGGGCGCGGTCATCGCCGTGGTGTGGCTGGAGGTGATGCACCGGTCCCGGCCGTGGCACACCGCGGTCCTCGGCGCCGCCCTCATCGCCTACCTGCTCGCCACCCACCTGGCCGAGTCCGACGCCTCCCCCGGCGTGCTCCGGCCGCAGGTGCGGGTGCTGGCCGTCGGCGCGGGTCTGCTCGCGCTCGGCGCGGGCGCCGGGATGCTGCCCGCGACCGGACCGGGCCCCGGCTCGGCGCTGCTGCGGCTGGTCGCGGCCGGCGCGCTGATCGCCGCCGCCGCCCTCGTGCTGCCCTTTGCAGCCCCGCCGAGCCCCCCGGATTAGCAGCCCCGGGGGGCGTGGACAGGGCGTTGTCGGGATATACAAGGGGGTGCGGTAATAGCGGCCAGATATCAGGAGGGCAGGAGCCGATGGCTGAGATCGTCCGGGCCGGGCTAATCCAGCAGCGCTGGACCGGGGACAAGGAATCGATGATCGCGGCGGCGGTGGACCACATCCGGACCGCGGCCTCGGCCGGCGCGCAGGTGGTGTGCCTGCAGGAACTGTTCTACGGACCCTACTTCTGCCAGGTGCAAGACGCCGACTACTACTCCTATACCGAGGCCATCCCGGACGGGCCGACCACCCGGCTGCTCCAGGACGTGGCGCGGCAGCACACCATCGTGATCGTGGCGCCGATGTACGAGGAAGAGCACCCGGGCATCTACTACAACACCGCGGCGGTGATCGACGCCGACGGCACCTACCTGGGCAAGTACCGCAAGACGCATATTCCCCAGGTCAAGGGGTTCTGGGAGAAGTTCTACTTCCGGCCGGGCAACATGGGCTACCCGGTGTTCGACACCGCGGCGGGCCGGATCGGCGTGTACATCTGCTACGACCGGCACTTCCCCGAGGGCTGGCGGGCGCTCGGCCTGGCCGGCGCGCGGATCGTGTTCAACCCCTCGGCCACCAGCCGGGGCCTGTCCCAGTACCTGTGGCGGCTCGAGCAGCCCGCCTCCGCGGTGGCCAATGAGTACTTCGTGGGCGCGATCAACCGGGTCGGCATCGAGCCGCTCGGCGACAACGACTTCTACGGCCAGACCTACTTCGTGGACCCGCGCGGGCAGCTCATGGGCGACGCCGCCGCCGACGACAAGGACGAAGTGCTGGTCCGGGACCTGGACATGGGCCAGCTGGCCGAGGTCCGGAACCTGTGGCAGTTCTACCGCGACCGCCGCCCCGACCAGTACGAGACGCTGGTACAGCCATGAGCCATCAGCGAGCGAAGGCGAGCGGGAGAGCAGAGTCGTGAGCATCCTCATCAGCAACGGGACGGTGGTGACGGCGTCGGGGACGCTGGAGGCCAACGTGCTCGTCGAGGGCGAGAAGATCGAGGCGCTGCTGAGCGGGGACGACACCGTCCCCGGCGTGGACCGGATCATCGACGCGACGGGCAAGTACGTGCTGCCGGGCGGGATCGACGTGCACACGCACATGGAGATGCCGTTCGGCGGCACGTTCTCCGTGGACACGTTCGAGACCGGCACCCGGGCCGCGGCCTGGGGCGGGACCACGACCATCGTCGACTTCGCGGTCCAGGCCAAGGGCACGTCGCTGCTGGCCACCCTGGACAAGTGGCACGCCAAGGCGGACGGCAACTGCGCCATCGACTACGGCTTCCACATGATCGTCTCCGACGTCAACGACACGACGCTCAAGGAGATGGACGCCTGCATCTCCGGCGGGGTGAACAGCTTCAAGATGTTCATGGCCTATCCCGGCGTGTTCTACGCCACCGACGGGGAGATCCTGCTGGCCATGCAGCAGGCTGCCCGCTCCGGGGCGACCGTGATGATGCACGCGGAGAACGGCATCGCCATCGACCAGCTGGTCGCGCAGGCGCTGGCGGCGGGCCACACCGACCCGGTGTACCACGGCCTGACCCGGCCGCCCGAGCTCGAGGGCGAGGCGACGTCCCGGGCCATCACGCTGGCGGCGGTCGCTGCCTGTCCTTTGTACATCGTGCACCTGTCGGCCAGCCAGGCGCTCGCGGCGGTGGCGCAGGCCCGGGACACCGGGCAGAACGTGTTCGCCGAGACCTGCCCGCAGTACCTGTACCTGTCCCTGGACGACCTGGCCCGGCCGGACTTCGAGGGCGCCAAGTTCGTCTGCTCCCCGCCGCTGCGGCCCAGGGACCACCAGGACTCGCTGTGGCGGGGGCTGCGGACCAACGACCTGTCGGTGGTCTCGACCGACCACTGCCCGTTCTGCTTCAAGGACGGCAAGGAACTGGGCCGGGGTGACTTCTCCAAGATCCCGAACGGGATGCCCGGCGTCGAGCACCGGATGGACCTGCTGCATCAGGGCGTGGTGGCGGGCCAGCTGTCGCTGCCGCGCTGGGTGGAGGTGGCCTCGACCACGCCGGCCAGGATGTTCGGGCTGTACCCGCGCAAGGGCGTCATCGCGGCCGGCTCGGACGCCGACATCGTGATCTACGATCCGCAGGCCACCCAGACGCTGTCGGTGGCGACCCACCACATGAACGTGGACTACTCGGCGTACGAGGGCCTGGAGATCACCGGCCGGGTGGTGACCACCCTGTCCCGCGGCCGGGTGGTGATCGACGACGGCCAGTACCTGGGCAGCGCGGGCCACGGCACGTTCCTGGCTCGCGGGCTGAATCAGTACCTGCTGTAGCAGCACGCACGATGGTCCGTTCGGCACAAAAAAGGGTTTTAGGAGGGGTCATGGAATTCGGTGTGGTCCTGCAGACCAACCCGCCCGCCAGCCGCGTGGTGGAGATGATGCGGCGGGCCGAGGGCGCGGGCTTCTCCTACGGGTGGACGTGGGACTCGCACGTGCTGTGGCAGGAGCCGTTCGTGATCTACTCGGCGGTGCTGGCCGCGACGTCGGACCTGACCGTGGGGACGATGGTGACCAACCCGGGGACCCGGGACTGGTCGGTCATCGCGTCGCTGTTCGCGACGCTGAATGACATGTACGGCAACCGGACCGTGTGCGGGATCGGCCGGGGTGACTCGGCCCGGCGGGTGATCGGCCAGCCGCCCATGTCGATGGCCACGCTGGCTTCGGCGATGACCGTGATCAAGGGGCTGGCCGAGGGGCGCGAGGTCAGCTTGCACGGTCAGCCGCTGCGCATCCCGTGGGTGCGCGACGGCAAGCTGGAGATCTGGATGGCCGCGTACGGGCCGAAGGCGCTGCGGCTGGTCGGCGAGCAGGCCGACGGGTTCATCCTGCAGACCGCCGACCCGGACATCGCCCGCTGGACCATCGGGTCGGTGCGTTCGGCCGCGAAAGAGGCGGGGCGTGACCCAGACGCGGTGAAGATCTGCGTGGCGGCGCCCGCCTACGTCGGCGACGACCTGGCGCACCAGCGGGAGCAGCTGCGGTGGTTCGGCGGCATGGTGGGCAATCACGTCGCCGACCTGGTGGCCCGGTACGGCACGGACGGGCCGGTGCCGCGCGCGCTGACCGACTACATCGCGGGCCGCGCGGGCTACGACTACGCGCACCACGGCCGTTCGGACAACCCGGACGTGGACTTCGTGCCTGATGAGATCGTCGACCGGTTCTGCCTGCTCGGGCCGGCGTCCGCGCACGTGGACCGGCTGCGCGAGCTGGCCGAGGCCGGCGCCGACCAGTTCGCCGTGTACCTGATGCACGACCAGGAGGAGGACACCCTGGCCGCCTACGGCGACCAGATCATCCCCACGCTGCGCTGAGTTCAGTCGGTTCCTGGGGCGGGGGTTATGGCTGAGGCGGCCGGGACCACGGCCTGGAGCTTGGGCAGGGCCTGCTGGTCGGCCAGGGCGATGATCAGCTCGCCGGTCGCGGTCGGGTGCAGCGGTGCCCGGTCGCTCGGGCCCTGGACGTAGGGATCGGCGGTGCACAGCTCGTGGCCGGTGAACGGCGGGTCGGCCACCCCGAAGCCGAAGGTCTGCGCGCCCTGCGCCAGCACGGTGTTCAGCTGGCCGAGGCGGGCCAGCAGCACCTTCTCCTTGGCCGCGGTGAGGCCGTATTTCGCCAGGCAGCCGATGTTCGGGCCGAACGGCGAGTAGTACTCGTTGACCAGGACGGCGGGGCTGTGAGGCAGGGCGGCCAGGTCGCCCAGGAGCTGGTAGTAGCTGGTGGTGAACGCGCTGAGCAGCTGGCTGAAGTACGCGGACGACACCTTGTCGTTGCACACCGCGCTGGCCACGCACAGGCGCGTCATGATCGACCATTCGACGTCGTCGGCGCCGACGCTGACGATGATGACCTTCGCGTGCGTGGCTCGCTCGGCCTCGCCCAGCTGCGGCGGCGCCACCTGCCCGTTATTGAGGACCTGCGCTCCGAGCAGGCCGTTCTGGATCGTCGCGCTGCTGCAGGCCAGGTTCAGCACGTTCCAGTTGTTCACCGCGGCCAGGTCAGCGGCGTAGGACACGCTGCTGCGGCCGCAGGCCTGGTCCAGGGGGCTGGCGTCGGGGACGGCCGGGTTGCCTACCGCGGCCGCGGTCGAGTCGCCGATCACCACCGCCTGCACGCCGGGCAGCGGCCGGGCGACGGACCCGGGAGCGGCCTGGAGCGGGTCGGTGCCGACCAGCTCGTCGAGCGTCTTGACGCTGGATAGCATCCGCGGCGTGCTGGAGGCGGTCAGCAAGACGCCGCCGATGTTCACCGCTACCACGACGGCCAGTCCCGCACCGACGGTCTTCAGCATGGTCAGGTAGGACTGCCTGCGTACCCCGGCCACCGCGATCAGGGCGACGACGGCGAAGCCGGCCGCGATGAGCGTCTCCCATACGAAGTACCGGGTCCAGCCCTGGGCCAGCTGCTGGCTGAGGCTCAGCTTGAGCTTGCGCGGGTCGTCCGAGCGGAGCAACTGGGCGACCTGACGGTCGATGGTGATATGGGTGAGCTGCAGCAGCGGGCGGATCGGCCCCTCGAACCGGGGTTTGGTCGGTATCACCTGGCCGAACAGGTCGAGCTCGCCGGGACCCGACCAGCTCAGCGACGGGATGGCCGCCCCGACCTGGGCGGTCTGGCCGGCCGCGGAGACGGTCTGCATGGGCGCGACCTGCAGCGCCAGCCAGATCGAGCCGGCCGTGATGATCAGGAAAGTGACGAGGTAGAAAGCGGCTTTCCTGGTCAACCGCAGGTATTGAGAAATCTCACGCTCCCCTTGATAACAAAGAGCCTGCGCTATTGACGCTACCCGGAAGGAACGAGTGGCAATCTCTCCCGGTTCAGATGGCGTCGTGGCGTTCCAGGTAGTTCAGCGCGGCCCAGCCGAACGGGACCGGCAGCCAGAAGGTCAGCAGCCGGAACAGCAGCACCGCGCTGGCCGCCTCCGTCCCGTGCAGCCCGGTCGCCACCAGCCCGGCCGTCAGGGCCGCCTCCACGGCGCCGATCCCGCCGGGCGTGGGGATGATCGATCCAAGCGCGCTACCGGTCAGGTAGACCACGGCGATGCTCGCAATGGCCGCCGAGCCATGGAAGGCCTGCACGCACGCGACCAGGCACAGGATGTACGCCACACTCAGCAGCAGTGCCCCGCCGACGCCTTCGGCGAGCTTGCGCGGCTGCTGCGCGACTTCGAGCAGCCGCGGCAGGACCTGGCCGAGTATCGGCTGCACCCGGGCGCGCAGCAGCCGCCGTCCGGCGGGCACGGCCAGCACGGCCAGGGCCGCCACGACCAGCCCGGCCAGCACGAAGTAGGACCAGGTCGGAGGAGGGCGGAACGGCTCCTTGGCCGCGGCCCCGGCGACCGCGATGGACACCACCAGCAGCAGGACGTGCAAGACGATGGCCACCAGCTGGCTTACGCCGACGCTGGCCACCGCGACCGGCGCCGGGATCTTCCGGCGCTGCAGGTAGCGAACGTTGAGGGCCGCGCCCCCGACCGCGGCGGGCGTGACCAGCGTGACGAAAGACCCGGCCAGCTGGGCGAGCACGGTGCGGACGAAGTTCAGCCGCTCGGACACGAACCCGGACAGCTCCAGCGCCGCGCCGACGTAGGTCACCGCCGAGAGAGCCAGCGCCACCAGGCCCCAGCGCCAGTCCGCGACCCGCATGGCGTGGCCGAGGCTGACCCGCGCGAGCTCGCCCGCGAGCAGGTACGCCGCGGCGACGCTGGCGACCAGCGTGACCAGGCTGCGGAACCGGATCCGCTCCAGCCGCACGGGGGCGACCTCGCCGCCGGGGACGGCGGCGAGCAGCCGCTGGCGCAGGGCGGGCAGGACGTCCCGGCGGCGGCGCAGGGCGGCCCGGGTGGAGCGGGCCAGGGCCGCGCGCTGCAGCAGCGGCACCACAGCGACCAGCTCGTCCGCCCCCGCCTTGGCCAGCGCCAGGTCAGCGGCCCGCTCCGGCCCGACGTAGAGGGCGAGCTCGGCCAGGAGCTGGGCCACGTCCAGGCGGACCTGCAGGTCACTGGCGGCCACGTCGCCGTCACCCGGGTCGAGCAGCATGACCTGGTCGTCGCTGGTCAGCAGGATGCGGTCGGCGGTCAGCGAGCGGTGCGTGACGCGGTGCTCGTGCAGTTGCTGCACGGCGTTCCAGATGTTCCGCAGTTCGGCGTCGGTAACCCCGGGCTTCCGCTCGGCCAGCGTGGTCCCCTCGTAGTGATCGAAGGCGAGCACGGTGGCTTCCGGCCCGACCCGTACCACGGCGCGCAGCCGGGGGGTGGGCGCGCCCGCGTCTTCGGCCGCGTAGGTCAGCAGGGCCCGGCGCTCCACGGTCCGGTCCACCGACTGCGGCGCGCCGCGGGAGACTTGCCCGCGCAGCAGGACCGACCGGTACAGCCGGTAGACGGCGCCGGCCGCCTGCTGGTCCTTGTCGTAGACGGTGACGTCCAGCCGGTCGCCGGCGCTCGTCATCGCGGCGTATTGACGCGATCCGGCCCGGTGAGGGGTCGGCGGTGCCGAGCGGAGCCGGACCATCTCGGTCACCTTCCGGTCCGCGCCGTTCAGCGCGGTCGCGATCTCCGCCGCGCTGGGCCGCAGCGACGGACTGCCCGCCACGTACCGGACGCCCAGGCCGATCGTGCGCCCGACGAGCAGCGTGATCAGGAAGGACAGGACGGTGGTATCCAGGTCGACCAGGTGGACGAGCGCGTAGACGCCGACGGCCAGCCACAGGGCGTTCCGCCAGCCCGGCCGACCGGACAGGCCGATGATCGTCGCGTAGGCCACCAGGCCGGCCAGGTACGGGTCCAGCGGCGCGGCGTGGCTGACGCCTGGGCGGGACATGATGATCGCGTCGTAGAGCCGGGTCGCGACCGCGCGCTCCAGCGCGACGTTGAGCACGGCCGTCACGACCGCGGCCAGGATCCCGGTGACCACCGCCTCGGCGAGCCGCTGCACCTGGCCCCGGAAGAGCTGGCGGACGGCCAGCGCGACGGGGACGATGAGGATGCCGAACAGCACCAGGGGCCGGGCCACCACCAGCAGGGTGTGCAGCCGCCCGCTCGCACCGACAATGTCGGTCTCCACGCCGGTCGTCGTCGCGCTCGCCGCCACGCCGGCTACCGCCAGCACGATGATCTCGATGCCCGAGGTGACGCAGCGCAACAGGTCGATCGGCTTGCGGATCCGGCGCTCGAGCTGGTCGGTGACCTCGATCGCTCCCGGCTGCGGTGGCGTCACGGCACGATCGTTTCACCTGGCGGC